>NZ_JBFREI010000010.1:0-310150 GCF_052114225.1 Chitinophaga sp. RAB17 | reverse complement strand
GTTACATTGTAACGACTCTATCTTCACCATGGCCGCTAACAAGCCTACTGAATATGGAGCAAAAGGCACCTGGTCTGTGGTAGGTAAACCTACATGGGTAACTGTTACCGACACCACTTTAAATACTACAAAAGTTAAAGTACTGGCGGGTCATACTGCTACCCTGGTATGGACTATCTCCAACGGCACCTGCGCGGCTACTACCGACACCGTGTTGCTGACTAACTACGATGTACCTGCTGTTGCGAAAGCAAACATGGATCAGTTACATTGTAACGACTCTATCTTCACCATGGCCGCTAACAAGCCTACTGAATATGGAGCAAAAGGCACCTGGTCAGTAGTAGGTAAACCAACATGGGTAACTGTTACCGACACCACTTTAAATACTACAAAAGTTAAATTACTGGCGGGCCATACTGCTACACTGGTATGGACTATCTCCAACGGTACCTGCGCCGCTACTACCGATACCGTGTTATTGACTAACTACGATGTACCAGCTGTTGCGAAAGCAGGTATTGACCAGAAACATTGTAATGACTCTATGTTCATCATGGCGGCTAACAGACCAACTGAATACGGTGCGAAAGGTACCTGGACAGTGGTAGGTAAACCAACATGGGCGGCCATTACAGATAGCACCTTAAACACCACTCGCGTTAGAGTACTGGCTGGTCATACCGCTACACTGGTATGGACTATCTCTAACGGAACCTGCGCCGCTACTACCGATACGGTGCTGCTGACTAACTACGACATCCCTGCTATTGCAAATGCCAACAGTGATCAGAAACATTGTAACGACTCTATCTTCACCATGGCCGCTAACAAGCCTACTGAATATGGAGCTAAAGGCACCTGGACAGTAGTAGGTAAACCAACATGGGTGACTGTTACCGACACCACTTTAAATACCACAAAAGTGAAAGTGCTGGCCGGGCATACTGCTACGCTGGTATGGACCATTACTAATGGTACCTGTGCGGCTACTACCGATACCGTGTTACTGACGAACTATGATGTACCAACAATTGCGAAAGCAGGCGTTGATCAGTTACATTGTAACGACTCTATCTTCACCATGGCCGCTAACAAGCCTACTGAATATGGAGCGAAAGGTACCTGGACCGCAGTAGGCAAGCCTAACTGGGTAACTATTACTGACACAACATTAAATACCACGAAGGTTAAAGTACTGGCCGGACATACAGCTACACTGGTATGGACCATTTCCAACGGTACCTGCGCTGCTACTACCGATACCGTGCTGCTGACTAACTATGACATCCCTGCCATTGCAAATGCCAACAGTGATCAGAAACATTGTAACGACTCTATGTTCACTATGGCCGCCAACAAGCCAACTGAATATGGTACTAAAGGCGTGTGGTCTGTATTAAACAAACCATCATGGGTGAAGATCATCGATAGTACTTTAAATAATACCCAGGTGAAAGTACTGGCTGGTCATACCGCTACACTGGTATGGACTATCTCCAACGGCACCTGCGCCGCTACTACCGACACCGTATTATTGACGAACTACGATGTACCGGCAGCTGCCATTGCAGGCCCTGATCAGAAACATTGTAACGACTCGATGTTTACCATGGCGGCTAACAAGCCTACTGAATATGGAGCAAAAGGCGTATGGTCTGTATTAAATAAACCATCATGGGTAAAAATCACCGATACCACCTTAAACACCACACAGGTGAAAGTGCTGGCTGGTCATACTGCTACAATGGTATGGACCATCTCTAACGGTACCTGTGCCGCTACTACCGATACCGTGCTGCTGACTAACTATGACATCCCTGCTATTGCAAATGCCAACAGTGATCAGAAACATTGTAACGACTCTATGTTCACTATGGCTGCTAATAAGCCTGCTGAATACGGTGCCAAAGGCGTGTGGTCTGTATTAAATAAACCATCATGGGTAAAAATCACCGATAGTACTTTAAATAATACACAGGTGAAAGTGCTGGCAGGACATACTGCTACATTGGTATGGACTATCTCTAACGGTACCTGTGCCGCCACTACCGATACCGTGTTACTGACTAACTACGACGTACCGGCTATTGCGAATGCGAACATTGACCAGGAACATTGTAACGACTCTATCTTCACCATGGCTGCTAACAAGCCTTCTGAATATGGAGCGAAAGGTACCTGGACAGCGGTAGGTAATCCGAGCTGGGTGACCATCACGGATGTCACTTTAAACAATACGAAGGTGAAAGTACTGGCCGGGCATACTGCTACGCTGGTATGGACCATCTCCAACGGTACCTGCACAGCCACTACCGATACGGTGTTGCTGACCAACTACGCAACCGCTAACCAGGCTAACGCCGGACCTGATCAAAGAATCTGTAACAATACAGCTGACTTTATCATGCAGGCAAATAACCCGGGTGTACCAACTGCAAAAGGCATCTGGACTATCCTCAGCGGAAATGCCACTATTAAATCACCAAATAGTCCGACAACTGCAGTAACTGTGCCTGTAGGTGATACCGCTGTACTCCAGTGGGCGATTGCCAACGGTGTATGCGATACCACGTTCAGCAGAGTGACTATCATCAATTACAAAGCAGCCATTACAGCAAATGCTGGTCCTGACCAGGAAAAATGTAATACCACTGCCGACTTTGTAATGAAAGCGAGTCAACCTGGATCAACCAGTGCGAAAGGTGTTTGGGAAGATATCAGTCGTATCCCCGGCGCTGCCATTATCAAATCACCAAATGATCCGTTTACCAGTGTAACTGTTCCTATAGGCGACACCGTTATATTGAAATGGACCGTTACAAATGGTACTTGTACAAGCAGCAGCAGCATTGTAACACTGATTAATTACAAGAAAGCAGACGATGCTAACGCCGGTGCAGATATTGAAATGTGTAACAACACCGGAGATTTCACCATGGCCGCTACTCCACTGTCTGTTCCAAGTGCAAGAGGCTTCTGGTCTATTATTAAAGGTAATGCAGTGATCAAGTCTATCAATAGTCCTACTTCTGCGGTAAATGTAAACGTGGGTGACACTGTTACCCTACGCTGGACGGTTACCAATGGTGTATGTAGTGCTACCTGGGATGATGTTACACTCATTAACTACCGCTTACCGGTAGCTGCCAACGCAGGACCTGACCAGGAACATTGCGATGATGCCACCTTTAAGATGAATGCCAGTGATCCTGGTGTGGCAGGTGCAAAAGGTACCTGGATTGTTACCAGCAACAACGCTGCGTTAATCAACATCAGTGACATTAACCAAAAAGATGCGACCATCACCGTTCCTGCCGGCGAAACGGCACAACTGACCTGGGTAGTAAGCAACGGTGTTTGTGATGCTTCCAGCTCAAGTGTAACACTGATCAACCGCAAACCAATACTTGGTAATACCATCCGCGATGATCAGACCGTTTGTTTGACAGAAATGCCAATGGCGATACGCGGTATTGCACTGAGTGGTGGTAATGGTACCTATACTTACCAATGGCAACAAAGTACCACTGGTGCTACCGGACCGTTTACCAATATTAATGGAGCAACCGGAGATACTTACCAGCCTGGTGTACTCTCTGTCAATACCTGGTACAGAAGAGTGGTAGCATCTGGTGCTTGTATCAACAACATCAGCAATGCAGTGAAGATCACTGTTGTAACTATCAGTCCGATTGTTACCTTCACTCCTCCTGCTATCATCACAGAATGTGAAAAAGGTAAAGACTACACCACACTCTTCGGAGATCCGGTGTTCAGTCACGCACCTTATAATAATGAAACACTCACCGTTACGCACAATGATGTAACCGTAGTGACTTCTCCTTGTCTTAGCACCATCACCCGTACCTGGACGGCAACAGACAGATGCGGATTGTCAGTAAGCGCTTCGCAGACGATCACGATAAAGGATACAAAAGCACCGGTATTTACTACCCCTGCTCCTGCCGATATCACGGTTGATTGTGACAAAGTGCCTGCTAAAACAGACCTGAAAGCAAACGACGATTGCGCAGGTGAAATCATCATACCAGTGGTAGAAGTTCGCCAGGATATTCCAGGCAACTGTACTAACAACTACCTCCTGATACGCACCTGGACTGCGAAAGACGAGTGTAACACTGGCATTACCCTGAAACAGGTAATCACGGTGAAAGATATGACTGCTCCGGTATTCAATGTGGCCACTCCTGCTGATACAACAGTAGATTGCGACAAGGTACCCGCAGGATTCAATCTCACCGCAGGCGATAACTGTACACCTGGTGTAATTACAGTAGTACCGAAAGACTCCGTGGTTCATAACCAGGCAAATTGTAACAACAACTACCTGATCTACAGAAAATGGACCGCCTTTGATGAATGTGGAAATGCAAGTGCCGTACAACAAATCATCAGCGTTCAGGATACCACTAAACCGGTATTCAGCATGCCTGCTCCGAAAGACACCGTGGTAGATTGCGATAAGGTGCCAGCATGGCCGGTAATTACTGCCACTGACAATTGTACCGCTACAGTACAGGTATTCACCAGCACTAAAACGGTGAAATTACCAGGCAACTGTGCCGGCAATTACCAGGAAACACGCACCTGGACAGTTACAGATGATTGCGGTAACAAATCAACGATGCAGCAGATTATCACTGTACAGGATACCATTAAACCGGTATTCACCGTGAAACCTCCTGCAGATACTACCGTGAGCTGCGACAACATCCCTGCTCCTGCTATAGATGTTCAGGTTACTGATAACTGTAGCACTATCGGAAATGGCCTGACGGTAAGCCGCCGCATCACAACAGAAAGAACACCTGATGATTGTGCCGGTAACTACCGTATCATCAGAACATGGATTGCGAAAGATGCCTGTGGTAATACCACTACCGCGACACAGGTAGTAACGGTGAAAGATACCACCAAACCTGTGATCATGCCTGCTCCGGCAGATGTAGTGATCTTCTGTCAGGATAAAATCCCGGCTCCTCCGGTGCTGACAGCTACAGACAACTGTGATAATACCTTCCCGAAAAGAGCTATCTATACGGAAGATCCATTTGTTGCAGATATCTGTAACGGCTATACGATTGTAAGAAGATGGACTATCATGGATGCCTGCGGCAATAAAGCCAACGATGTGATCCAACGTGTAATCATCAACCCTTGTCCTAAACCACAGCTGGAAGCTACCCTGCCTTCCAACTGCTCCGACAACGGAAGAATAGCATTACGTAAAGTGGGCAACGTATACCTGCCTACCTACACCCTGGTAAGCGTAACACCTTCCAACGTAGTAACAGGTTTACCGCTGACACAAAGCAATAATGTGTTCAACCTGAATGGCGCTACTTCTGCATCATTCATTATAACAGATGGCAGAACCGGTTGTTCTTCTGATACAATGACTTACAACCTGACCTACATTCAGAAACCAATGGTGAACCTGGGCAACGATACCACAATATGTGGTGGCAACAGCCTGGTACTGGATGCAGGACCTGCTAACTTCGCTTACCAGATTAAATGGTCTACCGGCGCAACCACGCAAAGGATCAATATCAATCAGGCTGGTACTTACTGGGTAAATGTAAGCAATGGTGAATGTGCTACTACAGACACCATTCATGTAAGCCTGGTACCAACACCACTGGTAGATATTCCTGATACGACCATCTGTCGCGGTCAGTCTGTGAAACTGGATGCTTATGTAAATGGTGCACAATACCTCTGGAGCAACGGTTCTACTGCTTCTTCCATACTGGTAGGTACACAGGAACAATTCTGGGTGAAAGTGATGAAGTCCGGATGTATCACTATCGATACCGTGAAAGTGAGCGTGAATCCTCCACCGGATATCAGCCTGAGTCGTGATACATCGATCTGTCCTGATCAGTCTATCATGCTCACTGTTAATTCAAATGGTGGCCGTATCAAATGGCAGACAGGTGAAACCGGCAACTCTATCGTGGTGAATCAACCTGGTGGTTACTGGGTGTCAGTAAGCAGAGACAATTGTGTGGTAAGAGATACTGTAAACGTAAGACTGAAACCATCTCTCACACTGGATCTGGGACCAGACAGGAATATTTGTCCTGGTGGCAGCATCACACTGGATGGTACTAATCCGGATGCCATCTCCTACCTCTGGAATGATGGCGATCCTAAACCGGTTAAACAAATAACACAGGCCGGCAAATACAAACTGGCAGTGATGGATAAATACTGTCAACGCGTATTCATGGACAGTGTAACAGTAAGAATCACCGGTTTACCAGTCATTAACCTGGGTAGAGATACCGTAATGTGTAAAGGTGAAACACTGACCCTTCATGCTGAAGGCGGTGGAATCACCGGAGTACGCTGGGATAACGGTTCTTCCGCTCCTACACTCCCTGTAACGAACGGAGGTACTTATACAGTAACGGTGTTCAATGATTGCGGCACCGCTACTGATGATATCACGGTAGACTTTGTACAATGTGAACCAAAACCACAAGTACCAAATGCCTTCTCTCCAAATGGCGATGGACGTAACGATGTGTTCAGACCAATAGTAAGAGGACAAATGTTCGACTACGAACTGCGAATCTTTAACCGCTGGGGTGAATTAATCTTTATGACTTCCGATGATCATAAAGGATGGGATGGTAAATACAAAGGCGTTCCGGTAGATGTAGGTACCTACGTATGGTGGCTTAACTACAAAAAAGTAGCTGGAGGAACTTCCAACGTTCTCAAAGGTGAAGTAACTGTAGTCCGCTAATTCAAGCAGAAAACAAAAAAGCAAAAAGCAGAAAGCAAAAGGCCGATCGCCTTTTGCTTTCTGCTTTTTGCTTTCTGCTGATCTAACTGAATGTCACCTTTTTTATTAACTTAGTAGCGATGCAAATGGAATTTACTCACCAGAAATCATGATCAATATGAAAGTTTATGACACCGTAACAGCTGCAATGGAAGATCTGCGCAAACGTGGATACACGGCTGATTTCAATCTTCTTTTTGACAGTATACACACAAAGGATACAAAAGTGCATCCACAAGACTTTGAAATTACTGAGACCTACCGTTTTGAAGGAGACACTGACCCGGGTGATGAAGCAGTTGTATATGCCATCGAAACAAAATCAGGCACCAAAGGCGTATTGATGTATGGGTATGGTGTTTATTCAGAAGACATGTCAGAAGATATGATCCGTAAACTGGGGTCAAAATAAAATTGATGAAACATAGCTCGTTATTTCTGCTGGCCATTTGCTTTGGGATATCCGCCCATGGCCAGTCTGCTGGTAATCTCGATTTGATTCCAAGACCGGCATCGGTCACCGCTAAAAAAGGTACTTTTGCCATTTCCCCGCAAACGCATGTTTTTACTGCACCCGCCTTTTCAGGTGTAGCCACTCTCTTTGCGGAAACGGCCCATCTTCCCGAACCACAGCTGGCGTTGATGAAAATGGTACCGTTGCATAGTGTCGTATTTACCGCAGCAGATAAATCCCTTATTCCAGATTCAGCCGGATACCGACTGAATATTTCGCCGGACTATGTAACGATTTTTGCACGTACGCAAACCGGCGCCATCAATGGCATGCAGTCGCTACTGCAGTTACGGCTGCTGCAACCGGATCAGACTACCCTGCCCTGCGCTGAGATAACCGACCATCCCCGTTTTGGCTATCGCGGTGTTCACCTGGATGTGTCACGAAATTTCTTTCCTGCAACTTATATCAAACGCTTCATAGACCTGATGGCATTATATAAGATGAACACTTTTCACTGGCACCTGACAGATGGCGCCGGATGGAGACTGGAAATAAAACGTTATCCTGAACTGACGAAAATTGCCGCCTGGCGTAATTATGCTAACTGGAAAGATTGGTGGTCCAAAGGACGCCGGTATTCGCAGGAAGGTGATCCTAATGCATATGGCGGTTATTATACCCAGGCAGAGGCGCGGGAAATAGTGGCCTACGCAGCACAGCGTGGTATAACTGTTATTCCGGAAATAGAAATGCCCGGCCATTCAGAAGAAGTACTGGCGGTATACCCCCAACTGTCCTGCTCCGGCATACCTTATAAAAATTCCGAGCTATGCCTCGGTAATGATACTACCTTCACTTTTCTGGAAAATGTATTAACAGAAGTAATGAATATTTTCCCATCTCCCTATATTCATATTGGTGGTGATGAAGCAGATAAAAAAGCCTGGAAGAGCTGTCCCAAATGTCAGCAACGCATCCGCAACGAAAAACTGAAGGATGAAAATGAATTGCAGAGTTATGCCATCAGGCGCATGGAAAAATTTCTCATCGCTCACAAACGCAAACTGCTGGGATGGGATGAAATACTGGAGGGTGGCCTCGCTCCGGAAGCAACCGTGATGTCCTGGCGTGGAGAGAGCGGTGGTATTGCAGCGGCAAAAGATGGTCATGATGTAATCATGACACCTGGTGCATATTGTTACTTCGACAGTTATCAGGCCGACCCGGCCACCCAACCGGAGGCAATTGGCGGATATCTTACACTCGATAAAGTATACAGTTACGAACCAATCCCGAAAGAACTGGATGCGGCTGCGGCCAAACATGTTCTGGGCGCACAGGCCAATATCTGGACAGAATACATACCCACTTCCTATCACCTGGAATATATGACCTACCCACGTTTGCTGGCGTTGTCCGAAGTAGTATGGTCAGATACCGCACATAAAAATCTGGCTGATTTCCAGCAACGGCTACAATCGCACTATCTCTTACTCCAACGGCTAAACGTAAATTACTATCGACCTTCTCATAGCATCACCATTCACCCGGATATAGATGCAGCACATCACCGGACTGTTATCTCATTCCGCTCAGAACAATACCAGCCACAGATCCGCTATACCCTGGATAGCAGTAGGCCAGACAACCAGTCTGCTTTGTATACCAGTCCGTTTGTGGTCTCAGGCTCTGCTCCTGTCACCGCTGCTATTTTCAAAGATGGTCAGCTTCAAGGCAAGCCAGCTTTCCTTCAATTGGATGATCATGTAGCTATTGGTAAAAAAGTGAGCTATAATGTTCCTTACAGTAAAAAATATCCTGCTCAGGCAGCTGCTACTCTGGTAAATGGTTACCGTGGCTCCCTTACTTATGGAGATGGTCAGTGGCAAGGATTTGAGGGTGATATGGACGTGACAGTAGATATGGAACAGGAAACAAACCTGCATCGCTTAGCCGTTACATTTATGCAGCTGACAGGTCCTGGCGTATACATGCCATCATTTGTAGAAGTATCGATCAGTGAAGATGGGAAAAATTTCCAGCCGCTGAAACAGGTAAACAATGATGTTCCTCTCAGTACTTCCACACTTGCTTTTAAAGATTTTAAATTTGACCTGAGTGGTCAGAAAGCGCGGTATATCAGGGTTCACGCGAAGAACGAACAACGCGGGTTTATGTTCGCAGATGAAATTATTATTTACTAACGTTGAATGCGTAGCTGTTAGTGCAGGGATACACTAACAACTACGCACATATGATTATTTTAATTTTGACATTTCCTTACTTAACCTGTAATCTACCATCCCATTGAAATTATTGAGTGGCTTAGTGTTCGGAATAGCAGTGCGCAATCCATTCACCGTTTCTGTATTCAATTGTGCTGCTCTCGCTGTTGGGAAGGCCCCTGTATTAATATAACCCATTATCTTCTTAAGATTATCGTCATCAGCGGTAGCACCCCAGGGAACGTTAACATAATCAACAGCTGCTTTATCTACATCAATACCTGTATAATAATCTCCTGATCCATTAGCATTGTGCGTGGCAAAGTTAATGGCATAAAGATCAGCCAGGTACTTTACTGTGCCTGAATGATTATAGGCAGAGATATTGAAGTCAATGAATCCAACCGGCTTACCATATGTCTTTTCACCAACAAGCAAAACTTTCACATAAGGTTTGAGGTTATTGAGTGTCAGTTCACTTGCAGATGCCGTATTACTGCTGGTGATAAAAAATACATTGTCCAATGCCAACCCACCGGTTCTTCCCGGGAACTTAACCGTTTCCGTTAGACCAGTAGCAGCGAGGTTTTGCATGATCTTATCATTGTACTTATAAGTGTACATAGTTTTACCAGCTGCAGATGCCGGCGCAATGGCGCTATCGAGGTATTCTGCAGTAGTAGTAGCTCCTCCTCCATTATACCGTAAATCTACAATCAGGTTTTTAATGCCACTGGCTGTAAATTTGGTAAATGCCTGGTCAAGGGCAGTTTTGGTATAAGTAGCCTGTCCTTTATCGTTGAATACGCTGGCAAAAGTATAGAGACCAAAGTAACCTACCTTTGTATTATTCGCGGCCGTATATACGGTATCAAACAATACTGGGTTGATACTATATGCCACCGGATTGAGGGTAGTCGTAAACGTTGTCTTATCCGCCCTGGTTATTCCCAATGTTACTGTGGAAGTTGATCCCATGATTGCGTTGTACACAAACTGTAACGAAGAACTGGTATTGGTAAAAGAAGTAGTTCCGTTTACAGCCGTAATCTCACAGCCTCTGTCAATCCCCGCCTTACCTGCCGGGCTGTTTTTATCTGCATACAATACAAAAATGCGTACCTGGTTGCTGCCGGAAGATACCAGCACAGGAGCATACTCCAGCCCAAAATCGCTGGTGGTAGCCGCAAAGGTACTGGCGGAAATACCGTTCATGAGTTTATTGGTCAGTGTACCATTCCTGTCAATGAAACTATAGTGGTCATACGGTGCAGCGGTAGCCGTGTTAATGGCATACCTTTTCATTACAGCGAGCAGCGTATCAGCATTCGGGTAGCTGGCACTAAACGGATCCAGCTTGGGTACGGATGAATACCAGAAGTAGGTAGGCAGGCCGGTAGCCAGTGTGCGTCCACCGTCACCATAGGTTACCTGCATAATCTGGTACATCAGGTACTTGAGTGAGTCTTCTGCCTGTGCGGAGGTGAGCTGCGTGGTATCTACCGGAGTAGGCGGCGTTGGGCTCGTATTGTCTTTATGACAAGACATGAAAACGCCGGCACAAAAAGCTCCGGCCAGCATGGCTTTAGTTCCCGTAGAAAACAATTTGTTATACATAAAAACGGTTAAGACAGATTTCAGTAGTATGCAAACTAGTGAGTAGCCAGTGTTTGTCTGGTCCAGAAGTCTGCGGAATAATACAAGGCGAAATGGTCTGCGTATTCACCCGGCATTGGTGCCTGCTGCCCTTTGGCTCGCTTGGCCTCCAATTCCTTTTTATCCTCTCTCTTCATCGCATTCACCTTAAAATGGTAAGCAATGGGTTTATCAGCAACCGCTGTTATTCCCAATGTTTTCAATGGAATAGCCAACTCACAAACCAGGTTGCCGGAAGCTTCATAAGAAGCCGCTGATTGAATACCAAACGTGTTATGCACCGGAATATTGCCATTGGGAATACTATCAAACCCATCGACCTTTATTTCTTTCAGATTAGCCAGGATCTGTTTTTTCAGTTCTCCGGCAATCAGTGCCCGGGAGGCTTCCGGTACATCCGGTGCTCCCGTGCTTACATTCTCGGTAAGCGGGAAAGTAATCGAGGCGCCTCCTTTCTTTTTACCGGTGGCATTTAACGAAACCGTAATACCGGAACGCATAATTTTCATCTGGCTTTGCGGATCGGGTACACTCACAATTACGTATATATTTTCCTGATCGTTGGCTATGGTGTAAAATAACTTGGTAACGTTGTTATAGAACTGCAGGGGTTTGGGCCATTCTGTGGCCTGTCCGTCAATTTTAATGTTGGCCGGGGCCCATTTATTTGGTTCACTATCTTGCGCGGAAGCATTTACATATAACAAAAGCCCGGCTATTAAACCAGCTCCGGTTATCAGTGCCCTGTTCATTTTCATGTGCTATTTTTTTCAGTTGCAGTACAAGGTTAACAAAGAATTTTCAAAATATGCTCAAAAAAAGCGCATATGAGGAAAAAGAATCGGTGAATAGGGAGATATAGCGGGTGAATAATTATTTATTCATCTGCTTTATCAGCGTATCTATCTGCGCCTGTTGCTGATTGTTTCTTTTATCCAGCTGGATAATATACAGTGTCAGTTCTTCTACCTTTTCCAGGAGCTTACGGTTCATTTCTCCCAGGTCCTGTCCGTCCCGGGCTATTTCAGTCGCATCCGGGATACCTGGCAAATGACTATTCTTTGCTATATAAGTAGCCAGGTCGGGCAACAATGGCAACTGATAGGAGTCATTGAATACATAATCGGGCCAGGGGTCTGCCGAAGTTACTTTTACCCTGCGGGCAGCAATAGTACCTTCTACCGCCAGTTTATTGGTACCGGTTGTATTCGTACCAATGCCTACAGTACCATCATTCAGGATAGTCATGCGGACAGGGGCAGTTGTACCCACTCTTCCCGTTTCAAAATAAATGTTGCCGCTGTTGGCGGCTCCTACATGTAAATCGGTATAACTTTCCAGGATATTAGTGCTGCGTTGGTTCGTTACAGTATAATCACTACTGGTGTTTCCAACGTAAAAAAGTGAATTAGGGATACCCGTATTTTGTATAGCGATCCGGTTGGGAACAGTTCCAATAGTACCTGTTATATTTAAATGGTCAAACGGATTAGTATTTCCCAGTCCAATATTTCCATCCTGGTTGATGTGCATCCTTACGGCTGGCTCTCCTCCTGTATTACTGGTGTTACTTGTCAGCAACTGCAAATAAGTATCCCAGGAGTTTCCTCTGTAAGAGCGGATAATCGCCTTACCCGCAGCCGCAAATTCATACGAAATATCCCGTTTGCTACCTATATTGGTAGGTATATTAGCCCCTGCAATCACCAATTTTTTGTAAGAAGTATCTGAAACACTGCCCACAGTAAGATTAGGCACATTTAGAGAATTCTTCAATATCATATCTCCTTTGGGAAGCAGCGTCATAATCAGATCTCTGTCAGTGGTATGATCAACAAGTGTATCATTGGCTAACCAACGGAACCTGAATCCATTACCTGATGGACCATTCAGGGCATAGTTCATAGAGGCGTTAGTCTGGAAAATAAATCCCGACCGAAAGTTGGCCGAATAGAGGCTACTAAAAATATCATTTATGTATCCTTTCTTAAAATGAACGGTGTCGTAAGTTGGCGCCTGGATTTGAGCTTGAATTGTTGCTAATACACCAAAGCAAAAGAAGAAAAAAAGGGTTATTTTTTTCATGTTATAGGGATTTAAATATAGAAATAACGATGGGTTAATCTTCTGCAAGAAAACAAAAAAAGCAGGGAATAATCCCTGCTCTCTCTAAAATATTTCGCACAAGACAGCTTAGTACAACAATCTTGTCTTTATAGTATGGTCTACCTCTTTCAATAAAGCCAATGCTTCCTGCGATAGTTTGGTATCTACGTCCAGCACCACATAACCAATCTGGTCGTTGGTTTTCAGGTACTGGCCCAGGATATTGATTTTATTGGCAGATAAAGCAGTGTTGATGGCCGATAACACACCCGGCACGTTTTCGTGAATATGCAGAATACGATGCGTGTTTTCAATGGGCGGTACACTGATAGAAGGAACTGTATGAGAACCAAAGCTGGCGCCTTTTTCCAGGTAGTTCAGCATTTTGCTGCTCACATCCAGACCAATATTATGCTGCGCTTCTTCTGTACTACCGCCGATATGCGGTGTTAAAATGACGTTGGATAATTTCTGCAGTGGTGTGCTGAATGCCGCACCATTCTTTTCTGGCTCTACCGGGAAAACATCAATCGCAGCACCTGATAACTGGCCACTGGTTAATGCATCTCTCAGTGCTTCCAGGTCTACTACTTCCCCACGTGCATAGTTAATAAAGATGGCACCTGGTTTAGCATCTGCCAGCACTTCCTTCGTGATCATGTTGGCGGTAGTTTTACTGGAAGGCACATGCAATGAAATGATATCTGATTTGCCAAAGAGCTCTTTCAGGGTACGGATCTGTTCTGCGTTTCCTAAAGGCAGTTTGGTTTCTGCATCATAGTAGATGACGTTCATCCCCATCCCTTCTGCCAGTACACTCACCTGGCTGCCGATGTTACCATAACCAACGATACCCAGTGTTTTACCCCTGAGTTCATAGCTGCCGGTAGCCTCTTTCATCCAGATGCCATTATGTGCGGCAGCGTTTTTATCTACAATACGGCGGATCAGGATAATCGACAATCCTATTACCAGTTCTGCCACAGAACGGGTGTTGGAATAAGGTGCATTGAATACTGCCACACCATGTTCAGTCGCAGCTTTCAGGTCCACCTGGTTGGTACCTATACAAAAACATCCAATCGCCTGCAGCTTCCTGGCCGATTCCAGTACTTTACGGGTTACCTTGGTTTTAGAACGAATACCCAGGAGATGCACATCTTTGATCTCATTGATCAGATCCTCTTCACTCAGAGCGCCCGCCAATTTGCGTACATGATACCCTGCGGTGGTAAATTCTGCTACCGCAGCATCACTGATATTCTCTAATAATAAAATGCTGATCTTCTCTTTCGGATAACTTGTCGACTTTTGCTGGTCCATAATATTATACTAAATTATATGTGTATCTATATGTTGCAATTGGCTTAATAATTGCTGATAGCGGGGAAACAGGGCACAAACCTACTCGATGTTTGGGAATATTCAAATAGTAGTGTAATCAAATTCGATTTTATCAAAAAAAGGCACTTATCAGGGGCATTTTTTTAAGTTTTTTCAGCATTTCAGCTTAAAAATCAATTAAAAGGATCTGAAAACAGGCTATTTATTTGGCAGTCTTTTACTTTGGGCATAAATTTAGCGCTTTGTATTTTTTAAGGGTCATATTGAATCAAGAAAGTAGTACACTCCTCTAATGAAGCGATTGAAAGCAGTAAGTATCATCTTAACTATATCGGGAATTGCAATAATATCAAGTTGCCAGAGCAATGCAGCAAGACGGGAAGCTGAAAGGAAAAAAACAACATCAGACAGCGCTCTTTATACACTGGGATTAAGCACAGCAGAAAAAGAGGCGATATTAAAATCGCCCCGTACCATACAAATGCAACATGAACTGGAAGCATTTTATAATGGTAAATTATTGCGCAGCGGATTCAACGGTGCTATGCTGGTAGCCAGAAAGGGCGTTATCATTTTTGAACAATATCATGGTTACGAGAATTCAAGAACTAAAATACCAGTTATTGACAGTTCTTCTTTTCAACTCGCCTCTGTTTCAAAAACCTTTACCGGCGCAGCTGTATTGTGGTTAGCACAAAAAGAGAAACTCAATCTGGACGATTCTTTGCAAAAATTCTTTCCCGAATTTCCTTATAAAGGAATCAATGTTCGCATGTTGCTGAGCCACCGTAGCGGCTTACCTAACTACCTGTATTTTTGTGATAGCTTGTGGAAAGAAGAATCACGTTTCATCACCAATGATGAAGTGATCAAACTAATGGAGGCACATAAGCCAGCTATGCAACATTTGCCAGGAACACATTTCCAGTATTGCAATACCAACTACCTCCTGCTGGCTTCTATCATTGAAAAAGTAAGCGGACAGAAATACGCGGAGTTCATGGAACAAACCATCTTTCGTCCCCTGGGCATGATGAATACATTTGTATATGATCCTGCTTCTGCCGCACGTCCCCACCAAACCCAAAGCCATAAATACAACGGGCAGTTTGAACCGGATACTTACTTTGATGGTGTAATGGGCGACAAAGGAATATACAGCAGCGCACGTGATATGCTTAAATGGGATCAGGCGCTTTATTCCGGGCAGTTGTTAAATGCTGCTACCCTGAAGGCCGCCTATACCCCTTACAGCCATGAAAAGCCCGGCATACGTAACTACGGTCTTGGCTGGCGCCTGATGGTATATCCGGACAGTACCAAAAACATTATCTATCATAATGGCTGGTGGCATGGTAATAACACAGTATTTTATCGTTTCGTCCAGGACTCTACTACCCTGATCATCTTAGGAAATAAATACAACCGCGGTATTTACCAGGCAGTAAAACCTGTACGTGATATACTTGGTCACGGCGATGGTGAAGAAGCGGGAGAAGAATAGCGAATCAGCTTTTAGCCATTAGCTTTTAGTAAATGCAGCGCAGAGGTGAGATCTCTGCGCTGCATTTTTTTATGACGGAAACGACGTAACGCCCTCCTTTCAGTCAGGCATTACATGTCATTAGCTTTAGCCAATCTTCCTTCCATCCGGCAAATACGTTTCCCGAATTATCTTATATTTATCTTATCAAAATAATCTCCTATGGCAAAACAAATGTCTATCCTTCCCTTTACGGGAAAACTCGGTCCTCTCATTGGATATAAACGCAATGGCGAATACTTCCTGCGCTCCATGCCTCAAAGCGTGCAGCAAACGGCTGCTACCCGTCGCGCATCCCGCCGCTTTGGCATCGCCAGCAGGAAAGGCGCTTTTATTCGTAAGGCTTTCTACCCCCACCTGGATATCCATTGTGACGGCGCCCATATCAATCGGCTCAACAGGCTACTCATTGCTGCCGGCGATCATCATGCCACCATCACTGGCTTCCGCTTCAATCAGCATACCGGAGTAGATCGTTTCTTTACAGTGGCTCCCCGGCTTTTCAGAAACGGAATATTAAATATTCCCGCACAAACCATCGCCAGGTATAAAGGCATTGCTGCCCTGGAAGTAAAAGTGATCGCCACGCGGATTGATTTTACATCACGTCAGGTCGTGGGTAGCGAAACGGTTACGCTCATGATAGCGCCGGATACCACTTTCCAGGAAACAAATGTTTCGCTGGACGTGCCCGGAGAGGGTTCACTGGTAGTGGTTTTCCAGGTAAGAGCGATGTACAAAGATGGCCCATCGGGCAACAGACAATACATGGCGGCCGATATTATTGCGGTGGCAGCGTCACAGGTACCCAAATATGCTCATAAACGTACCTACCCAAAGCGGACCATATTGCTTCCTAATCTTACCTGTACACACGCATATCCAGCTATCATTCAACTGGAATAAAGCCATCTTGCCCCGGAGATATTTTGATGAATAAACCCCTTATACCTGCTTCCTTTCAATAGTATATTTCTTTCCGCAACTACAGTCTCGTAGGGAAGCAGCGCTGCTATGGCCAGTGCTCACCTCCATGCATTTGCTGATGCAATTTCATCCCGGTTATACATCCGGAACTCATCCCCGCATCAAGTCCACCTTTACTGCACCACTTCTATATGTACTAAGCGGGTGCTAAGCATAGCATAGACGGAACCTACATAATGACAATACATTTTGTGAGCAATGTTGACGATAATGAAGGGTGTTCTTAATCCACTCTAAAATGTATGCTTAGAATTTATGCTGTCCCCCAATTTTCAACCTGATGCCTCTCCCGTCCATGTTATTTCGCGGGTAAATGTTTGGCTTCTTACTCCACATTCATCTTTCAGTTAATAATGAGGTCTTAATAAAAATATAACAATATGCATGCTGATATAGTAGCAACAGCTATTACTTTTGCGATAATGCCACGGCATATAATGAAAAACAGTACTAACTCTTATTAATGTACGAAAATGACCGACAACGAATTACATGCACACTCCGTCATCGAACAAATCTTCGATCTGTACAACAATTACGGCAATGAAGAATACGGCGAAGAGGTAACTATGCTGATGCATATGATGCAAGCCGCGCTGATAGCAGAAAAGACAGGGTTTGATGACGAAATGATCGTAGCTGCGTTCCTGCATGACATTGGTCATTTTTTTGAGCACACGGAACAGATGGGGGAATATGGTAGTCTGGCGCATGATGACCTGGGCAGTGCCTACCTGCTGGAGTGTGGCTTTCCGGATAGAATGGCGAAACTGGTGGGCAGCCACGTAGCCGCCAAACGTTACCTGACCTGGTCGGACAGTGCTTACTATGATACGCTTTCCGAAGCCAGCAAACAAACCCTTGAATACCAGGGAGGCCCTATGAATGAAGAAGAAGCATTGGCCTTCCGCAATGATCCTTTGTTTTCGCAATACATCCAGATCAGGATTTGGGACGATATGGGTAAAGAAACCGATCAGCCGGTAAACCCGGAAGATGTGGCCAGGATACGCCATAAAACATTATCCTACCTGCTGGAACACGGTAAT
Source organism: Chitinophaga sp. RAB17 (assembly GCF_052114225.1). NCBI lineage: Bacteria > Pseudomonadati > Bacteroidota > Chitinophagia > Chitinophagales > Chitinophagaceae > Chitinophaga > Chitinophaga sp. RAB17. The sequence goes on along the minus strand of NZ_JBFREI010000010.1, from coordinate 291,963 downwards.
TAAATTGCTTGCATTAAATTGCCGGCAATATGGATTTACGTTCCGAAATATTGGCAGAACATTCCCGCGAACAATCCCTTCGCATCGCGAAATGGATAGGCTCCCATGCCGGTCGTTTTGATCAGCTTATGCAATTATTTCTGCAGGATGAATACCGGGTGGTACAACGGTCTGCCTGGGTGGTTCGTCTCGTAGCCGACAATCATCCGGCATTACTTGCTCCTCACCTGCCGGACATCGTAGGCAGCATGGAAAATGAAGGGGTACCGGTAGCCGTTAAAAGAAATGTACTGGGGGTATTGCAAAACTTATCCATCCCGGAAAGCCTGCATGGTTCCGTGATGAATAGTTGCTTTGCCTTCCTGGAAGATCCCCTGGAAACAGTGGCGGTAAAGTCGTTTTCCATGACGGTGTTGGCTAATCTTGCGAAAGATTACCCGGAGATCAAAAACGAAATCCGCCTGCTGATTGAAGATCAGCTGGAAAACAATCCTACACCGGGCATCTGTTCAAAAGCCAGGAAAGTATTAAAAGAGATACAATAGTATACTACCCTACAAAAGAAAAAGCAGCGCAACGGGGTATAACACCCTGTTGTGCTGCTTTTCTTAATCAGATATAACCATTGGCTACGCGTTGGCATCATCCGCCGGTGCTGCATCAGCAGCTGGTGGAGGTGTAACAGGTGCCTTTGCTTCTTTTGGTTCTCTTGGCTCTCTTGGTTCCCTCGGTTCTCTTGGTTCCTTAGGTTCCTTTTCCTTCTTCTTAGCCGCTTTAGGAGCGAAGATGGCGATCATACGCTTACCTTCCATGGTAGGCATACTTTCCAAACCACCAACTTCTGCCAGCCTTTCAGCAAACTTCAGAAGAATTAACTCGCCACGTTCTTTAAACATGATTGCACGACCTTTAAACTGTACGTAGGTTTTCACCTTGTTACCGTCTTTCAGGAAGCTTTCCGCATGTTTGGCTTTAAAGTCGAAGTCATGGTCATCGGTGTTGGGCGTAAAGCGGATTTCTTTCACTTCGCTTTTGTGCGCCTTCGCCTTCATTTCCTTTTCCTTCTTCTTCTTTTCGTAAAGGAATTTATTGTAGTCGATGATACGACAAACGGGGGGCACGGCATTCGGGGAAATCTCAACCAGGTCTAAACCCTGTTCCTCCGCCATTTTCAACGCCTCCTCGGTTCTGTAGACACCTACCTCAATATTTTCACCTACAAGCCTTACCTCAGGAACGCGTATCATCCTGTTGGTGCGATGTTCTTGTTGTTGTTCCCTGCGGAAGTTGGGGTTTCTGCCCCGGTTGTTGCCGCCAAAACTTGGTCTGGGTCTTTGTTGCATTAAGAAAAATAAAATTAATTAATTAATTGCCTTTTGTAGTCCATGGTCCACATATCGTCCATGGACCAAAAACAATATTTACAAAAATAAGGGGAAAATCATAGCAATAAACATACCTCAATTGAGTAATGTTCATTGTTTTATATACCTTTTTTCCACATTCATTTACGTTGTTACTCTATTGGCTTCCGGTTTGCCACCTCTTCATTTATCATTGCTGTAAATTGTCCGAGTTGCATAGTTCCCAAATCACCTTTAGATTGACGACGAACGGCTACTACTTCATCGGCAGCTTCTTTTTCACCAAGTACGAGCATGTACGGAATTTTTGCCAGCTCTGCTTCCCGGATCTTCTTACCGATTTTTTCGCTTCTGTCATCTATTTCAGCGCGAATTTCCGCTTTTTTTAGCAATTCTGCTACTTTTTCTGCGTAGTCCTGGCTTTTATCGCTGATAGGCAGGATTTTTACCTGTGTAGGCGCCAGCCAAAGCGGGAACTTACCAGCGCAATGCTCGATCAGTACGGCGATGAATCTTTCCAGTGAACCAAATGGCGCACGGTGAATCATTACCGGACGATGCTTCTGGTTATCTGCCCCGATGTACTCCAGTTCAAAACGCTCTGGCAGATTGTAATCCACCTGGATAGTTCCCAGTTGCCATTTACGGCCCAGCGCATCTTTTACCATGAAGTCCAGCTTAGGACCGTAGAACGCAGCTTCGTCATACTCCACTACGGTATTCAGACCTTTCTCTGCGGCTGACTCGATAATCGCCCTTTCTGCCAGCTCCCAGTTTTCTTCTGTTCCCATGTATTTAGCACGGTCAGTTTTGTGACGCAGGGAAATCTGTGCAGTATATTCTGTAAAACTTAAGCTGTTGAATACATACATCACCAGGTCGATCACTTTCTGGAACTCTTCTTTTACCTGGTCAGGACGACAGAACAAATGCGCATCATCCTGAGTAAATCCTCTCACACGCGTTAATCCGTGCAACTCACCATGCTGCTCATAGCGATACACGGTACCGAATTCCGCAAAGCGTACCGGTAAATCTTTGTAAGACTTCGGCGACACTTTATACAGCTCACAGTGATGCGGGCAGTTCATAGGTTTCAGCATAAACTCCTCACCTTCTTCCGGTGTCTGAATGGGCTGAAAACTATCCTTGCCATATTTTTCGTAGTGACCGGAAGTGATGTACAGATTTTTGTTACCGATATGTGGCGTTACTACCGGCAGATAACCGCTGGCCAGTTGCGCTTCCTGGAGGAAGCGTTGCAGGCGTTCGCGCAGCATCGCTCCTTTAGGTAACCACATAGGCAGGCCTAATCCTACCTTCTCAGAGAAGGCGAACAGTTCCAGTTCTTTACCCAGTTTACGGTGATCACGTTTTTTAGCTTCTTCAATCAGTGCCAGGTATTCATCCAGTTCCTTCTGATTAGGGAAAGTAATACCGTAGATGCGGGTAAGCATCTTATTTTTTTCACTACCACGCCAGTAAGCACCGGCAATGCTGGTCAGCTTGATGGATTTGATAAAGCCGGTATTCGGAATATGTGGCCCGCGGCACAGATCTGTAAATCCGCCCTGGGTATAGAAGGAGATACTTCCATCTGCCAGTTCGTTGATGGTTTCCAGTTTGTACTGGTCGCCTTTTTCTGTAAAGTAAGCCAGTGCATCTGCCTTGCTAACTTCTTTGCGCACATACACGCTATTTTGTTTAGACAGCTCCACCATCTTGGCTTCTACCTTTCTCAGGTCTTCTTCCGAAATAGTACGGTCTCCTAAATCAATATCATAATAGAATCCATTCTCAATAGAAGGACCATAACCCAGTTTTACGCCGGGATACAGGGCTTCCAGGGCTTCCGCCATCAAATGCGCGGAGGAATGCCACATCGTAGCCTTACCATCTTTATCCACCCACGTGAGCAGTTGCAGCGTGCTATCCGTCAAAATCGGGCGCGTAGCATCCACTACCTGCCCATTAACATTTGCGGCCAATACTTTGCGTGCCAATCCTTCGCTGATGGATTTGGCAATGTCCAATGCAGTTACTCCTGATTCATACTGACGAACTGCGCCATCCGGAAAAGTGATATTTATCATACGTTTTGCTGTTAGCACCATACTTTTTCATATGGGCTATATTTCCTTTATAAAATGTTTGCGAAGTTAAGAAATAGTTTGTTAGCTTTTAGATTACCATGTCATTGAACTTAAGGATTTTAAAAATAAATATTTATACAGCGGTGCGGGTACAGTTGAAAAAGATGGTATTTTTACAATTGTAAATTAAAAGTATTATACAATGATCAGGAATTACTTTAAACTGTACGACACACTGACGAAAGAATTGTATGTACCGGAAGATAAGGCGAAAGAATTGATTATTGCGATTTATGAAAGCGCGGAGGAGAAAATGATGAGGAAGAATCCGGGCATAGCGGCTGTTATTTATGAGGAACAACAGCAGCAACGATACACCCGCGACAGAAGAGCCATCAGGTACTTAGCCTTTTTTTATTTTAGCCTCGTCACGCTCATCATCGCCTCATGTTTAATATTTCTCATAAAGGGTCAAACACGATAATTCTTTTTACAAATTGATCCTTAAAATAAAAAAATAATATAGCCAAAAGAAATATCTATTTAAACTCAGATATTAAAAACAGGAATAACTTAATTTTACTCCTGTAAAACAAAAACATTACATAATGAATGTAGGAAATTTAAAATTGTATGATCTTGTCAGACAAGATCTGCATTTGCCAGACAACAAGGCGCTGGAATTTGTAACCGCAATTGGAGAATTTTCGGAAAGACATCAGGCAAGACAAGACGAACTTCTGGCGACCAAAGCTGAATTGCAGTCAACAAAGAGTGAGCTTAAATCCGAAATGCTGGCAATCAAAAGTGAGCTTAAACAGGACATCCATGCAATTGCCACAAAGGTAGAACACCTGGAAATTCACATGAACACTCGGATGGCCAGCAAAGTAGATCTGGCAGACGCTAAATCTGACCTAAAAAGCCACTATGGCTGGCTTACAATAGTTCAGTTTATTGCCATTGTGGGCACCCTATTTACCCTTATGAGATTCGCTCTGGTGAGATAGTCCCTCCTTCCATCGTGTATTTCCACTCCAATACCCATATGTACCGCACCATCTTTTCTGTATAAAGCTTCCATCTTTTCTTCCCTAAAACCTAAAATTATACGTCACCGAAGGTAAAATCGGAAACAACGACACCTGCTTCGCACTCACCTGCAACGTTCCATTCAACGCACTTCCCTGCTGATCGAAATAAATAAAATAAGGATTCTTGCGGCTATACACGTTATAAATAGAAAAGGTCCAGCTGCTTTTAATACGCCGCTTGGGCTTCTTAGGCGTTGGCGTATAAATAGCCGACAGATCCAGTCGGTGATAAGCTGCCATCCTGTAAGAATTGATACTGCCATAACCCTGTACCAGCGTGGTTTCCATAAAATAGAAAGTTTCCGGTAACGTGGTAGTGTTACCAGTACCGTAAATGAATATACCAGAGAAACTCCAATGCTTATTGAGGTCGTAAGTACCTACCAGCGCCAGATCATGCCGGCGATCATATTTCGCCGGATAGCGCTTGCCATCGTTTAAGTCCGGAAACTGACGCCAGGTCCAGGCCAGCGTATAACCCAGCCAGCCGGTAAACCGCCCCTTCTTTTTATTGACAAATAATTCCAGGCCATAAGCCTGCCCCTTCCCAAACACAAAATCCTTTTCGGGATCATCGAGCGAAGGCGTATACCCCTCACGGTATTCAATCTGGTTGTGCATATCCTTATAGTACACTTCTGCAGAAGCCTCGTAGGCATTGTTGCTGAAATTACGGAAGTACCCGGCGGTGTATTGCCACGACACCTGTGGTTTTACCAGGTAGGTACTGGGCACCCACACATCAGTAGGCAGTGTGGTACCGGCATTGGATACCAGGTGAATGAACTGGTAATTACGGGTCACCGCTGCTTTCACAGAACTTTGATCGTTCCAGGACCAACGCAAAATGATCCGTGGCTCCAGGCCTCCATAGCTGATTACCGGCTGCCCCCGGCGATATACTGTACTATCGGTTTTGTTGCCGGCAGCATCACGGGTATAACGGGTATACGGTCCTATCTGTATGAAACCGCTGTAACGTACACCTGCATTCAGTTGCAGCTGAGGTGATATTTCCCAGTCATCCATCAGATACAGCGCTACCTCATGGGCATATTTCTTAAACGCATTTTCCGGAGAAAATTTAGTACTATCCTGTTGCCCCGCAATCGTAGACGGGGTAAAGGTGTGGTGGATATAGTTGCCACCGAATCTGATATGATGATTCACATTGGCATAGTAATCGAAATCTGTTTTTATGTTACCATCACTGATACCGGAAGAAAGCCGGATATCAAAATTATTCTGCAGCGCGCTGAACTGAAATTTGTAATCGTTATAGATCAGGGAAGTATTGGCAAATAGTTTTTTACTGAATACATGGTTCCATCTCAAAGTAGCGGTGGCATTGCCCCAGGGGATCTTCACGTCAAAGGAACGATCACTGTTATTGAAACTGAAAACATCTTTGCCGATATAGCCACTAAGGTAAATACGGTCTTTATCTGAAAAGATATAATTCATTTTTATATTCAGGTCATAGAAATAATAGCCCGACCCTTTATACGCAGTAGTATTGATAAATGGTTTTGTGAGCAGGTCTATATAGGTGCGCCTGCCGCTTACAATAAAAGAGGCTTTGTTTTTCTTCAGCGGCCCCTGGAAGGAGAGCCGGGAAGAGATCAGTCCTATTCCCCCTTCTCCCTGGAAATTTTTATTATTACCTTCTTTCATGGAAATATCCACCACGGAAGACAGCCGGCCGCCATAGTTCGCTGGCATACCGCCTTTGATGAGTGTGGTATTACGGATAGCATCTGCATTAAATACAGAAAAGAAACCGAAAAGATGACCTGTATTATATACAGGCGCTTCATCCAGCAGGATAAGGTTTTGATCCGGACCGCCGCCACGCACATAAAACCCCGCATTACCTTCGCCTGCGGCCTGTACACCGGGCATCAGTTGTAGTGCTTTGAGTACATCCACCTCCCCCATCAGGGCCGGCAGTTTCTTTACCTGCAGAGAAGAAAGCTCTGCCCTGCCCATATCAGTGCTTTTAACATTGGCATCTTTTCTTTTATCGGTAATCACCACCTCTTTCGCCTGGTAGGAATGCGGATACAACTCCAGGTTCTGCTTAATATTTTCGTTCAGTGAAAGGGCGATGGCTTTGGATTCAAAACCAAGAAAAGAGTAAAGCAGTATATAATTTCCGGCTGGCAGCGTAAGGGAATAGAATCCGTAATTGTTGGTCTGTACGCCGTTTGAAGAGTGTAAAACCTGTATGGTGGCTCCCGGCAGGGATTCGCCGTTGGTACTGTCTTTTATGAAACCACTAACGGTATATTGCTGTCCCAGTACCCCGTTAAAGGAGCATAGCAAGTAAAGGAATAAGACAAAGGGACCGTATCGTGTGAACATACCGTTAAATCATGAACAGCAAAAAGATACCAGTAATTTACGATTTACTGTTCACGATTCAACAACTTATTTATAACTTAAAGTATCCCTGGTTTCGCCACAGGTCAGCATTTTATGTCCGAAGTAAGGATTCTGTATCCCAGGCTTGTCACTCAGCCAGTAGGCGCCTTTGTCGTCAAATGCCATGGGGCAGTACTGATGATAGATGGTATGCCCTTTCAGCCCGGTATTCTTAACAAGATCAAATAACATGTCTGACACCATTTGAAAAGAAGCACGTTTACCTTCCAGTCCTGTTTCTCCTTCAAAACCGGCCAACTCCGCACTTATGCTACCGGTGATGCCGGTAATATTGCCCAGATGGCTGCTATCCATCTGTAAAAGGGTAAGTGGTAAACTATCTATATGAAACTTCAATGTGGCGGCAATAACGTTGGCAGCGGTGCTATCGGCCTTTACCAGCGCGTCAGACAGTTGATAGTAAGACGACAGGGCATTGCCAAGAGAATCATAAAATACCTGGCTGTAAGGCGCCTGTAAAGCCGCCAAAGTACCGGTGGACTGCTCCTCTTTAGGTGCTTCCTGATGGCATGCAAACAGGGCTGTTGCCAGTACTACTAATCCAACGGAAACGCATACTTTAAAATTCATAATTTTGTGCTTTAAAGCAAAACTAAATAAATACCGCGGCATTTGTCATACCTAACGTCAGACAAAATCCACCAAATACGGACATTTATCCTTAACTTTGCACGTTTTTTATCCAATTTTTTTATTTTTTATGTTGATCGCTTTACAGGACATTACGTTTGAGTTTGGATCCAGGGTTATACTGGAAGATTCTTCCTGGCATATAGAACCGGGCGACCGTGTTGGTCTTATCGGGTTGAATGGTACCGGCAAGTCTACCCTGTTACGCATTATCAATGGGGAATATTCCATTTCCAAAGGAAGTATTAATAAAAGTAAAAATCTGACGATTGGTTTCTTTAACCAGGACCTGCTCAGCTTTGAAACAGATGAATCTATTCTTACCGTAGGCATGATGGCTTTTGGTAAAGCGCTGGAACTGGAAAAAGATATTGAGCGTATTACCAAAGAGCTGGAAGATAGCCAGACAGAAGAATTGCTGCATAAATTCAGCGATGCCCTCCATGAATTCGAAGCACTGGATGGCTACAACATGAAGCACAAAACTGCCCAGGTACTGGAAGGCTTAGGTTTTACCACGGCCGACTTAGACCGCCCCTACAACCAGTTTTCCGGTGGATGGCGTATGCGTGTGCTTCTCGCCCGGTTAATCCTGCAGCAACCAGATGTACTGATGCTCGATGAGCCCACGAACCACCTGGATCTTCCATCTATTGAATGGCTGGAAAAATACCTGATTGGTTATAACGGTGCCGTGATCATTGTATCGCATGACCGGTTCTTCCTGGACCGTATGGTCAACAGGATTGTGGAAGTATACCAGCAGCAACTGCACCACTACGCTGGCTCTTACGCTGATTACGAAGTGGAAAAAGAACTCCGCCGTGAAATGCAGCAGCGTGCATACGAAAACCAGCAGGACTATATCCGTCAGCAGGAACGCTTTATTGAGCGCTTTAAAGCCAAGGCTTCCAAAGCAGCACAGGCACAGAGTATCGCCAAAAGGCTGGATAAACTGGAGCGCGTAGAGCAAACCGATAATGGTCCGTCTAAAATCAAAATTAACTTTACGGTAGATAAAACACCCGGTAAGATTTTATGTACCCTGAATAATATCAGCAAAAGCTACGGGAACATAGAAATCCTTAAAAACACCAGTGCAGAAATCAACCGCGGTGATAAAATTGCACTGATCGGTGCCAACGGTAAGGGTAAATCCACCCTGCTCCGGATCATCTTCGGTATGGAACCGATGGAAGGTGAAAGAGTACCCGGTCACAACGTAGTGACCAGTTTCTATGCGCAGCACCAGCTGGAATCGCTGGATATGGGCAGTGAAATCCTGGATGAACTGAAAAACTTTGGCAGCGGTCGTACAGAACTGGAATTACGCCAGTTATTAGGCTGCTTCCTCTTTACCGGTGATGATGTATTCAAAAAGATCAAGATCCTGTCCGGAGGAGAAAAAGCACGTGTGGCACTCGCTAAAACCATTATCAGTCAGGCGAATTTCCTGATGCTCGATGAGCCTACCAACCACCTTGACATGAACTCTGTTCAAATGCTGATTGATGCGTTGAACAAATACGATGGTAGCCTGGTACTCGTATCGCATGATCGTTACTTTGTAAGCCAGACCGCCAATAAAATCTGGGAAATTGTGGATGGTGAGATCAAGGAATTCAAGGGCACCTACAATGAGTATGAAGAGTGGAAAAAGAGAATGGCAGCCCAGCAGCAGGCACCTGCAAAGACTAACGCCAACGCAGAAACGAAAAAAGATACCCGTCAGCAAAATACCGCTGCTACCGTAGACGCAGGCAAAGGTGCTATTAACAAAGAAGTACAGCGTGAATTGCAGAAACAGCAAAAGCAGTTTTCGCAGGTGGAAGGTCAGGTGGCCAGTTTGAAAGAACGCAAAGCCAGCCTGGAAGCCAGTTTAGGAACACCCGATATTTACAATGACAAAACAAAATTTGCCCAGGTAGAAAACGAATACCAGGATGTACAGAAATACCTGGACCGGGCAAATCAGCAATATGAACAGTTGTTTGAAAAAATAATGCAGCTGGAAGCGAATCTGACCAGCTGAGGAAAGAATAAAGAATTATGAATTACGAATTACGAATTACGCATTTGCGGGAAGATAGTAAACGCGAAGATCTCCGCGCAAATTCGTAATTTGTAATTCGTAATTCGTAATTTCATATCGTATGCAGAAAATACTGGTAGTTGAAGACGAAGTAAAAGTGGCCAATGCCGTGAAGAAAGGGCTGGAAGAAAATGGCTTTGATGTGGATGTAGCCTATGACGGCCGCATTGGCAAAGGATTAGCCACCAGCAATAATTACGACCTGGTGATCCTGGACCTGAACCTCCCCCATCATAATGGCTATGAACTCTGTGAAGTGATCCGCCATAAAAACAACCGGGTTCCGGTAATCATGCTCACCGCCCTTGGTGGTATGGAAGATAAAATGCAGGCCTTTGAACTGGGCGCCGATGACTACCTCATAAAACCCTTCGACTTCCGTGAACTGCTGGCGCGTATCCGGGTATTCCTGAAAAGAGCCGGCTCAGAAGCCACACATGGCACCCAATACAAAATCAGCATTGCCGACCTGGAAATAGACCGCGAGAAAAAAGATGTTACCCGCGGCGGCAAAAAAATTGCCCTCACCGCCAAAGAATACCAGTTACTGGAATTCCTGGCCATGCATAAAGGCAAAGTCATCTCCAAACTCACCATCGCTGAAAAGGTATGGGATATCGATTTTGATACCGGTACCAACGTGATTGAGGTATATATGAACTTCCTCCGCAAAAAAATAGATAAGGATTTTGAACAGAAACTACTGCATACCAAAACCGGTATGGGATATTATCTTTCTGAAGAATAAACCTCCTTCCCTTTTCTGATTGAAGATCAAGTACAAAATAGCGCTCTATTATACCATCTCGGCTACGTTGATGCTTATTGCATTTGCGGTGCTGGCCTATTATTTTTCGGCTAAATCACGAAAGGCGGAATACCTGGAGCGACTGGAATACCGCGCCCGCTCCATTGCCAATGTAATTATTGAAGATGGCAATGTAAAGGTTGATCTGCTGCGTAAACTGGATCGTACCACCTTCCAGGATCTTTATAAAGAAACGATCCTGGTATATAATCCTAATTATGACCTGCTGTATAGCAACCTGAAAGATACAACCATCCGCACGTATCCCAGTTTGCTTAACTACATTAAAGAAAATAAGCTATACAGTTACGAYAAAGGAAGCGGCGAAGTAGTGGGTGTATATTATACAGAAGGAGATGTTTCTGTGATTGTAATTGTTTCTTCCTTTGATAAATATGGCTTCCAGAACCTGCAAAACCTCAGCCAGATCCTGCTACTGGAGCTGCTCACTGCTGTCATTGTACTGGTTGGTGTGGGTTATTTCTTTGCGCGAAAAATGGTACAACCTATCGACCAGCTGGTGCAGCAGGTAGATAGTATCAATGCCAATAATATGCAGGATACACAGGTGGCCGTAAAAGGTAAAGATGAAATAGCCAAGCTGGGCGCCAACTTCAACACGATGCTGCAGCGTCTTAGTGAGTCTTTCCATCTCCAGAAAAGCTTTGTGAGCAATGCCTCTCATGAGCTGCGTACCCCATTGGCTGCTATTATCAGCCAGTTACAGGTAGCCTTGTCGAAAGACAGATCCCGGGAAGAATACCTTGCCTTGCTGACTTCTGTGCTGGAAGACGCCGAGAATCTCTCTGATCTGTCCAATGGCCTGCTACAACTGGCCCAGTCAGAAATGCGGCAGCAGGAGTTCGTATTGAGCAATGTGCGTATTGATGAATTGCTGATGGAGATGACTACCCTCATCCGGCTCAAACAAAAAGCGGCCAGTAAAGTGGAGATCCATTTTGTGAAAGTGCCCGATAATGATTCCCTGGTGACCTGCTATGGAAATGAGAACCTGCTGAAGGTGCTTTTCCTGAATCTGATTGATAATGCGTGCAAATTTTCAGGGAATAATACCGCGTTGGTGTCTATCGATTTTTTTACACAGTACATTACAGTGCAGATAAAAGATACGGGAATCGGTATTCCTGCTGACGAAATCAATAAAATATTTGAGCCCTTTTACCGTGGACACAACGCGCTTCAAATCCGCGGCCATGGCCTTGGTTTGTCGATCTGCAAGAAGATCGTGCAAATTCACAACGGGCATATCACCGTTACTTCTACGCAGGCAGAAGGCACTACTTTTACCGTGATGCTCCCCCATTTATAATTCTTTAAGCCTTTTTTAATCTTCCTTAAAGGCCCCTTTAATTCGCCTTTGTGAGCTTTGTGTCATGAAATTTGGCATTATGCGAACTATAAGGATGCTGTTCCTGACAGCGTGTGTTTCCTGCCTGGGCTTTATTCAACCTTCACAGGCACAAACGTCTCCTCAGACCGTTACCCTACAATCTGTAGAGGACTCCTTCCTGGTAAAAAACTACTCATTGCTGGCACAACGTTACCAGATAGATGCTTCCAAAGCATTGGTACGACAGGCTAAAATGTGGAGCAATCCTTCTTTCAGTACCGTACTTGGTTTTGGTAGTACCGATAAATTTAAACCGTTTAATGTTGGCGCCGGCGGTGAAACCCAATACAACCTGGACCAGTTAATACAACTCGCCGGTAAAAGAAATAAAAGCATACAACTGGCTGCTGCCGCAGCGAAAATGAGTGAGGCAAACTTTGATGAATTGCTACGCACCCTTCGTTTACAGCTCCGGGAGAACTTTTACAATATGTACTACCAGCAACAAACCGAAACGGTGTTAAAAGAGCAGCTGGAAAATCTGCAGAAAATTGTGGATGCCTATGTCACTGCCGATAAAAAAGGTGTAGTGGCACATGCAGACCTGGTAAGGCTACAGGCACTGCAGGTGGGCATTGAGAATGACTTTGCCGACCTGAAACAACAGGAATTGGAATCTCAGAAAAACCTGCAACAATTGTTACATACCAGGGATTTTTATGAGGCCAGGCTGCAACCTGCAGATCTGGCTTCATACAACCTGGACAAAATACAACTCCCCCAGCTGCTCGACAGTGTATCATTAAACAGGCCTGATGTCAGGATAGCAGATATGCAATACCAGACCGCCCAGCTGAACTATCGCCTCCAAAAATCGCTGGCGGTACCAGATCTCCACGTAGGTGCTACCTATGATAAGCAAGGCAGCTATACACCAAATTTCGTGGGTCTTACCCTGGGTATTGACCTTCCCACATGGAACCGCAACCAGGGGAATATCCGTGCAGCACAATTACAGATTGGCAGCGAACAACAACAACTGCTGCAACAACAATCTATCGCACAAACAGAAGTACTGAATGCCTATCAGCGTATCATAGCGCTGGAAAAGCGTTACAAAGGATTTGACCTGCATCAGTTCCAGGGTGAGTTTGATACCCTCATCGAGGAAGTGGCTAAAAACTTCAGCAAAGGCAATATCTCCCTGCTGCAGTTTATTGATTATTTCAACAGCTACAGCGACAACGCAAAAAATATTAACAAGTTTTTATCCAACCGGGTAAATGCCTACGAAGAACTCAACTATGCAACAGGACAAGAACTATTTAAAAATTAAGTGCATGAAACAGCCTATCATCATTATTGGCTTTTCGCTGCTGGCCACCATTTTATGGAGTGGCTGCAAACACAGCCAGGCAGAGGATTCAGAGAAGACCACTTTTGTGCTCAGCGATACCATGCTGAAAAATATACGCATCGATACCGCGCATATACAACCGGTACTGAATGAGCTTCGTCTTTCCGGAAAAGTAACGCCGAACGGTGGTAAGGTATTAAAAGTATATCCACTGGTAAGTGGTTATGTAGAAGATATTAAAGTACAGCTGGGCGATTATGTACAGAAAGGTCAGGTACTGGCCGTGATACACAGTGCGGAAATTGCTGACTATGAAAAGCAACTGGCGCAGGCAAAATCTGATCATAATGTGGCAGACAAAAACCTGAAAGTAGCGCAGGACCTGTACGACAGCCGGTTGAGTACCGAAAAGGATGTGGTGAATGCCAAAGGTGAAGTACAAAAATCAGATGCAGAAATCAACCGGCTCAATGACCTGTTCAAAATTTACAAAAAAGGTAAAGGCGCTACCTACCTGGTAACAGCGCCTATCTCCGGCTATATCATTGAAAAAAATATCAACAACAATATGGAGATCCGTTCGGATAACAGCGCCAATATTTTCACCATTTCTGAACTGGATGATGTATGGGTAATGGCCAATGTTTTTGAAACGGATATTGCCCGCATTAAAGAAGGTTACCAGGCAGACGTAGTCACCGTCAGCTACCCTGATGAGCCCTTCCATGGCAAGATTGATAAGATCTATAACTTCCTGGATCCGGCTACCAAAACCATGCAGGTAAGAATCAGCATAGATAATAAAAACATGCTGCTAAAGCCGGAAATGTTTGCAACGGTATATGTAAAATACCAGGATAACGACCAGAAAATAGCGGTTCCTTCTGCGGCCATCATCTTCGATAACAGTAAAAATTATGTGCTGGTATTTAAAGACAAATTCAACATTGCGGTGCGTCAGGTAGAAGTAGCTAAAACTTCCGGAGATATTACTTACCTCTCATCCGGCCTCAGTGCGGAAGAGAAAGTAATCTCCAAAAATCAATTGCTCATTTACGATGCACTTAAAGACTAACCCGGTAATGAAGCAATTATTTTCCATAGGTATACTGGCATTGAGCAGTACCCGCTTACTGGCGCAGGACAAGAAGACGGATAGCATTATCCCCTACTCTTTCCATTTCCAGCAAACGTTGGTAACGCAATGGCATCCGGACTTCCAGGCGAAGTATTCCGGGCCTAACAGCTTTCTTACCCATGAAAAAGGTGCTACCTCTATTACCAGTACCATTTACGCAGGTATTCGTCCGCTGAAAAATCTTGAATTATATATCAACCCGGAACTCGCCGGTGGTGAAGGTCTCAGCCATGCCACCGGCATTGCGGGTTTTCCTAACGGAGAAACTTTCCGCGTGGGTAATCCCAAACCAACTATATACCTGGCACGTGCATACGGCGTTTATACGTTACCGTTAACATCCCATGTAGAGGAAGATGAGGATGATATCAACAATGTAGCCGGCACCACGCCTACACATTACCTGCGCTTCATAGGCGGTAAATACTGTCTGGCCGACTTCTTCGATCAGAACGTATACAGTCATGATCCCCGCACCCAGTTCATGAACTGGTCACTGATGAGTAATGCCGCGTGGGATTATCCGGCCGATGTACGTGGCTATACCATGGCGCTGACCGTACAATACCGCAGGGATAACTGGCAGGTACAGGCAGCCACTTCGCTGGAACCTACCACTGCCAACGGTCCTACCCTTAATTATCACTACGGAAAATCCAATGGAGAAGTAGTGGAAGTAACGCACACGCATACACTGAATAAACATGAAGGGAATGTGCGTGTAATGGCTTTCATTAACCAGGCTCCTATGGGTAATTATAATGAGGCGGTGAAAGCGGCGGTAGATACACCGGACATTACCGGTGTCAGAAAAGACGGTCGTACCAAATATGGTTTCGCTATTAATATAGACCAGGAGATCACGAAAGATGGCGGTGCTTTTCTGAAAGCATCCTGGAATGACGGTCATAATGAAACCTGGGCCTACACGGAAATAGATCGTTCCATTAGTGCCGGATGGTTGCAAAACGGGCAGTGCTGGCACCGTGCACAGGACAACGCAGGCATAGCGCTGGTGGTAAATGGGTTATCCAAAGATCACCGCAACTACCTCGCTGCCGGCGGCTCCGGCTTTATGGTTGGCGACGGTCAGTTGAACTATACACCCGAAATGATTGCTGAAGTTTTCTATCAATGTAACATTACCAGGCTACATATTGCCCTGAGCCCCGATTACCAGTTTGTGCTGCATCCTGCTTACAACAGCGACCGCGGACCGGTTAATATCGTGGGAATCAGGACCAGAGTGGCATTCTAAAGAACAGGAGTTATGAATAAATTCATTAGAAATATTGTAGCTTTTTCGCTGAGGAATAAACTGTTTGTATTCATCAGCGTGGCTACGCTGATTGCTGCAGGCGTATTTTCCTTTTTGCATACGCCTATTGAAGCATTTCCGGATGTAACCAATACACAGATCGTGATTGTTACCAAATGGAACGGTCGCAGTGCACAGGAAGTAGAACGTTTTGTAACACTGCCCATAGAAGTAGCAATGAACGCGGTGCAAAAGAAAACCAGTGTACGCTCTGTTACCATGTTTGGTTTGTCTGTGGTAAAAATAATGTTTGATGATGACGTGGAAGACTTCTTTGCACGACAGCAGGTGAACAATATGTTGGGCGGCCTGGGGCTTCCTGAAGGTGCCGAACCCGAGGTGCAGCCTCCTTACGGTCCTACAGGCGAAATTTTCCGTTACTACCTGAAAAGCAGTAAGCGGGATTCGCGCGACCTGCTGACCTGGCAAAACTGGGTGATAGACCGGCAGATCCGTAGCGTACCGGGTGTAGCAGATGTGGTAGCTTTTGGTGGGCAGGAGAAGATCTATGAAATTTCTGCCGATCCCGTAAGACTCGCCAAATACGACATCACACCGCTGGAATTATACCAGGCCGTTACCAAAAGTAACGTGAACGTAGGTGGTGATGTGATTGAAAAAAATGGACAGGCATATGTAGTCCGCGGTATTGGTTTGCTGAACAGCATCCCCGATATCAATAACATCATTGTACAAAATATCAATGGCGTGCCCCTGCTGGTAAAAGATCTGGCCAACGTGCACGAAGCCTCTGCCCCACGTGTAGGACAGGTAGGTATTGATAAGAATGATGACCTGGTAGAAGGTATTGTGGTGATGCGGAAAGGTGAAAATCCTTCAGAAGTACTGATCAAACTGAAAGAGAAACTGAAGGAACTCAATGAAACCATTTTACCGGATGATATTAAAATGGAGACATTCTACGATCGGGATAACCTGATGGAGTTCTGTACCCATACGGTGATGCACAACCTCGCGGAAGGTATCATCTTCGTTACCGTGATCGTATTCCTGTTCATGGCCGACTGGCGTACTACAGTGATTGTATCTATCATTATCCCGCTGGCGCTGTTATTTGCTTTCATGTGTTTACGCTTGAAAGGCATGAGTGCCAACCTGTTATCGATGGGGGCGATTGACTTCGGTATCATCATAGACGGGGCCGTAGTGATGGTAGAAGGGATCTTCGTGATGCTTGATCATAAGGCGCAAAAGTATGGCATGGCGCGCTTTAATAAGATGGCCAAGCTGGGATGGATCAAGCAAACCGGTGGAGAACTGGCGAAGGCCATCTTCTTCTCCAAACTCATTATTATCATCTCCCTCATTCCTATTTTCTCTTTCCAGAAAGTAGAAGGTAAAATGTTCTCTCCGCTGGCCTGGACATTGGGCTTTGCATTACTGGGCGCACTCCTGTTCACCTTAACACTGGTGCCGGTGCTGTGTTCTATTTTGCTCAACAGAAATGTAAAAGAGAAGCATAATGTGCTGGTTATTTTCTTCGACCGCATTGTGATGAAAGGCTTTGGCTGGACTTACCGGAACAAACGTTTAAGTATTACCCTGGCGTTGGCTTTCATGGTACTGACTTTTATTTCTGCCAAATTCCTGGGAACAGAGTTCCTGCCCCAGCTGAATGAAGGCTCTCTGTGGGTGACTACAGAGCTGCCCATGAGCATGTCGATGACAGAAAGCACTAAAATGGCACATGCTATCCGGGAAGACCTTGGTGGATTCCCTGAAGTAAAAAGAGTGTTGTCGCAGGTTGGTAGATCTAATGATGGTACCGATCCTAACGGCTTCTACTTTGTGCAGTACCAGGTTGATCTGGCGCCAAAAGAGGAATGGAAACGCAAAATTACGCAGGACGAACTCATCTCACAGATGGAGCAGCGCCTGAAAAAGTATCCCGGTATTATCCTGAACTTCTCCCAGCCTATCAGTGATAACGTATCTGAAGCCGTAGCAGGTTTCAAGGCCGCCAATGGTGTGAAGATATTTGGTGACGACCTGGTAAAGCTGGAAGCCTTATCCCAGCAGGTAGTAGCACAGTTGAAAACCGTGCAGGGGATTAAAGATCTTGGCGTAATCCGGAATATCGGTCAGCCGGAAATGAGTATCAACCTGGACGATAACAAGATGGCGCAATATGGTGTGGCCACCGGCGATGCACAGGCGGTGATTGAAATGGCGATTGGTGGTAAAACAGCCACCCAGCTGTATGAAGGCGAGAAGAAATTTGATATCAGGATCCGTTACGATGAAAACTACCGGAAAACGGAAGACGACCTAGCCAACCTCATGGTACCTACTATCAACAACAATAAAATACCGCTGAAGGAGATTGCTGATATTAAAACCATCACAGGTCCTGCATTCATTTACCGCGACAGCAACAAGCGTTTTATTGGGGTGAAATTCTCCGTGCGTGACCGTGACCTGGGTAGCACCATTGCAGAAGCACAGGCCAGAATCAATAAAGCAGTGAAACTGCCAAAGGGCTACAGCATAGGCTGGACGGGTGAATTCGAAAACCAGGTACGTGCCACCCAACGTTTGGGACAGGTAGTACCGATCAGTATCATCGCCATTTTTATGGTATTATTTATAATGCTGGGCAGCGTAAAAGATGCTGGTCTCGTATTAATGAATGTGCCATTTGCGCTGATTGGTGGTATCCTGGCGCTGCATGTTACCAATATGAACTTTGGTATCTCTGCGGGTGTGGGCTTTATTGCGCTCTTTGGTATCTGTATACAGAATGGGGTGATCCTCATCTCCGTATTCCATAAAAACCTGGAGGCGCGGCTTTCGCTGAATGAATCGATCAGGCTTGGGGTGCAGAGTCGTATCCGGCCGGTAGTGATGACCGCCCTGATGGCTGCTATTGGTCTGATACCTGCCGCGATTTCACATGGTATTGGTTCCGAAACACAAAAGCCGCTGGCGATCGTAGTAATTGGTGGATTGATTACCGCAACTGTACTCACATTGCTGGTATTCCCCATCATTTTCTACGGAGCATATAAAGGCAAGAAAGATATACTGTAGAAGAGCTTTTAGCCATTAGCTGTTAGCTGTTAGTAAATGCAGCGAAGACTATGTTATGTTCATCTTTGCTGCATTTACTAACAGCTAAAAGGTAATAGCTAACCACTTTAGTTCGCATATAGGTTGATAGAATGGTCATAAAAAAGGAAAGGCCAGATCACTCCGGCCGATTCAATTTTATGGTCAACTACTCCGCCCTGCCGAGAAGATACAACGCGGGGCGGATTTTTTTTATTCCTGCATTCGTCTGCGTCTTGATTTATTAAACATCAATCCTTTCTCTACACCTTTACGCATTTCCGCCTGTTGTTCTGCCGGCAGTGCATGTACCGTCTGACAGGATTCACTACAACAGCCATCATACTTTTTCGCGCAGGCTTCGCATTGAATAAACAGAAGATGGCAACCATCATTTAAACAGTTGGTATGTGTATCGCAAGGTTCACCGCATTGATGGCAATGGCTGATAATATCATCGCTGATACGCTCTCCCAGCCTGTCGTCGAATACAAAGTTTTTGCCTTTGAATTTAACCGGTAACCCTTGTTCTTTTGCCTTGTTGGTGTATTCAATGATACCACCTTCCAGGTGAAATACATTTTTAAACCCATTGTGCAACATGTAGGCAGATGCCTTTTCACAGCGGATACCACCGGTGCAGTACATAATGATGTTCTTTTCTTTCTGATCTGCCAGCATATCTACTGCCATAGGCAGCTGATCGCGGAAGGTATCTGATGGTACTTCTATGGCGCCTTCAAAATGTCCCACCTCATACTCATAATGATTCCGCATATCCACGATCACAGTGTCCGGATCGGCTGTAAGCTCATTGAACGTTTTAGCATCCACATACCGGCCACGGTTGGCCATATCGAACGAGGGGTCTTCGATGCCATCTGCTACAATTTTATCCCGGACTTTGATTTTAAGGACAAAAAAGGATTTACCGTCATCATCTACCGCGATATTGAGCCGGATGCCGTTGAGGAAATCGATAGCATACAACTGTTGCTTAAATGCCTCAAAATGATGCGCCGGGACACTCACCTGGGCATTAATTCCTTCATGTGCTACATAGATGCGTCCAAATGTATCCAGCTGAAAGAGAGATGCGTACAATTGATCGCGGAATAATTGCGGGTCGGGGATTTTTGCGTACTGGTAGAAAGAAACAGTCACGCGTTTAAATGTTTCCATTGCCAGCCGTTGTTTCAACTCGGCGGCGGATACTCTGTTGTGTAATGCCATAATTCACCTGAATTTTAAGGACACTTGCTCTAGTGAACAAAATTCAATCAAGCCCTCTTTAATTATAAAAGAGCAGCTGATCAGGGCGCAAAGGTAGCAAAAATCCAGGAATATCAGTAGTGGTAAGGGTCTGCCTCTTTACTCCAGTTATAAAGGACTTGTAGAGAAAACCAGGCTATAGCACTGATAATGAAGATGTAACCTACAAAACCGGGGGTTCTCAGTTCCACTGCTCCCGGCAGGTCGTTCATTTCCGTAATGTAAGCAGCTGCGGCGAGGATAATTCCTGCCAACAGCGCGTAGAGGGCTATTTTTCTCATAGCTGATAATTCAAAAGATGACGATACATTTGGCACGTACGTGTGAGTAAAATGTGCACTGCGCTTGTCCAAATATGATTATCTTACTAACGTAAACGGTCAACCAAAAGTTCATTTAGCACCAAAAAAATATTTTTGATTTTATAACTATTTGATAATTATTGTATATAACTTTGCTTTTAAGTTACAACCCCGATTGGCACCCTTTTTGAAAATTGATATAGAGAAGCAATATTGTTTAACCCGAAAATGTTATTTTATGAGTATTTACATTACTTACTTTATTTATGCAGTAGTTGGTATCTGGATTTACAGATTACTCGCTTATTTCTTTGATGAGAAGAAGGAGTTGAAAAGTAGCAGAAAGAAATCAGTGAAATTCTAACCAGGTCAGTGTGTGTTGAGATACGGGGATTTTGTTACCTGGCAAGCTATTACAGGTGGTAACGAAATCCCCGGCATCATTGTCAGTCGACTTTAAACTTAACGACGTTACCCAGAATCCCTCCAAATCCTACCCGAACACCTATACGGGTATCTTCTTTACTCTGATAACCGGCTACCACATCGACCCTGATCATCTTCATAATATTTTCAATACCACCGAATACTTCCACATAGTTATTATCTCCATTTACATAAAAAGCATTGGCACCCGCTACCAGGTTCCATTTAAGCTTGTTAAACAACGGAATTTTATTGGTGAGTAATCCATTGAAATGATGCTCCACATTGGCGGTCGTGTAAAAAGCGGCAGTGGTACTATACTGATAGTACGGCGCCAGCTGAAAGCTATTCAGGTACTTGATGTTGTAAAAAGTCTGGTTGCCGTTAAAATGCTGGTAATCGGGTATCTGCACATTACGGTCGTTCAGGAAACCACCCACGCCGATATGATAGCGGAATTCACCAAGAAGTTTAAAGTTCATATTATCCTGCACGGAAAAATTCCATTTATCAAAATCAACGATGCTGTTGGCAATGTCCGGAATTCCTTTACTATATTCAATTCTAAAGGTCGGATACCTGGAGCCAAAAGGGACTTTCCGATCCGGGAGCTCCATAAACCGTTGCCCCGGCTGAAACGTAAAGCTCATATCTACCACTAAGGCCTGGTGCTTTTCAAAAGGTACATTTGCCAGTTCATAGGGGTGATTGGGCGTAAATGCTTTCTTATCATTTTTGAAGAACACAAAGTCGGTGGTATTCTCCACCGGCATCCTGCTTTCATAAYTCAGACCAACAGCTAACCGGTCATTTGTCTGAAATGTACGGCTGTACTTCAGATTTGCGAACCAGTTTTCGTAGAGCTTCATATAGTTCTCTTTCAGGAACAGGGTATAAAACTCATTGGTGATATTGTCAATTGGATTATCCTTATTAAACTGGGAAATACGCTTCCCTCCTGCCAGCGTCCAGGTATTTTGTCCAAAGCGTTTGCGGATCCGGCTGTTGTTTATAAAATCAATTTCCGTATAGGCGTTCAGGTGAGTGTTGCTCAAACCGTATCTCAAATAAGGAGCGATGCGTAAACTGGTTTCTTCTCCGGTATTAATGATCAGCTCAGGTTCTACAGCGAGTGCAAGACCTTCTACGGTATTATATTTCAGCGATTTCGCCAGTCCCCTTACGTTGAGTGCATGAAACTGAATACTACTGTCGCGGCGAAAATAATACTTATGCTTTACCCCATTCCACAATATGCTCATGGGTTTGACACGCTTTTGTTGCTGTTTCAATGAGTCCAGGTGATAGCGGGAAAAAGAGGAATCCCGGGCGGCCTGGGCGGTGCTGTCCTTTACGTGGTAATCTTTTACCTCATCTGGTTCCAGTGGTACCGGGCGGATGCTGTCCCAATAGGCATGTTTTTGTTTATCAAAAGCAGTATCATATTTCATGAACACATTGTCAAAAAACTTCGGCGGAAAATTGGGATGCACATTATAATCCGAATATACATTTACAAATGTGCCACCCATCCGGAAACCAAATTTATTGAAAGCAATGCGCAGCACCTGGTCCTTTACCCGCCACACGTTTGCCGTTACGGGTACATGCGTTTGACGTATCACGAGTGTATCTATCAGTTCCAGCTGGTACTCACTTGTAAGAATTAAGTCCGTACTGTGAATGCGCCAGTCTCCATCCGTAATAAAAATATATCCTGAAAACAAAGGTTCCTGTTTGCGACGTGGTATTACCTTTATTTTGTTAATCGTTTTACCATCTTCGATAAACTCCCCTTCGAGCTGGTACTTGTAGTAGGCGAGCGCATTTTCGGCAATGGGAGAAATATATCCGCGAGGCCCCATCTGACTACTGACAGCGGCTACGTTATTATTATAGAAACTAATAATCGCAGGAAAGCTCAAACCCATACCGCCGCCACTTTGGCGGGAAGAGAGGACTTCCAGTTTTATTTTATCGGGCTGCCGGGCGGATATTTTAGTGACTGATTCAGAGAGAAATACCATGCCTTTGCCGGTACTGTCTACCCCCATGTCTTCCTTATCTATCTTCTGTCCCAAAATCCTTCCGGGAACATTCATCATCCCGATGGTGCCTTTGATGTAGGACATACAGGTATATTCTTTTACCTGTTGCTGATAGACATGTCGTTTTTTAATGGCTTGCCGTATAATGGCGTAGGCAGGATCTTCTCCATTCGCTTTCACTACTACTTCTTTGATCTGCATATTAAGCGGTTGCAGCCGGAAGTCAAGCGATTGCGTAGGGGCGTTAACGTTAATGGGGAGTTCTGTCCGTTTATATCCGATGTATTGACAAACGACGGTGTACTGTCCTGCTGGCAGATCCAGCTGATACTGTCCGGCAGCATTCGTGGTGGTGCCGATGGTGGTTCCCTTAATAAATACAGTAGCAAAAGGAAGTGGCTGATCTTTTCCGTCCATTACGCGGCCTTTGATCACATTCGCCTGACAATAACCGGAAATAATAAAAATACAAAACAGGGCAGACAGGTATTTCATCATAGTCCCAAATGTAACTGCGAACGGCTTACCAGCCTATCTGGTAAACTGTTTTATCAGAATTTTAACAGCCATGATAAGTAATCAGGCAGGTTTGTTTGCAGGCTTTTTGGTCGCTCTCAGGAACGCAGCTGTAGTTGCACCAAACCCTGCTACCAGCGCTCCCAGGAAGGCGCTTACTACTCCCATAAGGGGTGCACTGCGTACCTTCAGAATCATTTCACTCATCCGGTTCGCCAGGATATGATCGTTCCTTACATCTGTATAAAATGCCAGGATCATCCACAACACAAATATGCTGAGGAAGGCACTGAAAAAAGATTTGGCGGGAGATAAGGGCATCAGCAGGGTGACAAGAAAAGCCACGAGGGCTACACTCCACCAGGGTAATACCATACCGGCTACGTAAGCCGCGATGAGGATGAAGAGAAAATGTACAAAGGATTTCATTATTCTAATATAAGTAGAAAAGTTCAAAAAATGCGGGGGCTAATCGCAATAAGGGAATCGTTTTTTAAACTTTGAAAGATGGTGGATGAAAACACCATTTTATTGATTTACAGAAAAAGACTGATTCACTACAGTACCTGTCTTATAACAACAGCTGACTAAAGTAAGCTCCATGGAAGAGAGCATCCTTTACTTTTAGTCAGCTGTGTGCAATGATTTTTATTTACTTTTCTCCAGCGCCTGTTCTATATCTTCCAGAATATCTTTAATATTTTCCAGACCTACAGAAATCCGTATCAGACCGGGTGTAATCCCTGCGATAGCTCTTTCTTCCTCGCTGAGTTTTGCATGGGTGGTGCTGGCCGGATGAGAGGCAATGCTGCGGCTGTCTCCCAGGTTAGCGGTGAGTGACAACAGTTGCAGCGAATCCAGGAATTTCACGCCCTGTTGCAGGCCTCCTTTCAATTCGAAGCAAACGATACCACCGCCCCCGCTCATTTGCTTTTTAGCAATGGCGTATTGAGGATGGCTGGGCAGGAAAGGATATTTTACGGACAACAGGTGTGGATTGCTTTCCAGTGCCTGCGCCAGTTTGAGCGCACTTTCCGTATGACGTTCCATTCTTACATACAGCGTTTCCAGGCTTTTGCTCAGCACCCATGCATTAAACGGGGACATCGCCGGACCAGTACTTCTGCAGAAAGTATGGATCTCTTTTATCAGTTCTTTTTTACCTACTACCACGCCTCCGAGTACACGTCCCTGTCCGTCTATCCATTTGGTAGCGGAATGCGTAACCAGGTGCGCACCGGCAGCGATGGGCCTTTGTAACACGGGGGTAGCAAAGCAGTTATCTACGTTCAGAATGATATTATGCTTATTGGCAATACCTGCCAGCAGTTCCAGGTCTATGATTTCCAGTCCGGGATTGGAGGGTGTTTCCACGAAGATCATCCGGGTATTAGGTTTGATCATCGCTTCAATGCCGGCAGGATCAGTCATGTCGAAATAGGAAGTTTCAATTCCCCATTTAGGCAGGAACTTCGTGATAACGGTATGGGTAGATCCGAAGATAGAGCGGGCAGACAGCAGGTGGTCGCCTGCTTTGAGCAGGGCCATGAAGCTGGCGAAAATAGCGCTCATCCCGGAAGCAGTAGCATAACCAGCTTCTCCTCCTTCAAGGGCACACATCTTCTGTACAAACTCGTCTACGTTCGGATTGCTGAAACGACTGTAGATATTAAAGTCGGTTTCATCCGCGAAGGTAGCGCGCATTTCTTCTGCATTATCAAAGCAAAAACTGGAAGTCAGGAACATCGGTGAAGCGTGTTCCATCTGATCAGTTCTGGGTATTTGAATTCTTACAGCATTGGTATCCGGTTGGTATTGATTTCTGTCTTTGCTCATGGATATGGTAATTACAGCAGTTTATGCGTTCAATTTCACTTCCCAGGTCAGTTTTGTTTTACCCTGACGCAGGGTTTCCGCCACAGAACAGTATTTGTTCATAGACAATTCTACTGCACGAGCAGCTTTATCGGCATCGATATTACCTTTGAGGTGGAAAATAAGATGGGCTGATTCCCAGAGAGAAGGTTCTTTGCCTTGTTCTCTTTCCGCTTCAATTTCAATGCGGAAATCAATTACCTCCTGGCGTTGTTTCTTCAGGATCATCATCACATCAATGGCCGAACAACCGCCCAGGCCCATGATGACCATCTGCATAGGTCTTACCCCGTTATTCTTACCGCCATTCTCCAGAGATGAGTCCATCAGTACTTTATGGCCGCCTTCATCTACCGCCTCCATATTAAATCCGTCGTCTACTCTTTGTAATGCTATCTTCATGATTATTGTGTTTCTTCAACAAAGATAAATAAATCAATTACCATTACGAATTACAAATTACGGCCATCCGTCACCAGCAATCTGTAATTCGTAATTCCTAATTCGTAATTTTTAATACCAATATTGTAGTTTTGCGCAAATTCAAAGAAGCATTGTCGGCAAAGGTATTTCACAGTAAAGCAGCATTCCGGTTAGAGTCCGGTCAGGTATTACCAGGATTACACATCGCGTACCATACCTATGGTACTATGAATGAGGATGGCAGTAATGTGGTATGGGTATGTCATGCCTTAACGGCAAACAGCGATGTAGCTGACTGGTGGACAGGTTTAATAGGACCAGACAAAGCGATAGATCCGGCGAGGCATTTTATCGTATGTGCGAATATTATAGGCTCCTGTTATGGCAGCAGCGGCCCGCATACCATCAATCCTGAAACCGGGAAGCCCTGGTATAAGAGCTTTCCCGCCATCACCATCCGGGATATGGTACAGGCACATGTATTATTAAGACAACACCTGCAGATTCCACGTATCCATTTGCTGATTGGTGGCTCCATGGGCGGATATCAGGCCCTCGAATGGGCACTCATTGAACCAGGAGTTACTGACCGCCTGTTTCTGTTGTGCACCGGGGCTGCCGAAAGCGCCTGGGGCATTGCTATTCATACCGCGCAACGGCTGGCCATTGAAGCCGATGACACCTGGCAAAACGATTGTCATAGTGCCGGGGCTAAAGGTCTTAAAGCAGCAAGGGCCATTGGAATGCTTACCTATCGTAACTACCATACCTTTGTACGGGCACAATCTGATGAGGACAAGGAAAAGACAGATCATTTCCGGGCTTCTTCCTATATCAACTACCAGGGCGATAAACTGGTAAAACGGTTTAATGCGCAAACTTACTGGCTGCTCACCAAAGCTATGGACAGCCATAATATAGCGCGTGGACGCCATGAAAATATTACCGCTACCCTTTCCCATATTCAACAACCAACGCTCCTGATAGGCATCAGCAGTGATATTTTGTGCCCACCGGAGGAACAACAGTTTATGGCAGCCTACCTGCCAAATGCAACTTATCATGAAATCGATTCTTCGTATGGCCATGATGGCTTCCTCATAGAATTTGAAAAAATCGGCGGCATCCTGCAGGAATGGATGAAGTAAACAGTAATTGTATTTCAGCGATATACGTTTAATAAAAATGCAGCGGAAAACTCCGCTGCATTTTTATTTTAATCCCTTTTTACCAATCCATTAAAACCAATTTTTTTTCGGTATATTTAAATTGACCAAATCTAAACCCATTAAAACTCCACTGAGTATGAAAAGCATTTTTATCAAAGCCTTATGGGGCTCCCTGTTGCTTTTATTATCCCTTACCCAGGTAATTTCAGCGCAAACACCTACGACTATTAATGGGGTGGTACATCAAAAAGGTGGCAACGCGCTACCCGGTGCTACAGTAAGTATTAAAGGTGCTACGTCCGGCACTATTACCGGTAGCGGAGGAACCTTTACCCTTAAAACTACCCATTCCTTTCCGCTGACCCTCGTATTTTCCTATGTGGGCTATAAAACGGAAGAAAGAGAAATCAGTTCTGCCGCAGAGAAAGTGGAAGTAGAACTCAGCACCACAGAAACCCTCGGCCAGGAAGTAGTGGTAGCTGCCAGCCGTGTGCAGGAAAGTATTCTGCAATCACCAGTATCCATTGAGAAACTGGATGCACGTGCTTTGAAAGCCTCTCCCGCTCCTTCCTTTTATGATGCTATCGGCAACCTGAAAGGCGTAGAAATGAGTACGCAGAGTTTAACATTCAAATCTGTGAACACCCGCGGGTTTAACAGCAATGGTAATACACGTGTACTACAGCTGAATGATGGTATGGACAACCAGGCCCCCGGTCTTAACTTCGCCGTAGGTAATATGGTGGGTATTCCTGAACTGGACCTGGACAACGTAGAACTCATACCCGGCGCTGCATCTGCCCTCTATGGACCCAATGCGCTCAATGGTATTGTGCTGATGACCAGTAAAAATCCCTTTCAATACCAGGGCGTAAGTGCACAGGTAAAAACCGGCTTCCTGAATGATAACGGCAGAACCGATGCCACCACCGGTTTTTATGACGTATCTGTACGCTATGCACATGCTTTTAATAACAAAGTGGCGTTTAAATTAAATATCGGTTATCTGCAGGCGAAGGACTGGCAGGCATATGATCACCGTGATCAGAGTCTCGCTAACGGACATACGCTGCAGGACGGTACCCGCGCCAATAATGAAGGATACAATGGGGTAAATATTTATGGAGATGAAAATACCGTAAATATGTATAACACCCTGGCAGCGCAGGCAGCCACTCCCGGATCCCCCCTCGCCACACAGCTGGCGCAGGTTTCAGGCATGTTAGGTGGTACAGTAACACCTCAACAAATCCTGAACGCTGCCATTCCGGGTGCAGGTAGCAGTAGTATTACCCGTACCGGCTACAATGAAGCCGATGTGGTGGACTATACTACCAAAAACCTGAAACTGAATGGTGCCCTTCACTATAAGATCACGGAAAACCTGGAAGCCCTCATACAAGGTAGTTATGGTGCCGGTACCACCGTGTACACCGGAGCCGATCGCTACTCCCTGAAGAATTTCAATATGGGCCAGTATAAAGTGGAGCTGAAAAGTCCGGACTTCTATGTAAGATTATACACTACCCAGGAAAGATCCGGTGACAGCTATGCCGGCGGTACACTGGCTTCCGGTATCAATGAAGCCTGGAAGAGCAGCCAGCAATGGTATGGCGAATATTTCGGCACATACGCTACCAACTCCATCACCAACTTTGCACAGGCCTATGGTGCCGCTTTACAGGGTGGAGCTACCCCCACAGCTGCACTGGCAGCAGCCCAGGCTGCTGTAAATGGTAAACGGGATACCTACAACGCGACCGCCAGAGGCATTGCAGACAAAGGCCGTCTACTTCCAGGCACGCCAGAATTTGATGCCGCTGCAGATAAAGTAAAAAACAAGGCGATCCCAGGAGATGCCAGTGGTGTAGGTGCTAAATTCACTGATAAAACCAATCTTTATCAGGCTGAGTTCATGTACAACTTCCACAACCTTGTACACTTCGCCGAAATCCTGGTTGGTGGTAACTATCGCCGCTACGCACTGAATTCTGAAAAGACATTATTTGCGCTGGATGATAACGGCAAAGAGTTCCGCATCAACGAATATGGTGGATATGTACAGATCATGAAAAAACTGATCAACGACCACCTCAAACTAACAGGTTCCGTACGTTACGATAAGAACATGAACTTTAAAGGTCAGTTCAGTCCGCGTGTATCAGCAGTGTATACTTTCCTCGAAACACAAAACATTCGTGTTTCCTATCAGACAGGTTTCCGCATTCCACATAACCAGGATCAATACATAGACCTGGTAACACCACAGGCACATCTGATCGGTGGCTTGCCTTTCCTGCGGGAACGTTATGGTCTCGACAAAGGTCCGGTGTATTCCTTACAATCTGTGCAGGCTGGTGCTCCTAAACAATACACTTTTAATGAGTTTTTACCGGAAAAAATACAGGCATACGAAATCGGATACAAGGCACTGGTGGCAAAGAAACTGCTGATCGATGCTTATGTCTATAAAAATGATTTCAAAAACATGAATGGGGTCCAGGTACTCATTCAACCTACCAGTGCTACTACCAGGAACGTATTCTCTGTTCCGGTAAGTGCGCAGGAAACAGTGCATTCATGGGGATGGGCGCTTGGCCTGGATTACAGTCTGCCACTCAATTTCACCTTCGGAGGTAACGTATCCTATAATGAACTGACTAACGCCAAAGACCTCGGTTCTTTCCTCGCTATGTATAACACTCCTAAAGTGCGCTACAGTCTGAATTTCGGCAATCGTAACATCGCCAATTCAAATTTTGCTTTCAACGTTCTATGGAAATGGCAACAGTCATTCATATGGCAGTCTTCTTTTGTAGGCCCTGCAGTAAATGTGGCTGCGCTGAGCGAGATACCTGCATTTGGTACGCTTGACGCGATGGTCAGCAAATTTTTCCCTAAGGCAAAAACAACCGTGAAACTGGGTGCAGTGAATTTATTGAATAAGAAATATATTCAATCATGGGGTAACCCAACCATTGGTTCACAGTACTATATTTCACTGGGGTATAACCTGTAATTATTCAACCGGTGTTGTCCATAGCGACACCACCGGTAACTATACAATGAGCTGTTATTACTAAATGAGCATGCGTCAGCCGTTGTAACTGATACTACACTATCGGGTGCTGTCGTCGGCACATCGCCTGAAAAATATTAAAGGCCTTGCGTGGCTGTCTTCCTGTTAAATAATTTTCAGGAAGACAAATACGCAAGGCCTTTTCTATGTCAGGTACGTGCTTTACAGAACGTCCCACCAGGGTTTGTCCGAAGCGGTAGGCTTATCGCCTGCCGGATTTCCGGGGGCGGCCTGAGGTGTTTGACCAGCAGTTCCGTCTATGCTATGCGAAGTGGCGGATGCTGATGTTATTGTATCAGTATTTACCGGAGCGCCGGTTATTGCAGATACACCATTTTCCTTTGGTGGCAACTGCTCACCGGTCCAGATGCTACGGGCTTCTGCTTTAATATCTTCCCTTTGCAACAAGGCTGCCAGCGTGGCTTTCAGCTTTGCTCCCAGGTCCGGCTTCACCATATAAACAAAGTTGGCGTAGCCTTCCATGCTGCTGATAATATTTTTTCCTTTCCCCCAGCTTTTACCGGATAAGCCGGTGTGTCCTACCTGGTGTAACAGTGCGCGGAACTTGCGTAAGGTAGTACGGTCCAGGCTTAGCTTTTCATTCACTACGATACCTGTTACTTCCCGTTTATCTCCGCGGCGCATCACTTTTAGCTTGTCAGGATGAAGGGTAAATCCTTCTTCCTTTACAAACATTTTTACGGCGCGTAATAATTGTCCTGCTTTATCAGCGGCAGCTCCTTTGGCGGAGAAAGTCATGTCATCCGCATATCGCGTATAGGCGTAACCGTATTTTGCCGCCAGTCCTGCAAAACGCCGGTCCAATTTATAACAAATCAGGTTAGTGATGGCCGGACTGGTAGGTGCACCCTGTGGAAGATGCCGCGCTGTTTTAGCCACATAATATTTGCGGCCGTCCAACAGTACTTCATCTACTTCCGGTTCTGTGCATATCAGTCCCAGGATGGTGGCCACCTGTTCTGCATAGCCCAGCTTGCAGAATAAGCCTTTCACTCTTTTATATTCGATAGAAGGAAAGAAATCTTTCAGATCCACATTGATAACGATATCCTGTCCGATGTGCGGGGCAGCATTGGTAACGATAGACTTACCCGGCACAAAGCCATGAGCAGATTCGTTGGTTTTTATTTTATAGAGAATATTCTCCAGTATCCAGTGTTGAGCTGCTTTCAGCTGTGGCATAGGGGCAGAAATCACGCGGGTACCACCTGATTTTTTAGGGATCTGGAAACGCTGATAATGGGTATGGTGACCTACTTTACGATTGAAAGACAGGTAACGCAGTTTACCTATGGTAATGCCCATGGCGTTGGCTAATGCCACTGCATCGGACCATACCGGCAAACCAAATTTCTCCAGTTGTGTGGTATCAGGAATTACTTTATTTAACCCTGCGGATACTTCTTCCCCAAGATAAACGATGTGCAGATTTTTTTCCGTCGCCCATTCTGCCGCGCGTTTTACCCTTGCTTCTTCCCGGCGTTTTTTGGTTTCTACCCTTTTTAATTTCGCTTTGGCCATGCGTTCTTTACGCATGTCTTCCAGCAACAACCTTCTGTTGCGGTATTTTTGCTTTTCGGCCAGGAGTTCATTCAGCTGCCGGTGTAATTCTCCTTCCTTGCGGATGAGCGCTACTGCCGGAGCAGGTTGTCCAACACTTCTGGGCCAGAATCCCAGGCGCGTCATTTCTTCCAGTATATATTCCTCTTTAGAGGATGCACGTATTTGATCGTACAGCTGTTGACGGGTTAAAGACATGATAAATATTTTGGTATTTATTCATTTTCTTATTCGGTTATTTTATGATGACTCAACGCAATGCTGATGACATATAATAACCAAATAGCTAAAAAAAAACAATAAAATGCTGAGATGATGCGGGTGAAATCTGATCGGCTGTGCAGCCTTGCTGAGTGGGAAAGAAACAAAATTCTGTAAAGAGGAAATCGCCTTCGTGCGAACCATTGACTAAATCAATCAACTCCAGGGAGGGGCCTACCATACGTATATTTCAGCCCCTGGGGCTTCTACCGGAAATATGCGTATGGTAGGCCCCTCCCAAAGTAAAGATTGCATTTAGTGAAGCATGTATAGTCAAAATACCTGAATGACGAAACATCATTCGTCCCTTTTCGGGCGCAAGTGCAATCAATTCCTCTTTACAAAGATCTTTGTTATTAACGAGTCAGCAAGGTAGAAAATAATTTCGGAAAATAAAATATCTCCCCCGAAAATTATTTTACCGCTTTACTTTCCGAATGCGCTATACGCAGTGCCAGCATGTGTTCGCAGGGCCCTTTGTATAATTTATTCGAAGCATAAAAATTACAATCACAATGCCCTTCACTTAATCTTTCATCAGCATCAATGGTTATAACGGGATGGTATACACGATGTGGTGCCTGTACATTTCCTTTCAGTTGTAAACCAACACCAGGAATGTCTGTCGCGGCAACCGTTACCTTTCCTTCTTTTATAAACCTGTTGGCATCTGCTTCCTGCGGATTGGAAAAACGCAGTTCATCCAGCGGCAATGGTTCCCGGCTGAGTTCCCGCAAACGGTAAAAGCCGGTATGCAGATCAAAGATGACTTTACCTGCCTGCGTGTAAATCCCCAATGCGCCCAATACGGTTGCTTTATCTAATCCTGTAGCCGCAACAATCGTTTCCGGTTTTGCCATCCATCTTGTCTTCAGGTCCGCAAACACTTTCAGTTTGGCGGTATCATCTACTGCTGCTCTGGGCGCCATGAGGTCAAACTGACCGGCACGTGACCAGTCGTTGGCTGTCCATCCGCTGAGGCCCAGTGTAAACTGCATATCGCCCAGGTCTGCTACATAAAAAGATGGTAATCCGTTCCCGGTAAGATGCACTGTGAATTTGCGGGCAATCGGAATCAGTCTTTCCAGGATCAGCATTCTCCTTCTCCCCCATATCCTGATTTCTCTGCGCTGTGGACCGGTGTATAACGATCTCGCACATACGATTTCATGATTCCATGGTTCAAATACAGCACGTACCGGCTTGCCGGGTTCCAGTATAAAACGAATGGAACGGGGTCCTTTTTTCTCTTTAAACCTGCGCAGCCAGGAGCAGAAATTGTATACATCCATTGGATGCAGGTCAAAGCTGGCAGCGGGTAATGTCATCGCTGAACTTACCTGCAGAAATCCTCTTACCCAGCTATCCGGCAAATCTATCTTTACTTCATGGTACAGCTCTTCCTGGGAAGTTTGTACCTGGAAGCCTCCCGGATCGATTTTGAAATCTGTTTCCTTATAGTCCCTGATCTTCTGGAACTCATTATATAAAGCAGCAGAGTAATCAATATTGGTAGTGCCGCATTCAAATTCGTTCACTTCCTTGAATACGTTGTAGCTGGCGCTCAGTTTGCCATAAGTAGATTCATCCTGACTGAAACATTCAAAGAACAGCTCATCCGGATGCACACTAATAACGGGATCCAGTACAAACCAGGCATCGCGGTCTTTCTGATATAAAAAGTCGAAATATTGTTTACGTGCTTTGTAAAACGGCCCCATGACCTTATCCTTTTCCTGTGCAATACCCTGCAGTTCTCCTCTCAGCGCGTCTATGCGCTGGT
The DNA here is from genome assembly GCF_052114225.1 of Chitinophaga sp. RAB17. Classification (NCBI taxonomy): domain Bacteria; kingdom Pseudomonadati; phylum Bacteroidota; class Chitinophagia; order Chitinophagales; family Chitinophagaceae; genus Chitinophaga; species Chitinophaga sp. RAB17. The sequence goes on along the minus strand of NZ_JBFREI010000010.1, from coordinate 258,469 downwards.
CGGCTGCTTTTGCATCGTACTGGTTCATGAACTCTGCCAGCCAGATTGATTCCTGCTGGGCAGCCCATTCTTTGTAGGCGGTTTTGTCTTTGGGTTTAAAGCGCAGATCAGACACCACTACATCGTGCAGGGCAGATATGGCTTCACGGAAAGCTATTTTTTTATGCAGCTTGCCCACAAAGAAAGTCGGGTCACGGCGGGTATCCGGTGCAAATGAAATGCCTGCAGAAGTGGCATTGCTGTACACCTGGGAGTTGCCGCTATATCTGTAGTTAAATAACATAAAATGGATTACTTTTTAAGATACTCTGATCGCTGTTGGCAATATCTGAATAGGCAGTTCAACGGCATATTGCTGCTGTATGTTGCGCATGATGTCAATACAGCGTGCTTTGTCTCCAATGGCCACCGTAGCAGAAATATGAGCAATGATATGTCCGATATAGGTGGCGGCCTCCGCGGATTTCCCGGCTTCCTTTTCCAGGAATCCGAAGATTCTTTCTTTGGCGACACGGGCTTTATTTACGCGGCTGAGTACTATCCGGAAATAGGGTTCCAGCTGTTGCAGGTAATCCAGGTTCCCTGCCGCATAACGTTCCAGGTAATTGGTGGCAAACAACTGCATGGACTCACTGGGATGCTGACTCAGTTTCATGAGGTAAGTGCTGCCATCTGCTTCCCGGAAGAAACGCATCAGCAATTCCCTGCCAAAAGCCTGTATATCCGGTCTTACGCTGTCTGCTACGGCAACCAGTGTTTCCGGCGACCAGTCATTTTCCCCAAACTGTGTGCGGAAAAACTCCATGGCATTTTGCCGGGTGTCTTCCCATTTTGCATCCAGTAAACCAATAGCGGCATCACGTTCATAACGGATGCGTTCAATATTTTTATGGAAGAAATTCCAGCTCCATTCTCTTACACCCAGCAATTCGTGATTGCCGATAGCAATCACCTGTTTCAGCGACAATGCCTGTGCAGGGATATACTTGTCCAACACTACGAGCCCAAACTCCTGGGCGGATCTGTAATTGGAATATAACAGGCGCAAAGCAGTGGCGGTATCTACATCCTGTAAATAATTGACCAGTTCATTACTGAGGATCGCCGCAATATCAGCATGCATGCCTTCCGCGGTTTCCTTACGCATCAGTCGTGGCACCAGCTCATTTACCAGGTATATCGCCAGGCGATTATCCTGCTGCACCAACTGGCTGATCAACGGACGAATCGCATTTCGTACGTCCGTGTACGTATTTAATACAATATGGAGTATCAGTTCAGGTCTTGCCAGCAATTCGTTCGACCCCATGGCGCTCAGTATATCCACGCCAGCTGCTCTTACGGGTTGGAAAGTATTATTCAGCAGGTTTTGTAAGAGCTCATCTGATATCTCCGTATAATTGAAATGTCCCTGTTTGAGCAGCAGTAACCTGGCAGCAAAGGCGTGACAGGCAGCTACCGGGCTTTTCAGCAGGTCTTCTATTATCGGTATACCCGTTTCCGTTAGTGCTTCGCGGCAGAAGTATTCAATGATACTGCAAGCATCATTCAGGTTGTCGTTCCCTGCATCTGTAGCTGTTTTCAGCTCCAGTAGACCCTGGATAGCCTTAGTGCTGAGTATGCGGGCTTTGTCCAATGGCAGATAACTTTCGTTGAGCTGCTTACGCACAAAGTTGCGTACTTCTTTATAGGGTGAAAAGATCAGCTGCATGAGGAAGTCAGCATCCCCGAAACAAATCGCCTGATTTTCGCTGATCCATTGCAGCCCCTGTATACGTGCCAGCTCCAGCGGGCTTTTTATTAATACATAAAATAAGCCCAGTTCTGGTTTCGCAGGGTTATACCTTTCCTTTGCCAGTTCCAGACCAAACATAGAAGGAATGCTGAAGGGATTGGCCAATAATCCGGCAATCACCTTTTCATCCATTTTATCTTTCAGACTGCGATAGTCGGGATGCGATTTCAGTTGCTCCATGGCAAAAATATGTACTACTTCCATCCGTGCAGAAATCAGCAACTGGATGAAAGCCTGCGGAAGTTGTTGCCATAAGTGCAGGTACGGAACATCGCTCACAGGACGTACCGACGCTTTCTCCGCCTGATATTCTGGTGGCACCGCTGCCGTGGTAATATTTTTTTCTGCTCCACCCAGCCAGCCGAATAACTTCTTCAACAGGTTATTCTTGTCCTGATTTTTGACTGCATCCGGATTGGCACCCAATACCTGTTTATTCTTTTCCGCAGCATCCTCTTCTTTGAACATCCATTCTTTGTTGCCGGGCAACAAAAGCATGTTGGGTGCATTACCACGCAGTATATAATTAAGATATACCGCACGGGAGTTAGCCGGGAATTGTTTATAGATGGTAACATACCGGCCATTCACATATCCGTAATCGCGGGACTGGTATTCCTTTGTCGCATCTCTTTCCTCTTCGTATTGCAGCAGCAGCGCCGTTGAGAGGCGAACATACTGCATATCATCAGCTGCCCCGAATTGCTGCAGCTGGCGCAACACGCGGCGATGCAGATATGCACGTGTTCTGTCGGAGTACGCGAGTTTGCTGGTGGGGCGCTTGAGTTCTTTGTCGGCCTGGAAGGACTCTTCCAGTTCCGGTATAAACACTTTAGGCACCACTGTTTCTCCATCGTAGTCGGTTCTGGCACCGGGATTTACGAACATAGAGGCTTCCCGTTCAAATCTGGCAGCCAGCAACGCCACCATTCCCTGATCATCCCGCAATTCGGCCTGTTTAAAAATGTGGCGGATATGCTGGAAATAGGATGGTCTTAATGGCAACTGGTGTAACAGTGCTACCATGACCTGGGCGACCGTTCTGTTTTCGTAAGCTACCAGGTACAGATCTTCCAGCAACGGATAGTTCAGTTGCTGTTGTGTGAGGACTCTTTCCTGTAACAAATTGAAAAGGGCGGCTACATCATTGGAGCCGATAGTGGCCTGGAATATTTCAGGGAGGCGTTGTAAATAGGAAAGTACATGTGCGCTACGTTCTTCCGGTGGCAATACCAGGAGCAGGCCGTTGGCCGCGAGCATCCGGATATTCAGCGGCCAGGAGCCATTATCCGCATAGGAACGAAGTACCGGGATGGCAGCGGGATCGGCACATTTGGCCAATGCCCACAGTGCGGAATAGCGTTGCAATGCATCTCCTTTCTCTACCAGTTTTATCAGGTAGGGTACAGCTTCTTTTATTTTCCATTCTCCTGCTTTCCAGATGACGCGTGAAGTTTTCCAGTTGGTTTTATAACTGGAAATGCCTTCTATGGCGTCCTGCAGGCGTCTTAAAACAGCGCGGTGTTTTACATCTGTAACCAGGGTAGTATCTACCGGTACAAATGATAAATCCTGAACAGCTTCCTGTTCTCCCAGATAGCCTTTGCTTCGTTTTTCCTTTTCAAGGGCATCGAATATAGTAGTGGCGGCGGTAAGTGCTACAGGGCTTACCGTTTTGGTACCATCCTTCAGGGTTCCAAACCGTTTTCCGTATCTAAAGTTAACAAGATACTGTTCCGGGCCAACTTCACAAAGGTCAATTTCATAGGTCTTATCCGAGTTTCCTTCCCGGAAAAAGAGTTTTACGTTCCTGACAATTCGCATGAGCTAACATTAATAATAGTCGGCTAAGCTAATAAAAGAATTACAAATTGGAAGGACAAATTGGAAAGCGTGGATAAAAATTATATATGCGTGGACGTTAGGGGGTTAAATAGTGACGGGCCGGAATAAATCCGACCCGTCGAGTGTTGTAACCTTCACGGATATTTTCATGAAGTATCTTAAACGTTGAAACGGAAGTGCATCACATCTCCATCGGCAACAATGTATTCTTTTCCTTCTATGCGCAGGCGTCCGTTATCGCGGGCAGCTGATTCAGAACCGTATTTTACGTAGTCCTCGTACGCAATTACTTCTGCCTTGATAAATCCTTTTTCGAAATCTGTGTGGATTACGCTGGCAGCCTGTGGTGCTTTCCAGCCTTTGTGGATGGTCCAGGCACGTACTTCCTGCACGCCGGCAGTGAAATAGGTGATCAGCTCCAACAGGTTGTAGGCAGAACGGATCAGGCGGTTCAGGCCTGGTTCAGTCAAACCATATTCACTGAGGAACAGTTCCTTATCAGCCGGTTCGTCCATTTCGGAGATCTGGGCTTCAATGGTGTTGTTCATCACGATCACAGTAGCATGTTCTGCTTTCACAGCTTCCTGCAGGGCCTGTGAGTATTTATTACCTGTGTGAAGAGAAGCCTCATCTACGTTGGCCACATATAAAACGGGCTTTTCGGTGAGGAGGAACAGGTCGGCAATCGCTACACGTTCCTCCTTGCTGAGGGCCAGTTCGCGGATATTACGACCTTTTTCCAGGTGTTCCTGGCATCTTTTCAGTATTTCAAATTCTATTTTTGCTTTAGGATCGCCACCGGTCTTCGCCATTTTCTCTGTGCGGGATACTTTACGTTCCACGCTATCCAGATCTTTCAGCTGCAGCTCGGTATCAATGATTTCTTTGTCGCTCACCGGGTTAATTTCCCCTTCTTCCCGAAGAATGTTTTCATCTTCGAAGCAGCGGATCACGTGTACAATAGCGTCTACCTCACGGATATTGGCGAGGAACTTATTACCCAACCCCTCTCCTTTGCTGGCGCCTTTTACCAGGCCGGCAATGTCCACAAACTCGATAGTTGTAGGCACTACGCGTTCCGGTTTTACCAGCTCTTCCAGTTTATACATACGTTCGTCAGGCACATCCACCTGTCCCACATTGGGTTCTATAGTACAGAAGCGGTAGTTGCTGGCCTGCGCCTTAGCGCTGTTGCTCACCGCATTAAACAAAGTCGATTTTCCTACATTCGGCAATCCTACAATTCCAACTTGCAAAGCCATTTTTTAAAATTTGCGCAAAGATAGGTTTATTTTAGTTTATTTGTTGATTGAATAAACCAATAATCTAATGGCATTAAACTACGTATGGCTGGGATTTTTTCTTATTGCATTTGTTGTAGCAGTTTTCAAGTCGGTAGTTTTACAGGACGCATCGGTTTTCGGGGACATTATGAACGGCATGTTTGCCAGTGCTAAAACCGGTGCAGAGATCTCCCTGGGCCTGGCCGGAATCATGACGCTATGGCTGGGAATCATGCGGATAGGCGAAGTAGCCGGTATGATCAACCGCTTTTCCAGACTGGTCAATCCTTTTTTCTCGAAATTATTTCCGGATGTACCCAAAGGGCACCCGGCAATGGGGTCTATGATGATGAATTTTTCCGCCACCCTGCTGGGACTGGACAATGCCGCCACTCCTATGGGGCTCAAGGCCATGAAGGAATTGCAGGAGATCAATCCCAAACCGGAAGAAGCCAGTAATCCACAGATTATGTTCCTGGTACTGAATACGGCGGGTATGGTGCTGATTCCTACTTCGGTGATCGCCATCCGGCTGGCAGCTGGTGCCGCCAACCCCGCAGATATCTTCATTCCCACGGTCATCTCCACCTTTATGGCGTTTATCATGGGCATGGTCACCGTTTCCATTTTTCAGCGGATCAACCTGTTCAAGCTGCCGGTACTGATCTTCCTGGGCATATTTGCTGGTATCATGGCCCTGCTATGGTTCTGGGTAAATAGTCTGCCTCCGGCAGAGATAGGCCCTAAAACCGCTGCTCTTGGTGGCGCGATCATTTTTGCGATTATTATTACCTTCCTGGTGGCAGGTATGGCAAAAAAGATAAATGTATATGATGCCTTTATTGAAGGCGCTAAAGAAGGATTCCAGGTATCTGTGCGGATCATTCCTTACCTGGTGGGTATGCTGGTAGCGATCAGCGTATTCCGTACAACCGGCTGTCTGGATTTTATTACCAGCGGCATCGGGATGTTATTTGCCTGGATGGGAATCAACACTGATTTCGTACCTGCGTTACCGGTAGCCTTTATGAAACCGCTGAGTGGCGGTGGTGCACGGGCGCTGATGGTAGATATCCTGAAAACACATGGCGTGGATTCCTTTGTCGGCAAGTTGGCCAGCATTATACAAGGCACTACGGAAACTACTTTCTATGTACTCGCGGTATACTTTGGTTCTGTTAATATTAAATTGACCAGGTACGCGCTGGCGGCAGGTCTCATCGCTGATTTCTTCGGCATGCTCTGCGCGATACTGCTGGGCTACTACTTCTTCCATTAATGCTGGTAATAGAATTACGAATTTCAAATTACGAATTACGGATTACTGAGAAGATGTAAGCGAATGAGCTTCTCCTCTGCAATCCGTAATTCGTAATTTGAAATTCGTAATTCTCCTACTGGTCCCACCAGATATGATCCGTTAATTTTACAGAAGGCATATTAGCGCCGTTACGGCTTTTCTCGGTATCCGGATAAGCCAGCCGCCGGATAAATGTTGTCAGCTGGGCATTTTCAGGGAGATTGAAATTTTTGTATTTATAATCATAGCGACGGGCATCATTCCAGGTGTCCGGATGCAGGAACTGTGCGGCATATTTCTCTTTCAGAATAAGGTCCAGTGTAATAGCCCCCTCACCCACGCCCACTGCGGGATTCCGGAGGTAAGCATTCCGCTTTGCGGTATCCACCCCCACCTTATCCATGTTCGCGGTAATACCCTGTATATAAGCATCATAAGCGGTCTTTTTATCACCGCTCCTGAATGCTGCTTCGGCGGTAATAAACCGGCACTCAGCATAGGTGGCAACCAGCAAAGGGGCGCCGGGCCCTGAATAAAAGCCTTTCAGTGAAAGGTAGCATTCTTCTTTATTGGTACCTGATCCTACCCGGCCAGCACCGTTGATGGTGCCGCGATAATCTCCAAACCTGGTGGTATCGGTAATCAGCGGCAACCGGGGATCAAATACGCCGTAAGTCTTCCCATTGAGTGCATCTACAAAATGAGCGCTGAGCCAACCATCCAGGCTATTATTGGCGTTGTTAACGGCGGCCTGATTCCAGAGGCTGAGCGACTGAAACTGCAGCATTTGTGCATCATCTGCATTGGCGGTATACGCATTGGCCAGTGCGGCTAATACTCCAGCAGCATTATAGGTACCCTTTTTAGAGATATGATTGAGTATACGTGCCTTAATGGCGTAAGCGGTTTTTATCCAGGCACTGGTATTACCACCAAAAAGCAGGTCTTTGGAAGCATCCAGTTCGTATTTGGTATCCGTTTTTTTCAGCTGCAGGATACCATCATCCAGTAAGGATAAGCAGTAGATATACACACTGTCATCCCCCGTGTAAGGTGGCTGAATAATATGTGCATTGAATGCGCTGGAATAAGGTACGCTGCCCCATAAGTCGTTCAGCATTTCCAGGTTGATGGCCATCATCACTTCACCAGCGCCCACATGGCGGGCAGCCCCCTGTTTACTTGCCTGGTCTATCATATCATGAATGTCGGTCATGTTATCATATAGATTTTTCCAGGTAGTGCTGTAGTCAGTAGACTGGTACGTATCTGTAGCACCATCGGCGTTGGGTGATGCCAGGTATTGCACCAGGTAAGAGGTGATATTGCTCACCCGGTATACATTGGTGGCGGTGTGGTAAGTGGCGGATACCAACAAACCATTCAACGGTGGCACAGTAGCCTGATTCGGGTTATTATTGATATCCAGCGATTTGCTACAGCCCTGGAGCAGTATGCCCAGCAATGATGCATATATTAATATAGTGAGTAGTTTTTTCATGATCAGCAGTTTTAGAAAGTAACTTGAAGGGTGGCCAGGAAACTACGTGTAGTCGGGTACGTGAACCCTGCAAAAGCATCCACATTACTACCGGAGCTATTTGAACTGGATTCCGGATCAAAGCCAGTGTAGTTGGTATGCAGCCATATATTGTTACCTGTAAGCGTAATGCTGGCGCCGGAAATCAGGTGGGTGGCACTCAACAGAGACGCTGGAATCTGATAGGTAAAACTCAGGGTGCGCAATCTGATCCAGGAAGCATCTTCCACAAAATTCTCTGTTACCCCACGATATACATTGCGATAGTATCCGGCACCATAGTTACGTCCATCAGGTCCCTTTGCCTGCTGTAGGTATACTTTCTGTGTGTTGGGAGAGCCATCTGCCAGTACACCGGGAAATACTGTCTGGTCAAAACGGTTGGCCGTAACCGCAGATTCACCGAAGGCTGCCAGGAAGTTAGCCAGCTGATTATATTTTTTGACGCCCTGCCGGGTGTCAATCAATACAGATAAACTGAACGGACCATAATTAAAGGTGTTGGTAATGCTACCGATCCATTTAGGCTGGGAATTGCCCAGGTATTTCTGTGTGCTGTTGATCAAAGGGAAGCCTGCACTGCTGCCTGTTTGCCCAATGATCATTGGTTTGCTGTAATCGATCATCAGCGGGTCTTCCTTGTCGCTGCCGTAATACCGCTGATAACTCCTACCGAAGATGGCACCTACCGGGTAGCCTTTAATATATTTCATGGTAGCGGTAGAACCGGCGTATCCGAAATGCTCCGCAACATCGACTTCATCAAGGCCCTGGCCAAGACTAAGTACTTCGTTATGATTGGAAGAGAAATTGATCCGTATGTCCCAGTTGAAGTTTTTTGTTTTGACCGGGGTAGCATTTAATGATACTTCCACTCCGCGGTTACGAATGGATCCTATATTGGTGTAATAGTCTTCGTAGCCTGTTGCATTCGACAACTTTAATGGGATGAGGAGATCTGTACTTTTGGAAGTATACCAGGTCACGTCTACGCCTAAACGGTTATTGAGAAAACGCAGCTCCGCTCCTGTTTCAAAAGTATTGGTGAACTCAGGTTTCAGGTTAGGATCTCCCAGCCGGTCGTCGCGGGTCCAGCCAATAGCGGAGCCTCCGATGGGACCATCTACGAGTGGAATATAACCGGAACCGGTATTATAAGGCACCGCGTCTTTCCCAATCCTGGCCCAGGAAACCCGGAGTTTTCCGTACGATAAAATCCTTTCGGGAATTTTCAGATGTTCTGTAAACAGATAAGACAGGCTGACGGATGGATAAAAGAACGCACGGTTGGCTTTAGGTAAACTGGAGCTGATATCTGTTCGGCCAGTCAGGTTGAGGTATAGCCATCGATCCCAGTTAAGGGTCCAATCACCGAAAATACCCATCAGGTAATAATTCTGGAGATTTTGTGAGGTCAGCACCTTTTTCGCATTCTGCAGAATCAACAGGTCTGGTATGTCGAGGGTATCTGCTTCGACAGATACCTGTTTAAATTTTCTCGAATAGATATCCTGCCCGATTTTGAGGTCGGAACTCAGTTTGGAGCTGATCTTATTTTTAAAATTGAAAATCAGCGTAGAAGAAAGCGCTCTTTTGTTGATGGTATATTCATCTACGAATCCAAAACTGTTGTCGGTGCTGGGTACTTCTCCCACTACCCCTTTGGGCCCTGGAGCAGCATGCGTCATGCCACTGTTGTAAGTATCAGTTCCTGCATTATAAAGGATGTCCAGCCATTTGAATGGACTATAGGTAAAGTTGACATTTCCTATCAGCCTGTTTACGTTATCTACAAAACGATTGCTATACACGGTGTACATGGGATTGTCTGTAGTTCCGTAAGTTTGCTGGGTACCATCTTCTTTTATATAGTCGCGTATGTTCCAGCGTGGTGACCAGTACACCAGTTGCTCTCCGTAACGGTCAAAATTAGCACGGTTACCGCCGGAGTTAATATAGTTGAGGGAAACGCCCATTTTGAATTTTTCGCTTACCTGCGCACTACCACTCACCCTGGCCGAGTAGTTTTTATAGTTACTGAAAGGGAGAATCCCGTTCTGGTTAAACTGGGATAACGATGCTGCATATACGACTTTTTCAGTGCCACCGGAGATTCCCAGGGTATTACGGAACTGGCTGCCGGTATTATAGGCTTGCTTGTATTTATCGTACAACACTTCCGGATGGGTGGAGTCGAGTTTACGTGCATCCGCCACCGTTGGTCCCCAGGAGGGCCAGAAGCTCTGGTTATCGTATATGCCATTGTTACCCTGACTATAGGTATTTTGTACATCGGGGGTTTTACCTATCCTTTCAAAGCCGGCAGTAGTGCTAAAGCTGACTCTCATCCGCCCCGCCTTACCGGACTTTGTCGTGATGATTACCGCACCGTTACCTGCACGTAAGCCATACAGGGCGGTTGCTGCACCTCCTTTCAGGATAGAAATACTTTCTATGTCGTCGGGATTCAGATCTGCGGCTCCGTTGCTCATGCCCCGGGTTTCATTATTACCAACAACATCGGTTTCATTATCCATGGTGATACCATCTATTATAAATAAGGGCTGACTATTCCTGCTGGGATCCAGGGAATTGATTCCCCGGATCAGGATACGGGACCCTTGTCCCGGTGCGCCACCTCCGCTGGAAATCTGTACACCCGCCGCTTTACCCTGCAGTGCATTCACTACATTCGATTGCTTAGACTGCATCAGGTCGGCCCCACTTACATCCTGGACCGCATATCCCAATGCGCGTTTTTCCTTTTTAATACCCATAGCAGTTACCACTACCTGTTCCAGATTACGGGTATCGGGTTGTAACTGGATATCGATTGTGGTGCGTCCGTTCAATGGTTGCTCCTGCGACAGGTAGCCTACTGAAGTAAAAATGAGGATGCTGTTGGCATCGGGTACTGTGAGCCGGTAAGTTCCATCTACCCCTGTAGCGGTTCCCGAAGCACGGCCCTTTACCTGGACAGTGACACCGGGTATCCCCTCGGTTGTGCCGGAGGTAGTTACTTTACCTGTAATAATGTGATTCTGAGCGAGCAGCAAAAAGGGTAAGAAAAGGAAAGCGCCCGCCAGCGTCATAGCGTACAATGACTTCATGGCGATAGATTTTGGTTAAGAAGTTGTTACTTAAATATACGGGATCAAGTTGAAAAGTTGGGAGATAGTATGAATTTTAAGCATAAAGTTTATAGTGCATAAAGAACACCCGTCATTATAGTCAGCATTACCTTTTCATTACGTAGGCTCCGTCCAGGCTATGCTTAGCACCCGCTAAGTACCTATAGAAGCACTGAAGTAGAGGTGGACTTGATGCGGGGATGAGTTCCGGGTGTATAACCGGGATGAAATTGCATCAGAAGACGGATGGAGGTCGGAAATGGCCATAGCAATGCTGCTTCCCTACCAGGGGGTAGCTGCGGAAAGAGATGTACTATTCAAAAGGAAGCAGGTATAAGGGGTTTATTCATCAAAATATCTCCGGGGGCAAATTAGCTTTATTCCAGTTGAATGATAGCTGGATATGCGTGAGTATAGGTAAGGTTGGGAAGCAATCTTGTCTGCTTTGGGTACCTACGTTTATTCGCAGATTTGGGTACCTGTGGCGCTGCCACCGCAATAATATCGGCGGCCATATATTGTCTGCTGCGCGATGGGCCATCTTTGTACATCGCTCTTACCTGGAAAATCACTACCAGTGAACCCTCCCCGGGTACATCCAGCGAAACATTTGTTTCCTGGAAAGTGGTATCGGGGGCTATCATGAGCGTAACCGTTTCGCTACCCGTCACCTGGCGTGATATAAAATCAATACGCGTGGCGATCACTTTTACTTCGAGGGCAGCAATGCCTTTATACCCATCGATGGTTTGTACGGGAATATTTAATATCCCGTTAGGGAGAAGCCGGGGAGCCACCGCAAAAAAGCGATCTATTCCGGTATGCTGATTGAAGCGGAAGCCAGTTAGGGCCGCATGATGATCACCGGCAGCAATGAGTAGCTTGTTCAGCCGATTGATGTGGCCGCCGTCACAGTGGATATCCAGGTTGCCGTAAAAAGCATGGCGGATAAAAGCACCTTTCCTGCTGGCGATGCCAAAGCGTCTGGATGCGCGACGGGTAGCAGTGGTTTGCCGTACGCTTTCAGGCATGGAGCGCAGGAAGTAGTTGCCATTGCGCTTATACCCAATGAGAGGGCCGAGTTTTCCCGTAAAAGGAATGATAGACATTTGTTTTGCCATAGGAGATTATTTTGATTACTATAAATATAAGATAATTCGGGGAACGTGTTTTCGGGATAGATGGAAGATTAGCTACCGGAAAAATCGAGAAAGTGAAAGCTATAAAAGCGAAGATCCGGTACAGTCTGTGACTGTCCGGATCTTCGCTTTTATAGCTTTATGCAGGTGCTTATGTTGTCAGATCGCTGCTATGTTAATGATCTTATTGACCTTCTTTACAAAATCCTCTGCTTCTGAAGGGCTGATCAACCATTTTTGTTTATCTGATTCTATCAGCACCAGGTTTTCCCGGTTGGTACACCAACGTTGGTACTTTCCTATTTCGCTGGAGCGGTAGGTACCCAGGTATCCGAATACGCCTCCAAAAGCCRGTAAACGGGAACTGTTACCCAGGTCTTCTTCAGTTATACTTCTCAGTCTTACCACATCTTCCATCTCAATGGTGATACTATAAAGCGGTCGTTTGATAAGTATAGCCGTTGCCGTGATAGTATAATATTGGGGACTCAGGCTCCAGGCGACCACGATAACCGGTATCAGAATAAACAGCAATATTGTTGTAGTAACAGAGTCGTGAGAAATATCAGTGATCTGTCTGCATAAAAAAACCAATGTAAGAATGATGACAAGGTTAGTGACCAGTTTTGAATTATCATCCAATGGGGCGGCGTATCGCATAAGTTCCTCTCCTTTTGTTCGACCGGTAAGATAAAAAAATTTAGCTATATGCTGTCATACTTCCCTGTTTTTTCTTCCATGGTTACATCACTGTCTTTTCTTATCTGCATTTTTATATACACTAATAACTGAGACGCACCTGCTTTAAAACATACTTCCTGGGTTTTACGAACCACTTCCATCAGCTCTTCGTAGGTTCCTTCCATCACTGTTTCGAAAGGGCATACCCTGTATTTTACACCGGATGCCTGGATCACGGCAATGGCTTCATCTACAACCGCATACACCTGCTCTGAAGGCACGGAAGGAATGATTTGTAGTGCTAAATTGATCTTGTTACTCATCTTCTTAATTATTTATTATTTATTGATTATTAGCTATTTAATAAGATATATCTACCAGATTAGTTTAAATAAAAACGCTTCCAAAATAATAATTTTTTACGGAACCGGTATAGAATAGTCGTTCCATTCTTAAAGAATCAATTTAAGTAATTCCTATTGATATCTGTTAATCAATAATTTATATGAGGGAAAATAGCACTGAAACGGATCAATGACAAGTCGTTTGCTTTCGTTATGTATATAAATAATATACCATCCATTTTCCGGTTATTTGGGTGGTTTTCCTTCACAAAATGCGAAGGCAACACGTCCATTAAAACGTATTGCCCTTAACAAAAACAGTTACCGGTATTTATTTTTTGATGGCGAGGTAATTAAACTCATCGAGTCTTTCAAAAGTAAAATCAGCTAATGAGCTTAATTTATCGTTTACAGTATTGTCCCCTTCATAACGTTCAAAAATAATACGAAGCTGAGGTGTTTGTTGGATGAATTGCCTGGCTCCTTCCAGCACTTCCGTTTCCATTCCTTCCACATCCAGTTTTACAACCAGTTGGCTGCCGGGGGCAAATCCAAGTTCCGGTAGCAGATCATCCAGTTTCTCGATGGGAATATTTCCACCTTCTTTGTTATCGCGGTCTATATAACTCGAGCCTGTAACAGTGCTCATAATATTGAAGTTTACCTTTTCCTGGTGACTACCAAGGCCACAGGCAAAGAGCTTTACTTTGCTGCCTACATTATTCAGCTTTATATTCTCTTCCACCGCTTTAAAATTAACTGGTTCAAAAGCAACACAGGACACTCCCAGACCACCCAGCCAGATATCATACTCACCTATGCAGGCGCCGATATCAATAAACCCATCCAGTTTGCCCTGATCCAGTTGTTGTTTCAGGTAGTTACGGACTCGTTTCTCATAAGCATAGTTAATGAACTGAAAATCGGTTGTACCTGCCCTTATCCTGAAAAGCCCTAATGCAGATGTGGCCTGCCAGCCCTTCTGCGTAGGTTTGTTTAATAATACCAGCTTAAGGGAAGCCTGGAGGGATTTCCAGTCGTTATGCCGGATATACTCACTAAAGTAGGCCAGGTACTGTTTGTATTTGGAAAGATTTCTCCAGGAGGGATAATAGGCTGCATCTTTCATAACCGGGGAGTTTACTTAAATCTACAAATAAAAAAGGGAAGCTGCAATCCCTTCTGTATTGCAACTTTCCTTGTTTACTAACTTTTATGTTCCTGAAAAACTATTCCCGAAAATGTATGACCAGTAACTACCTGGTAATCACTTTTTCTTCCATTTTACTTCGTAAAGATCTTTACGCATATCTTTTTTTGTCTGCACACTTCCAAACGCATGCAATTCTTTTAAAAGCACAAGATCCACATCGGCGATGACCACCATTTCTGTATTAGGAGTAGATTCTGCTTTGATGCCTGTTACCGGAAACGCAAAATCTGAGGGTGTAAATACCGAAGATTGTGCGTATTGTAAATCCATGTTATTTACTTTGGGCAGGTTACCAATACAACCAGCAATGGCTACATAACATTCATTTTCAACGGCCCTTGCCTGTGCACAAAAGCGTACGCGGTTATATGCATGCTGCGTATCTGTCATAAAAGGAACAAAAAGGATCTGCATCCCCTGTTCGGCCAGGATACGTGAAGGCTCCGGGAACTCCACGTCATAGCAGATCTGTATTCCTATCTTACCACAATCTGTGTCAAACACTTTTATCTCACTTCCACCTTTAATCCCCCAGGCCGACACTTCTCCGGGTGTTGGGTGGATTTTGATATATTGCTCATAAGTTCCGTCCCGACGGCACAGATAAGAGATATTATACAGGACTTCGTCAATTACGATGGGCATGCTCCCGGAAATGATATTCACATTGTAGGCAACTGCATGCTGCTGGAAAATTTCCCGCAACTTATCGGTGTACTTTGCTACCCCCCTGATCGCTCCCGCAGGATCCATCTGGTTAAATTCCTTCATCAGCGGAGAGTTGAACAATTCGGGGAATACCACGAAGTCTGACCCATAGTCACTCACCGCATCAATGAAATATTCAACCTGTTGCAGAAACCCTTCCAGGCTGCCATAATCCCGCATCTGCCACTGCACCAACCCAATACGTACTGTAGATTTATTATAGCGGATGGTATCCAGGTCTTTCTCATAGTAAATATTAAACCACTGCAGCAAGGTGGCAAACCCCATAGACGCCTCATCATTCGGCAAATAATTTTTAAGTATTTTCTTTACGGTAAAATCATTGGAGAACTGAAAAGTTAACGTAGGATCATAGATCTCCCGGTCCTGCACTTTTTCTATATACTCCCTGGGTGACAAACGTTCGGCATACTTTTCATAATTGGGAATACGGCCACCAGCTACAATCCCCTGTAAATTCAGTTGTTCACAGAGATTTTTACGTGCATCATACAAACGCCGGGCAAGTCGCTTACCCCGGTAGTCAGGATGCACAAATACTTCAATGCCGTACAATATATCTCCCTTTGGATTATGGGTATTAAAAGTATAATAACCAGTGATCTGCTCATAAGTATGACTATCCCCGAACTTCTCGTAGTCTACAATAATGGCCAGAGCGCACCCTACCACTTTGTCATTCACCGTTACCGCAATCTGACCTTCAGGGAAAAGTGTGATCAGCCTTTGTATGGTGGGCTCTCTCCAATAGCTGCCGGCCATATCTGCATAGGCAGACACCATAGATTCTTTCAGGTCCAGGTAGTCCTCTACCGTGAGTGTCCTGATTTCAATTGTTTCCGACATAGAATGATTTTCTGTTTTTAATTAAAACTCAGTCCCTTAGTGACTTGTTCAATAATATTGATTTTTTTATTTAAATTGCGGATTAATTTAACGACTGCAATAATTTAACCATACCCCAGGTAAACCTATTACCAAATATTACCTTTACTCAAACCGATACACTTAGACCTTACTACTGTGCCTTTAATCCAAAACAGAGATATAGTTATTATAGGGCTTCAACAATGGTATACCGCTATTGGCAGCAACTGTAAAAACATTGCGCAGGAGTTTGCGCGGCATAACCGGGTGTTATATATAAACGCTCCATTAGACAGACGTACTATTTTAAACGGGAAAGGAGATCCGCATGTGCAGTATCACCTTGACACTAAAGATAAAAAAGTACCTTCCATTGTGCCGATTGGCGACAATCTATGGAACTTCTACCCTTCCGTTGTGCTGGAATCCATTAACTGGCTACCCTTTACCCCCCTGTTCTCCTGGTTTAACAGGCGTAATAACCGGAAGTTCGCTGATAGCATCAGAGAAGCGGTGACAGCAATGAATTTCAAAGACATCATCCTGTTTAATGACAATGATATATTCCGGGGATACTACCTGAAGGAGTTACTTCAACCGGAAAAGTATGTTTATTACAGCAGAGACTATCTGCTGGGGGTACCTTACTGGCAAAAACATGGATTGCAACTGGAACCCCGTCATATTGCCAAAGCCGATGTGGCAGTGGCAAATTCACTGTACCTGGCGGAAATGCTGCAAAAGTATAATCCTTCCAGTTACTATGTTGGCCAGGGGTGTGATTTACAACTTTTTGATGCCGATATAAAACATCCGGTTCCAACTGATATTCCTGTTGGAAAGGGACCTGTAATAGGTTATGTAGGTGCGCTTAAATCACTGCGACTGGACATCAGCATCCTGCTTAAAATAGCCAGGGAGCGCCCCGGGTGGCAAGTGGTACTCGTGGGGCCGGAAGATGAAGACTTCCTCCAATCGGATCTGCACCAGCTTCCGAATGTTCATTTCACCGGGAAAAAGGATATCTCCGTACTTCCAGCTTATGTGCAGTCCTTTGACGTGTGCATCAATCCACAAGTCCTGAATACTGTCACTGTTGGCAACTACCCTTTAAAAATTGATGAATATCTGGCAATGGGAAAACCTGTTGTAGCGACTGCCACCAAAACGATGGAATTATTCAAAGATTATGTATACCTCGCTGCCACACCAGATCATTATATTCCACTGATAGAAAAAGCTTTATCTGAGCGTTCCGGTTCTTTGGCAGCAGAACGCATACAATTTGCAGGTACTCATACCTGGGAAAATTCCGTGACGGCAATTTACCAGGCCATATTAAACACCAGCGGCCATTAATTATGACTATCATAGACAACATAAAACAACGTCCCGGCCTGAAAAAACTGGCTTTATACCTGCTGATGCCTAAAAATCAGGCGCGCCCCCGTAAATGGGTTCAATGGTTTGTCAACCCATTCAAGCATAAAAAGGGAAAGGGCTCTCTGATAAGAAGACGCACCAGGATAGATGTACTTCCTTTTAATACGTTTATACTTGGCCGTTATTCAACCATTGAGGATTTTGCAACCGTCAATAACGGAATGGGAGCAGTCATCATCGGCGACCATACCAGAATAGGAATTGGAAATGTTGTCATTGGTCCTGTACGTATAGGCGATAATGTTATACTGGCACAAAACATTGTATTATCGGGACTTAACCACGGTTATACCGATCCCAATGTACCTATCGCGCTACAGCCCTGCTCTGTAGCCGAAATAGTAGTGGAAGATGATTGCTGGATTGGCGCCAACAGCGTTATCACTGCAGGTGTAACTATTGGACGCCATTCCGTTGTAGCAGGTGGTAGTGTAGTTACCAAAAACGTTCCCCCTTATACGGTAGTAGCCGGCAATCCTGCCCGCCCTATCCGCCAATACCAACCTGCAACCGGTACCTGGGAAAAAATCTAATTGGTGACCTTGACAAAATGCCCGGTCCAACGGAAACTATCACCTTCTCCTTTCACCTCCATCAGATAATACCCGGTAGGCATGTTAGTGATGTTGATGTCCGTCTGGAATGATTCACCGATGGTATACCTGATATTCTGATGTAGTCTTCCTTTCACATCAAAAATACGCACCTGCAAAGGAGCAGTACCTTTCCGCACCACATGCAGGCGGATATAGCTCACAGCCGGATTAGGAAAAATACGGGCAGAGTCCTCTACATGAAGATCCTGACTTGATGCGATTACTGTAACATGAAAGAGAGTCGAAGCAGTAGCGCCCAGATTATCCGTTACAAGGAGCTGGAATTTATAATCCCCTACCTTCAGGCTTTTGATCAGGGTTTGCGCGCGGTCAGGGTTTATAATTTCCGCCGTTGCCGGCCCGGATACCTGCGACCATGTATATGTCTTAATGCTTCCATCTGTATCATAGGAAGCAGTACCGTCTGCAAAAACTGCTTCTATTGGAAGTTGTACAATTCTGTCACCGGCAGTTAACGCTACCGGCGGTTTGTTCTCAACTACCGCAGGCAATACTACTACATTTACAGTAGCTGTAGCTGTGGCTTGCTTGTCATCCGTTACTGTCAGCTGGTAAGTGTAAGTACCTGCTACCAGATTACTGATGCTGGTCTTAACCTGGCCTGCTGCAGCAAGATTTCCACCGGCAGGACCAGCAGTTTTCTGCCACAACCACGTCGTAATTTGTCCGTCCGGATCGCTGGAAGCGCTTCCATCCAGTGAGGCAGTGTTAACGGGTAGCTGAACCTGGATATTATTACCGGCGTTGGCTACCGGCGGTTTGTTTGGTTCAACCGCTGCCAATACGATTACGTTTACACTGGCACTACTGCTTGCACCTGAATTATCTGTTACTGTCAGCTGAAAAGTATAGGTACCTTCCTGCAGATTACTCACATTCGTTTTTGAGGACCCGGATGCAGAAAGATCGCCGCCGGCTGGGCCAGCAGTCTTCTTCCACAACCAGGTAGTAATTTGTCCATCTGCATCGGTAGAACTGCTTCCATCCAACGAGGTGCTATTCACTGGTAACTGAATCTGAATATTATTGCCGGCATTGGCTACCGGTGGTTTGTTTTGCTGAACTGCCGCCAGTACTACTACGTTTACACTGGCACTGCTGCTGGCGCCTGAATCGTCCGTTACTGTCAGCTGAAAAGTATACGTACCTTCCTGCAGATTATCTGCATTCGTTTTAGCTGCCCCGGCTGCTGTAAGATCACCGCCGGCTGGGCCAGCAGTCTTCTTCCACGCCCAGGTAGTAATTTGTCCATCTGCATCAGTAGACCCACTTCCATCCAACGAAGCACTATTCACTGGTAACTGAATCTGAATATTATTGCCGGCATTGGCTACCGGTGGTTTGTTTTGCTGAGCTGCCGCCAGTACCACTACATTTACGCTGGCACTGCTGCTGGCGCCCGAATTGTCTGTTACTGACAGCTGAAAAGTATAAGTACCTTCCTGCAGATTACCCGCATTCGTTTTAGCCGCTCCGGCTGTTGTAAGATCGCCGCCGGCCGGGCCAGCGGTCTTCTTCCATGCCCAGGTAGTAATTTGTCCATCTGCATCAGTAGACCCACTTCCATCCAATGAAGCGGTATTCACTGGTAACTGAATCTGAATATTATTGCCGGCATTGGCTACCGGTGGTTTATTGATGATTGCAGCCAGTACTACTACGTTTACACTGGCAACGCTGGTGGCGCCTGCGTTATCTGTTACTGTAAGCTGAAAGGTATAAGTACCTTCCTGCAGATTACCGGCATTTGTTTTAACCGACCCGGCTGCTGTAAGATCGCCGCCGGCCGGACCAGCAGTCTTCTTCCAGGACCAGGTAGTAATTTGTCCGTCTGCATCGGTTGAACCACTTCCATCCAATGAGGTACTATTTACAGGCAACTGAATCTGGATGTTATTGCCCGCATTGGCTACCGGTGGTTTATTGGCAGCCGGCTTAACGATGACACTCACCCGGGCGGTTCCTGTTAGTCCTTTACTATCTGTAACTGTAAGTTCATATACAAAGGTTCCCTGCGTAAGAGCCGTAATACTTGGTTTAGCTGTATTACCATTAGTAATGATGTCCGCAGCCGGGCCACTTATTTTTTTCCATGCATAGCCCGTGATTGTACTGCCACTTGCTGCTTTGGAGCCTGAGCCGTCGAGGGCTACACTATTGACCGGCAGGGTAATAGTAATATTGCTTCCGGCATTTGCCAGTGGCGGTGAGCTGGTTCCTGCTTTCAGTTCAAAAGCACCCACATCATATTTTACCTGCTGCGGGCGGGAGGTGCTATCATAGTCCGTATTCAAATTAAAGTCACTCATATCCCGGCCTGCATCTACCGCTGAAGATGTTGGCAGCAGGTGATAATTTTTGCTGGCACTATCTACAAAATTGGCGGCAGCCTGGTTGGGATAACAGAGGTTATTTGAATACAACAATTTAATAGGCAGGTCTCCTTTTATATACATCCCCCTTACGGGATAGTCATAAGCAGTTCCTTTCTGCACCATCAGGTTGTTATACACCTGGTGTCCGATGGGCGTCTGATACGCAAAGATCTTGATCGCATTCGACCCGTTGTCTGTATTAATAATGGTATTGTTATAAATAACGGCAGCCGGAGGAGGAAAAATATCCGGCGTAGTATTAGCCGGGATTTTATCAGACACATTAATGCCTTCATAATGGATATCTGAGATCACATTATTATAGATCTCACTTACACCAGATCCGAAGATCGTTACTCCTGGCATGTAACCAACCGAAATATTGTTGTTGTAAACTTTGAGGCTCGAACCGGAGCCAACGAGAATGCCGTAGCCTTGCGCGGAATTCTGTGACATGCCATAGTTTACAATCCTGTTATTAAAAACACGGTTATCCCCGTTTTTTGCCATGGAGATCTGCATCGCATCGCTACCAATGTTTTCGAGATAATTGTCATATACCTGGATGTTTTCTATCCAGTGTGAACGCATATCTGTACAGGTACCTTCTGTCCAGAAATAATGGGTATTACCTATGTAGAAGCCTTCCCATAGTGAGTTCAGGCACTTGATGTGGTGAATTTTCACATTCTTCATCACATAACTTCCTTCCAGGTATTGCGGTTGCGCGCAGGTTTGCAGGGTTTTAGCCTGCAACATGATGCCTCCGTCATGAATAAATATGTTATGTACATCAAAATCGGAGCTACCTACACCAAGGGTCAGACCAAATATCTGTAAGCCGGTAATATTAGTACCATTCAGGTCAAAGCCATATTCATAATTTTTATCTCCGCTACCGCTGATCTCCACAAACCGACAGGTGGGTGCATTAAAAACAGCGGCAGTTCCCTGGTTTTTGACACCCAGTTTTACCTGTCCTCCGCAGTTCGTGATTACAACGGGCTTTGCAGCGGTACCGGTAATATTACCCAAATGAAGATACTCATACTCTCCTGCCGGAATACATAATGTATCACCTGGCTGAACACCCAATGTAGCCATAGCGTTCGGATAGTACATTTCTGCACGTCCGTTGGCGGTGTTGGTCATTGGCACTACAATACGCCGGCCTCCCGTAACAGGTGGTGTTACCACTCCACTTTTGGAGTATTGTAACATCCATTCGTACATATTTTTATTATTTTCTTTATAGGCAGGATCATAGGCCTTCGTCCATGCGTCATGGCCGGAAGCATTGAAAATGGTGACCCTTGCAAGCGGATTTGGTGTTGGTGTACTGGCGTTGATGTCCTTCACCCAGTTAATGGAATAGTCCGGTGGTACGTTGGGATCTACCTGATTATGGAAGGCCCAGATTGGTGTATTGTTGCCCGCGATATTTGCAGCCAGTGTGGTGGTAGGAGGATAATAACCGCAAACAACCGCCGAGGCGGCAAATGCTTTTGCTTCTGCTTTATTTTCGGATAAGGCTCCCCACGCTTCTCCTCCTCCCATACTTAACCCAGTAATATAAATCCGGTCAGCGTCAATATCATATTTTGTAAGCAGGTAATTTTTAAACTTAATTGCATCCGCAGACCCCGGCCAGGTATTGAACTGGGGGGAAATCACTATAAACGAAAAATCCTTGTTGTTGACAGTGAAGGTGGTCGGGAATTTGCCCTGTGCAATTACTTTAGGGAGACCATTATTTAATACTGCTGAAAGGGGTGCACCAGAACTGGCCAGTTCTCCTACTCCATGAAAGAAAATGATAAGGGGATACTTTTTGCCGCTGCCAGGTGTATACCCGGCGGGAAGATATTCATAGAAACCTTTTATGTTGGTCATTGTGGGATCATTGAAAGATCTGGCAGTTTGTACCTGACCAAAGCTCCGGGGGGATCCTAAAAACGACAGAAATAAAATAGCGCCTAGCCTATAAATGCTGCGGCACAAAGGTTGCCTTAGCGATAGCAAAAGGTTAATCATAAAATTATATGGCTTGCAAAGTTTTTAAAAATCTATCCTCATAGTTTCTCCTTAAAAAGTTTCTCAATAGAAAGCTTCCGATATTACAAAGAAAGCTTTTTTTTTAATCACATAATTAAAAAAATTAACATATATGTGCACAATAAATAAAGTATAACTATTTTACATTTATACTTATTTGTTTATTTTCAATTTATGGCGGCCAATCTCTTCTTTTTTTTCGTCGAAAAAAACTACCTTTGCACTTTCAGTATCTGAATAATTGCCCCATTTTTTAAACCTCATCCTATTAAAGACCATGATTTTCACATAATACGATTGTAATTATTGTTTCATGGCTTTTAAGTTTTTATCGGTTTTTCGTAACAGGCATTTTCATTCTCTTCTTGGGAATGTGATAATGGCTTTCTTCAATGTACTCTCTTTTGCACTGCTGGTAAGAATGCTTTCTTTAAGTGCTTTCGGAGAGTGGGTATTATTTCTTGCCACCTATAATATTCTGGATCAGATACGTACAGCTATGTTGCAGTCAGGCATCATCAAGTTCAGCTCAGGAGTTGACGAAGCGGTCAGCAGACAGGTGACAGGAGCTGCCTGGTACATTTCCCTGCTACTTACCCTTTCCTTTATCCTGCTTTCGTTTATTGTATATGTGGTCGCCTTTCCATTATTCAGTCCTACCTGGCATTTCTTCCTGGGATGGTTGGGTATCATGACTTTACTTTCCCTTCCATTTAACTTTGCCACCTGGGTATTACAGGCTGCACACAGATTTGATAAGATTGTACAGATCCGCTTTTTACAGAACGGTTCTTTTCTTGTGTTGCTGGGGGTGTTGTTCTTTTTAAAAGAGGTAAATCTGCATAATGTGTTGTACGCCTATTCATTATCTCTGCTGGCAACGAGTATCTACTGTCTGGCATTCAAATGGACTGCGATAAATAGCATGGCCGCCAGAACCAGGCAGCAAGTGAAGGATTTATACCACTATGGCAGGTTAATAGTAGGCAGTATGGTTTCCTCTTCCCTGCTGAACTACTCTGATAACCTTGTTCTCAGAACAATGCTCAGTCCCACTGCAGTTGCAATCTATAGCATTCCTCAAAAGTTCATGGAAGTAATTGAAATTATCCTGCGGAGTTTTGTCGCCACTTCCCAGCCTACTATTTCGGGAGCTGCCAACAGAAATGACTGGAAGGGAGTATCCTATGCGTTTTGTAAATATACCGGCACAGTCACTATTATGATCATTCCATTTGTAGCAGGACTACTCCTGTTCACCAAACCATTGATCATAATACTGGCAGCAAAAGCGTACCTGCCTGCCACCGATATAGTCAGAATATTCCTGTTATCTGCTATCCTTTATCCTATTGATCGTTTCATTGGGGTAACGTTGGATATGATCAATAAACCGCTGATTAACTTTTACAAGAACCTGCTGAAGCTGGTATTAAATATTGTGCTCGATATTGCGTTGGTGCTGATGTTTGCGGATATACGTGCAGTGGCTATTGCCTCTTCTCTCAACCTGTTATTTGCTGTTATTTTTGGATACTATTTTCTTCGTCGTTCTCTTTCTGATATCAGTATAAAAAGTATCTGGAAAAATGGCTGGCAAGAATGCAAAGGCCTATTGCTAAAAATAAAAATGTTCCGTTTGCAGTACAAATAAATATCCGCACATGAAGCAAGCCTTTATTATACTGAGTCATAAAAATCCGCAACAGTTACGTCGCTTACTGGACAGACTGCAACATCCGGAAATAGATTTTTACATTCACCTGGATGCCAAGTCTGATATCAATGAGTGGCAGATAGCGATGAATTTACCACAGGTGTTTTTTATTGAAAAAAGAGTAGATGTCACCTGGGCAGGATATGGCACTATCCAGGCCGCACTGAACGGCATAGCAGCTATAGTAGCATCTGGTCATCAGTATGGTTTTCTGCACCTCATCAGCGCACAGGATTATCCGCTGGTACATATAAATAAGATACATGATTTTTTTGCCGGCAATCCCGGCCGGCAATTCATGGATATATTACCGGAAGCAGAACTTCAACGCGTAATAACAAAAATAACGTCCTTCCATTTTGAAGATCTCCGTTTGCCGGGTAAATACAAAATTGCCGGATTACTAAATAAGATATTGCCTGCAAGGCGACATCCCCTGGACCTGGAAGTATATGGAGGTTCCCTGTGGTGGAGCCTTACACAGGAATGCGCGGCATGGTGCCTGGCATACGTAAACGCGCATCCTGAACTAAAAAGATTTTATAAGCGTACCTGGGGAGGAGATGAATTCATATTCCAGACCATTATTATGAATGGTCCTTTCAAAAACAGCGTGGAAAATAATTACCTCCGCTATATAGACTGGTCTGAAGGAAAAGCACATCCGAAAACATTTACCTCCGGCGATTTTGACAAAATTACCCGGTCGGGACAACTACTGGCCAGGAAATTTGACCTCGAAAAAACGCCCGACTTACTGGATAAAATTGATAGCACCATCACGGGGCTAAGCATAAAAAAAGGTTGATTCATGGTGAATCAACCTTTTTTATGCAGCATATCTACCCGTCAGTTTACACTTTTCCGCCACAAGGTATTAAAGCCTCCTGTAAAACTATAAGGCAACAGTTCGGCAACCTGGCAATCCAGTGTTTGAAGGAATTTAACTCTTTTGGTAACCAGGGAAAAAGGAAATACATCTTCCACAAAATTGGTTTTTGCAAACTGTACTATTTTAAAGTGGCTGACCTCTGCCAGTTGCTGCAAATCCCTGCGTGTAAAGAACTGCACATGATCAAGATTATCTGCCTGGGATTGTGCGGTAGTACCTTTAAATCCCAATACGCTTTTCACTTTATTGATAGAAGTCCACAAAGCTGGATTATTCCGTGCCTTTAACATTGGGCGGGTCACACACAATTCCCTGGGACCATTACCATTGGGTACCGTCACCACCAATAACCCATCATCTTTTAAGGAAGCATGAATGGTATGCAATAGCAGATGTGGCTGATCCAGATGTTCCAGCACTTCACTGCATATTACCGCATCGTATGTTTCACCCTGTGCAGTCAGCTCCTCTGCACTAATAGCAGCAAACCTTACATTGGAGTAAGTATTACGCTGATTGGCTACCGCAATAGTTTTTTCGCTGATATCTATCCCCAATACCTCATATCCAAACTGCCCGAGATGACGACTGATAACGCCATTACCGCATCCCACATCCAATACTCGGCCTCCATCAGGAATGTTTTTCTTCAAACTGTCTGTAATAAAATTCAGCCGCTTGATATCGGTTATGCGGTTATATTCGTAAGTGATTGCGGTCTTTGTCATATTGAAATTGATAAAGTATTATTATTTGCAAAGCTGCAGGTAAACAGCTGAAATCTTTTCTGTCATTCCGGTTACATTGAAATGCTCCACAATGGCAGCTTTCGCATTTTGTTGTAACTGCAGTCGTAACGTATGGTCCGTGGCCAATTTAACAATCGCAGCGGCCAGTGCGCTGTTATTGCCTGCTGGCACCAGTAATCCATTTTCACCATCCTTCACCGCCTCTTTTGTACCATCTACATCGCTGGCTATAACCGCTTTACCCATTGCCATTGCTTCCAGCACACCAATAGGAAAACCTTCCCATAACGAAGGAAGACAGTAGATATCCGCAGCGTGTAATACAGCCGGAACATCCTGCCGGAAACCATCAAATATTACCTGTTTATCTACATTCAATTCCGTTGCTGCATTCATGGCAGCAGTCTTCAGTTCTCCATCTCCTATCATTAATAACTGTAGATCAGGGACACTTTCAAGTGCTGTGGCAAATGCCTTTACCATGCTTACCGGGTCTTTCTGATAGGTCATACGGGCGATATAACAAATCAGCAGTTTATCTGCCGGAATATTATATGCCGCACGCAGGTCAGGGTAAACAGCATCAGGATTGAACTTTTGCAGATTCACGCCATTCCTTACCACAATACTGCTAAATCCTTTAAAAGCCTTTATGCCTGTTTGCCGATTGGATTCAGAAACACAAATATTCATTTGTGTTTTTCGGGTAATAAACTTTTCTGCAGCGATACGCAAACGTTTGGATAGCGGATGCAGACCGTCGTGAAACGACCATCCATGAATAGTATATACTACCGGCAGGCCCAGGTTGCGCGCTGCCCATAATACATTGGTGTTTGCCCTGGTACCGTGCACATGCACAATATCAATTTGCTGTTCGGCTATAAATTTCTTTACTTTTTTCCATACACTGATATCAAACGCCTTTTCACTGTCAATAACAAATGCAGGAACATTCAAATGCTGCAAAGCTGTTATCATTGGCCCATCTGTAAACGATAGTACAACAGGCTCAAATGTTTCTTTATCCAGTGATGCTACCAGGTCCAACACATGACTCTCTCCCCCGCCAATTTTTCCCTGGCGGATAGTTTCAAGTACTCGTATTTTACCATTTATTTTGTCCATGCTATAATTTTTCTATCCAGCGGCTGTACCATAACTGGAATACCAATATGTTCCACAATTTCTGGTGGCTGACTTTTCCTCCGGATAAATAAATTCCCAGCAATTGCTCTACATGCGGAACATTAAAAAGACCTGATTTTGCCAACCTTGCACCAGACAGGTAATACTGCATCTGTTCTTTCAGTTCATCCCGGAACCATTCCTGCAATGGCGCTATGAATGGGCGTTTAGGGCGCTCCATCAGCGGTTTTGGAATATATTTGTGTACAATTGTTTTAAGGATATACTTATTGATACCGTCTTTCACTTTCAATGAAGCGGGTACCTTCGCCAGGAATTCTACCAGTCGGTGATCCAGCATTGGTTCTCTTCCTTCAATGCTCACAGACATCGTAGCCCTGTCTACCTTCACCAGGTTATTATCCACCAGGAAAGTTTTATAATCCACTGCCAGCAGCCGGTTCAGCGGATCATTCATGTTGTCCAGCTCCCCATTCATATCAAAATTTGTCCGGTAGCCCCCGGCTGGAAAATTGGTATAGTAATTTACTTCATTCTCTGTCAGGTACTGGCTGATATATTTAAGCGCCTGCTGTGGCTTACCACTCGCCCATATCAGTTTCATTTTTTCATACCTGGATGCGAAATTGTACTGCTTATTAAAATAAGGTATCACTTCCGGAGAAACCACAGACATGGCTGCACTGATCGTGCGTTGCAGGGGTTTGGGAAAACTACCGGTATAACGGAGTGACTGATTAAATTTATTGTACCCGGCAAACACCTCATCGCCACCATCAGCAGACAGCACCACTTTCACTTCCTTTGCAGCAAATTTACTCACCAGCGTAGTTGGCACAGTAGAATTATCCGCAAATGGTTCATCATATATTTCCGGTAACTGTTCCAACACATCTTTCGCTTCGGCTGGCCCTACAATCCACTCGTAATGCTCTGTACCCAGATGCATCGCTATTTTTTTTGCTTCACGCGACTCATCCCATTGCGGTTCTTTATAACCAATGGTAAAGGTTTTAATCCGGCTGGAAGTGTTGGATTGTAGAATAGCCGCCACACTGGCGCTATCATAACCTCCGCTTAAAAACACACCCACCGGCACATCAGACACCATGCGATAATTATAGGCACTATGCATCAATTCTTCCGTATGCCTGATTACATCTGACTGTGTTAAGCCTGTGAGCGGCTGACGATAGGCGTCCAATACGTTCCAGTATTCATGCGCATTTACGCCGGCATCTTCCAGTGTTACTTTCAGGGTATGACCCGGCTTTAGTTTATGTGTATTTTTGTAAATAGTATACGGAGCAGGAATATAACTGAACTGTAAAAACAGGGACAGGCTTTTCTCATCAATTTCTTTTTTGAAAGAAGGATGCTCACAGAGCCCTTTCAATTCAGAGGCAAAAAGTAAAGTTTGATGATGCCAATAATAATATAAAGGTTTCACCCCTGCCCGATCACGGAAAAGTGTTACCTCACGGGCTTCGCGGTCGTAAATAACAAAAGCAAACATGCCAATGCATTTATCCAGTACCTTCTCCTTCCACTGCGCATATCCTTTTATCAGCACTTCCGTATCGGCGCCTGAATGAAAATTGTAACCCAATTTTTCAAGTTCCGTACGGATTTCTTTGAAGTTATATATTTCACCATTGAAAATAATAGAGTATTGCTGGTAATGCATGGGCTGATGTCCTGAGCTGGAAAGGTCCAGTATAGACAGGCGGCGTTGTCCGAGGCCTATAGTTGCACGGGGATCTTCATATACTTCATAACCGGCATCATTTGGACCGCGGTGTACCATCACATCTGTCATTTTTCGCAGTGTATCCGCATCTGATTTTTGGGTAAAATCAATAAACCCTGCTATGCCACACATATGTTATCCGGTTTAGGGCGTTTAAGATTCCAGAGAATTCCATTCCAGAAAGCTTTCAAATGAACTGATTCCTGTTTTAATAAAAACTGTGCTGTATTCTTTGGTATCGTAAGGAAAATAAAATATAGTACAAAAACCAACCTGGCAGGAAGTTTTACGTTCCTGCGCATGAACAATATTCTGTTCCGCGTAATGTAGTAGGTTTTCAGCGGGCTGTTCTTTCCCGTTGTCATAGACTCTTTATGATAGATCAATGATTTATACTGATAGTAGATCTTATAACCATGCCGTTTGAACTGCTCGCACCAGTCAAATTCTTCATAATACAGGAAATAAACTTCCGGCATT
The DNA here is from genome assembly GCF_052114225.1 of Chitinophaga sp. RAB17. Lineage (NCBI taxonomy): Bacteria > Pseudomonadati > Bacteroidota > Chitinophagia > Chitinophagales > Chitinophagaceae > Chitinophaga > Chitinophaga sp. RAB17. The sequence goes on along the minus strand of NZ_JBFREI010000010.1, from coordinate 229,375 downwards.
AGTCCTACCTTTCCCACTGCCTCTGCAGACACCATCATCGCGCCTCCATGAGCATAATGCGTTTCGGAGAAGGCATCATACTGACCATTATCCTGCTCCTTGCAACCAATCATGCTATTTCTTCCGGTGAGTGCATCCACGGCTTTATATCCTGCGTATTCAATCGTTCCCTTATGGAAAAAATAATGAAACTTTGGACTTACCACGCCGGCATCCGGGTATTTGCTGAATACTTCCAACAAACCTTCTATCAGCCCTTCTGTAAATTCAGTATCATTATTAACCAGGAAAAAGTATTCTCCGGAGGCGGCTTTTATACCAAGATTATTTCCCCCTGCAAAACCCAGGTTTTTTCCACTCAACACCACCTTTGCGGCTGGATATTCCTTTTGTATTGCAGCCACAGGGCTTTCGGCAGAACCATTATCTACCACTATTACCTCCAGGTTAGGGTAAGAGTTATACCGGAGTGACCTCATTAATTCCGCGGTCACTTTAGCATTATTATAATTAACTGTTATAATAGATACCAGTGGATAATATGTACTATTTTCTGGCTGCATCTAGTAATGGATTGTCAATACCTGTTTGGGTATGCGTAGTATGAATAAATGTTTTGTCTGCCCCCTTTAAGCGAAACAGCAGTAATATCATAATACCGATAGCACGGGGTAAAGTAATGGCTGCTGTGAAAAGATACCTGGTGAAAAATTTGCCTGGAATAGGAAGTAAAAGGGAGAGCATATTCAATACAAACAGTCCCAGCCAAAAGGCGGCGGGTATTGTTAAAAATGGCTGAAGTAAAAAACAAAACACTGTCAACGCGGTTAAAGCAGCAAGCAATAACATACGTGGTAATAATGCATTCTGACATACTGCCAAATTAAAATAATTGATGTCGCCCTTGAATAATGCTGTCCATCCCTTGTTCCAGAAAGTGCGCAGATATACCAGCTGACTTGACATCCAGCGTTTGCGCTGATTTTCAAATACGGCTGCGTGTGTAATCTTTTCATCAAACACATAGGCATCTTCGAGGTACAGGATCGTGTGTCCTTTAGATAACACGAGTAGCTGTAACACTTTATCGAATCCACCGGTGGCTTGAATTTCCAATAAGATCTCCTTTATAAGCGGATAATGGAAAGCCATACCTGAACCGATGACAGAAGAAGACAATCCTAAAGCATTCGCTCCCTTTCTGTAAAGGAAATTGGCAATAATCTCGTTGGCCGCATCCAGGATGGCAAAAGGCGTATTGAGATTCTTCGCTACCCTTTGTCCTTGTATRACCGGATTTCCCTGTTGGTAGGCATGATTAATCTTTAAAAGAAAATCTTCTTCCAACATATTATCCGCATCACAAATCAGCGCCAGGTCGTAATCATTTCCCAAATATTCAAATGCAGCATTCAGCGACTTCGCTTTTGTACTCTTGTCGAATTTAACCGGTACCAGACTCACACCTGTAGCAGCGAGCTCCTCCAGGGTTCTTGATTGTAATGAATCGGCGATTACCACCACTTCATACTTGTCTACCGGATACCGCAACCGGTTATAGCTGGCCACCGTAGATAAAATAATACTGTCCTCTTTATAGGCAGGAATAAGTATTGCTATTTTGGCGTAAATATGAGTGTCTTCGTATAATATCTTTTTTTTCCGGCTTAAACGGCCGGCAATGGCTAACAAAAGATTGTAGAATACGCATCCGGCCAGGTAAACAAACAGTATTATCTCTATAATTGCTATCATTATACATTATCTTTTTGCACAAGTGCCAGTGGCGTATTCACGATGAGCCACATATCATATCTGAAAGAGCGCTTATGCGCATAATTAATATCCAGGTCTATCCGTTCCTTCACGGACATATCTTTTTTACCTCTTTTACTTACCTGCCACAAACCTGTAATACCAGCCGGGGCAAGGAATCGTTCCACCCAGTCATCAGTAGTAAGCGTGGTAGCCTCGTATAAGGGCAAAGGACGGTTACCAACGAGCGACATATCGCCTTTGAGCACATTTAGTAGCTGTGGTACTTCATCCAGACTGGTGTTACGAAGAAATCCACCCAGCTTTGTTACACGGGGATCATTGGACACTTTAATAAACACAGGTCCGGCACCATTACCGTCATATTGATTAAGATGCTTTATTTTGTCAAGCTGCCTGTCTGCATCCGGGATCATTGTCCGGAATTTATAAAACTTAAAAACACGGTAATTGCGTCCGGCGCGTTTCGCAGCGTAAAAGATGGGGCCTTTGGACTCTAACCTGATCAGGGCAGCTATCAGCAGCATTACAGGACTCAGTAACATTAGTCCGGTTGCCGCGAGCGTCACATCCAGGGAGCGCTTCATGAAATTGCTGTAAAACCTGCGGGAGTATAACTTTTTGTTGATGGAAATCTTTTTATAAGCAGGGAAAGTACGCATCCGCTTAAACTTGCTTACAATAGCTATCTTATTACCAAGCATATGCCAGGCGTTCAGGGTGATTACATCATCAATAAAGCTGTATTTAACCACCAATGACTTTAGTTCCTCAAAACCTTTATCCGCGTAAATGAAAAAAGGGATAGAATTAAGGAACTGGTAAGTGGAGAAAAAGGATTCCCATTCAGGCAGGGCTGACTCATATGCACTTTCAAACCGGTAAATAATTGCCGCCGGCATTTTTTTGAAGACATACTGCAGTTGATACATTACCTTTCTTGCATCCTCCACATTAGATGCCACAACACATTTGAACTGGTTATTGTCGGTAAGCATCTCTTTATGGGGGTGACCAACAAAAAGTATAATGCTTTCGGTATCAGCAGCAGCAGAACGAAAGGCTTCTTTGCCTACCCCTCTAATGCTCTCTACCTGCAGCAGGTTCGGTGTAAAGGTATTCATATGTCGCTTATTAGTAGTGTATTGGTTAATTCAATATAACAACCTTGCTATACAGCAGAAATACTCAATTGCTCATTTAGTATGAAACCCACCTTATTCAACAATTGCATAGGATCAAAGGGTTTCTGGACTACTTGTCTTACACTATTATACTTGTCCGGGAGTTCATTCATCTTCTCCACAAAAAATCCTGACAACACGATAACCGGAACATCCTGGTACAAATAACTGCCGGATAAATAATCAAGTAATTCCCACCCGTCTATGTTTGGCATCTGAAGATCTGTAATAATAAGATCTGCTTTATTCCCTTTCAGGAGCCATGTCATAGCAGCCAGACCGTCCGGTGCAGAAACCACAGAATATTCTCTCCCTAAAACCGCTTCCAGCAAATAACGCATGGGCGTACTGTCGTCTATTATTAAAATTTTCTTTTTCATTTACCTTCTTTTCTAAACAATGTTTAAAACTGTTAATTGGGTAGTAGTATGCGTACAGTGCATAACCTACACCTGAAGGCTTTAAATGGGATCTGGTCAAGAATTATCAGGTAATTAACCCTTGCGGTTTCTTTCAGGGGATATGAGAGAGGAAAAATGGTTTTTACTTATTTGTTGTCCTGTTATTTGAACGTGTCATTCAATTAACATGGAACAAAAATATTATTTCCCTGATATCATCAATTGCTTTTTTGGTAAACGACTCAATTTAGGGGGTAAGTGTTAGAAATTTCACTGTAAACGGTCGGGAAATATCTCTAAAAGAGATCTAAATCAAAATTATAATATAAAATTCAGGTTGTCTATGAAACAAATTATAATACTTTTGTGGCAAAACAACCATCCCCATAAAATTCTTTCCCGCTATGTCAATTTGGTCTGTGATATTTTGGACAAGTCTTATACTCGTATGCTATAGTTATGTAGGTTATGGCATATTCCTTTACATCGTAATCCGCATAAAGCGTTTACTGCAGGGCAATAGCGCCCGTAAGGAAAGCACATTTGAACCAGAAGTTACTTTCCTGGTGGCGGCTTATAATGAGGAAGATTTTATTGCCGAAAAGATAGCAAATGCACTTTCTCAATCCTACCCCAGCGAGAAAATACGGTTCGTCTTTGTTACAGACGGCTCTTCCGACCGCACCAACGAAATTATCTCGCAGTACCCAATGGTACAGCTGTTATACGACCCGCAGCGCAAAGGCAAAATGGCGGCAGTGAACCGCGCAATGGCATTGGTAAAAACGCCTTTCGTTGTATTATCGGATGCTAATACCTTATTAAATACTTCAGCGGTTGCCCTGTTGATGAAACGCTTTGAAGATGATCGCGTGGGCGTGGTAGCCGGAGAAAAAAAAGTAATGCCCACTACCGGTGCTGCTGAAGCGCAGGGAGAAGGTATGTACTGGAAATATGAATCCCTGTTGAAAAAATGGGATGCAGAACTCTATAGCGTGATGGGAGCTGCAGGTGAATTGATAGCCATTCGCACCGCGTTGTTTGAGCAACTGCCGGAAGACACCATACTTGACGATTTCATGCTTTCGTTCCGGATAAACATGAAGGGATATACTGTGATGTATGAGCCGGCGGCGTATGCTATGGAAACCTCTTCCGCTTCACTTGGGGATGAATATAAAAGAAAAGTAAGGATCTGTGCCGGCGGCTTTCAATCGATGGGACGTTTACTTCCTTTATTAAATCCATTCAGGTATCCAAAAATAACCTGGCAATATGTTTCCCACCGGGTACTCCGATGGACACTGGCCCCTCTTGGCCTGTTACTGGCACTGGTGAGCAATCTTATTCTTATCCTGACCAAAGCAAATGATATCTATATTATAACCGGTATTGCACAACTATGCTTTTATTCAGCGGCCCTGGCTGGTTATGTACTTACCAGACGACAAATAAAAGCGAAATACCTCTATATCCCGTTTTACTTCGTTTTCATGAATGTAACCGTATATATAGGTTTCATCCGGTTCCTGCGGAAAAGGCAATCCGCCGTCTGGGAACGTGCTCAGCGTAGTATAGCCGTGCAATAAAAAGAGTGCTGCCGCATTTCACCAGTGAAACATTTGCGTTTACCAACCAAAAACGACCGTTTGCAAAAAAAATCTTAATATATATAAACAGTTATTTAATTTAGCAGCTGTTCTAACTTTATGTCACCAATTCATTAATTGTCAAATGAGCCGAATTTAGGATACACCATTCACAGTGAATAGTTTTTGATCAGCAGTAATATTCCAATACCTTATCCTTCGACAAAGCCCCACCTCTATTGGATTAATATCCAAAGTAGGAATTAATTTTTTCCATCTCCTCTGAACTACAAGTATTTCCGGATTTCCGGGAAGGTGCTTGTTATATCTTATTTTCCTGTGGTTATCAAAACAATAACCGGGGGTCACATAACATAACGTATTTCCATGAATCGAACTTTACACCGCTTACTCCTCTTTGTGCTCATCTGGCTATGCGCTCCCAACATTTATGCGCAGTCTGCACTCAATCCAAGTGATCCGGTTATCACTTACAATGCCAATAATCCCCCTGCTGCGCCCCAGTATGATAAGATCACAAAATGGGTGAGAACAGTCAGGATGAGTTACAACACCGATTCTTATAAATGCTACATTTATAAGAACATGGCGTTTCGTCTTAAATTCCCTAAGACATACGTTCCTGGGGTAAATGACGGTAAGAAGTATCCCATTTATCTATTCTTCCATGGCGTAGGTGAAAAAGGAACCATTTACGATAATGAGTATCATTTATTGTGGGGTGGACAAACATGGATGAGTCGTGTTGATAATGGAACATTTGATGGATACCTGATATATCCCCAAAGCCAGGGCGGCTTCTGGGGTGCTAATGATTATGATAATCTGAAAGAAGTAATAGATTCAATAGTTACCAGTGCCAAAGGCGATCCCGATCGTTTAACCGTAAACGGATTGTCTGGTGGTGGATGGGCTACCTGGGAATTTACCATGCGCTATCCGCAATTAACAGCGGCATCACTGCCAATGAGTGCCATGGCACTGGATTACGCCAATCACATCGACACCTACAAGTTCATACCTATGTGGTTGTTCCAGGGTGGACTGGATGGCAATCCTGCCCCTTATACTACCAACCAGGTAGTAGACCAGATACAGGCGGCGGGCAGTAATTTCAAACTCACTACTTATCCCAACGATGCTCACAATACCTGGATAGATGCCTGGAATGAAACGGATTTTACACCGTTTATGCTAAGGGCTAACAGGCTTAATCCATACCCGTTATTTGGTTCTGCGACCTTCTGTCCCGGCCAGACAATTACCATTGGTATATCTCCCGGATATCAACAATACGAGTGGCAAAAAGATGGCGCGACTATCTCTACAGGTACCGCAAATTCTATTGTAGTGACTACCCCGGGTAGTTACAGGGTAAGAGCACAATTACCAAATGGCTGGACCGGATGGTCTCCTGCCCCACTGGTGATCAGCTACAGACCAGCTACGCCGGCACCGGTTATTACCACTTCTCCGGCCCTTGTCAGCAATGTTTTGCCGGCTCCGGATGGTACCACCAATATTACCTTACAAGTGCCCGCAGGCATGGATGCATATGAATGGCTGCGCGCAGGCAGTGCTACCGTAATCGGTACCACCAATACCTTAACTACTTCCACCATTGGTGCTTATGTGGTACGTGTAAAATCGCCAAGCAATTGTATAGGCGCTTATTCTGATACATTCAGAGTAGTTGGCAGCACCGGTATTAATGCACCGGATCCTATCAGTAGCCTGGCAGTAAACAGCTTTACCAAAACACAGATCGCACTGTCGTGGGTAGAAAATGCTACACCAGCTTATAATGAAAAATACTTTGAAATTTACAGAGCTACACAGGCTGGTGGGCCATATACACTCGTAGGAAAAAACAACGCCAACGTTGTTACTTTTACGGATATTAACCTGACACCTAATACCAACTATTTCTACAGGGTACGCCCGGTAAATGACTATGCTGCAGGACCGCTATCTGCGGAAGTGAAAGGTACTACAGCATTAGACAGTTCTGCTCCTTCTGCCCCTCCTTCATTGGTAATAACCAGCTTTACAAACAATCAGGTTGTTTTAACATGGACGGCCGCTACTGATGATGCAGGTATTGCAGGTTATGATGTCTATGCTAACAATGTGCTGAAAACATCTGTTGGCAATGTGCTGACAGCTACCGTAACAGGACTCGCAGATGGTACCCTGTATAATTTCTATGTGAAGTCGAAAGACGTGTCGGGAAAATCCTCTACACCCAGTAACCAGGTTACCATAAGAACCAAGAAAGCAAACCTTTCTTATAAGCTCTACAATGGTACATGGACAACCCTTCCGAACTTTACTACACTTACACCGGCGCAAACAGGTAAATCCTATATCCCGGATCTGACAGTAGTACCAGCTGGTACCGCCACCAATTATGCGCTGATGTGGACTGGCTATATCCGTATACCAGTAACAGGCTCCTATAAGTTTGAAACAAATTCAGACGATGGCAGTAAATTATATTTCAATAAAACGTATTCCAGTTTAGCTATTGCTACTGTAAATAATGACGGCGCACATGGTGCACAATTTGCATCAGGAACAGTAACTGTGAGTGCAGGGGTTTATCCTATTACAGTAACCTACTTCCAGGGAGGCGGCGGTGCAACTATGGAAGTTTACTGGACCAGCACCGCAGCAGGTATATCTACCAGGCAATTAATACCGTCTGACGCGTTTATTGATACTTCAATAGTAAATGGTACCGCACCAACTGCCCCTACAGGTTTGGCCGTAGCAGTGAATAACTACAGCAAGTTAAACCTGACCTGGACAGATAAAAGCAATAATGAAACAGGGTTTGAAATTTACAGAAGTACATCCAGTGGAGGAACATATACCATAGTAGCTACTGCGGCTGCCAATGCCGTTAGTTACACAGATACTGCATTACTGGCCAGCACTGCTTATTACTATAAGATCAGGGCAATCGGTACCTACGGTGAATCTGCCTATACTGCTGTTGCCAATGCAACAACAGCCGCTAAACCACTGCCACCGGCAGTACCTACCAATCTGGCTACCCTGGCTATTTCCACGCAGATCGTGAAATTAACCTGGACAGACAATTCTGCTATTGAAACTGCTTACGAAGTACAACGCTCATTAAATGACAGCACTCATTTCAGCGTGCTGAAAACATTGGGCGCCGTTGTATCCGGACAGGGAACTTTCTCTGACTCTTCTCTGGTTGCCAACACCGTAGCATACTATAAAGTAAGAGCATATGGAGAAGGTGGTTACTCCATCTTTACCCCTGCCGTGAAAGCAAAATCACTGAATAATGCACCGGTAATAACTGATATCACCAGTCAGACCATCCGTTACGGTACTACCCAAAACATACCGGTAGCTGCCACGGATCCGGATAACGATCCTGTTACTTTCAGTTTGTATAATGCACCGGCATTCGTTTCATTGCAGCTGAATGCAGGAATTACGACCTTGAATATTGCACCAACAGCTGCACAACAGGGTACTTATAACGGTGTGGGTGTAATAGCTAAAGATAATAATGGTGGCAGCGATACGACCCTCTTTAACCTCGTGGTAAACGATAACTATCCACCGGTAATAGATTCTATCCCTGCACAGAGTGCGGATGAAGGCGCTACAAGGACTATCAAACTAAGTCTGAGTGACCTGAACCCTGGTAATACCTTTACCTGGACAGCTATACAGTTGCCATCTTTTGCAACGCTACTGAGCCAGAATGATACCTGCCGCATCACGGTACAACCGGGATACGGAGCCTCTGGCACCTATACCATTAAGGTACAGGCCAAGGACAACCAGGGTGGAATAGATATCCGCAGCTTTGTATTAACAGTAGTTGATAAACCAACGCCGAACTACAAGCTGTTCCTGAACTTCAAGCTGAATAACAATGCACCGGCTCCATGGAACAATATTTCCAGCACCACTACCACAGGGCTGAAAGACGATAATGGTCAGGTAACCAGCGCAGGCTTAACCTTTGATGAAACCTGGTGGGCTGCCGGTACAGAAGGTGCAAACACCGGCAACAACAGCGGTGTATATCCTGATGCAGTGATGAGTGAGTACCTGTACTTTGGTTCATTGCCTGGTTTCTTTACAGGGGCTCCTGCTATGCACGGGCATATAACCGGACTGGAAACAAACAGGACATATTCCATTAAATTCTTCTCCAGCAGCAAATGGTGGGCACCACAACCAGACAATGGTAGTACCCAGTATACTATCAATGGTGTGACCAAATCATTGAACGTTCAAAACAATAGTACTAACACGGCTGTTTTTGAAAACCTGACGACAGATGCCAATGGTGAAATTAAATTCACACTCAGTGTCCCTGCAGGTGGCCAGGTAGGCTATCTGAATGCCATGGAGCTGAATGCAGGCGGCGCAGGTGATACCGCTGTGGTAAATCACCCACCTGTAATTGCAACGATTGCCAATAGAACAATGGTAGCCGGCGATACCCTGCACGTAACGGTTAGTGGTACTGATCCTGAAAATGATGCCATCACTTATGCCGGCTATAACCTGCCATCATTTGTTACGGTGGTACAATCTCCGGGTAACGTTTACCTGCTGGCATCCCCTGCTACCAACAATACAGGTCAGTTTAACAACATAGGAGTTATTGGTACTGATACACATGGTAACAGTGATACTTCCAGTTTTAACCTTACCGTAAATGCTCCTGCAGGCGGAGATACCTCTGGCTACAAACTGTTCCTGAGTATAAAACAAAACAGTACAGCACCGGCACCATGGAATAATATTACCGGCAGTCTTACCACCGCGCTGAAAAATGACAAGGGACAAACTACTGCCGCAGGATTGAAGTTTGACGAAACCTGGTGGGCAACAAATGGCGAAGGCGCTACTACCGGCAATAACAGTGGTGTATACCCTGATGCTGTAATGAACGACTACCTGTACTTTGGTTCACTGGCCGGCTTCTTCACCGGAGCTCCCACCATGACTGGTCACCTGACAGGTCTGGAACCAGGCAAATCATTTACCGTGAAATTCTTCTCCAGCAGTAAATGGTGGGCACCGCAGCCAGATAACGGCAGCACTAAGTTTACCATTAATGGAGTGAGCCAGACATTGTATGTACAAAATAACACCACCAATGTAGTTACCTTCGCGAACCTGACACCAAATGCCAGCGGAGAGATCGTATTTACATTGAGCATTCCTTCCGGCGGACAGGTAGGTTACCTGAATGCTATAGAAGTGGATGCAGGAGGTACTCAGCAACCTACTAATAATCACGCCCCTTCTATAACTGATATCAGCAATCAAAGCCTGGATGCAGGTACTAGTCTGAATATCCCCGTTACGGCAACCGATGTCGACGGTGATCCGATCACATACAGTACATTGAATCTTCCTTCCTTTGTAACACTGGTACAATCTGGCGGTAGTGTATCTCTTGCGGTGGCCCCGGCCATCAACAATGCAGGCGCTTATAACAATGTAAGCGTAATTGCCAGAGATTCTTATGGCGCAGCAGACACCACCACGTTCAACATTACAGTGAATCCGCCGGCTGGTTCCGGTGGCAGTTACAAACTGTTATTGAACTTCATGCTCAATGCAAGTGCTCCGGCTCCATGGAACAACATTTCCGGCAGCACTACCGCTAATCTTAAAAATGATCAGGGACTGGCTACCGGTATCGGACTGAACTTTGACGAAAGCTGGTGGGCTGCAGGTGTTGAAGGCACCACTACCGGCAACAACAGCGGTGTGTATCCGGACGTAGTACTCAGTCAATACCTTTACTTTGGTTCATTATCAGGTTTCTTCACCGGCGCTCCTGCCATGCACGGACATTTAACCGGATTGAGTGCCAATACCACTTATGTTATCAAGTTCATGTCCAGCAGCAAATGGTGGGCACCGCAGCCAGATAACGGCAGCACACAGTTCACCGTTAATGGTGTAAGCAAAACACTGAACGTACAGAATAATACAGCCAATACAGCTGACTTTATCAATCTCACTGCAGATGCAAACGGTGAAATTGCGTTTACCTTAAGTATACCAACCGGTGGACAGGTAGGCTATCTGAACGCAATGGAAATAGATGTTACGCCAAATACGCCAGGTAATCTTGCCAATAATAAGCAGGTAATGGGCAACAATCCAATCACTGCCGTATCAGGCAATAACATGGCGATTAAAGCCAACCTGCAGGCAAATGTATACCCTAATCCTTTCGTAGATAATCTGGCCGTTGACGTGACACTGCAGAAACCAGCAGCTACTATGCTGATAGAAATAAGTGACATGACTGGAAAGATGCTCTACCGTGAAATGAGAAAAGGTGTACCTGAAGGTAGAAATCTCATCAGGATCGATACACAGCGGTTTGTTAACATAACCGGCATGTATATACTGAAAATCACTTCTTCTACCGGTGAATCAAAGAGCGTTAAACTCATGAAAAAGTAACAATAAGTAGTACAACAGATTATAAAAAAAGACCGTTCCAGGGAATATTCCTGAACGGTCTTTTTTTATAATCTGTTACGTTACCCCTTAAACTTGAGCGATTACCAAGTAATTTTTATGTTTCGCTTAAAAATAAAGTGTCTTTTAATATAATCTTTTACCTTTGGACTCTAACCGGATATACCAGGACTAACTATGCCCCGGATATCTCTTCTGTAACCTCATCCTCCGACAAAACCAAAAGAAGCTTTCCGGCCGATTGCCTGAAACTCTCTTATTTTTTTACCATCTCCTCTGATCTTCCAGTTACCATACCGGGAACATGGCATGTATGCAACAACGCGTACTTCCACCTTGTATATCATATTAAAACGTAGTTAAAGGAAAATTTCTATATGGATATCGTGTATTTTATAAAGGCGTTACTAAAAAAGAAGTGGTGGATACTGTTCAGCACCATTGCTGCAATAGCTGGAGCATTGGCCTTTACGATCGGCAAACCTAAACTGTATGCTTCTACAGCACAGATGGCCACCGGGTTTACCACCAACGAGCAGATCAAGCTGCGTGATGAGAATTTAAACCTGTTTGAAGCAGATGTAAAGTTCGATAACGTTATTGAGACCATGAACTCTCCTCTGGTGATAGGCCTCCTTGCCTGCGACCTGATGATACATGATCTTTCTACCAATAAACCATTCAGACACCTTACTGAAAAAGAGCTGAATAAGCCGGAATATAAAAGCGCCAACAAGGAAGATATCCTCCGCATTTGCCGGCTGAAAAGCGATTCCCTGCAAATACTTTCTTCTTCTATTCCTGAAGAACGGAAAGTGCTGGAATTTATGAAGCTGTACAAGTACGACTTTGAATCCATCCGCAAAATGTTGTTTGCAGGCCGTTTGTCAAGAACCGACTACATTAACATCAACTGTTACTCAGAAAACCCTGAATTATCGGCCTATACCGTAAATATGCTTTATAAAGAATTTTTACGCTTCTACCGCAGCTCCCGTTCTGAACGCTCGGTAGAAAACGTGGAAACTTTTGAGGCGCTCGTAAATCAGAAGAAACAGGAACTGGATCAGAAAATAGAGGCGCTGCGGGGCTATAAAACAGCACAGGGCGTATTGAATGTGGAAACAGCCAGCGGCAATGAATGGGACCTGATTAAACAGTTCGAAAAATCTGTGTCAGATGAAAGAGCTAACTATAACAATTTACAGGCTTCTCTTGACAATGTGAATACACAGCTGTCTCAGATGAATAGCGGGAAACCGGCTTATACCAATTCAAACGGCGACATCATCGCTTTAAGAAAACAAATCAATGACCTGAACGACGAGTATACCCGGACAGGTTCAAATGACAACGTCCTGGCAGATAAAATAAAAGCACAGCGCAGCAAGCTGCAAAAAGCCATGATCGATGCCTCCACTCCTAACGGTAAAGTAAGTACGAAAGAAGAACTTATTCAACGTAAAGGTGCTTTGGAAGCAGAAGTGAGCGCATCAAAACTCAATATCAGTACCCTTGATGGAAAAATCCGTAATCTCCGTGCCTCTGTTGGATCATACGCCAACAAAGAAGCAACAGTGGGTTCATTGCAGCAGGAAGTAGTACTGGCACAGGATGAGTATAATAAACTGAAGGAAAAACTGGGTTCCGCACTGGATAACCGTAATGTGCCGCAGGACAACTTCCGGCAGACCCTGAAAGGTCAGCCTGCCTTCAGCCCCGAATCATCCAAACGCCTGGTAATTATGGGTATGTCCGGCATTGCGGTATTCATGCTTTGCTGTATGGGAATATTGTTCAAAGAGTTTATGGATAATTCGGTTAAATCACCGTCCATCTTCAACCGTACCTCTAACCTCAAACTCATTGGCACTATCAATCACACTAATCTGCAGAAATATAACCTGCTGGAAATATTGCAAAAAAAGTCTGACGAAGCCCAATGGCTTAAAAGACAGAACGTGTTCAGGGAATTACTACGTAAGCTGAGATTTGAACTGGAAAACAGTGGCAAGAGGATCTTCCTTTTCACCAGTACCGAACCGCAACAGGGTAAAACTACCCTCCTGCAGGCAGTTGCGCACAGCCTGAGTCTGAGCAATAAAAAAGTATTGGTAATTGACACCAATTTCTGCAACAATGACGTAAGCGTGCAGATGGATGCCAAGCCAACGCTGGAATATTTCTCTGTAACTCCTGAAGAGTTCAGTATCGAAAAAGTAAGAGAAATAGTAACGTCATACGCCACCCCTGGTATAGAAGTTATTGGATGCAAAGGAGGAGACTATACACCGTCAGAAATATTGCCTCCTAATCACCTGCTCAATTACCTGGAAGAGCTGAAAAAGTATTACGATTATATTTTGATGGAGGGAGCTCCCCTGAATGATTTCACTGACAGTCGCGAGTTGTCTGCCTATGCAGAAGGTGTAATCGCCATTTTCTCTTCCCGTTTAAAAATGAAGCAAATTGATCGCGAATCTTCTGAATTCCTGGAATCATTGGGAGACAAATTCCTTGGAGCCGTTTTAAATGATGTTAGAGAAGACTTTATTGAGTTATGATCCTGATATTATGAATTTGCAGAAAAAAAATGACGTCTTTAGTTTGCGCCCCGAAAAAAATGAATCACGTTATGCCTGGATAGATTATGCAAAAGGCATAGCTATTATACTGGTAGTATACCGGCATATCGCTTATGGCTTGATTGCGCGTGGTGTTTCATTGCCGCACAATGTGCTGGCAATAAACGATATGTTATATAGCTTCCGTATGCCACTTTTCTTTCTGCTCTCCGGCGTATTTTTCAGCAAGAGCATCGCGAAAAGAGGTGTCAAAAATTTTACATTCTTAAAGATTAATACTTTATTATATCCCTACTTGTTGTGGGCAGTAATACAAATCAGTTTGCAGATCGTGTTTTCCAGGTTTACCAATTCAGAACGTTCGGGTAAAGACTTCCTGAATATTTTCCTGCAACCGAGAACACTGGATCAACTCTGGTATTTATTTGCACTATTCAATGTAACGATGCTTTACATGGTCGTTTCGGGGATCACTGGTAATAAAAAATTATGGCAGTTGCTGACAGGATTGGTATTACTCGGTATTGCGCCTTATGTGCGGGAATTCAGCACACTGTACGATATAGCGCTTCATTATATTTTCTTTGCGATCGGAGATATAGCTGCGGATTATTTTTTACGGGAGCAAACACAAAAACAATTTGCTAAACTAAAAAACCTGTTGATGCTGGCACCCGTTTTTGGCTTGCTGCAATGGTATTATCTCCATCACCAGGATATGAACCTGTATCTTTTTATGATCATCGCGTTAAACGGTTGCCTGTTTGTGATACTACTGGCTTCCTGGCTCGCCAGTATCCGGAAGATGGAATTTTTAAACGTAATAGGCCATTACTCCCTATACGTTTACCTGTTACACGTAAGTATTTTCGCGTTAATGCGTGCAGTATTGCTGTATTTGGGTGTAGATAACGGTATCGCGTTATTGCTGATACTTATTCCATCATCTATTTTCCTTTCAATTATAGTGTACAGAACATGTCTGTTACTAAAATGGACCTTCCTGTTTACGGGAAAATTCGGAGAGTACCATATATCTAAAAAAAGTGCCCATATAAATTTAATATGAGGAAGCTACCAAAACAGAAACCAATAGACCAACATCTTCATCAGATGCTGATTGTCACCTTTATAGCGCTAACAATTATTGCTATGGCTATTAAAATAGTATTCTTATAAATCAATGCCAGTGGAATTTGCGAAGAAAAATATTTATAGCCTGTTTATTATTATCTGTTGGGTAATATTGGTACCGGCCATCGCTTATATCAGTGCTCAGGACGTAAAATATACAGTACTGCTGCTTGGATTGGCGATTGGTATTGCGGTGGCGGGGATCTCCATTCTGAACTACCGCGCGGGCTACTATATAGCACTTACGGTGACACTCACCGTCCGGCTGCTGGAGAGAATGTCTGGTGCAGAAATGAGTGTAGGTGTGCTGATAGACGCCATGGTATTAATTACCTTATTGGGAAGTCTTCTAAAATCAGGAGATAAAAGTATCAAAAAAGTTGACTTTCTCCGCGATCCGGCATTGATTACGTTTTACATATACGCAGGGTTTATTTTACTCCAGTTTTTCAACCCCGCCTATGTACACGACAGACATGGCTGGACAACTTTTGCCAGGGTATACCTGCGCAACATGATTTTCATGTACCTGGTGATGAAGATGATCCGGAATATGGATGATCTTAAAATTTTCTTCAAGTTCTGGATTATCATACTAACATTGGCAGCACTATATGCCTGTGTTCAACAATGGTTTGGCTTAATGCCCTTTGAAAAAGCATTCATAGCCAGGTACCCTGAAAAATTTAAAACTGTAATAATCCTCACCGGTATCCGCATCTTTTCATTTGTATCTGATCCGGCAGTTTTTGGTGTAATAATGGCCTGTGGATGCATTATAAATATTGTATTACTGACCAGTTCAAATAAAATGATACCGGTGTTTCAGAAGGTATTACTATTTATATCCCTGGTATTGCAATTCATGGCACTTGGGTATTCTGGTACCCGTACCGCCTATGTCATGGTACCTATGGGTCTGGTTATTATGTTATTTGTAAATCTGCGCAACAGGAATGCTGTTATAGGTGCATTAATATTTGTTTTTGCCTTCCTGGTAGTGATGTTTGGCCCCTTCCATAGCAACACTACTGTTATCAGAATAAGGACAGCGTTCTCCGGATCAGAAGATGCTTCCCTGAATGTACGTGATGTGAACAGGCATCGCATTCAGCCCTACATCTATACGCACCCGATAGGTGGAGGCTTCCTGAGTTGTGAACCGGGTTCCGGGAGCGAACTGGACGGATTTCCACCAGATAGCGGCTACCTGCGTACGGCACTGGAACAAGGATATATAGGGCTTATACTGGTTTGCATTAACATTTTTTTGGTAATGCAGTATACGGTAGCTAATTATTTCAGAAGCAATACTGAAACGGAAAAGCAATTAACACTGGTGATTATATGTGTAATGTTTGCGATTGTGGTGAGCATATATGCACAGGAATCTTCAGGGCTGATAGAATCAGCATTACTTTATTACGGACTTAACGGAATTTCTATAAAATTAAAGTATTTATCATCTCCAAATATCACAACATGAAACGTGTATTATTCTTTTTATTGGCAGCTATTACGGGTACTGTGGCGCAGGCACAGAAAGCAGATACCAGTATTATTTTGCGGTTGCCGGCCGATTTACCTACAGTAAGCAGGTTGAAAGAAAAACTGGTGGAACTTGCCATGAACAACCCTCAAATCAAAGCACTGGATATTAAAAAAGAAATCACAAAATACGATGAGAACAGAGCAAAAGCGGGTTGGTTGAATATGCTTACAGCAGCCGGTAACCTGAATGAGTTTACCATCAAGGGAAGCGGCACTTCCAATAATAATACCTTATACCCCAGGTACAACTTTGGTATTATGGTGCCACTTGGAAATTTAATTAGCATACCTAATGAAGTAAAGGCAGCAAAAGCAAACGGAAGGGTATTTGACCAACAGAAAGAAGGCGAAAAGCTTGCATTAAAAGCAGCAGTGTTGCGTGCTTACGAAGATTATTCCGCCAACAAACAACTGTATGAACTGCAGTTACCACTCCTGGAAGATTCCTATAATCACTACAAACAGGTTGAACAGAAATTTTCCGGTGGTGATCAGGGTACAGCTGTAGAAGGATTAAATGACGCTTATCGCATCTATAATGCAGAAATGGTACGTAAAGTAAATCTTGAGAGAGAAGTGAGGCAATCGAAAATTGCATTAGAAGCAATTATCGGCACTTCGCTTGAAGAAGTTCTGTTACACTTATAATAAAAGCAGTTTGCAACCAGGTGCTCTTCAAGGGTGCCTGATAAATAAGATTGAATGATGAAGATACTCCTTTTTATAGGTATGATGCTGCAAACAGCAGTGCTGGCGGGACAGGATCTGAAACCTTTTAAGCAGATAGAAGTTCAGATAACACCATGGCATCATATTCCGGCACTGTTAAAACTACCAGACAACGTTAAAAGCGGGAAGAGATATCCGCTGTTGATTTGCTTGCATGGCAGAAGTATCGCTGGTACTGATCTTACTAAAATATTCCGGCAGGGAGTTGCCAGGCAAATGCATGAGGGCAAAAATATTGATGCGGTAAATAAAGTGGATGGAAAAAAATATGAGTTTATTGTCATGGCGCCACTTGCCACCAGCTGGTCATTAGGCCCCGACCACCTTGATGCAGCGATTTCTGATGTTTTGAAGCGGTATCCAATTGACTCCTCCCGCATATATATCACAGGATATAGTGCCGGTGGATGGTCGGTTGGTATGGCTGTCACAGATAAAAAAATGGCGAAAAGAGTAGCTGCCGCCGTCAATATGTCTCCTGCCACTATTGATGCAGAAAATATGAAAAGCTTCCGCATCACGGCAGAGAACAACATCCACGTATGGTATTTCGGAGGTACTGAAGAACCGGTTTTCCTCGGAAACTGCAAGCTGTTTGCTGATAGTACGAATAAATACAAACCAGGGCTTACAAAGCTTACCACCGGCGATCATAAGCATTGTTGCTGGGAACAGTATTACGACCCTTCCTACCGCGAAAACGGGATGAATATTTATGAATGGTTACTTCAGTATAAAAGATAATCAGTTATGCGCCGGCTAAAGAGATGGTGGTTACCTGCTGTTATCTGTATACTACTTATATCCTGTCTTGGTTTCCTGTTCATTAAAAGCGGCCAGGAAACCGCCCAACTGGATGATGCTACGCGCAAACAGGCTCCCGGCAATTTCATTCAGCTGGACCAGGGTTTAGTGCATTATAAATTATATGGTCCCGATAGCGGAAAGCTACTGGTATTGATTCATGGTGGTGGCAGCAGTGGCATGGAGGTATGGCAATACAATATTCCCTATCTCCTGTCAAAAGGCTACAGGATATTGGCTTATGACCTTTATGGCAGGGGGTATTCAGACAGACCCAATACTGTTTATGATCTTGGTCTTTACAGAAGACAACTGGTGCAGTTACTCGATACCCTCCATCTGCAGCAATCCTTTGATATACTGGCGATGTCCATGGGGGCGCCGATAGGACTGGACTATGCTGCCGGACATCCCGACCGTGTCAATCGTATAATATTGCTGGGACCTGCTGCCAGTGGTGATCTGCAGGCAAGCAAACTGCTTCGCATACCTGTCATTTCTGATGTGCTGATGACTGCTTACTGGTATCCCCGCTCTGTAGAAAATCAACGTAAAGAGTTCGTGAACCAACCACTCTTTAATACCTATTCGCAACGGCTGAAGTACTTCATGAATTTCAGTGGATATAAACGGCTTACACACTCTTCCTGGATGAATATGCTCAATCAGAACCAACTGTATCTGTTAAAACAAATAGCCCCTGGAAAGATATTGCTGCTCTATGGCAAACAGGATCCGTTCTTCCCCATAGAGAAATTAAGTTCTTATAAGACGTTATACCCAACTTTAGAAGTACATGAAGTAGACAGCGCCGGGCATATGCCCCACTACGAGCAGCCACAGATAGTAAATGAGCTAATGTGGGAGTATCTGAAGGCAACTCAGTGATGTCCGGAAAAAGCAAAAGCCGTCCTTATAACCAGGACGGCTTTGCGTTTATAAGATATGCCCTGTATCAGGAACATTCACCTGTAGATCAATAAGACCTTAATTTTTCCTGAATCCTGAAGTCAGTATCTTGGAAGTGCCCAATGGCTGGTAATAATTGTTCGGATCAACACCTGCTGCATCCACTGTAGGGAATTTAGTGTTGATGTCTGCACCTGTACCTTCTTTGTAGGTACCTCCGTTTTCAGTATAAATGTAAGCATTCGGCACAATAGAGCCACCGTTTACACGCGGTTGTATAAAGGCGTTGCCATTCACGATCTGGGCAGCCGTCATGCCCTGATAACCGTTAATACGAAGGGATACTCCTCCTACTCTTGCGATGGTATTGTTTGTGATCTTAATAACTGCATTATCGGTTCCTCTTAAGCTTACACCGTCACCCTGGTTATCTCTCAGGAGATTATTATGAATGATATGGGTAGCTCCATTTTCACCGGAACCATAAAACTGAATCAGTTCACCCCAACCATCATGTACATAGTTGTCGTGTACATTGGTATTGGTTGTACGCCCTCCTATCAGGATACCACCGTTATGGCCGGAATTGTGCTGACCACCCCAGTTGGTAACTGTGTTGCTATATATTTCCAGTTTGTCAATAGCAGCGGTTTGAATACCATCTGCCCCACCGTTGGCCACTTCATTATTATAAATCTTAACATTGCGCCATTTAATGGGTTGTACATACTGTTGTCCGGGTGTAAATCCGGCCGGAGCACCATAATAAGGCGCATTGGCAGTTAAGTTCCAATAAAGAGCGGTATGACCGATATAAAAGGCTTCATTGTTAGTACCACTAATGGAAACATCATGTATTGACAGGTTTTCCATATACGAATTCGGATAGTAGGTAGTCGCATCTCCCTTTAATGGATCTGTTTTAGCCCAGATACCGGTACCCCCATTTTGTATGGTGATATTACTGATCTCAAAATTATCAGTATGCTGACTTAAAGACAAGTCAAAGTAAGCTTCTTTACCTGCTTGTGTGCTACCACTTATGATGAAATCGGATTTGGATTTTTCACCTCCGGCTTTCACATAATGACAGTTTACGAAACTAAGCGCCGTTGCCCAGGATCCGCCACTCCAGGCAGGATTACCTACTTTAACAACAGTGCCGGCTGCATTTTTTACAATAATCGGAGCTGCTGCGGAACCCTTAAGGTTATTGATAACAACAGCGGTAAATATGCCCTTCAGCGCCAGTATATCTCCGGCTTTGTAGATGCTTCCGTCTAAAAGCAGTCGCCCGTCTTTGTCTGGTACAAGAACTATTTCTTTTGTATTAACCGGAGGCTTGGCGGTAGTTGCTGTATCGGGCTTTGAAAGTCCCGGTTTTACTGCGTCTATTTGTGCTTTATTACAGCTCTCAGTCGTAAAAATAAAAGCCAATGCAAGTGATACGATTGTGTACATAGACAGTCGTGAGGTGGTGTTGCGCTTCATGGTTTTTCAGATAATTATATGGTTTCAATAAAAAGTTCACAACTACCCAATGGTAATTGCAATTGATTTTCTCTGATATGGATTCGGTCATTCAAAAGAATAATGGCGCCTGATTAATTATCTCCGGAAACAATTAAAAGGTTAGATTATAATTTCTGGCTGCGAATATCCAGAATTTTGGATATAAAAGCAGCATCATAACGATCCCCCTTGTTGAAATATTATCGACTAAAATGTCCGGGAGAATTTTATAACCATTTACAGAAATAAAACCAGTGTCCTAACCATCATCTAAAAAGAATAAACGAACCCATCACCCACTTACAGGGCGTGAAACGTAGGCCAATCAATCGTATTATTATTAAATATAAGGCATTATTAATAATAATATGTAACTTTTTTTGAACTTTTTTAAAAAAAATCTGAAAAACTTTTCCACATTTTAAAAAATGGACGTGTTGCATTAAAAACAGGTGAAGTCAAAAGATGTTCACCTCATAAAATGCAACAGCCGTTTCAAATTGAAACGGCTGTTGTTATAATGTTGACATCTGGTTTTGATTATAAACCAAATGCGGCTTTTACTTTATCAACGTAGTCCAGTTTTTCCCAGGTAAACAATTCCACTTCCACACTCTTCTCGTGTTTCTTGCCTTTGTTAAATACCTTGGTAACTACTTTAGGTTCACGGCCCATGTGACCATAAGCTGCAGTTTCACTATAGATAGGATTGCGCAGTTTCAGTCTTTGCTCAATAGCGTAAGGACGCAGGTCAAAGATTTCTTCAATTTTCTTTGCAATTTCTCCGTCGTTCAGTTTCACTTTGGCAGAACCACTGGTGTTTACATAAATACCACACGGTTTAGCTACACCGATCGCATAGGATACCTGTACCAGTATTTCATCACAAACACCTGCAGCTACCAGGTTTTTAGCAATATGACGGGTAGCATATGCTGCGGAACGATCCACTTTGGAAGGATCTTTACCAGAGAAAGCACCACCACCATGAGCACCCTTGCCACCATAGGTATCTACGATGATTTTACGGCCGGTTAAGCCGGTATCACCATGAGGACCACCGATTACAAATTTACCGGTTGGGTTGATGTGGTGATTGATATCAAAACCTTCGAATAGTTTCTGCAGTTCTGGTTTCAGTTGTTTTTTAACACGCGGGATCAGGATATTGATCATATCTTCCTTGATCTTAGCCAGCATTTTTTCATCTTCATCAAAATCATCATGCTGGGTAGAAATCACGATAGTGTCAATTCTTACCGGTTTATTATCATCTGAATATTCAATGGTTACCTGGGATTTTGCATCCGGACGCAGGTACTTGATTTCATTATTTTCACGACGGAGTACTGCCAGTTCCAGCAACAGTTTGTGCGCCAGGTCTAATGCCAGCGGCATATAGTTGTCTGTTTCACGGGTGGCATAACCGAACATCATACCCTGATCACCGGCACCTTGTTCTTCCGGAGATTTGCGGTCAACGCCCTGATTAATATCAGGCGATTGTTCGTGAATAGCAGAGAGGATACCACATGAATTAGCTTCGAACATATATTCACTCTTGGTATAACCTATTTTGCGAATCACTTCTCTTGCGATATCCTGCACATCCAGGTAGGCTTCAGACTTCACCTCTCCTGCCAATACAACCTGGCCGGTAGTTACAAGCGTTTCGCATGCTACTTTAGATTTCGCGTCATATGCCAGAAAATTATCGATCAAAGCGTCAGAGATCTGATCGGCTACTTTATCAGGGTGTCCTTCTGAAACGGATTCAGATGTAAATAAATAAGGCATAAAAAACTGGGGATTAGTAGTTTTATGGTTTAGTGTAAATAATTCTGAGCTTGATGTTGTACTGCGATAGATTGCTACCGCCAGCTTTCACACGGTTTACATCCATGTAAAGTGGAGAATAGCCTTCCAGTTTGAAGCCGTTATTAGTATCGAGTTTTTTGATAAACCTTTGTACCGTATTGGCAAGGTTAAAGGTATACTGCACGATCTGTATCCCTCCAAAATTGGTTATCACCTGACGACTGCCGCCAAAATAGGCTGCACCGCCACTCGTATAATAATCGATAGGGATTTTGGTGGAGTCCCCGTTTCCATACTGCCGTAAAGATAAGCTTCCTGGTTCAATAAATATATTATTCATATCACTTACCCCAGAAGTTATTTGTGTAATCACCAGTTCCGCTTTGTTGATAAGAACAGCCGGGAAGTTTTCCAGACCTGGTATAGTCAGCTTGGTATATAAACCAGGACTGGCATTCAGGAACAGGATACTATCTCCCTTTGGATTGCCGGTATTAATGAACCGGCCGGCCTGTGAACCATTGTAATTGCGGGTAAAGTAGTTGGCATGTGCGCTGGCATACTGATTAAATGCCATGGTAGCACGCAGTGAATCTTTTTCTGAATTCTTATAAAATACTGTCAGTTTGGTATTGCTGTTATTCAGGTTCAGATAAATCATGTTCCTGTTGGTACCCAGGTTGGTATCCGGTACCAGGGCAAAACCTTTCAGGTAAGCACGGAAAGCTGAATCTGTAGCAAATGCACCATCCGATTTCTGCTTCAGCAGGTCCTGGCCAAAAGCAGTGCTCAGTTTAATACGCAGCTGGGCAGTTTCCTTGGTGCCATATACACTAACAGAGTCACGGAGTGACAGTGGTGTAACGGTTACCTGGCCCAGTAATTCACCGGGGTTGTATGCCAGTGCCCTGTTATAAGCGTAGTTGGAATCAATCGTAAATTTGTTTTCCGCCATACGGTACACCCTGAAAGTTTGAGGTGCAGCAGAGTCGCCGGTATAGCCATTATAGCTGAGTGACAACACTACTGAATCCAGGGTTTGCCCGGCCCCTTCGAAAGTGAAGGCACTCGAAGGCAAAGACACCTGCGTATATACGAAAGCGTGAGTTTTGCCGAAAACAGGATCTGTTGTAATGGAACCCAGTATTTTGGCATAGGCAGTATTGCCGTTTAAAATTGTAGAATCATACCGGAGTATGTTGTTGGCAATAACACCATTGAGGACGGTGTCCTGTGCATTGACGAAATCGCCTGGAGGAATAAGGCCACCACCCAAAAGAGTGGATTTGTTACAACCGGTTGCTCCGTACAGTAGAGTAATATAGGTAGCTAAGAAGCTAAGGTTCCTGAAATTGATCTTCACGCGTTATGTTGTTAGTGAGTATTGTTTTAACTGCCCGAACATGTTTTAAGATAACTATTTTCCCAGCAACTGGTTGTACAATTGCAGGTAATCACCGAGATCTTCGTTCTCTTTTTTATAAGGTAAAATGATCTTACCTTTTTCTGCTTTCACTTCATCCACCACTTTCTTTTCCAGCTTATCACCGGCAAGTACAACAGCATCCGCGTATTTAGCTGCGCCTCTGTTCAATGCAGTATTGGTACCTTCCTTAAACAGCTCCATATCTTTTTCTTTGATCTGGTTGCTGATCGTGGCCTTCTTAACAAAGGTGGTGCCTAACTTTTCCTTGAACGTATTGGGCGTCAACGAATATATGATTTTTGAGTTAGCAAAAACCGGCTCCTTCTTGTAGGCAGTTTTCAGATACATAGGTATCAGAGAAGTCATCCAGCCACTGCAATGAATGATGTCAGGAGGCCATCCGAATTTCTTCACCGTTTCCAGGGCTCCTTTACAAAAGAAGACAGCTCTGGCTGCGTTGTCGTCAAAAAACTCTTCGTTTTCATCGGCAAACACAGTCTTACGCTTAAAATAATCTTCATTATCCAGGAAGTAAACCTGCAACCGGGCATTCGGGAGCGAAGCCACCTTGATAATCAACGGGTAGTCATCCCCGTCAATCACAATGTTGATCCCCGACAACCTTACGACCTCGTGCAAACGGTGTCTTCTCTCATTAATAATTCCAAATCTAGGCATGATCACTCTCACTTCCAGGCCAGCCTCATTGGACTTAATTGCCATTTTATTGACCATTGCCGCGTAATCACTCAATTCCAGGTACGGCGACATCTCTTGGGCAATAAAAAGAATTCTTTTCTTTGTGGACATTTAACGCTGATTATTAATGCAGTAATTTTTAATTTGGCTTGCAAAATTACGGATTTTTTACGGAATATTGGCCAATCTGTCAGTTTTAACATCCTTTTAAGCAATGATTTATGTATCTATTTAAGCGCAGCACGGACCTGAAGAAGCACCTGGACCTGGTAAGAAAAAGCAACAAAAGCATTGGTTTTGTGCCCACTATGGGAGCTCTCCACGACGGGCACCTGTCACTTATTCAGGCCGCCAGGGAAAATAATGATGTGGTCGTTTGCAGCATTTTTGTCAATCCAACTCAATTTAATGATCCAAAAGATTTTGAAAAATATCCCATCACCATTGAGGAGGATATTAAAAAATTAAATAACGTATCGACAGATATACTTTTTTTACCATCCGTAGAAGAAATGTACCCGGAAGGGCTGGAAAGTAATCTGCATTACGACTTTGGCAACCTGGAAACAATCCTTGAAGGCAAATTTCGTCCCGGACATTTCCAGGGCGTGGGCCGCATTGTTCACAAGTTACTTGATATTGTGCAACCTGACCAGCTTTTTATGGGACAAAAAGATCTGCAGCAATGTCTGATCATCCGCCGGCTGCTCGTTGTCACCCATTCTCCCGTGAAACTGGTGGTTTGTCCTACAGAAAGAGAAAAAGACGGTCTGGCCATGAGCAGCCGCAATGCACGCCTCTCTCCCGCCGCCAGAAAAAAAGCCATAGCCATCTACCAGGCCCTCCTTCACATTAAAAATAACTTCGGGAAAGGTCTTCATTTCATGGAAGGTGCGCATGAAGCATTTGACGACCTGAAAAAACAGGGTTTTGAGCCTGAATACGTGGATATCCTTCAGCTGGACGGTGATATGCTCCACCCGCTTGACCAACCACCGGGAAATGCTACAGTAATCGCAGCCGTTGCCGCCTGGCTGGATGGCGTAAGACTCATCGACAACATGATACTGCAGGGAAGCCTCTAGCCTGCCGGACAAGGCATTCAGCAAACACTGCATTACTGCTGCATGCCTTGTTCGATCTTCCATATTTTTTTCCTAGCTTTGCGAACGCTCTTTTTTTACAGCGTTAAGCCAGTTATAAATTATGCAAATCGAAATTTTAAAGTGTAAGATTCACCGCGCGGTAGTTACGGAAGCCAACCTGCAATATGTTGGAAGCATTACGATTGACGAAGATCTGATGGATGCCGCTGGTTTAATTGAGTACGAAAAAGTACAGGTACTGAACGTAAATAACGGAGAAAGACTGGAAACCTATGTTATCAAAGGTAAACGTGGTTCCGGTGTAATCTGCATGAATGGCCCCGCTGCCCGACTCGTTGCCCCGGGTGACATAGTAATCATTATTTCCTATGCCACAATGGATTTTGAAGAAGCTAAAAAATATACACCTATTGCCATTTTCCCGAAAGAAGGGAATAAACTGTAAACCCGTATACTGTTTTTTATTAACGCCCTAAAATAACTTTGGATCATGCCCAAAACGCTTAAGAACGTCATTAAGTTTATTTGCTTTTTTGGCATAGGGGTGCTACTGATATGGCTGTTCACCAGGAATATCAAAGCAGATGAGTGGGGTAAAATCAATCTGGCATTACGCAAAGCCAACTACTGGCTCCTGATTCCGACCATGACTATTGGTATCGCCAGTCACTGGTTCCGCGCCGTGCGCTGGAAACTGCTGATGAAACCACTGGGACATCAGCCGACCACCCTCAATACCTTTTTCGCCGTGATGGTGGGCTACCTGGTGAATCTCGCCGTACCCCGTCTGGGTGAGGTAACCCGTTGCGGCATCATTGCACAGTACGAGAAAGTACCAGCCGATAAACTGGTAGGTACCATGATTGCAGAAAGAGCCGTAGACCTGGTATGCCTTGTCCTCCTGATGGTACTCACTATTGTAACACAACTGGACCTTCTGGGCTCCCTGGTAAATGAAACGATCTTTCAGCCGGTATCGGATAAAATAGCACATGCCAATGGCACACAACTGCTCATCGGCGTTGTTGTCCTGGCATTAGTCATCGTACTCCTGGGCTGGTTGCTGCGCCGCTTTGCCAGATCCAAAATAGCCATCACCGTTAAAAACCTGATAAGAGGCATCACAGAAGGATTTCTCTCCATCGGTAAAATGGAAAAAAAGAAAAAGATCTGGTTTATCATTCACTCTATACTCATCTGGTCCTGCTACCTGTCACAGGTATATATCGGCTTTTTCTGTCTGCAGGAAACCTCCCATCTGGGCATGAGTGCCGCCCTCGCCGTGCTGATGATCGGTAGTGTAGGCATGATCGTTATGCCAGGTGGTATCGGTGCCTATCAGCCGCTGGTACAGAAAACACTGGAAATATACAGCATCCCTTCGGCTATAGGCTTCGCCTTTGGCTGGATTATCTGGGTGGCACAAACTATCCTGGTAATCATTCTGGGCTTTGTCAGCCTCGTAGCATTGCCCATCTACAACAAGAAAAAAAACGTGTTGGCACCAGTGCAGGATTAAACTGATTTTAATACACTAAATAGATAAAAAGAGAGGCGGATGCCAAAGTGTTTATACACTCCGGTCTCCGCTTCTCTTTTTAAGTTAATGAGGATCAATACAAAATCCGCCCGTTTCTCCGCGCTTTTCTTTAACTTTAATTTAATACTCCAATTAAAGCGAAAGCTGTATCATCGTAGTTTAGATGAAGTGAATTTTTTGAATGTAAATATGTTTGTATGCGTTTGCCGAATGGTGAGAACCTTGATATTATGACAATGCCCGATGTAATAGTACAAAAGAAAACAACCAGGAAAAAGCCACTGGCAGAAAAGAAAAAAATGATTGCCAGAGATATCAGCTGGCTCTCTTTCAACGCCAGAGTACTGCAGGAAGCTGCAGACAAGTCTGTCCCCCTTCATGAACGCATCCGCTTCCTAGGCATCTTCTCCAATAATCTCGATGAATTTTTCAGGGTAAGAGTAGCCACGCTCAAAAGAATGATGTCTTTCGGCAAAGCCTCCAAAATGCACCTGGAAGAAAACCCTGATAAAATACTGGACGAAATACAAAGCCGCGTAATTGAGCAACAACGCGAATTTGACCTCGTATGGAAAGACATTGCCACTGAAATGGAGGCGCAGCATATCTTTCTCCGTACTGAAAAACAACTCAATAAAGAACAACAGAAATTTGTACTGAATTTCTTCAACGAACAGGTACGCACCAACATCATCCCATTGATGATTGAGAGCATACAGCACTTCCCCATTCTACGCGATAAATCTATTTACCTGGCCATTGTACTGGCCCGGCAGGATAATTCCGTACGACAAAAATTTGCCCTGATAGAAATTCCTACTACCGTACTTCCCCGCTTCATCATTCTTCCGTCCAAACCCGGTGAGCATGATATCATTCTGCTGGAAGACCTGGTACGTTTCTGTTTACCGAATATATTCGTCTATTTTGGTTATGATAAATTTTCTGCCCACATCATCAAAGTAACCCGTGACGCGGAACTCGATATAGATAACGACATCTCAGACAGCCTTATTCACCAGATTGAAAAAGGCCTGAAAGACCGGCGCAAAGGGAAGCCGGTGCGGTTTGTATATGATAAGGATATTGACCCCCTGCTGCTGGAATACCTGATGCGCAGACAAGGACTGTCCGGAAAAGATAACCTGATCCCCGGGGCACGCATCCATAATTTCAAAGACTTCATGGACTTCCCTGAATCCATCTTTCCACCACATTTACACCGCAAAACCTTTACCCATCCGCTTTTCCTCAATGCACCCAGTGTGATGCATGTGATACAGCAGCAGGACGTAATGCTGCATTTTCCCTATCACTCGTTTGATACCATCATCGATCTGTTAAGAGAAGCTGCAATTGATCCGAATGTGTCTTCCATCAAAATAACAGCGTACAGGCTTGCCCGTAATTCCAAGATAGTGAACGCACTGGTGAACGCGGTACGCAATGGTAAGCAGGTAACTGTGGTGCTGGAACTCCGCGCCCGCTTTGATGAAGCTGCTAACCTCGACTGGAAATCAAGACTGGAAGAAGAAGGGGTAAAAGTTTTGCTGGGCATTCCGAATATGAAAATACATGCCAAGCTTTGTGTGATCAAAAAACGGATAGGCACCAAAACCATTCAGTGTGGCTTCGTGAGCACCGGTAATCTTAATGAAAGAACGGCCCGCGTATACGGTGATCATTGCCTGCTCACCACCAACCGTTCCATCATTGCCGATATGAACCGCATCTTTGCTTACCTGGAAAGCCCGAAGCATGATATTAAAATACTGGAAGGATGCAAAACGCTGCCGGTGAGTCCGCTCAATATGCGTGATACTTTCCTGCGGCTGATAGACCGGGAAATAAAGAATGCTAAGCATAAAAAGAAAGCAGGTATCATCGTTAAAATGAACTCCCTTTCTGATGCTATGCTCATTTCTAAACTATATGAAGCGGCTAAGGCAGGTGTAGATGTAAAAATGGTGATCAGGGGCATCTGCTGCGCTTACACAGAAAATAAAAAGTGGAAGAAAAATATCACTGCGGTCAGCATTGTGGATGAATACCTGGAACATGCACGTGTATTCATTTTCCATCATGGAGGTCAGGAAAAAGTATACATTGCTTCCTGCGACTGGATGGTACGTAACCTTGACCACCGCATAGAAGCCGCTGCACACATAACGGATCCGGCTATACGCCAGGAGCTGATTGACATCATGAAAATTCAATTGAGCGGCAACGTAAAAGCCCGTATACTCGATAATGAGCAACTCAATGAATACCGGAAGGATGGTGATAAAAAAATACGTACACAATTGGAGATCTACAAATACCTGCACGAAAAACAGTACCTGTAACTTTAAAATGTTTTACTTTTGCCCCTTGATATAACGACTGACAGATGAAATTAGCTGCGATTGATATAGGTTCCAATGCTGCCAGGCTGCTCATTTCAGAAGCATCGCCGAACAGTACAGGTGTAATGGACTTTACCAAACTGAATCTGGTGAGGGTACCGCTGCGACTGGGATTTGATGTATTTAACAACAATGTTATTTCTGAGAAAAAAGCCAATCACCTCATAGATACCATCAAGGCATATAAGCTGTTGCTGGACGTGTATGAAGTGAAGTATCTCAAAGCCTGCGCCACCTCCGCCATGCGTGATGCCAGCAATGCTACGGTTATTCTCCAGGAAGTTAAGGCGCAGACAGGTATCGATATCAAGATCATTTCGGGGCAGGAAGAAGCTTCTTTCATCTATGAAAACCATGTGGCAGAAAACATGGATAAAACCAAGTCTTACCTCTATATAGACGTAGGCGGCGGCAGTACAGAACTTACCCTGTTTGGTGGTGGCAAACAGATCTTTAAGGAGTCTTTCAACATAGGCACTATCCGGTTGTTGCAGCAACAGGTAACAGAAGCCCAATGGCAGGTGATGAAAGATTTCCTGAAGCAACAACTAAAGAACATAGGCCCCGTGATCGCAATTGGTTCCGGTGGCAACATCAATAAAATATTCTCTCTCTCCAAACGCAAGGAAGGCAAGCCTTTATCGCTGGATACGCTGAAAGACTATCACAAGGAGTTCAGCAGTTTCACCGTAGAAGAGCGGATCCATCTGTATAACCTGCGGGAAGACCGCGCCGATGTGATCGTACCTGCATTGCAGATCTATGTGAACGTGATGCGCTGGGCTGATACCCCGGAAATTTATGTACCGAAGATCGGATTGGCCGATGGGCTCATTCATGCGCTCTACGAAGAAATTGCTGTTATCAGCTGATGGTAGCTTTTAGCAGTTAGCAGTTAGCTTTTAGGTGTTAACGTGCAAACAATGATCATATACATAAAAAGTAGCCGTCTGTACCTGAATACTAATAGCTAAAAGCTAACTGCTAAAAGCTAAAAAAAACATTTCCATTTATCTTTTTATATTGCCACCTTTGCAGTTATTGCTAACAGCAAAATGCTAACTGCTTATGTCTGTGAATAAAGAAATAAAGCGTATCACCACGCATACACTGCAGAAGATGAAAGTGGACGGAGAAAGAATATCTATGCTGACGGCATATGATTACTCCATGGCCCGCATTTTTGACGATGCCGGGATTGATATACTGCTGGTCGGTGATTCTGCTTCCAACGTAATGGCTGGTCATGAAACCACGCTCCCTATTACACTAGATCAGATGATCTATCACGCCGCGTCTGTGGTAAGGGCGATTAAACGTTGTTTCATCGTCGTGGATCTTCCATTTGGTTCATACCAGGGAAACTCCAAAGAAGCACTCAGTTCTGCCATCCGCATCATGAAAGAAACCGGTGCGCATGGAATCAAAATTGAGGGCGGCGAAGAAATCATTGAATCCGTAAAACGGATTATCTCTGCCGGAGTGCCGGTTATGGGCCATCTTGGATTAACACCACAATCGATCTACAAATTTGGCACCTACGCCGTACGCGCTACGGAAGAGGCAGAAGCCAATAAGCTCATCAATGATGCGAAACTGCTGCAGGAAGCAGGTTGCTTTTCCATTGTGCTCGAAAAAATTCCGGCTGCCCTGGCCAAAACTGTAACCGAAACCGTAAGTATTCCTATGATTGGTATCGGAGCCGGTAAATATGTAGATGGACAGGTGCTGGTGATGCACGATATGCTGGGCATCAACAAAGATTTCAAACCACGGTTCCTCCGCCGTTACCTGGACCTTTACGGGCAGATCTATGGCGCTACCCAGGCTTACATCAATGATGTAAAAACAAAGGATTTCCCGAACGATAATGAACAATATTAATTGAGCATTACGAATGATGAAGAATTACGAATTACAGGTTTATGGGCAGATGATCTTCTCGTTTACCATCTCCACACAAATCTGTAATTCGTAATTCATAATTTGTAATTCATAATTTTTCCCTATATTCGCCTCGCACTTTTCGCAAGTTGAATGAACTACCTGTTAAACATACAGCTTTCTCTACTCTCCTATCTACGGAGCACTTGCTCCCATGTGCCATAGGTAGCACAAGGGGTATTTTTCCCTGCACATCTTTTCTTTAATACCGCTAAAGCGGTTCCTGGTGCTGTGTTTCAGCAAGACTAACATTTATTATTGTTATTGGCTGTTGTCATTCCCTTTTTCATATTGGATTCTTTTTTCCAATCTAAAAAGTGCATGATCACTATATAACGTTAATGGATATACGTAGTATCCCGGACCCGTATATATATTCACTCATAACGGAGCAAACCACGCTCCGCTCATCACTATAATTCCAAACAGATTATGAAACGTGTAATGATTATCGGCGCCGGCAAGATCGGTGAAACCGCAGCCTTTCTTTTACAACAGTCCGGCGACTATGCAGTAACACTGGCAGACAGCAACCAGGCTTTACTGGACAAATGCACCGATACCGGTATCCGCAAAACCATCCTGGATGTAAATGATGCCAACGCATTACAGCAGGGCCTTCAGGACCAGGACATTGTACTGAGCGCCTGCCCCTTTTTCCTGAATGTTAAAATTGCTACCGCCGCGGCCCAGTCCAATACCCACTATTTTGATTTAACGGAAGATGTGGCTACCACCAATGCTATCAGGGAAATAGCCGCCAGAGCCAATGTTAGCTTTATGCCACAATGTGGTCTGGCGCCGGGCTTCATCAGCATTGCCGCTTATGATATTGCCAAACAGTTTGATTCGCTGGATGCGGTTCGTCTGCGCGTAGGGGCACTTCCACAGTTCCCTACCAATAGTCTCATGTATAACCTTACCTGGAGCACCGATGGGCTGATCAATGAATATTGCAATCCCTGCGATGCCATCTATGAAGGCGCCCGTAAAGAGGTAATGCCAATGGAAGGCTACGAACGTTTTGCACTGGATGGAGTGGAATATGAAGCCTTTAATACCTCCGGCGGGCTGGGGGCCCTGGCCGAAATACTGGACAAAAAAGTATACAACCTGGACTACAAAACGGTGCGCTACCCTGGCCACTGCCACCTGATGAAGATACTCCTGAGCGAACTAAAGCTTAATAAAAAAAGGGATATTTTGAAGGAGATTATGGAAGATAGCATACCTTTCACTGCACAGGATGTAGTACTGGTTTTTGTATCTGTTTCAGGAATGGTGAACGGACGTTCCGTACAACGCTCCTATTCACGTAAGATCTATAACCAGGCAGTTGCAGGCAAGGATTTCACCGCCATACAACTGACCACAGCAGGTGCTGCCTGTGCAGTCATAGATCTGCACGCAAAAGGACTCCTGCCGGCTAATGGCTTTGTTCGTCAGGAAGATGTGGCATTCAATGATTTAATCAACAACCGCTTTGCGGTATATTATAATTAGCAGTTAAAGGATTGTCATTAGTAAATTTTGATGAAGAGTAGCCTCTTTATTAAAAACACTAACGGCTAATTACTAAAAAGCTTCATCTCATGTTAAAAGATGTATTAAAAGGGCTGATGGAACGTTATCAGCAACGCGTACCGGATGTGGCAGCGGTGATAACAGCCATGGTCAAAGAAGGGATGATTCAGCAGGCGGATGATATCGAAAATGATCATATCGCTTTCAGAACGATGGGGGTGCCTCAGCTGGGTGTACAATCCCTGGAGAAAATATTTCTTCATTATGGCTATACGAAAATGGATAAATACCATTTCGCTGCCAAGAAGCTGGATGCCTGGTGGTATGCCCCTCCGGAGCCTCAGTACCCACGTATATTTATCAGCGAATTAAGGGTGAATGACCTGAGCGAAGCCGCACAGGAGATTATTCACCGCTATACCAGTGAAGTAAAAACGGACCCGGTAAATACGCTGAACCTGGATGATGCCAATGCGGTAGATACCTTTTTACACAGCTCTCTCTGGCGCACGCCTACCCTGGCCGACTACCAGCTGCTGGCGGCGGAAAGCGAATACGCTGCCTGGGTAATTTATAACCGGTATTACCTCAATCACTTCACCGTCAGTGTACACAATCTACCTCCGGGATATAATACGGTGGCTGAATTCAACGCCTTCCTGGAAAAGCATGGTTTCCGCCTGAATGATGCCGGCGGAAAAATCAAAACAAGTCCGGACGGTAACCTGTTGCAAAGCGCTACTGTGGCGGGCATGATCACCGCCGAATTTGCGAACGGTGAAAAGCAGGCCATTGCAGGCTCCTATGTGGAGTTTGCAGAAAGAAAAGTACTCCCACAATTTGCACATTTACCTGCCAGTGAAATAGGCAGGGAACAAAGACGGGAAGGTTTCGAAGCCGGCAATGCCGATAAGATCTTCGAAAGTACTTACGCCACCCAAACAAAAAAAAGTTCCTAATTTAGTCTAATAATACACCCATAATGGAAGACATCTTAAAAGCATTCGGCATCACTACAGAACAAAGTGGTATCAGCACCGGTAACAACTGGGTGCCTGCTCACGGAGCAGATATTACCTCCTTTTCACCGGTAAATAATAAAAAGATTACTACCGTGAAAAGCGCTACCCGGGAAGACTATGACCTGGTAGTGGCAGTAGCCCAGGAGGCTTTCAAAGAATGGCGCATGTGGCCAGCACCTAAAAGAGGCGAAATAGTAAGACAAATAGGTGTAGCCCTGCGGGAACATAAAGATCAGCTGGGTAAACTGGTATCCTATGAAATGGGAAAAAGTTTACAGGAAGGATATGGAGAAGTACAGGAGATGATTGACATCTGTGATTTTGCAGTTGGATTATCCCGTCAGCTGCATGGATTAACGATGCACTCTGAGCGTCCCGGACACCGGATGTACGAACAGTGGCATCCATTGGGTATTACAGGCATTATTTCCGCCTTTAACTTCCCTGTTGCAGTATGGGCATGGAATTCCATGCTGGCGTGGGTTTGCGGAAACGTATGTATCTGGAAACCATCAGAAAAAACACCTGTTACTGCTTTGGCTTGTCAACGTATAGTCGCCGCCGTATTTGCTGCCAATCATGTACCGGAAGGCGTATGCTGCCTGGTAACAGGCAACCGCGATGCCGGTGAATGGATGGCGAACGATACCCGTATTCCCCTGGTTTCCGCCACCGGTTCCACCCGTATGGGTAAAGCTGTAGGTGCTGCTGTGGGACAACGTTTGGGCCGCTCGCTGCTGGAACTGGGTGGAAACAATGCCATCATCATTTCCCAGGATGCGGACCTCGACATGTCACTGATTGGTGCTGTATTTGGTGCCGTAGGTACTGCCGGACAACGCTGCACTTCTACCCGCCGTCTCATTATCCATGAAAGCGTGTATGATAATTTCACCGCAAAGCTGGTAAAAGCTTACTCACAGCTGCATATAGGCAACCCACTGGATCAGCATAATCACGTGGGCCCACTTATTGACAAGGCAGCCGTAGATGCATATCTCAACACAATAGAGCAGGTAAAGCAACAGGGAGGCACCTTCCTCGTGGAAGGCGGCGTACTCTCCGGCACCGGCTATGAATCCGGTTGTTATGTGAAACCCTGCATTGCGGCAGTTGAAAATGTATATGAAATTGTACAGCATGAAACCTTTGCGCCCATCCTGTACGTTATGAAGTATAAAACACTGGCAGAAGCGATTGCGATGCAGAATGATGTACCACAGGGACTTTCATCCGCTATCATGACACTTAACCTGCGTGAAGCAGAACAATTCCTGTCTCAATCCGGATCTGATTGCGGTATTGCCAATGTAAACATCGGGACTTCGGGTGCGGAAATAGGCGGCGCCTTTGGAGGAGAGAAAGAAACCGGTGGTGGCCGCGAAAGTGGCTCCGATGCCTGGAGAGCTTACATGCGCCGTCAAACCAATACCATCAACTATTCTAACAGTCTGCCACTGGCACAGGGTATTAAATTTGATATCTAATCTGTTTTTATAAAAAATGAAAAAGGAGAACATATAGTATGTTCTCCTTTTTCATTTTTATAACATGTATTATCACTAATATTTTCGGAATAATCTCTGGTCTCTTCAGCTCCGAGGCCCTTGCCCCGGAGCTTTTAATTTTCGTGAAAGGTATGCCACCCGATCAGATTTTTAAAAGCGGTTGATAAAAGATATCCTGTTTAAATCATTGAAGCAACCCTGGTTGCTCACTCTCTACATACATCGATCGCATGGTTTTTAAAAATAGTAGCGAGGTTAGAGAACCCCGCTTTTCGTTAAACGGAAACCATGCTTATGGGAAAAGTAAGTAACAGCGGGAAGCCATTAAATACTCTTCCGGATATAAATATTAGACTTTTTTTTGAATATTCATATTCAACTTTTGTGCTACTGCCGTATTATTACCACTGCGCTTCACCACTAAAACCTGTCCACATCCTTTGTCATAAAGGGTTTTAACGTCTTTACCCTTCACTCCTACCTGCCGTATCATCGCAGTAATATTTTCCGGGTCACTGCAAATAACAATGGTTTTGCCACTATTCTTCTTTATCATATCTTTTACTATGTTGGAAGTAAGCTCCGGATCACCATTCAACCGGAAGTAATCCAGCTGTTGCTGACGGGCTTTCGCCAGTGGGGTAACGGTTTGTACCGCGCGGTTAATAAAAGTAGTATAGATGGCACTGATGTCCGTTCCTGCCAGCGAGGTGGCCAGTTGGGAGGCCTGTTCTGTACCGGAGGCACTCAGGCCGGGATCTGAAGATGGAGATGATTCCACTTCAGCAGCATTCACGAAAATGATAGTGGTTACTTCAGGTTCTGTAGCAAATACCTGTGTACCGGTGGCCAGCAAAGCGGCCATGAAAAGAGTCTTCAGCATGATTGGTAAATTTAAATAAATGAAAACGAATCTGTAAAAATCTCGCTTAGAACAACGGTAGATGAGAGTATAGATGCTTGAGGGAATGATGTAAAACTAAAACAGGTAAAATGATCCGCAAAGCAGATTGTGACAGATGGCAATCGGACTGGGGCGGGCAACGGAATCAAGATAAGATCAGGTCGATTCCATTAGGCTGGAGATCAGGTAATTATCTCCTTTATTGTCCTTCAATCTCCCAATCAACCAACATATAGCGCGCTTATCATTAATATTTAATGTTATACCGCTTTTTTTCTACCTTTATTGTTATCATCAAGATATTTTTAGTTGTTTTATATATCGGGAAAATTATTGAACATGAAATTGTTTAGTCGAGAGGTCGCAGTCCTGGCAGGGTGTGTTGCATTAATGACTGCTTTTACAACAAATACCAGCGCGCAAAGTAAAACCCAGGCCCCAAAAAACTGGCATCTGCTGAGTTATGATACAGACAGCGTATTTGGCACGTCTACTGAAAAAGCCTATAAGGAATTGTTAAAAGGGAAGAAAAGCACCCCCGTAATTGTGGCGGTGATCGACTCTGGTATTGATACCACGCATGAAGACCTGAAAGGTATACTGTGGACCAATCCCCGCGAAATTCCCGGCAACGGTAAGGATGATGACCATAATGGTTACGTAGATGATATCCATGGATGGAACTTCCTTGGTGGTAAAGATGGCAGCAGTTTAAAAGAGGATTCAGAAGAAGCTGCCCGCGAATATTACCGCTATAAAACCAAATACGGCAACCCAGACTCTGCTCTCGCAAAAGACTCCAAAGAATATGCTACCTGGCAACAGTTGCAATCGAAAGTAGAAAAACCTAATTCTCAGTTTAAGATGCAATACAAAAGCATGGCTAAGCTGCAGGAAAATGTAAATAAATGTGAATCGATCCTGAAAACTTATCTCGGTAAGGAAGATTTCAACGTGGCACAACTGGATAGTATTCAAACCACCAACCAGGACGTGTTGCTGGCACGTAATTTCATGACCCGTTTACTCAAAAGTGCCGGTGATGAGCCAGCCACTTTCAGTGAGTTTAAAATGGAGTTCGATGAATACATGAATGAACTGAAACGCAAGGCAGAAAGCACAGAAGTAATGCCGAATGCCAACAGGGAAAAAATTGTAGGCGATAACCTCGAAGATATCAACGATAATAAATACGGTAACAACGATGTAATGGGCGCCTTTGGCTTCCATGGGACCCACGTATCGGGCATTATTGCAGCTTCCAGGAACAATGGCGTAGGTATGGACGGTGTAGCCGACAATGTACGCATCATGGCTGTGAAAGCCGTTCCGGATGGTGATGAAAGAGATAAAGATGTAGCCCTGGCTATCCGTTATGCGGTAGACAATGGTGCACAGATCATCAATATGAGCTTTGGCAAACCCTTTTCGCCCCATAAAGAATGGGTGGATGCTGCAGTTAAGTATGCAGAAGAGAAAGGTGTATTGTTGGTGCATGCCGCAGGCAACGATGGTAGCAACAATGATTCTGTACTGAACTACCCTAACCCTGATTTCCTGGATGGTACTACCGCTACCAACTTCATTACCGTAGGCGCCAGCAGCACTGGTACCGGCAATGATAAAGTAGCCAGCTTCTCCAACTACGGCAAAAAGGGTGTAGACCTGTTTGCACCGGGTGTACAAATATATTCTACTGTTCCAGGTGGCAACAAATACGGCAGCGCCAGCGGTACCAGCATGGCCAGTCCGGTAGTGGCAGGTGTAGCGGCATTGATACTCTCCTACTATCCTGAGCTCAGCGCCAGACAACTGAAATATGTGCTGGAAAAAAGTGCCACTCCTTTACCGGACGGAACTACCCTCGTTAATAAACCAGGTAGTGCGGATGAAAAAATAAATTTCGCTGACCTGTCAGTAACCGGTGGTGTAATAAACAGCTATGAAGCCTTGAAGCTGGCTGCAACTATTAAGGGAGAAAATGTGAAGGGGAAAAAGCAGCACAAAGCAAAAGTGAAACCAATTAAAAAGAACTAATAGCAGGCCGAAGGCATAAAGCTGAAAGCAAAAAGCTATTGTGTAGTAGCATAAAGCGTATATCATTCGCTTATATCCTGTACACAATAGCTTTTTGCTTTCAGCTTTATACTTTCTGCTCTATTTAACAAGACGCAGGCTCAGCGGATACTTATAAGACTCTCCCTTATTCGCTTTCACGGCCGCAATGATGCTGAAAATAATATTGATCAGCCATATCACACCTAACAGTTCCGTCCAGCCCCAGGTGAAAAAAGCTTCCCCCCGTGTATAATGCCAGAAGTTGGTCAATGACCAGAATCCATTTGAAATATTGTTGATCAGGTTCACTGCCACCGCAGCTATGCTGAGGGTGATCTGGAAATTAATGGCTTCTTTACCCTGATCATCTACAAAAGCGGATTCGCTGCGTTTGATCAGCCAAAGTACAAGTACGCCGATAATATTACCTACAGTAGGGATTACGGCCATACCTATAATGCCGCCCAGGTGTACCAGGGTCCCCCAGGTATGTTCATCTTTCTGGTTCATAAAATAGAGATTAATATTAATGGGAAGTTAGCGCTTATTTCAGCATATCTAAAAAGAGGAAGAAAAAAAACTACAAACCTGTAAGCCGGATTCTGTTTCTGCCCCGGCAAAGCCGGAACAGACTGCTATCATTTATCTGCGACAACGTTCGCACGTTGTCTGTATCTGCCTACCCTCGGTCATCGGGCGAGCAGCCCTCAGGCGACCGTATACATGGCATTTCAGCACGCAAGGTTTACCCGCACAAACAGTTACCTGCCTGCACCGTGGGCGCTTACCCCACATTTTCACCCTTACTCCGCCTGTTGGCGGAGCGGTTATTTTCTGTGGCACTTGCTGTTCCCGGTTTGCACCAGGCCCCACCCGTTAGGTGGTGCGTTGCTCTGCGCTGTCCGGACTTTCCTTCCCACTGAACAAGTCAGTGAAACGATAGCACGGTTTGTAGTTGAGGCGCGAAGGTAGAAAAGAATTACGAATTACGAATTATAAATTACGGCATAAGTATGAAAATCAATGTAATTCGTAATTCATAATTCTATCTAAATGTTATTTCCGTAGCACCATAGCCATATTTTGCGTGATACTGGTTTACAAAACTGGCTACTTCCGGTGTTTGTTTAAGTACCTGGTGAATTTCATCCCGGAGTTTTCCTTTACCCACACCATGAATAACAATCAGGTTATGCTGGTGATGACTGATGGCCAGTTCCATGTAACGCTGGAAGGCATTGAGTTGTATAGCCAGGATCGCGATGTTGCTCAACCCTTTCCAATTTTTCTCCAGTGCCTCAATGTGCAGATCCACTTCTGTTTTGGGCGTCAGCGATGTTTCCGGTTGTAATTGGATTTTACTTAAGAGACTGGCAAAATTTCCTGATCCCAGTGTAGTTATAGGCGCCTTCTTTTTAACGGATTCCACTGGAGCAGGAGGCTCCGGCTCTTTTTCAGGAAATTTATCAAACAAAGGATACGTAATTGTAGCCTCTTCCTTGATACGTAACTGTTCCAGCTGCACAAACATTTGTTTGGGCTTTATTTTCCAGGTCTTCTGTATGGAGGTGGCCAGCTTGGGTTGTGGCTCTTTCAGGAAAAAAGAAAATTCAAACCGCGGGTTATCATTCAGCGATTCGAATATCAGATCAGCCAGGTAGAAATTATTATACGGCTGGATCTCATTCTTTATTTCCAGATCCAGCTGGTTGTTCAGCCAGATCTGAAAATAAAAACGCATGGCATGTGGCGTGTCGTTAAACAAATGAAACTTCATCAGTTTCACTGTTTCATCCAGGCCATCCATCTGGTATACCGGTAAAACAGACAGGAACATTCCTTTGTCTGTTTTAAATACTTCGTACTTACTTCTGTCTACTTTAATCTCATCCCCGGGGATCAGTTTGGGCTTATCTTTCACCAGCTTTTGCTGGGTGAAACGATGGAAATATGGGAAGTCAATCTGGTCGAGATATACAGGGAAAGATGTCCCCTTTACCTCTATCATCACCATATTATCATTCACAACGTCTACAACCGTTCCTTCTTCTTTTGAACTCAACAGCAGGATGCTGTCGCCTATTTGGTATTTCATAATTGCATTCTTCTGAAATACAAAAATAGAATTTTGAAGGGATATGTGTGGAAGAGATTTATCAGACGGGGTATTGCATATGAATATCACCACAATAACCCTTACTCAGCATACTTGCGGCTGCGTACTTTTTCCGGGTGATTGTGCATGTACCTGTCTACAGAGATACGGCCACTACCCTCAACAACAAATAAAATCAACAGACAGAGTACCAGCACTGTTAATGCCATAGGCGGATACACATTAAATAAACCGGAAGGTGAATGCACCAGGAAAACGGCTCCCAGTAATACCGGAATATTCGCGATAGCGCAGAATCTGGTGAGCAGGCCCATCGCAATGAATAAACCACCAACAATATGGGCAAATACGATATAATGCCCTAACATTACTGATATGGCTGCCAGGGCAGGTTTCTGACTAATTGTGGCCACCAGCGCGTCTCTGTTCATGACAAACAAGACACCTACGGCCATCAGAAATATTCCCAGCAGTATACGTACGGCACTCAGCCAATTGGGGCTATGTCTGTCACCCCAGTGTTCAACCTGTTGTAGCATGTTCATAAAATATAAATTTTAAGATCAAAGAGCTACTATGAAGTTACGAAATATATACTGTAAAGCAGAAAGCATAAGGCGCAAAGCAAAAAGCTACCGGAGCGGATCATTAGCGTATAACCGCTGAAATCATCCGCTCCGGTAGCTTTTTGTTTTATACTTTAAACTTTATGCTTTTTTACTGAGTTTACTGTGGGTATAGCTATAAGCGAAATAAATGGTGAGCCCTAATGCGAGCCAGATAGAGAAAACTATCCAGTTCTTCAGGGCTATTTCCGTCATCAGGTAAAAACAGCTCAACATCCCCAATACCGGTATCAGCGAGAGTTTACGGGTAGCAGAGAAAAAGGTGATCAACACCGTTACCACCACAAATATGTAGAAAGGAATGTTGTGTTTCCATACTTCCCAACCGCCTTCCATAGAAAACTTAATGAGGATTTCCTTATGAAACAAGGCCACCAGGCCTATTACCAGGGCGGGAACAATAATCTGTCCGTTGATATAGGGCAGCTGAAAACGCTTTACAGTGGCCTTTTCTTCTCTTGGCAATATCAGCACACCGCCACAAACAAGGATAAAGGCAAACAAGGTACCTATACTGGTAAGATCCGTTACAATGGTCAGGTTCAGGAACAAAGCCGGCACACCTACTAAAATACCGGTAATGATGGTAGCATAGGAAGGTGTTTGGAAACGAGGGTGAATTTTGCTGAAACGCTTTGGCAACAGCCCGTCCCGGCTCATGCTCATCCATATGCGTGGCTGACCAATCTGGAACACCAGCAATACGCTGGTAGTAGCCACCACCGCACTGATGGAAATAAGGTAGCTGATCCATGGTAAATGTACCTGGTCAAAAACAAAAGCCAGGGGATCATCTACCTTTAATTTGTAAAAAGGGACCATACCGGTGAGTACAAATGAAATCAGGATATACAGTACCGTACAGATGATCAGGGAGTAGATCATACCCTTGGGCAGATCTCTCTGTGGATTTTCACATTCTTCGGCGGTAGTACTGATGGCGTCAAAGCCAATATAAGCGAAAAATACGGCAGATACTCCCTTCAGCACACCAGAGAAGCCATTAGGCATAAAAGGGTTCCAATTCGCCTTATTTACGTAGAAAAAGCCCACTACAATCACAAACAGTATCACCAGTATTTTGAGCGCCACCATAAAATTGGCGCTGCGTTTACTTTCCTGGATACCTACATAGGCCAGGTAAGTCACCAACACCACAATGATAAACGCAGGAAGATTGAGAATGATTGGGATGCCGGCGATATGCGGCGCAGCCGCTATAATAGCAGGAGTTGCGCTATCGTAGTTGCTGGCCAGCCAGGAAGGCAAACTTAAACCCAGTCCTCCCAGCAGGTTATTGAAATACCCGCTCCAGGAAATGGCCACGGCAATATTCCCGATAGCATATTCCAGGATAAGCGCCCACCCGATTACCCAGGCCGCGAGTTCTCCGAAAGTAACGTAAGAGTAAGTATAGGCACTGCCCGATACCGGCACGCGGGAAGCAAATTCCGCGTAGCAAAGGGCAGAGAAGCCGCAGGTAACTGCAGTGATAACAAATAGCAATGATACGCCCGGACCACCATGAAAAGAGGCCTCCCCGATAGTGGAAAAAATACCGGCACCAATAACGGCGGCAATCCCCATCGCGGTAAGGTCTTTCACCTTTAGTACTTTATGTAATCCTCCTGTTCCATGACCGTCTGCCAATCCATCTTTGGCATCTTTTATAATTGTGGCAAGCGATTTTTTTCGAAACAGCGAATTTGACATTGGCGAAGGAATTACGTGTTACAGTTGTTTTTTAATTTACTAAATATACCATCTTACCCTGCTAAAAATAAGAATGCTGATTGCGCTGATTAAATCTCTCAGAAAAAATCAGTGCAATCAGCATATCATATCAC
Organism: Chitinophaga sp. RAB17; assembly: GCF_052114225.1. Lineage (NCBI taxonomy): Bacteria > Pseudomonadati > Bacteroidota > Chitinophagia > Chitinophagales > Chitinophagaceae > Chitinophaga > Chitinophaga sp. RAB17. The sequence continues at coordinate 186,130 of NZ_JBFREI010000010.1, read as the reverse complement.
TTCATCCTGAATAAGACAAGCGCGAATATAATGCGATTTTAAATACAAACCTTATTGCTGACGGTTTAAGAGGTAGTTAGCCAATTCCATCAACGCCGTTTTGCGGTTAGACAGCACCGCGATGCTGTCCAGGCTTTGAAAAGCAAGCTGTTGGAAACGTTCTTTTTCCCTTTCTGCCCACTCATCTACCTTACAACTGCGGAATAACGACAGTACCCGCTCTACTTTATCGGCCGGAGAAGTTTCCAGGAGCATTTTTAATTCCGCACGCTCTGTTGGATTACACAATTCCAGCGCCTTAAGCAGCAGGAAAGTCTTTTTATTCACCAGGATATCTCCCCCCTGTTGCTTACCGAATTTCTCCGGATCTCCGAACGCATCCAGGTAATCGTCCTGGATCTGGAAGGCAATACCGATATTTTTACCGAACGAGTAAAGATGCTGTTGATTTCCGTCACCGGCGCCGCCGATGATAGCGCCCAGCTGCAAGCTGGCAGCCAGCAACACAGATGTTTTCAGGCCAATCATATGGACGTAGTCATCGTACTTTACTTCTTCCGCTTCCATTCCTTCGAAGTCCATATCCAGTTGCTGCCCTTCACAAACTTCAATCGCCGCTTTATTAAAAACAGCGATGATTTTTTGTTTATAGTGTGCATCTATTTTATTCAGGCGTTCATATACATTGATGAGCATCACATCCCCCGCAAGGATAGCAGCCGGTTCGCCGTATACCGTGTGTACGGTTGGCTTACCGCGGCGGAGCGGGGCTTTATCCATGATATCATCATGTAATAATGTAAAATTATGAAAAAGCTCTACTGCACTGCCCACTTCCATAACATCCGGATGCAGGGTATCAAATAACTCGTTTCCCATCAGGCACAATACCGGTCGTATTCTTTTACCGCCGATATCCAGGATATGGGAGGCGGCATTATATAACTTACTGGGCTGTTCCGGAAAATGTTGTTTCTCAAAATGTTGACTAAACTGCGCTATTAACTCCTGAAATGAATGCATCACTGGTGGCTCGTATTTTATTATTTACTTTTTCTTTGACTTGTTTTTAGCTGCCGGTTTAGCAGCTGCTTTCTTAGCCGGTTTAACAACTGCTTTCTTAGCCGGTGCTGGTTTAGCGGCTGCTTTCTTAGCTGGTTTTGCTACCACCTTCTTAGCCGGTGCTGGTTTAGCAGCTGCCTTCTTAATTGGTTTGGCTACTGCCTTCTTTGCCGGTGCTGGTTTAGCAGCTACCTTCTTAGTTGGTTTGGCTACTGCCTTCTTAGCTGGTGCCGGTTTAGCAGCCACCTTCTTAGTTGGTTTGGCCACTGCCTTCTTAGCAGGTGCTGGTTTAGCGGCGACCTTCTTAGTTGGTTTAGCTACTGCCTTTTTAGCCGGTGCTGGTTTAGCAGCGACCTTCTTAGCTGGTTTAGCTACCACTGCAGCTTTCTTAGCTGGTGCTGGTTTAGCAGCCACCTTCTTAGTTGGTTTGGCTACCACTGCAGCTTTCTTAGTTGATGCTGGTTTAACGGCTGCTTTGGGGGCTGGTTTAGCAACGGTTGCTTTCTTTCCTGGTGCTGGCTTAGCGGCGACCTTCTTAGCTGGTTTAGCTACCACTGCAGCTTTCTTAGCTGGCGTTGGTTTGCCGGCTGCCTTTGGAGGTGTTTTAACCGCCGGAGCCTTCACGGTTGCCGCTTTCGCTGGTGCTGACTTTTCGGTTGTTTTAGCCTGCACTGCACTAACCAACGCTTTCACAGCTGCTACTTTTGCAGGTGCTGGTTTTTCAACTGCTTTCACCGGAGCTTTCACTTCCGGTGCCGGTTTAGCGGCTACCTTTTCTTTTTCCGGTGCCAGGTTCTTTTCTACCGGTGCTGTCGTTATCTCTTTTGGAGCATCGGCTGCTTTTTCGGTAGCCGGTGCTTTTTCTCTCCATTTCTTTTTCGCTGGTGGTGCCGCTGCTGGTGATACAGGAGCAGGAGGAACCGATGTTACCGGTACCACGTGCGTTTCCGCTACTACCTGGTCTACCACTGGTATTGGTTCCGGTTCACGTCTGGACACCTGTGGTACATTGGATACGCCGTTAGCGCCCTGCTGCCATGGTTTATTAGATGCGAACTCACCACGATGTTTTTCTTTCTTCTTCTTACGATCATCACGGCGATCATCACGACGGTGATCTTTACGGTCATCGTGACGTTTAGGCTGGAATTCAGCCCTGGCGGTACCGGTACCTGTCAGTTCATCTTCCAGATCGTAATCCAGTTGACGTTTAGCCAGGTTGGCGGCTACTACGCGGATACTCACTTTTTCGCCTATACGAAATTTGCGGCCGGTGCTCTGACCTACCAATGCATATTCTCCTTCGTTATATTGGAATTCTTCTCTTTTATTCAGGTTATGGATGCTGATCAGGCCTTCGCACTTGGTATCCATTGTTTCTACCCAGAAACCAAAATGTGCCACACCACTGATAACTCCTTCAAAGGTGTTACCAATAAACTGCTGCATATATTCTACCTGCTTATATTTGTTACCGGCTCTTTCAGCTTCCATGGCTTTGCGTTCCATTTCAGAGCTGTGCTTACACTTCTGTTCCATCTGCTTATCCGGCCTTACACTGTTGGCCAGGCATTCTGCCAGTACACGGTGTACCAGTACATCGGGGTAACGGCGGATGGGAGAAGTAAAATGGCAGTAGTCTTCGAAACCAAGACCGTAGTGGCCCACATTATTCACCGTATAAATGGCTTTGGCCATGGTACGGATACCCAATGTTTCCAGTACTGGTTGCTCGGGCTTACCTTTCACATTCAACAACAGGTTATTGAAGGAAGTAGCGATGCTTTCCGGTGTGCTGAGGTCAAATTTATATCCGAATTTACCGGCAAAGAGGGCAAACACTTTCAGTTTCTCCGGATCCGGCGTATCATGCACCCGATACGGGAAAGGTATTGGTTGTTTATTGATTCTTAATTTACCGACATAAGCCGCAATGGTTTTATTGGCCAGCAGCATAAATTCTTCGATCAGCTGGTGCGCTTCTTTACTTTCCTTCACTACAATGCCAATAGGCTTGCCGGTTTCGTCCAGTTTAAAGCGTACTTCCTGTGAAGAAAAGTTAATAGCACCATGAGCAAAACGTTGTGCACGCATGGTTTGCGCTATTTTATTCAGCAACAGCACTTCATTTTTGAAGGGCCCTTCCTTGCTTTCAATGATCTCCTGTACCTCTTCATAGGTGAAGCGGTGATCGGAGTGAATAACCGTGCGGCCAATCCAGTGTTGTCTTATTTCTCCTTTCTCATTCATCTGGAACATGGCAGAGAAAGTCAGTTTATCTTCATGCGGACGCAGAGAGCACAGTTCATTGGAAATTTTCTCCGGCAGCATCGGTAGTACACGATCCGGAAGATACACAGAGGTAGCGCGTTTATCTGCTTCCTTGTCCAGTTCTGTGCCGGGTAATACATAATGACTCACATCGGCGATGTGAACACCGATTTCATACTGTCCGTTTTTCAGCAGGCGTATAGAAATAGCATCATCAAAATCCTTAGCATCCACCGGATCGATGGTCATGGTCAGGATTTTGCGGATATCTTTACGTTTGCTGACTTCTTCTTCGGAGATATTTTCCTGGATGGTGTTCAGTTCTTCCAGTACTTCTTTGGGGAAGCTGAGCGGGAATCCTGCTTCGATGAGGATTTCTTTCATGGCCAGATCATTCGTGTCGCTGGCATCGAGAATTTCTACAATCTCTCCTACCGGTTTACGTGATTTTTCTCCCCAGGCCACTATTTTCACCACGGCTTTATCACCGCTTTTAGCACCTCCGAGGGAGTTGGCTGGAATGTAGATATCCGGCATAAACAATCCCTTTTCTGGAATGAGGAAAGCAAAACTTTTGCTTACCTGCAGGGTACCTGTAAATTCCGTTTTATTTCGTTTAAGGATGTCCGTTATAATGCCTTCCATCCGGCCTTCGTTGCGCGCTGCTTTTAGCACGTCTACCAGCACTTCATCTTTATCAAGGGCAGTATGCAGATTTTTCTGCTTCACCATGATATCCTTTGTCAGGCCGTCTACAATCACAAAGGCCATTCCTGACCTGGTCACTTCCAATATGCCTTTAAAGGTTTTCTTCTGGCTACTATTGTTGTTATTGGTGTTCGGGTTGGAGTTGTTGTTACTGCCTTTTTTATTTTTCTTTTTTCTACTCATGTTAGTCGTAAGTTATTATTGACCTGGGACTGGCAGATGCCGGCCTACGTAGTCAAAAATAAAGTTATTAAATAATGCTGCTTCGCCAAAGAGAAATGAAATCTCCACTGGCATAACAGTAATCTGCAGGTTTTGTTCTGCCAGCGCTCCTTTGAGCAGATGTAATCTTACCGCATCCTTTTCTGTGGTAATGACAATCTTTTCGGTGCCGGGTAACTCGCTGCATTCTTTTTTGATTTTTTCAATATCCTTTTCAGTATAATAGTAATGATCGGGAAAAGACAAGAGGTATACCTGTTCGTAACGTCGTTTCAATTCTTCGAGCAATGGTTCGGGCCTTGCTATGCCGCACGCCAGCAATACGGTTGCTGATTTGGGGATTTCCACCGGTTGATGGGTAATCATATCGGACAGGGCGCCGTATTGCAAGGTAGTGAAAAAGAGCCGCTGATGTGGCAATGGTTTAATTTCTTTTTCCAGGGCCACCTTCTCGGCCGCGCTCATGGCCGGCGGACACTTCGATACGATAATACAGTCTGCCCGGTGATAACCGGCACGTCCTTCCCTTAAACGGCCGAAGGGCACCACATGATCCCGGGTAAACAGGCGGCTGTAGTCGGTGATCATAATATTCATGCCCGGCTTGATGGAGCGGTGCTGGAACGCATCATCCAGCAGTACTACCTGGGTATCCGGTTCATCCCCCAGCAGCTGGGGAATAGCCAACATCCTTTCCTCCCCTACACATACCTTTACATCCGGAAATTTATCATGAAACTGCATGGGTTCGTCCCCGATATCGGCGGCGGTGCTTTTTTCATCGGCCAACAGGTAGCCGCTGGTACGGCGGTTATACCCCCGGCTGAGGGTGGCCGTTTTAAAATAATCTTTCAGCAAGCGGATCAGGTATTCTACATGCGGTGTTTTACCGGTGCCACCTACAGAAAGGTTGCCCACGGCAATAACCGGCAGGTCGAATTCTACTGCTGTCAGCAGTCCTTTATCATAAAAACGGTTACGTAGCCACATCACAAGGCCATACAGCAGGGAAAAGGGATATAAAATAAAACTAAGGTATCTGAGCACTGTTGTTTATTTAAATTGATAAATATGATCCGGGGTCACCACCGTTTGAAGCGGTATATCCCAGGCATCGGCGTCTTCGATCTTTTGAATGGGTTCAAACAGCGAAAGGCCGATGGTACGCACCCCAGGGCCACACTGTTGCAGGAAACGATCATACATTCCTTTGCCATAACCCACCCTTTGCCCCTGCCGGTCGAACGCCAGTAAAGGTACAAATACCAGGTCTATGTCGGCCGGCTGTACCACTTCGCCCTGATCCGGTTCGGGAATGCCGAACTTATTTTTTACCAGTATAGTATTGGTTTTCCAGAGATGGTGAGTCATTTCGCCCGTTTTCATATCCGACCGGGAAAGCACCCATGCCATTTGCGGCTGCTGTTCCCGCAGCCATTTTACCAGGGGCCAGGTATCCACTTCTTTTTTTTCGGAGATGGGAAGAAAAATATGTGCCATCCGGCTACGACTGTAATCCAGTTGCCGGCAGTTTGCCAGCAGGCGTTCATTCAATGCCAGGGAAGTATCATCGTCCAGGTTGAGCCGTTGCTCCAGGAAATGTTTTCGTATATCCTTTTTCGTGGTCATGCCATTAAAGTATGCAGCGAGGATGTCAACAACTGTGCCTGTTGTTGTACAAATGCCTTATCTACATGTTCTGCCAGCGGGATGCGGCCAATTTTTGGATAGCCACTCCATCTTACAATATCCTCTTCATTACTATGGTGATCTCCGCTAAAAACCCACCCAATAACGGGAACGCCTGTATGTTGCAGTATCCGCGCAGTCAATAATGCGTGGTTAATGCTTCCCAGGTAGTTTTGCGCCACTATCACCACACGGGCCTTCAGTGCCACGATCAGGTCCAGGGTAAAAACCGACTCATTGACAGGTACCATCACACCTCCTGCACCTTCCATCAGCAAAGGACGCCCAATCGGCTGGTATTCTTCTGCCAGCGCGAGAATCTTCGCTATATCTATCGTCGTATTTTCCAGGCGCGCCGCCAGGTGCGGGGAGGCAGGCGCCTGCAGACGCCAGGCTTCCGGGTGACAAACTGACACCGGATTAGACAATAATGATAACACCGTATCCGTATCTGTCCCCTCCATCAAACCTGTTTGTACAGGTTTCCAGTAATCTGCTGTTAACGCTTCGGTAATACAGGCAGATGTGAGGGTTTTGCCTACACCGGTACCTATGCCGGTGATAAAAATTCGTTCACTCATCGGGGCAAAGATAATAAGAAAGTGTGGAGGGGACCGCCTTCGGCGATTGTCTTTTCTCCCGATTAAACTGATTTTGAAGATTTTGATTGTTCTAATAATATTATCCTTTTGAAAGAGCTTTTAAAATGAAGTAAGTACTTTTCTAAAAAGACCTTAAAAAAATCATGCAAATCAGTTAATCAGTTTAATAGGGAGAAAGGACAATCGCCGAAGGCCATCCCCTCCGTTCCACGCGTATCAATGCAATTCCTTATTTTCGTAACTATACAACCTCATTTTTTATGAAATATTGTGATAACATACTCGAAACGATAGGAAACACCCCGATGGTAAAGTTGCACCGCGTAACCGCTTCTCTCCCATGTACCGTCCTCGCCAAGGTAGAATTTTTTAACCCGGGCAACTCTATTAAAGACCGCATGGCCATAAAAATGGTGGATGTAGCAGAACAGAAAGGATTGCTGAAACCAGGTGGCACCCTCATTGAAGGTACTTCCGGCAATACCGGTATGGGCCTGGCGCTGGCAGCAATTATCCGCGGATACAAATGCATTTTTACCACCACCGATAAACAATCCAAGGAAAAAGTAGATATCCTGAAAGCGGTAGGTGCAGAAGTAATTGTATGTCCTACCAATGTGGAACCGGAAGATCCCCGCTCGTACTATTCTGTATCGAAAAGACTGGCCACCGAAGTGCCCAATTCCTTTTACGTAAATCAATACGATAACCTGGCTAACCGGGAAGCTCACTACGAACAAACCGGTCCGGAAATATGGGAACAAACAGAAGGTAAAATTACCCACCTCGTAGTGGCCACCGGCACTGGTGGCACCGTTACAGGCACCGGAAAATACCTGAAAGAAAAAAATCCGGACATAAAAGTATGGGCCATTGACAGCTATGGTTCCCTGCTGAAAAAATATTTCGAGACCGGCGAACTGGATATGAGCGAAGTATATCCTTATATCACTGAAGGTATTGGAGAAGATTTTGTGCCGGAGAACTACGACATGAAAGTGATTGATAAATTCGAAAAAGTAACAGATAAAGATGCCGCCGTGATGGCCCGCCGCATCACCAAAGAAGAAGGCATTTTTGTTGGCTACTCTGCCGGATCTGCTATAGCGGGGCTTATACAGCTGAAAGAAACATTGAAGCCAACAGACCTCGTGGTGGTCATCTTTCATGATCATGGCAGCCGTTATGTAGGAAAAATATACAATGATCAGTGGATGATGGAACGCGGATTCCTGGATGTTAAAACAGTAAAAGACGTAGTGAATGGCCGCCGCAACCAGCCACTGGTTACCATTAACGCCGAGGAGAAAGTGAGTGAAGCCATTGCCCGCATGAAAAAATATGACATCGAACATATCCCTGTTGAACAGGGCGGAGAAATTATCGGCGCCATTTCTGAAAACGGTTTATTCAACCGACTGATTGATGATGCCAACCTGAAAGATGCACTGATCAGTCAGGTGATGCAGTCGTCCTTCCCGCTGGTAAGCCAGGATACGCCGATAGAAAAGCTCTCCGTTTACATTAACCGGGAAAATGGTGCCGTGCTGACGAAAGATGATAGTGGCAACCACCACATTGTCACCAAGTATGATATTATCCAGGCATTAGGCAGATAGCAGCCGATTGTTATTTTTTTATAGAGATGTGGCTCATGCGGGTGACATCTCTATAAAAAAATACTTACATAATCACCTTTACATGATTTTTACCGATCAGCTAAACAGACAGATAACACTCGAACACCCGCCACAGCGAATCATTTCACTGGTGCCCTCCCAAACTGAATTATTATATTCGCTGGGGCTCGATCATGAAGTGGTGGGCATTACAAAATTCTGCGTACGTCCGTCGGCGTGGTTCCGGAAAAAAACACAGGTAGGTGGCACCAAACATATACACCGTGATAGAATTGCAGCGTTATCACCGGATCTGATCATTGCCAACAAAGAAGAAAACCTGGCAACGGATGTAGAGCCACTGATGGCTGATTACCCGGTATGGGTCAGCAATGTACAAACACTGCAGGATGCTTATGACATGATCACTGGTATAGGCGCGGTGACTCACTGTTCATCGACTGCCGCCACACTGGTGACACAAATAAAAGCTGGTTTTGCCGCGTTGCCGGTACGTCCCGTTCCGATTCCCACTGCTTATCTCATCTGGCGTGATCCCTGGATGGTGGCGGGTGGCGATACTTTTATCCATGAAATGCTGAGCGCCTGTGGCTTGCATAATGTATTTGGCGAACAACTTCGTTATCCTGCCATTACCCCTGAACAGCTGGCTGGCAGCGGCTGTGAGTTGCTGTTATTATCATCTGAACCTTATCCATTTAAAGAAAAGCATATGGCCGAATTGCAGGCTATTGTGCCGCATGCGCGTATTGAGCTGGTAGACGGGGAAATGTTTTCCTGGTATGGCAGCCGTTTACTGGAATCTGCTGCTTACTTTTCTTCCCTTAACTTTTAAAGGCAACCTTCCGCTTTCCATTTGCGTAAACAGTTTATCGATCAACTAAAACGCATTTCTATGGAAAGAAGAGATTTTGTTTCCAACATTGGATTAACACTCGTATTGGCCTGTACGGCAGGATTGGCAGCTTGCAGCAAAGGAGGTGGCGGCTCCGATACGCCAACGCCTCCTGCTGGCGGCAATCCCAGGCTGTCACTCAACCTGACGTCCGACCTGCCTAACGTCGGCGATTTTAAAATATCCAATGGCGTTATTATTATCCGTACCAGCGCCGGTAATGCTGCTACTAATTTTGCGGCACTCTCCAGTACCTGTACTCATCAGGGCTGCACCGTAGCTAATTTCAACAACGGCACTAAATTAATAGAATGTAATGCCCCCTGTGGTCACGGCAGCCGGTATAGCACAACCGGCGCGGTAAACACCGGGCCTGCTACTGCTGCATTAACGGCATATACTATTAAAGTGGACGGCAATACATTAACCGTTAGTTAATGCGTTTGCAGGAAATTTAGTACCCATGCGGCAAAAGGAGCAGTACGCACCACGGTATTATGATCTCCTACCACAGTGCCATGCATACCTGCCGGCATCATCGCTGCCAATGATCCACCGGTATCATTATCTCCGTCTTTATCTCCTCCTATAACCAATACCGGTTGCTGCACCCTGGCAAGCTCCTGTGGTGAAGTGGCGGGTTGGCCAAATTGCATCAGCGCCAGCGCGCGTTGATCCAGACCGGCCTTTTGAACATTTTTCACCATGGCAGCCAGCTCCGGCACGTCTTTTCCGGAAAGGGCTTCATAAAATAACTGCCGGCGTGGCCAGGCCGGATCGGTAAAGGCGGTTCCCATCCCTCCTATTACCGCACAACGTACACGGGCATCGAGCACCAGCAGACGGGCTGTTATAATGGCTCCCCTGGAATAACCTACCACCTGGTAGCTGTTCAGCCCCAGGTAAGTGATGAGCCCCATGATATCTTTAGCTTCCGCATCCTGCAGGTAGGCGGTGCTATCATGCAGATGATCTGAAGCCCCATTTCCCCGCAGGTCCAGGGTAATCACCCTGAAGCCGTGTAATACCAGCGAATCGTATAAAGCTGTTTTTTTCCAGGACTCTCCATCTGCAATAAAACCATGTACCAATAATACCGGTTGCCCCGTACCTTTTACGGTGTAGTGAATCCGGGTACCATCAAAAGAAGTATAGTAGGTAAGCGAATCGTTTGCATTCCCACCAAACACGGTAGCAGCGGGTATTTGCAGAAGCACCCATATTAACAGGGTTAGACATGATTTCATACTGATGCGGGTTGAGATCGGGTAAAATACATTTTTCTGTTGGTAGATTTAATACATAAGCACTTACTTTTCGCTATAAATCTTCTATTTAACTCCTTATATTTGCTTTCCTAAAAAATAAAACACATATCAGAGTATGGGAAAATACAGAGCTGGCGTATTATTCGGCGAAGAGCTGGATGCGCTGTATAACGATGCCAAAGACAACGGATTTGCTATGCCTGCCGTGAATGTTGTGGGAACTAACTCCGTGAATGCGGTACTGGAAACAGCTGCTAAAGTAAATTCACCGGTAATTATACAGTTTTCCAACGGTGGTGCACAATTTTTTGCCGGTAAAGGCATGCCAAATGATAAGCTGCAGGCGAACATTGCAGGTGGTATCTCCGGCGCCAAGCACGTACATGAAGTAGCTAAATATTACGGTGTACCGGTAGTATTACATACCGACCACGCTGCTAAAAAATGGTTACCATGGATTGATGGTTTGCTGGATGCGGGTGAACAATACTTCAAGCTCCACGGTCAGCCACTGTACAGCTCTCACATGCTGGATCTGTCTGAAGAACCAATTGCTGAAAACATCGAAATTTCTCATAAATATTTTGAGAGAATGAACAAGCTGGGTATGTCCATCGAAATTGAGCTGGGCGTAACTGGTGGTGAAGAAGACGGCGTGGATAATTCCGGTATAGATAACTCTAAACTGTACACGCAGCCTGAAGAAGTAGCCTATGCTTACGAAACTTTATCTAAAGTAGGTCCACGTTTCACTGTTGCTGCTGCTTTTGGTAACGTACATGGTGTGTATACACCAGGTAACGTAGAACTGCGTCCGGTGATCCTCCACAACAGCCAGGAATTTATCCAGGAAAAGTACAAAACTGCTGCTAAGCCAGTATACTATGTATTCCACGGTGGTAGCGGTTCTCCTAAGCACCAGATCACAGAGGCGCTGGGTTACGGCGTTATCAAAATGAATATCGATACAGATATGCAGTGGGCCTTCTGGGAAGGTATCCACGATTTCTACGAAGCAAAGAAAGACTATCTGCAGGGCCAGCTGGGTAACCCCGAAGGTGCTGACAAGCCAAATAAAAAATACTATGATCCACGCGTATGGCTGCGCAAAGGTGAAGAAACCTTTGTTAAGCGTCTGGAAGAAGCGTTCAGAGATCTGAACTGTATCAACAGAAACGCATAGGGATTAGCATAAAGCTTAAGGCATAAAGCAAAAAGCTATTGTAGCGGAGACAACAGCGATAGTAAATTATAATATAATATACTATCATCTCCGCTACAATAGCTTTTTGCTTTATGCCTTAAGCTTTAAGCTTTTTCTCATATGTTTTTGGCTTTATACGATAATTCGTATCTTGCACCACTATTTTCTAATCTAATAGTAAAATATGTCAAGCTGGTTTAAGCGAATTAAACAAGGCATCTCTACCACCACCAGTGAAAAGAAAGAAGCACCGGATGGTTTGTGGCACAAGTGTCCTAACTGTAAAAAAACCACCACTGTAAAGGATCTGAAAGAGCATTTCTATGTTTGTGATAAGTGTAATTATCACAACCGTATTAACTCAGCAGAGTATTTTGAGATCATATTTGATAACAATCAGTTCGAGGAACTGTTCCCAAATATATACCCGACGGACTTTCTGGGCTTTAAAGATCTGAAGCCTTACAGCGACAGATTGAAAGATGCGCAGAAGAAATCGGGGCTAAAAGATGCCATGACGGTTGGTGCCGGCAAGGTATTGGGCAACGACCTGGTAGTAGCCTGTATGGATTTCAACTTCATCGGGGGATCTATGGGATCAGTAGTGGGTGAAAAAATTGCCCGTTCTATTGACTATTGCATCGTTAATAAAATGCCACTGATGATCATTTCCAAATCCGGGGGAGCCCGTATGATGGAAAGTGCGTTTTCGTTGATGCAAATGGCTAAAACGGCTGCCAAGCTTACACAGCTGGCCAATGCCAGACAGCCTTATATCTCTTTAATGACCGATCCTACTACCGGTGGTGTAACCGCTTCCTACGCAATGCTGGGCGACCTGAACATTGCAGAACCCGGTGCACTGATTGGTTTTGCAGGTCCGAGGATCATTAAAGAAACCATTAAAAAAGACTTGCCTGCTGGTTTCCAGAGCGCGGAGTTCCTGCTGGAACACGGTTTCCTGGATTTCATCATGGATAGAAAAGAACTTAAGACGAGGTTGGCTAGTTTGCTGACCATATTTAAAAACTAGCTGTTAGCTTTAGCTGTTAGCCCTTTTGTATTTCAGATAAACATCGCTGAATACTGACGGCTAACAGCTAGAAGCTAAAGGCTTACAGCTTCATAAATGGCAGAATTAAAGAACAGATCGGCATATTTCGAGTACGCAATAGAAGATAAATATATTGCAGGGATGGTATTGCTGGGAACGGAAATTAAGTCTATTCGTGCCAATAAAGTGAGTTTCAATGATTCATTCTGCTATTTTTCCAAAGGAGAATTGTTTGTAAAAAGCTTGCATATTGCCGAGTACACCCATGGTACCTCCTCCAATCACGACCCCATACGTGAACGCAAATTGCTGCTGACCAAGAAGGAATTAAGAAAAATTGAAAATAAAATCAAAGAACGCGGCTACACCATCGTGCCTCTGCGTATGTTTATCACAGATAAAAGTCTTGCCAAAATTGAAATAGGCGTTGGTAAAGGAAAGAAACTGCATGATAAACGCGACTCCATTAAAGCCAGAGAAGCTGACAGGGAGCTCAGAAGACAATACAAATAGGCAGGAACGGGGCTGTAGCTGGCAAACATATCCTTATAAAATTAATCCCCTTGAAAAAGTTATTATGGAGGCAGCTACTCAGTGTAGCCGCCATTTTCCTTTACACCTTCTTCCTTTCCTGCAAATCAGGTGAAAAATTATATAATAAAGGCAGGTACGACGAAGCTGTTAATGCCTTCGTAAAGAAGCTGCAACGTAAACCCCAGGATGCTACTGCTACCCGGATGCTGCCAGATGCTTATAAACAGGCTCAATTACAGCGGGAAGAACGGGTGAATGCCTACCTGCGTTCCAATAACGACCTGAAGTGGGAATCTGTACGTAACGAATACAGGGCGTTACAAAGCCTTTATAACAACATTCATAAATCCCCTGCTGCCCTTAAACTGGTGCAACCCAGGGACTATAGCGATGCCATTACAGGAGCCCAGGAAAACGCAGCAGAAACGCGATACGACCGGGGTATGTCACTACTGAATAAGGGGGATAAAGCCAGCGCACGTCAGGCATATGAAGAATTTAGCGCAGCCCTTAAACTCATCCCCAACTACCGTGACACCAAACAAAGAAGAGATGAAGCCTATCAACTGGGCGTTATCAATGTAGTAGTCAGCGAAATTGAGGTGCGCTCTCCTTATTACCAGTTCTCCGCAGACCAGTTCCGGGATTATCTCGTCAGAAACCTGCAACAACGCAATATTAACCAGTTTGTGCAGTTTTACGATGAGCGTGTGGCCCGCAATGAAAATCTCCGTCCTGATGAATATATTGAATTGCGCTTTTTTGATTTTGTAGTGGGACAAACTTACGTAGATCGCATCCAGCGCGATGTTTCGAAAGAGATCATCGTAGGTACTACCAAAGATACCACCGGGAAAGAAAGCAATATCTATAAAACGGTAACAGCTACCCTGTATATAACTAAAAAGACGGTTGTATCGAAAGGACTGCTGGACTATCGCATTACCAATACCACTAACGGGCAGTTGCTGCGAACAGACCGCATTCCGGGAAGCTATACCTGGCTGAATCAGTTTGGTACCTTCCGTGGTGATGAAAGAGCATTGAGTGATGATGATAAACGACTCATGGGTGGACAGGATATGCCACCACCCCCTCCTTCTGATCTCTTTATGGAATTTACCCGACCCATTTATGACGTATTGGCCAGGGATCTGCAGACCTTCTACAATAGAATTTAGCTTTTAGCCATTACAGCTTTTAGCCATTAGCTTTTAGCTTTTAGCAAATGTTATGTTGAAAATCATATGCCGATGTTCGCTGCATTTGCTAAAAGCTAATGGCTAAAAGCTATAAAGGCTATAAAAGCTGCTGTTTCAGTATCGGCAAAAGCTGATGCGCCGGCACTACTCCGCTCTGACGCCAGATCAGTTTCCCATCACGAAAAAGCAGTAAGGTAGGTACGCTACTGATCTGCCATTGTGCCGACAGCTGCTGGTTCTTATCTATATCTATTTTAATAATCCTCAATTGATCTCCCAGCTTGTCTTTTACCTCTTTCAGAATGGGTGGTACCATCTGGCAGGGGCCACACCAGGTAGCAAAACAATCTATTAATACAGGGGTGGAAGATTGTAATATTGCTTGCAGATTTTCCATAGCACACATTTTAATTGCGGATACAAATTACGTACCTTTTTGAAGATCAGAAAATATGGCATATATTACGCATATACTATTCTAATATCTGTCACATCATGAATTCGTTATCGTCCATTATTTACCTGGTCTGGTTTCTTTCTGAAATATTACTACATCGTATTCTCCGTGGCGGCGATAAGGCCGACAAAAAAAAGCAGGACAGAGGCAGCCTGGCATTTATCTGGATCGTAATCATTGTGTTCATAAATATCGCGGTGCTGGTGTCTATTAAAACACAATATTATATTATGCAGGGACCGCTCATGAATCGTATAGGCTTATCCGTTATACTGCTGGGTATGCTGCTTCGCTTTATATCTATTGCACAGTTGGGACGATTATTTACTGTGGTGGTAACCATCCGCAAGGATCATCATATTAAAAAAGACGGATTGTACAGTTTATTACGGCATCCCTCCTACGCTGGTTCACTATTGTCTTTCCTCGGATTTGGGTTATCTATTAATAACTGGTTGGGATTGGTGATTGTGTTTATTCCGGTGCTGGCAGTTTTTATTTACCGGATGAATATAGAAGAAAAAATGCTGACCGAGCAATTTGGCGAAGAGTATACAGACTATATGAAACATACCAGCAGGATACTGCCCTGGATTTATTAAAATGCAGGAACAACATCATAAAAAATGGGCGGTATCAAAATATGATACCGCCCATTTTTTATGTAATCGCCGGTGGTCCAATCCCGGCATTTGATTTTAGTTATTGAGATTGGGATTATTCTGCACTTCCGAAATAGGAATGGCAAACAGGTAATAATTGCTATACGGCGTAAAAGCTTTGCCGTCCGGTTGTTTCAGGGTAAGATGTCCTTGCCCGGCTACCTGTAAAAAAGTACCGTCTGCCCGACGTACATTAATAATACTGTCTTCCCCTGTATAGGAAAGAAACGGCTTCCTTACTACGGTGCCGCCTGTACGAATAATATCAGATAGTGCAAACCCTTCTCCCCACAGTTCTTTTCTTCTTTCTACCAGGATAGTATCCAGCAAATTACCTCCGCCTTTGTAGGTAGTGGCATTACGTGCAGCACGCAATACATTCAGTGCTTCGGCACCTTTACCGTTATTACCATTACGGGTATATGCTTCTGCTTCTATCAGGTACATTTCTGCGGAACGCATCAGCACCAAGTCACCTACGAGTGCAGTAGCATCACGGAAACGGAACTTCTTGTAGCGCAGGTAACCTTCCTGATCAGGTAATGTATCCCAGTCAAATAAGCGGAAACGTACGTCTGCACTGTCAAAGAAATTTTGGAAGTAAGGATCACACATGAAGCTCTGGTAGTAAGAAGCAGGCGTAGACACATCCAGGAAATGGAAATTATAGCTGGCATTACTCTGATTGGGAGTCTGACCGTGTCCCCAGATCCATTCTACGTTATTCAGGTCACTGAACCCTTTATTATAATCGTCACCAGACATCAGGGAATAACCACTGCGGGCTGCTACTGAAGCGGTAATAGCCTGTGTCCACTGATGGTTATAGAGATATGCTCTGGCCAGTAAACCATTGGCTACATTCCCATCAATCTTCCATTTCTGGCTGGGATTACGCTGATAATCCTTCAGCAATGGCAACGCCTTCTCCAGGTCAGCAATCACCTGTTTATAAACATCTCCGATGGTGGATTTAGGCTTTCCTACAGACGTAGCAGTAGTAGGCTCCAGGTAAATGGGCACTGCTTTTTCAGTACCGGTTCTGTTAAACTGATAATAAGAAGCAAGTGTCAGGTAGCAGTGGGCGCGCAGGGCATATGCCTGGCCCTTGATGCGCTGTTTTTTAGCGTCATCTCCGGTAGCATTATCTATTTTCGCGATGATATTATTACAGTTATCAATCACCTTATAGAGGATGGTCCAAAAAGCGGTTACACGGTTTTTGGTATTATCTACCATTTCGGTGAAACCATAAGAGTCCCTCAAACCATATGATTGTGTTACGGCAATATCACTACCCATGGCATCGCTGGTCAGGTGAATGGATTTGTAACCGGGAACAGCATATGAAAAAAACTCTTCAAACATATATGACCAGGTACCATTCATCACAGTTTCCACATTATCTACGGTATTGAACACCTCATCGTCCGGCACAGCATTGGTCGGCTTGGGTTCCAGGAAGTCCTTACTGCAGGATCCCAGCACAAGAACAGCGATGATGAATATAAAAAAGTTCTTTTTCATGGTCTTGATTTTTAGAAGCTCAGGTTAATACCGGCAGATAAAGATTTGATAGCCGGATAGCGATAGTAAGTAGTACCTCCAACGGATTGCTCAGGATCCAGTCCCTTATGATTATATAAGGTGAAAAGATTTTCTCCCTGTACATAAACGAGTACATTGTTAAGATGTGCTCTTTCCATCAGTGACTTAGGGAGGTTATAGCTCAGGTTCAACGTTTTCAAACGGGCGTAGCTGGCATCATACAAAAAGCGACTGGAAACGGATGTCCAGTTGGTTTGAATGGTAGTCAGCTTCGGTACATCTGTCTTCGTATTTTCCGGAGTCCAGCGGTTTAGCATTTCTGTACCGAAAGACCGTCCTGCGGAGGTTCCGGTGCCTAACAGGTACAGGTAATCCTGGTCGAGTACCTTTCCACCCAAACTATAAGCAACCATGAACGACAACGAAAATCCTTTGTAGTTGAAGGTATTGGTGAAACCACCATACACATCCGGCAGGGAGGAACCTGTATAATACAGCGTTGCGGAACTATAGGTGCCAGTTGTACCCTTGGTGCCATCTGCATTGGTAACGTACCATAACGGTAAACCTGTCTTCTCATCGATACCGGCCCAATCGCGGAGCCAGAAATCATAAATAGATCTTCCTACCATCAGTTTTTTAGTACCGCTGATAATTTCTTTTTGCGGTAATTCCGTCACCTTGTTTTTATAATGGGTCGCATTTAAATCCACTACCCAGCTAAAATCCTTTGTCTTTACCGGAACACCATGCAGGGTCACTTCATAACCTGTATTTTTCAGTGCACCGATATTCTGTGCGATCGATCCATAGCCCAAAGAAGGTGGCAATGGCTTCAAATATAACAGGTCTTTGGATTTGCGCTGGAAGAACTCCAGGGTACCACCAAACCGGTTGTCGAACATGGAATAATCCACACCCACATTCAGATTCAGATTGGTTTCCCATTTCAGGTTTTTGTTGTAAAGCACCCTGCGATAAGTACCACCTTCTCCCAGGTTACTGTTTACTTCCAGCAATGGAAGATAGTTGTAGTAAGAACCGAGATTATCATTTCCCTGTGCACCGTAGCTGGCACGAAGCGTCAGCAGATTAAGCCAGCTGCTGTTTTTCAGGAACTCTTCTTCTGTAAGTTTCCAGGAAGCGCCTACAGACCAGAAAGTACCCCAGGCGTGATCTGGTGCAAAACGGGAAGATCTGTCGGAACGAACGGACCCTGATAAAAAGTATTTTCCCAGGTAATCATATTCCGCACGGCCCAGGTAACTGTAAAGGTTATATGTATCTGAGTATCCCTGCAGATCTTTGATCAGCGAGGCATCAGACAATTCATCAAGGCCCAGCAGGGAGAAACCTGAACGCGTACCATCCATGAAGGTGTTGGTATATTTATAGGTTTCCTGTCCTGCCAACAGGTTCAGGTGATGCTTTTCATTGAATGTTTGCTCGTAAGTAAGGATGTTATTGAAAGTCCAGCTGAAAGTACGGGTAGACACTTTTTCTACGGTACCTCCTACTTCTGCATCAAAACCATACACCGGGTTCGTATATTCATGTTGATTTTGGGCGGTATAATCTGCGTTGTAGCTGGTTTTAAACTTCAGCCCTTTCCAGATAGTCGCCTCTCCAAATACACGTGCGGACACATCATCTCTGGTGAAGTTATGCTTATCTATTGCGGATGTTCCTACCAGGTTACTGTTGGTATTTGCTGCGCTGGGGCGGTAACTACCGTAATCAAATATTTTGTTCCCTTTAGCGTCCAATATATAGGCACCGGTAGTTCTATCCCGCTGATAAATAGGATAAAAGCTGGCCATAAGGCGACCGTAATTCACGTAGTTATCTGTGCGGCTGTCTTCTGAAGGAGGTGCCTGTTGGTCGGAATGTGCGCCACTGACGTTCAATCCAACTTTCAGCCATTTCTTCGCGTCTAATTCTACATTGCTGCGTACATTATATCTTTTAAAACCGGAGGCCAGGTAAACACCCTGATCATTGAGATAACCGCCGGAAATATAGTACCTGCTTTTTTCGGTAGCGCCACTGATGTTCAGATCGGCTTGTGTACGGTGTCCGGTGCGTTGCATCGCATCACTCCAGTTATCATCCCACAATGTTTTAGCGCCTGCCACCAGTTTACCGTCTGTTCCTACCGGTTGCGGAAATGCGGTTCCGTAAGGGTTAATACCAATTCTTCTGATAAGATTGCTGCTCGCCTGTGTGGCGGCTGTTGCGGGAGACTGACCATTGGTTAAACCGGCATTACGGAGTGCTTCCCAATACATTTGAACGTATTGATCGGTGCTTACTTTTTCATAGTCCTTTACAGCTCTCTTGGAGAAGCCCTGGCTAACACGTGCATCTATTGTAGTACCCTGACCCCGGCCTTTTTTGGTAGTGATGATAATCACTCCATTTGCCGCACGGGAACCGTACAATGCACTGGAGGCCGCATCCTTTAACACGCTGATAGACTCTATGTCGGATGGATTGATGGCACTGAGACTACCACCATAAGGTACTCCATCCACCACATATAGCGGATCTGCAGAAGCGTTGATAGAGCCAATTCCGCGAATGCGGATAGTGGCATCAGAACCAGGCTGCCCGCTGCTGGAAGTGCTTTGCACACCCGCTGCCAGCCCCTGTAATGCTTTGGTGACGCTGGATACTTGTCTGTTTTCCAGTTCGGTGCCTTTGATCTGCGCAACAGAGCCCGTATAAGAGCCCTTCTTAGCAGTACCATAAGCCACTATTATTTCTACTTCACCCAAATCCTTTCCGGAAGAACGAAGTGCAATATTCAGCGGAGTATTGCTGATCAGCACTTCCTGTTGTTCCATACCGATAAATCGGATTTGCAAAGTAGTGGCTGCAGGATCGTTGATCTGCAGTTTAAAATTTCCATCTGCATCACTAACGGTACCATTGGTGGTACCTTTCACTACCACAGAAGCACCTGGCAAAGGTGTATTGTCTTTTGCAGAATAAACACGTCCGGTAACGGTTCGTGTTTGTGCCCATACTGCTGTTGAACTGAATAATAGCAGTAAGAGGAGTAGTCGATGTAACATAAGTAAAATGTTGAATTGAGCAGTGATTGGTTTTTCCTGGCAATAAAAATGCTACACCTGTATTTAAACAGGCTTTACAGCGTTGAATTCCATTGTTGATTTAATACCGGTACAGTCGGAGTTCCGGGACAGTTAATGATCGTTGTAACCTGCTTGCATGGCGCTTAGGCTAAGCAGATAAAAAATTTTCCTTTGGTTTTTAATTAATGTAACAACAATAGTTGCGAACAGTAAATGGTTGGGTATATTTCTCCATAAGCTTTTTCTTTAAAAACAGTTCCAAATTCATTATCCTATAATTCCTATAGACTAGTGGGCCGCAAAGCTATCATCTTTAAGAGATAAAAACAAAAGAATTGTTAAAAAAGTTGAAATAAAAATAACACATTAAAATTAATGTACAAGACAAGACTGAAATTTCTATGAAAAAAATATGATGAACGGTTAGCCCCCCTTGTGCATTAAAAGGACAATAATAACACCTGAAGTAGTGAGGGTAATATTAGCCACCGCATATGCCACTGTATATCCGAGCGCAGGCACTTTACTATTCAGTGCGTCCTGCACCGCCAGCAAGGGTGCAGATTCATCGTGTGCGCCCGCACAGGCACCAAGACCTATAGCCGGATGGAATTTGAATACATATTTAGAGAGAAACAATGCCACTACCATTGGCAACAGGCTTAGTACCACACCCGCCAGGAAAAGCGTTACGCCTTCTTCTTTCAATCCTTTTAAAAAACCTTCACTGGCACTTAGTCCAACAATGGCAATGAATACATGTAAGCCCAGTTTGGTGAGTACCCATTGGGAGGCGGCAGGGATATACCCAAAACGGGGATGGATACCTCGTGCCCAGCCAAATACCAGACCAGCAATCAGTGCACCGCCACTGGTACTGAGTTCTACCGGTACATTCCCCAGTCGTACACTGAGACTGCCGAACAATGTACCCGCTACGATACCGGCTGCGAGATAAACGATATCAGTTTCCACTCCGCTTCGTTCCTTATAGCCTAACACCGCCACCGCTTTGTCCAGTTCCTGTTGAATGCCTACCATTTCTACAACATCTCCTTTTTGTACAATGGTGTGTGCAGACAAAGGCATTTCGATACCTGAGCGGGTTATTTTGCGTACGCTGATGCCATGAAATTCAGGATGCCGGCTAAATTCCTTCAGTGGTTTATTATTAGCCGCCTTATTGGTGATAATCACTGAAGCCGACTGCACGGGAAAAGTCAGTAATTCCGCATCAGCCACCTCTTTACCCAGTAAGGATTCCGAAGCAATTGCTGCAGATCGTTGACCACCAATGGCAATAATATCTCCGGGTTTAATGATAAATCCATTACTGGTTTCAAACAATTTCCCATTTCGTCTTACCCGCAAAATGTATAACACTCTTTTCTTGTCATGCAGCATATCTTCAATCTCACCTACTGTTCTGCCCTCTCCTGCCAGCTCTCCATTGACGAGGTAGGCCCGGAATGCCACCTGATCATAGGCGTTGGTGATATTCTCCTCTCCTTCTGCACTGGCTTCCGATACCTTCGCTTCCAGCTCTTTGGTTTCTTCAATTAACTTTGCCCTGCTACCAGACATAAACCAGGGACCAATCACAGAAAGAAACCAGCTGGTGCCGGCCGTACCAAAAATATAAGTGACTGCGTAGGCAATTGGGATCTGGTTCACCAGGGTTGTCTTTTGGTCATCATTCAGATCCAGTTCATTGATGGTATTGGAAGCAACCCCTATAATAGCGGAGCAGGTATTGGCACCTGACATCAAGCCAGCGGTGGTGCCGGTTTCGAAGTGTAACAAGGAAGCAATACCCCAGCAAAAGAGTAAGCTGCTGCAACATACAATAAAGGAGAATAGTGCAATAGGTAATCCATCTTTTTTCAGGCCCTGAAAAAACTGCGGGCCTATACCATAACCCGTACAAAACAGGAAGAACAGGAAGAAGATAGATTTTGTTTCGGAGGGAATACTAATATGAAAACTGCCAATGGCAATACCCACCAGTAATACACCGGTTACCGTACCCAATGTAAAGCCTTTGATGTGTGCTTTCCCTATCAGGTAGCCAATAAGCAGGGTAAGCATCACCGCTATTTCAGGATATTTCTGCAGTGTGTCGATAAACCAGGTGAGCATAATGAAATATTAAGTTTGCGCTTATATTACAATTATGATCACCTCTTGGTTCGGAAGGAAGGAGCTTATTCTACATCAATCCACTTTCAAATCCCTCATCAATCAGCCAGTCGCCGCTGTCAGCAGCCTGTGTAGCCAATTCATCGCAGCGGTTATTGAACGGATTGCTGGCATGCCCTTTCACCCACTGCATTTTTATTTTATGTTTTTTATACAAGGGAATGAAACGTAACCAGAGATCCTTATTCTTTTTGTCTTTGAAATTAATTTTTACCCAGCCCCATAGCCAGCCTTTTTCAATACTGTCAACTACGTATTTGCTGTCTGTAAATATAGTGACTGCCACGCCCTCTTTCTTCAGGGCTTCCAGTGCTACAATCACTGCCAGGAGTTCCATCCTGTTGTTAGTGGTTTTACGATATCCCTGCGATAATTCTTTCCTGATACTTCCCCATATCAGCACAACACCATATCCTCCCGGGCCAGGATTGCCGCGGGATGCACCATCTGTATATACTACCAGTTCAGCCATGTTCATTTTTAAAGAAGCGCTAAGATAGATTATATTGGCATAAAGCGGAAAGCAGAAAGCCAAAAGCTATTGAAGCGAAGATAATAGCGAATAACGCTTAAAGTATCCGCTTCAATAGCTTTTGGCTTTCTGCTTTAAGCTTTCCGCTTTCTACACCTGGAATACACCAACATTAAATGCCTGTTCTACCGGTGCGTTGTTGGCAGCTTTGATACCTTCCGCAATGCGCACCCGGGTGTCTGCCGGATCGATGATATCATCAACCCACAGGCGGGATGCGGCATAATAAGGAGTGGTTTGTGCGTAATACTTATCTGTAATTTCTTTCAGCAGGCGGGCTTCTTCCTCGGGTGTAATCACCTCACCTTTGGCTTTAAGAGAAGCGACCTGTATCTGCAGTAATGTTTTAGCTGCCTGCTCTCCTCCCATCACCGCTATTTTGGCAGAAGGCCATGCATATATAAAACGGGGATCATAGGCCTTACCACACATGGCGTAGTTGCCGGCGCCATATGAATTACCGATGATGATAGTTATTTTGGGTACCACAGAGTTGGCCACTGCATTCACTAATTTGGCGCCGTCTTTAATAATTCCGGCGTGTTCACTTCTGCTGCCGACCATGAATCCGGTAACGTCCTGCAAAAATACCAGCGGAATTTTTTTCTGGTTGCAGTTCATAATAAAGCGGGCAGCTTTATCAGCACTGTCGTTATAGATAACGCCGCCCATCTGCATTTCACCTTTGCGGCTTTTTACTATTTTACGTTGATTGGCCACAATGCCCACCGCCCAGCCATCAATGCGGGCATATCCGCATAAGATGGTTTTGCCATAATCCTGTTTATACTGATCAAAAGCAGATCCGTCTACCAGGCGTTCAATCACTTCCAGCATATCGTAAGGACGGGAGCTGTCTACCGGCAATACGCTGTCGAGGTCTTCTCCTGATTTGAGTGGCAGCTGAGGTTCAATCCGATCAAATCCTGCTGTAGGCTGATGTCCCAGCTTACTTACAATACGCTTCACCTGGTCAAGGCACTCTTCATCTGTTTTAAATTTATAGTCCGCTATACCTGAAATTTCTGTATGTGTAACGGCGCCGCCCAACGTTTCCGCATCTACGTCTTCGCCTATCGCAGCTTTTACCAGGTAGGGGCCTGCGAGGAAAATGGAACCGTTGCCTTCTACCATCAGTACTTCATCGCTCATAATAGGCAGATACGCTCCTCCGGCAACACAGCTGCCCATGACCGCTGCAATCTGTGTAATCCCCATGGCACTCATCCGTGCATTGTTGCGGAAGATGCGTCCGAAGTGTTCTTTATCCGGAAATATTTCGTCCTGCATAGGCAGAAATACACCGGCGCTATCTACCAGGTAGATCACTGGCAGCCTGTTTTCCATAGCAATTTCCTGCAAGCGAAGATTCTTCTTTCCGGTCATCGGGAACCAGGCGCCTGCTTTCACGGTCATGTCATTTGCGACAATCATGCACTGCCTGCCGCTTACATAGCCTATTCCGCCAACGGTGCCTGCTGCAGGGCATCCTCCATATTCTGCGTACATATCATAAGCGGCAAAAGCACCTATCTCCGTAAACGCAGAATCCCTGTCTATTAAATAATGAATACGTTCGCGGGCAGTCAGCTTGCCGCGCTGCCGTACTTTCTCCAGGCTTTTCTTTCCTCCGCCCTGTTCTATTACTCCGAGGCGTTGTTTCATGGTGCTGATTGCCATCCGCATAGCATCTTCATTTTTGTTGTTCTCCAGTTGCTGCTGATCCATAACGATGGTTTTTTTATATTCTTTAAAAATAAGGGAAAGAATTCAGTAAATTCGAATTACGACAAGGCTACCGGCCTTTGTCTTACCCATATTTAGATGATTATTATGATTAAAGGGGTTATATTCTTATTTATACAGCCGTACACCGGTTATGTAAGTACCCGTTTAAAAGAGACAAGGATATCTTTTAAAAAATAAAATCCGATCGTATGTCGTTAACGGAACATTTGGCCACCTCACTGGAAAACCTTTACAATGGACAACCCTGGATTGACGTTACTTTTTCCCCTCATTTATCCCGCATTGATGCACGACAGGCTGTAAAGACGTTTGGGGAATCAAATAATATCTGGGAGATTGTCAATCATATCATATTCTGGCATCAGCGTGCGCAACGTTTTATGCATAACGAAGCCCCTGAGCAGGACGGAGATCTGCCGGATTTTTATATGCCTGAAAATCATGGAGAAGAAAACTGGCAGGCCACCATACACCGGCTGGCGCATTCTTTCGGGCAGATAGCCGCCACGATCCGTAAATTTCCGGAGAAGGAATTGTTCGATACTTTTCCCGGCACAGAACACATCGCTATTTATTATCTGCAGGGACTGGCAGAACATGATGCCTATCACCTGGGGCAAATTGTATTGTTACACAAATACGCTTAAAACAAATCCATATCATAGCGCTGTTCATACAGTTGTTGGCCCCATAGCTGCAGGTATTTTTCACCTGTTTTGCGAAAGCCTGCATTTTTATAAAGTGCAATCGCCGTTTCCTGCATACTGGTTGTCATCAGGTATACTTTCTGATAATCTTTCTCCCGGCAGAAGACAATGGCTTCCTGTAATAATTTTTTACCGAGTCCCCTGCCCCGGTAGTCCGGGTGTATCAGGAACCAGCGAAGCTGGGCCAGGTGTCTGGAAGAACCCAGGATAGCTACCGATCCCACGATCTGATTATCTGCTATCGCCAGGAAGATGCGATCCTTGGCCGGATTATAGGTAGGTAAAAATTCGTAAAACGTTTTACATACATATGCTTCAAACTCGAGGTTGTAACCGGATTCTTTCGCATACAGGTGTCCGTGCAGGTAAATGAGGTAGCCCACATCTCCTGGCTGGAGGTTATAACGGATATGGATATCCGAAACGGCTGCTCCTTCCCCGGCAGACAATACCTGTTGTATCATTTTCATTGCGCCGGATACCTGTAGCTGTTGCTTTTCAGCCAAAGGAGCTATCAGGTGCTGAATTTCTCCGGTAGACTTTTCTTCCAGTCCTGCCAATAGTTTTTTACCGGCAGCGCTGAGGTGCAGAAAAAACGTACGGCCGTCGGCGGTAGACTGCTGTCGGTTCAGCCAACCGTTCTTTTCGAACTTTTTCAGCATGCGGCTGAGGTAACCACCATCGATCTTTAAAATATTAATTAACTCCCCTGCGGTGCATTTATTGAGCTGCCCGATTTCATAAATGACCCTTACTTCAGAGAGAGACAAGTTACTCTCCAGGATATGTTGATTGAGTAATCCAATCATACCGGTGTAAAAGCGGTTAAAGCTTCGGATGTCGCTGACTACGGGAGATTCGTTGGCCATAGGTGATTGTTTTCCAGACAAAAGTAAATAAATACTTGACAAAAGCAAATTTATTATTTGCCTTTGTCAAGTATTTTTTAATGGCCATTATTTGCCCTTTCCGGTGTGCTTTTATTCCGTTGAGGGTCTGTTACGAGGTAAATCGTGGCTTGCAAAACATGCTGCAATCAGAGTGGCGTACCAGCCCATCCCGTTATAGAAATACCCTTCATCCGGTATCACCGGAAATAGCTACGGCCGTTTTGATTTCAGGCGACTGAGGGTTTCCTGGGAAATATTCAGGTAAGAGGCCACTAACTTATTGGGGAGCCTTTGTACAATATGCGGACTTTTGTGCAGTAGTTGCTGGTACCTTTCTCCGGCGCTCTGGGTGATAAAGCTCATCAATCTGCCGGTGTTTACCACGTACGCATTTTCCAGGTAGTGACGATAAAATTTCTCCCAGCCCGGTATGGTATCCAGCAGGTAATAAAAGTCATTGCGGGAGATGGCCAACAGTTGACCCGGCAGCACTGCCTGGATGAATTCATGAGAAGGCTGTTGACCAATAAAGCTCATTAATCCGCTGACGAAATTATTCTCAAACGCGAGATAGCGGGTAGCTTCCTGTCCGTTTTCATCTAAAAAATAAACCCTTACACAACCGCTTCCAACAAAAAAAATATTTTTAGCCACCTCGCCTTCTGCCAGCAACAGTTGATTGCGGACCGTTTTCAGCGGTTTAAAATGAGACAGTACGATGCTGAGTTGCGCATCTGTTACATTTACTTTGCTGAGGATGTAGGTGCTGAGCTGTTCGTACATACTTACATGTTATTACGGTGTGCCTGCTTTCTCAACACCAAATATATTAATAATGCAGCGATCGCCACCAGGATAGTTGCCACCAGGAATACCACGGAGATAGCGTGCGTAATGGTTCCCTGCCGGATGAGCAACGCAAATACTGCTCCCAGTACAGCCGTTCCCGTTATATGACCGGTAGTGCGTGACAACGATAGCAACCCACTCATCAATCCCCGCTGTTCAGGTGTTGCCAGCTCCATCACGGCTGTATTGTTGGGCGTTTGGAAAAAAGTAAGTCCTACCTGAATCAGCCCGATGCGCCATAAAAAGCCAAAGATACCCTGTTCAGGCGTAAGACTG
This sequence comes from Chitinophaga sp. RAB17, assembly GCF_052114225.1. Taxonomy (NCBI): domain Bacteria; kingdom Pseudomonadati; phylum Bacteroidota; class Chitinophagia; order Chitinophagales; family Chitinophagaceae; genus Chitinophaga; species Chitinophaga sp. RAB17. The sequence goes on along the minus strand of NZ_JBFREI010000010.1, from coordinate 158,812 downwards.
CTCATCGCCAGGCAACCAGCCACCATGATGAATACCCCTGCCAGCATTACTTTGCGGGCATGAAATTTATCGGCTGCCTTACCTGCAAACACGCTTAGCAGCGCAGTTACCAGTGGACCAAACGACATCAGCAGTCCTGTTTGTAATGGAGTATAATGCCCTTCATTTGTAAGGTAAAATGGTAATAGTACCACAGTTGCCATGATGACGGTATACACCAGCCATGCAGCAATAAGACTCGCACTCAACATGGGATTGCGAAACAATTGCATGTTCATAAATGGCTGGCTGACTCTTTTTTCATAGCGCACAAAGAGTACGATGCCACCAGCAAAACCCGCCAACAAAATCAGTACCGGCCGGCTTAACAGCCCCTGATCTTCCATCATGGTCATGCCCATGCAATAGCAAACCAGTACTCCTGCCAGGATCAGCATCCCGGTCCAGTCGGTTTGCTGCGCTCCCGCTTTGGCCACCACGGGTACGTACCGGCGCACCAGTGCATAGGCCAGTATACCCAGCGGTATATTCACGAGAAACATAGACTGCCAGCCCAGCGTAGATACCAGGATGCCGCCACAGGTAGGGCCGGAAGCAATGCCCAGGGGTACCATCATCGTCAGCCACCCCATTGTTTTGCCCAATTGTGCTTTAGGGACCAGGTCACCTGCAATAGCAAAGCTGAGTGATAAACAGAAAGCAGCGCCAACGCCCTGCAAGCCCCGGAAAACGATCAGCGTACCGATGCCGGGGGCCAGGCCGCAGCCAAGGGAAGCGAGGGTAAACAGGCCGATACCAAACAGGTATAATTTCCTTTTACCAAAGATATCTCCCAAACGGCCGGCACCGGCAATCAGTGCAGTAAGCAGCAGCATGTAACTAAGCACTACCCATTGTGCCGCCGCAAAAGAAGCCTGCAGCTGTTTCATTAATACCGGTAATCCAACGATGACAATACTTGTATCCAGGTTGACCATAAACAGGATCAGTGATATTCCTATCACTGCCGCCTTCACAAACCATTGACGGGGTTGAGGCGAATCCGCCACCGGCGGAGCATTCATTGTTAAAACAGACATATCATATTTTTTGATGCCGCAAAGATGACTTTATCCGCTTCCCTGAAAATTGATCCATGTCAATAAATGAAGGAGGCATTCCCTTCCTGCCGGAAGACGGGAAGATCATTATCTTTGCCTCTTTGCAGGAAAGTAGTATCTTGATCAAATTTGATTTATGTCGCCAGGTTTATTATTCTCATTCGTCGTTGCCTACTTTGTCATTCTCTTAGTAGTGGCATGGTACACGGGTCGTAATTCCAACAATGACTCCTTTTTTATCGGTAACCGCAACAGTAACTGGATGCTGGTTGCCTTTGGCATGATAGGCACTTCTCTCAGCGGGGTTACATTTGTAAGCGTACCGGGAGCCGTAGGAAAAGATGCCTTTTCTTACATGCAGATCACCCTCGGATATTTCATAGGGTACATCACCATCGCCTATGTATTGATACCATTGTATTACCGGCTAAAGCTCACCTCTATCTATAATTACCTCGATAGTCGTTTTGGCAACCGTTCCTACAAAACAGGTGCTTCCTTCTTTATTCTTTCCCGCACCCTGGGTGCTACCGCCAGGTTATACCTGGTAGTAAGAATATTACAGGATGCTATTCTTTCCAGCTTCGGTGTTCCCTTCTGGCTTACCACGCTGATCATCCTGTTTATGATATTGCTGTATACCTATGAAGGTGGTGTTAAAACCATTGTATACACTGATACTTTACAAACTACCTGTATGCTGGCAGGACTGGTGATTTGCGTAGGATTTATGCTGCATACCATGCACCTGAACCTCGGAGAAAGTTTCACTGCCATGCACGAAAGAGGACTGACTACCATCTTCAATACAGATCCGGACAGCAAACTTTTTTTCCTTAAGCAGATTGTGGCGGGTGCCTTCATCACCATTACCATGACCGGTTTGGATCAGGAGATGATGCAGAAAAACATCTCTGTAAAAACATTAAAAGATTCGAAAAAAAATATGGTATCGCTGGCCTTTATTATGGTGATCGTAATTGGGCTGTTTCTTTTCCTGGGCGGTTTGCTTCACTTATATGGTGCCCAGCAGCAGGTAACTGTTACGGGAGATAAATTATTCCCGGAACTGGCATTGCATCATATGCCGCCGGTGATCTCCGTTATCTTCATCATTGCACTGATCTCCGCACTGTTCCCCAGTGCCGATGGTGCTATGACTGCGCTGACCTCCTCTCTTTGCATTGATATCCTAAACATGCAAACGAGAACTGACTGGACAGAAGAACAGAAGAAAAAATACCGTCAGCGTATACACCTGATGATGGCATTTATTTTCCTGCTGTTTGTGATGATATTTGAGTGGGTCAATAACCAGAGTATGATAGGTGTGATTCTTAAAGTAGCCACCTACACTTATGGTCCGTTGCTGGGGTTATTTGCCTTTGGTATTTTAACGAAACGCCGGGTAAACGATATGCTGGTACCGGTAGTATGTGTGGCCGCTCCCCTGCTCTGCCTGGTGGTTGATCTTAATCAGTCTGCCCTCTTCGGCAGTTTCCAGATAGGATTGGAATTACTGATTATTAACGGATTATTTACCTACCTGGGATTGTTACTCATTTCCCGTAAAGCATAATTTCAGGCACTGCTGCTATGCCGTCAACAGCATAGCAGCAGTTGTTATTTATGCTTCCACAGCTACTTCTACGGCCTTCGTTTTGCTCAGATGATGTAACTCCAGTATAGTTGTTTTCCCATTCTCACTTTCCCGGTACATCGGTACAAATTTGCGGTTATGCAAAATTTCCTGGTAGGTATAAGAGGTACGCTGTATCACGGTATTAGCGTATACATCATTAAATCCTTTTACGGTTACATATAGTTCCACATCTGCTGTTTCCAGATCCTGTGCAGAAAATCCAAGCAGGGGGCTGTTTTCATCAATGGGATGCACCACTGTCCAGTTCATTGATAATGTTTCTACCATCCTTCTCTCCAAAGGCAGCGTATAAAATTTATACACTGCATTGCCATTCTCCTGTACCTGCAAACCCAGTGTTACCAGCACTTCCACATTGGTAAGCGTGTGATGTTCTTTGTAGGAAGCAAAGCGAAACATGAGGGCTGTTTTATCCTGGTAAGGAGCGATGAGTGCTTCATCACTAAACAGCAGGTGGGCCCGTGGCTTCGAAAACCGGCCATAGATAAGACCTGTAGCCACTGCAAATGAGAGGAAGCCCGTCATGGCCTCAATCGCCGCTACCAGGTTCACACCATCTCCTACGGGGTTTACCCGTCCGTACCCTACTGTAGTAAAGGTTTCTGTGCTGAAGAAGTAAATCTCTTTAAATCTTTCCCAGGTTGTTTGGCCTATAATACCCTGGAATTGTGCAGCCCCTAACCACCAGTATATGCCGGAATACAACAGGTTGATAGAAAAATAAAAAAGCAGGATGACCACGCCAAACTGCCATGCCGGCACATTCAGCAATGCATGATAAATATTGAAACGGTGCATAAAGGAACGTCCTTCACGACGTATATTAAAACTCCCGTCACGATTGATAAAACGACCGCCGTAACCATTTGCATTCACGCCAAATCCGGTGTCGTCATTTTGTCTGGAAAAAGGGTTTATTCTTTTCAGAAGCGCCATAAGATCGATAATTATGGCATAAAGGTAAGAGAGAAAAATTGAATCTGTTTGAGTGTGTTTGAGTTTGGTTAACGAATGAGGAATTTAAAAGGAGTTTCTTGTGAAGAAATTTGACAAAAACAGTGGCTTTTAATCTAAAAATAAACTTTGACGACTGCTATGAAACAGAAATTTTAAAAGCAGACTTCAGTTTGTCCAGTTTTAATACTTGCTTAAAAAATGGTAAAAAAGAAAGAATTGGCATACACATATCTGACACTGTTCATCCACTAATTCCTGATGTACACAATCTCTCATTCGGTCCAATAAATAATAAAGGAGAGATTGACGATAATGTTAAACTAAACCACCTAAATCATTCAAAGTTTTTTTCAACTATTGTACTGGCTGCCATGACATTCCTAGAAAGAAAACGTTCCTGCTTTTTAGGAATTGATGGTTCAAACAATGCACGGGCATACATGTATTATCGTTGCATACAAAACAATTATAGCTTCCTGACACAATACTTTAAAATCTTTGGCGTAAACTATTATGCAAGGATTTTACGGAAGGAAAAGGATGAAGACAGCTCATATCCAATAGATGTTGATGACATATTTACATTGCCTAAGTCTATTCAAAAGGAAGTCATAATCACATATGAAAAACTATACAACTATTTCATATTCAAGCTGATCTAAAAGGCGGGATATATTTCCACTATTTCTTTTTTTTGCATAACTTCATAATTATGGACAAAGAAACCCAAAAAAAAGTAGATGCCCTTCTTCTCAAAGCAAAGCAATGTGAGGATCGTAAGGTTAAAGTTACCTTGAAATCAGGAGGGGTGAGTTCATTGGGCCGGGTTATTAAAACCAAAGAACAAGCGCATGTCTTTTTGACAATTTTAAAATCATTATAAGCATACTATACACTAGATTATTTAAGGTGGGCAGATAGCATCTGTTCACCTTTTTTCATGCTTGCCATTCAACCAAAAAATAAATATTTTATTAAAAAATATCCCTACTTTATTACAACCTTAATTCAGTCTGTTTAGTATACCCATTTTAAAACCTTCCCTAAATTTCATGTTATGCATTTAACCAGGAGAATCCTGTATTCATTGACATTACTCGTTGCCCTAATGACCGTTGCCTTCACCGCCCGCTCCCAGAGCTATGTGTGTACGCTGATTAAAAACGGGCAACTGACACCGCCATCCGGAAGCGGAAGTCCCGCTATTCAGTTCCACACCATTTCTTTTGCCGGAAGTGGCAATGATGCAACAGGGGTCAATGCCTTTGGGGGATATTATACATCCCCCTACAAACTGGCGTTTAATCCGCCTAATGAATCAATTACAGTAAACCTTTATTTCAGCGATGTGCCTTATGGGTATCACTACTATGTAAGTGCATATGTAGATGGGGTGCTGGCTTATAAAACGCCCATGCAGTTTTATTATCCCTCTATGGGTTCCAATGTACCCGTAATATTGTCGCCTGTTCCGATATCCGGCAGCGCCAGCACGGTAGAGATAAGATTAACAAATTCCTGATCCTTGTAAAAGGAAATTTATCTGACTGGATAAGGTTAACAAAAAAGGTTGGCTTTCAGCCAACCTTTTCCTCAAAGAAATTTATTTACAATCACCATCCGGTGTGCAAACTTGTCCTGATAAGGTTTCCAGCTCTGTTACAGATTGTGTTTTCTTCCATTCTCCATACGCCTGCTCCAATGCCTGCGTAAATGCATCTACCGGTTGCGCGCCGGATACGCCATACTTACGATCCAGTACAAAAAACGGTACCCCTCTGATGCCCAGCTGCTGTGCTTCATTCACATCATTATTTACAGCCGCTGCCAGGTCACCGGATTTCAATACCGCAGCTATTTCTGCTTTATCCAATCCTATTTCAGTACCGAGTTCCAGCAGGGTTTCGTGATTGCTCATGTCTTTACCTTCGGTGAAGTAGGCGTAAAACAGTCGTTCTTCTGCCGCATCGCCCAACTGGTGCTTTTTCGCCAGTTGAATCAGGCGGTGTGCGTCAAAGGAATTAGCGATGACAGCTTTATCGAAGTTATAGGTGAGACCAGCGTCTTTAGCGGTGCTGGTCATTTGTTCGTGTACCGTCAAAGACCATTCACGGGATTGTCCTTTTATTTCTGCCACATAATCGTATACATCCTTGCCTGGCTGGGATTGCAGCGCAGGATTCAGTTGAAAGCTCTTCCACTCTACCGTAACGTTATCTTTTCCCGGAAACTGTTCCAGTGCTGCTTCAAACCGCCGTTTGCCTATGTAGCAAAACGGACACATGATATCAGACCATATTTCTACTTTCATTATATTTTATTTAAGATCCAGCTGCAAAGTTAATATATTTGCTATCAAAAAGTAACCAGTTTCCTTTAAGTAAGTGCTTTACAAGAGGTAACCAACCTATATGCAGATGAAAACAGAAGAATTAACGGTCAATTGTGGTAAAGAAATGGAAGGGAGCAGCCACAGCGACTGTCATAAAGTGATTATGCCGGTAAGGGATGCACTGGATGTGATCAGTGGTAAGTGGAAGTTACCTATTATCATTGCGGTGTCCAGGGGACATAAACGTTTCCGGGATATTGAGCGCAGCATTCCTAAAATCACCTCTAAAGTATTGTCAAAAGAGCTGAAAGACCTGGAAACACATAAGTTGGTAAAGCGTACTGTATACGATACACAACCCGTATCAGTAGAATATACGCTGACGCCCTACGCCGCTACGTTGGACAGCGTTATCATTGCCTTACAGAAATGGGGCATTCAACACAGAAAAAAGATATTGGGGAAATAGCACGTACGCCGGTACCCGCTATTTTTCTATTCTTCCGAAATTTTCAATACAATTTTTCCTCTTCCAGGGCCGCCATTTTTGCTGAACTCCTGGGCTGCAGCGGCCTGGGATAATGGCTGGAACACGCGGCGGACATAAGGTTTGATCAGGTCCCTTTCCAGCATTTTATGCACTTCTTTCATGGCAGCGAGTGTTTTAGTGCCACCCCATACGGCGCGGATGCCGGCAGCCGTCACCTTTTCAGGATCAGGCATCTGAACAATACAGAGCAAAAGTCCTCCGGGTTTCAGCACCCCCATGGAGCGTTCGGTGGTATCTCCTCCTACTGTATCAAATACAATATCTACGGAGTGCACCAGTGTTTCAAAAGGCGCGGCCTTATAGTCGATCACTTCGTCGGCACCCAATGCCGTCACAAAAGCTATATTCTCCGCGCTGGCGGTTGCGATTACATAAGCGCCGGCGTTATAGGCCAGTTGTACTGCGAAATGTCCCACTCCACCTGCGCCGGCATGAATCAGGATCCGTTGTCCCTTTGCCAGCCGCGCCACATCAAACAATGCGCCCCAGGCTGTCTTAGCACCGCCCATCGCCGCTGCCTCCTCAAAGGAAAGGTGTGTAGGTTTACGAAACAACAGTTCTGCCGGGGAAATAGCATAGGCAGCGTAGGAACCATCCACGGCACCATAAACTTCATCTCCTATTTTCTTACCAAATACACCTTCACCAACAGCAGTAACTACTCCGGATGCTTCCACACCGGGTATATAGGGCAGCGGATGCTGCATTAATCCTTCTCTTAATTTCCAGTCGATGGGATTTACCCCACTGGCTACCACCTTAATCAATACCTGGTCTTTTGCCGGCACTGGTACCGGCACCTCTTCCAGCTGCAATTGTTCCGGGCCTCCATAGGCATGTACACAAATGGCTGGTATGTGGAGGTTTTTCATAGATTTTTTTATGCTAAAATAAGCTTTTAGCCTTTAGGTTTTAGCTTTTAGCAAATGCAGCGGAGATCAGCATATGGCAAGCTAAAAGCTAAAGGCTAAAAGCCAAAAGCTAAAAAAAGCTATCTTTGCCGTTCATATTATAGCAGTATCATGACTTTTGGTGATTTAAACCTCAATACTCCTTTATTAAATGCGTTAGATGAATTAGGTTATAAAAGACCTACGACTATACAGCAGCGTGCATTTTCTGTGATCATGTCCGGCCAGGATGTGTGCGGAATTGCGCAAACCGGTACCGGTAAAACATTTGCTTACCTGTTACCGACCCTTCGTCAGTTTAAGTTTTCGAAAGAGAAATACCCCTCTGTGCTGATTATTGTACCTACCAGGGAACTGGTAGTACAGGTGGTGGAAGCGGTGAAGAAACTTACCACGTACATGAATGTATCTGTATTGGGTGTGTATGGCGGGGTAAATATGAATCCCCAGATGGAAGCTGTGCAGGATAAACTGGATATACTGGTGGCTACACCCGGACGCCTGTACGATATTATCCTCAGTGGTGCACTGAAAGTAAAATCTGTAAAGCGCCTCATCATCGATGAAGTAGATGAAATGCTGAACCTGGGCTTCCGTACACAGTTAAGAAACATCATGGACCTGTTGCCTCCGAAAAGGCAAAACCTGATGTTTTCCGCTACCATTACGGAAGATGTAGAGAAAATGATTCAAACGCATTTTGACAATCCACTACGGATTGAAGCGGCACCTACCGGTACTCCCCTGGAGAATATTGATCAGATTGTGTACAAGGTGCCTAACTTCTATACCAAGGTAAACCTGCTCGAATTGCTGATTACGGATGATCAGACGATGACCAAAACCCTCATCTTCGCAGCAACCAAGCAGTTGGCCGATGATCTGCATGAGCAGCTGGAGAAAGAATTTCCCGGCAAAGTAGGTATCATTCACTCCAATAAAGAACAGAATCATCGTTTCAATACTGTTCGCAAATTCCAGGCGAATGAATACCGTTTCCTGATTGCTACCGATATCATTGCCCGTGGACTTGATATTGCCGAGGTAACCCATGTCATTAACTTTGACACGCCGGAAGTACCCGAAAACTATATCCATCGTATAGGCAGAACCGGTAGAGCTGATAAAAAAGGTATTTCTATTCTCTTTACCAAAGATGCAGAAACAGAAAACCTGTCGCGGATAGAAAGCCTGATGAATTATGTGATTCCTGAACAACCTTTACCAGAGGATTTAACTATTTCTGATGTATTGACAGAAGATGAAAAACCGAAGATACATATGCGTAATGTACTGGTGAAAGCACCTAAGCGGGAAGATGTAGGCCCGGCCTTCCATGAAAAGCTGGCCAAAAACAGGAAAACCAACAAGAAGGTGACGCATAAAGAAAAAATGATGTTGAAATATGGCAAGCCTAAAAAGCGCGGCGCCAAAAAGAAATAGCTGAAAGCAAAAAGCAAAAAGCCATTGTGTACGGGATATAAGCGAATGATTTACGCTTTATACTACTACACAATGGCTTTTTGCTTTCAGCTATTTGTGTAACATCTCCTGTTACATATACCCTGCGCTCTCTGCCGGGCAACTCAGGGCATCCGGCACATGATAGTTAGCTTTTCATTATGTAAACGCTGTCGATCCCATGCTTAGCGCCCGCTATGTACCTATAAAAGCACTGTAGCAGAGGTGGACTTGATGCGGGGATGCTTAGCTCCCGATATATACCTATAAAGCACTGTAGCAGAGGTGGACTTGATGCGGGGGTGCTTAGCTCCCGATATGTACCTATAAAAGCGCTGTAGCAGAGGTGGACTTGATGCGGGGGTGCTTAGCTCCCGATATATACCTATAAAGCACTGTAGCAGAGGTGGACTTGATACGGGGGTGCTTAGCTCCCGATATATACCTATAAAAGCACTGTAGCAGAGGTGGACTTGATGCGGGGGGCTTAGCTCCCGATATGTACCTATAAAAACACTGTAGGAAAGGTGGACTTGATACGGGGGTGCTTAGCTCCCGATATATACCTATAAAGCACTGTAGCAGACGTGGACTTGATGCGGTGCTTGGATACCCGGCTTTTGGCGGCATTACCCAAACATTGCCCGGCAGGATTCGGGCAACTGATTTTTTGCTGCAAGGCAGCGGTCAGGATTTTAGAAGCATTTGTTAACGGAATAACAATTCATTAACAAACTTCGTTGGTAAATAAAAATCCGTACCACCAATTGCATCGAATATAAACATGTGCATGTAAGTGTATCGAAAAAACAAACTGTCTTTCAGAAGGTCATTTTCAGTGCTTTATGTGAATTTGACTGACAGTTACCATTAAATAACCGCGTAATAACATCCTTGAAACATCAGCAACCAGATACCGGGTTTGCCATTATCAACTAAATCCCAGCATGAGTGCATCTATCAACGATATTGAATTGCTTGCACAACTGAAGACGGGCAGTCTTCCGGCTTTCCAGTATTTTTACAGTGCCTACCGTCAGTGGCTGTACGTAACTGCTGTGTCTATACTGAAAAACGAAACGGAGGCCCAGGAGCTGGTACAGGATCTTTTTATTGATTTCTGGCAAAAAGACCTGAGTGCGCGGATAGACCTAAGTACAACCAATTCTCTGAAAAATTTCTTATTTGTCAGCATCCGTAACCGCTGTCTGAATAAAATAGCTAAGGATGCCACGCGAAGCAAAAGATTAAAAGATATCATTCTGCCTGAAACCTACACATATCCACAAAGCAGGTTAGAGAACAACGAACTGAAGGAACAGCTGGAAACCGCCATCAGCCAGCTGCCAGAGCGCCAATCAATCGCCTTCAGGCTGGCTTACCAGGAGCACAAAACACGCAAAGAAATTGCGGCCTTCATGGACACCAGTGAAGAAACTGTGAAAAAACAAGTCGCCACCGCGCTGAAAACTTTACGGGCATCTTTAAAAAAAATCCTTTTTTAATACCCCGGCCAATTAAATAAACGGTTAATAGTGTACATGAACAGCGCAGACGAAATATACAGGCTAATGACTGAAAAGCTTGCGGGAATAATTTCCGCAGCGGATGATCAATTGTTGGAGGATCTAATCGAAGAAGATGCTGCAGTACGGGAGAAATGGGAACAACTTTCTATGATCCCCATACCTCCTCCCCCGGCCCCCTGGCTGGAGGTGATCGATTTTAAACCGAAGAAATCCCTGCGCCGCGTACTCGTGACATGGTCGGCAGCAGCGGCAGTACTGGCACTCGTAGCCCTGACAGCCTGGAAATGGAACATTATCTTCCCCCGTAAACAGGCCCAGGCAGCGGTGGTCATTCCTGATGTACTATTGGAAATAGCCGGTCAGCCTACCGTCAATCTTACAAAATCTACCGGCAATATTAACGTTGGCGGCAAACAAATTATCAACAAGGATAATACGCTCTTTCTCAATACCGGTGAAGAATTACCTGCTGGTATGAATTCACTGATCGTGCCGCAGGGTAAGAGCTATGAAGTAGCCCTCCCGGATGGCTCCGTAGTAACGCTCAATGCTTCCACCCGGATGGACTTCCCTTTTAGCTTTAAAGGCAACAACAGGGAAATTACGCTTAACGGGGAAGCCTATCTTAAAATAGCGAAACAGGCAGGTAAGCCTTTCCTGGTGCACCTTCCCAATAGTACTGTAGAAGTATTGGGTACTACCTTTAATGTGAACAGCTACGATAGCAGCGTGGTAAAAGTTTCCCTGGTAGATGGTAAAGTGCGAATGAAAGCCGGCAGGAAGACCGTTATGATGAAACCCGGACAACAGGCCATCTTCCATAAGAAAAACGCCACCATTGATACACAACCGTTTAATGCCACCGTTGAACTGGGCTGGCAGAAGGGACTTTATTGTTTCTCAGACACACGAATGGATGAAATATGTAACGTTATTTTCCGCTGGTACGGCGTCCACGCATCCCTGGACAATCCGGAAATCGCCAGCAGACCCTTTACCGGCTTATTGGACAAGAAAACGCCCATCGGTTTTCTCCTTGAAGGGATAAAAGCCACTACCGGAACTGATTATTATTTTACCGCAGACAGCACACTGCATTTCAAATAATAGGCAACACAAAGGCAAGTAACCATGAAGCAACCAGAAAACAAGTACCTCCTGATTGATCGGAATGATCGTGTCTACACCACCTACGAGTGCATTCCCAGCTACCTCCAGTCCCAGCTGATCCCTTATGCCAAATGTTATACAGATATTGATGATAACGGCATTATTATAGACCAGCAACTGCAGATGGACGAGCTTAGTATCTATTACCACCTCATACATCTGAAAGAAGGTGTGGAACTAACAACGGTGCCTCCATCCAAATACCTGCTACCAGCCACCGTATCCGGTTTTGCCGACAACAATACGCCCGTTTCCATGAAAATGCGGCTCAGCAAAAAAGCAGGTGATGCTTTTAACCCGGCCTCGGACGATGGCACGATGGTGACGGAAAGGGAATTCATCATGAACTTCCATGTAAATCTCAACATTCACCACCTGACAGCTTTGAAAGAAGAATTTCCCCTCTTTGGCATCATTAACAAAGTAGGCGTAAAAGAAGCTTTAAACCCTTCCAACAGGCTCCCATTCCGGTTGAATGAGGTGAACTACCAGGTGATGAACCGGATACTGAACTGTAAGCTGATAGGCAAAGCTGCTGATCTTTTTTTCCGGCGCAGTGCCATTGACTTCTACAGTACTTACCTGCGCTACCTGGCTCCCATAGCTCCGGTTATGCTGAAAGAAAGTCACCAGCAGCAACTCCGGGAAATTGCCCATTATATTATTCAGCATCCCGCAGAAGCAGGCAGTGTAGAAAACCTCTGCAGCAAATTCGGGGTAGTGCCTGAATTTCTGGGCAGACCCTTCGAACAGGAATACCATATTCCGGTGAATGCACTGATACAACAGGAAAACATGGCGCTGGCGTTTAAAATGATCACTGAAACGAATCATACCCTCACGTATATTTCCACCTTCACCAAACATAACAGTTGGGAAGAACTGACAGAGGAATTCGAACAATATTATAAATGTAACATCGCGGATTTGCGAAAAGCACAATAACCCCTACTTGTGGTCACCCGGCGGCGGCAGTATGCCGCTGCTGAGTGCCATTTGAAATCTGTCGTTCCGGTCATGCCTGCCGGAAAATATTTGCGGCTACTTCCCTTCTACAGGTAATCCTTTTAATAATTCCCGGATAAACAGATCTGCAGCTTTTTTATGATAGGTTTCTTTTTGCCAGATAATATAAGCACGGCGTTGTAACTCCCTGCCCTCAAGAGGAATGCCCACCAGGTTTTTCCAGCCCAGCAATGCCCGCTCGTTCAGTAACGTGGCCCAATGTCCCTTTTCTACCAGCGACAATATAGAGTGTACATCATTCATTTCAATTCTTACAGCCGGCTGAATCTTATTTCGCTCCAGCACTTCATCCACGGAGTCGCGGGCGCTGAAGCCCCGGGAGGCGAAGATCAGGTCCATGCCCGTCAGACTTTGCAGGTTGATCTTTTTCATTCCTGCCAGCTTGTGCTTTTTCGATACGGCAACTACAATTTTGGAGCGAAACAGTTCCTTTGTCTCCAGATCTTTATAAAAGGCTTCCTGGTGAAAAGCGAGTACCAGGTCGAGCTCCGAGGCCCGCAACTTACTTTCCAGCAACTCCGTGGTGCCATATTCAATATATATTTTGATGCCGGGATATTTTACCGGGAAGGTAGTTAGTGCGGGCAACAGGAAAGAAGTAAAAGCATACGTAACGCCTATACGTAAATCCCCGCTCAGCATATTTTGCAGGTCCTGAATAGCTTGTCGCCCTTTCTCTACGTCCAGCAGTATTTGCCTGGCATGCAACAGAAATACGCCGCCGGCTTCCGTGAGGTGTACATGTTTACCAATCCGGTCGAACAACAGCATGCCCAGCTCATTTTCCAGTTGCTTGATCTGCTGCGATAAAGTCGACTGCGTAATATACAGCGCGGCGGCAGCGGCTGTGAAGTGCGCTGTTTCTGCGGCCTTTACGAAATACATCAGTTGGCGTAGCTCCATACATCAATCGTTTTTACCAATGAATATCATTAAAACAATCTATTTAACAAATATATCAATCTTCCCGAAATTTGCACCAGATTATAAATGGCCTACTGCCTCAAATATGTTAATCAGATGGATGTTTTTCGTGCTTTAAATTCCCGGAATTTCCGGCTCTTCTTCTACGGACAATCAATTTCACTTATAGGTACCTGGATGCAGAAAACAGCAGTATGCTGGCTCGTATACCGCCTCACTAATTCGGCCGTGTTGCTGGGAGTAGTGAGCTTTGTAAGTCTTATTCCTTCCCTGCTGCTGTCGCCATATGCGGGTAGTTATATAGACCGTCATAACCGTTACCGCATACTGATGATCACGCAGGTCATTTCGATGCTGCAGGCAGGTGCATTGGCATTGATGATCCTGTTGCGTAACTACAATATCCCGGGGATCATTTTTCTTTCGCTTGTACAGGGCGTGATCAATGCGTTTGATGTCACCTGCCGTCAGTCGCTGATGGTAGAGATGGTGGAGAAAAGAGAAGACCTCCCCAATGCCATCGCCCTGAATTCTACCATGGCAAACTTTGCACGTATTGCGGGTCCGGCGCTGGCAGGGATCATACTGAGTACTTTTGGTGAGGACATCTGTTTTGTCAGCAACTTTCTGAGTTACATTCCTGTATTGATTTCGTTGTGGATGATGAAAATTGTGTTGCCTCCCGTCATTAAATCCGACAGGAGTATTTGGGCGGAGCTGAAGGAAGGTTTTCATTATATTTCGGGAGATAAGGACCTGGCCTCCCTCCTGCTGATGCTAAGTGCCAGTAGTTTATTCGTTATTCCTTTTAACACCCTGATGCCGGTATTTGCAAAAGATATTTTCAATGGAGATGCTAAAACATTCAGTTGGTTTGAAAGTGCCGCCGGACTGGGATCTATTGTGTCCGCCATCTACATGGCCAAACTAAAGCCCCATAAAGACCTGGTGAAGATCCTCATTACCGCCAGCCTGGTATTTTCGTTGAGTGTGTTGCTGCTGGCCTTTTCCGGCTGGTTGCCGCTTGCCTTATTATTCATGATGCTTTCCGGCGTGGGTATGATGGCACAAACAGCGTCTATCAACACCTACATTCAAACACATGCTATCCCGTCAATGCGGGCCAGGGCTATCAGTTATTATATCATGGCGTTCCAGGGTATTATCCCGGTGGGTAGTTTGCTTACCGGATTGCTCGCTCACTTTATTGGTCCCCGGTTAACTGTTTTCGTAGCTGGTTTGGCAGGAGCCATTGCTACCGTGATCTTTGTGAACTACCGTAAAAAAATACGCACCACGCCGTATGAGATACCGAATGGTGCGAAAATGGCAGCTTGAGCAACCCTGCCTGTTCATCGCTTGCACCTCTTTCAGCCTATCTAAATAGATAACGTATATTTTATATATAGTAAAAATATAAATAAGTATATCTACGCATTATTTACGTAGCGTAATTCTACTTATTTATTAACTTAAATTAGATTTGGTGAATAATTCCAATGGAAATAATTAATTTCATTTTGGAATGAACCCGACCCAATTATCCAACCCTATTTTATGTATTTCTCATTGTTAGCCATTCTACGATTTAAGGTGATTACATATATCCTTACTCCTATCCTTACCCGGGACAGGAAAACTGACATTAAATACCATACAATAGTCATGTCCCTTTGAAAACAGATGATATGACGAATAAACCCTGTTATACCATAACTGTACGAACTATCTGTTTATTTTTTCTTTTATCAGTCTGGTGTACACCAGCATTAGCGCAATATACGCTTCAAGGAGTGATGTCAGATAGTTCGCATCATCTGTTATCCGATATACCTGTTCAACTTGTGTCTACAGATAGTGCCAGTCAGTACAATACCGTCACTGATAAACTGGGAAAGTTTACTTTTAATAATCTCACGCAACAGCGCTATCAACTGAAAATAAACAGCGTAAATTATCAACTTGCCGGCAAGCTGATCATCCCTTTGCAGCGGGATACTTTCATTACCGTAAATCTTTCGGATCCCAGCAGGACATTAAAAGAAATAACCGTCACGTCAAGCCGGCCCGTTTTTAAAAAAGAGATTGACCGGTTTGTTTTTAATGTTCAAAACACCAGCCTCGTTGCGGGAAACAACATTTGGGGTGTTTTAACACAAACCCCCATGGTGAATGCACAGGAATCGGGCACCTTATCCCTTTTGGGGACACAAGGCGTTTCTGTTTATATAAATAACCGGAAAAGTGTTTTAAGCGGAAAAGACCTGCAACAATACCTGAGCAGTATACCCTCTGACAATATTCAACAGATCGAAGTATTTACCATGCCGCCCAGTAAATACGAAGCAGGAAACCCGGGAGGGGTCATAAATATTGTGCTCAAAAAAAATGAAGCAGAAGGGTTGAATGGATCCGTTGGTGTTACAGATAACCAGGCCACCTATAATTCACAAAGCGGAAACATAGCGCTGAACTACCGTAGTAAAAAGTATGGCCAGCAGTTGACGGTAAACAGTGGCTCCCGCAGAGGGTATTATTATAGCGACAATGACATTACGTATACCGGTAAACAAAAAGAACTAATCCATAACCAGACAATAAAGAAACCTGAAAATTATACTGGCTTCTCAACATCTGCAGACTATACCATCAGCCCTAAGTCCGTTATAGGTGCAGTAGCAGAATACAGAACTGCCCATGCAAATGATTATAACAGTGGATATAATATTATTAATTACATTGATAGTGGTCAGAAGGAAGAACAGTATTATAATGAGAACCCGGAAAGGAGAAATACTAATTACTTATCCTTCAACCTTAACTACCAGTTTACTGATCCCAAAAGGAAACAGGAACTAATGATCAGTGCTGACTACTTCGATTATCAGAACGATCAACTTGCACGATTTCTGTCCTTTAACAGGAGCAATCCTGATAGCGTTCATAGCGGGTATCGTAACGCTACTTCACAGCATATCCGTAACTATGCTGTCAAGGCGGACTACACGAAGACGCTTGCAGGTAATATAAAATTGGAAACTGGCGTACGTTTTTCACGGACGCAAACAAATAACGACCTGCTCTCAGATAATTATGTAACCGGAGAATGGATCATCAATACAAACCGATCCAATAAGTTCAGGTACAAAGAAAGTATAGCAGCTGCTTATGTTTCTTTGTACAGGAAATTTAATGAACATGTAGAAGTAAAGGCTGGAGGAAGAATAGAAGAGACATCATTGGAAACAGCACAAATAACATCAAAACAAACCGGCTCCCGCCAATACTTTAATTTCTTCCCCACAGCCTATCTCAATTATACCATCAATGATAAAAATGTGCTCTCGTTTGCTGTGAGAAGTGATATCCGGCGCCCATCCTACTCGCAACTGAACCCTTTCATAAATATCATCAGTGATAAATACCTGGTGAAAGGGAATCCGGAGCTAAGACCGTCCAACAGTATGATTGCAGAAATCACTTATACGCTCAATAAGGATTATATTTTCATAGCACGCTATACCAGGGAGAATCATCTTTTTGAACAAATAGCTATTGTAATTCCGCCCGACACCACTTTATTGGACAGATTTAACTACGGCAATTCTGATGAATGGGGCCTGACAAGTATCATCAATAAGTCGTTGATGAAAAACAAATGGAAAATCACGTTAACCAATTCTTTTTCCCTCTTTAAACAAAGCGTTGATGTACCGCAGGTCATGAGCAATACCAGGAATTTCCTGTATATGTGTAACCTGTCACAGCAATTCAGCAATATCTTTAACAGTAAAATTGATGTTTCATTTAACGGAAGCTACCTGAGTAAGATAGTGAGCGCCAACAGTGAAATTACAGGATTCGGAGAGGTTGGTATCGGCCTTTTACGAAAGATACCCGCCTGGAATACACAGCTTTCCTTATATGCAGGAGATATATTTAATACACAACGATTAAAACACTTTTATAGCATAAATGATTTCTCTGTATCCGATATGACTGGATTCAGCGATACACGATTTATAAGGATTACAATAACCCAAAAGATAGGAAGCAACAAAATAAAAGCTGTAAAAAGAAAAAGTACCAGTAACGGAGAAGAAGCCAATAGAGTTCAATAGCATTCCGGCGTTAACCCAACGATAGACAGGCATATGAATTAACCCTCAGGCATTGTTGCAAAATACCTGCCTGCAAAGCATAGCAAAGTTATTACCTGGTAACAAAGAAATATATTCCGGATATATAAAAACCGGTTGATTGCAACATCCGGTGCATCTGAATGGCATACAGATGTAAATCGCTATGCCTGTTATTTTTCCTTAAACTCAATTTATGAAAAATTCAAAACTTAAAGCGCTGATGCTCCGGCAGAATATTGCGCTGCAACAACAAAAAGAAAACCAGGATGATTTTCTGATCATCAATGAAGAAAGTACGTTTCACCTGCAGGGTGGTAACGCTGCCGGCCCATGCATCGATCAGGTAGAATCTGATGGCACCTGCGCTGGCAATACCTGCGGGACTTATAAGAGTAGTTGTGACTGTACTGATAATGGCTGTAAGATTTATTAGTCATCTGTACCAGGAATGATTACGTCATCTCCAGGCAATACCGCCCCGTAAGGCAGTATTGTTCTTTAATGATCTGTTTTTCACATAAAATATTTATTATGAAATTTAAATTATCCAGGTATGTATACGTGAGCCAGGATGCTGATATAATGCCTGATCACTCACTCGTATATGTTACAAGAACAGGTGTTGCCATTGAGTTGCCAAACACTCATGTGGCATTGCTTCAATCAGGCGAATATGAGCAGCTTTCCATAGATCTGCAGAAAAAACTGATTCGCAACGAAGTGTTGGTTCCTGAGGGAGAAGATGAGTTGAAGAGTATTCTTGAATATAATAAAACGGAAGTGAAGGATCGTAAAACACTTAGCTATACCATCCAACCTTCCGCCAATTGCCAGTTAGGCTGTCATTACTGCGGGCAAAGCCATACCAAACATGTGATGAATGAAACGGTGGCTGATCTTATGATCAGCAGGATTGAAGAAAAAATTATTTCCAAAGGAAAGGACATCAGTACCCTCTATATTACCTGGTATGGCGGAGAACCCATCACAGGGCTGAGCAGCATTGAATACAACTCGCAAAAGCTCATGCAACTGGCAGCGGTACATAACCTGCGATATGAAGCAGAAATTATCACCAACGCGCTGGCACTGAAGCAGGACCTCTTCGAAAAACTGGTAACGCAATATAAAATCATGGACTACCAGATTACCATAGATGGCACCGCTGATTTTCACGATAAACGCAGGATGCTGAAAAATGGTACTGCCTCTTTTGAGATCATCTTCAATAATGTGGTGGCCATCGCGTTGTCTGATTTCTTTGCCACATCCGGCGCGCGCATTAATATCCGTTGCAATGTTGATGCAGAGAATAAAGAAAATGTATTTGAACTGCTGGAGCAGATGAAAGCAGCCGGCATACTGGGTAAAGTTGGTTTTTATATCTCAGCGGTACATGACTGGGGAGATAACGGAGCCAGCAAAGTGCATGGTATCAGTAAGGAAGACTTTGCACAGTTCGAGATAGAAGTTTTTATGAAGCTGCAGGAATATGAAGCACTCAATCCAGGTAACCTGATACCTCAACGCAGTACCTATACCTGTATGGTGGTGGATGAATCCGCAGAAGTGTTCGATGCGCATGGCAACATTTCAACCTGCTGGGATGTACCCTATACTACCTCCTATTTTAATACGCCCTACGTGTCAGGAAATCTTCGGCAGATCGAAAAAGTAGACACCAGCAATGCTATTATGAGACATTGGTACGATGAAATCCCAACCAACGACACCTGGTGCAAGAAATGTACTTTTCTTCCTGTTTGTGGCGGCTCCTGCCCTAAAGAGTGGAATTTTGGTACTCCTGCATGCCCATCATTTAAATTCAATATCGATGAGCGGTTGTTTTTGAGAAAAATGCTAACCCAGTAAACGGATGGATACATTTATTATTTCAATTATTCCTCACCTCCATACAACGATATATGAACAACTACGAAATGAATAATGCGATTGACAACTTCCTGTATCAGTTTGGTTCAATAGAAGCCATAGATGCGCCTTCCGGCAAAAGTGCCACCTATCATATTTATAATAAGCTGGAAGAAGCCTACAGCGAAGAACTGAGTAATGATGAAATCAGGAAGATGTTCTATCATTTCTATTGTTATGAAACGTGCCTGCAACATCTGAAGAAAAGGGAACTGCATACATCTGAGATGCTGTTTGAAAAAATTGTTGCACTTGACCGGAATTTTGATAGTCGCATAAAAGCTGGGATGGAACTAATCTTCTGGGCGATGTCGGCCTACCGGCAACATGTACAGGGCAACCTGGATGCAGCTCTTCAGGAGCTAGACACAGCCATACAGCATTGTGAAGAACAGGCTAAGCTATTTCCTCTGATAGTATCCTCTATACAGGAACAATGGCTTAACAGGTTGCGGGTGCAATTCCGGAAAAAAGACCTGGAAGCTGCACGTATAGAAGCAGAAAACCTGTTCTGCTTCACCTTCACAGGAGCCTGGAAACCAGGAAAGGAATATATAACGGCCGCTTTACTCGCCCTGCAACCGGACGATCAGCGTACAATGCTCTGGCATATCTTCCGTCAGCTGCTGATGGAGCTGCAGCGTCCCGGTGTTTTTAGCAGCAGCGAGCAGGACGCATTTATGCGCCAGTTATGTGCTTCCATTTACAAAAAAATAGCAGCGCCGGCTATTAACAAGGATGGCTTTGATATGGTGGTGCTATTACATACCTATTATCATGGAAGCCCTGTTGAATTTATCGGGATGCTTAACGAATGTTTTGACTCATTCAGACAAGCTGCCAAAAACGTACAAAAGCTGGTCATCCGTTGTTTTCTGGATTTACTGTTACAGTATGAATACGATATTACAAAGCATAACAACTATGAAATGTTCTGTAACACCCTGGAGAAAAAATTGGGCGTAAGCACTACTGCTATTACGGCTCCAACCGCTTAAACTAATGCATGATTATGAAAAGATTTCCTCACTTCACACAGTTGGAATTTTCAGATTGCGGCCCAACCTGTCTGAAGATCATCCTGAAGTACTACGGAAAAGATTGTAGTCTTGCCCACCTGCGCGACATCTGTGCTGTAACGCGAGCCGGAATTACAATGGGCGACCTGATCACTGCAGCCCGGGTACTGCATTTTAATGCAACGGTATACCAGATGACAGTGGAAAGCCTGACCAGGAACAAAATACTGCCATGTATTTTGCACTGGAAACAGGATCATTTTGTGGTGTTATATAAAATATCAGAAAAAGGTTATTTCTATATTTCAGATCCCGGTTACGGTAGAATAAAAATGCCGGCCCGTGAATTTTTGCGTATGTGGCAAGGCAACAATGAAAAAGGCGTTGCCTTGCTATTAATACCGACAGAAGAATTTCTTACTGCGCCTTTCCCTCCGGTACAAAAATGGGAAGGTTTAAAAAAAGGGCTAACATTTACGGCGCACCATCTTCGGGAGCACCGAGGGAAACTGCTACTGCTCATCGTTTTTCTTCTTTTGAGTACTTCCCTGGCTTATTTGTTGCCCATTACAATGCAGCAACTCGTTGATAAAGGTATAAACCCCAAAAATATCAATGTAGTCTGGGCGGTATTGCTTTTCCAGGGGGGAATCCTGATGGGACAGATTTTATTTGACTGGCTGCGTGGCCTGATAGGAGTCCGTTTCAGCACTCAGGTGAGCATGGAAGTAGTTTCACAGTTTCTCTATAAGCTTATAAGACTGCCGGTACGCTTTTTCGACAACAGAATGAATGCCGACATCCTTCAACGGATTGATGATCAGCAACGGATAGAGTTATTCCTCACTCAACGTATCATTCAGACATTGTTCTCCATCGTACTGATAACCATACTGTCTGTCAGACTACTTCATTATAATGCGCCGGTCTTCCCGGTGTTCTTCTTTATGAGCGCGTTCTCCATCACCTGGATATTTTTATTCCAGGCGCAAAGAAAGAATATTGATTATTACAATTTCAGGCTGGCTTCAGAAAACCGAAATGCCCAAATGGAGCTGATTACTGGTATGCGCGAGGTGAAAATCAATAATGCCCAACACAATAAGGTCAGTACCTGGAGAAAGATACAATTGGAGCTTTACCAGTTAAAGTTGCAATCACTTCGCCTTAATCTTTATCAAACGATGGGCGTAAGTGCAATTACCCAGCTTAAAAATATTATCATCAACGCCTTATGCGCTGTTTGGGTGATACGCGGCGACATTACCATAGGGGAAATGATGGGCATAGGCTATATTACCGGCATGCTTTCCGCGCCCATAGAGTCACTCGCAGACTTTATGCGGATAGCGCAGGAAGCAATCATTTCAGTAGAACGTATTGACGAAATCCATAGGAAAGAAGATGAAAATAATGCGGATAAAATCCCTCCTCCGGATGTGATACACGATGGAATATTCTTAGAGGATGTGAGTTTTAAATATGATGGGAGTTATCAGCCATATGTGCTTAAAAATATCTCCCTACACATCCCCAAAGGGCAAATTACGGCCATTGTAGGTAGCAGCGGGAGCGGGAAAACAACCCTCCTTAAATTGTTACTTGGGTTCTATTCGCTACAAAACGGGCGCATTTCAATTGATAAAACTGACATGAGAAACGTGAATACTGATCACTGGAGAAACCGTTGTGGCATAGTTATGCAGGATGGATATATTTTTAGCGGCACTATACTGGAAAATATTGCATTATCAGACGACACCCCTGATATCCAGCGTCTCTGGGAAGCGCTGAGAATTGCCTGCCTTGATGATTTCATTAATAGCCTGCCAATGAAATTCAATACTAAAATAGGTAATTCCGGAGCGGATCTGAGTGGTGGACAAAAGCAAAGAATATTGATTGCAAGAGCAGTTTATAAAAACCCGGACTTCCTCTATTTAGATGAAGCCACCAGCTCTCTTGATGCCAGGAATGAAAAGGCCATTATTAACAACCTTGATAGTTTCATGAAAAACAAAACAGTAGTCATCGTTGCACACCGGTTAAGTACCGTTAAGAATGCCGATCAGATCATTGTGCTGGAAAAAGGAGAAATAATAGAACATGGTACACATACCGAGCTGGTTCAAAGCAGAAATAAATACTTTGAGCTTATCCGGAACCAGCTGGAACTCGGCACCTGAGGCAGATGTCAATCATGTCTGAGAAAAATTTTTAATCGTTAGCCAGGTTGATAGTTCTGAGCATGGTAATCCAGACTGATAAACTATCAAGGGGGCTTCGCCCCCTTTTTTATTCCCTAAACACCTGCCTGATACGGATTACAATGGTCTTAGAACTTGAAAGATACCGTACCGGTAACGCTTCTTGGTTTCTGAGGATTCACTGTCGTATAGCCGATCCAGTAGTGCTTATCTGTGATATTATCCATTTTCAATGCTACCCTGAAACGTGGCTGATCGTAAAAGATACTGGCATTTAAAACTGTGTAAGATGGCAGGAAGAAAGTACCTACAGTTCTGTCATTCTGAATTTTATTATCACTGGCATAGTTGCCGCCAAATCCAAACCCTAATCCATCGGCTACACCTGCAGAAATGCGATAGCTGAGCCAGAGGTTCGCTACAGAAGGTGCGCCGGCGGTTGCAGGCCGCATGCCTTCCACGTCTTTGGCAGCGGCTTCATATTTAGAATCGTTGTAAGCAAAACCAGCCACCACATTGAATCCCTGGAAAGGGTTAGCAATTACTTCTGCCTCAAATCCTTTGCTCACCTGTGTTCCATCCTGCACAGAAAAATTTGGATTGGCAGCATCCGGACGAAGCACATCTTTTACTTTGATGTTGTAATAACTGAAGGTACCATTGATACGACCATTAAATAACTGCAGTTTCACACCACCTTCGAGCTGATTGGCCTGTTCCGGTTTAAAGGCTTTACCTGCTGCCGTAGTACCCGTCTGATTGGCAAATCCGTTCTGGTAGTTGGCAAACAGAGAGATCCTGTCTTTCAATGGCTCATACACGATACCCAGTTTAGGAGAGAAAGCCGTTTGATTATAGCCTCCTTCGTAGATACCTTTCACATCATTATAGCTGCCTTTATTATCAAAATAATCCACGCGCAGAGCGGCCATTACCATCAGGTTATCCGTCAGGTTCAGCAGATCAGAAACGTAAGCACTGTAGGTACTGGAAAGGGCACGGGATGGAAAAGTAAACCCAAGAGCATGATTAGCATACAGGGTGTCCAGGTTACGTCGGTTGAAGTTGGCGTAAGTTGGAATTTCGCCGTGAGAAGGGATGGTATCGTAAGTTCCACCACCAAAGAACTGATTGGAATTATGATAGAAATAATCCAGTCCACCTACAAACCGGTTTCTCAGGCTACCGATTTTGAAGTCGCCGTTGAAATTATGCTGTATCTCCAGGATATTATCTTTACTGTTATCGGTAAACTGGTCGTTGCGGGAAATGTAGTTACTGCCTGTCGCGCCGATTACGCCAGTAGCGGCAGCATCCGATAAGAGATAAAAATAAGGCGAAGGACCATTTGAGAAGCTATTGGTGGAGCTGATATTAGTACTCATGTTCCACTGCTCAGATATTTTGTACTTCATCTGCCCGAAAATATTGGTATTACGGGAGGTCTGGTACAGGTCATTCCTGGCATAGGCACGGTTATAATCTATTTTCAGCTCATCGGCGCGATTAGTTCCCAATGATGCAACGGTTTGCTGATAAGGGAAGAAAAATACATTCAGACCTGTATTTTGTCCGGTAGAAAACTCCGCATCGAAGAGAAACGACAAGCGATCGTTGACCCTGTAAGATAAGCTGGGAGCGAAAGCAAAGTTTTTATTGAAGCCATAGTCCTGCCAGCTGCCTTCATAATTATAGGCGGTATTGATCCTCAGCAATACATCTTTTTCCTTGTCCAGCGGCGTGTTTACATCTGCGCTCACACGGTTAAAGCCATAGCTCCCCATGGCATAGGTGACGTCTCCACCAAAATGATCGTAAGGCTTTTTGGTGACGCGGTTAATTAACCCGCCATAAGAAGTGAGGCTGTTACCAAATAAGGTAGCTGATGGGCCTTTGATCACTTCTACCTGTTCGAGGTTATAGGCATCAATTTTAGCTGTTACATTTCCTGCCAGGCCATTGCGCAGTTTACTCTGTACAATGAAACCACGGAGGTTATAATAGCCGCCACCATCACCACCACGGCCGGTAGCGTCCCACATGCGCGTTAATCCGGGCGCATTTTTCAGTGCATCATCTACCGAAAATATTACCTGCTGCTGCAACAGATCTTTTGTGATAGTGCTGTATACCTGCGGATTCTCGAGGTTTTTCAGTGGCATCTTGGCCACATCGTAGCTGGATGTTTTGATGAGTTTATTATGGGTGCCTGTTACCACTACTTCTTTGAGCGCTTTGCTGGATACCGCCAGTTGCAGGCGGATATTGGTGATTTTGCCGGCATTTACCACCACCTGTTCTTCTACCGGAGCATATCCCATCAGGGTAACGATCAGGTGATAACTACCCGGCTTTACGTGGTCAAATATAAAAGAACCATCTGTTTCAGATATGGCCGATTCGTTGGTTTCTTTCAGGAGAATTACCACATCTGTAGCGGCTTTACCATCTGTAGTCAATACTTTACCTCTGATAGTACCACCATTTTCATCTTCTGCCTTTACCCGCACTGAAGTAAAGAGGAGGGCCATTATCAAAAATACAAAGCCAGTCTGCTTGCTCATGTTTTGCTTTTTTAGTGGTGCAAAATTGGTGCAGGCAAGACCGGCCCGGTGATCCAATCCGGAATTTTTTTTACGCGATACGGAAATTGTCTAGCGGATCACGGCTTTGGTGACGCCTTCGCGTGTAATTTTCACGGGTTTTATGTGCCCATCTTTATCAAAATACATTCTGTCAATACAGGTTTCGCGCGAATTGGCGGCCTTCTCCGTGAGTGGACGGCGATGGTATACAATATACCAGCGATTTTCGTTTGGGATGCTAATCACCGAATGGTGGCCGGCGCCGGTGGCGATAGCCGGATCCTGCTCCAGTATTTTGCCGATCCGTTTAAACGGTCCCATCGGGGAATCTGCGATTGCGTAGGCTACACTGTAATCGGGGCCTGTCCAGCCACCTTCCGACCACATAAAGTAGTACTTACCATCCTTCTTGAACATGGTAGGGCCTTCCACATATTTTTCCGGCGTAATCTCCCGGAAGGTGGTGCCGTCCTCAAAAGGCAGGAAGCCCGTGAAATCATCCTTTAACCGGGCAATATTACAATGTCCCCAGCCGCCGTAGATAAGATAATACTTCCCGTCACTGTCCTGGAAAACGTATTGGTCAATAGGCTGAGCTTTGTTAATGATTTTATCGACCAGGGGTTTGCCGAGGTAATCTTTAAAAGGGCCGGCAGGATTGTCTGCTACGGCCACACCAATACCGCCGGTTTCCTGGTTGCTTTGAATATCATTCGCCCCAAAGAATAGGTAATAACGCTGGTCCTTTTCTATGATGGCAGGCGCCCACATAGCACGTTTGGCCCATTTGACGGCAGCCGTGTCCAGGATTTGCGGATGCTTTGTCCAGGTAACCAGGTCGTGAGAAGAGAAGGCATCAAAGAATACCTGCTTCTCATAAGCAGCAGACCAGGTGGGATAAATCCAGTATGTTTTACCAAATACCACGCCTTCCGGATCAGCGTACCAACCCGGGAATACAGGGTTGCCGGATAGTTTATCCAACTTTTTCTGCTGGGCTGTGCTGATTTGTGTACTTCCCGCCAATAGTAACAACGCTATTATTCTTTTCATGTAATTACAATTAATATGAATCGTTAAAAATAATAAAAAACGCGTGGCGTTTTAGAGATGATAAATTTTCAGTATATTTTTTTCATACTTTTATCGCGCAGAAAGGCAATTTACATGAAGAGGGGAAAAAAAATCATCAGACTATTATTGATCATTACAGGTGTGTTTTTGTTATTAGTGACTATAGCAGGCGGTATCCTGTATAGTCAACAGGAACGGCTCACCCAGATGGCCGTGAAAGAACTGAACAAACAGTTTGCCGGAGAGCTGGTGATTAAAAGCAGCAGCATTTCACCGTTCAGCAATTTTCCATATATATCTATCGCGTTACATGATGTTCGTTTTTTTGCCAACAAAAAAATGAGTGGTCCTCCTTTGTACCAGGTAGAAAGATTGTACGTTGGTTTCAGTTTACCGGATGTTTTACAGCAGCATTATAATGCCCGCATCATTGTATTGGCTAATGGGCGCGTACATATGGCCCGTTATGCCAATGGCGAAGTGGACCTGATCAAAGCACATGAATTTACGGGCAGTGGCAGCCCCACTCCTGCCGATACATCTGAAACCCTGAACCTGAACCTGAAGAAAATTATCCTGAAAAATATTGATATCACCTACCACGATAATGTTTCCGGTTGGAAAGTCTCTTCTCATATTGATAAAATAAAAACAGCTTTCGCAATGGACTCGGCTCGCATTGCCATTGACCTGGACAGTAAGCTGCTGATAGATGTTACCGGCAAAACCGATACTTCCCTCTTCCGGCATAAACAACTGAGTTTTAAACTGAGTGGTGTTTATGATAAAGGGAAAAAACAACTCACCCTTCCTCCCGGCACTATCCGGCTGGAAGAAGCCTCGTTGCAACTTGAAGGAACCGCCAGTGAGCACTACGTAGATCTTAAAGTCAAAGGCGACAAACCCGATATGAACCTGTTGCTGGCCATGGTACCTAAAAACGTGGCCGATATGATGGACAAATACAAACATGATGGCCGCATATTCTTTGATGGTATCATTAAAGGTGAAATTGGCAAAGGCATCGTGCCGCTCATGACGTTTAATTTTGGTTGCGAAAATGTATGGTTTCAGAATAAGAAGATAGACCGCAAGGTAGACTCAATGGGCTTTAAGGGGTATTACACCAACGGCGCCGCACATAATCTGCAGACCTCCGAACTACATGTATTGAATTTCAATGCAAGACCTGGTACTGGCGTGTTCAAAGGTAACTTTGTCATGAAAAACTTTACCGACCCGCAGATCATCATGCAGCTTTACTCTGAGCTGAACCTGCGGTTTGTGGGAGAATTCCTGGGCATCAAAGACCTGGAGCAGATCAGCGGTGAAATAAAACTGAATATGAATTTCCGGGAATTGGTGGACCTGCGCATTCCGGAAGAAAACCTGGCGAAACTGAAAGATGGCGTGCAGAGTGAACTAACCGTAAAAAACCTGGAATTCCGTATCCCCGGCTATCACCTGCCGGTACGGAATATGAATGTGCATGCACAGATAGAACAAGGGCGTTTACAACTGGATTCCATTGCATTTCGTATAGGCAGCTCCGATATATTGGCGCAGGGATCTGTCAGTGATGTACCTGCGTTGTTTCATCAGCAGAATAAGCCGGTAGCAGTTAATTTCAGTGCATCCAGTAAGCAGTTGCAACTGGGAGAACTATATAAATTTGATTCTACGCATCCTATATTATCAAAAGAAGTGGTTACCGGATTCAATATAGGCCTGGCACTGGAAACATCAGTGAAAGAATTACTGCATCCCAACCCTTTGCCCCGCGGCACTTTCAAAGTGGAAAAGCTGTATGCTAAATTCCAGCAGTATCCACATGCCTTGCATGATTTTAATGCGGCAGTTATCATTAATGATACCAGCTTACGGGTACCTAATTTCAGCGGAAATATAGACAGCAGCAGTTTTGCATTCAAAGGCAGGTTGAATAACTACCTGATCTGGTTTGATAAAATCAAAAAGGGGAATACGGAAATTGCGTTCGACTTCAAGTCGGACCGGCTGGCAGTGAATGACCTGATTAGCCAGCGTGGCCGCAAGTTCATCCCGCAGGGCTATTGGTATGAGCAAGCCAACAACGTTTGGCTGCGGTCTAAAATGAATATTAAATATGATACTGTTTTCAAAAAAATAGATGCCCGCATCGCCAATATTTCCGGCACACTGAAAGAGCATCCTATTAATATTGAAAAAGTTACGGGCAGGATACGTTATGGTAATAATCGTTTTATTGTTATTGATACGCTGGCCGGAAAGGTTGGTCGTACGGACTTTGACCTGAACATGCGTTACGCTGTAGGCCCGGGTAAAAACAAACAAAAACGCAGTAACTATTTCAGGTTTAAATCCAATCTGCTGGATATAGATGAGCTGATGAATTATGACTTCATGGATCATCCGGTAGCGACAACCGCACCCACAAAACGCACTACTGTAAAGGAAAACGACTCCCTGCATGCGGCAGGCTTTAATATTTTCAATATTCCTTTTTCTGAATTTGAAGCACAGGTAGATGTAAAAAAAGTGAAGTACAAAAAGCTGTGGCTCAAAAACGTGCTCGCCAATGTACACATGCGGGAAGATCAGAAAATAAAGGTCGACACCATTGCTATGAACATTGCCGGTGGCCATGTAGCCATGCGTGGCATGTTCAATGCCAGCGATCCGAAAAAACTGTATTTCAAAAACGGGATTTACCTGGACAATGTAGACATCTCCAGGCTACTCATCAAGTTTGATAACTTCGGGCAGGACTTTGTGTTGAACAACAACCTGAAAGGCACTTTGAGCGGACATATCAAGAGTTACGTGCGGATGCATCCGGATCTTACGCCGGTACTGAGTGAAACGGAATCGCAGATGGACATAGAAATCCATAATGGTACGTTGCTGGACTTTGGCCCTATGCAGGCTATGGCCGGTTATTTCAAAGACAAGAACCTCCGCATGGTACGGTTTGATACGCTCCGTAATAAGCTGACGCTTAAAAACGGCGTATTGCAAATACCGAATATGAATATCAATTCTTCCCTGGGTTACATAGAAGTATCTGGCAGCCAGTCGCTGGATATGAGTATGAACTACTACCTGCGTATTCCCATGAAGATGGTGACCCAGGTAGGTTTCCAGGCGTTATTTGGCAGAAAACAGGAAGAGGTGAATGTTGACCAGGTAGACGCTATTGAAGTCCGGGATAAGGACAAAAAAATACGTTTCATGAATCTGAATATTTCAGGTACTCCGGACAAATATAAAATAGCATTGAAGAAGGCAAAGCGGACAACGTGATGCAGATTACATACTTTACGGCATGACAGATGCGCGCTGTTGTATGATCCAGTTCACCCTGTTATGGCTGTCTTCCGGGCTCTCTATCCTTTTCGCCAGCCTGTTACCAGTATATTTTGTATATACCGGGGAGATGCTACCCGCAGTATATGACACCTGTTCTACAGACTCCACTGCGCCGGGAATAATGGCACCGAACCAGTGATCATCCGGTTGTTGTTTCCAGGTAACCAACGACAGCAATGCACCGGCTGGATAGTTCCCCTGCCCGCTCCTGGCGGCTTTCACCGCCAGCTCATTACCATAGAGTGTGGACATGGTATGGGTGGTTTTATTGATCCCACTGGTAATAACTTTCCATTCCTGCGGTTGAAGCAACAAGGTATCCGGCAATGCGGCATCGGTGTTGTAATCCATTGTCCGATGCTTGCCGCCGCAGCTAAGCAATACCATGCTGACGATTAAAAACAGGCGATACTTCATGGCTATTTTGTTGAAAGATGAATAGGTTTGGTAAACACAAAATCGTTGTCACGCATAGGTTTATGGCAGCCTGTGCATTCCATGGTGAACATTGCATTTTTTCCATAAGGCTGTAATTGCATCCCCTTCCACCTGGCCCATCCCCAACCATCGGTATCTGCGTATGTATGTTTGTCTTTGATCATAAACTCCACTTGCTTAAACTCACCCGGAATGATATTTCCCTGGGTATCTATTTGTTCATCCCACGCTATTTTGGCGAAGATCGTACCGTCTGGCCACGGATTGATTTGTTGTTCCCGGATGGCTTTTATGGCCACCTCATTTCCCATAATCACCCGCATGGTGCCATTATCGAGTCGTTGTGTGGTGCTGATAGCCTGCCAGTTTTTATATTCCGGGAAAAAGCCGATGCCATTGGGCGCGGGCTTGACCGATGGCGTTAAAGGTGCTCCCAGCCAGGCATTGAATTGTTTATTGGCAGCAATTGCTTTGGTACTGTCCGGTAGCCCGGCCACGAACTGCCCGGATAGATAGTCCTGCAGCACGGTGATATCGGCAGGGCTGAGCTTTGCTTCCGGGTGCAGCATGGTATATTGTGGAATGGGCATTCTGTCAAAGGCCATCTGATTTAAGCATTCGAAGAGTTTTGCTTTTTGCTGGTCTTTGGGTATACTATCCCATTGAGAAAAATTCAATAGTTGTCTCCCCTCCCTGATATGGCTGGCGACCAGCCAGTTGGCGGGTGTTATCTTATCAAACCAGGCCAGTTGGGTTTCATTGGAATGGCAGTCGTAGCAAGCCTTTCGCAACACTGCTTTTACGGCGGGTGGCGCATCAATATCTGCTGTTACCGACGGATGATCTATCTGTGGGCGGATAAATTGTATGCCGATAAAGCCGCCAACCAGGATCAGCAGTACCACCTTCCACTTTTTTTTATGTGTCATAGTCCAACAATTTGGCGCACCGTATCAAACAGGCATTCACATAACAATGATTCGCTTCCAAGGTTGCAAAACCATCTTATTGAACACTATTTTATATTTTGAACAATGTTCAATATATTTGCACTATTATGAATAAAAAGGAAATACAGGAACAAAGGGTGAAAGGATACTTTATTGCCGCCACCAAAGACATCCTGAAAAGTGAAGGGCTGAAGAGTGTGAGTGTGCGCAATATTGCGGACAGGGCCGGCTATTCTTTTGCTACCCTGTATAATTATTTCAAAGATGTGAAGGACCTGGTATTCCTCTGTGTGGAGGATTTCCGGGAAGAGTGCCGGGAGCATGTGGTGAATCGTACTGCGGCCATAACGCCGGGCAACAAGCGGTTAAAGGCTGTTATGCTGGCCTATATGGAATACTTCATTCAGTACCCGGGCATCTTCGAATTATTTTTTGTGGAGAAGCTATCGGATATAGATAACAAAGGAGCCACCACGGCGCTGGTCACATCGTTACTCGAAGATCTGTGCGCTGCCGACTGGACCTACTGTATCGACAAACGCATGCTGACAGCCAGGGAAGCCGGGTTAAAAAAGGCCGCGTTGCTGTATGGTGTCACCGGCTTACTCACCTTATATCTGAACAGGCGGCATCCCGAAAGCTACACGGCTTTTCTGAAACAGGCGGGCAATTTAATAGACGGACAATTAAAAAATTAAACACATGACATCGAAAAAAGAACTGAAGCAGGCATATAGAGAAATGACTTTCCGAAAAGGCGTTTATCAGTTGCGCAATACACGTAACAACAAAATATTTATTGGTAGCAGTATGGACCTGGACAGGGCCTGGAACTCCCTGCGGGTGCAGTTACAAACGGGTAATCATTTTAATGAACAACTGCAGCGGGACTGGCTGCAACAGGGGGAAGCGGAGTTTGCTTATGAGATAGTAGCCATAATAAAGGAAAATAATGATCCGGCAGTGGATATGAAACAGGAAGTGAAGACCATGGAAAAACTGGTGATGATGGAGCTGGAGCCGTATGGTGAGAAGGGATATCATCAAAAGCTCATTTTCTGAACAGGATTTCTGACTCCAGTCCGGGAAATATCCGATAATAAAACCTCCAGTCCTCCTTTACTTTTAACGCTGCACAGGAGGACCGGAGGGAGATGCTTATTTTGTGACTGTCTTTTCTTTCAGCTCCTGTACTTCTTTTTTCAACGTCATGATCTGATTGTTCATTTCTATCATGTACAACATGTGCTCTTCAATTTTCTGCAATAATTTCTTGTTCATCTCCCCTACATCAATCCCCTCTTTCTCTACCTCACCGGCAGATGGAATACCTGGCAGGTGCTCATGTTTCGTTACATATTGTGCCACTGCTGTGAGTGATGGTAACTGATAGTCTGGTTTAAATACAAAGTCTGGCCAGTTATTATATGCCTTCACAACTACCTTGGTAAATACGCCGCTACCGTTGACTGCCAGTTTGTACCCTTTGGTATCCGAAGTACCAATTCCTAAACTTCCATCCGCCTTTACCATAATGAGATTTGCGCCGGCGCTGTTAATAGCCAGTACGTTATTGGTTTGCAGCCTGGTGGCGGTTTTGGTTCTGCCATCCAGTATAACCGCAGCGATGGAATTATCGCTTACCGGGAGAACATCTTCCGCCTCGCCGGTAATATAGAGTCCGTATGCACGGCCCGGCATGGAAGTGCGCCCTATTATATTTGGAATATAATAAGCAAGATTACTTGTGGCATTTCTAATGTGCAGATATGCATCTGTAGCTGCAATGTTTGATTGCGTAACTTTAAAAAAGACAAGCGAATCTCCGTTGACATGTAACCTCGCAGAGGGCACCGTAGTACCTAATCCCAGATTACCATTCCAAAGGAGCCGCATTCTTTCTTTGAATCCGGTGGCATCACGCATCCAGGTAGCGAAGCCGGGAGTAGCGTCGCCGGTCAACTGCATATTTACACCGCCGTTTGGAGCGGTTGCATTTTGCAATAATAAAGTACCCGAAAAATTATTGGATCCATCATGTACAAATGCACCGAATCCGGCTACATTAAAATTAGCTGCTTGTGTGGGCCCGGTACGGTTAAGGACATACTTTAAGGAATCCAGCTGAGCTGATAATCTGTTGGTAAAGGTCAATACTAACAGGGATAAAAAGAGGATCTTCTTCATAATTAAATTAAATTTAAAAACAGGGTAACACATCAACAATCAGGTACTACAATAATTAACGAAACATGGGTAACATGCGTGCAAAAGAAATAATTATTTATCAGTTTAAAGTAGCATCTTAGTAATATTGTTCAAAACCGGACACCGTTTCATTAAAAGCGGACAGGCACCATTCTCTAAATAGTTAATTATCAATAATTAGTACCATGGCATTATCTTGGTCTTTTATGCAACCTCACTATTATTGTAAAAGGTGAACATATCATGATGTTTAAAAATTACTTTAAAATCACAATAAGAACGCTCTGGAAAAACAAGACATACAGCTTCCTCAATATTTTTGGGTTAGCAATAGGTTTGGCTTGTGCAGGGGTTATTTATTTATGGATAGAAGACGAAGTGACCTTCGACAATAGTCATGTAAAGAAAGATCAGATTTACCAGGTGATGGAGAACTGGAATTACGATGGCATCCGCACCTTTTCGTCTACTCCCGGTCCGATGGCGCCGGCTATAAAAGCAGATATACCTGGTATCCGGCAAACCTGCCGCACAACAGAAGATTTGACGACTGTCTTGTTTACGATTGGTGATAAAGCATTGTATGCCGGAGGTATGTACGCAGATTCCAGTCTGTTTGATATTTTCACGCTGCCATTTGTAGCCGGTAATGCTGCCACTGCCTTTCCGCAGTTATATTCTATTGTTCTCACTGAAAAAACTGCCCGGAAATTCTTTGGTGACACCAAAAATGTGATTGGTAAAACAGTGATAGTGGATAATAAACAACCTTATGTGGTATCTGGTGTGATAAAAGATATACCCGAGAATTCGAGTATCCGGTTTGACTGGGTAGCTCCTTTTGAAGTAGCTCTTAATGCCAATAGTTACTTAAAACGATGGAACACCAACGCCGTAAGCACCTATGTAGAACTGGCTCCTAATACGGATCTGGGGAAGATTAATCATCAATTACAGAATTATATACAGCGATATGAACCAGCGGCTATCAATCACGCTTTTTTATTTACGATGAACGACTGGCGTTTACGGGCGCGGTTTCAAAACGGACAGCAAAGCGGAGGACGGATTGAATATGTGCACCTGTTTTCATTGATTGCCTGGATCATTCTTTTTATTGCCTGCATTAACTTCATGAACCTGGCTACTGCGCGGAGTGAAAAGCGGGCCAAAGAAGTGGGTATCCGAAAAGTAATGGGCGCCGGAAAGAGTAAACTGATCATACAGTTCATCAGTGAAGCATTGTTTATGTCTTTGCTGGCAGCAGGAATAGCCCTGTTAATATTATGTGTGGTATTACCGGGTTTTAATGCTTTGGTAGATAAAAACCTCGTTGTGGGCCTTAACAATCCGATGCACATAGGATCGCTATTGTTGATCACCGTGGTTTGCGGCGTGGTAGCGGGTAGTTATCCTTCGTTATATCTCTCTTCCTTTAATCCGGTTTTTGTATTGAAAGGCATCAAAATAAAGGCCGGTAGTGCCACTTTTATTCGTAAGGGGTTGGTAGTGGCGCAATTCAGCGTGTCCATCATATTAATCATTTGTACCGCGATCATTTACCAGCAGATACAACATGTAAAAAGCAGGAACCTGGGATTCAATAAGGATAACCTGATTTCCATGGAAGTAAAAGGAGATATGGTGCAGCATTTCCCCTCTATAAAAAATGCCTTGCTGGCCACTGGTACCGTCCAGAACGTGGCACTGGCCGATCATGCCACCATTGATGGCGGTAATAATACAAACGCGCTTAGCTGGGAAGGCAAACCGGAAACGGATAAAATTTTGATCTCCCAACGACTCATCAGTCCGGAGTTTGTGAGTACTTCCGGTATGGAAATAGTGTCCGGTAGCGATTTCAAGCCGGTAGCAGCAGCCAATGGTATGGATGTACTGATTACCCAATCATTGGAAAAGGTAATGGGGAAAGGAAGCGCTGTTGGAAAAACTTTATTGACTCCTCATGGCGACAGCATTGTTCATTCCAGAATTGTGGGCGTCATAAAAGATTATGTATACGGCAATATGTATGGTACTCCTGATCCGGTAGTATTTTACTGCATGCCAGAGGAAGCTACCCTCATGTATGTACGAATGAATGCCGGCACCAACAAAGAAGCCAGCCTCCTTAAAATAGGTGAAGTGATGAAGCGATATAACCCTGCCTATCCCTTTACCTACCGGTTTACAGACGATCAGTTCAATGACATGTTTGTAAATGAAACATTGATGCAGCAACTTTCACGTTTGTTTGCCACCCTGGCCATCATCATCAGTTGTCTTGGCTTATTTGGCCTGGCAGCGTATACGGCTGAACGCAGAACAAAAGAAATTGGGATCCGAAAAGTACTGGGCGCCAGTGTTACCGGTATTACCCGGTTACTGTCTGCCGATTTCCTGAAACTGGTGGGTATTGCAGCACTCATTGCCTTCCCGGTGGCCTGGTATACCATGGACCAATGGCTGGAGAAATACCCTTACCGGGTAACGATTCATTACTGGGTATTTGCACTGGCGGGCCTGGCAGCGATGATGATAGCCTTGCTGACGATCAGCTTCCAGTCTATCAGAGCCGCGCTCATGAATCCCGTAAAGAGCTTAAAAGCAGAATAATCTATTCAACACGATACAAAGGCAATGGCCGGTCATTCATGGGAAACTATGAGCCGGCCATTGCTTTTATTACGCAGATCCTACTAGATAAGACGAATATACAATAGGTACCCACGAATATGCATTAAGAACGGTCAGCAACAGGCGAAGTCATTAGTTTAGCCGTAGATTTTAACCGTTGACCAATGAAAATACTAAAGAATATTATTTATATCCTGCTCCTGCTACTGGGCGTATTTTTCTTTGCACGTACAGAAATCAAAGGACGCAGTAATATCCGTTCACTGAAACATCTGGTACATGGCGACAGCAGTGTATCACTTTATACTGGTAATAATATAGAGATTACCAGTATTGACAGCCTGGAAGTTAAAACCGTGTTTCCCACCGGGGTCATCAACATTCCGAAAGGCATACACCAGRTAAAAGTAAAGTTCAGCAAAAGCCGCTTTTATATTATACAAACCAATGAAACCTATGCCCACTTTTCATTTAACCTGAATTTCAAGGATTATGGTCCGTACACCTTTGTAGGCTTCGAAAACAAGGCAGACAATAAGATTTATTTCGAAACGCTGCCCGGAGCCGCCAAAGAAGCAGAGAAATTTTACAAGGATTCCATTGTGCCATATATCGTGGCCAGCTCAAAAGCAGACTAAATGAAAGAACAGCGTTTCTCCTTCCGCCATTATAAGTTGATATTCCTGTTCTTCATTTTTGCTGCCTTAACCTACCTGTTATACTGGTACCTTGTCCCAAATCTAAACTATGAAATCCCTGTTTACTATTTTATCGCCCTCCTGCTGGCTGCAATGGGTTGGTATGTATATGACTCCCATTATAAAGCGGATAGCATCAGTTATATAGACACTTATGCCGACAGCCTGGTAGCGAAGAATTTAGTAAACAGGGAAACTCTTTATTATTACAGAGATATCCATCATTGTACCCTGACAGATGCTGTTATCAACGGGTACAAATTTTACCGGCTGGATCTGAATATGAAGACCGGGGCATCCGTACACCTCCGGCTGGACAACTTCTCCGGAAAAGATATACAACTGCTGGCTGCTCTGATTACCACCAAAACCGGTAGCCAGCAGCCACCACCAAAAAGTACCCCGGAAGCACCCGGAGACCAGGGAACGATAGCACCTACTTTATCTGGCAATGGTACCCGGATTTATATTTCCCCCTTCAGACAATACTTACTCGCAGGCGCCTTATTTTTCATGGGATGTATGCTGCTGTGGATATCCATCAATATGATCATTGACCTGGTCTGCGGTCATTCGGATCTATTTATCCTTATACTATCCGTTTGCCTCCTGTTGTTGGGTTTAGGCTTACT
Organism: Chitinophaga sp. RAB17; assembly: GCF_052114225.1. Taxonomy (NCBI): domain Bacteria; kingdom Pseudomonadati; phylum Bacteroidota; class Chitinophagia; order Chitinophagales; family Chitinophagaceae; genus Chitinophaga; species Chitinophaga sp. RAB17. The sequence goes on along the minus strand of NZ_JBFREI010000010.1, from coordinate 121,298 downwards.
CTTTCTGTGTATCCTCATTTTCAGGCAAAAAATCATACAACTGGAAATAGGTAGCAACGGGCTTATTTTTAAGGATATGGTATGGGCTAAATCAGGCTGGAGCCGCGGCAGTGGCAACAACCCTGTCATTGACATCTATTTCAGAAAGAAATACCGGTTTATTGCCTACAGCGATATAAAATCTGTGGAGCTGGTACGGTCTAAATTATTTGGTGACAGCATATTGCTCCACACTACCTGGCAGGAATGCTATCTTCCACTCTTACTGGAAAACCGGCAACAGTTCACACGGATCCTGCAACTTATAGAAGAAAAACTGGGTTACCGCAACTAGTTGTTTTCCTTACGCCATTTGCTTACTTACTACTAAGTAAGTATATTTGTGTCGCCTAAAGGCACATATATGTCAGAAACGAAAGATAAAATATTATCCATGGCTGACCGCCTGGTGCGGACAAAAGGCTTCAACGCCTTTAGTTATAAGGATATTGCGGCGCCATTGGATATTAAAAATGCAGCGGTACATTATCACTTCCCGGCTAAATCGGACCTGGGCGTAGAAGTGATTGACCAGGAGATTGAAAAATTTAGTGCCTTTACCGTTAAATGGAAACAACTACCTGAAAATGAGCAGCTGGCAAAACTGGTAGATGTATTTCGCAAACACAACAACCAGGGCAATATCTGCCTGATGGGCTCACTGGCTACAGACTTTGAAACATTTTCACCTGCTATGCAGGCGAAGGTGCAGGAAATGGCCGATGGCATTGTATCCTGGCTGACCAACTGCCTGGAGCAGGGCCGCAAAAATAAATATATTCATTTTAAAGGACCTGCCCAGGCGCGGGCCCTTATCATCATGTCCAATTTACAGTCTTCCCTGCTATTATCCAGGGTAATGGGACCTGCAGCCTTCCGCAGTATTGCGGATCAGTTGCTGGAAGATCTGTGTCAAAAATAACATACTATGAAAAGAGTTGTCATTACAGGAATGGGGACGGTATCTCCTATCGGTAACACCGTAACGGATTTCTGGAATAGTCTTATAAACGGGAAAAGCGGCGCTGCCACTATTGCCCATTTTGACGCCAGCCGTTTCCGTACGCGCTTCGCCCATGAGCTGAAAGGCTTTGATGCCACCACATTACTGGATAAAGCTGAGGTACGCAAAACGGACCCATTTACACAATATGCACTGGTGGCTGCCGACCAGGCCATCAGGGATTCCGGGCTGGACTTTAGCAGCATGGACCCGTTTGATACAGGCGTCATCTGGGGCTCCGGGCAGGGTGGCATGCAAACCTTCGAAGAACAGGTAACAGAGTATGTTACAGGCGACTTCAACCCTCGCTTCAGCCCTTATTTTGTGCCTAAGCTCATCACCAATATGGCTTCCGGCATGATCTCCATTAAATACGGGTTGATGGGTATTAACTATACCACTGTATCTGCCTGCGCCACTTCCAACACTGCTATTATGGATGCGTTAACGTATATCCGTATAGGTAAGGCGAAAGTAATGGTAACAGGCGGGTCCGAAGCTCCTGTTACGCCGGCTTCCGTAGGCGGTTTCTGCGCCATGAAAGCCATGTCTGTCCGTAATGAAGATCCTGCCACGGCATCCCGCCCGTTTGATGTGGACCGGGATGGGTTTGTGATGGGAGAAGGCGCCGGCGCCCTTATCCTCGAAGAATACGAACATGCCAAAGCAAGAGGCGCACATATCTATGCAGAAGTAGCCGGTGCGGCCATGACTGCTGATGCTTATCATATGACCGCCACACATCCGGAAGGACTGGGCGCTTTCCGCGCTATGCAGCTCGCCCTGGAAGATGCTGGACTGAATAAAGAAGACGTGGACTATCTGAATGCACATGCCACATCTACTCCTGTAGGTGACCTGAGTGAAATTGCTGCTATCGGTAAGCTATTTGGCGCTACACCCGATCATTTGCACATCAGTGCCACCAAGTCGATGACAGGCCACCTGTTAGGCGCTGCAGGAGCCATAGAAGCTATTGCGAGCGTTAAAAGTATAGAACAGGGTATCATCCCTCCTACTATTAATACGCAGCAACTCGATCCGGCAATACCTGCAGGATTACAGATTATATTGACTACTGCGATAGAAAAAAAAGTATCCGTAGCCATGAGCAATACATTCGGATTCGGGGGACATAATGGCATTGTTGTCTTCCGGAAAATATAGAAAATTAGCTTTTAGCTTTTAGCAAAAATGCAGCGAAGAACATAATAACTATGTTTCCCTTCGCTGCATTTTTGCTAAAAGCTAAAAGCTAACGGCTAAAAGCTAAAAAAAATTTTCCTCTCCCCGTAGGGGTATAAGGTACTCATGCTGTCGTACTCTAAAGCAATAAAAAATCACTTTAAGTAAGAACGACATTATGAGCTGTAAGCCAACACACCTGCAACATCCGAATCACAAGAAAGGTTACACCTGTTTGTTACTCGTATTATTCGCCCTCACTCCAGCGCAACGCCTGTGGGCACAATTAGGCGCCGCTACACCGAATGGCCCCGGAATAGGCCTCAGTATAGATTATTTACCTCCATCTCACTATATCAGAGGAGAAGATAGTGTGAAAACAAAATCCACTACCACCCAGGTGCGCTACAATTTTGGTGCGATGTTTATGTTGAGCAACCGCGTAGATACTGCTACCGGTAAGGTTAGAAACTGGTCTCTCGCGGCTGGCGGCAGTTACACTAAACTCACCAATAAAGATTATGATAATAAAATATTCCCGGAAGAATTACTGGGCGCACAGTTGGCACTGCAGCATTACCGTAACATCAACAAGCGTTGGGGTATGGTAGGTATATTATCTGTAGGGCTTTTCACCGATATGGAAAAAATTGACCAGAACGATATTTTTATCAATGGCGGGGTATTGTTTGTAAAGCAGGTGAACCCCAGGTTTTCATATGGTTTGGGGGCTATGCTCACCAATAGTTTCGGTACGCCTATGATATTACCTGCATTCATGGTCAAATGGCAGACGCAAAATAAATACAGAATTGATATCAACTTCCCTGAAAAAATAAGTGTGTCTACCAGCCTAAATAGATATACAGACCTGGGACTGGCCTTCCGTATGAATGGCGCTGCTTATGATGTAGAAAGAGGTGCCGACAAAAAAAGACTGATGGGGCATACCGAGATGAGTATTGGATTGGAGAACACCTGGCACCTGAGCAAGCATATAGATTTTGTAGCAACAGGTGGTTCTATCCTGCTGAACCAAACCAACTTCACAGAGAAGAAATTATCTGAAATGTTCAGCGACAAACCCAACGCACGTCTTGCCACCAACTATTTCTTCAGCGGCGGACTGAGATGGAATTTTCAGCCAAGACGTTAACAGATTCACAAAAAGCTTGTCTGCCTTATATCAGTTTACTGGTGTGGGGCAGATATTTCCCTTTACTTACTATCTTAGCACTTATGACAACAGGTATTACAAATCTCAACACCCTGCTTAAAACAATGACTCCTGTATTGAATGCAGGAGAGTATGCTTTCTGTACGGTAACAGATATTGCTGGCATCAATCCGGCGGACATTATTTGTTTTTTCCGTGAACAGGAAGCTGTTGCCATCATCATTCCACGACAACTGGCCGACCAGTTACAGCTGCCCTATTCCTTTGTAGCTGCCTGGATTACGCTAACCGTGCATTCCTCTCTCAATGCAGTAGGTTTAACGGCAGCATTTTCATCAGCACTATCGGCGCAAAATATTAGTTGCAATGTAGTCGCCGCCTATTACCATGATCATATCTTTGTAGCCAGCAAAGACGCCGAAAAGGCGATGCAGGTATTACAACAACTGTCAGCATAACATCTCATGATTATCTCCTTTGACCTGGACGACACCCTTATACCTGGTATAAAACAATTTCCTACAGAGCAAAGGGGAATATGGCAAAAACTTTTCAGTCGTGAAAAAATCAGAGCAGGTACAATTGAATTGATGAAGGCGCTAAAGGCCAGGGAACACAGGATATTTGTGTATACGACTTCTTACAGGTCTCCGGCTTATGTCAGGCGCTTGTTTTTTTCTTACGGTATTTACCCGGAGAAGATCATCAATAAAACCCTGCATGATAAAACATTACGGCAAAAGGCCGCGCTTATTTCCAAATATCCGCCGGCGTTCAATATTGATGTGCATATAGATGATTCAGCAGGCGTAGCTATCGAGGGGGATCGTCATCATTTCAACACCATCATTGTTGCTGAAAATGATATTCACTGGGTCAACCATATACTGCAACAAATAGCAGATCATCGTGACAGCCGGTAGTAATTACCAGCTATCACGATGATACGGCATTTTATCTTACCTCGTAAGGTGGCTGTGCAGGGGCCTTATAAGACTTTGTCTGCAACAGGTTTTTAATTTCAGTAATAGCACGTTCTATCTGCGGATCTATTCCTTTAGCCATATCGCCCAGGTTTTCATCTACTGCGATATCAGGGTCTACGCCATGTCCTTCGCGGAACCAGGTACCATCTCTTTCAAACATACGGAATGAGGGCACGGTAATAACGCCGCCATCGATGAGTCCGGGTGTGGAACTGATACCAATTAACCCGCCCCAGGTGCGGGTTCCGATGATGGGGCCCAGTGCTGCTTTACGGAAGTAGTCAGGAAATGCATCTCCGCCGGAGCCACTCCATCCGTTGATGAGCATCACTTTAGGACCAAAGTTGGCATATCCCGGCCATGGTGAAGGCTTACCATCACGGGTAGCCCAATACGCCAGCGGCTTGCGGTTCAGCATTTCGATGAAGCGATCGGGGATTTGTCCGCCGTTATTGAAGCGTTCATCAATAATAAGCGCGGCTTTATCCCATTGTGCATTGAACTGGCGGATCAATTCATCCTGGCCATCAATACCAGTACTGGGCACGTAGATATAGCCTATCTGGTTATTGGTGGCATCTGCAATGCGTTTGCGATTGCTCTCTATCCATGCCAGGTGACGTAGCCGGTAATCTTTCCCTATTGTTTTTACAATCGCAGTTTTAGCGCCTTCCAGGGAAGGGCGGCTGTTGTAAGTCAGCTCTACTACCTTGCCGGCGAGCGACTGGAACGCACTGTAAGGCTCCTGTGCGGTAGTCAGCGGCACTCCATTCACTGCAAGAATATAGTCACCTTCTTTAATATTCACGCCTGGCTCATCCAGTGGGTTACGGGCTTCCGCGTTCCAGGGAGCGCCACGGATGATCCGTTTGATTTTATAATATTGACCATCTGCCTGCCAGTCTACACCGAGATAGCCAACACTTTCTGTTTTACTTTCTTCCACATCACCGCCAAAGTTATAAGTATGGGAAGCATTCATTTCACCCAGCATTTCATTGATCACGAAGCTCACTTCATCGCGGGTGCGGGCGCCTTCCAGCAGGTGCAGGTATTTCTCTTTCACTGCATTCCAGTCTACCCCATGCATATGTGGATCATAGAAAAAGTCTCTTTCCATGCGCCAGGTATCCATAAATAATTGTTTCCATTCTTCTTTCGGGTCAACGGTCATTTCCATTTCCTCCACGCGCATGGCCGTGTCTATTTTCTGATTCTCTGCCGGTTCAATGATACCATAGGGACCGCTGTTAATCAGGATTTTGTTGCAGTCGGCGGAAATCTCGTAAGAGCCCGGATTTTTGATGATCGTTTTTACCTGTTGGGTAGCTATATCATAGTACTGCAGGGTAGACTCACCACTGCTTTCTTCATCATCCGGCGGCGTGCTGCTGAGAAACAGGATCTTCCCTTTGGTAGCGCCGAGGCGGGAATAGTTACCACCGGGTATTGGCAGTAATACGAGCCTGGCTTCCATGTTGTCCAGGTCAATGTTAGTTGCTTTTTTCTCTGCTGCCGGTGTTTCTTTTTTGTCTTTCTTCTCTTTTTCCTTCTTCCCTTTCTCTTTGGCAGCTGGTGTTGCTTCTTTTTTATCTTCTTTTACATCTACTGCATCATTGCGGGTTGTGAGTAAAGAGGGCGTTGCTTTCTCCAGGCCAATCACCCCTATCATAGTGGCGTTAGCGTAGATAAAAGTGTTGTCGATACTGCTGTAGGTAGGTTTGAAAGATTGATTGGTGAGTATATAGAGATACTTGCCTTCCCCATCAAATACTGGTCTGCTGCAGTCGTAGAAGCCGCTGGTGACCTGATGACGCTGGTTGTTTTTTGTATCAAACAAAAATACAGCTTCGTGCAGGTTGTCCAGGTCACGGCTATAGGTCAGCCATCTGCTGTCGGGTGTCCAGCTGAAGCGGAAGCCCTCAAATACATTTGGTGAATAGTGGAGGGCCTGATCTACTGCGGTGGTTTTTCCGGTAGTAACATCGAGTACCCATATTTTCATGGCCTGATCGATAAAGGCCAGCTGCTTACTATCCGGTGACCAGTAGGGGGTGTAGCGGAAGCCGGGGCCATAGTGGGTGATTTGCCTGGCTTCGTTTTCTTTACCGGCAGGGGCCATCCACAATTCATAGTCGCCAGATTTATCGCTCCACCAGGCAATGTTTTTGCCATCGGGAGACCATGCCGGGTAACGTTCTGCTACACCGCTGGTGCGGGTAAGGTCTTTTACGTATCCATTGATGGCGGGTACAGAAAACACATCCCCGCGAGCGCTGATCAATGCCCGTTGTCCATCGGGACTGATAGCCGTGGATTGTATATACTTTACCGTACGAACGAGTCTGGGTTTTAGCGCGGCGAGATCAGTAGTGATGGTGATTTTCACTTCCGCAGATTGTTGTGTTTCCAATGACATCACATACAATTTGCCGTTGGCTTCGTACACAATATCGCCTGGACCCATGGAAGGGAAATGCACATCATAGTCTTTGTACGTAGTGATTTGATCGTATGCTTTGGTGTTGGTATCGTAGCGCCAGAGGTTCATACGTTTCTCGGCGCCGCGGTCAGAGAGGAAGTAGATGTAGTTGTTGTACCACATTGGGAATTCATCACCGGCTTCGCTTTTCGCGGAAATATTTTCAGAGAGTTGTTTTGCAAAGTCAAATACGTGGATGTCTGCTTTCATACCGCCGCGGTAGCGTTTCCAGTTGCGGAAGCTCTGGGAGCGGGTGGTGACGGCTATTTTGCTGGCATCGGGTGAGTAGGATCCGAATTCTGCGTAGGCCAGTGGTAGTTTGGTAGTACTGCCACCTGTTTCCGGAATGGTGTAAAACTGGTTAAAGCGTTCTTTGGTGCTTTCTCTGCCTGAAGCGAAGAGTACCTGTTTCCCATCCGGGGTCCAGTCTACCACGCGATCGGCGCCGCCGTATTGTGTTAATCGCAATGGTACACCACCGGCTACAGGTAATACATATACATCTGTGTTGCCGTCGTAGTTACCGCTGAAGGCGAGTTTGCTGCCATCCGGCGAAAATTTAGGGAATGATTCCACGCCGGGAGGAGAAATCAGTTTGATGGCGGTACCACCTGTTTTTGGCACGATCCAGATATCATTTGCATAGGAAAATGCAATTTGTGACCGGGACACGTCAGGATAGCGGAACAGGCCTGCGTCTACCTGTGCCATTGCCTGTTTCCCTGCCATAGCGGCGAGAAAGATCAGGGCAGTTCTTTTCATCATAAGCATTTAGATGTTTGAACAGACTTTTGGTGGTCTGATTTTTTGTTGCGGTTTATAAAATCGATTTGCTAATCTATGTAAATCTGATAAAAGATATTGTTAATCTTATATGTAACAAGTTAACTGTATTTAGCACATTTATAGCAAGTGAGGTCGTCCATTTCAGGAATGTGCAAAAAAGATAGAATAGCTCCTGCAGTACATCCTGGCGGAAACTGGCTGTGCATAACGCCTGCAGACGGTTATATTTCCGGCTGCTTACGCAAAAAAAGCCGATCTTTGCAGCATATCAAAATATATAATCAAAATATGGCTAGATCCCAGGAAACAGTTGGTAAAAAAGAAAAAGAAAAGAAAAAAGCGAAACAACGCCAGGACAAGGCAGAAAGAAAGGAAGAACGCAAAGCAAACAGTGGAAAAGGAAAGAGTCTGGAAGACATGATGGCGTACATTGATGAAAACGGCAACATCTCCTCTACTCCACCCGATCCAAGAAAAAGAAAAGAAATCAATGTGGAAGACATTCAGTTAGGTGCCACCAGGCATGAACCTTCTGAACCGGTAGAGCTGATACGCAGAGGTGTGGTGAAGTTCTTCAATGAATCCAAAGGTTACGGATTCATCATTGATCAGCAAACGCAGGACAGCGTGTTTGTACACATTAACCAGTTAACAGAACTGATTAAGGAAAAAGACAAGGTTACTTTTGAAGTAGAGCGTGGACAGAAAGGTCCAAGTGCTGTAAATGTAAAGAAAGAAGTTAAAGTGCAGGTGCAAGCGCAACAGGCGCCGCCACCACCGCCGCAGCAACAACAAGAGCAACAGTAGTCTGCAGTAGGTCTGCCCTTTTTGAAATAAATAGAATCTGAGCGGTTATGGATAACCGCTCATTTTTGTGCGTGGTAAGGATGAGATGCCCCACAACACCTAAAAGAACATGCCGTGCCAAATCCGCTGAAAAAACTCTTCCAACGCCCTATTATCTGGCTCTCCAACAGATTCTCTTCCAATCCAGACAGACAACAGGTTTTTGCCTCTTTATCGCGGTTGCAGCAGGAAATTCTGCAAGGCAACCGACAGAAAGGCCTGGTGATTCCCTTTGACCAGGAAAATGCCCGTTTTATTATCTTCTCGGATCAGCATAAAGGAGGTAAAGATGGAGCTGATGATTTCATGGCCGCAGAGCAGAACTACCTCAGCGCCCTTGGCTACTATTACGATCAGGGCTTTACCTTCATTAACCTGGGCGACTGTGAAGAGCTATGGGAATGCCCGCCTGCAAAGGTGATCGCGGAAAACCGCACGTCCCTGCTCGAAGAAGCCCGTTTTCTGCAACAGAAACGCTATTTCCGGGTATTTGGCAATCATGATCTGCAGTGGCATTATAATGTACCCCGGCAGCAATTCCTGAAGCCCCTGTTTGGCAAGAAGCTGAAAGTATATGAAGGCATTATTTTACAGACCCGGTACCAGGACAATGACTTTCGCCTTTTCCTGACACATGGCCACCAGGGAGACATGCGCAGCGATGGCAATGTTTTCAGCAAATGGTTTGTAGCCGCTATCTGGACACCGGTGCAGCGATTCTTTAAGGTTCATACCGATACCCTCTCCGACTCTTTCGACCTGGCCGACCGCCACAACATTATCATGTATGAGTGGAGCATGCAATATCAGCATACCTTCCTCATCTCCGGTCATACGCATAAACCTGTATTTGCTTCGCTGGATCATATAGACCGTCTCACGAAGCAACTGGAAAAAGCACAAAGCAAAGGAGACGCCACACAGGTAAGCATCTTACAAAAAGCTTTATCAGCAAGACAAGCAGAATATGCTGGCAAACAATTTGTAAAAACCATGGCCCATCCCTCCTACTTCAACACCGGCTGTTGCTGTTTTAGTGATGGCGACATCACCGGCATTGAAATAGCAGAAGGATTTATCCGCCTGATTAAATGGAAAAAAGATGAAAATGGACCCAGCCGCGTGGTACTCGAAGAGTCGCCGCTGTATTACCTGTTTGATCAGATGACCTGATCGGACGCCTGCTGCAGGTATGCCTGTTTCACCACTTTAGCCGTTTTATGATCACCGGTATGACTCCATCCCGGCGGCATAACGATGTACAGGAGCTTATTCTTTATACCCGGTGCTTTCCGGAGATCTTTCCATAAACAGTACAACTCCCCAAAATATACATCCAGGAAATTATTGGGATTTATCTCCCTCGAAATACCGTACTCAATCTGCATTTCCCGCTTTTCGTGCTGGAAGGTACCAAATACTTTATCCCAGATATTGAGCAGATTACAGAAGTTGGTATCCATGTATAACGGGTTCTTTGCGTGATGCACCCGGTGATGTGAAGGTGTCAGAATAATGGCATTCAAAAAGCCCAGCCGCCCGTCTTTAATCAGGTTCTCACCCACATGAATAAACGAACCCCAGGTGCCATCAATAAACATGATGATGAACAGCAGCGGCGGATTTACACCCATTAAAATACAGATGCTGGTACGGATCACATCTGCATAGGGTGCTTCCAAAAAGAAATGCGCATAGGTCACAGAAAGGTTCATGGTTTGCGGAGCATGGTGTGTAGAGTGCAAGCACCAGAACAGGCGTACTTTGTGTCCGAAATAATGATAGACGAAATGCGAAAACTCCCAGATCACATAACCGTAAATAAACCAGTACCATTTCAGCGAAGTATTGAACAGTGCATACTTTTCCAGCACACCGATACAAAACGCCACCATCGCAATAGAGATAAAGCGCGAGATAAAACGGTTCACCACAAAGATGAAGAAGGGCATTTTGTAGTCTTCTATCTTAAAGCGTTTATAAAAGATAGCCCTGCAAATTTCCAATAGTAACAGGAAAGGGATCAGGGGAGAAATCACGGAGAAAATACCGTTTAAAGTCAGTAAGACTTTATAGTTACCGGTTTTACACACTTCTATTAGTTGTGAAATGCCCAGGAAAGAAATCAGTTCGTGGAATAAAGTCTGAAAGAAGGCCATAACGCTGTTATTTAAATAGGTGGAACGAGCGAAAATTCATTTGTTCGTACAAAGTAACATATTGTTTAAACAAAGTACAAATTAAACCGCAATATTCAAAGCATTTCGCGCCTGCGGCTAAAGCTGTATCTTTATATAAAGACTGTTTTATGGAAGACGCCGATAAACTGAAACGCGTAGTAGAAGCGAGGATGAAGCTAAAAGCCCGCTTTGAGGCGAAGATGCAGCAGACACCCTCCATGGCCGACAGCAAGCCGAAGGGTTCGGGAAATCCTAACCGGCATGGCATGCCGGAAATTCCAGTGGGACAAACCATTACACATAAATGGCCGGTGCTGGATCTGGGCATACAACCAGAGGTGGAAACAGCAGACTGGCGGCTGATAGTGAATGGTGCGGTAGCACATCCCGTGGAATTAACCTGGGAGGAGTTCATGGCTCTCCCGCAAACGGAAGATACCTCCGACTTTCATTGTGTAACGTCCTGGTCTAAACTGAATATGAACTGGAAAGGCGTACGATTGCTGGATCTGGCAGCATTGGTGCAGCCGGCGGATACCGCCACGCATATCCTTTGCTATGGATATGATGACTATACCACCAACGTTTCCCTGGAAGAAGCATTGAAGCCCGATGTACTACTGGTACATACTATAGAAGGCGCTCCGCTGCCGATGGAGCATGGTGGTCCGGTAAGAATGATTACCCCTGAGTTATACGCCTGGAAAGGCGCCAAATGGATACACCGCATAGAATTCCTTACTACCAACAAATTGGGCTTCTGGGAAGAAAGGGGTTATTCCAATACGGCATATCCATGGCGAAATGATAGATATAGTTAATAGGAATAGTTAAACAGTATAATTAAAAGTGCTATTTGACAGCTGTTACAAAATAATCGAGACAGTCATCGCGTAAGCTATGCTGGTAAAAATCATCGTAGGTGATACCTGCTGTTACATCTTCCATCTTTTTAAGCAGTAGTAAGCGATTCATATTATTGAGTAGCGTGTAGGGGATCCTTAGTAAAAAGGCCGGCAGTCTGTATTGCAGCCGAAAAACATCGAATCGTGCAATATTATTTACACTACGTTTGTTTTCCTCGTAATAGGCCATCACCACCTCATTGCCATAAACCCCTTCCACTTTTGCAGTAGGAAAATGTGAATTCATTAAAGCAAACATCTCCCTGGGCAGGTATTCTCTTATATGAAACGGATTTCTGCTGAGAGATGTCAGCCGGTTAGGCGTGGTTAAAAACAGGCGGCCACCGGGTTTCAGCACACGTCTGATTTCATGTAGTAAAGCACTGTCCTCTTTGATATGTTCAATTACCTGGAAACAAATCACCGTATCATAACTATTATCTGCAATCCCCGTTAAGGTCGGGAGATTGCATTGCTGAAACGAAGCGTTGCCCGGCAATTTATTGATCGGTTTCTTTTTATCTACAGAGCGGTAGTGTGCCGTATGAGGCGCCAGCATTTCCATCCCATATCCTTCCCCACAGCCCAGTTCGAGCACTCGTTTGTGCTGCAGACTTTCCAGAGGAATGGCTTTATAGGCGAATACATGCCGCTGAAAAACGTAATTATTAATGTAAGATGAATTGTTCGTTCTCTCTGCCGTTTTTAATAATGCGATCATTTGTAAAACCATCTTGAAATGAAAAAAAAGTACAACGGACATCTCCATTATACCGATGCATTACTACTACACGCAGTAAATAAAAAACCCTTATAGCCTATTGTTAAAATTTATGTTATAAAAATGCTAATGCCGGCGTTAGTGTTCTAAGGGATATATTATTGGATCGTTGTTACGAAATAATCAGGACAGGCAAACTCCCGCTCATACTGATTTTTATCAGTATGAGCCATTTATGTCGAATAGCCTAAAGAGGAATTATTTTGTATGCTAATACATACCGCTGAGAAGCAGCATTTTCAGCGTAGTATAAACAGTTGCAGGTCCCTTTTAATAAAATTCTTATGTACTGCTATCTTCTAACAATGTCAGCAGGTACATTATTATTACACGTAGTAAATAAAAAACCCTTACTTTCTTCTCTTAAAATTTATGTTATAAAAGATCCCCAACTGAAAACCTATCCATGTTTTGGTATTGAGATAACCATTATAAGTATCACTGATGGTATAAGGCGCATGAATTATATTTAACCTCTGATACACCATCTGCGGTGTATAAACGGTGTTACTGTCCGCTCTATATTGCAGCCGTTGGCTATTGAATACCAGGCCGGCCTGCAAACGGAAGTGTTCACCCAGCTTTCTTTCGGCTACCAGGGAAAATTTCATTAAACGCATGTTCACCGCTCCCGATATATGTTCGCCGATGGTATCCACGGGGTTGCCGTAGCTGAAATCCTGCAGCTGTTTACCGGTGGTCATCTGCAAGTGTATTCGCCAGTCTTCGGATATACGCGCAGCAATACCAGCCCCGACTCTAAAGCCCACCAGATTAAAATTGGTGCCGGCAGAAGCAATGCCATAAAGAAAAGGAAGTCCTATCTGTATAGTGGGATTAACGTAATAACTCTCATCTCCGGTAACACCCAGATTCAGTAAAAAAGAAAACGGCCCCTGTTCTCCACTCCTTCTTACGCCTTGTCCATCGGGCTTTTGATAGCGGTTAGAAAATGTATTTTGAAGGATCGATTTTACAAGTGAAGTTTTGGCGGTGTTTGTTGACTGCTCTATTGTTATATCATGGAGAGATGCAGTTGCAGCAACTATTTCTCCATTCTTTACTTTATTGTCTGTCGCGACTTTTGGAGTTTGATTTATTGCATCATTCGTTGGCTGTTGTTCCGCTATATTCGTTGAATCTTTCCGGGCGATAGTGATTATTTTATTGCGCAGTGTATCTCCCGTGCCGCTACCCCAGCCCCAATGCAATGATGGATCCAACTGCCAGCTGCTGAAGCGCAACAATCGATTGTGTGTATCATCTGCGGGGGTAGAATAATGGATTATTTGTGAGTCTGTTGTTTTAATAGCGTTATAATGGTTACCGGATGCAAAGGCAATACGCAGCGTATCTTCTTCTTTGATGGAGTCGCGTTGAATGCCATATACCAGGCCTGCTTTTATGGAATCCTGTTTCCTGATGGTGTCACGCAGGCTACCTGCTCCGGCAAGAAGCCAGGCAGAATCTGGTTCGATAACCTTACCTGAAGTGACCAATGTATCAGTCACAAAATAAATGGTGGGTATTGACTGCAGATCCCATAATGCGCGCCCCGTTCTCAGCGCTTGTTTCGCGAGTGACTTTTCACTGGTACTCTTTCTGACAGGTTCTTTTTTTGCCGATTGTTTTTTAACGGATGGCGGATTAGACTTGCGGGGCGGGTTATCAATAAAAATGATATGTCCTCCCAGCACCGTGTAAAAGATACCGGTATCTTCTTTGATGGCGGTGAGCAATTGCGCTACCGGCATAGGTCCTTTGGGAACATGAATGATACGTGAAGGAGGGAACTTACTGGTGTTCAGTGAAAACCTTGCGCCGGTTTGACGGCTGACGATACTGAGCAGGGAGTCCAGACGGATTTGCTTCGCAGGCAATATTATTTTTTGCTGCAAATTAATCCGGTTCTGCTGTGCGCTGCAAACAGAAGCTGCTATAATTGGGACTAACAGCGCTGCTACATACTTAATTACATCCAATACCACTGATATACACGGTATCTTTTTCAATCCTATACTGGACATTCAACGTGATTGATATAACCTCAAAAATGAATTCAATAGATTTATTATCGAAAGAGCTACTCATGGTACAGGTTTCCAGCTTCTTATTTTTAAAAATAACTTTGATGCCGTATGCTTTTTCCATTTGAGTAGCGATCTCTTTCAGAGTGGCGTTGGTAAAATTAAAAGATCTTGTTTGCTGGTGAGTGCTATCCGCCACTATCAGACCAAAATGGCGACTGGTGTTATTATAGGTACCGGTGTCTCCGGCTCTTAATGTAATACCGCTGTCTCCTCTGTACATGCTAACTGCACCTGATTTCACCACTACCATTATTTGGGCAGCATCTTCTGCTACGTGGAAAACAGTGCCCAATACTTTTATCTGTATAGCCCCCACGCTTACGATAAACGGCTTCACGGGATCAGATGTTACATCAAAGGCAGCGCTTCCGGTTAAGTGAATACTTCGGGAATTACCCTGAAAGTCTTTTTTATATTTTACAGATGCGCCAGCGGCGATTTCCACTACCGATTGATCTGGCAGGGTATCTCTTAGCATTTGTTTACCGGCCTGTCGTATTACGAACGAGTCTGGGACGGCGACATGTGCTGGCTGCAGCCACCAGTAGGCACCTGCAGCACCTAACAGCAATAGGATGGCCGCGGCGATGCTCCAGCGGAGCTTTTTCACGGTAGCTGTTTTGGCGGGTTTTCTGTCCCTTCTGATTGCGGCTAATAGTTTCAGTTTATCCGGTAGTTGCCAGGTATTGCCAGCAGCTGTTTGCTCCCATACTGCCATTGCCTGCACAAATAAAGCACGGTTTTCACTGGCAGCTTTTACCCAATTATCCACAGCCATGGCTTCTTCCGGAGTAGCTTCCCCGGAAAGATATTTTGCCAGTAATTCATCCTCTTCTTGTATGTGACCGGGATTATTCATCATTTAAAGTTCTAACTTCTATTTTTCATATGAAAAATAATATAATAATGCTGATCATAATATCAAATAATTTTGCACGCAAGATCTTTAATGCTTTGCCCATTTGTGCTTCTACTGTTTTAATGGACAGTCCCATTTCCACTGCAATGTCTGCATACTTCATTCCATCAAACCGGCTCTTGGTAAAAATAAGCTGGCATTGAGGTGAGAGGGCGGCAATATGATCCATGATTTGTTGGTTAATTTCTTTACTGATGAGTTTATTCCCTGTGTCGTAAACTGCGCTGTCATTTTCCGATTCATACCTGGCTTTGACCTTGTCATGTCTTTTAATGTTCAGGCAATAATGATATACTGCTGTATACAGGTACGATTTTACAGATTGCTCTTCGTCTAATGTGTCTCTCTTCTCCCATAATTTCAGGAACACTGCCTGCACAGCATCTTTGGCGTTATCATTGTCTTTCAGGATAGTAAAGGCGTAACGATGCAACCCTTCATAATGGTTATGAAAGTATTGTTCAACCTGTAAAGCCAGTTTATCATCGTGTTTATCGTTCTCCAATGGCCACTTTTGCTGTTATATATACTACTAATACACCTGAGTGGTCATAAACCCTTACGTGCCTGAAAAATAATTATTGGCGGATAAAAGATACCAGTGCCGGAATTAATTCAGGCGACAAAGGTAAGGGAGTCTTTTTATCCGGAGAAATACCATTGGTGTTTTTTAATGCGTGTGTCATGCCTTCTATCAGCACCAGGTTAGTACCGGGTTTACAGTCCTGCAGCATGGTTACCTGGGCGGGTGACACCTGTACATCGGCAGCCCCTCCAACAATCAATACGGGCATTGTTATCGTTGGCATTAAGGCGCAGGGATCAAATCGGAAGGTACTTTTCCAATAGTTAAAGTTGCCGGTATTAAACAGAAGATGTAAGTCCGCTGGCACTTTGGCGGGTGTTTTATTCTGCCGCAGGTCATTTAAAATGCTGACAGATTGCTGATACAATGAGTCTGACAACCTTGGTTTCAGTTGTTCCAGCAGCACTTTATCAGTCGTTTCTCCTGGGGTAGATAAGGGGATCAGGCATTTCAGGTGGCTATGCTGCGCGAGTATAAGCCCAATGATGCCGCCTTCACTATGCCCTATAACGGATATGCTGGAGAACTTCCCGCTTCGTTGCAGGTGGGCTATACAGGCCTCCGCATCTGCCGTATAATCATCTATTGTCAGGATCGTCAGTGGTTTTTGGAATGCCGTGCTTTGCCCGGTACCGCGTTTATCATACCGCAAAGAAGCGATACCGTTGGCTGCCAGTCCCTGGGCCAGCTGCTGATAGGAAAAGCTTTCCGCTGCCGGAAGAAACAGGTTGTTTCCATCACGATCTGTAGGGCCCGAACCAGCGATAATCAGTACTACCGGGCCATGCTGCCGTCCTTCCGGCTGTGTAAGTGTGCCGTATAACACACCACCGTCAATAGTGTTGACAGTATCTGTTATTTCATTTGCATTCAGCACCATTTGTTTGGGCTTAGACCCGGTGATGAAAAATCCTACTATCCGGTTGTCATTATCCAATGCTACGCGGAATGTCAGGGTAGCACGTTCAAAGTTATTCTCTGCGGTAACGATATAATGTTCTCCCTCCCGCACTGTTTTTTGCGAGGTCAGCGCCTCCCACTTTCCATTGGCCTGCTCCACCTGCGACCATACGCCTTTCAGCATGTCTGCATTCAGTTTTTCTTTCATGGCCGGTGCCATGTATTGCATTGCGTTGGTCCAGTTAGCTTTGCTCATTTGCTCAAAGAAGCTTTTGACTACCACATTTTGCTGTTGTGCAGCAGCGTGTTGAATGAGGCAGAACGACAGGACGAAAAAGAAGAAGCGTTTCATATGTTCAGGGTTGATGAATCAATTTTCTATATATAATATACGAATAAGCGGTAGGCACCAGGGCTGTTATCAACAGCACTGACAACAGGATATAATGCGACTGGTGTTCATTGGCAATGAGTGTAGCGAAAAAGCCGGCGACCCCAAATACAAATAGCATGATCCCTCCCATCCGATGCGTTTTACGCCATACCGTTTCATTTTTCAGCGTCCAGGGGGTACGGATGCCCAGGTAAGGATTGGGGCGTACATTATACAGCAGGTTGCCGCAAATAGCGAGGAATACCAGGATAAACTGCGGAATCATTTTGTCGGCACTTATTCGTCCTGCTACCAGCAAAGCACATAGCGGACCAATCGACACAACTACATGTGTGCTGGCCCAGATGATTACGTAGGATTTACGTGCCAGCGGCTTTTCTTCGCTATGACGGTACATCACCGAATATAACCTGTAAATAAACAAATTAAGCAACACCAGCAAAGCAATGCCACCAATATAACTCCACATAGCAGCACTTCCACCGGTTAATTTACCGCCAGCCACCAGCATTTCATACACCGGGATAGCGCTGAACAACAGGATCAGTCCTGCCTTCAGTGAATATATTATGGGCGCCAGTAAAACGGATTGCTGCCGGAGACCTGTCTGCCATTTCTTTGCCAACAAAGGAAAACTCAATGCGAGATAGACCACCAAACAGGCAAAGAACATGGTAGTCACGAACCCTCCCGGAGCCATACGTCCATCTACCACCCATTGCCCGCTGCCATCTATTGTATAATGAGAGGGCACCAGTTCCGGCAATAACGGTTTCAGGTAATAATATACCAGGAAAGGGCAAGTCATAATGACTATCAATGGTACTTCTTTCCACCATTTATTTTCCTTCATACCGCGGCGTAGTTTTTTTCGTAAGTGGTAAGGTATCGGCGGTAAACTGAAGCATCCATTTCAGTAGTTCATCCATCACCGTTGTGTTGAGAGAATAAAAGACGAATTGTCCTTTTTTCACGCTGGTTAATAACTCCGCTTGTTTCAGCAGGTCGAGATGATGAGAGATGGTGGGCTTTGAAAACCTGAAATGCGCTGCGATCTGACCAGCGGTCAGGTCTTCCTTTTTGAGCAGCTCAAGGATGTCCCGTCGGGTTTTATCATTGAGTGCTTTGAACAGGTTGTTCATATAAAATATATTTAGACAACTATCTAAATACCAAATTAAGTGAAGTTGGGAAATTGGCAAAATGTAATTCCAAACAAGGAAAGATGATTTTCAGCTGACAGCGGCGGATAACCCATGAAAATACGCACCWGGCAATGGTTCCGGCAGGTTATTACATGACTCCGCAGCGCTCCCTTTCGGGATAACGCTGCGGAAGGAATAGGTGTAGGAATAATGAAACTATGGCAGGATCTCTATTTCAGTGCCTTCGTTCCAGTGTTTGTGTTCTGGCGTGTAATACAGGTAACAGTTGCTGGCTTTGGCTTTATAAGTGCCAGGAACATCTGCTTTCAGGTCCAGGTTGATGGTTTTGGTTTCATCCGGGCTGAATCCCATCCAATAAAGCACCAGGTAATTATCAAAGATCTCATAATAGGCTACTTCTTTTTTCTCTTTCAGTTCCTTGAGCTGCCAAGGCTGCAGAGAAAGACCGGCAGGTATGCCTATTTTGGCAATAGACATAGGTTGCAGCATGCCTTTTTCATTTTTCACGTCAATTTTCATCCTGACAGTTTCCCCGATTTTAGTGCGGGTATCCGCCAGTGTAGTATTGATATGTAAGTCGGCCCTGGGACTGTTAGGTGGTTGCATTGTGTAATAGGAAACCTCCATGTGATAAGGAATACCGGATTTTTCATTGCTGTAATGCACCGCAAAAGTATTGGCACCTGCTTTCAACAAATTGCTAAAATCGCTGCCCAGCGCCACTTTCTGCGTATTCAGTTCAAAATCAAGGGTGCCGGCATTTTCCGTGCGTCCTTTTATCTTTACGAATTCTACGATGGCATTCAGTGCCATCACGGTTGCCTGCGTAGAGCCGTAACCGTAGTATGATTTTTCTGACAATACTTTAGAGATGACTACTCCTATGGTAGCAAGATCAGGCGCTTGCTCCCTGGCCAGCGCCAGTGCGTATAACGATAACGACTCTACGCGCAGGGAAGCATCTCTGGAATTCACCACAGTGGTGGCTGCCGTGAAATTATTTTTTTCAAAGCTCTGTTTCAACGCCTGCATCAGCCGGTTGTAGTCGGCGGTATTTTTCATATTGCTGGCAGCGAGTGCCATTAATCCCAACTGGTAAGCATCATTAGCTGCTAACGCCTTTTGTACACCGGCTTCATATTCCGGTTGTATTTCTTTGCCAATACCCGCTTGCGTTAACGCATATACGATATAGAGATTAGCTACACTGTTGGGTACGGATGCAAACTTATCATAACCGCCGGAAGCCAGTTTAAAGCCTCCTTTGCCGTCTCTGCGACTCAACAGGAATTTTTTGGTTCGGGCCAGCATATCCTTATCTACGTTAATGAAAGTCTGCATATCCGTAAACTCCAGTAAGCCGTAAGCCGTTAACGCTTCATGTGCCGGTGCATGGCCAAACCATTCGAAACCATTCTCGGTGGTTTCAAAGCTGATCAACCTTTTGTACCCTGTTTCAATATAGTTCATGGCTTTGGCCACCACATCAGGATTGGATTTCCCTGATTCCCGTAGATATTTGAGGATAAAGATGTTAGGATAAGTGCTGGAAGACGTTTGTTCAAAACAGCCGTAAGGCTCTCTCAACATCGATGCTATTCCATCAAGCAGTTGCCCTTCCAATGTAACGAATACCCTCAGGTCTGATTTGACACTACCAGCTATTGGCTGGCCCAGCTCAAAGGGAAGTCTGACTGATTTATCACCGGAGAAGGTTTTAAACACCGGGAAACCTTTCTCTGCGGCTATTATCGGAAGAGATAATGTTTCTGTACCGGTTTTACCACTCACCATAAATTTGATATCACCCCGGCAAGCGGCGGTGGCTTCCAGTGGAATCAGTACCTGTTTGGAAGTGTTGGCATCCAGTACGATCCTCTCTTCATATTCTCCCTTCTTCATTTTCTCCGGCAATGCAATGGTGATATCCAGTTCCACGCTGGCAGCACTGTTGTTTTTAAGCACCAGCGGTACCAGCGCGTGATCGCCCACTGTCAGGTAGGGAGGGATCTTCGCATCTATCTGCAATGCATTCCGTGCAGACCAGGTGGCTTCTGTTCTGCCGGGCTGACCATTCCAGGCAATTCCTTCAGCTATTGCCCGGAAAGTAGTGGCAGCATCGGAGTTGTAGAACTCCAGTGTAGCAGCGCCGCTACTATCTGTTTGCACAACCGGGTTCCAGTAAATCGTTTCCCGGAAATCACTCCGCTCTTTTGTTACAGTAGTAGCGTATTGGGGCGCATAAAACACCCTGGCCACTGTATAAGCATTTCCAGTACCCGGAACATATTTGGTGTTGTAATAATCCTCTTTATTCAACCTCAACCTGATCGCTGCTCTTCCGGCATTTTTGGTAGTGATCAGGATCACGCCGTTGGCAGCACGACTTCCGTAAAGCGCTGATGCCAATGCATCTTTATAGACCTCTATGGCAGTGATATCATTGGGATTTAAGTCTTGCAGCATCCCTTCAAACGCTACCCCGTCTATAATAAACAACGGTTGATTATTGCCGGTTAGTGAGTTATTACCTCTTATCCTGATTTCTTTGGCCGCTCCCGGATTAGCTTGTGGCACTACCTGTATCCCTGCTACCCTGCCTTCCAGGGCCTGATCGACATTCTGCACAACATTAATTTCGTTGGCAACAATCGAAACAACCGAGCCAGTCAAATTCGCCTTTCGTTGTGCGTTGTAGCCAACAACTACCACTTCATTCAGTCTCTTGTCGTCCCCCAGATCCTTTATCCACGCATCCGCTTCCTTTTTTATTTCTTTTTCCGCATTGGCATATTCCTGTTTTTGTGCAGCGGGCTGGATGCCTGCAAACTCCTTAAAGCTGATCCCTTCTTCCAATAATTTTTTAGTCCGGATAACATTATAATCGATGCTGTTCTGCTCCACCCGGATATTCACTTTTTCTTTCCCTTTAACTGACTTGGCTATCAGGTAATAATTGGCCCGTTCATCCAGCCCGGCAAAGAAAAACTGTCCATCATCAGCTGTATTCATTTGGATGGCTTTACTTTTTTCCGCCATGTTGATCAGGAATACAGTGGATTTTACCGATTTATTCTGTGCATTAAAGACAGTGCCACTCATCACGTAACCATCATCCGGCAGGTACTTCAGGGATTTCCCCTCGTTTAACTCCGGGAGGTAACTAAAATACCGGTAGCCATGTGTCAGCATTACCAGGTCGAGTGCAGGATCTGATTTAGGTTCTTCTCTCTTAAAATAAAACAAGGGCTCTTCAATCTTTCCACTCAATTCGGAACTCATGAGCAACCAGGATAGTATATGATCCTGTTTGTCATCCGCATACGACCAGAGCTTATCGTCCATGACCGCCAGCGACAGATTGGAAGCCATTGGCGTTCCTTTGGCATCTGTTGTTTGGAGGGTCAGCACCACTTTTTCCCTTGGCAGGTACTGTGATTTGTCTGTTGTGATTTTAACCTGCAGGGTGTTGTTCTTATTCAGGAATACCAGTCTTTCTGCCACAGGCAATCCATTTCCGGTTGTCAGGGTAAACCTGGCAATACCAGCAGGAAATCCCGACTGATCTATTTCAACGGTATTTGTGCCCTTCTTCAGGATAAGGTCACTGACAGCATAAGTGATGCCTTTTGTCTGCCCGGTTAAAGTAACCCGCTGGTTGCCGGTGGCAGACAGATTCAGGAAAAGTTTCCCATCTCTCTTCATAAAATTCATGACCACACCTTCTGTTGTGAAGGCCGGGAAAGCATATTGTTTGGTGATATGCAGTGGTGAAGTAATTTTTACGGTGTACTTTTTCCCGGCATGTGGTGTAAAGGGAAACTGTCCCATACCTGCATAGTAACTTTCAAAGTCGGCCTGTTTATTCCCGGTGTCATCCCATACTTCTCCTTTTACATCTACGGGTTTACCGTGTTCGTTGATCGCCCTGAAAGCAATGTTGCTAGTAAGTCCTGCTACCAGGGAACCTCCTTCTGGTAACAATTGCAGATCTATTTTATTCAGCACAATAGGAATGCTCCGGGAAATGGCTTCTTTGTAGGCATCATAGTCTATCGTTACATTCAGCAGACCATCCGTCGTGTTCAGGTCATCCGGTAATTTGAACTTCAATTGTACTTTACCATCGCTGTTGGTGGTGGCCACCCCGGTGCTCATTACGTTGCCACCCAGCGATACCTTATAATTTACTTTATAATTGGCAATGGGTTGATCAGACAAATTGCGGACAGAATAATCAGCGATCACTTCATCGCCGGGACCATAGCCTTTTTTGGGGAAATCCAGTTTCATTAATATGCGGGGAGCGATTACTTTTTGCAGCGTCAGTTCCTTTACAAAAAAAGTGCTGTCGCTTTCATTGCGCATCCACGTAGTATAAGCTTTGAGTTTATAAATACCACCGGGAGCTTTGTCTTCAAAAGTAAAAGAGCCTTCGGCAAATCCATCTGTTATTTTATAATTTAATTTTTTGATCATGTTCCCGGAAGGGTCCAGTACTTCTACAAAAACCACTTTACTTAATGTGGCAGGTCTCTGATCCTTCGCGTTTACCACGTATACTTTAAAGAATGCGTCCTGTCCGGGTTGAAAGAAAACATGGCTGGTGTGGATATAGATTTTCTCCTTGTACTTACTATAATCAAATGACTGTCCCCAACAGGTAGCTGCCATCAACAGGTATATGCATATGTGAGCAATAATATTTTTCATGGGTATCAGAATTGAAGGGTTACGTTAAAGCCATAAGTTTTAGTAGCGGGAAGATTAAAGAAATCCAGGCCCGTACTATTTGCCTGATCGAATAACAACTGTTCCGGATCCACGCCGTTATATGGCGTCCACAGCATCACATTATTGATATAGGCACTCAGGGTCAACTTTTGAATAATATGTCTAAAAGGCTGCTGATAGCTTAGTTTCAGGGTATTCAGGCGTAGCCAGTCGGCCCGCTCGATGTAGTCTGCTGCAACGCCACTATAACCGTATCTCACCCACCGGTTGTTTTCTATGGGGAGTTTGGGGTTGTAAAAATCTACGGGTGTATTGTTCGGGGCGCCATTCATTTGTACGCCGGGGAAAATATAATTTGTGATGGTTCTGCCTTCGGCAGATGTCTGTGATCGTCCGTAGTAATCGAGTACGGCTTGTGTACCGTTCCATCGTTCACCACCATTCTTCCATTCCAGGGCTGCTTCGAGTGTGAGTCTTTTCCAGCGGACCATATTCGTCAGCTTCATCACAAAATCGGGGTTGGGATTACCAATGATAGTGGGATCTTTTGCTACCAGCGGAAATCCGTCCGGGCCTATCACTTTGTTGCCGGCGACATCTCTTTCCCAGGTACTGCCGGTGATCACTCCCAGTGGCTGCCCTTTTACGAGCGTGGTATGTACATCTCTGAAACCTGCCAGGGGGATACCGTTAGCACCGCCGTAGGCCTCGGTGACTTTGTTTTTATAGGCAAAAAATCCCAGGACATGCATCGTGGTGATGTCTGAGTTGCTGTTAGCTATATCCAGTAATTGCAGCTCCAGGTCTATTCCATTGGTCCGGTAGTCGCCGATATTTTTTAATACCAGCTCCTGATTTTCGTAAACGGGAAACAGATCCTGTTCTATTTTTCTTATGAATGCGCGGGCAGAAAAATTCAGCAGAGATTTATAGCTGCCGCTGATGCTGCTGCTCCAATCTCTGTGACGCACCGGGGACAGGTGGTCAAAGCTGCTTACTTCCTGCGTGGGAAAATAATGTCCTGCTTCGGTGGTGGAATAGCGCAGGAGGTTCACATAAGCAAGTGAATTATTGACCGGCAATTCCGTATTTGCCTGCACATACGATGATCTGAATTTCAGCGACCATCCTGTTGGGGAAAGATATGTTGCGGCAATATCTATCGCGGGCTGGAAGTAATTATTCGCCGCTGCTGTGTTGGAAACATAGCTCTTATTTCCCAGCATGAATTCGGCAGACCATCTCCTGCTATTCAATATATTCCGGTAATTAACGCCGATCTCATGTGCGGAGCGCTGGTATAAATAATTACCGTATGCCGGTTGATACACGATGCCGGAATGCGCCTCTGTGAAAATATAATTGGCGGTAAAAGCCCCTGACCATAACCGCTTCCTGTAGGAAACATCCCCTGTTACTTCTCCTTTTAACTGGTATAATTTGTCCTCCTTACTCCGGTACAGCGGTTTTCCATCCGGGAAGTCTGCGGTACCAGGCTTATAGCCTTCATGGCTGTTTTCTCTTTTATTATCGAACGACTGTGTGATTACATATTTCACCCGTTTATATATATTCCGTTCCATGAGCAGGCTCACCTGTTGCCTGGTGGCGTTGAAATTGTTATCATTATCTCTGAGGAGAAAATCAGGATTATCTGCCTGTTTGCTATAGCTACGCTGGCCATTCCCCAGCGTGTATCCTTGTCCGTTATCGAAGCTTATCGGTGTCAGCACCGATTGCTGGTAAACCTTATTCAGGAATCCGTTTCTGTTGGTATTTGAAAACTGATCCTGTGAGTAACTGTATTTACCTACGAGGTGCAGCCACTTTATTCTGGCGCCCAGGGAGGCATCCAGGTTTTTTGTATGATTGTTGTTGTAGTGAATAAACGTTCTTTCACTGGTTTGCCCCAGGTTAATATTGAACTCCCGTGCATTGATCTGATTCTCAAGCAGGACTGCTTTCAGGTTGAAGGACTGGGAAAAGAGCGTTCCTGTTCTGAATATATTATTCGTATATGCGGTCGGGTGATGTCCGTTACCACTGCCCGCAGGTACCAGTTTACCATTGCCGTCGTACAAATAAGGAAGCCCATCGTATTCAAGTGTGTGGCGGGATGGCCCATAACTAAATAACTCGTTTGTTTCTGCTCCCTGCCAGCTCAAGGCTCCCTGCAATGAGCGTCCCTGTACAAAATCTGCTTGCAGTGACGGCAGCTGGCTGATTGTTTTAAGTGCGAAAGTGGCAGCGTAGCTACCAGAAATCAATAACTCTCTCTTATAGCTCGGACGCAGAAGCAGCTCATTGTTATGGCCACTTACTTTCCTGAACCGGGTATCCGTAGTAAAAATACTTTTTACATGGAGAGTACGATGCAGATTTGATTTTGGTATGGTTACCGTATTGGTATCAGCATTTATCAAACGCTGATACGCATTCGAATAAACCGGGTTTACTACCTTATTATTTTGTGCTAAAAGAGAAAAAGGGAATAGCAGCAGTATCAGGAAATATTTCAAGGTATATGTTTTTATATTATTAATATAAGGTATAACTATAACGGATATGTGCTAGCCTGAATCCGGCCACTCTTTATCATACCGTGAATATATACTTCGTATGTTAATGGTATTCATATTATTTAAAAGTAAAATATCTATTTTTAGCTGTCTGCACAAAGTCTTCCCCGGCCGCATGATGCAGGCTGGCAAAAAATTCCATAAGTGATCTGAAAAAAAAATTAAAAATCTTTTCGTGAGACGAAAAGCGGCGTTACGTACATACTATCCCGTTACCGGAATCTCCTTTGCATTAACAGGTGTACCAGGTCAGGTGGCCAAGCAAAAAGTGTGGGATTGTATTTATTAAAAAATAAACAACATACTGAAGCATTATTGCCAGATGAAAAAAGATACTTAACTTAAGATGTATTTTTTCATCATTAAAACCTCAGTAATACTATGAAACTGAAACACCTGACAGCAGTAATCCTTTCCATGGGATTAATATTTATGATTTCCTGTAAAGGGAAACCCAAAGATGCAGACATCCAAGCTACTGTAGTTGCTGCATTGCAGTCAACTCCAGGCGTTAATGCTGATGTTAAAGATGGTGTAGTTACGCTGACCGGAGCGGTAGCCAGCCAGGCAGACAAAGATGCGGCAGAAAATGCAGCTAAAGTAAGCCAGGGTGTAAAGAGCGTTGTCAACAATATTACTGTAACACCGCCGCCACCACCACCTCCTCCTGCACCAGCTGCTGCTACACCTGCCGATGCAGCTCTGAAGACAGCCGTAGATGGTATTGTTAAAGATTTCCCTGGTATCACTGCTGATGTTAAAGACGGCGTGATTACTATTACCGGTGAGTCTAAAGCTGACCGTTGGAAAAAGCTGAAAGTTGCACTGGATGGACTGAAGCCTAAGAAAGTAGATGCTTCCGGTTTAAAAGTAAAGTAAATCGCTGACCCTCTAAATACAACAATCATGGCATTACAGGATAAATACAAAGAGCTGATTGACGCCGCGAAATCTGCGGGCACCAGCAATCTGCAGGTTAATGAACAAGATGGTGTACTGCATATAGATGGTGAAGCACCGAGCGGCGCAGTAAAGGACCAGTTATGGGATATTTACGGAAAGATTGACCCCAACTTCCTTACCGGCGACGTGGTAATGAATATCAATGTAGCCACTGCAGTAGCAGGTGCTAAACTGAAGGTAACTACTGAGTCTACCAACCTCAACATTCGTAAGGGGCCGGGTACCGACCAGCCTATTGTGGGCAAAGCGGCACATGGCGAAACTGTTTCCCTGATCAGCAAACAAAGCGATCAGTGGTGGTTGATCCGTACAGATGGCGGCGCAGAAGGATATGCTTCCGCGACCTATCTGACGCCTGTTGAATAGGTAACACGTCACATAAAAGCAACGGCTGTCTCTAAAAGTAAGAGACAGCCGTTTTTTTATCAGGACCCGGGCTGCTGTTATGGCAACTCATATATCAGTCCCACCGGCAGCATCAGGGGGCCTTTGCTGTAAATATCTATGAAAAGCGTAATGGTATCTTTTGTATTGGCAGTTAAAAAGACATATTTATCCAGCACCCCTCCTTTACTGTTGTACAAATCTTTGAGCAATGGCTCCTTATAACCAGGATTGGCTACAGCGCTGCGATACAACAGAACCAGGTGTTGCTTATCCCTGGTGGTAAGCCCCGACAGGTAGTTCATTTCCTGCATAATACTCTTTCCGGCGTTCCCTTTTTTGAGTCTTATCGGGTTCGTATTGGTATATCCATAAGTACTGTCTGTAGCAGATGGCAGTTTTGAAAATGCTTTCTGGGAACGGGCTTCACTACCCATGGCCAACAGGAATATACAAATCACAAAAGCGGATAAATTACTAAAGTGGCGTTTCATCTTCAGGGTTTATAAAGGATTAAATACATCAACGGTCCATACTAAAACAATCACCCGGCATAGTAGGGCTTATTGGGATCAAACATCCTTATAAAGATAAAGGAAAAACAGGAATTATCATCCAGCCTGAAAACAGGCCGGGGCTGCTCCATTATCAATGGTCAGCCCCGCTTTTTAATTATTTTCGTTCGAGTTGATAAATCACTGCATCTGCAGCCGGCAGTGTTATTTGCATGGTTTTATTCTGTGTTGATATTTTTCCGGAGAATAATTCTTTGGTGATATAGGCCGCTTCTGTCGATAAGCCTGCCTGTTGAAGGTTCAGCGAAAAGGTGGCGGATGTTGGTGCATAGTTCATCACTGCTACATAAGTATATCTCCCGGAACTTTTCACAAAGATGTTGGAAGACTGATCTCGGCTATGATGATCTACCGGACGGAACACGCCGCCCTGGCGGGCTACCTCCAGCAGGCCCTGGTTTTGCAGGAATTGTTTAGCCGCTTCGGAAGCATGGCCATACACTGAAAAATCATCCCCGGTAATGAGGGACCCGGTAACGATGCCTGATAACAGTCTTGCCCTGTTGGGACCATCAGCGGCGCCTTCAAACACCACATGATCAGCATCTGAAAAATCATACAACCAGTTCTGCCACCAGCCATAGCTGGTACCATTCATGGTGTAGGCCGTTTCGTCTATATTCTTAAACGCATCGCAGGCAATACGCCGGGTGTGTACATATCTGCCAGTAGCCATACTGGGCGAAATAGCTGCATATACGAGCATCTTCCCATCCAGTTGATCTACCAGGTATTCCATTCCTTTCCGGAACGCCTGCATGCCCGTATGAACAGTGGGATCATAAAATGAATCTGCTTCAATGGCAGCATGACCAATAAAATCTATTTTGATCATTTCGAAGCCGGCATCTTTAAACCGTTTGATGAGGAAAGCGATTCTTTCCCTGGTAGCCGGATGGGTAGGATCCATGGCCCTGGCGCCATCCAGCTCATGGTATTGTCCGTTTACTTTTGTCCAGGTATCCTGATAATTAAATTGGCTGCCTTCTACTTTACGGGGGGATTTGCCCCAGTCTACAAATGGCGCCCAGTAAATACCTGGTTTAAATCCTCTGGCTTTACAATAGGCGCTGAAAGCCGTCAGCTGACTGAAATCGCCGGTCATACCATTGGTGGTGAGGTTATCCCAGTAAGAGTCCAGGTCTATGTACAGGGTATGATCTGCGTTGCGGAATCCTTTGCAGGAATCGGCAAAAAAGTCTACTACTGTTTTTGCTTTGGCGAATGATAATTTCGTTTGCATGCTGCCCCAGCTGTTCCAGCCAAAAGGTTTGGCAGCAGTCCAGTTAAAAATGTAGCGCGGCTCTGCTTTGCGGTTGGCCTGCGCATATTGCTCCATGCCTGTTCTCCAGTCGCTGCCGGGTAGTATATAGATCTTAGGAGAAGCGCATAAGGTATCACCGGAGGTGACCATACCATGCCGTATGTTATCGCGGGTACCGGTGCTGTCTGTCCAGCCGGCGATCACGGAAAGCTGCGTTTGCTGAGCAGTAGTCCCCTTCAGCGCAATACCTGTTTTCCAGTTATTGTGCTCCACAGAGCCTATCACCAGTCCATTATTATTGGCCGTATTATAAACAGCAGTTACTTCGGCGCTGATGAAGCTGGCCGCCGGCAGGTCTCCCGTGGTATATTTCACCCAGGTATCATTATCAAAAGGCACCTGTACCGCGCGTATAGTATCTTTTGCCGGGAACTGCAAAGCTGTGGTGGTCAAAGGGCTCATAGAACGGGAACGGGCGCCGGTACCGCGCAATACGAGTGCAGTATAAAATCCGTTATCTCCATTGTATACGTAAAAAAACTGTTGTCGTTTTATACCATTTACGAGAGATGTGATCATGTATTGTTTGCCTGTGCCGATCTGATCTTTTAACGGCGCCATAGTCAAGCTACGGCGGATCTTTGCCGTGTCCGGCTGTTGGGCATCTTCATACCAGCTGAAAGCATCTTTGATCATTATTTTGCCGTTCACCCATACGCTGTATTTACCGGAATGCAAATCATAACTGATCCGGCTATTTTTACCGAAAGGGATATGCTTTACATCCGCGGATGGTTGCGCGGATAAACGTGTTACAAGACAAAGCAAGGCCAAGGCAAACAGGGTATATCTGCAATACTTAAAGGACAACACCATTATAATTCGTTATTTATGATTTACTATTCTTTTTACCTGGCCAATCCCAACGGAGAAAAAAGTACGAACAACAACACCATCAGTATAATCAACACAGCACTGTACCAATGACGATGTTTCCATGGTTGCAGTGTCAGGTTAGATGTTCTGACAGGTGCATAGGGAACAGCCATCGGCCAAAATTTACCTATTATCAACATCAGTATGGCAGTGACTACAAAGAGAATCGCCAGCAGGTGCAGATAATGTAATCCGGTATCCAGGATCAGTTGAAAAAATATATTCGCTACAAAAAAGAATCCGAGGCCGATTTTAGCTGCTATGGCCGGAATACGCCTGGTAGCCATTCCTACGATCATGATCGTGAAGATAGGAATACTGAAAAAGCCGGATAACATCTGTATATAATTATAAAACCCTCCTTTGAACAACATAATAAAAGGGGCAATACCAATACCTATCAGTATCACAATTACCTGGAAAATCCAGGTAGTGCTGAGCAGTTTTTTATCTGTTACTCCGCCCTTCTTCTCCGTCACATAAGGCTTGTACAGGTTCATGGTAAAGAGGGTACCGGCGCTGCTTAACCCTGCATTAAAGGTGCTGAGTGCCGCTCCAAAAACTACGGCGGCAATGAGGCCCGTATACACCGGAGGCAATACATCGGCGGCCAGTCTTGGGAAAATCTCTGCTGTACTTTCCGGATGAAAATACAGATGCACTGCTATTAGTCCGGGAATATTCAGCATTAGTGGCGACAACAGTTTACATAAACAAGCCAGCGCTATTCCTTTCTGGCTTTGCTCCAGGTTTACCGACCCGAGTGCCTGTTGTACAATGAACTGTTCCATACCCCAGTAATAAATATTTACCAGCAGCATACCTGTGAAAATGGTAGAGAAAGGCACCGAGTCGTGTTTACCGCCAATAGCATTTAAATGACTGGTATCGGTACCAAGTACAATACGTAGTCCTTCTGTTACATCTCCATGGCCCAGGTATTTAAATCCGAAGTAGGGTAAGAGTAAACCACCGGCAATCATGCCTGCTCCCAGCACAGTGTCTGACATGGTGATCACCTTGAGGCCACCGAGTACGTTGTACAGGTACCCTATCACAGCAATCAGACAAGCCAGCATCCAGATGGTGGACCAATAGCTGATGTGCAGGATTTCATTCAGGTGGAAGATGCCGTTAAAAGCAACGGCGCCACCGTATAACACTGCGGGGATCAGGTTTACCAGGTAGCTCACCAGGAACACGACTGATACAATTTTTTTAGTGGTCTGATCATACCGCACCGCAAGGAAATCAGGTGTGGTAACGGCGCCTATACGGAGATACACCGGCATGAAAAATTCGCTTACAAAAAGCATCGCAAAAACGGAAGTGACGCCCCATGCCATGATCGACATGTTATTCATAAACACCGATTCGTTTTCACCAATAAACTGGTTGGCGCTGATATTGGTCATGAACAGCGCCCCTCCTATCACCACCCAGTTTAAACTACGGCTGCCCAGAAATACATCTGAGGCTGTTTTCATCTGGTGTTTCCTGGTGATGTACCAGGACAACACCGTTACAATCACCACAAAAATGACAAAGCTTATAATGGTTGACGCGTGCATTAACTGCTATAATGATTTTCTCCTGATTAAAACCGTTGGTAATACTTCCCGGATCTTTTCCCTGTTTAATACAAAAGTAGCTGCTTTTTTTGCCATGAGTCTGAAATCAGTGGAATAGGTGGTGATCCCGTTGCAAATGATTTCTTTCACAATATCATCGTTATGGGAAAGAATGCCTACATCCTTGCCTGGCACCAGTTTTTGTTCAACACAGTCTTTCAGGATGGCCCAAAGTTCCGTATTATTGATCGTATAATATACTTTTCCTTTTTCTATGGTACCGGGGGAATATTCTGTTTTAATAACCCCTTTGATTTTATAGTCGCCGACAAACTTTTTAAATGCTTTTAATATTTCAATAGGAGTATCTGTTGCCGGGCGATAATAAAAGATCATTTCATCGAAGGTCTCAATAGTTTTGCTCAATGTTGCAAAAGCGCTGTAGGAAGCCTCTCCGAACTCCTGTACAATATAGGAACAGGAACAGTTGGCGGATAGCGGCTCATAGCGGTCTATCATCAGGAACTTATCCATAGGGAGCGCGTTCAGGATACCCGATGTTTTAGGATGCGGAATAGGCGCTACTACATACATGCCGTACCGTCCTTTGACGTTGGCGATGATGGCCTCAAAGATTTCGATATTATTATGGTGAAAAAATACATCGATATGAATGTTCATGCCCAGGTTGGCCCGGAATGTTTTATAGAAAGCCTCCTGGAATGTATCGAAGGCGTAGAGCAACAGGGCTACTTTCAGCTGTTGACCGGTGTCATCGCTGCTTACGTAAAAGCCTTTCCTGTTTTTGGATTGTACAATTCCGCGCGCTACCAGTTCTTTATATCCTTTGGCGATGGTTTCCCTGGCAAATCCCAATTTATTGATCAGCTGATTTACGGATGGTAGCTGGTCTCCGCGACTAAGTGCTTTGGCATTAATGGAATTGATGATGCCTTGCACAAACTGTTCATGTTTGGATAAACCGGGAATACCTTCCAGTTCATGTATTTGTTCATAGATATTCCGCATAGCTACAAATCAGCAAATAGTGAATGATGGCACCTGCAGGTGCGTACAATGGTTGTGATATAAAAACTGGTTGTACCGGTAATCGTGGCATTGCCATATCGTGGAATTTTAGCAATAGCATTCTGTACTATACTATCCTATACCACACTAAGCTATTATCTTTTTTTATCAATAGCAAACTTTTTTTGTACGTGACACTAAAAAGTACAGGCAAGGGAGCTCCCTGCCTGTTTGTAAAATGTATTTACACGTAGCTTATTTATGGCTTTTGTTCTGCCTTTTCGATCTTTTCTTTTATCTCCGCAGTGTACCGGATGGACAATGCTTTTTTCCAGTAGATGATGGCCTGTGCTGGATGATGGAGTTCCATCCAATAATCTCCCATCCCATCATAAGTATTAAAGCTTTCAGGGAAATAATCGATGTTCAGCTGAAAAAACATTTTGGCCTTATCAAAATGTTTATCATGCAAATGCCCGTATGCGAATTGATTGAATAGCTGTTCTGATGGGCGCACGGGATAACCTCTTTCCTGTGACAATGTCTGAAAATGATGAATGATCAATTGTTTCAGGGAATCTGTGTTACCCTCTTTTTCAAAGTAGAGATAAGTAGGAAATCTGTTCTCTTTAAAAATGAAACGCAGCGCATCATACTCCGCGATGAGTGGCACAGAGATATGGTCATCGTCTGCATAATATTTCAGACTCCATTTCAAATCATTCCCGGCATATTTTTTCAGTTTCTCTCCCAGCTGCAGGATAGCGCTGGTATGGATAGCGCCGCGATCAGGGTTATTTTTCAGCTGTTGTGTATCGAGCGCCGCTTTCATGGTATGCGACACTGCAAGGAAAAATTTTCTGCCTTTAAAATGTTGTGACAGCAAACTGTCCGCCTCCCCTAACAGCTGGCTGTTGTGCCAGAAGAGGCTGGGTTCTATGGCTACATATGCGTTGAATACATGGGAATGTTTCAGTAGCGCATTGGTGACCAGCAGCCCCCCGAGGGAATGCCCGACAATAATGCTATAAGGTGCTACAGGGTACTTTTTATTGATATAGGGTACCAGTTCTTTTTCCAGGAAAGCGGTGAATTGTTCGCCGCCACCAGCACTGGCATCGGAGCTATCTGCTGTTGGTGTCAGATCCCTGGTACGATTCCGGCCGGTATTGGGAATACCAACGATAATCATCTGCGGCAATGCAGTATTACCATTGATCACCCCCAGTTGTTGTATCATCGTTTGCAGTGTAGCGAAATGGAAGTCGCCATCCAGCACGTACAACACCGGATAGGATGGTTTTACAAACCAGGTCGTATCTACCGGCGGACTATAGATCCACAAAGGTCTGTTTTCATTTAATATCGTTGAATAAACGCTATCCCGTTGTCCGAAGGATACGAGGTGCTGGGCATGGATACTTAGGAAGAAATGAGATAAGAGTCCAATCAAAATAATTTTTTTCATACGGGCGGGTTTTACAACAAGATGGCATTCTCCCATGATGAAATCTCCCGAATGTGATACAACCCTTTACAAATGTGACGGCCCAACTTTTTTCCGGGACCAATTTGATCAAGTGAAATAAATTTCAGTATATTGCATTGCATACTACTATTAAAAACATATATCTTTGCAT
Source organism: Chitinophaga sp. RAB17 (assembly GCF_052114225.1). Lineage (NCBI taxonomy): Bacteria > Pseudomonadati > Bacteroidota > Chitinophagia > Chitinophagales > Chitinophagaceae > Chitinophaga > Chitinophaga sp. RAB17. The sequence continues at coordinate 87,198 of NZ_JBFREI010000010.1, read as the reverse complement.
AACACTAACATCCTATTCACAGGACATTAAAAATCAACCATCATGAAAAGTTGTTTCATATTATTAAATACAACAATATTAATATTGATTACCGGGTTTGGTATACAGACTTCAACTGCACAAAATGCCAAAGGCGCAGATGCGCTGTTTCGTCAACTTGCCTACAAGGATAGTATGCTGTTTGATATCGCGTTTAACACCTGTAATGTAAAAGCGATCGGCACTGTTTTATCGAAGGATTTCGTGTTTTTCCACGACAATGGATATGATGGCATAACTGTGGATCAAAGTCTGTCCAGCTTCACCGCCAACCTGGAAAAGTTTTGTGCTAACCCGGACAACAAGATGAGGCGGGAAATTGTAAAAGGCAGCTTACAGGCATTTGCGGTGGGTGCTGATGAAGCCGTACAAACAGGTGTACAACGCTTGTATATGATACGGAAAAATCAACCGGAGCAATTAATAGAAGCATCCAAATTTACACGCACCTGGAAAAAAACAGCGGGCGACTGGAAGATGACGCAGGAAACGGATTTCCTGGTAAAAACACAATTTGATCCACCTTCCAAAAGATATGAGCCTGCACCTTATGTTCCTTCCAGAGAGCCATTGTATGATGTGATTGTTCGGATGGATAGTCTTTATTTTGATACCTACAATACCTGTAACTTGGAAAAGATGGCGGCGATGACCTCCGACTCTATTGAGTTTTATCATGACAGAGGAGGCTTAACTACTTCTAAAAAAGACCTCATTGCCTCTATCAAGAAAAATATCTGCGGCAAAGTTACGCGGGAGCTGATGCCTGGTAGTATAGAAGTATATCCTATCCCTAATTACGGCGCAGTAGAAATCGGCTATCATCGATTTCATAATAACCAGGAACCGGGTGCGCCTTCCCACGCAAGTAAATTTGTTACGTTATGGCAACGGGATGGTGATACCTGGAAAATAGCGAGGGTGATTAGTCTGCATTAAAACACCGGACGCATATCCCTTCCCTGGCTATTCATACCAGGGAAAGGAACGTTCATTCTATATGTTTTGATACCGTTTGCAAAGTATCCTGTGGCCTATGGCAACCCTGCTATAGCTACCTAAAAAAACTTGATATAATCTTCTATTTTGAAGGTATGCTGTTTGGTAAATGCGATGGTAGTATTGAAGAGAGAGGTGATCATGGGTACTTTAAAATCACGGTAACCCAGGCGCAGGTCGCACCAGGCGATCAGGTGCCATTGATTGGTATAGAATATCAGGCCTACCGGTTCTATGTCTCTTACAGTATGGTTGCCTTTACTATCGGTATACCCTATTTTAATACAATACTTACTGGCGATGCCCTGCTGGATGGCCGTGAGCCAGGTGGTTTCAGGATGTCCATTTGCAGGCACAAATATGTCCGTCTGCGCAGCTATTTCTTCCACCGCTTCCCGGTCATGTGAGCGCACAACAGTTTTAATTTTGTTGAGTGCGGACACACTGTTTTTGGAAACAGACTTGTCGGCAAATCTACCGGCCAGGGTTTGCAATAAAATGAGGGCATTGGCTTCTTCTACGGTGAATACTAACGGGGGAAGAAAATATCCCTGTGCAATAAAATAACCACGGTTTACTTCAAAGGTGACGGGCACACCGATCTCATTGAGAGCTTTAATATCCCTGTATACGGTACGCAGGCTGATATCAAATTTTTCGGCCAGTTTTTCGGCGGATACATGTTTCCTGGACTGCAATACGGTGAGTAAGCCCATTAATCTGTCGATTCTGTTCATAGGGTTAACATTTATACCTCAAAAATAGCTCCTGCGACTGAAATTTATGGCCTAATTTTGCGCCATGAAAAAAGAAGTGGGAACATTGGAATCAGGTTGAAAATGGGGAATATCTTTTTTCAATATTCTCGAAATGCCAATACACACTCACGTTTGCCATTGCCAAATCCCTCCCGAACTATCGTTGAATATTAAACAATACCCATTACACGCACTTAGCTAATCTTCCATCTAGCCCGCAAACACGTTCCCCGAATTATGTTATATTTATAGTAATCAAAATAATCTCCCATGGCAAAACAAATGTCTATCATTTCCTTTACGGGAAAACTCGGTAATCTCATTGGGTATAAGCGCAATGGCAACTACTTCCTGCGCTCCATGCCTCAAAGCGTGCAGCAAACGGCTGCTACCCGTCGCGCATCCCGGCGCTTTGGCATCGCCAGCAGGAAAGGTGCTTTTATCCGTCATGCTTTTTACCCCCACCTGGATATCCACTGTGACGGCGGCCACATCAATCGGCTCAACAAGCTACTCATTGCTGCCGGCGATCATCACGAGGCCATAACAGACTTCCGCTTCAATCAGCATACCGGAGTAGATCGTTTCTTTACGGTGGCTCCCCGGCTTTTTAGAAACGGGATATTAAATATTCCCGCACAAACCATCGCCGGGTATAAAGGTATTACTGCACTGGAAGTAAAAGTAATCGCAACGCGTATTGATTTTATATCACGTCAGGTGGTGGGTAGCGAAACGGTTACGCTCATGATAGCGCCCGATACCACTTTCCAGGAAACAAATGTTTCATTGGATGTACCCGGGAAGGGTTCACTGGTAGTGGTTTTCCAGGTAAAAGCCCTATACAAAGATGGTCCATCGGGCAACAGACAATACATGGCCGCCGATATTATTGCGGTAACAGCGCCACAAGTCCCCCAATATGCTAAAAAACGTACTTACCCCAAGCGGACAAGATTGCTTCCTAACCTTACCTATACACACGCATATCCAGCTGTCATTCAATTGGAATAAAGTCATCTTGCCCCCGGAGATATTTTGATAAATAAACCCCTTATACCTGCTTCCTTTCAATAGTACCTCTCTTTCCGCAACTACAGCCTGACACTGAAGCAGCCCTGCCATGGCCATTCCTGACCTCTATCCGTTTACTGATGCAATTTCATCGGGGTTATACATCCGAACGTCATCCCCGCATCAAGTCCACCTCTGCTGCAGTGCTTCTATAGGTACATAGCCTGTTCCAGGCATAGGTTCGACGGAGAGATGATGATCACTGTACATGAATGAGGCGATTACTTCTGAGATGTTATGATGTTGTTCCCGGATTCCAGGCCACTTCCCAAAGATGTCCGTCCGGATCCTGAAAATAGGCGGCACAGCCTTTCCAGAAGTTATCGGTTACCGGCTTGATAATCGTTCCGCCTGCGGCGCTTACCTTCTCCAGTATCACTCCTATTTCTTCCTGGTGATCTACATAATGCACCAGCACCAGCGCTGTAGCTGATGAAGCGCTAACAGGAATTTTAGTATCAAACGAAATACTTTTCTTTGGCCACAGTGCCAGTTTCAAACCGTGCTGTAATTCAAAGTATGCAACAGCAGCATATGGGAATTCGCTGCCGGTGATACCATTGGTAGGCCAGCCTAAACCATCACGATAAAAATGCACCGCTCTTTCCAGGTCGGTAACGCCCAGTGTTAATACGGCAATTGCTGGTTTCATATGTTATTCAATAAACCCATAAAATTTTTTATAGTAGGCGAACTTGGCAGACATCACTTTCTTTGTTTCCGGCAAACCTGTTTGTTTCAGTTGTTTAAACAGGGTGAGTACATATGGGGGGAATTCCTCGAAAGAGCAGCTATGTGTTATTGCGTCTGTGAGGTAACAGGTGGTTTCATCACATTTCTGCCAGTATACTTCCAGGGCCTGGCAGAGCCCTTCCATGAGGGACTTATCGTAGCATTTTACCAGGCATCTGGCAGTAGCGGCCGACCTGTCCGGATAATTCATCAATAAATAAAAGAGGAAATAGGTGATGCGCGTAAGATCGTTGCTCTCCAGTTGAAGAGGCAACAGCGCTTCCCGCTGTGCAAACACCTGCTTGTACCCTTCTTCGTCCAACCGCCTGGTGGTGTGCTTTTCAATGAGATGTTCCAGTTGTTTTATTGCTGTTAATCCCGTTGTGAGATCTGGTACACAGCAATCTCTGAATAATTGCTCCAGTATGATATGATTCATATATCCATGATTTATTGAACGGATTCGTTGTTTATATTTGCAAAGAAAGGATATTTTCGTTAAATAAACAACGAACCCGATTAATAATTAGAACGAAACCGTTTTATAATATGAAGCCATTAGTAGCCTTGATCACCGAATGGGACAGTTACGCATCGAAGACCACATCGCCTACAGTAGCGGATTTCTGTGAGAAATATCTCCAAAAACATCCTGCCGGAAGTTCGGCCGATGCCGTTCCCACCCAGCAGGCAGACGCTGTATTAGCTACACTGATTGGTAAAACCGGCAGTATGCATACGGCCTATGCCAGGATGGCGATCAAAGAAATTCCGGACATAGAACTGGAATGGTTTTATTTATTGAATGTGATCAGTATCAAAAAAGAAGCGAAAAAAACGGATGCCATCAGCCTGAGTAATATGGAACAGTCTACCGGTATCGACATATTGAACCGTATGAAAAAAAAGGGGCTTATTGTTGAAAAGGATGATCCGGCAGACAAGCGTGCAAGACTGGTGAGTCTTACCGATAAGGGCAAAGCCCTGCTGGTGCAGATAGGTTATTATCTCTATAAAGTCTCTTATCTCTTATATCATGATATAAAAGAAGAAGATAAAAAGAGCATTATAAAAATATTAACAAATACGACTCAAAAACAGGAGCAGCTCCGGATAGCAAAAAAGAACAGCAGCATTGATGAAATGATACAATCGCTATACGGCGAAAACGCCCTGAAAGCGGTGCTCAGCGCCTTTAAAAAAGAAGTAAGGCAGCAGGAAAAGATTATGCATAGCACCCCGGATAAGGATCTGGATGAAATGATTAAATCGTTCCATAAATAAGATCAAAAAAATTCTGCCACCGGATAGGGGATCTGTAAATTGCATGCGTCATATAACAAAGCAGCTTTCAAAGGAGCTTCTTAATTATTGTATGATGACGCATAACGATTTAATCAAACGCTTACTGCTACCGGGTCTGGCTACGATGCTATGTCTGACCATCACGATTGGCGCATCCGCGCAGACCCTGCTCCCCGACCAGAATCCCAGCTACCGGGAAAGTCTGCAACATTACCTGTTGAAAGAGGACTCACTGACCGTGAATGAAGGGACAACCGTGCAACAAACCTATAAAGCTTACCAATATTTTGAGGCGAAGCGCGAACGCAAGGACCAAAGCAGACAGTGGCGACAGGATCGGCGGATTGCCCGTAATACCGGCTATTGGAGCGACTACTCCTACAACGACTATGCACGCGGGTATAGTTATAGCACGCCATTTAGCTATGGTTATCCTTCCTACTACTCCTATAACGCCGGCTTCAGATGGAATGATGTAGCCGCTGTTACTGCCATCGCTTTAGGCGCCTATATTCTTTTCAGATAACATAATTTATAAAAATTTACGTGATGTTTAAAATTAATGCAACTGCATTTACAGGGATTCTTTTGGCTGGTATTTTACTGCAGGGATGTGCCCCGCGGAAAGTAACACGGGTAGACGAAAAAGAACAGATAGATATCAGTGGCCGCTGGAACAATACCGACTCCCGCCTGGCAGCAGAAGAAATGATCACCCGGGTACTGGGAGAAAATTGGTTGTCTGATTTCCAGCAGCAGCACCAGGGCAAGAAACCCGTAGTGATAGTAGGTATGGTAGCCAACAAAAGCCATGAACATATTGACGCCGAAACTTTTGTAAAAGATATGGAGCGCTCTTTTGTTACCACCCAAAAAATACGGCTGGTACAGGGTGGCGCTAAAAGAGAGGAACTGAGAGGTGAACGGGCGGATCAGCAAAAGAATGCATCCACATCTACTATGAAAAAATGGGGACTGGAAGTTGGAGCCGACTATATTCTGCAGGGGTCCATCAACTCAATTGTAGACTCCCACAAGAAACAAATGGTATTGTACTACCAGGTTGATCTGGAACTAACAGATCTGCAAAGCAATGAGGTCGTGTGGATTGGCAATAAGAAGATCGCGAAATACGTAAAGAACTAATACCTACAACCAGTTCCACTGTGCGCCGGTCCTGCATACGGCCGGCGCCTTTTTTACCTTCATCATCATTATTAATGAACAAGCTATCAGATCAATGGAAGTGGCTCCTGCCGCTGTTATTGGTAATGACCTTCCTTTTCTCCTGCCGTACTTACAATGATGCCATCGGCCACTACTATGGCGCTATTTCAGCAGGGCGATTCGAGGAAGCCTCCCGGCAACTGGACGATAACAGGTTCCTGCAATATGGCCGCAACAAACTATTGTTTTACCTCGAAAAAGGGAAGACCACATTTTTGCAGGGACATTACCAGGAAAGCAACAGCTATTTTAACGCCGCCGATTCCCTGCTGGACAGCGGCAGCAGGAATAAGTTCTGGGACCAGACACTGGGCCTTGTTACCAATCCTGCCATGCAGGTATATCGTGGCGAAGATTTTGAAAAACTCCTGATCCATTATTACAAGTCCATCAACTACCTGCAGCTAAACATGATGGAAGATGCCACCGTAGAAGCAAGACGTATTTCACTCAGCGGCTATGCGCTCAATGACCGCAAAAATAACAACGCCAACAAATACGCCAACGATGCATTTTCTATGATCATACAGGGAGTAGTGTACGAAAGCGGTGGTGATATCAATAATGCATTTATCTCCTACCGCAATGCGGCGGATCTGTTTCTCGGCAAACCCGACAAAACTTATTATGGTATTACCTTACCGGTACAACTACAGGATGATCTGTTGCGCACCGCGTGGCAATTGGGTTTTCACCAGGAGCTGGCATACTACGAACAACAATTCGGACGTCGTTATATACCTGTAAATAGCAGTGATGGCGGAGAAGTACTCGTATTCTGGGAAAATGGACTGGCGCCTGTTAAAGCGGAAGCCAATTTCTTCTTTACCCTTACAGAACGGGGGCCGGGGAATTTTGTATTTACAGACCCGGATAACACCATCTTTATTCCCTTCGACTTCCAGTTGCTTTCCCGCGACTCCTGCCAGCAACTCCGCAGACATTTTGACGCCTTCCGCATTGCCTTTCCCAAATATGTGGAACAACCACTGTATTTCACCAATGCCAGCATACAAAGAGACAGCAGCCTGATTACACCCCTGGAAAAAGTGGAAGACATCAACCAGCTCGCCTTCCGCACGTTGCAGGAAAGATTTTTAAAAGAAATGGGCCTGGCACTCACACGACTGACCATCAAAAAATTGGCAGAGCAGCAGGTAAAAAAAGAAAATGAATCGCTGGGAGAAGCACTTAATTTATTGAATATATTAACAGAAAAAGCGGATACCAGGAACTGGCAAAGTCTCCCCCACTCTATCTATTACACCCGTATTCCTTTAAAGAAAGGGGCCAACAAAGTAACGTTGACTTTGCAGGGACAGCATTCGCAGACGGTGGTATTTGATGTATTTGGAAATGGGCGGTTACAAACGATTCATTATTCCTCTTTACAAAAATCATAAGGGTAAAAAATACAGAAGGCAATCATAATCTGATCACCTTCTATATTCCGACATCTAATAGATTATTTTATTGCTGCCAGATCCCTGCGGGATACCGGGCGCAGTGCCCAGGAAGTCAATGCGAACCCTGTGAAGAGGATCGGAAATATTACCCTGGTAGCTGGTTCTCCGGACCATAAATGAGAAGCAACCGCACCTGTAAGATCAAAGAAGGCGCCAGCATATGCCCATTCCTTTAAGCGGGGATAGCGGGGAATAATAATGGCCACGGCTCCCAGTACTTTCCAGATGCCTAATATTATACAGAAGTAAACCGGGTAACCCAGGTTGGTCATACCTTCTACCAGGTAGGCTGGCCGCAGGATGTCGGCCACGCCGCCGGATCCCAGTTGAAACACCACCAGTGCCGTTGTTATCCAATAGGCTGTAATAGTACGCCAGGAGGTTTTGAAATCCTTCAATAAAGGCCCAAAATCCCGGCGTTCTGTCGGGCGAAGCGCCCAGGAAGCTAATGTGATGCCGGCGAAAATTACAGGCCCTACTGCCTCCGGAAACTGGCCCACTGCCAGGTGCGAGGCAAAGGCACCCGTGTAAATGAAAAACAAACCGGCATATACCCATTCTTTCAAACGAGGAAAACCAGGCGCCAACAATGCCACTACGCCCAATACCTTCCATATGCCCATGATATGGAGGATATATTCAGGATAACCCAATTGTACCATCACCGTGCGGACAAATGCTATTTTCTGGAGGTCCCATATGGCCCCTACGCCGGTTTCCAGCGCGATGATGCCAGTCGTTAACCAAAAGGCAATAATACGGGTGCGGGAAGCCGCTGCGGAAGAAACAAGGGTATTCATAATGTTACATTGTTTTATGACGAATAATGACTGTTTACACTACAATAAGTATTGAGTAATTCCGAATTGGACAATAACACCCAAATATTTTTTTCCGTAGGTGGAGCTGTTAATTTTTAGTGATCACTGTTATTTTCCCGATTTAGATATTAGCTTAGCATATAAAGATCCCTGTACATGAAAATTAAACTGATCAGAAAATTCCTGGAATACGTATACAATAACTATGTGGGCAACTTTTTAGGATTCGTCATAGGCATGATGTCTACCCGCCTGGTATCACATTACTTCACCACCCGCAGCATCCGTAATTTATGGGGGCTCACGGCGCGTAAAACCGTAGTAGACAAGCATACCTACAGCAACCTGGAATGGATCATCACTATTGTGATTGGTTTTATTGTTTTCGAGATCGTTTCCAAATGGCTGACGAAAAAGCTGCAGCAATTACTGCCAAAATATAAGGTCACCAAATGGCTGGTGGAAGAAGAAGAAAAAGAAAAGAGTCAGTCTGCAGAAAAAACGACCGTAGCCACACATGATTAAAATAATAACAGCCCTTTCAGGAATGAAAGGGCCTTCCTTATTCTAAATTAACAGCCGTATTATTATTACCAGTTAGGATTCTGTTTCATAGCCGTATTGCCATTAATCTCCGTTAATGGAATGGGCCACAGGTAATCTCTTGCCGCATTGAACACCCGTGTTTCCACGATCACCGGCTTACCTGTTGTAGGATTAATCGCGCCTTGTGCCGGACCAGTCAGCACCTCGTCTCCTATTCTCCATCTCCTGATGTCAAATAACCGGGTACCTTCAAAGGCCAGTTCCACTTTTCTTTCCCTTCTATAAAGAGTGCGCATTTTTTCCTGGGTATTATAAACATTGACATCTACATTTGGCATCCCTGCCCTGTTTCTTATTTTATTCAGGTAGATGAGTACGTCAGCATGCTGCCATTGTCCGGATTCCACCAGGGCTTCCACATAACTCAGCAGTATTTCCGCATAGCGGATTACCATAAAGTTCAGGGTACCACTGTTATTCCGGGAAACGTCTCTTGCATCGAGATACTTTTTCACCCAGAAACCTGTTTGTGTTGACTGCGCCGCGCCAATCTGGTCAACAGATCCGGCGGTGAAAGGATCCAACAACCTGTTTACAAATGTTTGCCCCGGGAATAATACACTGGCTGCCAGCCGGGGATCGCGGTTATTTTTATAGAGTGGGTTTTTCCAGTACAGCTGCAAACTATCATCGCCCAGTTCCTGTAACGTTTTGCCCTGCAGTGTTTCATAGGAGTTCACCATGGCAGCTGTTGGCCCGTTGGCTGCCTGCCCGGATAGGCTTTTAGGCGCCAGCCGGAAGAAGGCGCCTGAGTTTCCGGTTCTTCTGAACAGGATCCTTTCCTTGTTTTCCAATGCATCATAGCTGAACAACTGCGCGTAGCTGTTTACTCCCCCACTGGCATAATGCAGGTCATATACTTTGAGATCAATCAGTTTACGCGCGTAGGCAATGACCTGCTCATAATTTTTGATAGTCAGGTAAAGTTGCACCTGCATGGCATAGCAGGCGCCTTTCGTTATCCTGTATGCGTCACTGGTGGGATAAGTAGCCGGTAAAATTTCCGCTGCCTTGTCCAGTTCTGTAGAAATAAAAGTCACCACTTCTTCCTGCGAATTACGTGGGATGGCTTGTGGATCTGCAGGAGAAATACTGCTATCTACAATGGGCATTGGTCCAAACAACTGGAAGAGTGTCAGGTGAGCCCTGGCTCTCAGCGCCCTGGCTTCGGCGGCACGTTGTTCTTTTACCACCGGGTTCTCCATGTAAATCTTCGAATAGTTCTCCAGGATGCGGGAAGCGTTCCTGATATCTTTATAGTTCTGACGATACAGGTCTGCCAGGTAACCATCTGTTGCGGTGACGGCACCCAATGGAAACGAATTCCAGCTGCCGAAGTTTGCGCGGAATACGGATTCATCTGTGGTACCCGACATATGCATACGACAATTTGCCTGGTAAGAAGAAGATGTGATCAATGCGCCGGGAGAAATCTGGTTGTTGTAAATCACCTCCAGGTAATTATACAGATCCGACTCCAGCCGCCACCACTTCGCGTCTGTAGTGGCAGTAGGACTATCCCTTTCCAGGAACGATTTATTACAGCTGAACAGGACTGTTGCAATTAAAAATGCGCTGACGATATTTATAGCTACTTTTTTCATTTTCAGGTGTTTTAAAATCTAAGATTTAAACCCAGTGTATAGGTTTTCAGGAGTGGCACCGTTGTTTGATCGCCCCCGCTTTCCGGGTCTATCAGCTTTACATTTGAAAAAGTGAATACGTTCTGTGCATTCACATAAAACCGCAGGCTCTTTGCTCTTATCCTGGCGCAAACGTTTGCAGGTAAGGCATAACCTAATTGTATATACCGCACTCTCAAAAATCTGCCGTTCATCTTAAAGAAATCGGAGAAATTGCCGTTCGTTCCTGGCGTTGGCGTTAACCGTGGACGTTCTGCATTGGGATTATCCGGCGTCCAGTAGTTCAGTTGCGACTTTTGTGGCGTACCACTTTCGCCGCCAATGTTCAAAGGAATAGCCATTAACCCGGTGTAGAATAGCGGTGCGCCCGACTCGCCGGAAAACAGTGTTTCAAAATCGAAACCTTTATAACGGAAACCGAGGTTGCCAAAAAATACATCCGTAGGTTCCGTACTTCCCAGTGGTACTCTATCCAGGTTATTGATCAAACTATCGCCATTGCTGTTCAGGAAATGAATATCTCCTGCTGCCTGTCCACTGATCTTCATTACTTTTGCATCTGCCATGTCTTTCTCCTGTAACAAGCCCTGGGTAGCATAACCATAGTACTCTTTCAGGGCGCCGCCTACATACAAAATAGTATTCCCGCTAATAATAGGTTGGTCATTGCCCACCAGCTTCAACACCTCACTTTTATTTTTGGAATAGCCTACGCTTACATTGAAAGCAAAATCTTTTGAAACAGCTTTTACATAAGTGAGTTTTACTTCTGCACCCCTGTTCCTTGCACTGCCCACGTTAACAGGTGCACCGCTATTGCCGCTGCCTATCCCTATACCGGATGTATAGTTAGGCTGCGGCGTGATGATCATATCGGTGGTGATTTTGTTGTACCATTCAGCCGTCATACTCAATCCGTTTCTCAGACTTATATCTGTACCTATATTCAGCTCATTCACTTTTTCCCAGGTAACATTTGGATTACCGATCACTGTTTCTGTACCGTTACCGCCATCAATGGTAGTTTGATAGAGGTAAGGATCAATCGCATTATTTCCCAGCACGCCATAAGAGCCTCTCACCTTCCAGCTGTTGATAGCTTTGGACCTGAAAAAGGCTTCCTGGTCGATGTTCCAGCCAACAGCTACAGAGGGAAAGATGCCCCATTTTTTACCGGTGGCAAAGAGGGATGAACCATCTCTTCTGATACCAGCTTCCAGCAGGTAACGATTATCATAGGTATAGAAAGCTTTGGCGAAGAGAGATCTCAGTGCCACATCTTTCCAGGATTCGTAGGTTCTCAACTCCTGTGTGTATCCTGCAATAGCATTTACATCATGCTTACCAAAAGCATGGGTATAATCGAAGTTGCCACCGAAATAGATATAATTTTCCCTCGCTGTCAGCGTAGCTGTTTTTACGGTAGGATAATTTACGCCTGCGGTTCGGTTGGTGAAATAGTCAAAGAAAATGTAGGATTCCTGGTCGGCTTTATCGAGACCGGAAGCTACGCGGTAGCTGGCTTGTCCTTTTAAACTTAAGCCAGGTAAAATATTCCATTGCGGACGGATATTAATCAATGCTTCATCTCTCGTTTTATTCAGCGATCCGCCTTTTTCCAGCATGGCTACCGGGTTCCAGCTTTCGCCGTAGATGCCGTAATAGGTATAATCCGGATTCTCTGCTTTATCAGGATACCTGGAATTAATATTTGGTGGAACGGTATACATTCTCCGGTAAATATCTGTAGTGAGGCGGTTACTCGCGTATGGCTGGTTCTGGCTGGTACGGGAAGCAAAAATGTCCATGTAGATGAACAGGTTTTTCAGCAGATCGACTGTTGTGTTGGCGCGAAGCGTGGTTCTGCTGTAATCTGAATTACGTACATGTCCTTTCTGGTTGGTTTGGTTGAGGGAAAGTGCAAACCGTGCAGCGGTGTTACCACCGGACACCTGCAGGGAATGTTGCTGAATGGGAATAGATTTCCGCAGCACTAAATCCGGCCAGTTGGTATTGGGATATTTAACCGGGTCGCTGCCATCCTTTGTCGCTTTGATGTCGGCATCTGAGTAAATAGGGTTACCACCGGAGTTAAGCATCGCCTCATTGTTTAACTGCATCCACGTGGCGGCATCCACAAAATTGGGCATGTACTGCGGCCGCTGTATACCATAAAAGCCATTATATTCCATGTTCGGGACACCCGCTACTCCCCTTTTGGTAGTGATGATGATCACCCCGTTACCACCTCTTGCACCGTACATAGAAGCAGATGCCGCATCTTTTAACACGGTGATGCTTTCGATGGTATTGGGATCTAAATTATTCATATCAAATGGCACCCCATCCACCATCACCAAAGGAGCTGCATTGAGTAAAGTGCCTACTCCCCTGATACGTATATTAGCCTGGTCGCTACCAACAAGACCGGTGGTTTGTGACACCTGTATACCGGTAGCACCTCCCTGCAAAGCCTGCGACAGCTGCACCACCGGTTTATTCTTTACATTGCCCATGTTCACCGTACTAACGGAGCTGGCTATATTTTTTACTTTCTGGCTACCGAAACCGGTTACCACTACCTGGTCCAATATTTTTAAATCTTCCTGCAGGGAGATAATCAGATTGGCCTGTTCTTCCCGCACCAGGTATTCCTGCTTTTTATATCCTACCATCGATATCACCAGTACGCTTTCCCTGGGTACATAAATCTGGAAAACGCCGTCTTTATCGGTGGCCACTGACTTCGCCACACCTTTGATGGTGATATTGGCGCCCAGTAATGGTGCGGGGGGGTCTTTTGCTTCCAGTACCCGGCCCAGCACCCTGATAGAGCGGACCTCCCGGGGTTCTCTCTGTTCCCTGGGATCCCGCTCACGCACCAGTGCGATGCTTTCTTTTTTCTTTTTTATCACCACCGTTTTATTCATGATATCATATATCAGCGGTTGATTTCTGAAGCAGATATCCAGCGCGTCTTTCAAACTAACGGCTTTTACGTCGATGTTAACAGGGGTAATATTTTGCACATCACTTTCTTCGTATACAACGTATATGCCTGCCTGTTTTGCAATCTTCTTCAATACAGATTTAAGGGACTCATTTTTAGTGGTGAGCGTAATTGTTTGGGGGGTACCCTGGGCTGAAACCTGCAGTGAGACTACCAGCAGGAGAAAAATCATCAGTTTCATACCACGAAATATGCTGTCAGGGATTTTACACCAACGATACCGCGTAAGGGAGTCTGACTCCGGGAGCTCCGGAGGATTGTTTTTAACATAAAGATTCATACGTTAGTGGAATTGGGTGATAAAAAAGTAATTGTTTGTTTATTTATTCGTCATCATATACTTCCGGTGGTTTTAATCCGGAATTGGTGCTGATTTGGTTTTCTTACAGTACAGGCATAGTGTTCAATTTCCGGCGGGCCGGGTGTATGTTACTATGTGTTTTGAATGTTATAAATGCAGTGATGCGCTACTTTTCTGACAATACCGTCAGCGTTCTTCCTTCTATCCTGCAATGAACGTCATATTGTTCCAATATTTTTACTACATCGGTTAAACTCATATCTCTCCCTACTCTCCCTCCAAAACGTTGAGTGGCATGGCCTCCTGACTGGTCAACGATATTAATATCATACCAGCGGGAGAGCTGACGCAATAATGTGGGCAGGTCGGTATCTTCCAGATCAAATAATCCATTCTTCCAGCCCATTACTTTTTCTATGTCCGCTGGTTGTACGGTCATGGTGCCGGAAGTAGTATTTAGTACGGTCTGCTGGCCAGGTTGTAATTTTTTTTCGGTGTGCTGATGTTTTACGACCACGGCGCCGGTTAATAAAGTAGTGTTCACGGCTGCTTCGTCCGGATAAGCCATGATATCAAAACTGGTTCCCAGCACCTGCACTTCCATCTCGTTCACTTTTACCATGAAAGGCTGACGGGCATTTTTTGCTACTTCAAAGTATGCCTGTCCTTTTAGTTCTACCATTCTTTTTCCATTAAAGCTGGTAGGATATTTTAAAGAAGAGGCGGCGTTTAACCATACGTTACTGCCGTCCGGCAGCGTTACACGAAACTCTCCACCACGCGGGGTTGTCAGCAGGTTATAACCAGCTGCTCCCTCATTGCCTGTGGTTGCGTATTGCAGTTGTCCATTATCCTGGCGGATATTGGTAGTACCCTGCCGGATTACCTGTGTGCCCGTGTCGTTCAGCGTCACTATTTTTCCATCAGCCAGCGTGAGCATTGCTTTGCTGCTGCCCGGTGTTATTGTCACCGCAGCCATGGAACTACGGGTACGTGGATACCATAAATAAAAACTTCCCGCCACTAACAGCATAATTGCCGCAGCCCACTTAAGTACCCTGCCACGATTTTTCATGCGGACCACCCGCGCATGAGGGTTCTCGTCTAACCGCATGCGTATCTGATCCCATAGCTGACGGGAAGTAGTATCTGTAATGCTGACACCTGTTGAAAGGTCTTTTTCATATTGTGCTGCTACCAGCGCACGTAACTCCGCCGCATCGGTTGTTTCCAGGTAGTTCAGCAGCCATTGCTCTTCTTCATCAGACCGTTGATCAGATGCCAGTAATTCTTTTAGCTTTTGTACATCGCTTTTCAAAAGTGTGATTGCTGGTTGTTAATGATATATACAACGGGGAGGAGAAAAAGGGGGGGTATTAAAAAAAATATCTGGAAAAATTTTCCAGCACCAGCCATATAATAATAGATGCGTCATATGGAGGATGTTGGCGTACATAGTTCCGGATAGCACTCATCACCTCTCCCAGGTATTCTTTTACGGTATAACGGGAAATACCCATCAACCGGGAGGTTTCCTCGTAGGTACGGCCTTCGATTTTACAAAGCTGGAACACTTTCTTTTTCTGGGGCGACAGCTGCGCCACCGCTTTCTCCAGCACTATCCATTGGGCTTCCATCTCTTTGCGGTCAATCGGCGAGCCATGAATTTCCGCGGCAACCAATACCCGGTTTTTCTCCCGGAGTTTTTGCTTCAGGTGATTCATAGTACGGTTGAAGGTTACTGTAAACAGCCAGCCGCCAACGGAACGATCTCCATCAAGTTCTACCCGTTTTTCCCAAAGCGTGATAAAAACATCCTGTAAAATATCTTTTGTTTCTGTGTCGGAACGCAGTAATTGGAATACCTGCCGGTACAAAGCATGGTGGTAGCGTTCGTACAGCGCCTGAAAGGCAGACTGGTCGTGGGCGGACATACGTGACAGCAGTCCCTTTTCATAGTGGAAATCGTGTTCGTTAATCAACAAGTGGCTCTTGTTAGTTATTCAACCAAAAGTAATTAAAAATGTATGATCAAATCTAATAGTGAATTGTTCAAGGCTAATACTGAATTGCGTTAAACGGGTATTTTTTTCTTTTAAAGCAGATGCCCGGGTGGTAAATAAAAATTTACTGCCCGGGCATCTGTATGTATGAGACGATTATTGGGAAACGGTCAACAGTTGCTGTAATCTGACGGCAACTTTCTTCAGGGTGCTGTTTGCCTGCCACTCCGGGAGTAGTCGCGCCAGGTGCGGACTGCTGATCCGGCTGTCGTTGAGTGCCAATACCTCCGTATAAATCTCCAGCAGTTTTTTCAGGTCCTTTACCGGTGTAGGTTCAAAATACTCCAGGGAGGCTGTCAGCATCGTTTCCAGGGCCTCATTATGGGGACGACTGATTGATATCATACTGGCATGCACCAGGTCACAGAAACGCTTTAAAGGGGCCCACTGTATGCTTTCCAGGTGGCTGATCATCTGGCCAAGGCGTTCACTATTGATCCGGTCGGGTACCCGGCTGCTCCAATATGCGGCCGCATAAGCCTTGACGGTTTTGTCGGCATGCAGCATACTGCAGGCAATAAACAGGTAGGTGATATCATCCGGCACTATATCCAGTTCCTGAATAGCCTGCAGCGCACCTGTTACCATAGAGGTTTCCGGTACTTCGTAGTAGCTCGAGTAAGTTTGACAGGTATTCATGACCCTTGCCAGCAGTACGGAAGGATTGTTAGGCGTCAGGAACAGCAGCCTTTTAATATCGGCAATAGCAATAAACAAATATTTTCCAACGCCATTCAAATATTCCTGCAGCAAGGGTGCAGGGCCCTTTAACAGGCGATCTCCTGCTTCTTCGAAAGTTATTTCCATCACCGTTTCTTCTGACCAATAGCGGTCGTATCCTTTCTTTTCCAGGTTATATTCACCATAGGCTTCATATGGCCGGCGATGTACTTTCCATGGGAAGTTACCATTCCTGAAGGCTACCGGCAAACGGTTATACGAAAAATCATGGAATGCTTCATATACTGTCAGTGGCGCTTTGGTGTTACCCGCCTGCATCCAGGCAGATGGGGTGGTAAACGGCGCCTGGGGAACCTCGGAGGTATTCAACAGGAATGACAGTAAACGCCGATACTCTCCTTCCGGCATCGTGGCCACCAGCGCTTGAGCCGCATCTGTATCCTCCAGTGCGCAACGGGCTATCGCTACCTGAAGATCGAATTCGTCTGGTGTCTCCCGGGCAGCTTCGTATAGCTGTAAACGTTGTACCAGCACCACGGGATCCAGCCAGGCGGGACTATGCGTAGGCGTAAATAATAAAGGCAGTGTATCCTTATCCGTTATCTTCTGCAATGCTGTTATCAGCAACTTTTTGTAAGGAATATAAACCGCCTGTTCATCTCTTGAAGCCTTCCAGTTGGATAGTACCGGGATCTCCAGGCGATTGCGCCACCAATGTTTTGCATGTTTAATAATATTGAGCTGTTCGGCATATTCCGGGCGGGCATCCGCCATACACTTGCCATAGTTTAGGAAGAACAGGGCGAGTGCCTGATCCAGGAGACCTGCACTTGATGGCAGCTGTTTAAAAATAGTGGCGGCCCGTTGAAAAGCAGGATCCATTTGCAGCAGGATGTCTGTAGTGATGCGATCCTGCATCGTTATCAGCAGGGCCGGCAGTTGATCAATATGATACGTCTCGTTATTCTCAAAGGCCTGGCTGGCCAGGAACACCAGCTCACCGGGATCTGTGATTTCCGGGATGAGATTGTGTGCCCCTATCAGCGGCAACCGTGGCACGGGTGTATCTTCCAACACGGTAACGGCTACACTGTTTCCTTCAAAGAATGATTGCAGCGACTTTTGGGTACCTACCAGCATACTTTCTTTAAACAGTACCAGTTGCTCTTTCAGCGCGCCATCGTTGGTATCGCCAAACTGGAGAAGTAGCTTAGCTACTTTCGTTTGTACTTCTTCATCTTTTGAAATAAATGCCTGACATAGTTCATAGCATACCTGTGATTGTACTGCCGGATATTTTTTACAGATTTTTTCCAGTATTTGAATAGTAGTGGAAAGAATTGATTTTTTATCCGTGGCAATGATTTGCGGCAGGTGATCGAGTAATGCGGCGTAGCTGAAGGTCTCCTCTGCCGATAATGTTTTAAGGAAATTCAGGGCAGTGCTGACCACTTTACTTTGTGGCGAGTCAAGTGCCAACAGCAGCAGCGGTTGCAATTGCAGCAACTCCGCTTTTCCCGGCTCCAGGCTTACCAGCAAATCCATAAACCATCCTGTCAGCAATTTATTAAAGTTCCTGCTGGCGGCCTTCAGACTCTCTTCCATCACCCGCATCCGGTCGATGGTGCCATCTCCGGTCAATCTTTTTATCACCCCTCTCCAGTTGGGTTCTTCGTTTGGATGTTCTTCTTCCGCCACGGCATTCCAGCGATCGCTGAAATGAATATTGGAAGGGTATTCGAATAGATACCAGATATGTTCAGACAATGTTTCTTTGTGTTTAAAGAGGATAGCCGTATTATAACGGTTTCTCTTTCCACTGACAAAAATCGAATATGGAAGCCGGCTCACGACCATCGGGCAGGTGGGTGTCAGCAGCTTTTGTGCCGCCAGCTCCATGATGGTCTCATAGGGAAAGTCACCTGGTAAAGCATCTTTCTCTGCCAGTTCCGCCATCATCGAATCAAACCACGGAGCCATGTACCAGGGGGAAATTTTCTCCAGCAGTTTATTTCTGAACAGAGCGGACAGAAAGTTAGTCTTTTGCACAGCGGCCCGGTCATAACACACGAAAGCCGCCATGGCCAGCATATTTCCCTGTGGTACCGACATCCTTGCACTGTAAACGTTTTGCCTGATTTCCACTATTTCGTTATAGTAATTGAATTGTTGTTTTATAGTGGGTATCAATGCTTTTCTTTCTACAGGTGTCAGTCTTTGCAGGAACGGAATTATTTCCTGTTCATATTCTTTTTCCAGCATTTGTTGCAGCTCTTCCGGATGCGTCATCGTCAGCGATTATATATGGGTTAAGAAATTAAAAGTCCTGGTATACTTTCTTTTTTACTGCCAGGATATGTTTACAGGATCCTCGTTGGCCCTGATGTTTTGCGTACCAGGTGCAGGTACAGCGGGCATTGTCTTTTTCCAGTATAACCGTATGCGTGATACCGGTACCGGCTACACGCGCTTCTACTCTGTCCTCTCCATCAGCAACGATGAGTACTTTATCATCTGCCAACAGTTGTTCAGCATCTTTCATACGGGGATTCAGGCTCAGTATCCTGCTTAGTTTAAAAGGCAGGCGGCGGTAGAAATAGCTGTTTTCATCCAGGTCATAGCCCAGCAGGCCCATTGCCGCAAGACGACCGGTGAGCTGATCCACCTGTTCAAAAGGGATATGTTCTTTTACCGCCAGCAAGGTGGCGTTAAACTCCTGGTTCACATAACCGTATTTGTCGATGGCCGCCACCAGGTGATCCGGCACGTCTGCGATCAAAGATTCCAGGGCGGCGCCCTCGCCGGAAAAGCCTCTCCAGGCTTCACGTGATAAGGTTAAGTTGAATCGTACGCTGCCAAAATACAATTGCCAGGTAGTACTCTGCATATCCGGGTGGGCAAACACTCTTAGTTCATCTGCCAATGGCAGCAAAGGTTCCAGCAGCTTAAGCCGGTGAATACCTCCTATGCAAATGGCATTCGCCGATTTTGCGGGCGTAAACACCGGTTTATTACCTTGTTTTACCAGGTAATAATCAGCTTTTACATTGCCAGAGGGGATGCTCTGAAACAATTGTCGCAACTGCATCTTATTAAACTGATGGGTACATTCCGCTGCTGCGAGAAATAACTGCACCGTGGTTAATCCTTTGATCCATTTGATGGGCAGGGGCACTTTACGCTCTGTAATCATTTCCTCCGGCCGGCTTTGCAGGTTAATTTCCTGCGCCCCCACCGATAACTGCAGGTGTGCATTTCTGCCAACACTACCCAACGCATTGATCATGGGCTGATTAAAATCCACGTTTACCGTACCGTTGGCCGGGAATATACCCTGATGACCACCCGGCAATACATCTACCCGGGCGTATACACCCGCACAGTGCGAAAATCCTTCGAAGCGTAATTTATCTGCGCCTGCCGTTACAATAGGATCTTTCATCATAGACGCCTGCGCCGGTGTTAAGGTAAAATTCGACTTCACCACGTTCGATAAAGTTATCAGGCATCGGGCGGTAATATAGGGTTGTTCCAGTGTGCCCTGGAAAAAATCGCGGGCCTGCACTTTCTCCACTTCACTGTATCCCGCCAGCATCAGCTGCTGCGAGGCCCCGGCACTATGCAGTACAGAAGGAACGGGATAACAATATGTAATACTATCAGACATGGTCATCTCATGATTATCCGTAAAAAAAACGAAGCTACAATTAATTATTAAACGGCTTAATTTACGCTATAATAAATAAAAGTTTCGCTTATTAACTAACAACATCTTCTCTGAATGATGACTTATACCTTTACTGACACCCTGCCTGATGATATTCATACCACTCCCCTATTAATTTCGGGGGTAAACTCCCTGGCATTTGAAGGAATAAAATTTTTATGGGTGCATACCGGTGATTGACCATTTTATCCGTTAAATCACTGAAGGGTGCCAAAAATAAAGTATTTGATGGCTGACAAGATAGCAAAACCTGCGAATACCTGTAAAAAACGAAATCATATCTTCCTTATTACTCCCCGCTGCCGTAGGGCCGTGTAATGATCTCCATTCCATGCCCGGAGGGATCCAGAAAATACAGCCCTCTCCCGCCATGATTACAGTTGTATTCATTGGGCCTTTGCTGACGTGGATCTGCCCAATATTCGAGTTTTCTTTCCTGAATGCGCGATAATATTTCATCAAATTCGGATTCCGACACCAGGAATGCATAGTGTTGCATGATAAAATCAACACCGGGTTCAGCGTACTGAAAAGTCACATTGTTCTTAAAATCCACGGCCAGAAAGAATCCTGCCGGTTGCGGTGCAGGCAGGCCCAATAGTGTAGTTAAAAAAACAGCAGACTGCTGTTTGTCTTTTGCAAAAATAATCAGGTGATTGAATTCAATTGAAATACTGGCGGATGTACTCATATATACTGCTTTTGTAAGTCCCTTATTGGGTCCTGCAAGGTCCGCAATCGCTGTGAGCTGCCATTGTAAAAAATCGTTTTTCTCATCTTTTGCTGAAAAAAGTTTCCGGCGTTTCGCCTGTAAAAGATTTAAATGTTTTTATAAAGTGAGCCTGGTCATAAAATCCTGCTTGCCATCCCTGATCGGACAAGGGAACTTGCGGATTGTAATTTTCAATGAAATGCTTAAAGCGAACGATCGTTGAATATTTTTTAGGCGATGCGCCTACCACCTGGCGAAATCTTTTTTCCAATGCGCTTTGGCTGATATATAACTGCTGCATCAATTCCTTTATCCTGATATTACCGCTATTGCTATGAATAATTTTCATGGCAGTTGTAACCAGCTCATCTAATGGATCATGTTGCAGTCTGGCTATTAAAAATGCTTCAATGATGCTGATCTTTTCTATATCAGTGGCCACCTCGCATAATTGCTCTTCTAACAGGAGTAGCTCAGACTGGCGCATAAAATCATCCAGCAAAATACTTCCGCCAAAAATTTCATGCATGGGCTGCTTAAAAAAAGCGGCAGCACCACCTGCTTTGAAACGAATTAACACCGACCCCATATTGGCGGCACCGCTGTAAGTGCGGTAACTATCCTGTAAGCCGGTAAGTCCGGAGGAAGGAAGGAACAAATGATTGGCACGAAAAGAGGACTGCACTTTATATTGTAAACAAATAATCAGACCGGTATCTGGCAGCACGGTGTAAGTATGTTCCCGGGTGATTTCTGCGATAGCAAAAGACCTGATAAAAGGCTTTAAAATATCACATGGCTGGTAAGTCTCAAATTTCATCTATGAATAATGTTATAGCGCCGGATGTATCACTTCCGGCAATTGAAAGTATCAAAAAAAATGATTACTTTATCTTATGACTACTACCTCACACCCCAAATACTGGATTGTTGTGGCTTCCAAAGACCACGTAAAAAACGGGATTGCTGCAGGCATTGCACAGGCCGGGCACGGAAAATTATCTCCGTTAAAACGGATGCATCCGGGGGACTTTATTATTTATTACTCGGCGAAACTAACTTTTGGAGAATTGGATAAATGCCAGGAGTTCACCGCCATCGGAAAAATTAAGGACAAAGAAATATATGAAGTGCAGCTCTCCCCAGATTTTTCAGCATTCAGAAGAGATGTGGACTTCTTCCCTCATCATGATATTTCGATTTTACCACTTATAGATCAACTCGAGTTCATTCAAAATAAGAAAAGCTGGGGATATCCTTTCAGGACGGGTTCATTTGAAATCAACCAGCATGATTTCGACTTACTCTCCAACCTGATGCTCATAAAAAATAAAAAGGGCTGAGACATTCTAAATGTGCCCCTGTGATACTGGACACCTCATTACCGGTAAATTTGAGCCTGTTCTATTATATTTCATGAATAAAGCTTTCAAGACACCCACTTATGGCAATTGGATTCCCGTAAAAATTGTAATTTAACTTTCAAAAATATGCTTCATGAAACAATTCCTTGTTTGTTTATTTACCTTTTTCAGCGCCTACAGCAGCTATGCACAAGATAAGGATACCTATATCAAAACCGGAGACAATGTCCCTTCATTTAGTTTTGAACTAACGGAAGGTAAAACGGTGAATATCGCGGACTATAAAGGGAAATTGGTACTACTGAATCTGTTTGCCACCTGGTGTCCGCCATGTAATGCTGAACTACCCGAAGTACAAAAAAAGATATGGGCGCCACATAAGAAGGACCCCCGCTTTGCATTTTTTGTTTTTGGCAGGGAAGAAGGATGGGAAAAATTAAAACCATTTAAAGAAAAGAAGGGATTTGATTTTCCTATTTTACCAGATGAAGGAAGAAAAATTTTCAGCTTGTTCGCTGCCCAGAATATTCCCAGAAATTTCCTGATAGATGAGAATGGGAAAGTTATTTATTCGTCTGTTGGTTATTCACCGGAAGAATTTAAGCAGCTGGTGGACCTGATCAATGAGCGCCTGAAGTAGGCCACAGTGGATCTCAACCGTTGCTATAAAAGGACAATCCGTTACCGCATAAAACGGAGAAACCGGCCACAATAAATGGTACTCCGTTTTATGCAGTACGCCAGAATTCTGTTTACAAAGACCAAACAGCCAGCTCGTAACCATCAGGGTCCGCGAAATGAAATCGCCTGCCGCCGGGAAAATCAAAGATATCCTTTACAATGGTCCCTCCTGCCGCAACGATCTTTTTTTGAGTCGCTTCAATATCGTTTGAATAGAGGACAACTAAGACAGTACCTTTTACCGGCTTACCTATTGTGAATCCACCATCTACATAATCACCTTCAAATGCCGTATAGTCCGGACCGTAGTCGACAAATTTCCAGCCAAAACTTTTTGTATAAAATTTTTTGGCGCGGCTAAGGTCCTTTGACAGGAATTCAATATACTGTACCTGCCCATGTTTTAACTTGCTATCAGAATGAGTGTCTGCCATAGATCTTATGCTTTTTGTAAAGTTATGGAATGGCGGTTATTATCGTTTGGATAAAAACGACAAAATGCGGGAAATAGTTACCTGCCGCTATTATTCTTTCCGGTATTCGCCAGACACTACCCGGTTTTTGAAAAGTGCTGACCATCCGGTACGGCATCCGACCATAAGGAAATTTGTGGCAGATCTGATTGGTGTTGAAACTTGTTGCGCATCACTTCATAATTCAAGAAACAGTTAATTATTTCTTTAACTTTGAAGCTTATGCAAATAAGCTTGTCTTAGTAACGGCCGGTTACAAATAATAATATAGCATTAATAAAAAATTGCAGAAATGATCATACAGGATGTAGTAAACTTAATAGGAATAAAAAGTACCGATCCGAAGATTACCCAATGGTTTGAACAATATAATTTAGGCACCCCTCCTAAAACAATTACCACCAATCAGAGAAATAAAGATTTTGAAGACAAGCAAAATTCCATCCGATATAATTTCAAATTTAAGATCATAAATGATAAATTTTATCCCCCGGTAAGCCCTAAGAACGATCAATATAAATTCGAAAATTATCTTAGTAATATATCCGTATTCTCTAAATCAGGTAACGGAAAAAAAGCCGCTGCAGACCCTAAACCATCGGAATTCTGGGAAGGCTTTGTCCATCCGGGAAGTTCTCTCGATGAATGCCTTGCCTATTTTGATCATCAAAGTAGCAGCATTTCCAATCAAATATTTTTCCAAAAGCCGCTTAATGATATAACAAAAATAAAGGTATGGTTTGTACGGGACAAAATGGAAATAACAGCCATTGAACTGGCCATCATTGAGGCAGGAGAGATATTTTCGCATTCCTGTTTCAATCCGGAGAATGAGTTTAATACCGTACAGCAAAGCTATTTATTACTGGCAAAATGGCTATTTGACCACAAGTACCTACATCTTCCGGAAGACATATATAGTCGTGGATTAACCTTTGATCATTCCGAAATATTGGCGTTTGTTCAGTCACACTTAAAGAACCATATATGGGATACACAATTAAGACCCGTCTCCCTTCTACGTGCATTTCTATTTAAAATTTCCTCTAATAATTCACTTGAAGATCATAATGGTGAAGCAATAAATTTTTATATAAAAAATTTATACCTAAAGGCGGCTGGAAAGTGGGAAGAACGCCAGAGAATTTATACCGAAGATTTTAAGAACGTAGATAATTTCGAGAAGTCGGTTGTTTTAAATCTTACACAATCCCAACAATTCTTAGCGGTGCTGACGGAGTACTTTTCGTTGTTTGCACAATTAAACAAAACCGAAGAATAATTGAATTCATATATAAAACAGAATGCCAGGAAACGTCCGGAGATTAATCAAATAGTTGACCCATGGCCAAATTAGTGGCGGCAGGTATCGGGCTTTTACCAAAGAACATGCAATGACCACCAAACGTTAAAAATGGCCGGAGAAATTTCTCCGGCCATTTATCTCTTCAATACTTTCCTATAGTTTTATCACTTGTACTGTTTCCCTGTTTCTGCCCTGTACTATCTCTACAATATAAGTACCGGGTATCAACCGCTCTCCGAAGGTGATTGTTTTATCTGCCCCCCTGGTTTCTTCCACCAGTTTACCATTGAGGTCGTACACCTTTACATAAGCAATACCTTCTCCGTAGGTAGGCAACTGCAGTGTAAAGTATTGCCTGCTTGGGTTAGGGCTTACCATCACCTGGAATGTGTTTTCGCTGGTAGATTTGAAAGCTCCGGTAGCAGCACAGGTGCCCAGCTTATCGCCGTGTGCAAGGTGTGCCGGCACAGCAGCGGGATTAATGCGTAGCTGGAATGAGCCTCCGTTGCCGGTTTGATGACATACCATTACACTACCGTGATCACCACGGATATCTGTCACCTTAATTTGTTTGGTTACATAAGTGGTGCAGCCATTTGCGTCCGTAATAGTTACGGTATAGGTAAATGTACCCGGCACAGATGGGCTTACCTGTGCAGTGGCAGCCGTACTGCCTGTTGACCATCTGTAAGTATATGGTGCTTTGCCGCCAGTCACCTGCGTAGCAAGGGTAAGCGATGAAGGACCATAGCCGATGTAGATAGTGTTCGCTTCTCCCCCCGGATTTACTGCATATGCGTCAGGGATGGCTGCAGACAGCTGCGCACTGTTAACTGTCAATGTAAAGCTGCAGGTACTTGAGTTGCCGCAGGCATCTTTAGCTGTCCAGTTAATATTTGTTACACCGCTATGGAATGCAACACCAGCCAGGGTAGTTACACCGCTGACTGTAGTGGCGCCGCTGAGTGAATAGCTGAAATTGATGGCACTGCAATTATCAGTAGCCGTGATATCCAATTCCGTTCCGGTGGCCGTATAAGTGCAGCCACCACTGTTGGCCTGCCGCAATGCATCGGCTTTGCAACTGATCAGCGGTGCAGTGGTATCTTTTACGGTGATCAATTGGGCGTGACTTACAGATCTGCCTGCATTGTCTCTGGCCACCCAGGTGCGGGTAATCAACAGCTCTGAGATGCAGGAACCTGCAGCAGTTGTGTCGGTATAACTTATAGCCGGAAGAGAATCCCTATCATCCTGCACAGCCGAAGGAACACCGGTAATAGTCGTCGCTGTGTTATAATGGCAACTATCATTTCTGATAACCGTAATATTCGCAGGCGCTGCAAATGTTGGTGCCGTATTGGCGGTTTGTATAAATACCAACTGGTTATTACGGATATCTGTGGCAGCAGTGCCAAACGTAACATCTGCTTCACCTGGTGCAGTGACACCGTTTGCAATGCCTTTCCAGCTACCGGACGCGTTGAATGGACGACTGTTAAGCTCCAGGTTGCGCATAGTATCCGCCGCATTGGACAGCGTTATGGTGCTGATAGCTGTTGCCGTTGTGTCGCCGTAATTTCTGACGATCCAATATTGTCCCAGGTAACTATCACCTGCCGGAGCTGCATATGGTACGGCATTCAGCCTGCTTACCACCACTTCTCCTTTTGGATAACTACTCTCCTGTTTATATTGTAAGGTCAATCCTGCCTGGTTGAAATAATACCGTCCCGCACTGTCTATCACCAGTGATTGACTGACACCTTTGGCAACAGGCGCAGTAGACACTTCGCGTTGTAGGCTGCTGTCGGCCGATACGATATATGCATTCCCGGATACTTCTGTGAAAAATGCGCCCTGCTGCTGTCCTTGTCCCTGCAGGTATACTTTTAATCCCGGAGTACCGGCGGCGATGGTGTGATGCATGTTTTCACGGATCTGCGATTGCGTACGGGCAGTGCTCCAGATCCTGAATTCATCCAGCGATCCGTTGATGCCATCTCCACCCCTATTGTTTACAATAAATCCTGACCAGAGAGCAGGGAAAGAGGAGGCGGTTTTAGTACCTGCCAGTTCTCCGTCCCGGTAAACTTTTACCACACCATTGTCGAAAGTAAAGGCATAATGGTGCCAGGTGTTCAGTTCATTGAACGCGCCTGGTATTTCTACGCGGGAAGCGGCATTGTTAGCGACTCCTATACTCATGCTCTTATCATTGTTCGCATGCGCCAGGAAGCTTCCCCATCCATTACCTATCTGCTGGTTCCAGCTGCTGGCGGTATTGGCCTTGAGCCACCATTCTATGGTAAATACTTCAGGTTTCCAGTTAAGACCATTGACGGTGATGCCTGCATCGCTGCCATCAAATTTATAGGCTTGTCCGGGCAGCGTATCTGCCACTTCTATGCCACTGGTTTTATTAAATGCCAGTTGTCCAAAAGAGGTCAGTGAATCAGTCGCGTTGAAATTGAATATAACGTCACTGCCGGAAGTTTCTACGGTTTTGTTATTGAATACCCAGCTGTTTCCAAAGGCATTGAAGCCACGGCGGTATAAGCGGTAGATACCCGGATCTGTATTGCCTGCATTACTAGTGATGCTGAGTTTTGTTAATCCGGTAAAAACAGGGTTGCTTCCGTAATTATTGATTACCCACCAGGTACTGTCCTGTACAGATGGCAATAGGTCATTAGCAGGAATACCACTCAGTTTACTGACTACCACTTCTCCGTTTGGATGCGTGCCGGCGGAAGAAAAGTCCATACTGATACCTGTTTGAGAGAAACTGGTGATGCCTGGCGTCAATATCTGTTTTGTTTCACTGATCCCTTTGGCAATCGGTGCGTTAGAAGGGATTCTTACCGCATTCACTATCCGCACGGGATAACCGTTGGGGGAAATATCCACGACTCCGTTTTGTGAGGACTGGAACTGTAAACAAAGCTTCAGCCCTGGTTCAGTGCCCTCGGTGGTGAGGTGCATACCTTCCCGGATCTGTTGCTGTGTTTTGGCGATGGTCCACATCCTGAATTCATCCAGTTCTCCATCAATAGCATCTGCAGATGCTGCGCCGATACGGAAAGTGGTCCAGTTAGGAGGATAAGAGGAAGCTGCTTTGCTGTCTATCAGTCTTCCATCGCGGTATATTTTGGCTGCGCCATTTTTAAACGTATAGGCATAATGGTGCCATGTATTCAGATCGCTGTATGCGGATGCTACCAGGAGTCTTGAATTGGTATTGTTAGCCACGCCTATATTCAGACCGCCACCGCTGTCGGCATGTGCCAGGAAAGAGCCCCAGCCGTTGCCTATGCTTTGGTTATAATTTTTGTACGACCTTGGTTTCAGCCACCATTCAATAGTAAATTCGGCAGGCTGCCAGTTCAGGTTTTGTATCTCCAGGTAGTCACCGTTTCCGTCAAAGCTCATCGCGTTGCCGGCGGTAGTTTCCACGGGAACAGCTTCTTGTTTTAATAGTATGCTGTCCAGTGTTGCAGCACCGGCGTTGATAAGTATGCTACCCTGGTATATGCCAGGCGTAACGGGTGCAAAGCGAACAAATACTTTTGCCTGCTGTAATGTTCCTCCTGTAGTCGCGATAGAAAGCGCAGCGGATGAATTAACGTAAGTGGTATCGTTGACAGATATTTCAAAACCTGTCGGGGCAGTGATACTCACTGTTGGTGGCAGGTTAGCACCCGACAAAGTGAATTGTTGCGGCCTGGTAGTTACTCCGGTCCTTGCATCTGCCAGCGTAAGCGAATCTGCTGAAGCATACATAAAAGGTTGTTCATCTTTCATCAGCAGGTATTGCTGGTAGCTCGTCTGGTTATTAAGCGTAACGGTATGGGCTATACTATCCGCTGCATTGGCGGTTCCGCTATATTGCCATTTACCATCGGTATAAGGCAATCTTGTAAATACCAGTATTTTGCCGGGATGAGCAACGTCATCTGTAGTAATATTAGCCGTAGTTGTAAACATCAGGTTCATATTTACAGGGCCGGCTGTGGTAGCATAACGATGTCCTATCCAGAACTCTTTTCCTACACGGAACGCCGAGGCAGAAAAATCATTGAAAACGGCGGAAGTAAGATCAATCTTTGAAAACGATGCTGGTTTACCATCCTGCGCATTATAGAAAGCCGTTACATCGGCGCCATTACCGAAAACATTACTGCCGGCAGCTTCTGTGCCCACAAATGTAGCACCGGTTCCGAATGGATAACGTGCTTTTACTTTCTGCAATGACCCGGTTTGCGAAAGCGCTGTTTTACCGGCGACGTCATAACTTTCTGTTTCCGGGTTATCGAAGTTTACATAATACACCAGTCCGGTTTCCGTTCCTTTTAAGGGGTGATGCATATTCTCCCTGATCTGTGCCGCGGTCCGTACAGTATTCCATATCCGTACTTCATCCATTTCACCATTATAATAAAAAGAAGATCCGTTTACCCGAACTCCCAGACGTATGTTACCGGGCAAGGTGGTAAGTGCTCCGCCGGTGCTCCAGGAATCCCATAGGGTACCGTCGTAATACAGCTCTGCAGTTGTATTTGCCGGGTTATAGGTGATGGCCATATGATGCCATTCTCCTTTATTGTTGGGTAGTGTATACGTGCGCGTTACATTCCACAATGATAACTTCCACAGGTTATCGCCTCCATTGGTGGCCAGGGTAAAGTCTCCAAGTGTGGTACCAGTGCCACCTGCAAGGGTAATCGCACCTCCATCGCTGTTATATACACTGGTTTTCACCCAGCATTCAATTGTTCTTGGTTTATTTCCATTTACGGCGTTGTTGGGCCCCAGCGTCATGGTTTCTGCACCATTGAATTTCATGGAATTGCCCGGCGCGGGTTGGAAACTATGATCTTCACCAAATACATCCAGGCCATCCAGTTTACCTTTCAGACGATAATGCCAGATTTCTCCGGATTGGATGGTAATAGGAATCTGCTGCTGAAGCGGGGTAAAACTGGTGCCGGTGAAAGCGCCGGGGATAGTGGTGACCGACCCGTATGCTGTGGTGGGACCATATTCAAACGCCACGTTGTTAAGCGTTTTACCTAATGCATTTACGCTCCCGGTTAATAATACACTGTCTTTCCTCACATTAAATGCAATACCGGTAATAACACTGTTGCATTTAAACAGGCCAATATCTTTTTTGATAGCATTACAGCGTAGCCCTGTTTCTCCGTTGGCACCAACAGCACGTACGGCGTACCATTCTTCCTTTGAAGCATCGGGTGCGCTTACGCTAAAGATGGTGTCTGTGGTGATACCAATGGAGTCCATGTACTTTTGTCCCAGCTTAAAAATTTCATAATGCACACCGGTGGTCGGAACTTTATTCCACGACAACTGCAGCGCATTATCACATACCCAGTCTGTTTTTAGTCCGGATGGAACGGGCATCACATGTACTGCGGCAGAAACACTGGTTTGTGTTCCCCGTTTTACCCTCACCAGTATATTGGCGGCGAGATCGGGTATTTTCCAGTTAAACTGTCTTTTGGCAGCCGCAATATTGGTGGCGATGGTATCCCAGCTCGCACCGTTGTTAGCAGAGTATTCCAGGTTAAAAGTCCCCGGTGTACCAAATGCATCCCAGCGGATATATTCCTGCTGTCCAGGCGCCATTGATTCACCACCCAGCGGGTAGCTCAGCACCACTTCCTCCTTTATGAATTCATATACGACAAAGAATTGCTGCGGCCCCTGTGGAACGTTAAATCCATTTATAAAAATATGATAGGTACCTGCTGATGGATTATCAATAGTTACCTGTTCTTCGTTATTGATATGATCGGTCTTCCGCGTTGGTAATGCATTAAGGCTAACTGCGTTGGCAGTAGTATCCAGGCCCCATGGCAATGTAATATTACCTGACGGATCGCTGACCGTTAAGTCCAGATCGTTTACCAATGCCTGCGCTGCGCCTGGTGTGGCCTCATAGTCGGTCCAATATACCAGCACGCGTACCTGTGAAGTGCCGGCAGGTACGGAAACGGGGAAACTTTTATGGCTGCCCTGCGTAATGGTATCAGTAGCATATCGCCTGTTTTTAATGGCCAGATAAGCTCGCCGTACATTGGGGCGGCCAAAACCACTTTTAAAATCAATACCGGGATTATAAACATCATCGGCTGTATTCATCATCACCGCTTTAATCAGTGCTGCGGGTACAGGTGCCTGTGCTTCAGATTTATACGCCTGGGAAAGGATGGCGAAAATGCCGGAAATTTTTGGAGCGGCAAAAGAGGTGCCCCCCTGGCCTTCTGTTGCCAGCTGTGGAACGATGCGGCCATCGTAAGCGGGTCCTTTACAGGTCCAGTCCAGGAAATTATCTTCATAATCGGTGCCGCTTACTGTCAATATATTCTTTGCATTCTTAGCCTCCCCCGAGATGTTACCCCATCCGGCCATACCATTATACTTTCCGCCCAGGGTCGTATAGTCGCCAACGTTACCGGAAGAATATACCAGCATCGCCTCAGGGCGGGTACGTTCAAAATTATCGTGCTCCTGTGAAAGACTGTTATAGCCCGCCGTGACGGTGTGGTTGTCAGTATTCCACCAACCGTAAGACATATTTGTAACCCGGATTTTTTTTACGGGATCATCATACAACGTATAGGTATCCTGACCGGAAACAGCCAGTATATTAGCCCCCCAGGCATTGGAGCGGTCCCGCGGGTTAACGTTCCCCGCACTGCCCAGATAGCTGGCCACTCCGGATGGATGGCTGCCCGGATCGCCAGGCTGATAAGTTCCGTCCATTACACGTCCCTGCAAATCAGGACCGCTATACATCCCATTTTCCCGGATCATCACATTTACACCATCACCATTATACAATATGCCACCGAAACCTGAGTTCACATAGTTGGAGCGGCCATAGTCATTGCTGAATATATCTTCCTTCCGTGGCTCATTTACCTCCTTTTCCGGTATGGGTTCAGCGCTTACCGGTTCAATAAATTTGATCTCTTTTACATTGGCCAGTGCACTCAATTTATGCTGCGGCACCAGCAATTTCCACTTCGTAGGGGAAGTACGCTCAACAATGGTAGCATACTGAAGAATACTTTTTTCTGCTGCGCTGCCATCTGCCACGGCATAAAGCACCACCTGCACTTCTATATTATCTCCTCTCCTTGCATGAGCAGGAACTTTCCCATTATACAGGTCATCCGACAGTTTAAGGTTTTCATCGACCGGCAATATCGTTCGCACTCCTAATCCCGATAATTGATCAGAATTAACTTCCTTTCTGAAATGCGCATAATAGGCCAGGTTAGGAAAATAGTCCAGCAATGTGATGCCTAGCCCTTTTAGTGTTGCTTTTTGATTTTCTGTGGGCAACTGATCAAACTGTACCAGGAAGTAGTCATTCTTCGCAAACAGTACCTTTGCATTCTTCCCACTGGAGCGGATGGCTACATTATCTACCCGGAATCCTTTTCCGGGAGTGAATTTTTTATTGACATGCAAAATACGGTAGTCTCTTTCCGCAGGGTTGACTTGTTGCGCCTGTACAAACAGCGATAACAAACAACACCCGATAAACAGGAGTAGCTTTGTTTTCATAATCAGGATTACTTTTAGGAAATAAGGTAAACGCGGTATGCCGTTTCCAGGCATAGCAATGCTATTCCGCAACGTAGCAGTTGAAGGGAATATTAAAAAACCGATAATTGTACAGTGATTATCAGATCCTTAATGCGTGGGCTATTCTACGCATTAAACACGACGATGAAGTTTTGTTTTTCTGATTCATTGATTTTGGTTTTGTTTAGGAGAGATATGTATAACAATGGCACGCCCCTTCGTTGACGAAGGTTTCCTTCTACAGTATAAGATCCGGGAAATAAACAGATTTAGTCGAAAATGCTCATAGAAAATGGTATAAAGGTTTTGATACCTTGGGTTTCATGTTCACCTTAAAGTTACGCGCGTTAGTTTTTCATGCCCGACAATTTCAAATGTAGAGTTTTTTATTGAATAAAATAATCTTTTTCTATACCAAACTGGTAGACCATTGATGGGGAAACATATTTCCGTTTAAAGGATGAATGAGTGAGGTGGTAACCGGGATCAATCATCGTCACATAAAAATGTGGAGATCAAGATCAGCAGCGAATACCACCCCTACTTCATTTGAGCATTTTGTTAATACCACTTTCCTTCCGGTATATCAGAAAGCATCGACCGGATCATCCTCCGATTAAGATGCGTTTGTATGCATAAGCGCATTGAACTTTATTTTTCCTTCCTTCTGCAGCCAGTTGTCAAAATTCATTAGTGCCGGGTGCAAAGTTCTTAGTGTGGGAATGTCCGCATGATAACCTGTTTCATTGATGACTTCATATACACGCGCTGCACTGCTGCTATGTTGGCGAATGATCTCCACCGGAATCTGAGTATAGGAAATCATAGGACCATCTTTTACGCCATTGATGGCACTAACAATCTCTGATGGGGTGAGTGCATCACCGGCAATCTCCAATTCCTTTCCAATGAAATGACCGGGCTGCTGGAATATAATGGCCGCAAATGCACCAATATCATCTGCTGCGATAAGTTGTATTGCTACGTCCGGTTTTATAGCGGTTGAAAACTTACCGGTTTGTAAACCAAAAAGAGGATCGGTAAAGTTCTCCATGAACCAAACCGGGCGTAAAATAGTGGCCGGTAATTGAATGGCCCTGATATACTCCTCTATTTCCCATTTGCTATAATTACGGGTTCCTTTCAGATGCTCGGCACCTGCTGCCGATGAATAAACAAAATGGCTGACAGCCGCCTTTTTTGCCGCATCGGCAATATTCCTGCCCTGTCTGACTTCATCGGGGTAGCCAAAACCAACAGGGGTAAAACCGGGCGAATATTCAGAAGGTTGAACACTAAAGACGCCGTAAATACCTTCCATTGCTATGTCTAAAGAATCCCGGTTATCACTGTCCCCTTCCACCACTTCCGCGCCGGCCAGGCGTAATACCTGTGCAGCAAAAGTATCTGCATTGCGGGTGAAGGCCCTGACACTATAACCCTTTGCCAGTAAATGACGTGCTACTGCACCGCCTTGCTGACCAGTTGCACCTGTAACTAAAATTAACTTTTGAGTGTTTTGCATAAATCTGAATAATGGGTTAATGGATTGTTTGGTGTGATACAAAAATCGCCCGAATTGATGTATTTTAGCGACAGGTTAACCACAGGTAACTACTAACCTGGAAGTAACTATTATCTATAAAAAAAATGACTGAGATAAAAGAATTACCCACCCAAACATGCCGTGGTCCATTGCTCGCTTTAAAAGATAGCCTGGAGTTATGTGGCGGCAAATGGAAGTTGATCATCCTCGTATATCTTGCTGCCAGTAAAGATGAGAAACAGTTTTTCATGCAAATGCGACGCGACATCAGTGGCATTTCTGCCAAGGTGCTTTCAGGTGAGTTGAAGGAGCTGGAAATAAATAAACTTGTGTCCCGGACGGTTTGTGATACGCAACCTGTAACCGTTGTATACGCGATAACTGAGCATGGAAAAACTATTTTACCTGTAGTAGAAGCATTGATAAAATGGGGGCAACTGCATAGGCAGAAATTCAGGTTAAGTTAATATCTCAGGATAAATATAAACCAACCCGAATGCCAACAATAAAACAAAACCCTGCCCGATGAAAAAGTATTTTTCTTTTTTACTTGTATGCTCTTTTTTAATTCCTGATTGTTGTTTTTCACAGCACCTGACAAAAAAAGAACTGCTTGAAGATCTGATGTATTACAGAGATACGTTGCCAGTAAAGCATAAAAATCTGTATGATAAAATAAGTAAGGCCGGATTTGAGCATAAAGTTTCCATGATAGCTTCAAAAGCTGATAGCCTGGATTATGAAACTTTCATGATAGAACTTTTCAAGTTAAACGTATCGATCGGCGATGAGCATACCAGGATTGAGCCCAGATTCCATCTGTTTCTCCCAATAAAATTTGAAATGTTTGATGATGGCATTTTTGTTACCGGTATTGATCCCCAGAAATCAAGTTGCCTTTTATTTAAACTAATGGCCATAAACGGGCATCCTATCGATGAAATCAACAATAAATTCAGAGAAGTAATTAAAGACGACAATAAATCCTATTTTGAAACTTACAGACAACAGTTTTTAAACAACCCTTCTTTCCTTAAAGGATTAGGTATTCTGAATTCGGATACAAGTGCCACATTCACTTTGCAAAATTCTAATCATGAAATGCTCAATATAACACTGGATGCCGTTAGTAAGGATAGTTTGAAACTGGCCCTCTCCAGCCAATACCGGACGATGTTGCCTTACAGAGAAGATGGTAAAGCATATTGGTATGAGTACGACACCGTAAGAAAGATACTTTATTTTAATTTTGCACGTTGTGAAAATGATGAAAATCACCCATTCCTTCAGTTTAGTAACGAGTTATTTTCAAAGATAGCAAGTACCCAACCCGACAAAATCATTGTTGATCTTCGCTTTAATGGCGGCGGTAATTCAGGGGTATTAACACCTTTCATTGACAGTATTAAGCATAGTTATTTAAATAAAAAAGGTCACTTCTTTGTGCTTATCGGAAAGTCCACTTTCTCTTCTGCATTAATGAATGCCGTTGAGTTTAAAAGAAATACCCATGCCATTTTGGTTGGACAAATGACGAGTGGTAATATAAATCATTATGGAGAAGTCCGCGGATTCAGACTTCCAAATACTAAAATGGTGATTGATTATTCCACCAGGTACTGGGAGACGTGGAAAGGCAAGAAAGGGGCATTAATGCCCGACAAAGCCATAACCTATCATTCGGTAAATTTCATTAGTAATAAAGATGAGGCTTTGGAATACATCTATAAGCGGTAATGCTGCCATTGGAGCCGGATGCCAAAGCTGGCTTAATTGCCCAAACCCTGCAGGAAAATATTCAGGTCTTCGTCTTTTCCCAGTCCAAGCTTTTGCTTAATTCTGTAACGGCTCATGCGGACGCTCTTGGCTTCGATATGCATTAGCTGTGCTATCTGCCGTGTGTCCATTTTGAGATAGAGATAGGCACATAGCTTCAGGTCCAGTGGACTGAGGTTTCTTTGCGACTTTTCGTTGATCAGGTTAAAAAAATCAGGATGGACACGCTGGATCTGCAATTTTGCATTTTCAAAATCGTTGTCAATCACCAGTTCCTCTTTTAAAATCTTTTGCATGTTTACTGAGCCGCCTTCGGACAACTTGTCTTTTATGTCGAGTAACATGCGGTTCTTATGTTCCAGGTGCAATACATTGGCCATTACTTCCTTTTGAAGTTGTTGCTGCTGGGTTTCCATCAGCTGCTGTTCTGCCCTCAGCCTTGCCTGTTCTTCTTTTTGCAGCTTTATCTGTAACTCAGAATCCTGTTTTTCCAGCTGCAGCTGCTTTTCCCGTTGCATGGAGAAGCGTAGCCTGAAATGATACGAACGGAACATAAACACCAGCCCAAGCAGGGAAGCCAGTGCGATACAGGCGTATAGGTAGTTTTGCAGCATCCGGCTTTTCTCCCGCTCTTTCAGGATCCGCATTTCATTGTCCTTCTTCTCTGTTTCGTATTGTATTTCCAGCTTTTGCGCATTCTGTGCCTGCTTCTCGCTAAAATTTTTATTACTGTATTCCGTTACTTTTTCCTGGTAGTCCAATGCTTTCTGATAATCGCCTTTCCGCTTATAAAAACCAGATAAACCTCTTACTACATTGATCATGGTGTAGTAGTAAGGCGGCTGTTCCGTTTTCATTACCTCGTAGGCATCCAACAGATAGCGTTCTTCCTGTACACTGTTATTCTCCCTACGGGCATATTCGCTTAATATGCCTAAGCTACTGGCAACCACTTCCTGGCTGTTGCTGGTATCTTTCAATGCGGTTCTGGCGGTATTGGCAAAATGGATAGCCTGGGCTTTGGCTCCCCCGTCAGTTTCCGGAAAATATTTCATGTAACAATTGGCGATATTAATACAGGTAATCGCATAAGTATAATCGGCCACATGCCCGGGGTATTGGCGGTAAAGGGCCTCCGATTGACTTAAATAAAACAAGGTACTGTCCAGTTCCTGCTTTTCTTTTTGGGTATTATAATTATATTCATGAGCAACCGACAGGGCAGTATAGCAGTTGCTCAACATGTTATAGTCCTTCGTTTGCAGGATATGTTCCGTTGCTTTCCGTGCATAGAAGTTTACTTTGGCTTCATTGTTCCAGTCTGAATTTACCACGTAAAGCTGGTAATAGCATCTGGCGGCAATATTATGATCCATCCGCTTTTCCAGCTCTTTCAGGCCGGACTGGCAATTCTTTACCATATTTTCCGGGTCATCGAGGGTTTTATATACCAGCACCCGGGCATAATAAGCATAGGCCATTGCTACAGGATCATTTGCCCGTTGCGCTATTAACATGGCAGAATCGCTTGTTTGTGTCAGGGTGGCTAATTCCCTGCTGTTCGCTTTAATACTTACCAGCAGTGCATAAGCTTTGGCTGCCGCCGTATAGTTTTTAATTTGTAAGGCTGTCTGGATACTTTGTCTGACTGTTGACCGCGCGGCGGCATAGTTTTTATTGACCCTGAAGGTTTCCGCCTGTTGATATAATACGTCCGGCTGGTTATTTCCGCTTAATACATTTTTACTGCCCGATTGTGAATTTTCAGCAGCTTCCGTTTGTGTGAAACCATCCAATGACAAACTAATGTAAATGCATATTAATAAAGAATGAAGCAAGAATTTCATGCCGGCAAATTACTATAAAATGATAAAAGTGTCTGTAGGAATATAATAAAATGAATATTTATCATCTTTATAAACAATTGATATCCAACAATATTATTAAGATGTAGTCGTATTGTAGACGCTACCCTAACAG
The DNA here is from genome assembly GCF_052114225.1 of Chitinophaga sp. RAB17. Lineage (NCBI taxonomy): Bacteria > Pseudomonadati > Bacteroidota > Chitinophagia > Chitinophagales > Chitinophagaceae > Chitinophaga > Chitinophaga sp. RAB17. The sequence goes on along the minus strand of NZ_JBFREI010000010.1, from coordinate 49,288 downwards.
GGGTAGACGCTTTGTAGCATAGCAAGGTTTGGAATATCATGGGGGGCAGATGCATATTTGCACCTGGCAATATTGCCTGACAAATCCTTACATTTTATGAACAACCGCACCTTATCTATTATCTCCTACATTACACTGATTGGATGGCTGATTGCCTATTTTTCCGGAAAAGACCGGGCAGACAGTTTACTTAAATACCACCTGAAGCAGTCTTTAGGTCTGGCCATTGTCAGCATTGCTGTAAGCGTCATTTTGAATATTATTGCCCACGTGGTTCCGGCGTTATCTTTCCTGGGCCTGGTAGGATATGTTTTAATGGTATTCTGGATACTGGGAATGATTAATGCAGGCAACGGCGCTGAAAAACCGGTACCAGTATTTGGCAAAATGTTCGAAAACAAATTTGCTTTTATTAACTGATCTGTACTGAAATGACCCTGGAATCTTACTGCCATGATAGTAGTTACGAGAATCAACAAAAATCATCTCTTCCTTAAAACCATCCCTGTTCCTGATGCCCCTTGTCCTTTATGTAAGGACAGGGGCAAAATGAAGATGACCTTCTATCAGCTGCAACTGGAAGCCGGCTGGGTACGCAATACCAAAAAAATAACGGCTGCCGTTTCCTGCGAAAATTGCCATCGGGATGTACCGGTGGTACGTTGGGATAATGAACTGGACGCCTTCTACAAAGCGGAAAAGAAACAGATACAGGTAAAGACCTCTTTTAATGCAGGGAAAGTAGGGAGATTCCTGATTTGGTTGACCGTCCTGTTCTTTGGGGCCATTTTCCTGCTGCTTGCAGGCTTATTTATTTACCACCGCATCGGGCCTGAGCAAACGACTAAAACCGTTACCAGCCGGGCGGAACAGGTGCGGCAGTCCGGGCAATATGCGGGCAGCCCCCAACCCGGAGACCTGGTATTGGTATATCTTTTCGATGACCACAAACAAGGACTATTTAAAATAACATCCATAGATGCTGCTAATGATGTGGTAAAAGCCATCGCCTCTGATAAAAGCATCGATGTTCCGGCCAATGCCCGTGAAGTACCTGCGGCTGATGCAGATTTTAAACCCGGCAATGAAATGTCGTTTTCCTGGACGGACTATAAAAGCCTCAGATTTATCGCGCCCGATAAGAAACTTTTAGGGAATGTACAAATGATTTACAGGAAATAAATGTAAGCAGATGAAAATTGAAACAGAAAAAGATGATCCGCATTTTGCCGGAGACCATATATATGAAGGCAATAAAAAAGAACCCTATTCCAGGGTGATCATCCATTTGCTGATCGGGCTGTTTTTTGCAGGCGCCGGCATCTATCAATTTATCCGGATTCAAAAATGGGAAGCAGCAGGCGGCGTTATTGAAATGAACGACTTCCAGCAGCTGCTCTATAAACATGCGGGTAAATGGGGAATCCTTGCTCTTCTGCTGCTGGTGGGCGCTGTATTCTTCTACAAAGCATATGCCCGATGGAAGCGGATAAAAATGCAGGAGCGTCTGTAGATTTTCACATCAGCTGCAATTAATATAGTCAACACTTTAAAAGTCAGAACATGAGTAATTATAAATATTTCACGCAGGAAGGCAATAAATTTCATTTAAAAACCAGTATGTCCACCGCCGTTGTCCGTTCGGTGGTATGCCTGGCTATAGGCGCCACCTTGTATTTTATTATTCCGGCAGAAAAGAAAATCGGTATCTGGGCGGCATTATTATTCCTCATTTTTGCGTTGATCAACCTATTAAAAACAACCAAAAAACTAACAATTGATCCCAACGCAAAAACCGTTATCCATAAAAACCATGCCCTGAGTGGAGAAGTGATTTATCACTTTGATAATTTTGACAACTTTTATGTGCTCAGTTCCAGGTATCTCTTTATAACACTGGATAGTACCGCCTTTTTTATATTCGATCAGAATGGCAATGAGAAGCGTGTCCCTATAGTAGTAGGACTATTTAGCAAACAACCCGCGCAAAATGCGATCAATGAAGTGACAGAGATCATGGGAATTGAAGCAAATTAAGCGGCCGGTAAAAACCAATGCATGTATATTTTTGGATTTTCGACAAATTATATCCGGGTAAAAACCGTTCCGCTAACGCATGTGGCCTGCACCCATTGCCATCATAAGGGATTGGTTGAAATGACTTTACTACAAGAGGAGCAGGATGGCGTGGTTACCCAACGCCTGAACAAGTTGTCGGCAACAGTCACCTGTACATCCTGTAACCAATCTATAAGCAAAAATAATTGGCGCCCTGAAATAACAGCTGCCTTTAATGCAGCAGTAGCTACTGTTAAACTGACAACGTCTGTTAAATTCAGCAAACAAGGAAAACGCGTAATTGGTATTTTCCTTGGCTGCATTGTTTTCGTGGTGGAAATATTCGCTGCGGATAAATTGGGTATCTTAAAAAATAGTGGGAAACAAGCTTATGAGATAGGAAGCGACCATACGGAGCAATACATCAGGCATCCGCAGTCAGGAGACATTTGCCAGGTGGGTATTTTTGATGCACATGCCGGCGCCAACGCGGAGGGCAAATACACCTTGTTTAAAATTGTGACAACAGATAAGGCCAATAATACCATTGTCATGATCCCACATACCGGGCAGGTAGCTTCTCCAAATGATTTCGGCGGGCTTTCAATAGACGCCGGCAGCTTTGATGCCGCACATCCGGAAACATTTGTTTTAAAAGAATTTGAATACCACCACTTCAAAAAAGAAAATGAAGGATCGGGTGGTATAGCGCGAAACATCTATAGTATAAAAAGACCTGCCAAATAAATAGATGATAAGTATGAATAAATATCAGTTGAAAATAACACCCCATGAGCTGAGTATTAAGCCCTATTTTGGCTATATGCCCAAGATAAAGGCGTTCGCCATCATATCCGTTTTAATTTTTGGGGTAGTTCCTTTTACGGACAGCTGGCTGAACTACAATATCAGGTACACATCATACGGCATCGGTGCTATACTCATTTTTTATGCAATCTATGATTACCTGTTTAATGTCAATGTGAAATTTCTTTTTGATAAAAATGCTGAAGTCATTTACAAAATCAACGCACCATTTTTCAAACAACGTTTAATGACGTTCGAAGAAATGACGATCATCAATATATCCCAGGAACCGGGTACCATGGAATATGCCATAGGCCAGCAGAAGAAGCAGTTTATGAAAAATTATTCCATCAGTGATACTTTTACTAACAGCAGGAAAAGCAACGCCAGGGAGCAGGAATATGTAGAGCAGGTATTAAATCCCATTTTGGCATTTGTTAAAAGTGAATAAGATGTAATCGTTCGCCGCCCGATCGAACGAAGCCGCCAATCTAATATACACGCAGGGCATAATCAACAAAACCCGCTACAATAGCGGGTTTTGTTGATTATAAAAATATCCGGGTTGTAAGTGCCTGTACTTATATCAAATGGTCATTCCCTTTACTTGATTGCATATATACGGTAAATCAATTTGCCAGGTGCCGGAAAATGACCTACGCCAACAGCAATAGTATGATTGAGCCAGGCATATTTTGGAGAACTGGTTTCAAACACGGGGGTTGACCTGAAATAATATTCTGAGGTCGGAAGTTCACTGCCCTTCCCTGCACGCATTAAAGCAGAATTTGCAGCACTCGCGTAGTTATACCCGGTATAGGCGATGTAAATAAGAGCACCATCATCTGTCTTAATGGTAGCACGGACATCCATTTTAAAAGTTGTAGAATCAACAACAAGCCCCCACTCTCCACTACAGTCCAACATTTTGCCATTAATTTTATCTCCTTTTATAGCGCCCTCTTTAAACGGAAAAATAAGTCGCGTTCCTTTCAACACCGGTCCTATCGCTTGTGGTGGGTTGACGGTGATTTCCAGATCAAATAAATACGCTGATTTAAGCTCCTGTGCATTTACCTGCGCACAAAAATAAATAGAAAAGAATACAGCAAGAAAGGTTACTTTTTTCATTTTATCGTGGTTTATTTAAAATTGATTTACTAAAATTATGATGACACATAAGGAAGACACCCATCCATTAAATGTATTATAATAAATTAGTTTCCGCAATCAAAATCGATAATATAACGATTGCGTTCTCTTTTTAAACGAATAAGCCGCGCAAAATGACCGGTTTTGCGAAATAATGTTAAGCTATTGATTACAGGAAATATAACGCCTCTCTTTGAGGTTGTTTATACTAAAAAAACGGGATATAACTTATCGCTTAATTATATCCCGTTTCATTATTCAGGCAACTAATAATGCGCAGGAATGATACTGTTCGCGGTTGTTAAAACCCGATTTGTGTACTATCCGCGTTCCAATCAGTATTCAGCGATACCTTGAATCCAAAATGAGGATCTATCTCGGGTCCGAAAAGCTTACCAGTAATAATCACCTTCTTATTCCATTCATTAGTGAATCTTACTTTCCGCTCGGCCATTATATGACCGCTCCCATCCCAAGCCGTAATAGTGGCCACCATGGGCGCTGTTCTATTCAGGATAAAGCGTTCAAACTTTGTTGCACTCACCCTGACAAAAGGTTTAATGATCTGGGGCCTGTCGATGTCGGGGATAGCCGGGTCTGTGTATACCCCGTCTGTTAGACCTGTGTTAAAAAAATAATACCCACATTCTTTATCCAGGCTCACTTCAATACCCTGGTTGGCATTCGCATCCAAAATATTCACTTCTACCTTACCAACAATCCTGTCGAGCGCCCTTGCGGCCACAATGGTATCCGTATTAACGTTGATCGTGAATTTCTTATAAAATGCTTCCTTTTGCCAATACCAATTTACCACCCTGAAACTCAGGTAGGCTGAATCAAGCGGAAATGGCTTTGGTTTCCGATCCGGATAACCGGCATTTCCCAAAGTATCAGCACCATTAAACGGCATATTAAAGGGAGAAGCGAACATCACAATCGTATAAGGTCCTCCGGGCTGAAGGGAATCTTTAACGGTTCCAAAAGCACTTCCAATGGAAGACTTCTGAAATTGCCTGCTTACTTCTTTGCCGCGGTTATCATAGGCCAGGTACCAGAAATACCGGACATAACTTCCCATAGAATCAGTAGCAGCCAGCTTCGCGCTGCTATTGGGTAAATCTACGGTTTCCTGTGTAAAACCTGTTGCGCTGAATGTAACGGCTACTTTCCCTTTCGGATCAGATGTGGGAGGGTTTTCAAGAGGCTTGTCGTTCTTTGTGCAGGCAAAGAATAGCAGGCAGAGTGCAATCGCACCTACGGACATGGTTTTCATAACAATGTTTGGTTTAAAGGTTTCAAAAAAGAGATATGGTTACTCAATAAATAAAAAACATGATTACTTTGGCATGATATGGTCAGGCTACAATAAATAAAAACAATATTCTAAAATAGAAAATTTTAAGTATCTGGTATTATATTTTTGAGATGATTACAAAAGAAGTATACCTTTTTTGATTGATCATTTTTGGGGCATCCTTCAAAACCAGGCATGGATTAAGGAGGGGAACACGTTTCTTATTGTACTGCCTGAATTGCAGTACAATAAGAAACGTGTTCCCCTCCCACAATAAAAACAGAAAAACTTATCTACAACGAAAAGTAAAGAATGTACATCAGATCATGGAGTCTGTAAAGTCCAGCGTTGATTGGCACCATTTACCCAGTCCCATACCTGGATAATCCCGCCATTAACATACACAGTAGTAGAGGAAAGGTCCAAAACTTTGCCACTACCTACATTGATGAAGGCTTTACCGGAAATTTTCCACTGTTGATTGCCATACTGCAACCATGACCATTGCTGTACCCGGCCACCATTCTGATAAGCAGTGGACGCCTGTGCCTCCAGTACCTTTCCGCTCCAGACGTTTGTAATGATATAAGCCTCATTGCCCAAGGCAGTGAGTATCCATTTTTGGTTGTCTTTATTCAGGTACTCCCATTGCTGCACCTTTCCGCCATTGTTATTGATCTCTGACAATTCGACCTCCAGTACTTTACCGCTTTGTTCGTTGACGATCCTATAAGGACCACCAAGGCCGCCCACCGGCAAGCTGGCCAGTGAGGAAGCAATGGAATTACCCGGTGCGGCTCCTGTCAGTACTGGTGATTTTTCTTTTTCGGCAGTAGCCAGTGCAGCTTCCTTCCTGCAGGAAGACGTCAATAAAGCGGCGGCAAATGCAAATAATAACACGAAGTTGATTCGTTTCATAAATAGGGTTGTTTTAAAATGAAGAAAGGGTTTAATAGCTGTATAAGGTTTTCATAGCAAAAATAAGGGGGGCTACTGCAGTTACTTTACTATAGAGGGAGCGTTCATCAAGAGGTTTTCACTGCGCGCGTAACGATCGCTATCTAAATTTTGTATTTGATGCCAGATTCAATAATTGTGATTTTGTTAGCATTTAAATAAAAAAGGATACTTACCTTTATTTGTATGTTACGGACCATCTTTTTTGCTGCTATTTTAATGTCGGGCATGACTGTAAATGCACAGATAGACTCATCTTTCGGGGCTATGAATGGCACAGAATCGGCCTTCGGACACCCTTACCCGGTAAGCGATACCAATAACATCCATAAGAAATGGTTTGTTACAAAATACGCCGGCGTTTCTTCTGGCTTTGTAGCATTTAAAGGAGGGAGCAGCTCCTTCCTGTCAGTACCTCTGGCATTGCAGATTAACCGTCAACTGACCAATAACCTGTATGCATTCGGAGGCATATCGGTAACACCTTCTGTTTTCCGTTACAACAGTGTGCCTTATCAACCTGCGATTAACAAGGGCAATAGCTTTATGCAGACGAACAACTTTGCCGCCTATTCGGATGCTAAAATAGGCGTCATGTATATCAATAATGATAGAACCTTCTCCATTTCCGGTAGCATTGGCGTAAGCAGAGGCGGCTACAGTGGCTATTCTCCCTTTTATGTCCCGGTGTATTCTCCTGTACGGGGAAATACTCAACGATAACATATTTAGTCTTTAATTGTGTGTACACTGCTTAAGAAAGTAGAATTGAATTTGTATGAAATGGATCACCCGTGAGCGACCCAAAATCGACAGACTGGCCTGTCCCTGGCTTATCAAAAGATTTGTAGACCAGGAGGCAGAGTTTATATACGTCCCCTTCAATGAAGTACTGCCCAAGGCTGCTGAATTGAATGCCACCCCATTTGATCTCGCTGGTGTTGAGTACACCCATTACGACGATTTATGCACCTTTGATTACATCATAAAGAAACACAATATCGATGATCCCGCTATTCATGCCCTGGCCCCTATAGTTCGGGGGGCCGATACAGACAGACATGATCTTGCTCCCCAGGCTGCTGGTTTATGGGCTATCTCCGCAGGTATGGCGCACGATGAGCCGGATGATTATCAATTGCTGGAGAAAGGAATGCTGTTGTATGATTCCCTGTACAGCTGGGCCAAATACCTGCAGCATGTAAAGCATACCCAACAACCCTTCGAGAACCAACTACTGGACATTTTCAAGAAATTCCTTCAGGATGAAAAGGATAGTAAAAAGGTGCCTCATTGGGCAAAAGAACTAAAGGAGATCATCCAGGACCAGATAGATACTAATCTCAACCTCAGCCTGAAAGGATTATCCGAAACATTACAAGTCCATCCCGCCTACCTTTCAAGGGAGTTTTCCAAATATTTTGATGATCTCACCTTTGGAGATTACATCCGGAAACTACGGATAGACAAAGCTATTCAGCTACTCACCCATACTTCCCACTCCATGACGGAGATTGCTTATCTGACTGGTTTCTCGGATCAGAGCCATTTCACCCGAATTTTTAAGACCCATACCGGTAAAAGTCCATCTGCCTACAAAAAAAGTTTGCTGAAAAAGTAAAAACTATACAAAACCTTCGTTTTCATTCTATTTATTAATAATGGGTAATCCGACTTTGTAGCCAAATAGAGCTATCAATAAATAGTAATGGACAATAATAACACCGCAACTTATAGCCTGCGTCAATTAGTATTCTATTTTCTTGGGTTAGGCAGCTGGGGCTTCGGTGGCCCTGTTGCGCTTGCAGGTTACATGCACCGTGACCTGGTTGAAAAAAGAAAGTGGATCAGTGAAGAAGATTATAAAGAAGGGCTGGCATTAGCCCAGCTCGCCCCCGGCCCACTGGCTGCACAGTTGGGCATATACATTGGATATGTACACTATCGTATCCTGGGGGCAACACTCGCCGGTTTAGCATTTGTGCTCCCATCGTTTATGATAGTGGTCACCCTGGGATTTATCTATACTCAGTGGCAGGGTATTCCCTGGATGCAGGCAGTATTTTATGGGGTTGGTGCAGCGGTCATTGGCATTATCGCTATGAGCGCCTATAAACTAACCCGTAAATCAATTGGTACAGATAAGTGGCTGGGCGCCATATATCTCATGACAGCCGCATATACAATATGGAAAGAAAATGAAAACGTGTTGCTTTTCCTCGGCGCCGGCATTATTTACTGGTGGGTGAAATCTCCAAAGAAGAAAATTTCTCTTCCGAAGAAAAAAGCCGGAGAACTTATTAAATCTTTTTCATTCCCGCTATTGTTCAATTTTTCATTCGGCGCATCCGGTAATACACTCTGGCAGATCTTCTTATACTTTACTAAAGCAGGAGCATTGGTTTTTGGTAGCGGTTTAGCTATCGTTCCATTTCTCTATGGCGGCGTGGTAAAAGAACACGCCTGGTTGAATGAGCAGCAATTCATGGATGCGGTGGCGGTAGCCATGATTACTCCCGGCCCGGTGGTAATAACAGTTGCATTTATCGGGTTCCTGGTTGCCGGCTTTGCTGGCGCCTGCATGGCTGCTTTTGGCACCTTCTTTCCCTCTTATGTTTTTACAGTAGTGCCTGCACCTTATTTCAGGAAATATGGAAAACATCCCGGCATAAAGGCTTTTGTGGATGGTGTTACCGCGGCTGCCATCGGCGCCATATCCGGTGCGGTGATTGTACTGGGTAAAAGATCGCTGGTAGATATTTACACGATTGCCCTCGCCATCATCACCGTGATAGTGCTATTGCGATTTAAAAAATTGCCTGAACCCGTGATCATATTAGTGGCGGCCGGTATCGGACTTTTACTAAAGCATATTCAATAACCACCCATAAATTCAATGAAATGAGAAAGGTACACTGGCTTACAGTCTCCGGGAAAATAAAATATTGAAAAATTAATGGATGCCAACGAAGCCTTGGGAACGTTGGATAAACGTTAAGGGTTATATTGCAGAAACTTCCAAAACACAGATGGTAACGGCTGAAGAATACTGCCAGAAAGATCAGATAAGACTACTTTAAATAACTAATAAATGAACGTTTACCATAAGCAGGTATGGATGTATGGTTGCTTAATCATGCTGTCTTTACCCGTTATAGCGCAACAAAGGACAATCCATATTAAGGAGCTACTATCCCTGGTACAATCGCAGCCACAGGTAAAAGCATATGAGCAACAATCCCAGGCGGCACAGTATAATGTAAGTCTTGCGAAAAACTCCCTGATGCCGGAACTAACAGCTGGTTACCAGGCGGGATATGCCACCTACAATAATATCATCGGGGTAAGCTATCCAGGATTAATCTCCCCTATGACTGGCCCTCCTTCTGCCGGAAATGTATATGATCCGGTTCCCGGTACTGCCGTAGCTGCCTTGCTGAAGTGGAACCCACTCACCTTTGGGCAGCGACAGGCGGCTGTTGAAAAGGCAGCAGCGCAATATAAACTGGCGGGCACTTATTACAATGATGCACTCTTCCGGCAACAGTTCCTTGCCATAACATCCTACCTGAATGCCGTGTATCTCCATAAGCTCCTGCAGAGTTATGAAGCCAATATCGAACGCACTAAAGTTGGATTACAACAATCACTGGTATACGCACAGCAAGGCTTGCGGCCGGGTATTGATACTACCCAATTTCAGTCAGTGCTGGCCCAGGCGCAAACAGATCTGATGACAATACAGCGTCAGTACTATGCAGAAATTTCTGAACTCACGCGGATAACTAATTTACCTGAAAAGCCGGATGGTATCGTATTATCAGATACTTTGCTGATTAATCATTTGCCTGTTGATGCAGACACATCTTCCGGCTTTGCTTCCCACCCTTCCCTTCAGTACTATCAGACTAAAAAAGAGGTCAGCGAAGCTGCGCTCAAAGAAATACAACGTGCATGGCGGCCTAAACTTGATCTCTGGGCCAATGCCTTTGCGCGTGGTTCCGGTGTGCAGGCAGATGGATCTGTTAACAAAGCAGATGGCTGGTCTTTATCCCGTAGAAATTATGGTGCCGGAGTACAGATAAGTTTTCCCATCCTGCAATTTTCACAGGTAAATCTTCAGAAAAAGCAGTACAAGTTACTCCTTAAATCAGACGAGGCACAATTAGATCAGGTAAGACTAAACCTACAGAAACAAAAAGAAACAGCACAATTTAATTACGAGCAGAATTTGTCTATTGCACAGCAATCACTGGTACAGGCCCACGCTGCACGTTTCGCCTTTGATGGGTTGAAACTTAGTTATGAAAGTGGTCTGATAGATTTTACAAGGCTGATTCAGGGACAATATGATCTGCTAAAAGCCGAAGCTGGCGAAGCCAATACCTTTTTGCAGGTATGGCATTCCCTGTTGGAGCTGGCCGCAGCAAATGGTAACCTGAATGTATTTACAGATAAACTGAAATAACGATACGCTCTTTATGAAACTAATCATTTCGGCATTAAGGCATCCCGTCACCATACTGGTAGCCGTTATTGCCATCCTCTTTTTTTCTTTCCTGTCTGTCCGCAATGCGAAGGTGGATATATTTCCCCGCCTTGGTTTGCCGGTAGTATATGTTGCACAACCCTATGGCGGGCTGTCGCCCGAACAGGTAGAAGGATTTGTTACTTCCTACTACGAATACCATTTTCTATACATTACAGGTGTTAAATATGTAGAATCTAAAAGTGTTCAGGGTGCTGCTATTATAAAAATAGAATTTAACGAAGGCACAGATATGAGTCAGGCGATGGCGGAAGTAGTTGGTTATGTGAACCGTGCAAGAGCGTTTATGCCGCCAGGTACAGTACCACCATTTGTTACCCGTTTTGATGCTGGGAGCGTTCCTGTAGGACAATTGGTTTTCAGTTCAGAAAGCAGATCATTAAGTGAGATATCAGATTTAGCCTTGTTTAAGGTACGACCCATGTTTTCTACATTACCAGGTGTATCTGCTCCTCCACCATTCGGGGGTAACCAAAAAACAGTGCTGATTACGGTAGATCCTGAAAAGTTGCGGGGACATAATCTTTCACCTGATCAGGTGGTGCAGAACATTGCCAAATTTAATACCATCTCCCCCGCTGGTAATGTTCGCATCGGTGATACCACCTATATCACTCCACAAAACAGTGTCATTGAAACCTTGCAGGACTTGCAGAATACGCCGCTGCAATTAGGTGCAGGTCCGGCAGTATATGTGAAAGATATTGCCAACGTGACGCTGGGTGCAGACGTTACCACCAGCTATGCGCTTATTAACGGTAAACGATCTGTTTATATTCCGGTTACCAAACGTGCAGATGCCTCTACCTGGGATGTGGTACAGAGAGTGAAAGCAGCGTTGCCGGATATGCAGGACGCCATACCAGCAGATATTAAAGTTACTTACGAATTTGACCAATCAGGATACGTTATTAACTCGCTGAAAAGCCTGTTGTTTGAAGGTGGCTTAGGAGCCATACTTACAGGCTTGATGGTATTGCTGTTTCTTGGTGATCGCCGTAGTGCACTGATTGTTATAATGACTATCCCGCTGGCCCTACTCTCTTCCACCACACTATTATATCTCACCGGTCAGACAATCAATATCATGACGCTGGGAGGGTTAGCCATTTCTGTAGGAATACTGGTGGATGAAGCCACGGTAACGATTGAAAATATACATCGTCATCAGGAAATGGGTAAAGACAAAGCCCGTGCGATTGCAGATGCCTGTCGGGAAATAGCCGGACCCAAACTGCTGATCTTACTGAGTATCCTGGCCGTTTTTGTACCTGCCATGTTTATGACTGGTGTGCCTAAAGCCATGTTCCTACCACTGTCATTGGCTGTAGGATTCGCTATGATAGCATCATTCCTGTTATCTCAGACTTTTGTACCGGTGGTGTCCAACTGGTTACTGAAAGATCACCTGGATAACAAAGACAGACAGCCCGATAAAGGATTTTACTATAAAATAAAACAACGGTATGCTGCCGCGGGACAACGGTTTCAATCGGGTTTCGGCTGGGTAACAACATTATTCCTGGTTATTTCAGTCGGACTGGTTTTGCTCCTATTTTCATTTACAGGAACAGAACTATTCCCGCAAACCGACAGCGGACAAACGCAGGTCCGCTTGCGCCTTCCTGTTGGTACGCGCTTCGAGCGAACAGAGGATGCTACCCGGCGACTTTTATCTTTGTCCGACAGCATTGCCGGCAAAGGAAATACGGAGATTACATCGGCCTTTATCGGAACACAGCCTTCCAGCTTCCCCGTAAACTATATTCATTTGTGGACAAGTGGACCACAGGAATCGGTTACTAAAATAAAACTGAAGAAAGGTATTATTCCCATCACCGTTTTCAGGGAAAAACTACGGGCTGCTATTGCCAAAGAAATTCCTAAAGCAAACATATCATTTGAACCGGGTGATATCGTAGAACAGGTGCTAAATCTTGGTAGTACCAATCCGATAGAAATAGCTGTGGTGAACCGTAATCTGGCAGAAGGCAGAAAGACAGCACAGGAATTATTAAATAAATTGTCTGCCATTCCTTCCTTACGTGATCTTCAAATATCTACGCCATTGGATTATCCGGCCATCCGGCTAGAGGTAGATAGGGTAAAAGCAGGACAACTGGGCATTTCAGGAGAACAGGTAGCCCGTTCAATTGCAATAGCCACTTCGTCCAGTCGTTTTACCACGCCTAATTACTGGCTGGACAAAACAACCGGTACTGCCTACCAGGTACAGGTGCAATATCCTGAATATCGTATGAACAGTACCGCACAGCTGGAAGCTATTCCAATATCCGGAGGCATTGGCAATACGCATTACCTGAGTGAAGTGGCCACCTGGAAGCGCACTATTGTTGCAGGAGAATATGACCGGCTTAATCAGCAGCGTTACATTACTATTACAGCGAACGTCCATAAACAGGATGCAGGAACCGTTTTCAGTAAAGTAAACAAAATGGTTTCCGGTATGGGAAAACTTCCGAACGGCGCCAAAATCCTGCTACGCGGTCAGCCGCAGTTACTGGAGCAAACGCTTACCAGTCTGCAATTTGGATTATTGATAGCAGTGATCGTCATCTTCCTGGTAATGGTTGTTTACTTTCAATCCTTCCGGGTTGCACTGGCTACTTTATCCATTATACCGGCGGTAGTTGCCGGTTCATTGTTGTTCCTTTTAGTTACCGGCAACTCTTTAAATATTCAGTCATATATGGGTACGATCATGGCGGTGGGCGTAGCCATTGCCAATGCGGTGCTTTTTATTACAAACGCTGAATTTAACAGGAAAGAAGGTGTTCCCTTCGGCCACATGCGGGCAGCCGAAGCGCGTTTACGTCCTATTTTAATGACAAGTGCCGCAATGATAGCAGGAATGATCCCGATGGCTTCAGGCATTTCGGAAGGAGGCGATCAAACAGCTCCGTTGGGCATCGCAGTAATTGGAGGACTCCTATTCTCCGCTATCGGTGTATTGTTTTTTCTGCCTCATGTATATCAACTGATCATCGGGAGAAGGCCATTTAAGTATGTTTCTTTAGATCCGGATGATGCAAACAGCACACACTATGATAAACAGTAATAAAAATAAACTCAATTATATGCGATCCATCGCGTTCATTAGTGCCATTATAATATTAATGGCTTGCGGTAACGTACAGAAGCAACCGGAAAAAGAAAGCGCAACTGCCGCGCAGGATACTGTGCCGGTATTTGTTTTGAAACATGATACCGTTAAAAAAACGATCGAGTTACCAGCAGAACTGATTCCATACGAAAATGCAGAGTTGTTTGCCAAAGTACAGGGCTTTGTACGTGCCATGAAAGTAGATCTGGGCGACCGCGTGAAAAAAGGACAAACACTGGCCATTATAGAAGCACCGGAAGTTAACAGCCGGTTTGCAGAATCAGAAGCAGCTTTGCAGTCCGCTAAGGCTAAATGGGCATCCAGCAGAGATAATTATGATCGGTTATTTCGGGCGTCCCAGGCCAAAACACCCGGTATTGTAGCCCCCGTGGACCTGGAGCGTAGTCGCAATGTAATGCTGGCGGATAGTGCTACATATGTAGCTGCCAGTAAACAATCGCAGGCCTATAAAGAAGTGTCCGGATACCTCTATATCACCGCACCTTTTGACGGTGTAATCACTGCCCGTAAAGCCGACCCCGGATCGCTGGTAGGTTCCAATGCCATGTTACTCACGGTGCAGAATAACCGGACCCTGCGCCTTCGTGCAGCGGTTCCCGAAATCTATACGGCTGCTGCCAGCATGTCAAAGAATATCGATTTCCGGGTAGATGCTTATCCCACACAGCGTTTCAAAGCAGTGCTTACCCGCAAATCAGAAACGATTGATCCCGGCACCCGCACTGAGTTATGGGAATTCCAGGTGGATAACAGTGATCGCTTACTCAAAGCAGGTTCCTTCGCTTATGTAAAGATTGCCCTGGAACGCGGTACGTCATCATTCATCGTCCCTTTTGCAGCTGTTGCCACCACCCAGGAAAAGAAGTTTGTGATTCGTGTTAATCAAGGCAAAGCAGAATGGGTAGACATCCGGCAAGGCATGACTGTTGATGCAGGCATTGAGATATTTGGAAACCTATCAGTTGGCGATACACTGTTAAAGAAAGCGACAGATGAAAGAAAACCAGGTAGCACGGGCCTTTGGGTATTGAAACATTAAGGTCAATAATGCAATATTTTTTTATTGCCTGCTATCATATGTATGCTGCCCAAAGACCAGACAATATCACTGTTACAATAATATCAGCTATCCGGGAACGCCTTCTTATGCTGGCATTCCCGGATATTTTTTTATCCATCTGCCTTCCTGGCCATTATTCTTCAGCGGTATTTTTCATTTTCATCAGAAGGGAATAAGCACCTTTAACCACAATTTGTTGGTTGACCAGATTATCGGCATTTGCTGTTATAATTTCAACGTAACCACTCTCATGGCTACCTGTCTTGACCGCTAACATCTCAAAAATGTTATTCTCTTTCCTGCAAAAAACAAATTCCTTATTTTCAAAACGTACCACCGCAGCTTCCGGCAATGACCAGGTACTGTCATTCGCGGTTTCAATATCTCCATTCATGTATGTACCCGGTATCAATGATTTATCATACTGCTCAAAATGACAATGTACCTGTACACTTCTTTCTGAAGAAAGGTCCTGACCAATAAGAATAATCCTGCAATTATATTTTTTCTCAGGATTGGTATTATTATAGGCTTTTACCGTTTGACCAATAGCCAGTTTGTTTAAATCTTTTTCAAACACTGTCAGCGCCAGGTGAATATCTGTAGGATTTACAATTTCGAATAACACGTCCGATGGATTTACAAACTTGCCTACGTTCACATTCACTTTAGATACGAAGCCATTTATAGGAGAATATATATTTACACTTCTTGAAATACTGTTTTCATCAAGTTTAGATGCATTGATCCCTATTAACTGTAATTTTTCTGCTACCGATTTGTTCAGGATTCGCATACTTTTAAACTCGGCTTCGGTTTGCTCAAATAGCTTATCACTGGTCGCTTTACTTTGATTAAGCTCCCGCTGACGATGATACTCTTTTTCGAGGTAGGCCAATTTCGCCCTGGACGTAAGGTAATCCTGTTGTAGCTGAATAAACTGCTGATCTTCCATTACTCCTATTACAGCTCCTTTGCTTATGTGCATACCGGGTAAAAGGTTGGTCGATTTAAGAAACCCGCCCAACGGAAAACTAATGCTAACCATATTCTGCGGTGGCACATCAATCTGTCCGTTTAC
The DNA here is from genome assembly GCF_052114225.1 of Chitinophaga sp. RAB17. NCBI lineage: Bacteria > Pseudomonadati > Bacteroidota > Chitinophagia > Chitinophagales > Chitinophagaceae > Chitinophaga > Chitinophaga sp. RAB17. The sequence continues at coordinate 33,182 of NZ_JBFREI010000010.1, read as the reverse complement.
TTTAATGACAGCGGATATACTGCGTTTCTCCAGGTGCGCTGCAATGATACCAGCGTTTTTCAACTGGGCATCCGTCATTTCAATGAGATTTTCTTTACCGGCTACTGGCGCTTTTTCTTCTTCTTTAGGTTTGCTGTTACATGCCGCTAATAAACAGGATGTAGCTATTATGACGATAAACTGTTTCATGAATTTTGTATTACCTGTTTAATAAAGAATTGGATTCAATGATGGACTGATTAAGGTTATTCACGGCATCCAGGTATTCATTCTGAATACTAAAAGCCTGGTTGTTCAGCATCACCCATTCCAGGTAACTGATGTCACCATTCAAATACTGTAGGTTGGCTGTTGCAATAATGGTATCAGCGTTCTTCAACCCGGATAATTCATAGTATGTAACCGCCTGCATCGCTTTTTTATATTGTTTAGCTGCCTGATCGTATTGCAGCTGTAGTTCCTGTAATCCTGCCTGATAGTTATTGACAGCTAGTTCCTGGCTGATCTTCTGAGCATTGATTTTTGCTTTCTGTGCGCCAAAGAAAAGTGGGATACCCACACCCACCTGTGCAGACTGAAAACGGGTGCCGCCGGAATATTCTTTATTATCAGCTCCCATACCCCGCATGGTCATATTGTTATAGCCTAGCAGCAAGTCGGGCAATAACCTGGATTTTTCCAGTTTATATTTTGAAAGACTAGTCTGCTCCTGTTGCTCCAACAGCTGCAGGTATGGATGCTTTAAAAGTGCTGCGGTATCACCGGTATCAGGTGCTGGCATTTTAAGTGGACTATTATCCGGCTCCAGGTCTGTTGAGCTATTTAGCAATACTTTTAACCTGGCCTGAAGGATGCTATAGTCCTGTTGTAATTGTTCTAACTGCAATCCAATCTGGCCACGTTGCGTTTCTGCCGTGGTTTTTTCCAGCAGATTACTTTCCCCGGTTTTGAAACGCAACGCTGCTTTTTCTAAAAAGACAGCGTAAATGCTATCCGTATGATGCAGTAATTCGTTCTTGCTGCGTAGGAATAACAGCTGATAATAAACAAATGTAACCTGTCGCCTGAGTTCCGTTTGCTTTACGGCAACATTCAGCATCCCTTCTTTCCATTCTTCATTCAGCAGCATTTTCTGCCTGCTATAAATGGTAGGGAATTTTATGGTTTGAGTGATGGCAAATTTATTGTCATTATAGGCGCTATTGATTTTGCCGAATTCACCCGTTAACACGGTCTGATTGGCGTCCCATCCGGCCCCTTTCAACTTATTCAGATAATCTGCATTCAGTTTTTGATTGCGGATTGAAAGGTTATTCTTCATTGCAGTATCCAGCGCGGCATTTAACGAAACAGCCTGCTGGGCCTGTATTTTCGGAGCTACCAACAATAGGAATGGCAATAACAAGAGGGCAGCTCCCGGAAGATGTTTACCGGATTTCATTAAGTGACGTTTTTCAAAGATGATATAAAGCATTGGCAGTACAAATAAGGTAAGAAACGTGGCTATTATTAAGCCCCCAATAACAACGGTAGCAAGTGGCCGTTGTACTTCCGCCCCTGCACCATTGCTCAGTGCCATTGGCAGAAAGCCCAGGGAAGCTACTGATGCCGTCATCAATACCGGGCGAAGACGCACGCCTGTACCCTTCAATACAATTTCCCTGACATCATTCATCCCTTCTTTGTGCAGACGGTTAAATTCAGCGATCAATACAATCCCATTGAGCACAGCAACGCCAAACAGGGCGATAAAGCCAATACCTGCCGATATACTAAAAGGCATACCACGTAATGCCAGTGCCAAAATACCTCCAATGGCCGACAGCGGGATAGCGGAATAAATAAGCAGTCCCTGTCTGATACTGCTGAAGGCAAAATATAGCATTAACAGAATGAGTAACAGGGAAACAGGTACGGCGATGCTTAAACGTTTCTTTGCCGCCTCCAGGTTCTCAAATGCCCCACCATAAGTGATATGGTACCCGGGAGGTAATTTTATTTTGCCGGATATCTTCTGCTGTAATTCGGCTACAACGGTCTGTACATCACGGCCACGCACATTAAATCCAACAATAATCCGGCGTTGTGCATCTTCCCGCTGTATCTGATTAGGGCCCTCCTGTATAGATACACTGGCTACCAGGTATAAGGGTATTTGGGTGCCCTGTTGAGTTGGAATAAGCAGATTTTGAACATCTACCAGATTTTTTCGTTGCTGGCCGCTTAAACGAACCACCAGATCAAAGCGTTTTTCTCCTTCATATACCAGGCCGCTGCTTTGTCCGGCAAAAGCGGTGTTTACGATTCTGTTGATGTCGTTAATATTAAGACCATATTGGGCGATAGCATCTCTATTATACTGTATTACGATCTGGGGCATACCAGTTACCGCCTCTACATATAAGTCTGCGGCTCCTTTTACTGTTCCGGCCACTGCACCTAACCGATTTGCCAATATCGAAAGACTGTCAAGATCTTCCCCATAAATCTTACAGACCACATCCTGGCGGGCACCGGTCATTAGTTCGTTGAAGCGCATCTGTACCGGATATTGAAATCCAAAGGTTACACCGGGGATGGCTTCCAGTTCCTTCGACATTTTTTCTGTTAGCTCATCGAAAGTTTTTGCCGAGGTCCATTCTTTTTTATCTTTAAGGATCACCATCATATCGCTGGCATCTATTGGCATGGGATCAGTAGGAATTTCACTACTACCTGTTTTTCCTACTACTTCTTCTACTTCCGGAAACTTCGCCAATAGTATCTTTGCTCCCTGGGAAACAGCGGTGGTCGATGTCTTCAAACTACTGCCTGTAAGCACCCTTGTTTCTACTGCAAAATCGCCTTCTTCCAGCCGTGGTATAAATTCTCCACCCAGTAAAGACAGAACAAACAGGGCAACAGCCAGCATGCCAACAGCAGAACCGATGATCAGCTTTGGATAATTTAAAACCCGGCTTAGCACACGCCGGTACTGTGTCTCCAGCTTTTCCATCATTCTGTCGGACCAGGATAGTTTTGCAGGAATCTTTTTACTTAAAACCAATGCACTCATCATAGGCACATAGGTTAAAGAAAGAAGGAAGGCTCCAAATAGCGCAAAGGCGACCGTTTGCGCCATTGGTTTGAACATTTTCCCTTCTACACCCGCCAATGCAAAGATGGGCAGGTATACAATCAGGATAATCAATTCACCGAAAACAGCAGCATTTCGCATCCTGCCGGAAGTTTCCAGTACGAGGTTATCCATTTCCTTTTGTGTAATGGTTGTTTTATTATAATGATGCAGCCGGAACATGCAGGCTTCTACTATAATCAAAGTACCATCTACAATAAGGCCAAAGTCCAGCGCACCAAGGCTCATGAGGTTTCCGCTTACGCCGAAGGTATTCATCATAATAACGGCTATCAGCATAGCCAGCGGTATCACTGATGCCACCAATAAACCAGCCCTGAAATTACCCAGAAAGAGCACTAATACAAAAACCACAATCAGCGCACCTTCCAGCAGGTTCTTTTCAACCGTGCCTATGGCGTTGTTCACCATCTTAGTCCTGTCAAGAAAAGGATCTACAATTACACCTTCCGGTAGTGTCTTTTGTATCTGATCTATACGTGTTTTAATGTTTTTGATAACTTCATTACTATTGGCTCCCTTCAGCATCATTACCACCGCGCCGGATACCTCCCTTTCGCCATTATAGGTCATCGCACCGTATCGGGTGGCATGGCCCAGGCGAACATCACCAATATCTTTTACCAGCAGCGGAGTACCATTGGTGGTATTTTTCACAACAATCTTTTTGATATCTTCTTCAGAACCTACCAGTCCTTCGCTTCTGATGAAAAGTACAGTGGATTCCTGTTCTATATAGGCTCCCCCTGTATTCTGATTATTTGTTTCCAGCGCCCTGAATACATCGTTGATAGAGATCCCATAAGATTTCAGTTTTGCCGGTTCTACAGCTATCTCATACTGTTTAAGATACCCACCAAAGCTACTTACATCAGCAACTCCTTTTACACCCAATAGCTGCCGGCGCACAATCCAGTCCTGGATGGTACGGAGGTCCATCGGAGAATATCTGTCCTCATATCCCTTTTTAGGACGAACAGTGTATTGGTAGATTTCTCCCAGTCCTGTTGTTACTGGCGCTAATTTCGGAGTGCCGAAGCCGGATGGAATCTGACTTTGTACTTCCTGCAAACGTTCTGTTACCTGTTGCCGCGCCCAGTATACATCCACATCATCATCAAACACAATCGTCACCACCGACAACCCAAACCGGGAAAAGCTCCGGATCTTATTAAGCCCGGGGATATTACTGTTTGCCTGTTCAATGGGAAAAGATATCAGCCGCTCTACATCAGGTGCGCCCAACGAAGGGGTAACCGTAATCACCTGCACCTGGTTATCTGTAATATCAGGAACCGCATCTATGGGTAATCTCATGACCTCATATATACCATAACCAATAAGGCCCAGTATAAATAAACCGACAATCAATTTGTTCCTGATTGAAAATTCAATGATCTTATTCAGCATATCGAATAATTGGTATACCTGTTCCACCTATCCTGGCCGACACAGGTACTAAAAAGTAAAATCGCAGTAATTGCTGGAAACATAGCCTACCGGTGCCATTAGCTTCCAAAATAAAGTATAGAAAAGGGGGTATGTCATGTATCAGCTCCTATGCAACTTGTAGTTATTGCATAGTAAAGCCTGCCAGACAAAGAATGATCCGGTGAAAATTATGCTGATAAGGTTGGGGGACCTCTAAAAGACATGCTGGAACGAGCTTTCAGCGGAGGCGGAAATTCATGCTTCAACTGATAGCTTGTTCTTAAAATCGGATAGCAGGTAACTTCCGGTAAACAAACCGGCTCCGGAACAGGAGGTAAAGTTAATAATGACAGGGTATGTTGCAGGTCATTAGACGACTGGGAGGTGAAGCAATGATCTATCAGATTAATTGCAAACAAGCCATGCTTCCCATGATCATTGTCATGATCTTCGTCTTCATCATGATCTGAAGAATGCCGGATCGCAAAGTGATGATGATCATGATTATGATAAACAAGGTTGTGTGCAGTAATAACCATTACTGCCAGCACCAACGATATTTTGGTAATCCATGATCGCATGCTGTAAATATAGTTATTCTTTGAAAGAAATTTAATTAGTAAAATTTGCGTATTTATTATAGCTTATAAAACACTGAAAAACAACAAATTTAAATAACCCAATGCTTAGTCGCTGCGCATCATGTATGCTGCATTACTCAATTTCAATTCCTCTCAACGCGCGAATGTTTGCATCCGGTGACGCCTTGGCAAACTCCTGGGGAGATTATTATTTCATTACAGTAAAGCATTTTCCAATTTCAGAAGTTACGCTTTAACAGGCAGTAGCTTTAGCTAAAGCTTCCATCTATCCCGAAAACACGTTCCCCGAATTGTGTTATATTTATAGTAATCAAAATAATCTCTCATGGCAAAACAAATGTCTATCCTTCCCTTTACGGGAAAACTCGGCCCTCTCATTGGGTATAGGCGCAATGGCAACTACTTCCTGCGCTCCATGCCTCAAAGCGTGCAGCAAACGGCTGCTACCCGCCGCGCATCCAGGCGCTTTGGCATCGCCAGCAGGAAAGGCGCTCTTATCCGGCATGCTTTCTATCCCCACCTGGATATCCATTGTGACGGTGGCCACATCAATCGGCTCAACAGGCTGCTCATTGCTGCCGGCGATCATCACGCCGCCATAACTGGCTTTCGCTTCAATCAGCATACCGGAGTAGATCGTTTCTTTACGGTGGCGCCACGGCTGTGCAATAACGGGATATTACATATTCCCGCACAAACCATCGCCGGGTATAAAGATATTACTGCGCTGGAAGTAAAAGTGATCGCCACGCGAATTGATTTTACATCACGCCAGGTGACAGGTAGCGAAACGGTTACGCTGATGATAGATCCGGCTACCACTTTCCAGGAAACAAATGTTTCGTTGTATGTACCCGGACCGGGTTCACTGGTAGTCGTTTTCCAGGTAAGAGCGATGTACGGCGATGGCCCATCGGGCAACAGACAATACATGGCCGCCGATATTATTGCGGTGGCGGCGCCACAGGTTCCCAAATATGCTAAAAAACGCACTTACCCAAAGCGGACGATACTGCCTTCTCTTCGTACCTATACACACGCATATCCAGCTGTCATTCAACTGGAATAAAGCTACTTTGCCTCCGGAGATATTTTGATGAATAAACCCTTTATACCTGCTTCCTTTTAATAGTATATCTCTTCCCGCAGCTACAGCCTGGCACTGAAGCAGCCTTTCTATGGCCGATTCTCACTTCCATCCATTTGCTGATGCAATTTCACCGGGGTTATACATCCGAACGTCATCCCCGCATCAAGTCCACCTCTCCTGCAGTGTTACTATAGGTACATAGCGGGTGTTAAGCATAGCATAGACAGAATCTACATAATGACAATACATTTATCTCGTAATTAAAGGGTATCAAACAGGTGGTGTCCATTAAAACCGTTTCCGTTTAGCTTCTCTTTAATTGCCACACGATAAAAAGAGGGAAAATATAATTGGATGCTCTTAGCAGAGCATCCAATAAGTATCAAACTTCCACTATTTTTATAGCAACCTGATTAAACTTAATCCATGAGGGTATTCTATTTAACCGTTCTGAGCTTCTATTGTAGCATTATCACTGCTAATGGCCAACATCCGGACATATCAGCCAGGCAAATACAGATGTATTTTAATGAAGCGGCAACCGCCACTATGAACCATACATCGCTATGGAATAGAAACATATATGGTCCGATATTGCTGGTTAACCGGGAGACCCGCCAGGTCTACGCCAATGAGTCTGACAGCATCGGATCATTGCAAAAAAACGGAAGTATTTATACCGGCATCTTACCGGAAAAGATAAACATAGCCAATACTGCTATCCATTGGCAGGGCAAAACCTGGGCGATGATTATCTTACCCTTACCTGAAAACAAAGAAGACAGGCTCAATCTGTTAACACACGAATTGTTTCACAAAACCCAGTCAAGTCTTTCTTTTATAGCAGCCAATCCTGCAAATAATCATCTTGATAAAAAGGATGGTAGAGTTTACCTTAGATTGGAGCTGGAAGCCATGTTAAAAGCATTACATGCTCCTGATATTTCCGGCAGGAAAAATTATTTAACAGATGCATTTACATTCAGGAGATATCGCTATTTATGTTATCCTGGTGCAGATACGCTTGAAAATGCATTGGAACTAAATGAAGGCCTTGCAGAATACACTGGTGCAGTAATGAGTGGTCGAAATAAAGAACAGATGATACTACACTTTGATAAATCAGTTAATGAGTTCCTGCAGAATCCTACTTTTGTGAGATCCTTTGCATATCACACTATCCCCATATATGGCTATCTTCTATACCAAATACAACCAGGATGGAACAGTCAAATTAAGAACAACACTAACCTTGCCACCTATTTTATCACAGCATTAAACCTCTCCGTACCTGAAGATATCCAAACAATTACTGCTACCAGGGTGGCGCAATATAACGGAGCTACAATTATAGCAGCCGAAACTGAAAGGGAAGAAAGAATCAAACAGCAGTTAGCTGCCTATAAACAGGAATTTGTAACACAGCCTCACACGGAACTACGTTTTGAGCAGATGAGTATTTCCTTTGACCCCAGAAATATTATTCCACTGGAAGGATATGGAACAGTATATGTCAATATAAGGGTGTCTGATAAATGGGGAATCCTAACTGTCACCCAGGGCTCATTGCTTAGCGCCTCCTGGAATAAAATCAGTCTTGGCCTCCCTTATAAAATTACCGGTAATAAAGTAAACGGCAAGGGCTGGGAACTACAACTCGCAGATGGCTACAATTTAATAAAAGAGACATCAGGAAATTATAGTCTACAGAAGTAGTTCTAATAGGAGCATTCTCCAATAGCATAACCGTAAACAGAAATACTCTTAACATTTTTTTAACAATATCTACAAACCCAATACAGGATTGCATTACAACACGATAACCATTCTCACCAAAAAAAATTCCCCCATTTTAAAAAACAAGATTGAACCATTTTAAAAAAATATTGTTCTCCTACTAACTCAATAACCATTCATACATTATAAGTATACCTAACCTTAAACATTTAAATCACTAATCGCCAAAAAATCATTCACCATAACCCAGGGGAAGTAATGCCCGCATTCTATGATCACTGTGCTTTCTCATGCCTTACCGGCATGACAGAGGATTCTTTGGCATTACTAAACTAAAAACCCACTATCCAAATCTTATTTAATTCCCTCATAAAATATTACCATATGGCTGCTGATGTAAATGCCAGATTTAATGGCAACTATCTAAAAGACTCAGACCAGTATATCAATAATGACGCCGACTTAAAAAACAAGAACTACAAAGGCACCAATAAATATATGCCGTTAATTCTTCCCAAAGAGCAAACAATTAATTTGGTCAACGTCAAAGCACATATGCAAAAGCGTATAGATTCATTCAAAATACGGGTCAATTTCAATGAGCTATACTTTAGAGGAATTACAGACGATGAAATCACTGCAAACGAAAAAGGCAAAGACCCTCCTATTGTTGTCATGTCTTCTGGTCGGGCAAGCTGGATCAAAGCGGCTATGCAAAATGGTGATAATGCTATCGCTGCTGCGGCAGGCAAATTTAGTGGCAAAGTAACAGATGAATTGATATTCACAAATGGCCCTGTCCCTTTTTACTATCCCAAACGATATACAAATGAAAACACAAAAAGAAACTTTTACATATTTGTTCATCAGACAGAATATGAATTTTATGTCAATGAACTCTCCGATTATGATATCACTGTTATAGGGTGGAGTACACTGAAGGAAAACATTGAGCCGAAAAAGGACTATGATTTATGCCTTGGATTTGGCATGAGCAGATATGTAGTTTTTCAGTTCTTCAAAGATTTCTATAAGCAAAAAAATAGCCCTACTCACAAAAGAATCTGGATGCTGGATGACAATCTATGCCATATAAAAGGCTTCCCCGGTTTCACGGCCTGTGAAGGGCTTAGCCAAAATCCAGGTGTGGGATTTTTCGTGGCAAAAACTCTTTGTGCAGAGCAGTTTTTCACGAACCTGGGTAGTAAAGCGCAAGGAAAAAGCATCGGGGACGAACTCATAAATTTCGCCCAGGATACACTATCTTTTTTACAACAGGCCACGTTGTGGAATTTTGCCCAAATACCCGATGAGTTAAGCTTCAGCCCTTACTTTATTGCTTCAAATGAAGACATTACATTTGGCAGGATGTTGAAACAATATAGCACTAACGTTTCTCATACCTATAGTAGTGCAACAATCCTTAAATGCCAGATACCTGCCCCACCTCAGGGTACAAAAATTGATCCGGGTCTAATCACTCACAATAACCAAAAAAAGGTCATCAATTTAAATCTCTCTGAAGCAGCAAACAGAGGCCCGTTAACAATTTTAAACATGGATACCCGGGTCCCTAAAGATCTATTTGATTTTTTGAATGATATAGCTAAACCTGTGAGCAAGAAAGAAACCAAAGACCTTTCCTTTGTCAAATCGGGCGAACAAATAGTCAGAACAGGTATGCATCAAACCAACGCAGGCACATTCGATGCAGTTCCACAAGAATGCTTTATCACTTCAGGTGAATTCCGTATCCATAGGAATGCATCTACAATTGCTCCTTCCAATACTTAATGAATACCTTATGTCTATAAACGATTTAGTAGCAAACTTAAGAAATCAAGCTACTACTAACGGGAGTATTAATTTGGATAGCAGCATACTATCCAATGAACAGCTCACTGCTATCCGAACAGCATTGGGACTGGCTGTTTCAGCCAATATCACCATAAAAGGAATACAAGCATCAAACATCCCTGATCCTACGGGTAACAGCATTACAATCAGTGCGGGCAACTGCGATCTGCTAAACCAGACTGGTATTACTGTTAAGTCACTCAGTTTCACCGCTGATACCACCGTTGATTTTATCTTAAATCTGCAAATGGCTGATCAATGGAAATGGACTGATAGCTTTCCTAAACTGAATACTTTTCCTTTTAATAAAATCAGTTGCAGTGCTACTTATTTCGTGTATACCACTAAAGCCGTAGATACATATCCGTTATGGTCTGCAAATACTGGTGATTCCATTCCCCTGGTGGCAGGCCTGAATTTAGGTACCAGGCTTTCTTTACAGGCGTTATCGAAGCTGCCGGCCATATTTGGCACCCTGAATACTGACGTTAAAGCTGCCGGTCCTATCGTCAATAACAGCGCATACCCATACCCTGTTATGATGCTCACTGCCAAGTTGTTAGATAGCTTCTCTTTGTTTGGTACTTTAACGATTAATGACCTTATCTATATTGTTCAGATAACGGAACCTCAAAACCTGATACAGGAAATTATTTCAGCAGTAGGCACTACTGTTGAAAATATGCAACTGTTACTTGATATCAACCAAAGCACAGAAGTACTGCGAATAACCGGAAAATCAGTGAATGACAATGTAACTTTAGCAAATATTTCAGGCAGCGCATTGGGACAAGCGGTATTGCCTGCAGGCACTAACTTTAGCGACTTTATCCCTTCTGAATTAAACAATGTATTCGATTCAATTACACTTAATGGCTTCTACATCGCCACAAGTCTTGGAACTCAGAAAAGTATAGACAGGGTGATCTTTTCTATAGGCCAGAAAAGCAATAGTCATATTAATCTTGGTGTTTTTGATCTGTCAGGTTTTCTTTTAAATGTAGCCTGGACTAATCCTAAAGATTCAAATTCAACAACCACTGTCAGGTTTTCAGCAAGTGGAATGATTCCATTGAAGACCTTTACAGACACACTGAACTTTAATATAATTGTAACCAAAAACGGTTCCTGGGCTATTCAATCCATTGAAGCCGACTATGCAGGAGTTATCAGTCTTGCTGATATCATTCAGGAAGTTGCCCCCGGCACACAAATACCTGATGAACTTAGTGGACTTAGATTTGGTGACTTTTTGCTAAAAGCTGATGTTGCAGGTAAAGATTATTCTTTATCGCTGCATGGCTATTGGGATCTGACGGTGCTGTCTGAAATAGTTTCCAGCAGCTATTACTTGCTATTAGATAGCAATAACGGAACAACCACTTTTGAATTACAGGCAGGCTTCAGTATTGGCGATAGCTCTGTGGGAGCAGATATCACCCTTGGCCAACAATTTACCTTCACTGGCGAAGCGGATAACATTTCCTTATCAGATCTCTTAACCAGCCTGTTTGGAGAATTCGGAATTGATCTTTCGGGCATACCTGAAATCATGCTGAATACACTGACAATAGACTATCATAAAACGGTAGCTGATCAGGTAAGCATAAATGCGAATCTGACCTTTGGCAACAACTACACCGGCGCATTTTCATTAGTAGCCAAAAAGAACGCCAGCGACTGGCTATTCATAGCCTATGCAGGTTTAGGCACCAATAACCCTATTGATATAGGAGCACTGCTCCCATTAATAGGCAATGATATCAAGGGAGAATTTGAAATCAAAGATGGCTTCTTTATCATCACTTCCAAAACTATAGGAGATCTTACCCTGGCAACAAAACCCGGACTAACCGTTAAACCGGGAATTTCACTGGGATTCGATGTGGTACTCGCAGGCTCAGATCAGCAGTTGGTGCAACAAATCCTCTCCTATCCAAATACTCAGGAACAAAACAATGCTGCTTACTACATCACTTCAAATGGCGCACTGATAAAATCCAATGTTGACGATACCAACAACAATGCAAATCAGACGGGCAATGTACATTCGTTCAAGATTAACAAACAAATCGGTCCTATACTTTTCAAAAGTATAGGTATTAAGTATGCAGATTTCACTATCAGCGCCTCGTTAGATGCCAGTATGAATATAGGTCCGTTAGGCGCTTCGCTGGATGGACTTTCTGCAGGTATAGCATTGAAAGATGACTACAAACCGGTATTTGGACTGAATGGTTTAGGCTTTGCCTATGCCACTCCTGCTCTCACCATTGAAGGTGCGTTGATCAGATTACCGGACAGTCAGCTGGCTGCGGGTATTAAGTTTCAATTTGACGGCGTATTAATTGTAGAAGCGGAGCAGTTTGGCCTTTCTGCCCTTGGTTCTTATGCCCAGAAAACAGATAATACTCCTTCCTTCTTTCTTTTTGTAGATGTAAATGCAGTACTGGGCGGCCCACCACCATTGATCTTTACAGGAGTGATGGGCGGACTGGGGATCAATAGAGATTTATTAATGCCCAAATTTGATGAAGTACAGGATTTTCCATTGCTGGCAATAGGAGCACCTCAATCAGGCAGCCCTAAAGATATTGCCATGCGCACCTTACAAATACTGGAAGGAGAAATCGCAGGCAACAGCGGCAAAACGGAAGTATGGATTCCTCCAAAATCGGGCGATTACTGGTTAGCAGCTGGCGTGAAATTTACCATTGCGGATATCATATCAGGAGAATTATTATTGGCCGCCGAATTTGGGCATCAGCTACAATTTGCAGTATTGGGACTTGCTTCCCTTAGTTTGCCCCAGAATGTAAGTATAGACAATGCTTTTGTATTTGTAGAGTTACAAATGGAGGCCGTATTTCAGCCACTGGATGGATTTCTGGGAGTTGCCGCCAGTCTTACAAATAATTCATTTGTACTAACGAAAGACTGTCATCTTACCGGCGGATTTGCCTTTAATCTCTGGTTTGGCAGCAATCCAAATGCCGGTCAGTTTGTGGTTACAGCGGGGGGCTATCACCCTGCCTTTACTATTCCTGACTACTATCCTCAAGTGCAGCGATTAGGTTTCAGCTGGCGTGTATCCGGTGACGTATCTATAAAAGGTGGATCTTACTTCGCAATTACTCCTTCCTGTGCGATGGGAGGCGGCGGACTTGAAGTGCTTTACCAAAGCGGACCTGTTAAAGCCTGGTTTACAGCACAGGCAGACCTTATAGTAGCCTGGCATCCATTTTCTTTTACTGCCAGCCTTAGAATAGAAATAGGTGCATCCGTAAGAATAAGTGTCTGGTTTGTACATAAAACAGTTACGGTACATCTGGGGGCCGACCTTGAACTATGGGGTACTCCACTGGGAGGAAAAGTAAGAGTACATATTGTAATAGTTACTGTAACCATACATTTTGGTGCTGGCGGAGCTGACGATCCGAATAAACAGTCGCTCAGCTGGTCGGAATTGAAGCAGATGTTACCTAAGCCAGAGGATATAGTGAAGTCTGTGGCCAATGATGGCGTTTCTTCCATGCTACGTCGCGATAAGAGTAGCGGACAAATTGTCTTTAACGATAACAATTCTGACAATACAGTTCCTGTATGGATTGTGAGATCAGGCTCGTTTGCATTTAACACACAAAGTGCCATTCCTGCCAGTAGTCTGCAATACGGAAGTAACGGTAGCAAAAGTGCCAGTGGGTCCACTATCAATATACGCCCCATGTTCAAAAGCGGGCTTACTTCCGTGCACCAGGTAAGTATTACCCTGGGCACTGTAAATGGTGCTGAAATAGATGTAAGCGACTGGTCTTTTACGCCATTAACAGATAACCTGGCGGCTAACTTATGGGGCGCTCCGATTAAAGACGGAGGCGGAAACTATGTTCAACGTCCAGCTAAGCCATCTGCCGACCTGGTAGGTAATCAGCTTACCGGATATGCCATTAAAGTGCCAGGCCCGGATCCCGGAACCACCTTTGGATTAATTGACATGACACTGCTACAGGAAGAATACCTGGCGAATAATGCCGCCAATCCTCTTAATACCAGCGAGCCGAGATCCTCAGATTATTTACCGGCAACAAGCAGTACTACTATTAATGATATAGGCCAGATAGGCGCTTCGCTTAAATCTTCCAGGGATTCGATTTACGGAGCATTAAAAAACATCGGTCTTTATTCGGGAGATAATGATGCCATGAGCGATATGGGAGCCAATGCAACAAATTTATTTACCAGTGTTCCAATGGAACAAGCATAAATACTATGATCAAAAAACTGGATATCAGTGGAGACATTCCGGCCGGGGACCTTCAACTGTTCGACCATCATGTTCCGGCATTAGAGGGAGGAAGTCATTTTATTCATATCACTCAAACACTCAAAGATGAAACGAGTGATATCAATACAGATCCTATTAATTCGGTACAGGAGTTTTTAGTATCTGCACCGCAGTTTTTTATTGATACCTCTCAGGTGATGAACCGTTATCCTCCCGCCGGTACCACTGGTTTGTATGGAGAAGTACTACCGCATATTGTACTTAAAGATCCTTCACTCCCGTGGGAAAGAGATATGCAGGCAAAGGGTACTCCATGGCTGGCACTGATGGTATTCCAGGAAGATGAGTTAAATGATGGAGATGATGCCACTGTAAAATCTTCTGCCACTACTATTACCTCCTTCATGCAGCAGGCAGCTCCTGTATTAGTTCCAAATGTTACAGTAGAAGCAGATATACCTGGTACATCTCCCTGCAGGTATATCAATATCCCTGTATCAGTATTTCAGCAACATGCTCCTTATCTGAATGAGTTACCTTTCCTTTCTCATCTGCGTAAAATCAATACAGGCGACCGTGCTATTATGGGATTGAATGAGCATGGCTTATTCTCTGTGGTTGCTTCAAACAGGTTCGCTGCCGCTCCTACCTCAGCAGCAGTTAAAACGGTGAAGAATATCGTACACCTGGTATCACTGGAAGGACTACACGACTATATTCAGCCAAATGCAAATTTCGGAAGTTACACAAGTGTATCGCTGATTACATTGGATAGCTGGGCATTCTATTCACTACCAGACCTCAAAGAAGATTTCAGGGCCCTGGTACTAAACCTGGTGGCGGAAGAAACCAATCAGGAGAACATAGATCCTACGCTGCTATGGTTAAAACTGCCGCCAATAAATAACGCAGGAGACAATGCACTACAGGAAGTAAGTAAACGAATAAATGATGGATATGTTCCGATGGCATATCATACCCGCAATGGAGAAAATACATTTAGCTGGTACAGAGGCCCATTAGCTCCTCTCCTGCCTACACCGAACATTCCGGACAATCCATATCCCAACTCAGATGCTGCATTGATATTCGACAAAACACATGGCATCTTTGATGTATCCCTTGCATCCGCCTGGGAAACAGGACGCTCCGCGGCACTGGCGGATGCCAAATTTGAACAGGCTTTGATAGATTTGCGGAAGAATGTAAGCAGAAAAGCAGATCAACTATACTATCGTTCTGTTTCCCCACACTTCAATAGTATTACGGATACCATGCAGTCAGGTTTCCTGAACTTCATGACAACGGCACAGTTGGAACGAATTAAATCCATTGCAGACACCCCATCTAAAGAACGTATATCCAAAGCCGTTAAAAAGGATATTGTTATGTCTGTTCAATTCTATAAAGAAACTATTTCAACACCCGAAGTACAGGCGCAGTTGGGTCAGTTTATAGATAAAGGTTCGGACCCGCTATCCGACTGGGTTTCTCAGTTAATGCTCTTATACAAACTACCTTTTGATAGCCTGGTACCCGATGAACGTTTGCTCCCCAATGAGTCTTTACGCTTCTTTTATCTGGATAAAAACTGGCTACATGCAGCAGCAGATGGGGCTTTGAGCCTGGGCCTTGAATCTTCTAAATCCGTTTACTTTAATCAACAAATAAGAAAGCAGGTGATAGCAAACGCGAAAAAGAAGGTTGCTAAAATAAGATCAGGACTATTGAAGAAGGCATCAGTAAATGATACTACCCCAGATGTAATGAGTGGCATGTTACTACGTTCGGCATTAGTTACCGGCTGGCCTAATCTTGAGATCAAACCTAAAGACGGAGCCGGTCTACCTGTTAATATCCTGAGAATAGATCATCCTGCACCCAATATTCTACTGGTAATCTTTAATGGCGTACCAGCCAGTGTAGAACTAAGTGAGCCGAGAGAATCATTAGGTTTTGGCGTTGATGATGATGGAATGATCGTATTAAGAAACGTTGCTTCCACTGGCACGGTGGGTACACAGATTGGTACGCTGAAAATACGTGATCTCAGTGGCGCTCAACAGCTCTGTATGCGGGCAGCCGGTAGCCGCGTACTTAATATATCTCCGGACGACTCCAATGGATTGATTCAAACCATTACAAAAGCCCTACAACAACAGATTAGTTTGCAGAACAACACCCTTACTTCTTCCACTTTTGCCATCCAATTGATCAAATCTGCCGAAGCTATAATTTTCAAAAGTCAGGCATCTTAAAAATAATTTATGAGTACACCAGCTATGGTGCCTATGGCACTTGATGTATTGCTGAGCAATAATACTTTAATGACGCGCTATGAAGCGCTGTTCAGAACCTGGAAATTTTCCTATGATCTCCTGGCAGATGATACTTTCCATTCTGCCGAAGCACAGGCATTTGATGCAGATATTACCGGTATCATGCAAACAGGGGCCTGGTTGCATTGGACATTACCAAGAGCACTGCGTTCGGGAAGCATGGATAATGGAACGAACTTCCCTTTAGTTCCGAACCGGTGGCTGATAGTAAGAGTACACAGAGATCCACAGGGAAATAATATATCTAAAGCATGGATACAGGAAAGTGATTGTCCTAATTCCTCTACCAAAAAATCCTCCAGTTATATGATAACAAAGGAGGTGAGAGATTATCTTAAAAGTAGTGCAGACCCAAATCGGAATCATCATCCTTTCCCTCCCTTAAGTGATAATTCGGCCAACAATTGTTATACCGCAAACATGGGCTTTCCGTCAGACCTGGATTCGTGGTCTGAAAAAGCAGCAGATTTTCAATTCCTTACAGCAGTAGCACCGGGTAACGTAGATGCAAGTGGCTATATTTATAACAATCTCGGTATCTTCTCTTTTCACGATGATTTAACGGATGCTCCTTCACAAACTACGCTCAGCTATTTTGTTTGTGGTTGGTATTCAAATGCCGGCTCAGATATATTAAAAGTAAACGGTTTCACGGGTGGAACTACTATAGAGGAAGTATTAACGGCACTCAATTGGACGATTGCCAATAACGATGCACCGGGTTCCATAGACAGCTCCCTTTATACAGGAATGTCTTTTGGTCTTAACTGGGATAATACTGCCGGCAGTTCTATCCCCTTGCCGGATGAACTGGAAACCAACAACTACGCAGAGCATATGCGGGTGACTATTGCAAATAATAGCATCGATGCCTTCAGTACGCTTATCGGTACCCAGCTTCAAGGTGCAGAATACAGTAATGTGGTAGAATTACTACGTGCCTTCCAATACGATATGTTGCCCCAGATGAATGAACCTGATGGCACTGCTGCTATTAATCAGCGTGTACGAAGCGAATGGTTCGATTCCAGGTTTGGAGGCACACGTTGGGAAATTGTTCCCGACAGCAGTAATGGTGGTGAACAACAAGGCGTTCCCTTAACGGATACTGAAAAGACATGGCTCTCCCAACTCAATACAGACCAGCGCCAATTGGATAAAGATCTGGAGACGCTCTATTCTTTGCAATGGAATTTAAATGCTGCCTGGTGGAAGTATGGATATATGAATGCCGATGCACAACAGATGTCAACAAATAATACGGGCATTACCGCAGACCAGATAAAACCGCATCTTGATCCAACAAATACAGACGGAGAACTTCGTAAAGTATTGGACCAACTGGCAGTAGTAAACAATCTGCTCAGCAAGGTGCCACAACCGGCAACAGATGCGGGATTAAGTCCGGAAGATGCCTACAACCTGGGAGTACAAAGATTTGCAGCAAATCATGTGGGCGCCGGTAAGGTATTAAAGTCGGTGAATATGCCCCGTTACTGGCTGGCCACTAATCCCAGTGTGCTGGTTTCCGGAGTGGCTCCCGACCCACTTGCTGACCCTGATACCAGTTTGGAAATCCGCCTCTCCTCGCACCTCATCAACTCCATCACCTTGGGCGGACACCAATTTAACCTGCAGGATCTTACATTTATGATGCCGGTATTGAACAAAATCAACGTTGTTCCTGCTGGCATACAGCCACTGTACCAGGAGTTTTTCATTTTGGACCCTGCCAATGCAGGTTTACTTGCCGGCAAAGCCAATATCAGCACGGATCAGGCCAGGCAGGAAATGAGTTCGCATAGCAGTAGCGTATATACGCAGGGAGTTTTGCCGGATGCCATTCTCGATATGTGGATGCAGAAATGGAACCCTATGTATATTGAATATGAAGTGAAGTATTTACCCGTTCCTTTTGAATATAAACAGCAGGAAACGACCTATCGTAACTGGACTTTCAACGGTACCGATTATGATATGAAGTCGAACCTTCAGGGACTCAATACCGGATCTTCCCTTAAAGGAAGATCGTTATTGAGTCCACATGCCCAATTTACTTTTGGTACCAGGTTAAAAGCTTTTATTGATCAATACGGAGACCAGGGAGGGCCATTCACGGATATCTACAACCAGATTAACAGCATTGATAAATGGCGCTTCCTGACACAGGAGTTAGTTGATTTTAATGAATACCTTATTCAGCGCGACAAGCGGGCATATAGAAGGCCCTCCATTGAAACATTTAACTATAATAATACCACGCTTACTTTTGCCAAGGTCACTGGTTATCCAGATACGACCACTACCCCACCTTATGATACCCCCAGCTATGGACAGGGTTCAGTAAATTCTTTCCCGGATGTGAAATATGGAGGAGTAAGTGATTTCCCTTTTCATGCGATACGTAGTGGCCAGTGTTACTTTTACCACCTGACAGTATTTGATAAATTCGGAAGAATGCTGGATCTTATAATGCCAGGAGGCGCAGGAGTTCATGACTACAATAGTTATCCTATAGTAATAGATGACGCGCTGGCGGTTGGCAATAAGTTATCCGCTGATGCAACTGTGGAATCACCATTCCAGTTACCGCCACGATTATTGCAGCCTTCCAGGTTAAATATGGAATGGGTAGATTATAAAGATGATACCGCTGCACTTAACCTGGCTGTTGATGTAAATCCCGTTTGTGGATGGGTGTTATCAAATCACCTCGACAAATCTGTGATGGTGTTTTTACCCGATGGCACTAATGCCGGAGAAGTAGCCTTACGGCAAAATGGGCAGGTGGCCGTTCCTTTCTGGGTGGCACCACCACATAATGACATAACTAGTGTTGATCAAATCACAGCTGCCTCTCCGCATTTGGGTGCTTTCATTACAGCCATGCTCACCAAAACAGCAGACGAGTTTCGTGTATTCATTGATGCTATTGACGCCACACTCTGGACCACTGATCCATTAGGCAACAGAACAGATCAGAACCTAAGCCTGTTGATAGGCCGGCCGTTAGCCCTGGTAAGAACCAGTTTACAATTTGAGTTGGATGGCTTGCCTGTTACGTCCTGTGATTGGCCGGCTCCTGTTAGCCCGGCGCCTGTTGATCCCAATATTCCAGATTTCACTACCTCTCCGTTCAGCATCCGCCTGGGGGATCAGGGATCGCCTGCCGACGGGGTTATCGGCTATTTTGAAGATAAGCAATATGACCAGTTTAATTGTGTAGTTACCCCAGATGCGGGTCAGGGTTATGTAAAACAAATTGGTCCATTGCAACAGGCAGATGGAAATTATTTGCAGCTCGCATTCAACAGCCCTGTTAAATACATCACTTTACTGGTAGACCCACGGGCAGGCATACACGCATTCACGGGTATACTGCCGGTGAAAGAATTGACATTACCGACTCAGTTTGTAGATACGCCGTTATCTGCTATGGAAGTTACGTTCACCGTTGGGCCATTGTTAACGAAGATAGGTCCTAACAAAAATTCTCAGACAGTTAGTGTGCTGGCAAATGGCATTAATCATCTGCCTATTGCAGAGAACAACGGAGTATGGAGCTGGTGGGAAAAATCCGTGGCAGGAGGAGGCTCATGGGAGGGATATGGCTTAAATATAGCTCCTGTAAATGCACAAATATCAGTAACGCCAGCCGCCATACGGGAAGGGTTGTTACAATTCGTTACAAATTTATCAGCCGATAAAAAATAATAATTATGCAAAAAGACAATTCCCCCACCCTACTAAAGTATAACATTAACACAGACCCTCCGAACGTGCATATCAGCGGCGATAACAATCCGGCTACGGCCAAAATTATTATACAGGTAACGGCCGATCCAAATGTTTTATGTAAGGATATTTCTATTGAAGTACCTATTGGAGATGGCGCCACAGATATGTATGTAACAAGTCCATTGCCCACTTCATCCTGTAATAATTCAGACTGGGTTCCCAGTAATGAATTTATTCCAGGTATGGGAGGAGACAGTAATGACGGCAATGACTCCACCTTTCTTTATAAACATACTAATGACGGCTACGCAGTAGACTCAGATGTCACATTTACCATCAACGGCACAGTTAATGACCAGGCTGGTATTGCGCAAATAACGATAAGAGAATTTTCAACAACAATTGATGACGGTAACTATCAAATCAGACCCATGACACATAATATTACCAAAGCAGGAGAAGACGCATTCTATTTGAATAGCGCAGTAATCGTTTACATAGATACACCAGATGTACCTGCTGGATTGTTAGACAGATACAGGGGCTTTCAGTTAAACTGGCAAAGCAATGGGACGGGCTTTAAGTTGTATATAGGTGGCACCGGAGGTCAGCCAATAGATCTGGGCACTCAAAGTTATTACAAGGTGAGTGCTGGTCTAGCCATTGATACCACTTACATTATCCAGGCGCAAAAAGGCGGTGATTACCTATATCTTGAATATACCGCCAGTGTAAATACTCCGGATGCCAGCTTTACTAGCATATCTGCCAATAAAGCCACCGACTTATCTCAGGGGAGTACAAAAATTTTAAGTAATCAGCAAATCCTTGCACGGAGCACCCAGGTTGATCCTTCATATTGGTACGCAACTACCGATGGTTTTGTAATTGCAAATATTTTCCCGGTCACCCAGTCTGATCTTCTTCTTACAAACGAAATCACCATAGCCACCATTGTTGTCAACAGTATCAGTTTCACCACCTCCTCTATTGCAGATAGTATAGGCTTGGCATATAACAGTCTCTCTATTCCAGTGAGGCAGGGAGACTCATTCTCCTGTTTTTCTAGTGACTCCAATGCCGGCCCCGGGATGACTGCCACATTCATATGGGTAGGGCTAGGCACCGGGCTGCCCAGCCCTACGGTTGGAAGTGAAAGTGATAAGCAGCTTGTTCAAAAAATAAAAGATGATATGAAAGCGATACAGCATAAGCGTAAACAAAAAGCAGCAGACTTCATCACGGCCTTTGAAAGCGCCTTCGATAGGAAATTATCAGGAGATGTAAAAGAGCAATTAATTAAAAAACTGCTATAGTAATACTTTCATGAAGAACAGAGATCAGGAATCTTCCCCCTTATTACAGTATACTATATCCACCAATCCTTCTCCTGTAAATATTAGTAGTGGTAATAATACAGTTACTGCTCAGATCATCATACAGGTAGGTGCTGACCAGGATGTTTTGTGCAAGTATATATCCATTGGGGTACCTGTTGGAGATGGCAGTGACGATATGTATTCGGTAAGTCCACTTGCTACATCATCGTGTGATAATCCGGACTGGGAGATCAGTACTGATAATATTCATGGGATGACCGATGAAAACGGGAGTACAAAAAATTTTCTGTACAAACATATCAGTGATGATATGACTGTTAGTACAGATGTCACTTTCACCATTAATGGTACTGTTAACAGCGAAAGCGGGACAGCCACCATTCAAATAAATGAATATGCTATGGGGATAAATGATGACAACTATATGAAAAGACAAAAATCACAAGACATTGCCAAAGCTGCAGAAGAATCATTCTTCCTTAACAGTTTAGTACTTGAGTATCTTGATACACCAGGTGTTCCTGTGACTTTGATAGATAAGACAAGAGGAGTACAACTGATATGGCAAAGTAATGGCGACTACTTCAAAGTCTATTCAGGATCCGGTTTAGATCCTGTTTATAAAGGGAGTGGAAAATCATATGCAATGCCAGAAGGATTAACATCAGATCTTGCTTTGATTGTAGAAGCTGATAAAGATGGAGATGTATTGTATCAGGAATATGTGATCAAAGTATCTTCTCCAATGCTAACGGTGAGTACATTAGAAATAAATGAATCATTGGTAGGGTCAGTAGGTATGTTTACCTCCAACCAGATGTTTTTTCAAGGCTGGCCGGCATCAGGTTATTTTACACCTACCTCAGATGGATTCGTGACCTTTCAGATTAGTGCAAGTGACTTGCCTTTTGGAGGAATGATATTTGTACGCCTTTGCTTATCAGAAACATTTGGCTACACCTTTACAACATTTTCATCGACACAAAATTCTACTCAGAATAGCATGACGGTCCCCGTTCAAAAAGGAGTGCCTTTTTGGTTGGTAGCCGGGCAAGTCGGTGAAAATGCAACTTACGGATTTAATGCCAGCTGGATACCATTAGGGCAAGGAACCATACAGTCCGGAGGCAGTCCTGAAGCTATAGCAAAACTTAAAACATTTAGTGAGCAGCTAAATAAAGATATAATATCATATCAAAGAGCTCAAAAACAAAAAGCTACAGACTTCATCACCGCGCTTGAAAACGCCTTTGACAAAACGCTAAAAGAGGAAGTAAAAGAACGACTAATTGAAAAATATCTATAAGAAAGTTTACATTTTCAATTCCCCCCAAAAATCACCCCCTCAAAACAATCATCATGAACAAAGATCAATTACAACCACCCCTACTCAATTACGATGTAAAAACAAAACCAACGAATGTTATCGTCAGTCAAAGTAACAACCCTTCCAAAGCAGATATTCTTGTAACAATACTCCCCAATACGGATGTAAAGTGTCAATATATTTCCGTGGTAGTACCACTTGGTGAGCAAAGCAGTGATTTATTCATAAAAGATCCAATGCCAACAGCCAGGAGCAGTAACAGCGACTGGGAACCAAGTCATGCCAATGTGGTGGGCATGGGACAAGATGCAGGCAATGATTATCAAATGTACCTGTTCAAACATACTGCAGAGGATATGACTGTTGATTCAGCAGTTACCTTTACGGTTTCCGGAACCGTAAATCAAAAAACAGGTAAGGCCGCTATTGAGGTAAGAGAAATGTCGTGCCAACAGGCCGAAAGCAATTTTGTAGTACGGGGAAAATCTTATGACATTACTAAAACAGGCGATGAAGCCTTCTTCCTTAACAATGTAGTAATGGTTTACACCGATACTCCGGGTATTCCTGCACCATTTTTAGACAAAAGCAGATCATTGCAATTGAAGTGGCAAAGTAACGGACAATATTATCGCGTATACGATGGCACCAAAACAGATCCCATCAACCAGGGAACCAACCCCTGGTATGATATCACGGCCGGATTAACAACCGACACTGCTTTTATTATTGAAGCCACATCAGGAGAACAAATATTATATCAGGAATATGTAGCACGGGTTAGTTCACCGGATCTTACCGTAGATCATCTGACCGCCAAAAATACGGTAACAGGTTTGGCCGGCTTCTTTACCGATAGCTTAAACTCGGCGGGTAAAACATTTATTACCGATGCAGCCATAACAACACTATCCGCTACCGGATCAACGGATCTTACCAAAGGAACGATAACGGCCTTTGGCAGCGAGTCAAAATTAGCAACAGGTCAATATATAGTAGGCAAAAGTTATAAAGCCGTTTCCGATGGTTTTGTAATCGCATCCATAACGCCTTCTTACTCCTCGCCGGAAGAAGGTAGTATATATGTAGTAAATGTGACCTATGAAAACAATATTTATAGTGCATCAGGCGCCAGAACAAGATTTGGACAAGAGTGTAATACCGTTACCGTACCTATTCGTAAAGATGGTGTATTCACTATATCAGCAGACCGTCAGGACGGTGCAAGCAATAATGTTGACGGAACCGCTACTTTTTATTGGATGGGATTGGGAAACGGAATACCGGTAGAACAATCACAGAAAAGCGAAGGAAATCAATTTTCAGAAAAATTGAAAGCAGATTTCAAAGCACATCAAAATGCCCGTCAGTTAAAGGCATTGAGCTTTGTTACCGCGCTCGAAAAAGCTTTTGAAAAACCCTTACAGGACAAGGTAAAAGAAGAACTGATTGAAAATCTTTTAAAGTTATAACTATGGCAAATCCTCCTATCGTTGATATTCCATTACTAAAATATGCTACCAGTACGCAACCAGACGCTTTGGTGATCAATG
This sequence comes from Chitinophaga sp. RAB17, assembly GCF_052114225.1. NCBI lineage: Bacteria > Pseudomonadati > Bacteroidota > Chitinophagia > Chitinophagales > Chitinophagaceae > Chitinophaga > Chitinophaga sp. RAB17. Next base: position 8,747 of record NZ_JBFREI010000010.1, on the reverse strand, counting down.
AACCACTGGATCCTCAAAGATCCAAAGTAATCATTAATATTCCTGCCACTCCCGGCGTAAAATGTAAAATGATCAGTGTAGCCATTCCCCTTGGAGAAGCGCCTGATACACTTTTTTCTGTGCAGCCACCACCCTCCTGCAGCGTAAACAATACTGACTGGACGCTCAGTAATAATAATGTAATAGGGCATCTGGGCGGCATGAATGATGATGAGCCAGACGATGCCGGGAACTTTTTAATTGAGCATCTGTCTGATGACAAAATTGTTAATACTCCCCTGACTATTACCATTGAAGGTTCCGTAAATAGCCTTATCGGGACAGTCATCATTAAAATAACAGAACTATCCACCGCGGTGGACAGTGACACCTACCAGGTCAGACAGTCTTACAAGCAGCTTACTAAATCAGGGGAACCTGCCTTCTACCTGAATAGTTTTGTAGCATTAAATCCTGATATCGCAGGGCATCCGGTATCAGCCATGCCCAAAATGAAACCATTTCAAATGGAATGGCAAAGTAATGGCGATACTTTCAGGATTTTTATGGATGGAAGTACCGCCCCTCTTACTACTACCTCCAATAAATATTATCATTTCCCAAGAGGTTTGGTAAGAGATGCCAATTTTATATTAGAAGCCAGTAAAGATGGTAAAATATTATACCAACAACTGTCCGTAACCTGTGCGGACAGCGATTTCAGCGGAGGTTACATCCATGCTGCAAACGATGTTATCATAGAAGGGTATACGACCTTTAACGGGCAGCTCACTATGCAACAACCCATGAACTGCAATGGCAGTTCCACTTTTCATGATACCATGTATGTTGACAAACTACAGATTAATGACACGTCAATAGCAGTACAAAAGCTTACCTGTGCAAGAGGATTAGATGTATTTCAAACTACCACCCTGCAAGGAACTACGATTAATGGAAACCTTACAGTAACAGGACATGTTACAGCAAATGGAGGAGTAAACAGATCTACAGATAAAGCGACAATAGCAGCATCCTTCATTGAAACTTTGGAGGCAGCATTAGAAAATAATTTTTCTTTAGCCCTCAAAAAACAGCTCACAGAGATACTTACTCAGCTATAGTATTTTTTTCCTCACAAATAACCACTATCAAATGATCAACACAGATGCGACGGATGTATACATCCGCAGTTTTGTAGCACGCGACCCCAATGGAACGTTGGTTCCGGTTACTGAATTTCCTTCCAATACCTCCTTTACCCTTTCCTGGGGAAGCAATGGCACCTTCTACCGGGTTTATGAAAAAGCCAATCCTACGCCGGTTTATGAGGGCAAGGACTTTTACTTTGAGATGAAAGGCATCACTTCAGATACCACCTTTACACTCATCGCTTACCTGGGGCAACTGATTGCTTTCAGTTCACTTACCATTACGGTGGGCAATCCCATATTAAGCCCTGATAGTATGGAGGTTTACAATGATGCAAGAATTAATGGTACACTGAATGCCCGACAAATCACCAGTGACAGTGTACGTACTTCCTTCCTGACAGTACAGGATTTCAGCTCCCTGTCAAGAGTAAGTATCACCGACAACCTTACTTTACCAGGAACTATCTATTCTCCCAGTAGCACCATTACCGGAGACCTGGGCATAAACGGGAAACTACACTGTATAGACAGCTTTAATACAAGCAATGCCAACGCATATCTGTTTGGTAAAAGCAGTCGTGCAAATATCAATGAAACTTCCCCTGCCGGCATTATTAATGTTGCCCCGGCTGATGGTTTCTTATTAGCGATGGTACCTCCGCCGGCTTATATTGGCTCAGGCGTTACATTTGGTCCTGTGTATGATAATGCCAGTGTAGGCATTTGGTTTGAAGGCGCTACCTGCTGGTATATTGCAACGGGCGCTTATGTAAAAACAGCCAACGGTAATGGAACTGATGGAGGCCAGTGGATGTGTAATCCACTTTGTATTCCGCTTAAAAGAGGTACCCGCTGGATGTATAAGTTAAGTAATGACAAACTGAATAAACAGAAAATCCCGGGGCTCCTTACGTGGGTGCCAATCGGGCTTTCTGATACCATCATCAATAACAATAGCAATAATACAAACGCTACTGAAGACATAATGATTCCCGATTTTCCGGAAACAGCCTCACCATCCGCTACCCTACAGCAAAACAAAAAGAATAAAGCGGCTGTATTTTTGAATTCACTTGAAAAAGTAATAGGTAAAACCATTACCTCGGAAGAAAAACATATGCTGGCAGAACAATTAATGGATCTATAATTTTCGTATAGCCAAAGCTATCTGATTTGCAGTGGTAAGCCAATGCCATTGGCCCGATGCTGCCTCTTATCACGGCCAAAGTCGCAATTGCCACAAATAAGGAAGGTTGTAAGTCAAATACTTACAACCTTCCTTACCGCCCGGAACTGGATTCCTTAAGGTGTGTCAAATGCTATTATTTACCAGGCGATTTCTCCATCTTCGTTGAAAAACTTCCCGGTTGGGCCATCATTCTCAATAGTTGCATACTTTATAATTGCACTTGTACCCTGTTCAACTGTCTTTTCGCCACTATAATTATTAAATTCAGTCGCAGTAAACCCGGGGCAAACACAATTCACCTTAAAATTTGTATCCTTAAGTTCAAAGGCTAACATAACAGTATATGCATTTAATGCAGTCTTTGAAGGGCCGTAAGCCGAAGGTTTCACGGAATAGAATTTCCAGGTTGGATCGCCGTGTTTTGTCAGAGAAGATAATTCGGTGCTTACATTTACAATTCTTGGTGCTGTTGATTTTTTCAACAGCTCAATAAACGCTTGTATTATTTGTATTGGCCCGAAAAAGTTAGATTCAAAAACCTCTTTTAATGTTTCAATAGACACTTTAAGCGAAGGTTGCGGAAACCCGCCACTGATGCCGGCATTATTTATTAAGACATCTAATTGTTTGGTTTTATTTTCAAGTTCCTGTTTGGCTGATTTAATAGAGTGGATGTTTGTTATATCCAATTCAATACAATCCACATTCGAATAACCTAATGCTTTTAATTTTTTAATGGCTTCAAGCCCTTTGACTTTATCCCGGCAGCCCAGGTAAACAAAATATCCAAGTGCCGCCAATTGCTTTGATGTTTCAAAACCTATTCCTCTGTTTGCTCCGGTTACTAATGCTGTTTTCATTTTTATATAATTTTATGAAATGCAAAAGTAGGTTCGGCAAAATAGGTTAAGATGGACTATTCACTCTAATTACCTGACAAATCCTGAATGTCTGCTAAATAATCGCTAATGCTTTTTTTGGTAATCTTTTTAAAAAGTCTGGAGAAATAGTCGGGGTCACTAAAACCAAGTTCATAAGCCAGTTCTTTAATTGAAAGTTTGGAATAATGTAATTTACGTTGTGCTTCCAACATCAAACTCATGGTAATATATTCTTTTGGCGAAACACCTGAAAACTCTTTTACAATATTGTAAAGATTATTTGTTGTTACAGAAAGATTTCTGGCAATAGTATTTACAGAATGATGTTCCCTCAAATTAGCTTCAACAGCCACTTTAAATTCAATGTACTTAGAAAGCTTCTGAGGCATTAAATTCTCTGTTACCACATTTCTAAAATAGGCATAATTGATCTCAGTCATAAGTGAATTAAGATACGCCAAAATAACCTCCCCATCTTTGGGACCCTTTTTCGAATTCAATATGTTATCCAGAATTTCAAAAAGTGCTTTCACGCGCGATTTTGAAGTATTGTCAAATGAAATAATTTGTGAATTTAGTGGATTGATTAAAAAAGAAAATGTTTTTGGAAGTAAAGACAAACAGTTATGGTCAAAACTCATTTTAAAACACTTCATGTTTTTCTTCGGCTGTGCAGGTGCAGTATGAATTTGGTTGGGTAAAATAAAAAATAGTTGTCCATCYGTAATTGTCAGATCTTTTAAATCAACCTTATGAGTTACTGAACCGCTTTCCATGAAAACGAAAAAATAATTCGCTTTCCGATGCGGTCGCCTTAGCTTTTTCATCAGTTCGGCAGGCAAATCATTATTTGAATTAGAACTTACCCTGATCGCAAGCTTGTCGTGAAGTTTAATTTGTTCAATCAGTCCTTTTGTTTCCTGCATGACGTCTATTTAAATAATTAAACCTTATTATGTTTACTCCTGAACGTATCCTCATGTATTCGTGTTGAATTGTACCATCTCCCGCTATCTCATTTGTCCATATACCAACACCRGGATAAGAAAATATATGCGCTGGACGCGGGGCTTCCCGAAAATAAAAATGGACAAACCAAGAGTAATCTCGATTTGTCCACTTTCGTGCCCAGAACTGGATTCCCATTTTACTGGTTATGAGTAACTTATAAATAAAATGTATCAAATTTGTGTCGTGACACATTGGATATCTCAATAAGTCACGCTTTCTCTCACTTTCTCCCTATCGTCACTAAAATAGTATAATACGATCAGTTAGAAAAGAAATTATTTAAATAATTTTCGGTCTTGAATAGGCAACATATAACCCACCTCCTTTGATTTAACCAATTTTATACGCATTCAAATAGGTACCTTTGTGCAAGTTTAATAGTATTAAGATGGATAGTAAGCATAGGTCCCAATCGTACGAAAGTGCTATAGAAACATTGCCGGAAAGCCTAAAAAAGGAAATCGGACAATTTAATGTTTTCTACATTGATTATGACAACCACGATAAAGGCTACTGCCAATCCTACAGGCGGAGAGGTTTTTATAAAATCAGTCTTTTAGAAGGCGAAACCAAACTGTTTTACGCTGATAAAACGATGACCTTTAAGCGTTATGCCCTGCTGTTCTCAAATCCCAATATTCCCTACTCCTGGGAACTTACCGGGAATAATCATACCAGCTTCTTTTGTGTGTTTACGGAAGAATTCATCCGTCAGTTTGGGATGATTAAAACATATGCTGTTTTCAAGCCTGGCAGTTACCCACTGTTTGAATTATCGGAGGAGCAATTTCGTGCATTTAAAGATATTTTCTTAGCAATGCAGCGAGAGATCGCAAGTGACTTCCTCTATAAGTACGATGTATTAAGAACAAAAGTGCTGGATCTTATTCATGCCGCCCTTAGGCTTCAACCAGTAGGAAAGCTCCCTAACAAAGAAGCCAATAGTGCACTAAGAATCACATCTCTCTTTACCGAATTGCTGGAAAGACAATTTCCAATTGAATCCACACTTCAACAAATGGAGTTGCGCAGGCCTGCCGAGTTCGCAAACCATCTTTCTATTCACGTGAATCATCTTAACCATTCCCTTAAAGAGGTTACAGGCAGGACAACATCCCAGCTAATCGCCGACAGGATCATTCGGGAAGCAAGGTCCTTACTTCAGCATACAGAGTGGAACATCGCTGAAGTAGCCTGGTGCCTGGGTTTTGAAGAGGCTTCCAATTTTATTACTTTTTTCAAAGGCAGAGAGAAGCTTTCGCCAAAATCTTATAGAAACAGTAAAATAGAATAGGAACAGGGTGCTTCTTTGATTTTAATAACTTTTGCTTTGATTCCACCAATTTAGTGATTGGGGGAACAGGTAATTTTGTTGCTACTAAAATTAAAAAGAAGCATTATGATACAAACAAAAGGTTATGCAGCGCAAAATGCGCATGATACATTAGCTCCCTGGAATTTTGAACGAAGAGAGGTTGGCGCCCATGATATACAAATAGAGATTTTATATTGCGGAGTATGTCATTCCGATCTTGCACAAATCAATAACGAATGGTTTCCCGGCATGTTCCCAATGGTTCCGGGCCATGAAATAGTTGGCCGCGTTGTTAAGGTTGGCGACCATGTTAAAGGGTTTAAGACTGGAGATCTTGCAGGTGTTGGAACAATCGTTAATTCCTGCGGTAACTGCAGTCATTGCGAAGAAGGTCTGGAACAATATTGCAAAGAAGGTGTTGTTCCCACATACAATGGCATTGATAAGTATGGAGACTTCAAACCAACTTTTGGAGGCTATTCCAACACTATTGTAACAAAAGATGCATTTGCAGTCCATATTCCAGAAAACCTTGATCTTGCCTCAACTGCACCCTTGTTATGTGCCGGCATTACTACTTATTCACCGCTGAAGCATTGGAAGATTGGAGCAGGTCATAAAGTGGCTGTACTTGGCCTGGGAGGGCTGGGACATATGGCAGTTAAATTTGCAGTAGCGCTGGGAGCTGAAGTAACTATTTTAAGTACCTCTCCTCAGAAAGAAGCAGACGCAAAAAGACTGGGCGCCCATCATTTTGTAATAACAAAAGATGCCGGGCAGATTGAAAAAGTAAAAGGGTCTTTTAATTTCATCATAGACACAGTAGCTGCAGATCACGACTTTAATTTTTATCTTTCTTTACTGGATCTGGATGGTGTGCATATCTGTGTAGGTGTTCCGGTTGAGGGAATACACCTGAATGGGGCCTTAGGGGCGTTTTCACTATTGGGGCGTCGTAAAAGCATCGTTGGCTCTGCTTGCGGGGGAATAGCGGAGACGCAGGAAATGCTGGATTTTTGTGCGCAACATGGAATAGTGGCAGATATTGAACTGATCGACATCAAAGATATTCATAGCGCTTACGACAGAATGCTAAAAGGTGATATTAAGTATCGTTTTGTAATTGATATGGCTACGCTGTAGCATAAAAAGCACATCCGTATTTTTTGAGAATCGCTAAGCTATTCAAAAACAACAGCACAATTAATACGCCGTGGCAGTGAGTTCTGAGGCGTTTTTACATGAACTTTTGAAACTGAGAATAAGAGTGAAAAAGAGTGAGTAAAAAACTTTAATAATTTTTCCCGCGCATACTGTCATGGATGACAAACCGGCTAATGCGCGTCTGACAAGATTTGGAATGAATTTGTCATTCATACTTTGATTGGAGGAATTATTAGATTGCTTTTTTCGTAAACACAAATACAGATTATTTCCCTGTTGTAGGTGATTAAATTGGGGTGTCAATAATCGTGGGAGAAAGCGCAAAAATTGATTCTTCATAGAATTAAAAGAGGCTTGTAAGTTAATACTTACAAGCCTCTTTTCGTGCACCGGAGTGTACTTTTCTCGTACCAAAGGCTACTTCCGGATAGCATGCTGTATAAGTTCAGCGAGTAGACCAAGTGAATTATTATTCTTTTCATCAGCTTAAAATGGATCATCTATATTTTATTTGCTGATGAAAAGAGAGTGCTATTGATAGGCCATTACCTGGTTGCCAGCTATGTTTTGGTAAAACCCAAACGATCAATTTCCTCATGCTGACGCATTCGAAGTATAATTGACTACGCTATTACTCCAGCACCTTCTTACGTTCAATCCTTTCCTTAGCTTCAATGAAGAGATGACGTATTTTTTTCTCCAGTTCTTTTTTAGGAGGTAGTTCTGTCCAATATTCCGCTACCACGATCCCATCTTTGTGCATTTCCAACAACTCTACTTGTTCTCGTTTGCTTTCGGCACATAAGATTAAGCCAATCGGGGATTGTTCTCCTTCTTGCTTTTCGTATTTATCCAGCCACTTTAAATACAACTCCATTTGTCCCTTGTGTTGGGCTTCGAATTTTCCAAGTTTCAGCTCAACAGCTACAAGGCGTTTTAAATTTCGATGATAAAACAAAAGATCTAAATGAAAATCTTCGCCGTCAATAATCATCCTTTTCTGACGCTCTATGAAGGCAAATCCTTTGCCCAGCTCCAATATGAAAGCCTCTAGTTCCCGAAGTATAGCTTCTTCGAGATCCTTTTCCATATAGGTATTTCGTAACCCCAGAAAGTCCAAAAAATATGGGTTTTTGAAATTGTCATTAATAGCTGGATGGTTACTGGTGTTTTGTATATTCGCAATGCCTATCCGCTCAAATGTTTTGGTTGAAATTTGTTTTCGCAAATCCCTTATACCCAACGCCTGATTAACAGCAACCTGTGCATAGAACAGTTTTGCATCCTGGTTCTTTAACGGCAATAATTCCACGAAATGCGACCAACTCAGCTGTTGTGACAGCGGTAATATAGTCTCCAGTTTTGTGAATTGCTCGGCAAATTGCATCATTCTCCTTAAATTCCTTATCTCAAAGTTTCTCCCATATTGACTCTTTAATTGTGTCGACAGTGTCGACACAATCTGTTTTGCATACTCCGCCCGCTTATTTCTAAGGATTTCATCGTTGATGCGTTTGCCAATCTGTCAGAAAAGTATCGTAAGGATACTGTTAGCATGTGAAAATACTTGCCGTTGGCTTTGCTCAATAAGCTGTGAAAGCTCATTGAATAAAGATTGTTCTATTGATGTTACATTTTTCCCATTTGCCATTATGCTTATTCTTTATCAGCAATCCAATATTTTGGGATGCAGGATTTTCATGTCAAATGAATACCCTGAAAATTAGATAACGAAAGAATGATAAGCGTTAATTGGAAGTTAATGCAGTGAGAAAATAATGCAATTGTATAGGAAAATGTGGTTCGATTTATTCGGAAAAACTCGTTTTGATGGAAGCCATTATCGAACCGCTCGACTAAACGAAGCTGTCAAGCTAATATACACGCCGGACGCTGGTTTTGATAAAAATAAAAATGGACAAACCAAGAGTAATCTCGATTTGTCCACTTTCGTGCCCAGAACTGGATTCGAACCAGCACACCCTTGCGAGCGCTGCGACCTGAACACAGTGCGTCTACCAATTTCGCCATCTGGGCAACTGATATCGTGTCAG
>NZ_JBFREI010000009.1:0-317540 GCF_052114225.1 Chitinophaga sp. RAB17 | reverse complement strand
GTACAGCAGGGTGATATGGATATGAATGGTATTACACTAAGTACAGCACTTACCGGCACTATTCGCAACACAGCCGGCAAGGATGCAGTACTCACGCTCAATAATGTGGCTAACACTACGGGCGTACTCGTGAATACCACTAATCCGGGTGTAGTCATTTCCACTACTGCTACTTCGCCGGTGATAGCACCATTCACGGCGACCATCACCTTCACCGAAGCGGTGACTGGATTTACATTAGGTGACATTACCGCCACCAACGCTACCCTAAGTGCATTCCAGACAACAGATAATATCACTTACACCGTTCTCGTAACACCTGCCACAGATGGCGCGGTATCCCTTCAGGTACCGGCCAGTGTAGCCGTGAACGTGGGCAACAACAGCAATACTGCTTCCAATACATTAAGCCTCGTTTTTGCAGGAACTGCTCCAGTCGTAACAGCAGTAGATGTACCGGCAAATGCCATTTACAGAGCTGGCCAGGTACTCTCCTTCACTGTTCACTTCAGCGAAACTGTAAATGTTACCGGTGCTTCATCGCTGGATGTAATCATAGGCGCCACTACAAGATCCGCTACACTTGTGAGCGGCAGCGGCACCAATGCTTTACTGTACAGCTACACGGTACAGCAGGGCGATATGGATATGAATGGTATTACACTCGGCACAGCACTTACCGGCACTATTCGCAACACAGCCGGCAAAGATGCAGTACTCACGCTTAATAATGTAGGTAATACCACCGGGGTACTCGTGAATACAGCACATCCTTCGGTAGTATTATCTGGTAACATTCCTGCACGTGTGAATACACCGGTTACTGTGAATATTACTTTCAGCGAATTGGTGAACGGATTGACCACAACGGGTATCGTTGCTTCCAACGCAACAGTGAGTAACCTGCAAACAACTGATCATATTAATTATACTGCAGTAGTAACGCCTCTGACAGATGGAACAATCAATGTAAGCATACCTGCCGGCGCAGCTACAAATACAGGAGGTAATGAAAATACCGCCTCCAATACACTGAGCTTTATTTATGATGGTACTCCTCCTGTTATAAATCCTCAAACGTTCAACATCAACTTTAACAGTCCGGCAGGCACCCAGGCTGGTCTGCTCACCGCCACCGATGCCGCAGGTACGATACAAAACTGGGCGATTACCACAGACGGCAGCGGCGGCGCCTTCGCAATTGATGCTACCGGTGCCATTACCGTAAAAGATGCAGCGATACTCAGCAGCAAGGCAGGTACCACAGTTAGTGTAACCGTTACCGTAAGTGACGGACTGAATACAAGTGCACCAACAACTATTCTTATCAATATTTCAGCTGCATTTGTCAATCAACCACCTACCCTCGATCCGATTGCAGATGCTGTTGAATGTGCTGGCACGGAAGAACATACCATACAGCTCAAAGGCATATCAGCGGTAGAACCGGGACAAACATACAGCATCAGCGTTACTGCGGATCAGTCTTACTTTGATATACTGACGGTGACGAATGGCGTACTGCATTACCAGCTAAAAAGCAATATTACCGGCGGCCTGGCCAATGTTACCGTTACGATCAAAGACAACGGTGGTACTGCAAATGGCGGTGTAGACACACGGCAACGGACCTTCAGCATTACGATCAACACACCACCAACAGTAACAATCAGCAGTAATAAAGGCAATACTGTTTCCAAAGGCGATATCATACAACTCACTGCCACCGGAGGTAATAATTACCACTGGACAACGGTAGGCGGCATAATCAGCGGACAACAAACCGCCGTACTGCAGGCAAGAATTATGGTCAATACCACTTACGAGGTAACCGTAGTCAACACTGCAGGATGTCGGAATACTGGCAGTATTAATATTGCTGTAGTAGAAGATTTTAAAGTAGAATCTACCAATATCCTGACACCAAACGGGGATGGCAAGAACGACAGATGGGTGATCCGTAACATCGACAGCTATCCTAATAATGAAGTGAAAGTGTATGATCGCGCAGGTCGCATTGTGTTCCAGCGCAGAAACTACAGCAACGACTGGGATGGCACTGTTAATGGTAGTCCGCTGGCAGAAGGCACCTACTATTACATTCTGACAATCAGTGGCAGCACGAAAACGGCGAAGGGATATATTACCATCATCCGGGATCAGCAATGACCCTTTTAAATTGTGATATCATGCATCTTTTATCAGGCATACAATACTATATAAAACATATGCGGACATTATTGCTTTGTTTCGTGTTGCTGACAGCAGCAGGCTACCAACAGAGCTGGGCTCAATCTCTCAGTAATACACCTGCCCTGCTGGAACCCTCTTCTACCCAATATTTCCAGAATCAATACCTGGCAAACCCCGCTATGGCGGGGGTAGATAGCGGTCTGCATCTGAACGCAGCCTATCGCCGGCAGCTGAATGGCATTGATGGTGCACCCATCTCCAAATTTTTTACGGCTGATGGGTATATCGGCAACCGGGTAGGCGCTGGGCTCCATGTCTTTAATGATGAGGCAGGATTGTTAAATCGTACCCGTATTGCACTCTCCTACGCCTACCACCTTCCGCTGGGCGATCGCGGACAAACACTCCACCTCGGCCTGTCGCTGGCCATGAATTTCCAGCGCATAGACTATAAAGCAGTAAACGGAGAAGAAACCGACCCCTCTATCGGCGCGTTTAACCGCCGCGATAACTATTTTGAAGGAGAATTTGGAGCGGCTTACACCAATGAACACTGGACCCTGCAGGGATCATTACCCAATATAAGATCGCTCTTTACCGGCGATGATAAAGCTGTAGATGGCGGTACCATTTATTTCACGGCACTTTCCTATAAATTTCAACCGGAAGGTGCTGTGAGCAGCATTATTCCCAAAGTATGCTACAGGGGAGTAAGAGGAGGCGACAATATACTGGATCTGGGCTTGAATGTAGGCTTCCTGCGCAATGTAGCCAATGTGCTGGCACTATATCATACCTCCGGTAGTTTCACCGGAGGAATAGGTGTCAACATCCTCCAAACCGTTACGCTGCAGGCCATGTACACGACTCAGACCAACGGTATGAAAACTTATGTAGATGGTGGGTATGAAATAGGGCTTACTGTTAACCTTTTCAGGCAATAATGAGGAAATAACAGCAATTTGAGCACCCCTTCACAGGCGTGTATTTTGTCGCAATTGCCCCCAACAAATACGTGATTACCCCTCCAAAACTTCCGGTATTGGAAATACCTTTGCTGTATCATTAAGTCATCATTAAATCAAATACAATGACACACTTAACAGCTTCCCGCAAAGCAACTCCCGCCACCGGTACATTAAATAAATCGTTTACCGCCACCCTGCTGAAGAGTCCCAATAAAGGCGGCTGGACTTATGTTATCTGGCCCGAATCAGTATCCTTCTTCGGTACCAGAGGACTCGTAAAAGTAAGAGGTACCGTTGACAATCATCCGTTTGAAAGCTCGTTTATGGCATTGGGTGATGGCACGCATAAACTACCGATCAAGGGAGATCTGCGCAAACTGATAAAAAAAGAGGCTGGCGATACCGTTACGGTTCGACTGGAGGAGCGGCTGTAACACTGGAAACATCCATGATATAACTCGTCAGCTGGCGGATTTTTCCGCCTTCCATATGGAACATATCACAGAATACAATACGAAGTGTACCGCTGTCTTTTCGTTTAGACTGCACCGTGCCTTCTGCCACCACTAGGTTGCCTTCTTCCACCATACGTATAACCGTGATATTAGGGCTGCCCACAAAGGCATCATTCTCTATTGCGCCATCAAAAGCGGCTTTACCGGTCAGGTGATAATAACCGGGCAGCTCCCATATTACGTTGTCAGTTAAACAGGATAAAATAGCTTCGTGATCCGTTCTGGAAAAAGCCTCCATGTACTTTGCCACAGTTTGTTTATTTTCCGTCATATAACGATTCGTTTCAAACAAAGTTAACAGTAACCCTTTACATCACCGGGGGCATACCTGCCAAAACAGCGGGTATTTTGCGCCAGATTGTTTTAATTTGCTGTTATGATCCAATTCCCTGAAACAGCAACTCTCCGGCAATTATTAGTAAGTATACTTTGCCTGCTTTGTATCACGGCATCCGGCCAAAACAAGATCGAAGCTTATCAATCGTTGTTCCAAACTAATCAGTACCTGAAATACTGGACAAGTACCGTGTCTCATTTCAACCTGTCTTCATTTACCTACACCCGTACGATTAATTTCGAAAATATGATCATGGACGATAGTCTGAATAGTAATGATCTCTCTTTTCGGCAAACATTCGGGAAACTGGTCAGCTATTCGCCCGATAGAAAAAAGTACCTCGATCTGAATAGTGGTCAAATTGCATTCGATACGGTGTACACTAACGGGAAAAAAGAGGTTAATATTTTAGCAGATATAGATCAGTATCTCACCCTGGGCGACTACACCAACAAAAAATCTACCCGCCTCCTCTTTATGGGTGCTACCTCATACATGGACGAAGCGGAATGGATATCAGATAACACTTTTATAGTGGTCGGGCTAAACACTGAAAAAGAACCTTTTTCTCCTTTCATATACATAGGAGATATTAAAAAGCGGCAATTTTATTGCTATCTCACAAATAATAAAAGCATAACACGACAGAGTTCCTACAGATCTCCCAAATGGAACCAATTAAAGGGGGTTAAGTTCTAAGCTATCTATAACAATGCAGGCTTCCAATATGCGATACATGCCGTTCAACGTATCAGTGTAAGTATCCGGGAGGCTTGTAAATTCAAAAGCTACTTGCGGAGACCATATAAAATAATTGGCAAAAACGTCATAATGGAATCTGACAATATCGCTGTTGAATAGGTCAATTAATTCGTCGTTATTTACCTGAAGGGCATAGTCCTGCACTAGTCCAACAGTATGATAAACGGATTCCAGCAAATCGGTTGCCGTGGCTGGAATATTGCGCATAGATAAAACATCCAGATCCACTACAGAATCAGGGTTTTCTATACAATCGCGTTCCCCTGCCCAAGCCTGTAATGATTTAATATCAAAGAAATGATCTGTACTTAAAACAACCTGGAATACGTCATCGGGGTTAGAGAATAATAATAGCTTCTCATTCCTATCCACTATGAATTTATCAATATCATTATCGTCAGTTCCCCAAATAGTATAATAGGAAGCTCCTCTATATATTACTTCGATTAAAAATTTCCTGTATTTCTGCGACGGATCCTCATTCATAGGTGTTTTTTCCGGTTGCTCTTTACTCATTAAAATTATTTCTACTAAATTATAAAAATAAACAATGTTATTCTCCTGATCGGGATTTTCTTACATTCGTTATCAGCACCCTTTCACAACGCAAGTATCCTTGTCATGAGAACGCAATTAATTTTACCACACACGTCCATTTCAGGCTATGTCAGCAATATAGTAGTGATTGAAAACAATAATGTTTACCGGGAAACAATTTTACCGCTCATAGCCAGGGGCTATCCCAGCATCGTTTTTCAGCTCACAGATACCGGCCTGCTGGTAAGTACCGATAAAAAGATGGATAACCTGGTACTCTACGGCCAAAACATAAAACCCATAGCACTCCATGTAGCAGGACATATCACCGTGATTGCCTACTTCCTGTATCCGCATATTTTAAAAACCCTGTTTGCTGCAGATGCGAAAGAATTAACAGACAGCAGTATCGATTTAAGTCTTACCAAAACGGCCAGGGACATGAGTCTCAAAGAACAACTGCTGAACGCCCCGAATCTGCACACCCGTCTTCAGCTGCTGGACAGCTATGTATTGAAGCTGGCAGCCCCTAAGCATGGTTCCTCCTCTCCGGATGCTATTTCTTTTGCCACCCGGCTCATACAAAGTAACAATGGCCTGGTTTCCCTGCCGGAGGTACAGAAAGAACTCTATGTAACTGAGCGGACTTTACAACGCCTGTTTGAATCACATGTGGGTGTTTCGCCTAAAACCTTCAGCCGGATTTGCCAGTTTCATTCTGCGCTGCAACACCTGCATCAGACACAATTTTCGGATATGATCAACGTGGCCTATGCAAATGGCTATGCCGATCAAAGTCACCTGATCCGGGCCTTTAAGGAGTTTACCAACTATTCCCCGCTTGAATACCTGAAAGCTGCTACTGATTTTCCGCGCTGATACCCGTTTGTCCCAAATTGTCGGGTTTGTTCTATCATTTCCTTCAGGGCTGCAGTTACTTTGTATCATTAAATCAAAAGTATATGAGAAAGATAATTGTTTCTGCCTGGGTAACACTGGATGGCATCTTTGATGCAGACACCATGGGTCAATGGTTTGCTCCTTATGACAGCGAAGACAGAAGAAAGTATATCCAAAACGGAATCCTGGCTTCCGGAGCGTTTCTATTCGGCCGTAAAACATACGAAATGCTGGCTCCCTATTGGTCCTCCCTGAAAAATAATGAAATGGGAGTAGCGGATCAGCTAAACAATTCACCTAAGTATGTGGTTTCTTCTACCCTGCAACAAGCCGGCTGGAATCATTCTACCATTATCAAAGAAAATGTGGTGGAAGAAATCACCAGACTGAAACAACAGCCTGGAAAGGATATCCAGATAGAAGGCAGCGCTACACTGATACAATCGCTGGCAGCCGCCGACCTGATAGATGAGTATCAATTCCTAGTACATCCTGTGGTGATGGGAAGTGGCAAACGCTTTTTTAAAGACGGGCTGCAGGTGCAGGGGTTGCAGCTGCTGGAAACACAAACCCTGGAGCTGGGGGTTGTCTTCCTCCGTTATCAGGCCGGAAAGAAGAAATAAAACGAAAGAAGGCACTGGTGATCCAGCGCCTTCTTCGTGTCATGGTCCTTATGACAAGCATACAGCACAAGCACTGTTGCTCTATGTAAATCCACCTGTTTATTTTTACGGTATATTATTAAAAGAAATACTGCGCGGTTCCGGACAATATAGTTCCTGTGGAAGTAGCTTCTTTCTTTAACTGATCATCCACATAGATCTGTACTTTCAGGGTAGCAGTGCTGGAAGCAGCAGCACCATTAATCGTAATATTGGCATTAATAGCAGATGCAGGAACATTTATTTCCGCACTTGACCAGGTATTACCGCTGAGATTGGATGCGGTGGTAATCTGGGTATCATATCCATAAGCTACAACGCTTAAATTCACGCCTGCAGAACCTACTGCTTTAAATACCAGTTTGTGGGAAGTTCTTCCGGGGGCGTCATCTTTATCGTCTTTCTTACAGGCGCTAAATAATGTCGCGATTAATAAAGCTGGAAATAAAATTTTTCTGAGTAATTTCATATTTGTGTATTGATAGCATGCCTACTCTTTTATGCTACAGTTTTCGGCTTCCCTGTTTGACATCTATGGCTAACATTCAACAGTACAGGCGCAAAGTTAAAACGGTGGTTAGCACCAGACAATACCCGGATACCCGGTTTTACAACTACCTGTTTCCAGGTATTTTTGGCAAAGGGTACGATGTATCCACAATAGTTATTATTTTGCCTGTATGAGAAGACTGTTTTTCCTCTTATTCCTACTGATAGCAAATAACTGTTGCCTGGGGCAAATACATCTGAGCGGGAAATCACCCACCGATAGCCTGGAAAATGTATTGCTACGGGGTGGCTCAGACAGCATCCGGGTCAGGGCCAGTTTTGCATTGGCTGATTTCTGGACAGCAAAAGATAGCCTCAAGGCCAGGAAATTCCTGGAAGAAGGAGTGCCGTACATAAAAAAACAGCCTTACTTACAGGCGTTGTATTATTACTTTGATGGTCACCTGCTCTCTCAAAATCACCCGGACGAAAGCCAGGAAAAATACCTGCTGGCGGATTCCCTGCTTAGCCGGTTTAAAACCCAGGAGGCCTACCTCTTCAGGGCCAAAGCCTGGTATGAGTACGGCAGACTACAGCAGTACAAGGACAACTATAAAGCATTCGCCGATATTATACTTAACAAATCGATTCCCCTGGCCCGGCAATCGGGCAATCAAACACTGATCGGAAAAAACTTCCTCGGACTTGCCATTATATTTAAAAATGCCGGCCAGTTCGACAAGGCGGAAACTTATTGTCAGCAAGCAATTGAGATATTAAAAACCGTCCCACCGCCCAGCCCCGAGCTGATTGATGCTTATCATACCATAGCGGAAAACTACTCACTGGCCGGGAAAAATGTTAATGCCAGGGCGGCACTCGATAGCATGTATCCCTTGCTGAGCGCCTACCCTGACTCAGAGTACTATCTCGACTATTACAACGCGGAAGGACTCTATTTTACCGTTAATGGCCAATTCAAAGATGCGCTGGCCAGTCTTGATAAAGGGATTGCCCTGGCAAAAAAACTTGGGTTAGATTATGAAGAACAACGGTTGCTGATGCAAAAATTCTACGCCTACTATAACGATAAAAGTTACCTGCCTGCTA
The DNA here is from genome assembly GCF_052114225.1 of Chitinophaga sp. RAB17. Classification (NCBI taxonomy): domain Bacteria; kingdom Pseudomonadati; phylum Bacteroidota; class Chitinophagia; order Chitinophagales; family Chitinophagaceae; genus Chitinophaga; species Chitinophaga sp. RAB17. The sequence continues at coordinate 309,067 of NZ_JBFREI010000009.1, read as the reverse complement.
AAGATGTGCTAACCCACCTGATGAAGCAGAAACTGATGATGGGTATAACCAGTAACCGGCTGCAGCTGTATTATGGCATGGCGGCGACTTACGAAGGACTCAAACAATGGGGGCCGGCATATGAGTGGATGAAACGCTACAGTGAGCTCAGTGACAGCGTGTCTCAGAGCCAGTTAAAAAACGATGTGCATGCCCTCGAAATAAAATACAAGGATGCAGAGAAACAAAAAGAAATCGATGCGCTGAAAGCCCGGCAGATACAGGAATCCCTGGCCGCCAAAAACTCCAGGCTGTTAACCTGGCTGCTGGGATCTGCCAGTGTCTTTTTGCTCGTGGTCCTTATATTTGCCCTCGTCATTTACCGGAGCAATAAAAAGCTGCTGGCACAGAAAGAACTCAGCTACCAGCAACATCTCCACGAAATAGAACAGCAACAACAACTGCAATTCAGTCAGGCGGTGCTACAGGGAGAAGAGCAGGAACGCCGGCGACTGGCGCGGGACCTGCACGATGGACTGGGTGGTATGCTGGCTGGCGCTAAAATAAATTTGTCTGCACAAATTGAAGATACCTTCTCCATTGATCAACGCACAGAACTGGAAAAGATTACACTGCAGCTGGATAATTCTGTTACTGAGCTGCGCCGCATTGCACATAATATGATGCCCGTTAACCTGCTCAAATTCGGCTTAACCACAGCCCTGAAAGATCTGTGTGAATCGCTCATGAGTGAAACTACCCATATTGATTTCCAGGCGCTGGGTATAGAAGATACCCTTCGGGAAGAAGTACAGATCCATATCTACCGCATTGTACAGGAACTATTGGCCAACGCCATCCGCCATGCACATGCTACCAATATTATATTGCAATGCAGTCAGAATGACCAGCTCTTCTTTATTACCCAGGAAGATAATGGCAAAGGCTTCGATCCTAATACCACCAGCCCTGCAAAAGGTATTGGTTTGAGTAATATAAAAAACCGGGTAGGCTTCCTGAAAGGAAAAATTGACATAGATTCGGTACCGAATGAGGGAACTACCATAAATATTGAGCTACATGTTAACTAAAAATACGGCGCTTGCCATTGTTGATGACCACCCTATTGTACTGGAGGGCCTGCAAAGGCTCCTTGCAAATGTGAATGGAATAACTATCACAGGCTGCTTTACGACAGGATCTGCTTTTATTTCTTTCTTAGAGGAAAATAAAGTAGATGTCCTTTTACTCGATATCACCCTGCCGGATATAAATGGTATAGAGTTATGTAAAACCATAAAAGAGATGTCGCCCGCCACGCATGTGCTGGCGCTGAGTAACCATTCTGAACGTAGCATGATACTACAGATGATTCAGAACGGCGCCACCGGTTACTTACTCAAAAACATCTCTGCTGAAGAATTGATTGCCTGCATTCACGAAGCCATGAGTGGCCTCATCACTTTCAGCAAAGCAGTCAGGGAAATTATGGCCCGCCCATCTGTAGGTGAATTAAAAAGTACCCCCCAGCTCACCAAAAGGGAAAAGGAAATACTGTATTTAATAGCTGAAGGTCAAACCACGCCGGACATCGCACAGCAACTGAATTTGAGTCCACTGACCGTAGAAACACATCGCAAAAACCTGATCCAGAAATTCCAGGTAAGAAATGTAGCAGCGCTAATAAAAATGGCAAGTCAGCAAGGACTGGTTTAATGCACTTTTTTTGTCAGGTCGATGTCTGCCACTTCTACATCCCAATGCGCCAGCAACAATTCGAACCGATGCTTTTCCGCATTTTGAAAAGCTTCCTGGTCCGGATACAATGCTTTTACATAGGGGGTTGTCAGATTTTCATCAAAAGCCAGCGCCGCATTTTTAAAAACTACTGTCACGCGAAAATCCCAGCGGGTATCTTCCCCACTATGTAGTCGGGGGCTGCTGGCGGTAATGCTGATCACATCCCCTTTTTCCTGTGCTTTTTTGAGTAATGGCAAGTGGTTGGCTTTCCATAAACTGATAAATTCAGCGGCACTCCCCCACTTCACCCGGTAATAATCTTCTACTGCAAAGTATTCACTGCTGGCGGATTTCTGCGCGAAGCCGGACTGGGAAATGGCAGCTAAAAAAGCACCCATAAAAAGTACTTTCAACATAAAACGGCGATAAGGAGCGGGTACGTTCATTTGTATTTTTTTGGGATGATAAGAATTACTACTGCTGTTTATAACAGTTTAAAATGGTAGTACTATTAATATTGGTGAGTATATAACAGTAACGGATATACGATACTTCAACAACCGGAAGGTATCGCGGTTTGATTAATATCTATTTGTCTCCTGCACTACCACACCTATTAGTCCACTAAACATGTAGACAAATATATTCCGTTAATCCGGAAAAACAAATTTTGATTGCAAAAGCGCTGTAGGAGATGTTATTTTTCAGGATTATTGTTGATTGCGCGCAATTCCCGGCCGGAAAGGGCCTTTGTTTCCCAGGCCTGTTTTACCCGAAGGAGCAGGATGAGATAAGGAATTTTCAGAAAAATCCAGAAGACATTCCATATCTCTGCAGAAATTATCATACCGGAGAGAAGCTCTCTGACTATGGAATACACTCCTGATAGTATAGAAATCATAGTGGCAATTATTGCGAACAATACGGCCCATTTCTTTTCCAGCAGTAAAAAAAGATTGGCCAAAAATAGCAACACAGGAAGCAACAGATCGAGGCAAGATAAAATCGAGAACCTGTCTGTTATGAACCCCGATTCAAATGCTCTCTGGTATTGTACATAAGCGTAATAGAGCCAGGGTATCGTGTAACCTGTTGTAAGCAGGTAAAACCACACATATATTTTCAAACCCAGTGGCATAATCTCCCGGCGGCGCGCCTGTGTTCCTTCTATAAAATTCTGATCAAAAATGGAAGATGGTTCCTTTTCCATAGGTAAGTAATAAGTATAGCCTTTTCCGTTAGCCGGGATAACAAAGCCGCTCCAACCAAATCAGCCGAGCGGCTTTATTTTATTTTCAACTGATTAATTCAACACATAAAATGCCAGCACCTTCTGCACATCGTATACGTTCACAGATTTATTAAACTGCTTTACTATACTGGGTTGCAGCTCACTGGAAATCCAGATCTTCAGCTCTGCATCCAGATCAAAAGTACCGGCTGTTTCCACGCTGAATCTCGAGATGCTTTTATACGTTACACTGCGGTATTCGGTTTTACTACCGGTAATGCCTTGTTTATCGATCAGTATTAAACGCTTATTCGTAAAAATAAAGGTGTCCCTGATCAGTTTAAAACCGAGTTCAATGGTTTCTGAATCGATCAGCAGTTTACCATAATCTTTGATTAATTGTTCCTGGCTTACTTCACCGGCATTGCCCAGTAGTCCTGAAAAGAATCCCATAATATAAGGTTGAGTTTAAATGCTACGACTGCAAAGCTATGAAATATGTTCATTTTCCATATCATAAAAAAATCGAAATTATCGAGCTTATTCCAGTATCAGTTTGATTTCATTATTCCTACGCATATCTGTACTGAGATTGAATGTTTTCGATTTGCGGCCATAACGGATCCTTAACTCAGCAGTGTTAGGCGGAATAGATCCGAGGTTATCTGCGGTGAATAATAATATATTTTCTCCGGGTTGTAAATGAATCCGGATCTCCTGTATCACCGTTTTAACCGGAAATCCGGTCGCAATCCACTGCCCGTTGAGCGACAGGGAAATGCTGTCTCCATCCTGCACTTTAGTATCTCTCAGCTCTAATACAATCTCAGCGGTGTTGACGGGAATACTGGCCACCGGAACATTTTCACGGTGTATCACATTCGTGGTGGTGGTGTTGGTTACAGGTCCCGGAACAATCTCCGTAGGCTTTCCATTCGCTGGATGATAAATATTGGCAACAAGAAAGGTTGCATAGGCATTCGACTGGTTACTGAAATTAAATTTGTATTCTCTGTTGTCGATAGTAGCTTGTAAAAGGCCGGTGTTAGGTGGCAGATGCCCGTAATTGTCCGCAAAAAAAATGAACCGGTTACTACCGGTATCCAGCTTTACGCTCAGCCGCCGGTTATGATCATTAATTTGCTCCCGGGTAAAAATCGCCTTGCCATTATGCAGCAGTGTAACGGTATCTTTATCGTATTGCTCCTGATCAATGATCTGCAGCGCCATGAGACTGTCGTTTGATATAATACTGTCGTACATGCCGAAGTATACCCGGTGATTTTCCGGATGCAGTATACGTTGCACGGTGGAATCTGCCATGGGCTTGTTGCCGGCTTTGGTGAGCGTGGCGGCGCCCCGGTACAGAAAATCGCGTAATGCCACTTTTGACTGCTCGTAAATTTCATCATCCTCATCAAGCCCCCGCATCCAGATATCAAATTTATCTATCCACATACGATTCAAAGTGATCTTACCATCCTGGTAATCGAGGGTGCCATTAAGATACCACATCCAGATACCCAATTTAAAAGGGGTTTGCTCCAGTGGATACTTGTTACGCCCAATGCCCAGCTGCTGCTCATTTTTTTTGGCCAGCAACAGTTCATACCTGCCCCTGAATGATCCGTATTGAATTTTTATAGTGGCCGGATACAACATACCGGCTTCCGGAGTACCAATATGCAGCTCCATCGTAATGGGGGAGCCTACGCCCCAGGGCTTAACAGCAGTCCGCCAAATGCCCGTCCATTTGTCCGTTTGTGCGGTGGCTATCGTGGCGGTAACGGTTAACAGGGCTAAGCAAAAAAGGAATTTGTTTTTCAATGCCGTAAGATAATGGTTCATCTTTCGCAATTTAATACTAAATATCTGCACAAACATGGCCTACTTAAACATATCCTGTGGCCGCACTCCGATTACCTGCTTAAAGGTATTACTGAAAGTAGGTACACTGCTGTAGCCTACTTTGTAGGCCACACTGCTTACATTTTCTGCATCCTGCGACAACAGTTCCACTGCCTTGATCATTCTCAGCAACTTGATATAGGAAGCAGGAGACATCCCGATATCCTTTTGGAACAAGCGTTCCAGCGTTCTTTCTGAAAAAGCATGCCGGCTGGCAATTTCTTTCAGGTTAAATGAACTATCGATCTGAGAAGTCAATTCATCTGCAATTTCAGCAAGCCGTTTATCCTGCGGTACGGGGATCATTAGCGGTACTGAAGCGCTGCACATCAAAGGCAGACTGCTTAATATAGCCTGCAGAAAATCTGCTTCTACCGGATCATAATCTTTCAGTTGCGAATATTGCGCAGTGTGCAGGATCATTTCCCGCAGCACTTTAGGTGTATGAAAGATGTTGATCTCGTTAAAAAAGGGTGACTGTTGATTGGATTTAAAAAAGGTACATCTCAAAAAAACATTCTCTTCCGGGGAAGAACTTTTATGCAGCAGCTGTGGCGGAATCCAGGCGCAGTGATGCGTAGGCAACAGGTATTTTTTATCTGCCGTATGCAGGTACTGAAAACCATGTTCCACATAAATCAATTGTCCCTTTTCATGTGCATGCCATTCATCTGAAAAAATCCATTTCTCTTCATGCCATACATATGCATCCTTTTTCACTTCGTCTACTGTCAGGTGACAGAATCGGGCTCTTTCCACGTTTATGTCGGTTTTGAATATCTAATTGGCAAATTTAGATATTTAACTCCAGAAGCGATGTATCAACTTTGCCGCAGGAAATTAAACAACACCTGAAAAATGAAACAATTATTTTTGATCTGCTTCACCTGTATATGCTTTCATACGCCTAAAGCCCAATCTGATATGAGCAACAACCCTACCCGTGTGCTGGTACTTTTTCATTCTGAATCCGGTGGTACTTATAAGATGGCTAAGGCCATAGCGGCCGGGATAGAAAAACAGGGCGCCACGGCTGTTTTGAAACAGGTGCCTCCCATCAGTAAAACAGAAAAGACCGCAGTAACAGCGGTACCATATGCCACCATATCAGAACTCCCGCAATACGATGGCATTGCCTTTGGTTCGGCGGTTCATTTTGGAAACATGACAGCGGCCATGCGGCAGTTCCTCGACGGATCGGTGGATATATGGACCCAACATTTGCTGGAAGGCGTACCCGCCACGGTATTTATGTCTGCCGGCAGTGGAGCCGGCAGGGAAGCTGCCATCCTCTCCTTCTGGAGTACCCTGGCCGTGCATGGAATGGTGATAGTACCTACCGGCATTATGGGCGCCGCCACCCTGAATAAAAACATTGCGCAGGGCAATACCGTTTTTGGCGCTACTTCACTTGCAGGCATGCCAGGTGCTGAGAGGCCCTCGGAGAGCGAACTACAGCAGGCCACTTTACAAGGGGCCGCATTAGCCAAAGTGGCGATGGCCCTGTCATCATCACACAAAGGAAAGAACATGGAAGCGCCCAAAGCCACGACAGACGAGATCGAAGTGCGCATGAACAAAGCGGGTATTCTTCTCCCGGAAGTACCAGCACCAGCAGGTAACTACAAACCATATACGAAAACCGGTAACCTGGTGTATATTAACCAGGTAGCCCTGAAAGATGGTAAAATACTGCACCCGGGTATTATTGAAAAAGATATAGATATCGCCGCAGCCAGAGCTGCTACCAGGCAAACCATGCTGAATGTTCTGGCCGTGCTGAAAACAGCCTGTAACGGGGATCTGAGCCGCGTAAAACAGTGTGTACAGCTGACCGGATTTTTCAACACGCAGCCCGGATTTAAAGATCATGCACTGCTGATGAATGAAGCATCCGACCTCACCGTCACTATTTTCGGAGACAAAGGCAAACATGCCCGGGCTACCGTAGGCGCATCTTCTATTCCGGTAAATGCTGCCGTAGAAATACAGGCCATTTTTGAAGTAGAGTAAGCGAGCCCGGAGATTGCTTATAATGAACTATTATGGTACTTTGAGTCCTTAACCCAACAACATGGAAAAGAAAAAGATTTCACTCAAACCGGTCGATACAAAAAACTGGAAAGATTTCGATACACTTTTCCAGGGTAAGGGTGGACCAAAGTACTGTTGGTGCATGGTTTGGCGGGCCACTAAAGAAGAGCTCAAGCACAACAACCCCGAAAGTAAAAGAGGCTTTATGAAGGACCGTGTAAAACAGGAAATTCCCATAGGATTATTAGCCTATCAGCAGGAAGAACCAGTGGCCTGGTGTTCCATAGCACCCCGGGAAACCTATCAGCGCCTGGGAGGTGATGACACCCTGGAAAAAGTTTGGTCACTGGCATGTTTCTTCATTAAAAAAGATTATCGCAGCCAGGGCCTGGTGGAAAAATTAATTGCCGGTGCTAAAAAATACGCAAAGAAGAACGGCGGAAAATACCTGGAAGCTTATCCTGTTGAAACCGACTCTCCCAGTTATAAATTTATGGGTTTCGTACCTTCTTTCGAAAAAGCAGGTTTTAGTTTTGTAAAGAAAGCAGGAACAAGAAGACACGTGATGACCTGCAAACTTTAGCAACCCGCAACAATGATCAGCGATACTACTACTCACCTTTTAGCAGCAGCCCATCATTTTATCTTCTTACCTACTCTGCCTTCCATCCCGGAAATCATGTTAATACATTCTTCCAGACGGGAAAAACAAACACTCCCATCCAGGGCCAGGTCTTTTTTACTGACTTCCATGCCGCCTAAAAAGGCTTCGAGGTACGACAAGTAACGGCCCGGCTCATCATACAGTATTTTATAAATCTGATCATTTAACTTGTCTCCTTCCTGCTGCACAGACTCACTCACCAGGTCATTCACCTCCCGCATGCCCTGCATTACTTTACTCATTCTCTCTTTCAGCTGTTCCAGGTTATTCGGATCCTTTTTGCCGGGAGCAATATTATTCCTGAACAAGCTGTCTGACAGCGTCTTTCTCGTTTTCTTATAAACGGTCAGGTCCTGCTTCAGTGTTTCCAGTCGTTGTTTTAACTGCTCCGCTTTTTCAATGGAATACGGTTTATCGATATCATTATTCAGGTGTTTGACCCAGGTGAGCAAACCAAAAGTGATATCCGTTACCATCGGATTACTGGTTTGCCCAAAACCAGCTGTAGCAAGGGTTAGCAAAAAAAAGAACAATGAACCGGATAATATTTTCCTACCAACCATTTTTATATTCTTTGAAAGGTAAATGATGAAGTATGTTACCGGCAGCCACGTTACAAAGTGGCTGCTGCGGGTGATTGAAAATACACAATTTATAAGAGAGATGAAAATATAGCCTTACAACGGAATGGCAATTGGACGCAGCGGTGCTCCACTGGCGCCACGCAGCTTCAATGGCAGCCCTATAAATAAAAACTCCTTCACTTTTGCGGCCGACAACTCTTCGAGATATACCAGCTCAATGAACATAGTGCCTTTTTGTGCCAGCAGGTAAGTATGTACCGGTAGCCAGTTGGTACTGTCAGCGGAAGGCATCACTTCCAGGCCGAGGTTATCGGCGCCGAGGGTCATAACACCTTTGGTTTCTACCAGCCATTTCACGGCCTCCAGGCTCATACCCGGACTGCTGCCCATGAACTTAGCCTTGTCGCTGTAAAAATATTTCATGAGCCCTGTTCTGATAAAAACGATATCGCCTTTATTAATTTGAAGATGTTGCGCTGTGACCAGCTGTTGCAGTTCTTTCAGCGTGATGACGTAATTACCTGGTAGCACCTCTATTCCTTTATAAGCCGGCACATCTATGAGTATTGCTTTACCGATGATCGGCGGAATCTTTTCCGCACCGGATTTATTCCAGCCGCGGTCACTGAGATGTTCATCTGCGGCGTATCCGTTCCAGATCTTCCCATGCAGACCGAAATGGGAAAGGGCATCTATATGCGTACCTGTATGTGTATACAGGGAGATGGCATCTCCGGTATAGCTCACCTTCTTATTCATATCGCTGCCCTGCTGGGTAAGGTCACCCACTACGGTGCCCCTGGGCGTATGCGTGAGCCAGTATTGATAAGGCGGGTCACCTAATTCAGTAAATCCGGGCATGCCAATAAAATATTCCACGCCCAGATCATAGACTTTACCTGTTCTCAGTTTTGAGAACAGGGCCAGATTGGCACTGTCGCTCATCATGTGCAGCGATCCTATTTCGTCTGATGCGCCCCAGGGGCTGCTGCCTGCCTGTTCCGTTGCTTTGTGCTGTCCTGCGGCGGCGGAGCCTCCTGCCAGGGAGATCACCAGTAATACCAGCTTATGCCAGCCCATCCTGTTCCATGCGTTCATGTTACTACAATTTTAGTGTTGATTTATAATTATTGAATGATCATTCAAGAAATAAGTAAAAAAAATCAGCTGCTTAGGCTGCTGATTAATTGTTCCAGCGCGGTATTGACCAGCTTTCTGTCGTTATACAAAATATCCATTTGCCAAAGGCCGTTATACCCCATGTACAGGAACCTGGCCAGGTCTTTAGGATCCTTGTCCGCCGCTATTTCCCCGGCTTGCTGCGCTTTTTCCAGCAGTTCTTCGAATACGGCTATGATGCCATTGGCCTGTGCTGTAATGATAGCATGTACCTCCTTATTTTTACGCCCCAGTTCAAAACAGGACTTCACCACGAGGCATGCTTTCCCATCCTTCAGGATCGCAGCAGCACCTTTGCGGAGCATGTTTTCCAGCACTTCCAGGGGTGATCCTGTCATTTGTCCTCCTTCCTGAAATGCTGACAGTTTTTCGGCGGAATATCTTTTCAGGCATTCCAGGAAAAGCTGTTCCTTGCCGCCAAAGGTGTCGTAGATACTGCCAGGATTCAGCTTCATCGCCACTACCAGGTCTTTCATGGAAGTAGCATTATACCCTTTCGCCCAGAAAAGCTGCTTGGCTTTCTCCAGTCTTTCCTCCGGATCAAATTCTTTTAGTCTGGCCATAATAAGCCAAAGGTATTTATTTTTGAACAAGTATTCAACAATTAATAAAATATTGTCAAAAGCATTTCCAACATTCTTTCGTGTCGTGTACAAATACTTCCTATATTTAACCGGCCCAATTTTTATTCTTGCATCGAATACATAAACCGATCACTGTCATGAAAATAGCCACGTATAATGTTAACGGCGTCAACGGACGCCTCCCTGTATTGCTTCGCTGGCTGGAAGAAACCGCACCAGACGTTGCCTGTTTGCAGGAACTGAAAGCTCCCCAGGAAAAATTTCCCGAGCAGGCCATACTGGATGCCGGCTACCACGCCATCTGGCATGGGCAAAAAAGCTGGAATGGCGTCGCTATTCTGTCGCGCAGCGCTGAAATAAAAGAGATCCGGCGGGTACTCCCCGGTGATCCGGAAGATAGCCACAGCCGCTATATAGAAGCAGTGATCAATGGTATCGTGATTGGTTGTCTTTATTTACCAAATGGCAACCCCGCACCAGGTCCAAAATTCGACTACAAACTAAACTGGTTTAAACGCCTCACCGAACATGCACTGTCGCTGATGGCACAAAATATTCCGGTGATCCTCACGGGCGACTTTAACGTAATGCCTACGGAACTGGATGTATACAAGCCTGAACGCTGGGTAAATGATGCGTTGTTCCGTCCGGAAACCCGGGCCGCCTTCCATGAGCTGGTAGCACAGGGCTGGACAGACGCCATCCGGAAACTGCATCCGACGGATAAAATCTATACTTTCTGGGATTATTTCCGCGATGCTTATGGTCGCGATGCAGGTTTACGCATAGATCATTTCCTGCTCAGTCCTGCTGTGGCGCCCCGTCTCCTGGCCGCCGGTGTTGACAGAAATGTACGTGGTTGGGAAAAGAGCAGTGACCACGGGCCCGTATGGATAGAACTGAAAGACCAGGCATAAAATAAGGGGAATAAGCATCGTGTGCTTATTCCCCTTTATAGTATAAGAAAAACCAGCCCCTGGCAAGTGGGGCTGGTTGGTTTGTTTATCTCTAATACCCGTGATAATGATGATGATAATGAGGACGGGAGTGATAATATCCAGGTCTGTCGCGGACAACAAGGCAACTGCTTAATCCGGATACCAATACTGCTGTGATGATCAAATATTTTAACATTTTCATGATTGTCAGGTTTGAATGTACGTGAGGAATCAATGGAAGTTAAGCATCTGCAGGCTGTTTAATCTTCGTTTGCTGATATAGTAAATGATAAAACTGTGCCAGACTGTTGCGGCGACTGTTATCTAGTGTTAACGTATAGTTTCTCCTCTTCAAATGGGCCGTGAAGGCGCTCCTTGCCATCATCCATTAATTTCTTATTATTGCAGAATGACCTTTTCAGAAGCGCTGATTACTGCAGCACGCCGTTATTGTATGGAACACCGCACCTATTGGATGACCAGGTATGCAAATGAACGCACCGGCCAGGATTTCCCCGTGTATACTTATTCCGATAAGGACTATGATTTATTTCCGCGCTATAATATGCTGGCGGCCATCCTGGGAGAATTGGAATTGCTGGTAGGCAAACCAGACGTTTCCCGCGACACATTGGTACAGCTGGGGCTTTCTTCCCAACTTCCGTTTAATGACAGTGAAGAACATCCCATTGAAATAGCAGCCATGCAGCAGGAACGGGAAAAATTCGTTCACTTTATACAAACAATTACGCCGGAGGCGCTGGATCAAATCGCACCACTGCCCCACCGCCGGCGTTTGAATACTGCAGAAAAAGAAGTGGTTGATCAACAGTTGCTGGAACGCTGGAATTATGACGGAGACTACTGGGATCCTATCGTTGACAAGTGCCATACGGAGCTATTATATCTAGCTAAAGCTAACATCACAAAAGAAGACTATCAGGCCATTATCAGCTTTATTGGCGGGTATGCCGCAACATACCTGCTGGAAGCAACAGAAGAAGGCGTTATTACCGAGATAGCCGTTGGTGAATTTCACCCTGACTGCTACGAAACGGCCTATTGTGATTACCAGTATGAGTGGATTATTTATGGCTCACATGAATCAACCATCACTTTTGCCGGTGAGCAACTACTCGCATTTATCAGACAACTTTTTGAAGGACGGGAAGACTTGTTTAACAAATGAAGCAGTTCTCTTCGTGCAGGGAAAAATGGGGAGGTCGTTTTCAGGAAGGAGGGAATGCAATTTTTTACTGCATCAATCTTTCTTATAAATAATTCTGTTTTCAAATTCGCCTGCAATCACCTTTCCATAAATTACTTTCGTCCATCCGTTCTCGTAACCATGGTTGTTGGCGATCAGGCAGCCCTTGTTGGTATCTTTTTTAATCACCTTGTGGGCATCAATGTACCGGCCCTTTACTTTACAAAATACGATGTCTCCAATTGAGTATTCTGCTGCTTTTATGAAGGTGAGCAGCGTGCCGCTTTTCAATATGGGTAACATCGAGGTGCCAAAGGCTTTCATTTTTCCGGTACCGGTCATTTCCAGTTCATTCTTTAATCTTTCGTATTTATTCATGTTTTAAAAATTGGGGTTTTCTTTTTGTTATAAATGTTATGTTTTGGTGGCGTTGATGATGCAGTCTATCACATTTTCGGCCCGGCAATTATTCAATCCTGCGCCCCAGCAGGCATTGAATTCAAGTACAAACCAGCCTGTTTGTTCGCTATAGGCAATATCTACTACGACTACCTGCGGGAGCTGGTGTTGATGGTGATGGAGGAAATCTGTCAAAAAGCTTTTCCCCGCTGCCAGGTCTGCGGTACCTTCGTACAGGGCGATATCCATTACAGTGCCGTCTTTAATAAAGCTCCGGGCCTCCGCCTGTATGGGTGCAACAATGGAGGAGACAAGTATTTCCTCCTGGTCATTTAAACCTGCGGTCACCTCCTGAAAGACTGCCAGCGTTTCAAAAATACCGGCCATAAATATTTTCGGGATTACCGGCTTGATGAAAATGGGGAAGTCGTCATCGGTGATCTGCCCGATTTGCTGCAATGCAATATCCCGTTTGATCCATTGCTGTTCCAGTCTTGCTATCAATGTATCATCCGGAGAAATAAGGGTAACGTCATAAATTTGCGCCAGCACCAACGCAAATGCCTGGTTTCCATAAATGGCAATGTCCTGTTTTGCCAGGGCCTCATCGCGGATCCAATACTTGCCTAATCTTTTTATTATTCCACCTTTATGGGTCCAGGTGGCAAATACCTGCTCAAATTCGGCGTCTGTTTTCTCGGGGATCAATAGTATAGTTGGCTTCATCTTACTTAAATATAGGCACTCAAATAGGGCAATTAAGCATCATTGCGGCGTTGGTTACCTGCCAAGCATATGTGCCAGTATAGGCCCGCATTTTTCGCGACAGGGAGCATAAAAATGTCCATGTTGCCAATAAGCTGATTTGGGAGACAGTCCCCACCAGAATTCCGCCAGGGCTAATGGCTCCATCTGGTGACGAAATGCATATTGCAATAATTTCGGCGCGGCGCATTCTCCTGCACCTGCCGGCGGTTTTTTATAAACCGTATTGGCAAAAATCTCCACCAGGCTTTTTGACTCACCCATTTTGTTCAAAAAATGGTATTGCTCAAAAATTTTATTTTGCAGAGAGATGGAATGATGTTTCCTTAATGTTTTCAGGAGATGTATCTGTGGGGCATTTGCTTCGGGATCAAACAATTCCAGGGACGTTATTTCCTGATTTATCTTCGTCAACTTTGTCATGCCGGTATTTACAAAACCTCCTTCGACCAGGCCATCGAAGATGGGCGGAACAAATCCTGCATGGTGGTTTCCACCTGCTAATTTGCCCGAAAATGCCGCCAGGTAACCCAGTTCATCTTCTTTCGTCCGAACGACCAATACGCCGAACATTTTCCCTATTATCGCGCCTTCTGCATCAGATGACAACCCAAAATTATGCTTCCATTCCTCCTGATACTGCAGATGTAACTGTAGTTGGCTTGCTGCCAGCCGGCAAAGCGGATGTGGCGCATCGTCTATTGAAAAGGTCAGCCCTGCGGCCAGTGCATTAACAGTTGTTGATTTATCAAAAGTGCAAAACGCTGATTTCTCTTCAACCAGGTTGTGCATTTCCTATTTTCTCTTAAAATAAGCCGCAAATTTAATACAATTCGCTGAGAAAACAGTTACCTGGCTAAAGATTCAGCCGGAGGCCCGCCGAAAGATTCAAATGAGACAGGTTTTCTTTCTGTTCATCCTTCAGCGTGATAGTCTGCGTACTGGTCGCATCTTCCTTTGTAATACGGGTAAGTTGACCACTAATCAACGAGAGCTGCGCACCCGCTGAAAGTCTGCGTGTAATACGGAAATCATAGCCGGCATCCCATCCTATGCCCACAGTACCGCCCGACAATATCAGCTTATGTTCCTCCACCCAACCATTATCACGAAACCCCAGGTATCCCAGCGCTACATTGGCATAAAAGGCATTGGTTTTAGCCGCATTGAAAATGCGTGTGCCGAAGGTGGCCGCATAGAAACTGATGGAGATGTTATCCATCACACCGGCACGCATGGTGCCGCTGCCAGTTGTCACCGGGATCACATCACTGTGGGCAGTATGAAAGAGGTTATACTTAACTCCTACTCCCATACTTTCCCTGAAATAATGCATGGCATCTGCACCTACGTTGAAACCGGATTTTAGTTTCTTCAGATAATCTTTCGCCTCCCCGCTAAATTCAGAAGATATTTTGCCGAGACGATAGCTGTAACCACCATTTACGGTGATCCGGAAAGAAGGTATCTCAGTTGGCTTAGTCTGGGCATATACACCCTGCAGTACAGCGGTAGCTAACAGTATAAGGAATAGCTGCTTCATAAATATAGGATTAAATGATATGCTGGTTGTTCTTTTGCTAAAGTAGTGTACATTTTATGTATTCCTATAGCATGTCTTTACAACTATCTGATTATCACATACCGCATATCTATTTCAAAATTGTCGAGACTCGAAATCAGGCTTGAAAAACGAGCCTTGAAAAAAAATTTTATTGTATATTGATCGTGTAACATGCGCTGTTTTTCAACCAAAACATCCCACAAAATTTCCTTGTTCATGAAAAGATGTCTTCTTTTTACCCTCCCATTTTTTTGTTTCCTGCCATTTGCCCATGGACAAAACAAAGACGCTACAGATGACTATTCCAAAGGCAAGGCAATTATTACAGATCTTGATAAAATAGTAGCTCCTGCCGGTATCCAGGAAAGTTATGAAGTGCCTGTTGGTGGCATAAAGCAGTGGGTATATGTACGCGGACAGGATACCGCCAATCCCATCATCCTGTTTGTACATGGAGGCCCGGCCTCTCCCATAGCGCCGGTGATGTGGATGTTTCAGCGTCCGATAGAAGAATACTTTACCGTCATTAATTATGATCAGCGCGCCTCCGGAAAAACCTACCGGACCAATGATACCATTGGCTTAGATAAAACCATTCACATTCAGCAATACGTTAGTGACGCCATTGAACTGGCCACGTTTATAAAAACAAAATACAAAAAAAGAAAAGTCATCCTGATAGGGCATAGCTGGGGCACCATCGTTGCGATGAAAGCAGCCCTGCAACGCCCCGATTTGTTCTATGCCTACGTTGGCATTGGTCAGGTGATAAACGTGATGGATAATGAGCGTATCAGCTTTGAATACGGCATACAGGAAGCCACACGATTAAAAAATGATACGGCGCTGAAAGAATTAACATCCATTGCTCCCTATCCTGGTAATAAACCGGTAACAAGAGAGCGGATTATTATTGCCCGGAAATGGCCACAATATTATGGTGGACTAAGCGCCTACAGAACGGAACCCATGTACTTTTTCGACGGCCCACTGTTATCACCTGACTATAGCAGCAAAGATGTAACCGCCATAGATCAGGCAAATCTATTTACTTTGGGAAGGATATTACCTGAGTTCCTCCGTGTGGATTTTAAACAGGTGAAGGCATTTCCTATTCCCGTGCTGATGTTTATGGGACGGCATGACTACACCACCCCTTCCGTGCCTACTGACTCCTGGCTAAAAAATGTGAAAGCACCGTTTAAAAAAGGAATCTGGTTTGAGCATTCAGCGCATTTAATCCCGTTGGAAGAGCCGGGGAAAATGCTGATAAGCCTGGTGGAATATGTCAGACCCCTTGCATTAAAATAACCACGTGCTGCTTATGATTCCTTTAAAGGGAATAAATCCGGCAACGATTCTTCAGCGTATACTTATTAAAAAATAATAAATACTATGTCATCTCACTTCAGTTAACTGCGCTAACTTCACATCTCAACCTATAAACCCGAGCAATCATTATTTGAAACCCGATTTTTAAAATTCCTCAATTCAATTCCATGAACCTTCATTCCTTCTACGTTGCGGGCAGCATCGCTATGCTCCTGCTGTGCGGTGCCTGCACCAAACAAATGAAAAATGACCCTGCTAATCTGTCCGGAGCAAAACTTTCTACTGGTGCTGTTGCTGCCGCACCTGACCCTTCGGGGCTGAAACTGCATGAATTCTTACGGGCAAATGGTCCGGCTTTCGAAACTTTTAATGTATCCGCGCAGCAGGGTGAAACCGTTACTACCAAAAGTGGGAAAAAATATACGATCCCACGTAATTCACTGCTGAACCCTGATGGCACGCCTGCCAGCGGAACTGTCACCATTTCTGTAAAGGAAATCAGCAATGCCGCCAATATGATCTTCGCCGATAGACCCACTGCCACCAACAACGGGAAAGCGTTGGAATCCTTTGGCGAATTTTTTGTTGTCGCCAGCCAGGGCACTAAACTGCTTAAATTGCGCCCCGATAGCGCTATCAAAGTGCAGGCGCCTGCAAAACCCAATGACCAGAGAATACCAATGTGGAATGGTGATACCACCGTTACCAGGGATATCTCCGGTTATAATTACTTAAACCAGTTCATCACTATCTCTACCCAGGTTAGCGCCAACAAAGGGGTTGACTGGCAACAGGTAACCAACCCGGCATCCGCCTACGCCCTGTTCGATGGCAGCAACGGTACCCTTAACTTCCGGTTGGATAGCCTGATTAAATGGACCAACTGCGATCGTTTGTATAACACACCTACTCCAAAAACAACCGTGCTGGGTTACTTCAATACCAATTACAACCCGGCTACCGGCACCAGCTTTGGTGGAGAAGAACCTTCTATGCTCTATTTCAAACCTACCGGTATCAATAGCATCATTAAGTTCTATAACACCATTTTCACTCCGCCGGCAGGCTTCGAGGGCTTTTTAAGCTACCAGAACTCTGTTTCCGTTGGACAAAGCGGTACTTTCCTCGCTATTTCTTCCATTGCCGGACAGTTTTATGCAGAGCAAAAAACCGTGGTGATCGGTACTCCGGCACCAGGCCAGACCTTCACCAGCGTTACCTTTAATCCTGCTCCAGTCACTCCGGCTGCACTTGTAGCCCTGATCAATAGCATGAATACCAAATAATGATTCAAATAAAAATAGCCGCTAATGGTTGATTAGCGGCTATTATTCCTCCCTTCTCCTCTCCACGGCACAGGCTATAGCATAACTATTACCGCACAAAGTGCGGAAAGATTGAAATGTTCCATGTATCTTACCCCCCGTTTTTGGAAGTTTCCGCACCAGGGAATTTCCTCCAGATGCTGCACAGATGCAGAAAACATACTAAAACAGTGAGCGATGAATGTGAACAAACCAAGCCCGGACGTACTAAAAACCAAACAGCATTTTGAGATCCTTGATGGGTTAAGGGGAATAGCAGCGATATCAGTAGTCCTTTTTCATTTCATGGAGATAGTGTATACTGACTACAGCAAAAACTTTATTGGACACGGCTTCCTGGCGGTAGACTTCTTTTTCTGTTTGTCCGGATTTGTTATTGGATATGCATATGATGGTCGTATAGCACAAATGGGGCTGAAGGAGTTTTTCAAATCAAGGATCATCAGGTTGCATCCTCTGGTGATGTTAGGTTCCGTTATAGGCTTACTGGGTTTCCTTTTCAACCCATTTGGTATACCGTCTCATTTTTTTGGGTTTATTGAAATCGGGGTGATCTTTCTCTGCTCAATTTTTATGATTCCGCTGCCTGTTATGCCGGAACGTTTTTTTAACCTGTTTAGTTTTAATGCGCCTGCCTGGTCGTTGTTCTGGGAATATGTGGCCAATATTTTTTATGCTTTTGTGCTTTATAAACTAAGCCGCCGTTACCTAATTTTATTCACCATACTTGCAGCTGCGGCACTCTCCTATGTGGCCTATCATGCCGGGAACTTAATGGGCGGATGGGATAAAAACAGCTTCTGGCATGGCTGCGCGCGCATCTCCTATTCCTTTCTGGCAGGGCTGATTATTTTCCGCTTCAATTTAATTATCAAAAACAGGCTAGGCTTCATTGGCGTAGCCATATTGCTGTTGTTTGCCTTTTTAATGCCTTACGTTAAATGGAACTGGCTGGCAGAACTGCTGGTAGTGCTAATTTATTTTCCCTTACTCATCGCATTGGGCGCAGGCGCCAGCCTGGTACCATCCTTGAAAAAGCTATGCGTTTTTTCCGGGAAAATATCTTACCCCCTGTATATGACGCATTATGCCGCTATGTGGATATTCGCCAATTATTACAATGCCCATAAACCGGGAACCGCGGAATTATCTTTTATCGTGATAACAGGCACCTTGCTGTTAATTGGATTTGCCTATTTAGTCATGGTGCGCTATGATATTCCTGTCAGAAAATATTTAAGTGCAAAAAGGAAGTAGGCCCCAACCTACATCGCCTGCCTGTAAACAGGCAGGCGATGAAACATTTTCAACAACAGTACATCATTTATTTTTAGGCCTGTTATAAAGATTGAAAAATGGTAAATCCACCGCCAGGAAGAGATTCCAGCGCCAGGAAGGATTAGTGACCACTGTGCTGTTTGTTGCGTCAATTTTAGATAAGCCAGGACCATACTGTGCACCAAAACCAAGTGAGAGTGGCAGGTTGGCCCCCACGCCATACACGGCGAATACACCAGGGGAAAATATCTGTCCCAGCTCAATCTTGTAATTCTTATTGATGACAGTGGCATTCGGGTCGGTGCTCGTGGCATCCGGCGACTTCTCCAGCTTATAGTCGACAATAGCACCCAGATCAAACAAGGCACCAAACAGGCTGATTGCCCCACCCTTTCCCCAGCTCAAACCTTTAGGCGTCCAGGAAATCCCGATCGGCGCAGTGACACCAAATTTATCAGACCAGGTGCCTCCCGCTGCATTGCTTCCATTGGAAGTAGAAAAGAATGCTCCCAGGTAGGTTTGCACAGAAATATTGCAATTTGTATATTTCTTGATAGACGAACTTCCCACAGGCAGAATGACATTCTCCAACGCCGCCTTTACCTGATCTTCATCTTTGGCTTCCACCATATTAGCCATGAACAACGCATAAGGCTTTACTTTTTCTGTAAATGTGAGCAGTTTATCGAGTTGTGTTTTCTTATCGTCATCAGCTACCGTATGCAAAGGATTTTTATTATCGCTGGTGAGGTCATGTACCTGCGTCAGGATATCCAATGCATCATTCACTGCCTGTGTATATTGACTGCTGTAGATATCTTTGTACAAAGCATTTGACTTCCTTACAATTGTTAAATATTTATCAGTAACAAGATCTTCGTTAAATATTTTCACAATGCTAAACGCATAATCCGCGATATCGATGGAAGTATTGATGTAGTTATAAATGTCTTCATCACCTATTTTTTCACGGGCATTTATTTTCTTCGCGATGTCATCATATCCTGTCTGCACCTTTTCCGTCAGATTAATAAACTCGCCCAGCTTATTCTGAAACAACAGGATGTTACCAGCCTGCTCAGTAAGTATACTGGTTAACTTAGTGGGAGTAGCCGCTTTTCCCAGATAAAAGGTAAGATCCTGCAACAACGCCTTTTGATAAACCAGTCCCATAAATATTCCCGTAAAAACGTCATCCGTCACCAGGCTATGAATATCTTTAGCGGACACCCAGATTCTTGTGGTATCCTCGTTTCTTAAGCCTTCAGAAAATATAGCGGCAAACCGGATAGTGGCGCCCATGTTTTTAAATCCAACGCTACCATTTTCCTTCCACTCCTTCAGAGAAGCAAGGTCCTTTATTAAGTCTGCGGCAGTAGCGGTTCCTGTTTCCAGCTCATGTACCAACCGAATAGAGCGAATAGCCACCCTTACTTCCGGGAAATTAATCAACAAGGTCTGGTACTTAGGCAATTCCAGCACATCATCCAGGTGATATGTCAATTGTTTTAAGTCTTCAAAGAAACCATTCCGCAGGGCCGGCAGCATTTGTGGATATGATTGTGCCAGCAGATTAACCAGGTTGTTGGTGGTCTTGGGAAATAAAATTTTAAACTCTGCATGTTCATCCGCAAATTTCTTAAACCGGTTAAAGAAGGCAATAGTTAATTCCTGCTTCGCCCTGTCTATCATCAGGTCTGCAATGGCATTGGCAAATTTCGTTACGTCCAGGCCACTTACAGCGGACAGGGATTTAGATACAAAAGAAGCGGTGCCTCCATCGGCAAAATTATCCGGCACATAAGGCTTAAAAAATGGGTTCTT
Source organism: Chitinophaga sp. RAB17 (assembly GCF_052114225.1). Classification (NCBI taxonomy): domain Bacteria; kingdom Pseudomonadati; phylum Bacteroidota; class Chitinophagia; order Chitinophagales; family Chitinophagaceae; genus Chitinophaga; species Chitinophaga sp. RAB17. The sequence continues at coordinate 288,532 of NZ_JBFREI010000009.1, read as the reverse complement.
AATCATCTCTCTCGAAATGTCAGTACCTGCCGGATAATAGGGAGCCAGTACTTTCACCAGGTCTGCTCTCGCTTCAAAGATTTGCTCCTGTTGACTGTAACAATGTTGCCTGATATACAGCGCATCATAAAATATCGATTGTCCGTTGGATTCTATGCCAAGCAGACAAACAAGGAATGTGACAATTAAAAATTTCATTTCATGAGGTTTAAAGGGTAGCAAATATTTTTTGAGGACTGATTAATTTAAGGCCGGCGGATCCCTGTACCGGATCAAAATTGGCAGATAGCAGTTCTTTAATACCTGCAACAGTAAAAGGTTTGTTGAGTGCCCTATATCTTGAAATAATCAGCGCGCAGATACCGGCAACAATGGCGGTAGCCTGCGAGGTGCCGTCCATAGATTCCGGCACCGTTTTGAGTGCGTAGGCAAACACTGCCTCTCCCGGAGCGTAGATGTCCGTTTTTCCATTGAGGTAAGATATTTTCGCCAGCTTGCTGGCACTATCCGTTGCACCCACGCCTATACAATCAGTATATAAAGCGGGGTACTTCCCGTCAACACGATTACCGAACGTATAGTCGTCACCGATAGACGCAATCACCAGGATATTTTTATTCACTGCTTCTGTAATGATGGTTCTCATTGCTACATTTACTTGATAGCTGCCGTAACTGATAGAAATAATATCAACCTGCGTATCAATGGCCCATCGGATACCCGCGATAATACTGTCATCTCTGGCCGATCCCTTGGAGGAAATTTTAGCGATATACAGTTCGCACTCAGGTGCATACCCCACCATTGCGAGCCTGTTCCTGGCGCCGATTAAAGAGGCACAATGAGAGCCATGGCCATATTCATCGTTCACATCGTTCAGGGTGGTTTGTTGAGGATCATCGATTAAAAAAGAGCGGAAGCCTTTCACCCCGTTATGAATATCTGTATTCGCAATGTTATATCCCGTATCCAGGATAGCTACTTTAGCACGCTGTCCCAGCTCATTTAAACCATTCCAGATATCGGCTATTTTTAAAGTAGATATCCCCCAGGGCAGCGCATCGGTCACGTCGGCCAGCCGACCACCCCAATACCATTGCTTCTCGTTTTTATCGTTATACTTATAATACCACCTGTCAACACCTTTCAGGCTCTCCCCTTCTTCCACACCGTCCATAGCAATGACCTTCCCGCTGGGAAAAGCATTGGCTACAATGTCAAAACTTTTTCCGGGACCTTTGCGCACGCGAAGCGGCAATGTAATTTTTACGTTTAACATAATGATATATTATCCGTCAAAGTCAACACCAGCATCTGTCGGTTTCTGCGGGGAAGGGTTGGTGGTAAGCGCCTTTCCTGCATTTCTCAGGGAGACCAGTTTGCCCAAAAGATCAAACCAAAACGGCGCTCCCATCGTGATAGCCATTGCTGTTATAAAAAAGCCGAAAAATTTCTTCCCGGTAGTTTTATGCCATATATACTTCCAGGTGATATAATTGGAATGTTGACGAAGCACCGTGTCCGGAATACTGTCTGTGGCCTGTTTCATACCATCATACACGGCTTCTTTGGGAAATAACCAAACACCTTTCCAGAAAAACTGCACGCCTGCATTTAGCTTTGTTTTTATCCAGCCAGGTTCGTCTTCCTTTAATTCACGGATGAAAGCAATATCTTTTCGTCCCCGGTCACCCCATCCTAATCCCAGCAGCGTATTGACGCTATCTTTGCTCTTTTTTATTTCAAGGTATATTTCCTTCGTCACACCGCTATCTCCTCTGTTAGCAGGATTGCCTGCTGCCGCTACGCCCATGTCTGCCAGCTTTTCAGCGACTACTTTATTGGAAGAAAGAAAAGTAGAAATCTCAATGGTGTCAATGTTTAATAAAAAAGCCAGTGCCAGGCCGATTCCAAACAGTATAAAAGAAGTGTTTCTTTTATACCAGCCGGTTACGCGGTCCATGCTATCGTTATACCATTTTTCCAGCCGGTATTTAAATGCATCCAGATCGCCCGCTGCTTCATTGAAATGATGATTCAGTATGTCATATACCTCTGTATCGATGCGGTCCTTATAGGTTTCCAGGCTGTTCCGCACCATGGAAAATGTGGCGGTCTTCGACTTGTTGTTCTCATCAAGATTCTTGATGACTTCTGTAAGTACTGTTGAGAAGTTTTTGTCCAGCAGATAAGAAGGCCGGTTAAAATAATCGTTCTGGCCGTAGTTTTTAATGATGGGGTGCTCGTAAAAAAGATCAAACAAACGGATTTTGGAAACATCTTTTTTCCCTTTTTCCACCTCACTTCTTTGAAACAGTTTCTGTTCCAGTGTTCCATTTACGTTGATGGTACGCTTAACGGCCTTCTTTAGAAACCGGAAAAATCTGAATACGCCCAGCTGCTCCAGGATAATGGCCCAGAAAGGAAGGCTTCTCACGGGTGTATTGGACAACATGGTGCTGATTCCCTTGTACAGGGTATTAGCTCTCCGTTGAACAATCGTAGCCAGCGATTCCTGTACCGCAGATGCAAAGAGGCTATAAATCAAAAATATGAACACCAGCCCTATAAACACGTTTAATACGCTGTAATCAAACATAGAGAGTCATTTACCGCCAGGGAGTGAGGGATTAGGGATCAGATCAATAATATATAAGATGCTATTTTGGGAAATGCATAAATAGTCAGGTTTGGGATTATTACACTAAATCTTAGCTGAATTCAACCGGTATAAGGTCAGGGTTGAAATCACAATAAATATAATCTATGCCCAACGAAAATCAAAATTTATTTTATCAAGTACTATGGCCTGGTCGCAACCGACAGGTCTATTTTCCAATAACCTCTTTACGATGCGCCAGTCCCCAATAATGCAGCGCATCCATCACCTTTTCGAGGGACTTTCCATGTGCTGTAATGGTGTATTCAACCGTGGGCGGAAAAGTATCATACACCTCTCTTTTCACCAGTTTATTCCCCTCCAGGTGTTTCAACTCTTTGGACAACGTTTTATCCGTAATCCCATCTACCTCTTTGGATATCTGCTTAAAGCGTTTGGGACCTGATGATAATGAAAACAAAATTAACAGCTTCCATCTGCCCTCCAGGGCTTCCAGTGCATCTTTAATAGAGAGGGCATTTTTTGGACATCCACCTTTTGTTAGCATATATACTGCTTTAATGCTTTTAACTTACACGATACTATCCAATTGGAAAGCGCTATCCAAAGTGATAGCGCTTTCCAATTGAAACCAAATATAAGTAGGTTTGCTTCATTAATAAAAAATCAGCAAAAAATGACCGGACCACAAAAATCTGCCAGGACCATTCACATCATCCTCTGGGTAGCACAAATAGTATTAGCCCTTTTTTTACTCACCGGAACGATATTAAAATTCCAGCCAATTGAAAAAATCGCGCCTATGATGCCGTGGGCAGGACAAGTGCCAGCAACAGTAGTAAGACTCCTCGGAATAATCGATCTATTGGGAGCGATAGGCTTAATAGTCCCCTCCCTGTTGCGCATTAAACCATCATTAACTCCCTGGGCCGCTATCGCAACTATTGCCCTCATGGTATGTGCTATCATCTTTCATATTTCCAGGGGAGAGGCAGCCGTTATTGGCGCCAATATCGTCGCGGCATTTATTGCTGGTTTTATAGCCTGGGGAAGATTTAAAAAAGCACCTATCACTTCAAAATAAAGACAGGTATTAAAAAGCAGGATTAAATACCTGTTCTCAGGCTTTCGGCATATGCATCTGGCAGCGGGCTATCTTCCACTGCTTTGGCCGCCTTCTCCACATCATATTCAAAACGGATGAATTCCACCCGGATGCTATCTTTTTGATGAATACTGCTATCTTCATTGATATGCAGCATCACATAGCATCCGCGTGGATCACCATCTTTCGGCTTTCCTACAGAACCAATATTGATGGCATGTCTGTAGTGTGTATTTTCACCCGGCACCACAGGTAATACCCGGTGATATGGTTTATGGGTATGCCCAAAGCACATGATATCTGCACCTGCATCTTCCATAATTCTCATCATACTTTTCTCTTCCCGGTCTTCGAATAAATATTCATTGATCTTACGTGGACTTCCATGCACCAGCAACAAATTCAGTGTATCATGATTTAACTGAAAGGTTACTTTGATATGGGCAGGCAACGTGCGGAGGTAACGGCGCTCTGCTGCGGTGACCTGCTGATTTGTGTAAGCAATGGAAACACTGCCATTCGCTTTCTCACTGTCTGTTTTGTAGGCGCAGCCACAGTCATCGCTTGTTCTGCCAATACCAAAATCATAGTTGCCGGCAATGGTAGGGATACCGCGCTTTCTGACTTCGTTGATGACCTCGTTGGGCCAGATGTTATAACCTACCAGGTCACCCAGGCAATAGATAGCATCCGCTTTTCTTTCATCAACATCCTTAAAGAAGGCTTCCAGGGCGGGTAAATTCGCGTGAATGTCACTGAACAAAGCTATTTTCATAAATAGAAGATTGGATAAGATATTTCAGCTGTTATTTAATAAGATGATAGATTAGCAACAGCCGCCACCTGGTGTGCAGGATTCGCCGGATACCATGCCGATTGGTATTTCCAGTGTTTTGGTAGCGGGTGTTCCACAAGTCATCCCCCGATCTGTTGCCTTGCATTGGGTAGCATCCGGCTGCAGATCAACGACCAGGTTTTCACCTTCCAGCAGAAATTCTTTCGGATGCATCTGACGGGTATCAAATGCAGCATTCCCAAATTCAATTTTCACCATCGCTTTGGGATTCAGATCCAGGTGCCGCTCCACCAGGTCCACTATCTTCAACGCCTTATGAACCGCCATGGCACGATCCGTTTGCGCTTCTTCCGGCTCCCATAGCTGTACAATAATTTCCGTCCAGGCATTTACCTTACCGCCACAATCAACAGACGTAACAGGTGCCTGTTTGATTTCAGTAATATGGTAAGAAGGAGCTACCAGTTTGTTTGCTGCATATTGAAACTGTAATAGCTGTTCAGGATATTGCTGCAGCTGATCCTTAAATGTTTGCCAGGTCATTTTGGAATTACTCATTGTATAAAGATTTATGTTTGTTTTAAAATGATGCTTTTTCGGTGTTGACAAGTGCCCCTGCTCCTCCATACCATCGCTTACGAAGCCAGAAGGCCACGTTTACCAGTGCAATCAGGGCGGGCACTTCCACCAGTGGACCAATGACGCCTACAAATGCCTGTCCGGAATTGATACCAAATACGCCAATGGCAACGGCAATGGCGAGTTCAAAGTTGTTACCTGCTGCTGTAAACGCAATAGCCGCATTCTTCGAATAATCTGCACCCGCAGCCTTCCCCAACACAAAGCTCACCAGGAACATGATGACAAAGTAAATCATCAGTGGGATGGCTATTCTTACTACATCCATCGGAATCTGTACGATCAGTTCGCCTTTCAGACTGAACATCACGATAATCGTAAACAACAAAGCAATGAGGGTAATGGGAGATATAAAAGGGATGAATTTTTCCCGGAACCATTCTTCGCCCTTTAGTGCGATCAGGCCATATCTGCTGATCACCCCAGCGGCAAAGGGAATACCCAGGTAGATCCCTACACTTTTTGCGATTTCACCAATAGACACTTCCACCGTAATGCCTTTTATCCCAAATACCGTGGGAAGCCAGGTGATAAACACATACGCATACACACTGTAAAGTAATACCTGGAAAATACTGTTGAGCGCTACCAGTCCGGCAGCATATTCACGGCTACCATCTGCCAGTTCATTCCAAACGATTACCATCGCAATACATCGGGCCAGACCTATCAGGATAAGCCCTGTCATGTATTCCGGGTAGCCATGCAGGAATAATACTGCCAACCCGAACATCAGGAACGGACCAACTACCCAGTTGAGCAGCAGCGACAACGATAATACTTTTGTGTTGCGAAACACCTCTCCCATCCTGTCGTACTTCACTTTCGCCAGCGGAGGATACATCATCAGTATTAAACCTGCTGCCAGCGGAATATTGGTGGTACCGGACGAAAAGGAATGAATTAACCGGGAGGAAGAAGGAAAGAGATAACCGATTCCAACTCCGATAGCCATTGCCAGGAAAATCCATAAGGTAAGATACCTGTCTAAAAAGCTGAGTTGCCTGCGCTGTGCCGGATTACAATTTTGCATGTCAATAGAAATAAGTCTTTTTCCCCTGAAGAGGAATTCATTGTATTATTGCAATATTACGATATGCTAGTGCAAAAAATTTTAACAGCAGGATTTTATCTCTGCCTGTTCCACGAAGAAGGCACTGAGCAACTTGTTGTATTGATTCCAGACCTTGGGATTGATACAATAACAAACACTTGCTCCTTCAATCGTTCCCTGAATCAGGCCGGCTGTTTTCAGTTCCTTCAGATGCTGGGAAGTAGTTGCCTGTGCCAAACCCAATTCGTCTACCAGGTCTCCGCACACACAGGCGTTCTTCTTCACGAGATACTGCAAAATGGCAACCCTGGCGGGATGCGCCAGCGCTTTCGCCATGTTGGCGATATCATTCTGTTGCTTGGTGAATAAATCTGATTTGGTAGCTCCCATACTATTACGGCTTTAACACATCGCAATATTACGATTAGTTATTAATCCGGCCAAAGAAAGTTTTTTACCCCCCAAAAGAAGACTCCTGGTGATGAGCAACTCAGTTCTTCGCTGCCAATACTTTCTCCAGTCCCCATTTACACATCAATTTTGTGATTGGTTTCAGCGACTCCCCCAGCGTTGTTAAGCTATACTCCACTTTCAGCGGAATTTCCGTAAAAACTTTCCGCGCAATAACACCATCAATTTCCAGTTGTCGTAATTGATCGGTTAACATTTTTTTACTGATGCCTTCAATATTTCGCATCATCTCACCAAACCTGTTGACATCATGTGCAATCAGATATAGAATAATGACTTTCCATTTTCCACCTATGATTTTTATAGTGGCAGTTACAGGGCAGCTATTGTATATAGCATACGTGGAAGTAAATTCCTGGTATGCTTTTGATTTTTTTTCTACGGTTTTCATTTCTAAACGGTTGATTGTTAAGTACCGTTACAAAAAAGTGACCAGGCCACATTTTTGTAACTACTTGTTTTTAGTAATGATATAACTGAAAATTGTACCCAAAATAACTAAATAAACTGTAGATATTATGAGTCTTAAGAATCTGAATCCCGTTAATAAAAATACGCCGAAAAGAGTAGCGATCGTTTTGGCCAATCCGGCGATATCATCTACCACAGGATGGCCGGTAGGTTTCTGGTGGAGTGAACTCACCCACCCCTATTATGAGTTTGCAGAGAAAGGATATGAAGTATTGCTTTTTAGTCCGGATGGCGGCAAATGCAGTCCGGATGCGATGAGTGACCCGAACGACCCTTCCGGATACTCTTCCACCGATCTTATCAGCCAGGGATTTATCCATACGCCACAGCTGCTGGCATTAATAGAAAATACAACACCAGTCCGGGAAATGAATGTAGCGGAGTTTGATGCTATTGTAGTGGCGGGTGGCCAGGCCCCTATGTTTACTTTTGAAGGAGCAACAGACCTGCATGAAAAATTCCGGGCATTTTATGAAGCAGGAAAGGTAACGGTGGCACTATGTCATGGCGTAGCATTGCTCCGGTATGTGAAACTCTCAAACGGTGATTATCTCGCGAAGAATAAAACCGTGACCGGCTTTACCAATGCTGAGGAAGACTTTGCCGATACCGCTGTATGGAGTATGAATCTCCTCCCACGCGATCAGCATGTAATGCCCTGGAGAATTGAGGATGAACTAAAAAAGCTGGGAGCCAACTACATCCAGGCCGGTTTGTGGAAAGGCTTCGCCATCAGGGATGGTAACCTGATTACCGGACAACAGAATTTCAGCGGCGCAGAAACAGCAAAACTTGTTATCCAGGCATTAGGTGAATGATCAGCAATAAAAAACTCCCTATATTTACAGCGCAGGTACGGCCTTTTTTTTAGCTGTACCTGCTACTTATTTATGCCACCAAAAAAGGCTACTTTATAGCTTATGAATAACTACCTGTTGTGAGACCAGGTCATCTCAATAACTATATGCAACAATACAGATTTCTTTGGCTGATCTTATTTTTTATAGGCGCCGGCCATATCAAAGCGCAACAACCACTAAAAGAAAACCCTTTACTTATCCATTCCAATGCACCACTCGGGTTCAATAACGTAAACGGGGAAACGATTAAAGAAGCGATGCAGTCTATCACGGCATTGTCGGACGCACGTGTAAAAAAAATCAGTAGCATTCCTGCAGACCGGCATACGGTTGCCAATACATTGCTGGCAACGGATGAACTGATGTATGATTTGACTGACTTATCACAGAAACTGGCATTAATAGCGGGTGTGAATACAAACGAGCAACTGAGAGATGCCGCCAATGCCGCTAACGAAGAGCTATTAGCCTATATCAACAACCTTTACCTGAAAGAAGGATTATATAGCGCCCTGAAAAATCTCGCCGCATCACCCGCTTCAAAAAAAATGCCTGCCAATCAACAGAAGTTCCTGCGGGAAACCTTACTGACCTTTGAAAAAAACGGCATGAAACTGTCTGTTCAACAGCAGAAAGAAGTAATGGATATTAATCAGAAACTGGCCGCAATAGGGGTACAGTTTGATGAAAACATAGCGAAATATAAAGACAGCCTCCGTTTTACAGCAGCACAACTCACCGGTGTTCCGGAGCATATCCGGGCTCCCTGGAGGCGCGCAGATAGTACGTATGTTGTAAACGTAAACACGTCCAACTACAATACTATCGGCAGTTACGTGCATAACAGTGATACCCGTCGCGCATTTTTTGTGGCGTATAATAACAGGGCTTACCCTAAAAATCTGGCCGTACTGGATAGTTTGTTTTATTACAGGCAGCTGCTCGCAAACAAACTTGGCTTCCCGGGTTATGCCTCCTATACAGTAGTGGATAAAATGGCGGCTTCTCCCGAAACGGTCTGGCGCTTTGAGAATGAACTTATTAAAAAACTATCGCCGCACGTAACAGCAGACCTGGATGAATTAAGGCAACTAAAGCAACAGGATACATCGGCAGCTGCTGATTCGCTGTATGCCTGGGATATCAGCTACTACACGCAACAACTGCTAGATAAAAAATATCAGCTGAACAACGAGGAGGTAAGAAACTATTTTGAGATGAATAACACCTTGCAGGGGATGTTTACCGTATACCAGCAATTATTCAATATCGAGATCAGAACAACAACCCAAGTGCCCACCTGGCATGAAAAGGTAAAAGCATATGAGCTGTTTAAGGATGGTAAAAAAGTGGGGACCTTTTACCTGGACCTCTTCCCCCGCCCCGGTAAATTCACCCATTTCGCCACCTTCCCCATCTCCCTGTACCGTATCAGCAATGGCAGAGAAGTATTACCGGTTACCGCTTTTGTAGGCAACTTCCCGGAAGGCGATGCGGGCACACCTGCTTTATTATATCATAGAGAAGTACTTATCTTATTTCATGAATTTGGCCACCTGCTGCATGGCCTGCTGGCCCGCTCTGATATTGCTTCACAGGGTCCATTTACATTAAAAGGAGACTTTATTGAAGCCCCGTCACAGTTGCTGGAAAACTGGTGCTGGGAATATGATGCACTGAAATTATTTGCGCGACATTATAAAACCGGAGCGGTACTGTCTCCCGAATTATTTGAGAAAATGAAGCGGGCAAAAATGGTTCAAAATGCGGCTAACTATATGAGGTATGTGTACCTGGGTGTACAGGATTTTACCTACCATGATAAATATGACAGTATAAAGCATAAAGATCTTACAGCGGTTTCGGCAGACTTATGGCGCCTCATGCAGTTGCCGTATGTTCCCAATACCCACGCCATTTGCAGCTCCCCTCATCTGAACAGCTATGGTGGCTTTTATTATGGCTACCTGTGGTCGCGTGTTTTTGCCCAGGATATGTTCTCTGTATTCAAAAAGAATGGCGTAATGAATAGCGCTACTGGGGTTAAATATGCCAGGGAAATACTGGAAAAAGCAGCCACTATAGATGAGCGACAAATGCTGTATAATTTTTTAGGACGCGCTCCCAACACCAGCGCATTTTTTGAATCCCTTGGATTGGAGTGAGAGGCAGGCTGCTGAGTAATGTATATATCAGCAGCCTGCTGTTGACTTACTTCACCAGTTTCTTCACTTTAAAAAACTGTAAAACCAATCCGATAAGCAGCAGTACCAATAAAACCTTTATGGCATCCTGCACAATCGGAGACGTAGGGCCATCGGCCAGCGGATGCCCTACCGGCAATCTTGATAACGTTTCGTTTACCGCTGGTATCATAGAAAGAAACAGGGTAAGCGTCATACAAAACACCTGTATCAGCAGCAGGCTCCTTTTTCGGGAAGCATTCCGGCCAGACAGGTAAGCAACTCCCAATAAAATAAGTATGAGTATTCCAATGCCGTGGCCGGGATTAAAACCACCTGCTTTGGAAAGCCCAAATGATGTAACGCAAGCGATGGCCGTCAGGATACTGTATATCTTTCCTGAAGAGGAAAAAGGGTTGATGATGCCCTCTTTTACCAATGCGGCTACAGCAAACAACAAAGCAATGACAGCAATAATAGTGTGTACAATACCTAAAATACTCATAGGGAAAAGATCTTAAAGTGAGTGAATAAAGAAGTGACAGCCCTGTCATTCAGGCGCTTAGTGCAAACATTGGGGGCTTCATGAAAAGCAATTTATGGCTATTAATTGAAATAATTTCTGATTTTAGCTTTTGACAACGGTTCTCCATATGGAGGATAGCCCGTTAACGCCCCTTCCTCCACGCGGCTCGTGTCATTTCAAACTTCAGCTCCTTCTCCCCATTCCTACCCGTTTCCTGCCAGCCTGATTTCCGGTAGAATGCTGCCGCCCGCGTATCAGGACAAGTTCCCAGCCAAACACAGTCTTTATTGCCAGAAAAATACCAGGTAAGCATCAACTCCTGTAGTTTCCTCCCAATCCCTTTTCCTTCAAACGCGGGGAGTATAAACAAGGCCCATATGTTATCTTCTTGCACATCAACTACCGCAAATCCAACTATCCGGTTGTCCATCTCACATACCCATCCCTTCCCCCTGATAGTTAAAAATTCAACATAGTCATTGTAGGTGATCCGTTCAGGATCAGATAACTTATTTTCATTTACCCCATTTCTGACTACATGTATTTGTGCGATATCTTCAATTGTTGCTTCTCTGAAGTTCATGTGAGTTGTTCTTATAAATATTCATGTCAAATCCCACCAATAGCGTTCAAACCAAACATAAACATTATGTTGCAAAAAAAGAAGATCCGCACTGAACGAACGCCTTACAATCTTTATGCGCTACTAGTAATATTAAGGAAGATACCCTATCTTTAAATGATAGCCTTCCTGATTCCACATAGGCTGCTTATTGATTACCCAGGAAATTGATTTATGCCAACATCGACCCACGTTTACCTGAGATTTTTTATCGCTATGGTCCTTAGTTCCGGCGCCATTTCCGTTTTTGCCCAAAAGAACCCGAACTATACCGAATCCGCTGTGGGGACCTATCAGTTGCCATCTCCCCTAATTACCAACCAACATAAAAAAGTGCGGACTTCATCAGATTGGAATGGTCACCGCAGAAACGAAGTATTACAGCTGTTTAAAGAAAATATGTACGGGCAATTTCCAGGTCCGTCTGCAGACATGCATTTTGTAATGCAGAAAATTGACAGCGCCGCCGTGGGTGGACTGGCCATTTCCAAACAGGTACGCATCTATTTAACTGCGGGGGAAAAGGGCCCTTATATTGATCTGTTGTTGTATGTTCCGGCGAATACCACACATCCGGTTCCGGTTTTTGCGGGCTGGAACTTCAAAGGAAATCAGAGCGTCAGCACAGATGAAAATATTCTTGTTTCTCAAACCTATCTCGACTTTCTGAAGATTAAAAAAGATACACTGGCCCCTGCAAGAGGTGATCAGGAAAAGTGCTGGCCAATTAAAACAATCATTGAACATGGCTACGGTGTAGCAACTGCCTATTACGGCGATCTGGAACCCGATTATCCGGATGGATGGCAAACAGGTATACGGAGCACTTTAGCTAAGTCGCTGCAGTTAAAGTCCACAGACTGGTGCGCTATGGGTGCCTGGGCCTGGGGATTAAGCCGCATATTGGACTACCTCCAAACCGACAAGGCTGTAGATGCCGCAAGGGTAATGGTAATTGGGCATTCCCGCCTGGGTAAAATAGCGTTGTGGGCTGCTGCCAATGACACCCGTTTTGCAGCCGTCGTTTCCAATGACTCCGGTGAAGGTGGCGCCGCTTTATCACACCGGAACTATGGACAAAATTTAAAAGGCATGATCACCTCCTTCCCGCATTGGTATATTTCGACGTATAAAGACTATGCAGACGATATTAATGCACTTCCCATAGACCAGCATATGCTGCTGGCTTTAGCGGCGCCACGGCCTTTATACGTGGCGAGTGCCACCAATGATCGGTGGGCAGATCCTTACGGAGAATTCCTCGGAGCAAAAAACGCGGAACCAGTATACGCGCTTTTTGGCAAAAAAGGTTTGGGAACGGATGAAATGCCTGCACCGGATACGTCTGTTGGAAATACCATCCGCTATCATATCCGGACCGGCGACCACGATATTTTATTATTTGACTGGATGCAATACATCAAATTCGCGGATGAGCTGGTGAAATGATAAACCTTGCTCACGTAAGTGCTACCAGGAAATTCTCTCCGCTGGCAGGACTAAAACGATCTGTTCTGCCCATAAAATAACGTTGGGCCAGCGTTTCCGTTGACACTACTTCTATTGCTTTAAAACCCGCTTGCAATGCCATCTCCTGCATTTCTGCCGGGGTAAAAAAACTGATAAAAGGCGTTCCGGCGGCCGCTGCGCCTTTATTGGCGATCTGTTGTAAAGGTTGATCCACTTCGTCCAGGAGTTCCAATGGTAAATAAAATGCGATAGCCAGTGTAGAACCGGCGGGCAATGTCGCGATCTGACGCAGGGTAGCCTGCACCGCCTCTTTTGTAAGATACAGACTAACGCCAGCGCAGGCTACCACCGCAGGTTTGCTGGTGTCAAAACCGGCTTTTATTAATTGCTTCCACCAGGAAGAAATTTCAAAATCAACAGACACAAAATGTAGCCACGATGGAATACCAAATCCAAGTTCCATTAATCGTTGTTGTTTCCAGGACTGCGTATCCGGCTGGTCTATTTCAAATATCTGTAACTGCTCAGCTATTGCCGGCTGGCGTTGCGCAAAAGTATCCAGCCCGGCACCGAGTATCACATATTGATGAACACCCTGTTGCTGCTGTGCTATCACCAGGTCGTCAATAAACCGGGCACGGGCCACCACGGACGCACGGAGCCGTTTTGTAAAATCCGGACTCATGTCAGGACGTTGCCGCCACTCACCGGCAGGTGCTATCAGCTTAAATCCAATTTCGTCTTCAACGATATGTGGCAACGGATCAATCTGAACGTGCATGGCTCTCCATAAAGCTACTCTTACCGCTGTATTATCCGGTTCCACCTTTTTCCTGTTTTGTTCCATCATAGACCTGTTACATGATTAATTCAAAAATTACTTCAATGAACGTAAGCCGATCATATTTCCTTCTGTGTCTTCTATCAATGCAATAAAACCAAAGTCTCCTATATTCAATTTCGGCTGGATGATTTTTCCGCCAGCGGCTTCCACACGCCCCAGCTCTGTATTAATTTCTTCGGAAGCAAAATACACCAGGATACCGCCTTTACCGGGTGTTACCTGGTCAATCTTCACCAATGCACCGCCTGGTCCATTCCCCTTTTCATCGCCCGGAAAAGCAGCATAGTCCATATGTGAATGCCTCTCGCTGCTCACCGGCAAATCCGTGAGCTTATACTTAAATACATCTGTGTAAAATTTCTTTGCCCTGTTAAAATCTGACGCATAAATTTCAAACCAGCTGATCACGTTTTTCATGCTATTAATTTTGAAGATGATGAATGCAACAAAATTAGCCACCGGGAATCTGGCAAAATTGTAAAAAACCGACAGGGCCTTTTTTTATGATGGCCATTCCGGAAATCCGGGCATCCGTTCAATAGATTTGCGCAGATAAATGCCGGGGCTCACGCCGGAAAAAAGCCTGAAATCGCGGATAAAATGGGATTGGTCAAAGTAGCCGAGCGAATGAGCAATCTCTGTGAGGGAACGAATTTTGCCTTGCCGTAAAAGCCCTACCGATGCCTGGAAACGGCAAATGCGGGCATACAGAATAGGCGTAATGCCAATATGCGTTAGAAAGAGTCGCTCCAGGGAACGCTCTGATAAATGGAGGTCATGCAATACCCCGGATAACTTCTTACCCTGTTGTAGTGCAGCTACTGCATAACTCAGCTTTTTGTTGTCATCTTCATGACGATGGGTTTGCTCCAGCAGGAATGAAAAAAGACAATCCGCCTGTTGTTGCCCGGAACTACAATTCAACAGCTGATCCGTTAAAGACGTTTTAGTAAGGTGACTGATACAAACATTTTGATCCGTCAACTCATTTGCGTTTAATCCAAACACTGATTTAAGTGCTGCCGGATGAAAGTTGACACCGATTGTACGAAAGCTGCCGCCACCATGCAATTTACCATACCTCCTTGCCTGACCAAATACAAACAATTGTGGCAGACGTTCTCCCCCGAAACCCGTGAATACTGCCGGGTTCTGCTGAAAAATAAGCCCTGGCTGGCCATTACTCATGACCGTGAAAACCTTTTGTGATACATCGTCCGTTTGGTTTTCCAGGGACCAGAAGTACTGAACATAGTTTTTCAGCGATGGCGGAGGTGCAATTACCTGGTAATCCATTTGCCTGATACTGGAAGTTATTAATCTTTTGCTGCCGACCTGGTGAAATAATCCGGAGGATATAGTTGCTGTCCATATTTTTCAAAAAGTGCCAGCACTTTTTGCTTCATGGCATCGTCCATTACCGGTGGAGGCAGAAACACTCCTTCCGCTACGGGTGTACCAAATTCCATAAACATTTCATCCAGTCCGGAAGGCACCACTACACAAAGCAGCTTAGCCAGTTTATCGGACATATTTTTGAAGCTATGTACCATACCACCTTTAGGTATCACAATATATGCACCTTGCGTTGCAGTGTACCTACCTTCTTCCGACCATACCTCCACTTCTCCTTCCAGTACGTAAAAAGATTCCTGGAAATCAGGATGCGCATGGGGGCCGGGACCGCCACCCGGAGGCACCGACATTTCAATGGTGGCAAATTCGCCACCGGTTTGTTTTCCGGAAACAAGTATCCGATAGTTACCACCCGCCACTGAAAGGATTTGCCCCTCATGAGCGCCTAATGTGATCACAGATTTCTTATCCTCTTGCATATAAATGAGTTGAAAATTATTACCCGAATTTACAAAATGTTTATTCTGCTCTCAGGCTTTTTACCGGGTTGGCTATTGCTGCTTTTATCGACTGGTAACATACCGTCAGCAATGCTATTATAACGGTTAAAAGACCGGTTAATGCAAATACCCACCACGCAATACCTACTCTGTACGTATAACTTTGTAACCATTTATGCATGCACCACCATGCAAGCGGCGCCGCTATTAAGAAAGAAATGATGACCAGTTTTACAAAATCTTTTGATAATAAGGTGGTAATACTGGTTATAGATGCCCCCATTATCTTTCGTACCCCAATTTCCTTCACCCTGTTTTCCGCCATATAGGTGGCCAGTCCGAATAAACCGAGGCATGAAATAAATATGGTGAGTCCGGCAAACAAGGCTGCAAGTATACCTTGTCGTTTTTCATTCTCGAACTTTCCTGCATATTCTTCATCCACAAACTTTGCATCGAAAGGATAGTCAGGATTATACTTTCTGAAAATAATCGCCGTCTTCTCCAGATTTGCAGCAGTTGTATTCTTTCCATTCAGTTTTATCTGCATCACATTAAAACTCATGAAACTGCTCCTGGCTCCGCATATTAATATCGGTCTTGTGCGTTCATAAGGACTGGTAAGAATAAAATCTTTAATAACTCCTACAATATGCCAGTCTATACCCAGGTCCCCTACTACTTTGCCAATCGGATCTTTAAACTTCATCACCTTCAGTGCCGACTCATTTATAATCAGCCCCGTTGAATCAGTAGGATATTGTTTCAGGTCAAAATCACGGCCCTGGACAAATTGCAAGCCGGCAGTAACCCCCAACCCTTCATCAGACAAATACCGATCAAAAGATGTTTTGTCGTTGGGATCCTTTCCCTGCCAACTCTGCCCCCATCCATCGCTCCAGCGCTCCGTAAGCGGGGAGTTGGTTTTTGTGATAGACTTCGCAATACCTGATGACAGCAATTCATTTTTTATAAGTTCGTAGTTCTTAGGGATATCCCCCGTCATGAAATGGTAAACGAGATTATCCTTGTTGTAGCCTGTCTCCCGGTTACGGGCGTAGTCTATTTGTTGCTTTACAATAACAGTGCAAATAATAAGGATGGTGGCGAATGTAAACTGTAATACCACCAATACTTTTCTTGGCGTTACTAATGCATTGGCTTTTTTAAATGTTCCCTTTAAAACTCTCACAGGCTGGAAAGAAGAGAGAAAGAAAGCAGGGTAACTGCCGGCCAGTAGCCCGGTAAAAAGGATAAACCCGATAAAGGCCATCCATGTAGATATACTGCCAGAGTTAATGAACAGGCTTTTATCTGTAAGCTGGTTATAAGCGGGCAAACTTATCTGCACGATGACGATAGCCGTGATGCCTGCCAGAAAGGCCAGCAAAACAGATTCTGAGATAAACTGGATGATAAGAGAACTCTTCATTGCCCCCACTACTTTTCGTATCCCTACTTCTTTTGCCCGTTTTTCACTTCTTGCGGTACTCAGGTTCATAAAATTGATGCAGGCAATCAACAATATAAACCCGGCGATGATACCAAATAGCTTTACGAATGAGCCACGGCCACCATTATCTTCCATACCTCTGTCATCAAAACTGGAATATAAACGCCAGCGGCTGAGCGGGTAAAGAAACCACTCCCATTTCATCGTTTTTGCTTCTCCATCGTACCGCTGCTTTAAACCTCTTACTTTAGCGGCAACAGTGGCAAAGTTTGCATTGGGTTTCAGCATTACATAGGTAGAGGTGCTGTTATCGTGCCAGCCCAAATCCTCTCCCTCCCTGTATTTTACATATGACCAGGGTAGCAGGTAATCAAAATTGAACCTGGAATTGCCGGGCAAATCCTTCAGTACACCAGAAACCGTAAAATTATCCTTGTTCTCAATTTTCACCATTTTACCAATGGCATCTTCATCACCAAATAAAATCTTCGCCGTTTTCTCCGTCAGCACCACTGCATTCCGATCATTCAGCGCCGTAGCCGGATCTCCTTTCAGCATCGGGAAACTGAACATTTGCAGAAAACCGGTATCCACCACCATTGCCAGCTTCATCATCTTTTTGTCTCCTACTGAAAGGAGGTAATTACTGGAACCTACCCTTACGGCACGTTCCACTTCCGGTAAATCTTTCTCCAGTGTACGGGCTGTTAATGCGGATACGCTATTCCAGTTTGAGATACTACCTTCAAATGGTACGCGATTCCATACTTCGTATATCCTGTCTTTATTGTCATGAAACTCATCGTAGCTAAGCTCGTCCTGTATCCACAGCAAAATTAGTATCGCGGCGGCCATACCAATGGCCAACCCCGTAATATTGATAATGGAAAAGCCTTTATTGCGTAAAAGGCTTCTGTATGCGATTTTGAAGAAATTTCTAATCATAGTATAACAATCATTCCGTGTAGCGATCTGGATTTGCGCCAAATGGCGGCAAAGAGAATGCCGGATAGCCATATAACTGATTTACAGGGTGGTAGCTACGTATAATGAATATACTGTTGTCCGTTTTCGACACAAAAACTGTCCGCTTTTAATACACATTGGTTGCTCCTGAAATAACAAAAAACCTGCGCAATGCGCAGGTTTCCCGTTTCTTTAATAATTCCCGTATCAGAGGAATCGAACATCTTAAGACTTAATAAATGCCAGGAGATCCTTATTGATCGTTGCCGCTTCTGTAGTAGGCATACCATGAGGAAAGCCCGGATATGAAATAAGCTTTCCATTCTTTAAAAGAGCGGCAGCCTTGGGTGCGGAAATGGGGTATGGAACGATCTGGTCATCTTCACCATGCATTACCAGCACAGGAATATCCACACTTTTAAGGTCTTCCGTAAAATCCGTTTCCGAGAAAGCCTTGATACAATCGTAATGCGCTTTAATAGCTCCCATCATTCCCTGCCGCCACCAATTGTCGCGAACACCCTGCGATATTTTTACGCCTTCACGGTTATAGCCATAAAAAGGAATCGTGAAATCCTGGAAATATTGTGTTCGTTGTGTGGCGGTGTTTTCCCTGATTTCATCGAAAACGGCTAACGGTACGCCATCCGGATTTTTGTCGGTTTTTACCATTTGTGGTGTTACAGCGCTGATGAGTACTGCTTTGGCCACACGGCCTTTTCCATATTTTGCCGCATAGCGGATGACTTCCCCTCCACCTGTAGAATGACCAACATGAATAGCATCTTTTAAATCAAGGGCGTTCGTAAGCTCCGCCACATCTGCCGCATAGGTGTCCATATCATGTCCGTTGGCAGTCTGGCTGGATCTTCCATGCCCTCTCCGGTCATGAGCAATTACCCGGTAGCCCTGGCTGAGGAAAAACATCATTTGCCCATCCCAATCATCACCGGACAAAGGCCAGCCATGATGAAAAACAATAGGTTGGCCTGTTCCCCAGTCCTTGTAGTAAATTTCGGTTCCGTCTTTTACTTTGATAGTACTCATTGGTTTGAATTTGAGTTAATGACTTTTAGGTTTTTTAGATTCAATCATTCAAAAACTATTAACCAAAAGATACCCATTTTAGTTTACCCCAGGGTTATGTTACCTTTATCTTATCAAAATAATCTCCTATGGCAAAGCAAATGTCTATCCTTCCCTTTACGGGAAAACTCGGCCCTCTCATTGGGTATAAACGCAATGGCGAATACTTCCTGGGCTCCATGCCGGAAAGCGTGCAGCAAACGGCTGCTACCCGCCGCGCATCCAGGCGCTTTGGCATCGCCAGCAGGAAAGGCGCTTTTATCCGGCATGCCTTCTACCCCCACCTGGACATCCATTGTGATGGCGGCCACATCAATCGGCTCAACAAGCTACTCATTGCTGCAGGCGATCATCACGCCGCCATCACAGGCTTCCGATTCAATCAGCATACCGGAATAGATCGTTTTTTTGCGGTGGCTCCCCGGCTTCTCCCTAACGGGATATTAAATATTCCCGCACAAACCATCGTGCAGCATAAAGATATGGCTGCGCTGGAAGTAAAAGTGATCGCAACGTGTATTGATTTCAGATCTCGTCTGGTGGAGGGCAGCGAAACAGTTGTACTCATGATTGATCCGGCTACTACTTTCCAGGAAACAAATGTTTCGCTGGAGGTACCCGGAGAAGGCTCATTGGTAGTAGTTTTCCAGGTAAGGGCGATGTACAGCGATGGCCCATCGGGCAACA
Source organism: Chitinophaga sp. RAB17 (assembly GCF_052114225.1). Taxonomy (NCBI): domain Bacteria; kingdom Pseudomonadati; phylum Bacteroidota; class Chitinophagia; order Chitinophagales; family Chitinophagaceae; genus Chitinophaga; species Chitinophaga sp. RAB17. The sequence continues at coordinate 268,823 of NZ_JBFREI010000009.1, read as the reverse complement.
AACAATATATGGCCGCCGATATTATTGCAGTGGCAGCACCACAGGTTCCCAAATATGCTAAAAAACGTACTTACCCAAAGCGGACGAAATTGCTTCCCAACCTTACCTATACTCACGCATATCCAGCTATCATTCAACTGGAATAAAGCGATCCTTGCCCCTGGAGATATTTTGATAAATAACCCCTTTATACCTGGTTTCTTTCAATAGTGTATTTCTTTCCGCAGCTACAGTCTGGTAGGGAAGGAGCCCTGCTATGGCCAGTGCTGACCTCCATTCGTCTGCTGATTCAATTTCATCAGGGTTATACATCCGGAACTCACCCCCACATCAAGTCCACCTCTCCTGCACTGCTTCTGTAGGTACTTAGCAGGTGCTAAGCATAGCATCGACGGAGCCTACATCATCATAATACACTTTTGCAGCTAATGATGGGTATGCTTAATGCACTATATCTTAAAAGCGTATTTAACAACAACGCCGCTTAAATCATATGATTTAAGCGGCGTTGTATTAATAAGTATTTATTATCGGGTCAACAGGCTGACACTTCTTTTTTACTCAACTTAGGTTCCAATCCCAGGGTTTGCAGCATCTTCATATCTTCTGTTACGCCTGGATTAGGTGTTACCAGCAGGGTTTGGCGCTCTCCTGTAAAGATGGAATTGGCGCCTGCCATGAAGCACCAGGCCTGTTCAGATTCAGTCATTTCTATGCGGCCCGCGGTGAGGCGCACGGTAGAAGCAGGCATTACAATTCTGGCGGTGGCAATCATACGCACCATATCCCAAGCATCTATTTTAGGATTATCTTCCAGCGGCGTGCCTTTCACTCTTGCCAGTGCATTAATGGGCACGGACTCCGGGTGTTTAGGCATGGTAGCCAGTGTGAGCAACATGGAAATCCGGTCGCGATGCGTTTCGCCTAAGCCGATAATACCACCGGAACATACGGTGATACCTGCTTTGCGGACGTTATTGATGGTATTGATCCGGTTATCGAATTTCCGGGTAGAAATAATTTCTTTATAGTATTCTTCTGACGTATCGAGATTGTGGTTATAGGCATACAGGCCTGCTTCCTGAAGGCGAATTGCCTGTTCTTCTGTGAGCATACCCAAAGTACAACATACTTCCAGGCCGAGGTCATTCACTCCTTTTACCATGTCTATCACGCGGTCGAAATCCTTGTTATCTCTTACTTCGCGCCAGGCGGCCGCCATGCAGAAACGGGTAGATCCGGTTTCTTTGGCTTTCCTGGCGTGCATGAGTACCGTTTCGGTAGACAACAACGCCTGTACTTTAATATCCGTATGATACCTGGCGGCCTGTCCGCAATAGGAACAGTCTTCCGGGCATCCGCCGGTTTTGATGGATAAAAGGGTACATACCTGTATTTCTTTGGCGGAATGCCGTTCCCGGTGTATGGTAGCTGCCTGGAAAACCAGTTCCAGCAAAGGCTGGTCGTAGATGGCCTGGATTTCTTCCAGCGTCCAGTCATTTCTGATAGCTGATGTCATCGTGCGTTATTGAGTGGATTATAAGTAGTGTATGAATATAGTTATGCGTACTGGTGCAGTTCCTGGCCAATAGCGGCCATCCACACGTCAAACAGCTGTTGTTCCAGGGCTTGAACGTGTTGCGCATGCGCTTCCCAGTCCGTAGCAAACCTGTTGAGCTGATTAATCATTTCTTCCAGGTGGCCTTCTTCCTCCACAATAATGGAACGTACCATTACTTTACTCTGCGCTTTATCAAGGGCGGCCTGGTATACCGGGTAAAGCAGGTCGGCGCGGACTTCTATCGCATAGGTTACAAAGAGGTAGGCGGCATATTTCAGCTGCTGCCCTTCCAGGCCGAAAGCGGTTTTCAGGTAACGGCAGGTTTGTACATCCAGTTGATGCAGGTAATGCCTGGTCTGATGAGGTGCCAGCAGTTCCTGCAGCTGATATGTTTTGCAGCTCTCTGTATCTATTTTTGCAATTTGTTTTTTCAGGTAATAGGCGTGGCGATGTTCTTCCGCCGCGTGTTTCAGCTGGATAAGGTCTACCGTGGTAAGATGCTCACAGGCAGATATTTTCCTGGCGCCGGCATTCTCCATAAAGGAAAGGGTATTTAACCACCTGGCGTGCAGGAAATCGCTACCAACAATCTGTTGCAGTAAATCTTGCATATTTAACTTGTTTCGGTTCAAAAGTAGTCGCTTACCGGATGGTTCCACTAGGCCAGTTTTTATATTTCAGCTAGTCCGGTTATTTTTCCGTTTCTCCTATAACCATATCTATAAGGGAGTATCCGATCCACAGTGGCTCATCTTCCTGTTACAAACTTTAACTTCCCATCTTTATATATTATATTAAAAACAATACAAAAGATTTTCCCCGTAAATAAAATATCTTGCCGGACTATTAGACCGTCTTATTAATGACAGCATGAGTAGTCCGCTTACTGTTCCATATAAAAGCTTTGTACAGATAGACCGGCAGTCAGGCACCGCCATCTATTTACAGATCGCCCACCAGCTGATCAACGCTATTCAGCGGGGTTTCCTGGTAACCGGCACCCGGCTGCCCGGCACCCGGCATTTCAGCGAACTACTGGAAGTAAACAGAAATACCATTGTAGCAGTATATGAAGAACTGGATGCCCAGGGTTGGGTACAAACAAGGCCCAACAAAGGCACCTTCATCATTGGCAAAATAGATCCCAGGCCGCAGAAGATCCGCAACGCCCAGGAAAACCAGTTGGCGCATTACCCAAAGGCAACCGGATTTTCTTTCCAGAAATCCAACCTGCTGGATAATCCCTTCGAACACTCTTCCTGTGAGTATGTATTCAATGACGGTACCCCCGATATCCGCCTTACCCAGATCAGTCATTTATCCAGCCTGTACAGCGCCAACCTGAAAAGAAAGAGTAACCATAAAAAACTAGGCTACTACAATCATGATGGCAGCGAATTTTTTAAGCAACACCTGTCTAATTACCTGAATCAGTCACGCGGCCTCCATATATCCAAAGACAATATCCTGATTACACGCAGCACAGAAATGAGTGTATTCATTACTTCCGAAATATTATTATCCCCTGGAGATATTGTATTGGTAGGATCATTGAGCTACTTTTCCGTGAACATGATTTTCCAGAAATCCGGCGCCACCATTATGTCTGTGCCCATTGATGAAGATGGTATTGATGTAGCAGCCGTACGCGATATCTGCAAGAAACATAAAATCCGGATGCTGTATATCACCCCGCACCACCACTACCCTACTACGGTCACATTAAGTGCTTCCCGCCGGATTGCCTTACTTCATCTGGCCACCGAGTTCGGATTTATTATCCTGGAAGATGACTACGATTACGATTTTCACTACGACAATAGTCCCCTGCTTCCCCTGGCCAGTGCCGACAGCAATGGCATGGTGATCTATATTGGTGCATTCGGTAAATCCTTGGCCCCCGGCTTCAGAACAGGGTTTATAGTTGCCCCGGAAAACCTGATGACAGAAATGAGAAAACATCTTGGCATCATCGACCGGCAAGGCGATGTACTGATGGAACAGGTATTGGGAGAAATGATCGAAGCAGGAGAAATTCACCGCTACCTGAAAAAATCACTTAAAATATACCAGGAGCGGCGGGATCATATTGTGGACATACTACAGGACCAGCTTCGCGAATTCATTGACTTCAAAAAACCGGCCGGCGGCCTCGCCGTATGGACCCGGTGGAAACAACCCATCAACCTCATGAAGCTGAGTAAAGCCTGCGCCAGGAATAACCTGTTTATTCCCAAAACCTTACTATACCAGCATAAAGAATTAACGGCGATGCGACTGGGATTCGGACATTTCACGCTACAGGAAGCGGAGAACAGTGTTCAGATATTGCGACAAGGAGTACTGGAGCAATGGGGAGGCTGATTTTCTTAGCTTTTAGCCATTAGCTTTTAGCTTTTAGCAAAATGCAGCGGAGATAAACATATATTTTTGCTTGAAAGATGGGCCTGCACCCTGTTTCATAGCAACCAATATTTTCGTCTTTATGGCAATCTGGCTACAAGCCGCTCCGGCATATACTTCAGTATCCGGTAAATAACTTTCCATTTAATACCCGGTACAATGGTGAAACTATTGCCGGCATTTACAATGGTACGGGCAATAAATGAAGGCTCCATCAGTAACGATTCCGGGAGGTCTAATCCGGCGGTCATCTTGCTGCGGATATATCCTGCAACGATCACGTTAACAATAATTTTCCGGGAAAACAGGTATTGTCTTAGTCCTGCCAGGTACTGTGTAAATGCCGCCTTCGTACTTCCGTAAACGAAGTTGCTTTTACGTCCCCGCACGCCGGAAAGGGAAGATAACCCGATAATCCTTTCCAGGTGATTATTGTCACTATCTTTTATAATGAGATTAATAATAGATACGGCGCCGGCATAATGTACCTGCATCATCCGGTAGCTACCCTCCCAGTCCAGCAGCGCCTGTTCATTCGTTACCTGGAAGCCGGCGGCATATATAACAATGTGCGGTTTGGCAGGTAATGCAGCATAGAATGCAGCATGATCTCCAAAAGCAGTAGCATCAAAGTAGCAAATAGTCAGCAGTTGCCGGGGCATATTCCTGGCTTCCATAAATAAAGCTATTTCCGCTGTGCTGCGGGAAGCTGCTATAACATGATATCCCTTTTCCAGGTACAACAGGATAACTTCTTTTGCTACATCGGAATTGGCGCCGAGAACAAGAACCGTTTTGGTAACATACAGACTCATAGACCGTAAAAATAGTCAATAGAACTACAGCTTACAATGCCGGAGTGCAAAAGTGACCATTAAATCCATCACAGAAAAATAACTACGAAATATTCGTAGTTATTACTATCTTGAATATCGATAGGAAATTACCTGTTCGAAAATGCCACGAAAAACACTCACCGTCTAAAGCTTTTAACAGAAATGATTTACTTCAGCAAGAAGCTTATCAAGCTATGTGTGTCCGTCACATTTGTCTTATCCTGCCTGAATGTGAATGCACAGGAGGCTTTGCACCAAGTGCAGCAAACAATTGATAAAATTGAAAGCTATGACAACTTCAGCTATCAATATATTCTCAAGCAAAAGGAATATACCAGTGATACGTTAATCATACAATACAACGATATTTTTTCAAAAGCTCCTGAAGATAAAAACTTCGGCTACCTGTTTAACAGGGAACTTACCATTAAAGGCAATAAGTTTCCTTCAGCCACACTATATAATGGGCAAAAATTAATGAGCATAAGTTATGCAGACAGCTCTTATACCATGAAAGCAATCAATGCCCACGCTATTCAGGGTTCACTACTTGAATTCCTGAAAAATATAAAAGGTTTCATAGTAAGAAAACCATCTGAAATCGTTGGTGATACCACCATCAATAATGTTACCTGTTCTCATTTAATTGTTAATACCTACGACACTATCATCAATAAAGAGCATTTTTATACCTCTTTTAACCTGTTCTTTGAGAAGTCATCGGATATGCTAAACTGTGTAATCATCAAATCAAGGAGCACAGGTATTGGCGATGGCATCTCAGACTATTATTCAGCAACCCGCTACACTGACTATAAATTTAACCAGGACAATATTGATATTTCGTCCATGACGATTCCGCAGGGATTTCAGCAGGAGAAAGAGCGATCAGCCTTATTAGGTGTAGGCGAGGTGGCGCCCAACTGGACATTATCTGATGCGAATGGCAAAAAAATGTCTTTAACACAAATGAAAGGCAAAGTTGTAATGATGGATTTCTTTTTTATTGGTTGTGGCCCTTGTATGCGTTCGCTAAAGCCATTGAACAACCTTCATGAAAAATATAAAAACCAGCAGGTTGCAATGGCCAGCATCACCAATAGAGACAGTAAAAAAGCAATTCTGGAGTTTCAGCAACAATACAAAATCAAAAATCCTGTTTATATTAATGCGGATGATGTAGTCAAATCATATCACGTAACAGGCTTTCCTACTTTCTATTTTATTGACAAAGAAGGAAAAGTCGCAGCAGTAATTGAAGGGTATGAAGATAATTTCGAAGAGAAAGCCATTTCAATCATTAATGATTTGCTTGGCAAAAAATAAATCCTGACAGTTCAAACATTACTTAATGAACAAGTATATCGTATTGATATTTATAATTACCGCCTGCAATACGCCTGAGAAGGAAAAATTTAACACGATCGATTATGTTACTGTAGGTAAAATGATGGATACTATCAAGCCTCCGTACGTTATAGATCTTTCCAGGAATCACAAGCGGCTCGTGTTTATAGGCTGCGATCACAACAGGGATAGTACCCATCCGCAATTTAAAGTGATAGAAAAATACTTTAACGATCTTCAACCAGCGCTGGCCTTTAATGAAGGTGGACAGGTAGCCGACAGCGTACATTTTACCTCCCTGAACGAGGCTGCCTCCCGGAAAGGCGAAATAGGCGCATTGAAGTACCTGAGCGATAAAGCGGGTATCCATATGATGAATGGTGACGTGGACGACAGCACAGAGTATGCCATTACACTGAAACAATATCCCCAGGATCAGCTGTTACTTTATTACCTGATGGAACGACTCGTAATCCCTTATCTATACGGCGCATATGGAAACGGATCGTTTGAGGAATTATACCACAAAGCCATCGATAAATGGTTTATAAACAATGGCTTCCCTATATCCGAAAAACAAAAATCCTTTGATTATTTCAAACAACTATATCAACACTATACCGGCGCTCCTTTTGAACTAAAGATCACGTCCGAGGTGGAGAAATTTGATTACATCAATGGCGGTGATTGCAGATTCTGTGCCATTGGCCGTGGATCAAAAATGATAAGGGATAGCATATTGCTTCATAAAATAGATGAGGCCTTAGATAAATATGACCGGGTAATTGTCACTTTCGGACATGGTCATGCCATAGCACTGAAACCCGCTTTAAAACAGCTGCTGGATAGAAAATGATTGTTAAACCCAGCTCTATTTTAGCTTCATTTTTAACGCCGCAATCTATGGCGGTCAATCTACAAATAGTAATACCCTCAGTTGCATTAGTATTGGTTACGTTATAAGCAGTATTTGCTTTACATTTTAAAACACCCTGGCAGTATCCGAAAGGTTTCGGATACTGCCAGGGCTTCGGTAACTCCAGTCTATCGCTGATTTTCAGGGACAGCGATCCATTCCGAGTATTTTGTGGGCCCCAGGTAAACGGCCTTTTCAGGTGCCAGGGTATCGGTGTCCAGTGGCGCACCGGAATACAATGCTTTGGCGTCTGTTTTCACCTCATTATTTTTCCGGGTAGCCTGTGCATATTGACTGATCCATGCCCTCATATCAAACTTTTCAGGTCCGCCGATTTCCAGGATGGTATTCACTGGTTTGGAGACGGCTGTTTGTGCCATGAAGGCGGCCACGTCTTTACTTGCAATCGGCTGAATATTGGCATCCGGTAAACGCACTACCCCGTCTGCCAGACTCATCTGAAAAATGCCGCCGGCAAATTCATAGAATTGTGTGGCATGAACGATGGTGTAAGGTATGCCTGATGCTTTGATCATATCTTCCTGCACCTGTTTGGCCCGGAAATAACCACTTGCCTGCAACTTTTGGGTGCCCACTACCGACAAGGCAATATGATGCTGCACGCCGGCGGCTTTTTCGGCAGCCATTAGGTTTTCATTGGCAGTTTTGAAAAAGTTCATCACAGCCGTATCTTCAAAAGATGGCGAGTTGGATACATCCACCACCACCTGCGCGCCCTGTAATACTTCGGACAAACCTTCGCCGGTGAGTGTGTTTACACCTTTATTGGGTGAAGCCGCAATGATTTCATGCCCGGTATCCTGCAATAAGGCGACTAACTGGCTACCAATAAGGCCGGTACCGCCGATAACTACTATTTTCATCTTGCATTTTTTTGAATGATCTGATGATGCAAAGATGAACAACCCTGTACCGGAAAAACTTAAGCTGGTTTAAGAAATGTAGGTATCCTGCAGTATTTGTAAAGTTTCGGGCGAAACGCCCATGTACGAAGCAAAAATAGGATCGGGAATTCTTTGAATGACGGTAGGATAGGTTTTACGGAAATGATGGTAAAAGTCTTCTTTAGATATGGTAGCATATGTTTTTTGTTTGAACAGGGCGGCTCCATAGGCGCGCTCATGAATCTTATTGAAGTACAATGCCATGAAAGGGAATTGCAAAAGCAGCGCTTCATAGTTTGCCCTGGTGAGACAGGTGATTTCCGAATCTTCCATAGCGGCAATAGCATATACCGCCGGCTGACCATCACAAAAGGTTTTATAGTCTGTTAACCACCAGTTCTCCAATGCAAAATGGACTACCTGTTTTTGATCGTTGTGATGATAAAATAAGTAAAGGCATCCGCTATTGACAAAATAAATGTTGTTGCAAGCCTCCTTTTCATGTAACAGTATGGCATCTTTTTTTACGTTTATTGTTTGAAAGAAAGCCTTCATTTGTTCCTGCGGTATAGTAAATCCGGGCAGAAGTTGTTGGACATGGTGATGTAACTGTTCGGTCATATGTGTCTGTTTTCCGTTCTTTTTTTTCGCAACTCACTTAAATATTCCGGTGTGAAACCCAAAAAAGAGGCGAGTATTTTTTGTGGGATCCGCTGGGCAAATTCCGGGTATTTGGATGCGAAGAGTTCGTAAAATTCGTTTTTCGGCATCCTGGATATCATCCGTACCCGATGCAGGGATGCCGCATAGGCGCGCTCGTACATGAGGCGGAAATATTTTTCCATTAAAGGAATTTCCTCCAGCAACAAGGCGTAGTTTTTAGCATTCAGGGCTAATACTTCAGTAGCTTCCAGTGCCTGGATGCTGTATGCCGATCTTCGTCCGGACCGGAATGCATCGAGGTCCGTCATCCACCAGTTTTCCAGGGCAAACTGCAATGTTTGCTCCAAACCGTTGTTATCAGTGAAAAACAAACGCAGGCAGCCCTTTACCACGAAAAAATAAGCCGTACAAAGCTTGTCTTCCTCCTGTAACAGGTCTTTTTTCCGGAACGACTGTGTATCAAAAAACGACAGGATCTTTTCTCCGTCTATCTCCCGGCTGCCCGTCATTACCTGGATATGTTGTATCAGTGGATGCATGTGTAAGACAAAAATACCAATATATTAAAAATGCGGTTTGCTTCCTTTCCATCTCCCATAAAAAAAGAAATAAAAAAAGAATGAAATACAGCAATTAATTATCGTTTTACGATAATTAATTATTAATTTTGAACTATCAATCTAAAAATAACAAAAATGACCCGAGTAAAAGCAGTTTCCAAAATACTGCATTATATCAGTAAAATATTAGCGTTGGGGTATCTCATCACCATCCTGTATTCCATTATTTGTTTATTGACCAATTGGGGCATACAGTACTACGGTGAGGGAAAATACCTGCATATCCTCTATATGTTTACAGACACGCCTTTCCTCAATATAGACAATAACCCTTCTTATATTATTTTCTCGTTCCTGCTACCGCTCAGCTTATACACGTTGTTCTTCTGGCTGGCAGCCAATGTGTTTAAAGTATTTTACCAGCCGAAACTATTCTCTTCGCAAAATATTGTTCACCTGAGAAGGTTCTACCTGTTCAATATCATCGCACCTGGCGTATCTGCTGCATTCTCCAGCATTTTTGTGCCATTGGAAAGTATCATCTGGGCGCTGATCACCCTGCATTTGTTCCTGGGCATTTTTGCTTATTTTCTTGCGGCTATATTTAAACAAGGATTGCAATTACAAAACGAACAGGAGTTATTCATATAGTTATGCCAATTATCATAAATATTGATGTGATGCTTGCTAAGCGCAAAATGCAAAGCAAAGAACTGGCGGAAAGTTTAGGAATTACACCGGCCAATTTGTCCATACTTAAAACCGGTAAAGCTAAAGGTATACGATTTGATACCCTGGAAACTATCTGCAAAATTCTGCAATGCCAGCCCGGAGATATTATAGAGTATAGAGAGAACGAATAATCCATCCATATAACAGGTTGTAAAAGCAATGGCTAACCATTGCATGGGATCGTATTGTCTAAACACGCCATCATATGAACAAACTTTCTATCAGTCAGCTTTCGCTCACGTATAAGCACCGCGTTAAAGCCCTCCGTAATGTTTCACTGGAAATCACCAATGGTATGTTCGGCTTATTGGGGCCAAACGGTGCGGGTAAATCATCTCTCCTGAAAACTATTGTGGGCTTACAAAAACCCGATAACGGCGAGATCATTTTTAACGAAGTAGATGTGATAAAAAATCCGTCATTCATCAGGAGACAGCTCGGTTTTTTACCCCAGGATTTTGGTGTTTACCCTAAAACCTCCGCTTATGACCTGCTGCAGCACCTCGCAGTACTTAAAGGCATTAGCCATGCCGCAGAACGGAAAGCACAAATTCTGAGCTTACTCGAAAAAGTGAATTTGTATCACGTAAAAGACAAAGAAGTACATACTTTTTCTGGTGGGATGAAACAACGTTTTGGGGTCGCTCAAACATTACTGGGAAACCCACGGATTATTATAGTAGATGAACCCACGGCCGGATTGGATCCGGAAGAACGGAACCGGTTCAATACGCTCCTGAGTGAAATAAGTGAAAAGGTCATCGTTATACTTTCCACCCATCTGGTAGAAGATGTACGAAACCTTTGCTCTCAAATGGCGGTAATAAAAAACGGTGCGTTAGTGGCTATCGGCAGCCCAGCGGAAATGATATGGAGGTTGCGCGGGAAGGTATGGACCAGGCAAATCCATCCATCCGAATTAGCATCCTATCAGTCTTCCTGCCAGGTCATCAGCCAGCAGCTCATAGAAAGAGCCATGCATATTGCTGTTTACTCCGGGGAGCCCCCTGAAGGCTTCTCTGCATTGCCTCCTACACTGGAACATGTTTATTTCCACACCCTCTATCACCCATAACATATGAAAGCTATTTTCCTTTTTGATATCACAGGATATACCAAAGGATTAACGGGCTACCTGGTAGCCGCCAGCCTGCTGGGTATTGGTATATTCGCAGGTGCGGAGTTCCACCTGAATATAGGCGATGGCGTATACCTTAACTCGCCTTATACTATCGGCTTCATGCTGGGCATGCTGAGTCTTTCCGTCATTTTTTTGGCTACTGTTTTTGCGCAGCAATTGCTTTTTAAAGAGTGGGATACCAATTTTGATCTTATCCTGTTTGCCACACCGGTTGGCAAAGGCAATTTCGCCGGTGGGCGCTTTCTGTCGCTATTAACGCTTACGCTTATCAGCTTCTTACTGTTAACAACCGGGTTTGCCATAGGACAGCAAACAAGAACAGATTCGGCCATGCTGCCCGGCATGCATCTTCTTCATTACGTATATCCGTTCATTTTGTTCGGTGGCTTCAACAGTCTGTTCGTTTGCAGTTTCCTGTTCTTCATCGCATGGGGTACGAGAAGCAAACTGCTGACGGCCGTGGGCGGCTTACTTTTGTACGTGCTGTATATGGTAATTTTGCTGTTCTCCAACTCACCATTCATGGCGCAAGCCGCTCCCCAGTCTTTGGCAGCACAGCAAATATCCGCCATCACAGATCCTTTCGGGCTATCCGCCTACTTCTATGCCAGCAGAAATTTTTCTGTAAGTCAACGTAATACCGTCCTGACACCGCTATCGGGATATTTACTGGTAAACCGGCTGATAACCCTGGCAATATCAGGGATCTGCTTTCTGCTTGGCTACATCAGCTTTTCGTACACCCGAAAAAGACAAATAAAAAAGGAGACCACCTTCTCCGCAGCAGCATCCCCCTTCCATCCCGATCTTTCTATTACAACAACATATAATATCAGAGCACAGCTACAATCGATATGGTCGTTTATAAAAATGGATTTGAACCATACCCTCAAAAATATTCCATTCACCGCTACCGCCGTGATCCTGCTTTTTCATATAGCGATGGAGATGTATGCAGCCATAGAAAAGGGCATCCGCCTGCCACAACAATATGCCAGCTCGGGGCTGATGGCGACTACCATTTCTAAAAACTTCCATCTGATAGGCGTGCTGCTAATGGTCTATTTCGTAAATGATATGTTCTGGAAAAGCAGGGCGGTAAAATTCTCTCCGATAGAAAATACGACCGCTCACCATTCATTCAAACAATGGGCACACTGGTGCAGCAGTGCGATGCTCCTATGCTGTTATACCATACTGGTCATTATGCTCGGGCTGATCTTCCAGGTAACTTACCAATATCCACGGATTGACTGGCCGGCTTATGCAGGCGTAGTAATCTTCTGTACCTGTCCCCTGTTGCTGCTAACTGGATGCCTGTTGTTAATCAACCAGCTGATACGCGGCAAATATATTGCCTTAGGTGTGTGCTTACTGACGGCGCTGACAATCGCCAGCCCCTTATCAAAAAAATTCATCGCCACTCCTCTTCTCCGCTTCTTTTCTGGCTTTAATGGAACTTATAGTGATTTCAACGGCTACGGAGCATATTTACCTTCCTTTGTTGAAAGACTGGTATTCGGCGCCGGTGTGATTGGTATACTGTGGATGATTTACGATGTCGTAAAAAATAAGCGGTTAAAGATCGCTGCTCTTGTCAGCATGCTGGCTTTAGCCACCATCAGCCTGTTTTCCGGGAAAGCGTTTATGCGGGAATACCTTCCTGGAGATAGGACGGCGGAGATGGAAGCAGCGGCCCGCTACGAAAAAAAGTACCGAAAGTACGCGTCTATGCCACAACCTACTATTACAGCGGTAAATACCAGCATCGATCTATATCCCGGCAAGAGGGCATATACAATAACGGGAAAGTATATTATCAAAAATCTGACAACCCAATCCGTCCCAAAAATACTCATCAATTTTGATGATGGATTCAACATCACGAATACCAGTTACGCTTCGCAGAATGAGGTGATACCAATTAATGATGCCGTTTCTGAACTTGCGCTAACGCGTCCATTACAGCCAAACGACAGTGCCTGTATTCGTTTTGAGATGTCGTACCATTGGGTGGCTGTCAACGGCCATCAGCCATTCAACGCCATCATTGAAAATGGTTCCTTTATGCGCATCAGCCGTTACTACCCTCAAATTGGATATCAATCACAAAACGAAGTAGCCGATAGTTTGCAACGGAAACAGTTAGCCCTGGGAGCACCTACTCCGGTGAAGCCAGTGGATGCACCTAAGTCTTCTACTCCAGATTTTATCGATTTGGATATGGTCATTTCAACGGAACATCAACAAAGGGCTATCGGTACCGGGGAGCTCATAAAGCAATGGCAGCAGGGCGACAGGAATTACTTTCACTACCGGACAAATGCGCCCATTCCTTTTCGCTTTGCCGTTTCATCCGCACATTACAGCATGCGGCACACCACGCACCGTGGAATTGAGATCAACGTTTGTTACCAGCCAAAACATGATGAAAATGTTGACCATTTAATTTCCTGCGCGAAACGCACACTGGATTATTGTCAGGAAAACTTTGGCCCGTATCCGTTCCGCGCCATCACCTTTGCCGAGATATCATCCTTCACCAGTGGTTTTGCTGCCACCGCGTATCCCGCAAATATTTTTATGGCAGAGAACATGCTTTTTCATGCAAATATCAAAGCAGATCAACAACAGGATGTGATTAATGAATTGGCAGGACATGAACTCTCTCATTTATGGTGGGGCAATAACCAGATAGATCCCGACAACAGGGAAGGCGCTGCTATGCTGACCGAAACACTGGCCATGTATACAGAGATGATGTTGTACAAAAAAATGTATGGCCGGGAAAAAATGATGGAGAAAGTAAAAGTCCACCAGCAGATCTATGATATGGAAAAAGGCTTTTCGAAAAATCAGCCCTTATATAAAGTGCTGGATCAGCAAACGCATATCTCTTATTCAAAAGGAGCCATCATTATGGTGAAGCTCAGCGAGATGATAGGCGAAAATAAAGTAAATGAAGCATTGAAAAATTTCCTTCAACGAAATAAATATCCTCAGCCCAAACCGGTTTCTACTGACCTGATTACAGAGCTATTAAAGGTGAGTGAAGAAAAGTATCACCGGGAGATTAAAAGCATGTTCATGGACATCATTTAAAAGCATCAAAGCAGCTCCATATCCAGGTGCTGATAAGGTGAGAGGAAATGATTATCGGGGTCAAGTTCTGTGATCAGGTAATTGATCAGGTTAAGATCACACACTTTCATGCGCTGGGAAGAATTCAGTTTTTCTGCGATGCTGATGATCGCCAGTTTTTTGGCAGCGCGGATCATTGCTCGTTTTACCTGTACCACTTCCCAATCTGAATCTGTCATCCCGTCCTGTACGGAGAAACCGTTGGCGCCTAACAGGCAAAGATCCACTTTAATATCTGCCAGCTGGTTGATCACGCTGGCGCCCAGATGAACGTGTGAGCTGGGAGAAAGCTGGCCACCGATGCTGATAACGGTAAGGTTGCGGTGTTCTACCAGTTCGAGTGCCACCAGGGGGCTAATGGTAAAAAAAGTAACACGCAGGTTTTCCGGGATACTTTTGGCCAGTTCAATCATGGTGGTACCTCCTCCGGTCAGCACTACCATATCATTTTTCAGCAGCCTGATGATCTTTTGGGCAATCTGTTGTTTGGCTGACTGTGCATACACGGTATTGTCTGCATTAAACGGGTAATGAAAGGAGCGGCCGATAGCGCCACCATGCACTTTTAATACCTTTCCTTCCTCCGCCATCTCTTTCAGATCCCGCCGAACCGTATCTTCTGAAATACTCAACATGGAGCTGATATCTGTTGATAATACTTTGTTGTGCAGGTTGATTTGCCTCATGATAAAGGCCTGGCGCTCTTTTTTCAACATTAGGGGAAGGTGTTTTTAAGATTGCACAAATTTAAAAAAAAGTAATCCAATCTGATTATGCGTGTTTTAGCGTGTTTAAAACTTATCAAAAACGCGTTTTAACGCATATTACTATAAAATATCGTAATTGCACCTTATATTCATGCAATAAAACGCAAATAACTGCAACAAAACAGCAGATTTGTCAACCAGAGAAATAATTCCTATTAAACGCTAAATCTAACTTATATACAATCAAAAGTCTGTAATTCAACCTATTAACTAATCAATCAATTCACTTCAACCAAGATTTAAACCTTCCCAACATGAAAGAAAGGATACTTATCACTTTCGCCTTCTTGCTGTTTTATGCCAGTTCCTGGGGCCAAAGCGTCCTATCAGGTACGGTAGTAGATAAAAACAGCCAGGAGCCTATCATTGGTGCCACTATATTAGTAGGCAAATCCGGCACCGTCACAAACAGCACAGGAAAATTCACGCTGCAGCTACCTCCAGGCGCCACTTCCCTGCACATCACCTTTGTTGGTTACAAATCACAAACGATCCCTTTAAGCGGGAATAAAGAATATCATATTGCGCTTGAAGCAGATGAACACTCCCTGGAACAGCTGGTAGTGGTAGGTTATGGCACACAGCGGAAGGCCAATCTCACCGGCGCCGTCACCACCGTAGATGTAGCGAAGACCATGCAAAGCAGGCCCATTACCGATCCATCCAAAGCATTACAGGGAATTGTGCCCGGACTGAATATTACCTATTCCAATGGAGGTCTCACCCAGGCGCCGGCTATCAACATCCGCGGCGTTGGTTCCATCAATGGAAGTGGACGGCCACTGATCCTGGTCGACAACGTGGAAACACCAGACCTCACGATGATCAATCCGGATGATATTGAAAGTATTTCCGTACTGAAAGACGCCGCTTCTACTTCCATCTACGGCGCCCGCGCTGCCTTTGGCGTAGTACTCATCAAAACCAAAACAGGTATCCGCAATATGCCTACCCGGGTACGTTACTCCAATAACTTCGCCTGGAGCTCACCTACTGCGCTGCCCAACTTCTCCGATCCGGTAAAAGAACTGACAGGCCTTTATGATGCAGGCGTGCGCGCAGGAACTACTTCTCCTGAACTATTCGGCATGCAGCTGCTGAAGCTGCGCGATGGTATCAAAAACTGGCAGGAAAAATATGCAAATAACCGCAAAGGCATTGAAATGGTGCCGGGAGAAGATTTTGAAATTGATCCCGCCGGCGGTCCCACCTATTTTTACCGGGTATGGGATGCCAAGGATATGTTGCTGAAGAAATTCACTCCCCAACAAATCCAGAACATCAGCGTACAAGGCGGCAGCGAAAAGATCTCTTACTATATGTCTGGTGGATTCAGCAATGCAGGTGGTATCCTCAAAATGAATCCCGACAACGTAAAAAAATACAACATCACCGGTAGCGTCAATGCCTCCGTTACCAAATGGCTGGACATGGATGTGCGTATGATGTACCGCAACTTTGAATACGACTATCCCTACCAGTATCAGAACTACTTTCAATACATGTGGCGCTGGGGCGCCTATTTCCCTTATGGTACTTACCAGGGAAAATACTTCCATCATACACCGGGGTACCTGGCAGGCGCCAATACCAGCACCGTTACGGATAATTATACCCGTGTAAACCTGGGGGCTACGCTGAAGCTCACGAAAGACCTAAACGTTCGTGCGGAATATACAATAGGCCGCGATAACATCACCCGTCATGAAGTGGGCGGTAAAGTAATGGCGTGGGACTTCTGGGCTGCCGGCATGCCCCTCACCAATATTGGCAGCGCCTCCCAGGATGTAGTGGGCTACGCAGCCGGCAACTACAAAGTGAACACGTTTAACCTGTACGCTACCTACGATAAAAAGCTGAACGCCAATCATCAGCTGAAATTTATTGCCGGTGTGAATGCAGAAGATGAAGATACCCTGAACTTCAGCGCGTACCGCCGCAATCCACTGGATCCTACCAAAGCGGAAATTCCGCTGGCCAGTGGCGACCAGCTGGTAACAGGAGGTCACCTGGCCAATGCATATGCAGGCTTTTTTGGCAGAATCAATTATAGCTATAAAAATAAATGGTTGCTGGAACTGAACGGCAGATACGATGGTGCTTCTTCCTTTCCGCCGGCCGATCGCTGGGCATTCTTCCCTTCTGCCTCTGTGGGTTACCGCCTTACGGAAGAACACTTTATGGACGGCATAAAAAACATCCTGCCTGACATGAAATTCAGGGCCTCCTATGGCTCGCTCGGCAACCAGGACATGGGCGGTAAATGGTATGTGCCCGCCATGGCCACCAACAACACCGTTAACTGGATGAATGGCGGCTCCTATGCTTCCGGCGTGGGCGCACCCCGTGCAGTAGCTGCATCCCTTACCTGGGAAAGGGTGCGTACACTCGATATTGGCACCGATATCAGCCTGTTTAATAATCATATAGGCGTTACCGTAGATTGGTACGAGCGCAATACCGACAATATGCTTACCAACAGAGCAGTGCCTGCATCTTTTGGTACTGAAGCGCCCCGTGAAAATAATGGCGCCCTCCGTACCCGTGGTTATGAAATAGGTATTGATGCGAATTACAATATCACAAAAGACTGGAACTTCTATGGTAGTGTTGCTTTCTGGGACAGCAAAACCGTGTTTACAGAATGGAACAACCCTTCAGAATTATTATCGCTGAATTATAAAGGAAAAGCTTTGGGAGAAATATGGGGCTTTGAAACAGATCGTTATTTTACGAAAGATGACGACCTCAGTAAACTTCCCAGTCAAACGAAACTGGCAGACGGTAACTTCGTATTTGGCCCGGGAGATATCAAGTATAAAGACCTTGATGGCAACGGCGTGATCGATGGAGGCCAGGTAACCCGCAGCAACCACGGCGACCTGAAACTGCTGGGCAACTCCCTCCCCCGCTATCAGTACAGCTTCCGCCTGGGCAGTACTTATAAAGGTTTTGATATTGATGTATTGTTCCAGGGTGTTGGCAAAGTAAATTACTGGGGAACAGGTGATGTTACGATCCCCTTATACCGCGGCGGCGACATCATGTATGAAAACCAGTTGGACTACTGGACAGAAACAAATACCAACGCTTATTATCCGCGCCCATATCCCGGTAACGCCAATGGCAAAATCTCTGGTTTACTGCTCGGTGGTAATAATTTCTATCCACAATCGAAATACCTGCTGAACCTGGCCTATCTGCGTCTCAAAAATATCACACTCGGATACACTTTCCCGGCCAGTATCACCCAACGAATCCATCTCCAACGGTTACGCATATACGGCAGCGCCCAGAACATCGCCACTATTTCCAATGTAGGTGTGCCACTGGATCCGGAAATCACCACCGGCGAAGCAGCTATTTTTGGCAGAACCTGGCCATTTCAGAAAACGTGGTCATTCGGATTACAGGTCACCCTTTAAACCAACAACAGATGAAAAAGCGTATATACTTACCAGTTATATTGATATGCCTGATACTAGGCACCGGTTGCAAAAAATATGTAGACAAAGGATTACCTGATCAGTTTGACGATAACACCTTCTGGCGGACGGAGGATAATATCCGGTCATACAACTGGCCGTTTTATGAAAACTTCACCGGTTATGGTAATGGTAACAGTTTCGGCGATTTTTATTTCAGCTGGTTTTCTGATGACCAGGCCCCCACAGGTTTCGCAAAATTCACTCAGAACGTACCTGCCAGCTCCAGCGCCTGGAGCTTCAGCGATGTGCGCAAAGCCAACATCATGCTGGAAAGAATAGACCAGGTACCTATTTCAGATGAAGCTAAAAATCACTGGAAAGGGATTGCCCGGTTTTTCCGCGCACTCGTTTACTTTAACCGCGTGAAAGACTATGGTGATGTACCCTGGCTGGGCAGATCGATGGATATCAGCGATCAGACCTATATCTACAAACCCCGTGATCCCCGCACCGTGGTGATGGACAGTGTGCTGGCAGACCTCGACTTCGCGGCAGCCAATATCCGTGTAAAAGACCTGGATAACACCGTTAACCGCAACATTGCGTTGGCGCTTAAATCACGGATATGCCTGTACGAAGGCACCTGGCGCAAATACCATACAAATCCCCAGCTGCCCGGCGCCGCCAAATTTCTCCTGGCCTCCAAAGATGCCAGCGAAAAAGTAATGGCCGGTGGCGCCGTATTGAACGCCGATTATACTACTACTTACAACTCCCTTGACTTGTCCGGTAATAAGGAAGTGCTGCTGTATAAAAAATATCTTCCCGGATATCTTACCCACTCCGTAATAGGATACCTTACCAGTAGTACTCCCATGGGAGGGCCTAATAAATCGGCGATTGATGCATTCCTCTGCTCAGATGGATTGCCCATCGGGTTGTCTCCGCTCTATAAAGGCGATGACAACCTGACCAACACGCGCACCAACAGGGATAAGCGACTGCTCCAATCCATTGACACCGTGCTCTGTTACAACGGCAACCTCGTAAATGGCCGCAGCAGCAGCACCGGCTATCGTCCGGCTAAATTCCTGCAACCCGCTGTAGCTAACGTTCTGGCGCCTTACAACGATACGGACGCACCTATTTTCTGGCTGGCGGAGGTATTGTTAAACTACGCAGAAGCCGCAGCAGAACTGGACAATCTGGGTCAATACACTTTCTCACAGGCGGACCTCGACAAATCCATTAACCTTCTCCGCGTACGGGCTGCCATCCCTGCACTTCAATACAAAGGCGCACAACAGGTGGCGGTAAACGGCACCCCATATACAGACCCGGCTAAAGATGCCACGGTGCCTTCTCTTATCTGGGAAGTCAGAAGAGAGAGAAGAACAGAACTATTATTCGACGGATTCCGCTTCCAGGACCTCATGCGCTGGGCCAAAGGCAGCTATATGAATACCAGCAACAAGGACATCTGGCGCGGCGCCAAAGTCCCTGACAACGGTAAAGTGCTGAGGGATGCAGAAGGCTATATCACTCCATATACGGTAGCCACCGCTCAACGCACGTTCATCGATCCTAAAAATTATTTTCAGCCAATACCAAGCGGACAAATAGCATTATATCCGGCGGGTGTCCTTGCCCAAAATCCAGGCTGGTAACAGCATGCATCCATATTAAAAGCAGGGGTTTCAGATAGTTATCTGAAACCCCTGCTTTATTTTATATGATCATCTTATTCAACTTCTGGCTGGCCCTCTCCCTGCTGCTTAGATGAATAACGCCCCTACTTCCATCCTTATTGTATGTAAAAAAATAAAGGTAAAATCCACTAAAATTATTTCGCCCCGTTATGAATTTAATATTATCTTAGCAACTAAGATATTTACCTAATAAGATATAAAATGGAAAAAGACGCCCTTAAAAGCATAAGAAAACTAAGCCAGCAATATGCATTCACCTCTATTCAAATGCACGAAGCCATTGGCCGAAAGGCTGGTCTTTCCGGAACTGACCATAAATATCTGGGGTTCTTAATGGAGAAAGGGCAAATGACCGCAGGTGAGCTTTCCAACTTAACCGGCTTAACAACAGGTGCAGTAACCGGCTTAATAGACAGGTTTGAAAAGAAAAAGCTGGTGAAAAGACAATTCGCGGAAGACGACAGACGTAAGGTGATCATTAAGCCCAACACGGAAAAAATCATGGCCCTTTTTGTACCGCTCTACAAAGAGTTCCGGCGCAAGTCAGAACTGTTGCTGGCGTCATTTTCAAACAATGACATTAAAATCATTGAATCCTATTTTTCAAAAGCAATTGAAATAATGGATGAAACAACCAATAAGCTCAACAACAAATAATTGCAGACAAAATAAATAACTATGACCAATAACATCAGTACACGTTCATTTGTATTTAGTCTTCAGGACATTGACAAAACAAATCTTGCGGATGTTGGGGGTAAAGGCGCCAACCTGGGTGAACTGAGCAGGATCGAAGGCATACGGGTACCGGAAGGCTTTTGCGTTACCACCGAAGCATATAAAAAAGCAACCGGCCATCATCCTGAATTAAATAACCTGTTGGATGAATTAACGCGCCTTAATGCAGAAGAGCGGAAAAGTATCAGCGAAATCAGCGCAAAAATCCGGACGGTTATCGAAAGCATACCCATTCCCCGGGATATAGCGACAGAGATGGCGGGCTATCTCACCACATTTGGCAATAAAGAGGCTTTTGCAGTGCGCTCCAGTGCCACAGCGGAAGACCTACCCACCGCCTCCTTTGCTGGCCAGCAGGACACCTATCTGAATATTATCGGGCAGGATGCCATCCTGCAACATATCAGCAAATGCTGGGCATCGTTGTTTACCGAACGGGCAGTCATTTACCGCATTCAAAACGGCTGTGATCATCATACAGTCCATCTCGCTGTAGTTGTTCAGCGAATGGTATTCCCGGAGGTGGCAGGAATTTTATTTACTGCCGATCCCGTCACATCCAACAGGAAAGTATTGTCCATTGATGCCAGCTTCGGGCTTGGTGAAGCAATGGTCTCCGGCCTGGTAAATGCTGATCTCTATAAAGTGAGTAATGGCAGGATGATCGATAAAAAGATATCGGCCAAGAAACTGGCCATTTATGCCCTGAAAGATGGCGGCACGAAAGAACAGGCAATTGAGCCGGAAAAGCAAACCAGGCAGGCACTGACCGATGAGCAGATTTTACAGCTGGAGCGCCTGGGCAAAAAGATCGAAGCACATTTCGGAAGTCCCCAGGACATCGAATGGTGTTTGGCAGAGGATACATTTTATATTGTCCAGAGCCGCCCCATTACTACTTTATACCCGGTCCCTGAAAACAATGATCAGGAGAATCATGTTTATATTTCTGTCGGCCATCAGCAAATGATGACCGACCCCATGAAACCACTGGGATTATCTTTATGGCAGCTACGGGCTGCTTTACCCATGTACCAGGCCGGCGGAAGATTGTTTGTTGACGTTACGAATCGGCTGGCTACACCTGCCGCCAGGGAAAATTTTTTATACGGCATGGGACAACATGATCCGCTCATAAAAGACGCGCTGACGAATATCGTAGAGCGGGGAGATTTTATAAAATCGTTTCCAGATGATGAAAAAGGACCCGCTCTTTTGAAAAGCCATAAAGGTATGCTGTCTGCGGATATCCTGGCGCAGGCGGGAAACAACCCGGCGATCGTTTCCGTTCTGATTAATCGTAGTGAAACATCGGTAGAAGCGCTGAAACAAAACATCCAAACGAAATCAGGACCAGAGCTGTTTGATTTTATTATCGAAGACAACCAGCAGTCCAGGAAAAAAGTATTTGACCCCACAAATATGGATGTGATCATGGCAGCTATGAATGCAGCAACATGGATCAATGAAAAAATGAACGAATGGCTGGATGAAAAAAACGTAGCAGACATACTTACTCAATCTGTATCAAATAATATTACTTCGGAGATGGGCCTGGCACTATTGGATATTGCGGATGTGATCCGTCCCTATCCGCAGGTAATTCATTATTTACAACATACAGGAGATGATAACTTTGGGAATGAACTGCTGAAGTTGACTGGTGGCAGGGAAACCCTGGACGCCATCAATACTTTCCTCAACAAATATGGCATGCGATGTGCCGGAGAAATCGACATTACTAAAACCCGGTGGAGCGAAAAACCCGCTATACTTTTCCCGATCATTCTCAGTAATATCAAAAACTTTGAACCTGGCGCCAGCAAGCGGAGATTTGAACAGGGACGGCAGGCAGCTTTGGAGAAAGAACAATCGTTGTTAGATCGACTGAAGCAATTACCGGACGGTGAACAAAAAGCAAAAGAAACAAAAACGATGATCGACCTGATCAGGAATTTCGCCGGTTATCGTGAGTATCCAAAATACGGTATCGTTAATCGCTTCTTCGTTTATAAACAGGCTTTAATGAAAGAAGCCGAACGACTCGTACAAGCCGGGGTTATTCATGAAAAGGAAGATATCTTCTATCTCCGCTTTGAGGAACTTCACGAAGTGGTGCGTACACATAAACTGGATTACCAGCTCATCGGCCAACGAAAAGACAAGCACAAATTATATGAAAAATTAACGCCACCACGTGTTATTACATCCGATGGTGAGATCGTTGCGGGCAGGTACAAACGGGAAAATCTCCCGGCCGGAGCGATTGTAGGGCTGGCAGTTTCCTCCGGAGTGATAGAAGGACGGGCACGTGTTATTTTGAATATGGAAGATGCAGATCTGGAAGATGGAGATATATTAGTCACCCCATTTACGGACCCCAGCTGGACACCATTGTTTGTATCTATAAAAGGTCTAGTCACTGAAGTAGGCGGACTGATGACCCACGGAGCAGTGATTGCACGTGAATACGGTTTACCGGCAGTGGTCGGGCTGGAGAATGCCACTAAACTGATTAAAGACAGACAACGCATCCGGGTGAATGGGACAGACGGATATGTAGAAATATTATGAGCAGGGAGAGCGCATTTCAAAAACAGGCTTCATAGATATTTACGAATCACGCTATAGACGGAAAATTATTCCGGCTCATGGATGCCGTCTTATGGCAGTGACTTACTATAGTTTTAATAAACATTTTAAAAATTATTAAAAATGAAGACCTTCTTTTTCTCCCTGTTTATCACCGGACTACTTTTCTCTATCAGCCCTTACGTTGTTAATGCCTCATCTACTCCGGCTAAGAACAACAAACATGTTGAATTAAAAAGAGCAAGGGTACTGCTCTCTTTCAAGGTATCCAATGGTTCGGGACTCCAGTACAATGCCCTGTATGCCCTTTGGAATGGTACTACCGGCACATACGGCATACAATTGAGTGATGGTTTCACTACACAGGTATCTGCACAGGAAGGTGATGTACTTGAGCTCAGAGGTTACCAGCTAGGTTCCAGGCAAATCGTTGTTACTGCTGCCATAGTAACAACAGGTGGCGCTACCCTCTGATTTTACAGGAATTATCAAACACAGAGAAGCCTTCAAGTCTTATAACTTGAAGGCTTCTTTATTTTCAGTAATCCTGCTTTTTCTATATCTGCTAATACGCTTGGGGGAACGGTTAACAACTTCGTGAATTATACCAATGACCCTTCCCGGATCAACGCTCCATTAAATACTGATATCATATTCCCTGATAAAATCAGAAAAAGTCCCAATCTTATCCGGCGTTAGCCGACCTATAAAACATATTACAGCATTACGTTTCAAGGCATTAACCCATACCACATACTACAGTATCACCACAGCATCACATGGCATAATACACATACTGCAAAACTGCGGCACTGGTATGCATATGCATCTTTTCTCCCCTGGATGTTCAACTAAAATAGGACAAACCCTCTGAATAGTTTATGCGTTGGTGTTAGGATCGCAAACTATATAATTCATAAATAGATCTAACTAATTCAGCACTAAATGCTTTTAAATAAAAAACAAGCGATTCTTCACAATATCTTAATATAATTGCATCCAATTACCAGGATGTAAAAAATTATCTTTAACAGTTCAAATAAAATCAGCTGAGAATGGAAATACCAGGTAGCTTTATTAAAATATTCCCGGAATACGAGGATGTTTTTTATGATGATGTAGAAAATCACCGGAAATACTTTCTGCCCTTATGTTCTATTAATTTGAGGTTCTTTTCACCGGACAAGGACCAGTGGCTGCATTTTGTGTCCGTAAAAGAAATATATGATGGCCGGGTAGGTGAAAACACTACAGCGTTCCACACAAACTACACCAAATGCGATATGTTCGGTTTTGATATCATCGACGGGAAATATAAGTTTGACGCGAACTGGGAGTACTTTACTGTCTCCACCGAAATCCCCCCGGATAGTTACCACCTGGAATATACCGATGAGGAGATACAATTTAATTTTAATGAGGCGATGTATCAGTTGAAGAAGTCGTACTATGAAAAATTCGGAAGACTATATGATCGGGATTTCTACAGGCCCGGTTTAACCGTAGAAGGGATCAGAAAATTAGAAAGGCTGCTGAAGCTGACAGCGGAAGATCTGCACAACGATGCGCCTTCAGATTACTTAGCGGAGGTCATCAATAAAAAGATCAACGGTGTAATAGATGAAATCAATACAGACCGTCTCCCTCTTGATGAATGTGAATACTCCGGTACCAATCTGATAGATAAGCCTCTCAGGGAAGATGGACGTCTTTTTAACTATATCGCCTGTATGGAAGGATACCATTTTCAGGAAAATGCCGCCGATCAGATTTATTTATTTCATGATGATCAGCTGAAAAAAGCAGTGATTTGTTTGGAATATACCTGATAAAAGAATGGCTACCATTCGGTAGGTGCTTTACCGAATTTCTTCTTAAAAGAATGCGAGAAATGAGAGAGACTTTCAAAGCCCAGGTCAAGGTAAATGGCAGATGATTTTTTATTCTTTTTTTCTATCAGATGCCGGGCCTCGTCCAGTCGTCTTTCCAATAGCCACTGCCGTGGGGCCATCCCGAATATTTTCTGGAAATCACGCTTAAACCCTGCCAGGCTTCTTCCTGTAAGTCTGGCAAATTGCTCAACCGGAATATTGTAGTGAAAGTTGCTGCGCATGAATTTTTCCAAATCCATCTTATAAGGCTCCGAAAAGTCGAATAAAAATTTCCGTAGCTCAGGCATCGTATTCATAAGGAGATATACCGCCTCTTTTACTTTAAGCATTCCTATCGCCCTGGTTATTTCTTCGTCCGGATGCCGAACGTATGGAAGCAAAGATTCAAAGAAAGCGTGCAAAAAAACGCTGCCAGGGATACGAATATTGGAAGGACCACTGTATTTTTGCCCTGTCTCTATTTGCTCCTCAAGGGCAATCTTCCGGAGGAAATCTTCTTTCAGAACAATAACAATGGTTTGATACTCCTCACCATCCAGGGGAGTTTTAGTAATTTCTCCCAACTGATTTTTTTGTATCAGCAACATTTCTCCACGACTCATTGAGATCTTCTGGCTGGCAGTTTCCAACGTAAAGACACCTGCCACCTGCAACACCAGTGTATTGTGCTCCAGAAATGCCACCTTCTCTTTTCTCATGACGGAGTAATAAGAGTAAAAGATAACCCCGGGAATTATTTCAGTTGGGTTTGTCATAATGCAAAGATATAAAACAGCCGGGGTTTATCTGCCACTCCACTACCGCTGCAGGTAGGTGCCTCCAAGTATCGCTCCCGTTGAAAAATGTGTGTTAAGCGTATTCAACTCATCAGGGGTAAACTCAATCCCCATGGCCTGAATATTTTCCGGCAGTCGGGACCTCCTGCTCATGCTTACCAATGGCATGATATGATCTCCCTGTGCATTCACCCAGGCGATCGCCAGTTGCGTTGGGGTGTATCCTTTCTCCTTAGCCAGTTGCTTTAACACCTCCACTTTCTCCAGATTCTTTACCAGGTTCTCTCCCTGAAAGCGCGAAAAGTGATGATGGTAGTCATTAACCGGAAGCGGTGCTTTCATATCACCAGAGAGTAGTCCTTCGGCGGTATTGGCAAATGCCACCACTCCTATACCCAACTCTTTAGCCGTAGGAAGCAGCTCACTTTCTATCTGGCGATCTGCCAATGAATAGCCTATCTCCAATGCTGTTACCGGGTGAAGACTATTCGCCTTGCGCAGTTGATCTGCGGTTATTTCAGAAACGCCCAGGTAGCGCACCTTCCCTTCTTTTATCAGGTCGGCGACAGTTCCGATCACATCTTCTATAGGAACACTGTTGTCTAGCCTGCACGGTTGATAAAGGTCAATGGTATCTATACCTAAGCGTACCAAAGAATAATTGATGAAGTTCTTGATGGCTACCGGACGCAGGTCCAGTCCAAGCCACTGACCACCATAGAAAATTGCGCCAAATTTCACACTTATAAAAGCATCGTCCCTCCTGCCTTTGATGGCTTTTCCTACCAGCAATTCATTGTGTCCGCTGCCGTAAAAGTCGCCGGTATTCAAAAAGTTAATCCCGCTGTCCAATGCCTGCTGAATGGTAGCAATACTTTCACTTTCATCATTCCCCCCGCTTCCCCAAACAGGCGACATCCGCATACAACCTAATCCTAGTTTAGACACCAGTGGCCCATTTTGGCCAAGTGCTATCTTTGTTATTGCTGTCATAGCGGCTGTTTTATTGATTAAGGACACAAAGATCCGCTTTTAGGTACGATGACTGCTTTCTCTCATGGCTCAATTTACTTGTCTGGGTAGCTCAGCTTTTCCGCCATTTGCATTTGCTATATATCCCCCGGATAAACCTGAAACAGCCCATCCGGGGGAAAGAAATGATTTATTGTCTGATAAATTTCAATACCTGTCGCTGCTGATCACCGTTGTAAACCTGCACGAAATATAATCCGCGTGGTAGCTTCCTGACATCAAGGGTGTACATATTTGAAGCTTTGAAGCCACGATGCGTACTCCATACCTTTCCTGAAAGATCCACGATTATCATTTGCTGCAACGCATGATTGCTATATACCTGCAACTCTCCACCGGCAACCGGGTTCGGCGCAACCGTTACATTCCATTCCGTTGTATTGGCATGATGATTCGCCGTAAACACAGCAGTTACCGGTGCTGCCACTCTTGCGCCAGTACTTGTACCATATACCTCCAATTCATAAATGGAGTAACCATACACGGTCGTTCTTGCTGTGCCATAGATACGGACATAACGTCCGCTTCCGGTAAGACCGGTATGGTCATTCACCAATGCTGCATTATTGGTAATGGTTTTAAGGCTCGTCCAGGGGCCGGTACTGCTACTCCCGATCTGTACTTCATAATTCTTTCCTGCAGCAGTTTCCCAGGTAATTTTCACTTCATCTACATTATAGGTAGCGCCAAGGTCCACCAGGATGGATTGCGGATCGGAGAATGCACTGGACCACCGGGAGGTCATCACACCGTCAACTGCATAAGCACCTGGTGTTCCAACATTTTCGGTAGAAGAAACAATGACTGGTTTGTTCAAGGCCAGGTTACTTCGTGTAGCCGTTTCATTTAGCTGAGTAGTATAATAAACCTGGTCAATGTAAAAACTGGCTGCGGCAGCAGGAGCATCGCCACTAAAGGTAAAGCCCTGCGTGATATTGGTAAGGTCGACACCTGTCATGGTATTCACAGGAATAACTACCTGGTGCCATTGCCCATCTCTCAATAATCCAAGTTTCTGTTCTCCGGCAGCAAATGAAAGTTCATATTGACCG
This sequence comes from Chitinophaga sp. RAB17, assembly GCF_052114225.1. Classification (NCBI taxonomy): domain Bacteria; kingdom Pseudomonadati; phylum Bacteroidota; class Chitinophagia; order Chitinophagales; family Chitinophagaceae; genus Chitinophaga; species Chitinophaga sp. RAB17. Next base: position 240,632 of record NZ_JBFREI010000009.1, on the reverse strand, counting down.
CCTGTTGAAATAACAGTAAACCTGAACATGCCCTGGTAGCTCGTCTTAAACCAGAACTTCAGATAGCCATTACTGAAGTGAGAAAGGTTACGCACATCATGAGATACGCCCAGTCCAAACCAGTTTCCTGCAGCCGCCGTATAGGCCATCACGTTAGTACCTTCTTTTGGCGTTGCTCCTGCAATGGTGGTCAGGTTATTCCACACATACAGATTTGCATCCACGCCAAATGTCAGCTTGCTGCTGATCCAGGCGGTATCAGTGTAAATGCCGTAGCGATCAGAAAGGATATTATTATCTTTCACCGTAAAAGTTACAGCAGAAGAAGTAGTACTCAGGTTTCCGTCATCGTATACTTTTGCTTTGATGGTGTAAGTACCCTGATCCACCTTCGTCCAGCTGAAGCTGTATGGAGCCTTGTTCACCGTCCCTATCAGTGTATTACCATTATAGAATTCTACTTTGTAAATGCCACCGTCATCCGTAATATTTGTAGTGATATTGACAGTAGCAGGCTTCATATAATCCGATGAAACCGTAGGAGATGTAATGCTGATGGCAGGAGCAGTATTGGTAGGTTTCGTAATGAATATCTGCACGGGTTTGGAGGTGGTAGTCTTGTTTTGGTTATCTGTAGCCTTTACCGTTAGTAATTGTACCCCTGCAGCTGATGTATTCCAGGTATAGCTGAAAGGAGCTGCTGTGGATGATCCCAGATAATTATCATTACTATAGAATGCTACCTTGGTGATGCTGCCATTCTGATCAGTAGGGTTCGTATTTATCTGAATGCTTGCCGGCGTTTTATATACCGTATCTGCCGCTGGTTTAATGATGCTGACCTTCGGTGCAGGATTGGCCGTAGTTCCGCCGGTATAATAAATATTGTCGAGATAGAAGTCCATGGCGGCTGCCGGCGCATCACCGGATAACATAAACAGCTGAGTGGTAAGCGTCATGTCGGCAAGTGCAAATTCACTCACAGGTATCGTTACCTCATGCCACTGTCCATCACGAACAAGGCCATGCTCACCATTGGCGCCATTGAACTGTACCCATCCTTCGCCTGCATCCGTAGCAATGCCCACTTTAAAAGGCGCCGTAGCATTGGTTTTCATCTGGAACTTCAGACTTCCTGACGCAAAGTTACTCATGTTCTTTGCATCGTTGGCAACACCTAATCCAAACCATGCGCCAGCATTGGCATGCAGCGCCCAAACATTCGTCCCTTCAAAAGGCACCGGAGCCGGAGACGTAATATTTGCAATATTGTTCCAGAAATAAAGTTGTGCACCACTGCCCAGCACAATCTTATCATTCACCGTGGTATTATCAGTGAAGATGCCATAGGTGCCTTCCGGCTGATCATCGGTGCCATAAGTAATGTACTCATTTTGTGTAATGTCCTGGTAAAGTTTGATATAGTCTACCTGTAACTGTCCGGGTAGCGGAGCGGTAATATTATTAGCTACCAGGATACCTGTAAAGCTACCTCCCACCGCCAGGTTCAGGACGATGTAAAACGGATGTTGAAATGCATCCAGGCCATTGCCGCCGGTCGTGTTAATGGTATAAAAAGGACTGTTGTCGAGATACACGGTGATGGCTGTCGGAGACCATTCCATTTTATAAAGATGAAAGTCATCGCTGAGATCAACGGCGGTAGTGGTATCTCTACCATACGCTGCGTGGCCGGTATATCCACCCGGATTTTCTGTCCACCAATGTAAGGTGGCATTTAGTAATTTATTGGCTTTGTTGGCGGTAACGGCAGCGGCAGAACCCATTTCAAGCACATCGATTTCGCCGTTATGAGGCCAGGTACCACCGGTAGCACCCAGTAGCCAGAACGCAGGCCAGAGGCCATTGGCAGCCTTTGGAACTTTGATGCGTGCTTCCAGCGCACCGTAACGGAAGTTAACACGACCCGCTGTTTTGATACGGCCGGACGTAAAAGGCTTCCCTCCCATATCCTCACGGCGTGCTTCAATAATAAGCTGTCCATTTTCAACGCGAACATTTTCTGTACGGTTGGTATAGTACTCCAATTCCTGGTTTCCCCAGCCACAATTTCCTTTGGCACATCCATCACCGGTTTCGTAAGTCCACCAGGATGGATTCAGAGTGGCTGTATTAAAGTTTTCCTCCCAAACCAGCAACCGCTGGGCATTGGTACCAAATGAAAATAGCAAAAGTGTGAAGATACCGACTCCTGTAGCAAGGGCACGGTAAAGAATAATAGGATAAATGTTTGTTTTCATAATGGAATTTTTATGTTCTTAGTGGAATAACGTGGTAATTGGCTAACAGTCATTAACGTGGATAGAGATAACAATGCGCTTCGGGCTTTGCGAAGTTCGGCAGGGGAACTGAAATCAGTTTGCAGCTGAAAGTCGCAAATACCCCACATATTGCCGTGAATGCCCTTGCATAAACAACACATCTGGTTTAACTTTGTTTAGCCACAAACCTAATCGCAAATAAATATGAGCAGTATCAACAACTCCATCACCGGACTTGAACTCGCACAAATTGGCTGGGTGGTCCCCGACATTCACGCCGCTGTGAAATTCCTTTCGAACGCTCTTGGCGTTGCTGGCTTTCCTGAGCCGGAACATTTCCGTGCACAGGATCTGGGTATGACCTATCATGGCAAGGTGGTAGCAGGTGAATGGCTGACCACTCAGACTTATAACGGTAGCACCTTCATCGAACTCATTCAACCACTCTCCGGTCAAAGTATGTTTCATGACTACCTTACTCAATACCCCGCAGGTGGCACACAGCACCTTGCCTTCCGTTTGCCGGTAAGCGATTTCGAACGGGTCACCGCCGAGCTGCGCGAACAAGGCTATGCGGTCATCAGCGAAGTGGATCACCCCATTGCGCGGATGGCTTTCTTCGATCCTTACCAAACACTGGGCGTTGCCACCGAGATTATGGGTATCACTCCTGAAGGATGGAGCGCCATCAAAGAAATGGAGAAAACGCGGTGATGCGTTAAGTAAACATCGTGCAGTATACCAACCAGGAAGCTGAGGAGTGGGCAGCTATTAATTGGCCAACAGGTTGATTTCCCGTTCTAATTTCTCTGCTTCTGAAGGCCTGGAAGCATTCGCTGTTTTTACTTTCCCTTTACTATCTATAAGTAGGTAGGTAGGAAAACCACTTATATTAAAATTCCCCATCAGTAATTTGCTATTATCATCATTAAGAAAATAATTTTCCCCCGCCAGCTTCTTTTGCTGAAGTAGTTTTATCCAGTTCTTCTCTGATGACTGTAAACAAAGGTTCACAAAAACCACATCTTTGCCAGCGAATTGCTGATGTAATAAAGGGGCGAATTCCATCTCCTTGAGACAGGGCACACACCAGGTAGCATATACGTCAAGGTAGATGATCTTGCCCGGATATTTTTTTGATAGAAAATTCAAAATGTCAACATCCGATATAGACAACACCTTCGCATTGTCCATATACAGCATGTTCGAAACAACGGTTTTCTGCACCTTAACATTCCTGGCTCTATCTGCAGAGCGTTCAAGATAGTGGTAGAAAACAGGATCTGTAAAATAATCCCTCAGCGACGATATGTCATCCTGTAAAGCGGGCATCTTATTAATATAGGAAGAAAGATAGCTGAACAACATATAATCGCGGCTGATGCCCGATGGCTCCTTTAAAAGAAGTTTCGCCCCTGATAGCATGGCCTCTCTGTCACGTCCGGATTGCTTTGCTTCTTTTATGGAGATATCTGTTTCTATCTTCCAGCCCATATAGTATGCCAGATGATATGGATACATCATTGATACAAAGTTGGCATCATTCGCATATTCAAAAAAAGGATCGCTGAACAACGCGATTCTTTCTGCTCTTGTAGAAGCTGAATCGCTGCCTGCATCCACGTAATCAGCTATCCAATTGGATATGCCATACTTAATGTCTCTTTTAAAAAAATCAATGACGATGGAGTCTGTTTCATGTATGCTTGTATATTCCTTCAGAAATGTCAGGTAACGTTCGTAATCCTTTTTCACCATCTCAAGCATCCCGGGCGTGGACAATGAATAATCATATTTAAGATAAGGCAGCTTACTCAATGAATAATGGAGCAGATTTAACCGGGTGCTTATCCCGGCATGATCTCCGGATATATGTAACCATTCAAAGTTTGGCTGGTCCAGCAAAGCGGCGTCGATTTGAAGATGCACAGTGTCTCCGGGCACAACATACAGATTGATAAACGTATTATTATAGGCAATAGTCATGTTTTGGGTAAAAAGCATATGCTCCTCCACTGAAAATTCCATCAGGCTGTCTACCGTGGCACTCTTGCGATTTTTATCAAAGGGATTCAAAAAGTTGATGCCAAAAACTTTTGGCGTTGTTGCGCTGGCATGGATGATCTTGCCGGTGATCACTACCCGCCTGGCGCTTATTTGGGCAACGGCATTACTCAGTGTAATGGTAAGAAAGAAAATGATCGCACTTCGTTTCATATCTTCATATTGTGTTAACGGCCGACAGATCCGCGATGATGTTGTTGATCGGCTTCCAAAAAATCACTTTACCGGAAATATAAGCAGCATTCATTCAATAATGCAAAATGGTGAATCGCTCCAATCACCAGATCAGGCGCAGGATCTGTATGGATATGTAGTGTAGCCGGTTATGTTTTACCATTACCGGAATTTTGAACTTTTCATGCTATTGCATTCAAAATTCTTTGCTTTGCATGTAGGAATACTTACAATAAACTCAAAATTCAAAAAATTGACTTTATTTTAGTAGCCTTATGATTTACATATGCATCAACAACTACCCCTTCTTCTGGCCCTGGTAGCCGCTATCGTTTTGATTGAGATGCTGGCTACCAGGTTAAGGGTCGCCTATCCTGTGTTGCTGGTGATAGCCGGACTGTTGGTTAGTTTTATACCCGGGCTTCCAAGAGTGCAGATCGACCCCAACATGATCTTTTTTATTTTCCTGCCACCACTGCTGTCTGATGCAGCCTGGAGCGTTTCCTTTAAGGAAATGAAAAAATGGTGGCGCATGATCGGCAGCTTTGCCTTCCTGGTAGTGCTCTTCTCAGCATTTGCCGTTGCCTTGCTGGCCAACCAGCTTATCCCGGGATTTACACTTGCACTTGGCCTCCTGCTCGGCAGCATTGTATCCCCTCCTGATGCAGTGAGTACGGGGGCGATCATGAAATTTGTAAAAATCCCCAGAATAACGGCAGCTATACTGGAAGGCGAAAGCCTCCTCAATGATGCCTCCTCACTGATCATTTTCAGGTTTGCACTGGTCGCTGTAGGTACCGGGCAGTTCATTTTTCACGAAGCACTGGTTGATTTTTCCTGGATGATACTGGGAGGAGTAGGCCTTGGGTTGATATTTGGGTGGCTCTTCATGCAGGTACATAAATACCTGCCTACAGACGCTCCTTCAGACATTGTCTTTTCACTCATCGAGCCCTACTTCCTTTACTGGATCGCCGAGCAGGTACATGGTTCCGGCGTATTGGCGGTAGTGACAGGATGCCTTTTCCTGGCCAACCGGCGTTTCTCGTTTCTATCAAGTTCCAGCCGGGTAAGGGGCCAGAGTTTTTGGGAGGCACTGATCTTTATACTGAATGGTGTTGTGTTTATGTTGATAGGCTTGGAACTGCCGGAAGTGGTGGCGGGACTTCGTGCCGATGGAACCCCATTGAGCGAAGCAATTTATTACGGTCTTTTGGCAACTGCCGTGCTCATCATGGCAAGGATCATCAGTTACTACGCCGCCATGCTGGCCACACGTATATTCAGACCGGGTGTGGCGCTGAACATCATAAACAACAACCGGCGCCGGGCATTAACCCTGCCACTGCTCATGGGCTGGACCGGCATGCGGGGCGTGGTTTCCCTGGCCGCCGCATTGGCCATACCAATGACACTGCATGGCGCCCCATTTCCCCACAGGAGCCTTATTCTGTTCATCACTTTCATCGTCATCCTGCTTACCCTGCTGATCCAGGGACTCACCCTACCCTATTTTATAAGGCGCTCCAATATCAATAGTCACTTCATCGAAGAGCCGACAGACGAACTTAAAGCGAGGATAAAGCGGCTTATGGTGATTGAAACAGTAAGACTGCTCAGAGAAAAACATGAGAAAGGTCAGCTCACAGACAACAAGCTGCAACGCATGATCGAACAATGGGAACATAAAATCAAGGAACCGGAAAACCTGGGATTAAGTGAAGCATCAAAACAGCACTACCTGGAATTGCTGGAAGATCAAAGAAAGTTCCTTATCGGGATAAACAAGGAGCCGGAATGGCCAGATGAAATCATCCACTGGCTGATCTTCCAGATCGACCTGGAAGAAGAGCGTATCAAGCTTTTATAGAGATGGAAAATGATCTCCTTCTTTACTACTAAAAATAAAAAACCTGCAGTATCAAATACCGCAGGTTTTCTATTACATAGGTGTTTTTATTTTGTCTCTTAATCCCCGATCTGCACCAGCTGGTCTTCTTCAGGGATCAGTATATTCTTTACCCTCTCCAGAATCATCGACCCTTTAAACCGGTACTTTAAGGGATAAGCAGGATTGGTAATATCGTCATACCAGTACTCCAGGTATACGGTTGTATAGGTTTTCTCAAGGTAAGGCTGCACTTCATCCATTCTTTTACTGACAGTATAGGTACCCTTCTGCTGTGAAAAGTTGATGGCCGGATTATCGGAAGTTAATGTTACCGTGCTATCCTTGTTAAATGTTGCTTTGACCTTATACATTGCCCTGTCCATCGCCTCTTCTTCTGTTACACCAGCAAAAAAGAAAATACTGTTTTCACGAACAACCCATGCATTCCTGGAAGGTACCGTCAATGCCGTCTGGCTATTCTCATCTCTTGTTCTGTCCCAAACCGCACCGGCAACAGAGTATTTGCCGGAATAGTTATTGAATGGCACTACACTGATCAGCGCTTTTTTATAATGTTTCAACCGGGAGGGTTCATACCTGGAGGTACTAATAATCTGTACAGGCAGAATATATTTATTTACCAGGTCTATCCCTTCCAGTTTTAAATTGAGTTTCAGATAACCAGTGTTGGCACCTTTGGGAATTGTTGCGGTAAGTGATTCAAAACTGTAAAAGTCGGCAGGGAGCTCTTTAAAATACAGGTCCTGCCGGAGACGAAACCTGTCGAAGTTTAAATTGTCAAGCGTATCTTTATCCAATGCAATGGTAACCTGTACATCATCATCATTGGTAGTAGAACCGCTTAATACGAGGGGTACCTTCAGCGGAATATTTCCTCCCTCCTCTTTGTACTTCACGGATACCTGTACCACGCCATTTTTAGCAAATGCTACATATTTCGTAAATAGCTCCTCTTCCCATTCTTTGTTACATGCACTGGCAATAGAAAGTAAAAATAGGCCTGTGAGATAATATATTTTTTTCATCAGTTTTTTATTTTGTCAGAGACGATAATTGTAACCCTTAACAACCATATGGCTGTTCTAGTCGAACATGGTCCATCCGGGGTTTTGAGTCAGCTTTCTGTTCTTTCTCAGTTCACTGTGTGAGATAGGCCATAAATACATTTTCTTCACAAAGATGGTAGGCAGAGATGGGATCACCACCGGGATATAAAACAGGTCCCGCTGACTTTCGGTCATATTCATATTACACCCCATTACCAGTGTGGATTCTTCTACGGGGGCATCTTTCCATCGTCTCAGATCAAAATAGCGATGTCCTTCTGCAAACAATTCAATTTCCCTTTCTCTTTTCAAAGCTTTTCTCAGCCTTTCTTTTGAAGCGTACACGTTGTTGTCGAAGTCGGGCACTCCTCCCCTGATACGCACCTGGCTGAGGTATTTGCTTATTTCGGTAACATTCCTTCCTACGGCAATATTCCCGGTACCCTGGTAGTTGGGGATACTATAGATGCCATTCAATTCATTCATGGCCTCTGCATATATCAACAATACTTCCGCGTACCTGATGGCCGGCTCCACTTTAGGTACTATAAATCCTCCTTCCATAAAAGAATCGAAAGGGTTGTAGTATTTTTTGATCCCTATACCTGTTCTGATATGAAATGCAGGAGATGATGGCTGTTTGCCATCCGGGTAACCGCGGTAATAAAACACCTGCTTATACCTGTCTTCCACCCTTGTGGCGCTGGTATTTTCCCACATACTTCCGTTATAGGCTACAGATGCGTAGAAGCGGGGCTCTCTGTTGGCATATTGCAGAGAAACATTTGGAGGTAAAGGCCGGTGTTCTTCCTTATTGCCTGTAAAGCCAGTTACCCGTGGATTTACAGGGATGTTGGTTCCATCACTCATATAATAGGCATCCGCATGTTTCTGCGTGATGCCATGGGTATTCCATCCTTTCAGAGAGAAAGGCATCTGGTGCAGTACCATCATATCTATCCCTTCTGAGCCCTGTTCTGTAACGCGGGAAAAGATGATCTCCGGATTAGCCGTATAGCCTAAAGCGCCGTTAAACAGCTGGCTGTAAGATTGAAAAGGATCTATATCCTTCCATCCCAGCGGGAAGCTGCTATTGGAATAGAGCGGGTGATAGGGCGGACTGATTGTTTTAGGCTGTGTGGCGCTTTGATCATCCGCATTGAATGGTGCAGTAAATATTTTATAAACGTTCAGGTCAATCACATCTTTTGCAGCAGCAGCAGCCTTTGCCCATTTTGTATCGTCATATGTCTGCGAAATGAGCGGCCGGCCGGTATTATCCACCAGGTCAGACATCTCCGCATTCCCATTGAAGAGCGGACTCGCGCTGAACAGGTATACTTTTGCACGTGCAGCCAGTGCAGCTCCTTTTGTTGGTCTGGCTGCATCTCTATTGGTACGCTGCAGCGGGAGATCTTTTGCTGCTGTTGCCAACTCCCGGGTAATGAATTCCACACATTCATCATAGGTATTTCTTGGCTGGGCCAGGTTTTCATACTCCGTAGTATAGTCGATTCCGTTATCAGCAACGATCGGTACAGGACCATATTTTCTTAACAGCAACCAATAATAGTAGGCCCTGAGAAAACGGGCCTGCGCTTTCTTCTCTGCTATCTCCTCTGTGGTCATCTCCCGGTTTTTATCAATATTGTGTATGAAAACAGAAGCCTTGCGGATCCCTTCGTAGCAGGACGACCAGGACGACTGATCCCAGGTTTCATCGTATTCTCCGTTTTTATATTTGCGGTATTTATCATCCCTGTCACCAAAGAACATATCGTCAGATATAAAATTGAAAGGTGTAAATCCTTTGCTGGCAACTTCCGCATTTTCATTGCGCAGGTGCGTATATGTACTCGCCAGCCATTGATCCGAATAATCTCTTCTTACAAAAATGGTATCTGTATTCTGACGGTCTTTAAAAAAATGATCCATATCCAGATACTTCTTACAGGAGCCCAGTAGTAGTATGCCTGCAAGCGCGCAAAAAAACGGCATCATTACGTTTTTCTTCATAACATTTAATGGATTAAATTGGCTGTTGGTTAAAAATTGATGGTAAGCCCGCCGGTAACTGTTTTTGAAGGAGGATAGCTCATTCCGTCTCCGCTGGCCAGTTCCGGATCCCAGAGATTCAGGTGATCCCAAACCATGAGATTTTGCCCCATGATATAAAACCTGGCGTTTTTGATATGTGCCCATCTCGTAATCGTTTGAGGTAACGTATAGCCCAGTTCCATATTCTTTAACCGCAGGTATGCCCCATTGCGTAACCAATAGGAAGACGCACGATAGTTATTGGCATTGCCGCCATAGCTAAGTCTCGGATATTTTGCATTCGGATTTTCTGTGGCAGGATCGCCGGAGATCTCCTTTGAGATCCATCTGTTGCCCGGTGCCGCCACATCAGAAAGAATATTCCCCCAGCTGCCTTCCACAAAAGGATACACGCTGGGACCGGTAATGAAGTAGGATGATTTCCCCGCACCCTGGAAATGAACATTAAAATCTATTCCATGCCATCTTGCCGACATGCCGATGCCGTAAATCAGGCAGGGAACGCGGGATGCGCCGATCGGAACAACGTCGTTATCATCGATAATACCATCCCCGTTCACATCTTTATATTTGATATCACCGGGCTGGTAAGCACCGAAAGTTTGCCGGGGACTATTCCTTATTTCCTCATAATCCTTAAATAGTCCTTCTGCTATCAGGCCCCTTGCCTGATTGAAACGAAATCCCTGTGTCATCTTGTACTTCAGATTATTGGCTTCTTCGTCAAAGGCAATCACCTTATTTTTAAAATAGGTAATATTTCCCCGCAGGGTAATATCCACGGCTTTGATTTTCCGATTCATATTAAACTGTGCATCAAAGCCCTGATTTTCCATGATGCCCACATTCGCCCACGGCTGGCTGACAACACCCACCATGGCAGGCAAATGCGACCGCTGCTTGTAAATATTCTCCCTTCTTTCCCTGAACAGGTCTACCGTTATGGAAAACAAATCCTTCCACATACTCATTTCAAAACCCAGATCCTGCTTGCGGGCAATCTCCCAGGTAAGCTGCTCCGAAGAAACGTTTTTGTAATACAGGCCCGGATAAATATTGGGACTGATACTTTCGCCAAAGTTGTAAGTGCCTCCGGATTCAACGGTGCTGAGATAAGCAAAGCGGTTATTGCCAAAATTATCATTCCCCACTTCTCCGTAGGAATAGCGAACCTTGAGCAGGTCCAGCCAATGGACATTATCCCGGATGAACTTTTCTTCCGATATATTCCAGGCAGCGGAAACAGCGGGAAAGAAACCAAACTGGTGACCGGGTTTAAAATTCTCAGAACCGGTGTAACCGAAATTGAACTCAGCGAGATAACGGTTATCATACCCGTACATCAAACGGCCGGATACAGACTGATTCCTGCGGGGAATACCGGTGATGATATCCGACCCGAGGTCCACGGTTTGCCGTTGCTCCCGCTGGAAATATTTGGCCAACGCTTCGATCCTGTGCAGCTTACCCAGTGACCGGCCATACCTGAGTTCCAATTCATAAACAGATATCCGCTCGCCACCGGAAGTCGACTCCTGGAACATCAGCGCTTCAGGGGAAATGCGGTGCATGATCAGGTTGCCGTTACGGTCACGCCTTTTCTCCACGTTATATTGCTCCGGCCATTTTTTCCTGAAGATCCTGTTATCATTATTGGCATCAAAGGCAAGCCTGCCGGTAATTTTCAGCCCGGTGGTGATAAAATCAAGGTTCTGATCTATCACAAAATTGGTTTCCGCTTTGTTCCTCCAGTATTCACGGTAACCGGTCTGCGTGGCAAGCACCCAGGGATTGGTTTTATTACCTGTTCCATAAGACGGAACCAGCCCGTTGGAATACATTTTCGGGATGGATACGGGCGACTGCCCTACCAAAGAATACCAGATATCATCCTTGAGGCCCGGGTAGTTCTTTTTTTCCAGGAAGCCAGCCACCCCTATCCGGAACAAAGTGGTTTTGGTAATATCCAGATCCAGGTTAATCCTGTAATTCCACCGGGAGAGTTTGGCGTTTGTTTTATATTCTTTCAGAGAAGCATCTGACTTGTACATACCGCCTTCTTCCACGTAGCTCCCGGAAACAAAGAACCTGGCAATAGTGGCACCGCCATTGATGTTCAGCGCAGCTCTGTTGTTGTTGGCACCTGTCTTCAGCATTTCATCCTGCCAGTTCACGTTGGGATACAGGTCCGGGTCCAGTCCGAGGCGGAGTATTTCCAGTTCATTGGGTGTGTAAATCGGTTCCTGGTTCCTGGTTATTTTGGCTTCATTTACCAGGGCGGCATATTCATTTCCATCAACAAATGAGGGTGTACGGGTACGGGTGTTATAGGTATGTTCTACTTTTCCGTCGATATTTACTTTACCTGTCTTCCCCTTTTTGGTAGTAACCAGTATGACCCCATTTGCGCCTCTTGATCCATATATAGCGGTGGCGGAAGCATCTTTCAATACGGAGAACGATTCTATGTCCTCAATATTTATTTCATTAAAGGGGCGTTCAAAACCATCTACCAGCACCATCGCGGCACTGTTTGCACCGAAAGTGGAGATGCCTCTTATCCAGAATTCTGATTGGTTGCTGCCCGGCTCACCCGATCCCTGCATGGCGATGACGCCGGCCACGTTACCCGCTAATGCATTGGTGATATTGGCGGTGGGCGTTCGCAGATCTTTAGGGTTTACTGTTGTGATGGCACCGGTGACGGTGACTTTCTTTTGCGGCCCCACGGCAGTTATTACTACCTGTTCCAGCGCACTGGTATTAGCCGGTTGCATGGTTACATTCACCACGCGGTTATCACGTACTGTAATTTCCCTGGTCGCAAAACCCACAAACGAAAACATCAATGTATGATAAGGTTCTACCTTAATTTTATATTTCCCATGCTGATCCGTCATGGTTCCCAGCCCTACCTTGTCTTTCACCACAACACTGGCGCCTGCCAGAGGCAGGTGATTGGTATCGCTTACGATACCGGTAACTTCAACGGTTTGCTGTGAAAAGGCGGTGATAGAAATAGCGATGAAGATCAGGGATAAGTAAAAAATTCTCATTATAAAGACAATTAGTTTATTCAACGGAGATTGTTCTGATCCTGTGGTTGCCCTGGTCTGCCACATAAAAGGTGCCGGCAGACTCGTCGTAAACGATACCGCGCGGCAGGTTAAACTGGGCTTTGCGCAGCGGACCGTCTGCATATCCTGCTTCACGGGGCCGACCTGCAAAAGTGCTCACCACACCTTCGGGAGTTATTTTCCGGATACAATGATTCTTGGCGTCCACGAGGTAAAAATTATTATTTTTATCAAAGGTGCCCTGTTGCGGATGATCTAACCGCGCATCGGCTCCCACGCCATCACGGTAGTCGTGCTGGCCTCTTCCACCCACAAAGTGTACGGGTGCATCCAGTATACCGCTTTCCCTGTTGTACTTTGTTCTGAGGATATAGCTTTGGTTTACCACAACGATATAAGCGAAATCTCCGCTGGGTGCAAACTGGATATTAAACTCCCAATTCACATCATCTACGCGGTACATAAAGCGGGAAGACCTGTTGGTGCGGTCCCATTTAAACATCTCTCCTTTTGCATAGGAGTTGAAAAAGAAATCACCTGTTATCGGATTGGCATCCCCACCATTTGTAGTTCTGGAAAAAATCAGTGAGTTCCATTTTGTAAAACCCGAGGCAGGCGTAAGCACTGCCGTGCTAATACCACGTTCGTCCCACTGATCATTGGTAACATAGAGCGTATCAAAAGTGGGGTTAAATGCCAGTGTTCGCGGCCTGTCGAGCCCATTCCCTGTTCTGAACAAAGTTTTCACCGCCGTACGGGCAGAGTCGATAAATCTCAGGCCGCGGTATTCTTCCAGCAAATAAAGATTTTTATGCTGGTCAAACGTAAGCCAGTAAGGTTCTTCAAACTGTGCTTTTTTAATATCGCCATCTACGATAGCGGTCTTGCCATCTTTGTCTGTAAAGCCAGCCAGCGTGCCTACTACCGGGTTAAAAACATACCTGAAATTGGTCTTTGATAAAGCCTCTTTCATGCTGGTACCGGCTCCCACCTGCACCTTTACGGCTCCCTCTCCGGCTTGTGAAGGCACCAAAGCAAAAATGGCATTATTCTCCACTCCGACCACYGGAGCAGGTACATCATTAATAAATACTTTTACGATACCGGCTTCACTACCAAAGTTGCTGCCGTAAATAATCATCTGCGATCCTACTCCTCCGCTGTCGGGAGTAAATCTCTCCAGGATAACAGCCCTGGATGGATCAAATTTCACCACCGTATCAGGCGATTTGTTTTTGGAACAGGCAGCCAAAAGCAGACTGCCAAGCACGGCAAAGGGAAGGCTTCGGTGAAGCGTTTTCAGGATTTTTTTCATAACGGGTGGCGATGTTAAAAACTCAAAGCATATGTAGTCTTTGATACTTTACATTCATTTTTTTGACGTTGATAAAATGGAATATCGAAGTAGTCTGCAGGACGAAAGCCAATGCAGCTACAGTAACATAGTATATCCTGCGCTATAGGTATTCAACCATTACTGGTTAATTAAAAGTAAATTTACACTGTACCGGAGAACACGTACTTCCATTTTGAATCAAAAAAGATCTAATTTGTATCATTCTTGAGCGATAGTTTCTCCCTATATTGTACGGGGCATCAAATAAATAAATTCCTGATAGCAAGTGATAAAAACCGGACATCCCTGATACTGATCAGTCCTGTAGCTAATGATAAATAGCCGGTAGCGCATTTTTTAGTAAAACAACCGTTTAATGAATTTCTATTCTGTACTCAGGTGCATTATCTATACGGTAATGATATTTCCCCTGCCAGGGAAAAGCAGCGCACAACCAATATACTTCAGGCATTATGAAGTGGAGAACGGCCTGTCCAACAATTCGGTGATCACCTCACTGCAGGACAAAGACGGATTTATGTGGTTCGGTACACCAGACGGATTAAACAGGTTCGATGGTTACAACTTCAGAATTTTCAGGATCGGGGACGATAAACCAAATTCCCTGAACAACAATCCTATTTTTCATCTGTACCAGGATTGTAAAGGAACCTTGTGGGTAGCCACATTAAAGGGACTGTATTATTTAAACACGAAAGACGGCTGCTTCATCAGGCTGCCACACACAAAAGGACAGCTCGTCCGCGTAATACATGGCGATGCGCATAACAATATCTGGTTTGTGGAAGGTGCCCTTTTATACAAATACAATACGGATACCAAACGAACAGACACCTACCAGCAGCCATCCCTGCAAAACATCACCACACTTTATAAGTCCGAAGACGGCGCCATGTGGCTGGGTTGTGCAAATGGTATGTTGGCAAAATATGACAGCAGTAATAACAATTTTATCTACTACCCCTCCGATAAAATGGTGAGAACAGCCAATACTATTGAAACCATTTGTGAAGACAAGGAAAACGACTGCTTACTGATCGGTACTTCACAAACAGGGCTACTGAAATTTGACCTCCGCCGACAACAGTGGACAACCGTAACACTACCAGCCGCCAAACACCAGCAACTATTTATCAGAAGTCTGCTGAAAGTCAGCAACAGGGAATACTGGATAGGTACAGAATCCGGCCTATACATACTGAACACCCATACAAATGATATACAGCACATTTATAAAATCCCGCATGATCAATATTCCTTAACCGATAACGCCATTTATTCAATGTGCAAAGACAGGGAAGGTGGCATCTGGCTGGGCACCTTTTTCGGAGGTATCAATTATTACGCACATCACCCTATCGCCTTCGAAAAATTCTTCCCTACATCTGCCGGCACTTCCATAGAAGGAAATGTGGTGCGGGAAATCGTTCAGGATAAATACGGGAAAATATGGATCGGCTCAGAAGATAAAGGAATCGCCGCGTTTGACCCGGATAAAAAAACGTTTATTAATTACAACAACGAAAACAAGCGCGCAGCAGATTTGCCCAATAACATCCACGGACTTCTCGCCGATAACGATCACCTCTATATCGGCACATTTAAAGACGGGTTGTATGTTTTTGATCTGAAGACCAACAAAGTCAAACAGCATTATGCTGCCTTCACCAACAACGGGCTAAACAGCAATTATATCAATATCCTTTATAAAACCACCGCCGGAGACATACTGGTATGCACTTCCAACGGCATCTATAATTTTGATAAATCAACCGGGCAATTTCATTACCTGCAGGACCTGATGCCCGATGAATTTTATTCTGCCATTACCCAGGACAGCAAAGGACGTATCTGGCTGGGCACACATGCCAACGGTATTTTTTATATAGACCCTGGACAGAGCGCCAAAAAGCTTTCCATGCAGTTAAACAACACCTACCCTTTCGACAACACCAAGATCCTGAATTTCCAGGAAGATGACCGCCACCACCTATGGGTGTGCACTGAATCCGGCCTTTTCGACTTCGACCCGGCCAACGATACTGCCAGGGTTTACAACACTGCCTCCGGTATGCCCAGCAATATTGTGTACTGCACCGTTCCGGACAATCATAACAATATCTGGGCATCCACATCAAAAGGGTTGGCATATATAGAACGGAAATCCGGACAGATAAAAACCTTTAAGCAAAGCGATGGCCTGTTAAGCGATCAGTTCAATCACCGCTCTTCATTTAAGGACCCCGAAGGAAATATTTACTTTGGCTGCCTGAAAGGACTTATCAGGTTCAATCCGGACAACTATACCACTACCCGCTATACGCCGCCCATTTATATTACCCGGTTACAGGTTTTCAATAAAGATGTTACCATTAATTCCCGTCATCTCTTTTCCGACTACCTGTTCCGGCAGGGAAATAAGATCCTGCTACCATATAACAACTCTACCTTCAGCCTCGATTTTGTAGCGCTCAGTTATACCGCACCTGAAAATATCAGGTACGCCTATACGCTGGAAGGTATTGATAAGGGCTGGAATTATGTAGACAAGAACAAAATCATGCATTTTTATAACCTGTCGCCGGGAAACTATACCATTAAAATAAAGTCCACCAACAGCAGTAGCTTATGGATATCCAATGAAACGTCCTTTATGCTTGAAATAACGCCGCCATTCTGGAAAACCAGTCTGGCTTATCTTTTCTATACGCTGCTCCTCCTTGCTATCGCATATTTTGTTACTAAATATTATCATAACCGTTACAAGGAAAAACAACTTCGGCTGATGGAAATCTTCACGCTGAATAAAGAAAAGGAGCTGTATCAATCCAAGATCGACTTTTTCACAAAAGTAGCGCATGAGATAAAAACACCGCTTACATTAATCAAGATACCGATGAGTAAGATCCTCAAAAATGTAGCAGCTATCCCGGAAATGAAACACGAGGTAATGGTGATGAATAAAAATACGGACAGGTTGCTTACATTAACCAGTCAGTTACTGGATTTCAGGATGATGGAATCGGGCCATTACTCATTACATTTAGCCGCCAGGAATATCGTACCCATCATCGAAGAAGTGTATAACAATTTTCAACCCGCCATCAATCCTAAAAGAGTGACTTACCAGATGGAAACCGACACACCGGTAATCATCTGCAATATCGATGACGATGGGTTAATCAAGATTGTAAGTAACCTGATAGATAATGCCATCAAGTATAGCCGCTCCAAAGTTATATTAACCATTGCATCATCGGAGGAGCAGGCCAACATCCGTATCACAAATGACGGCAGCATTATACCCATAGAAGAAAGAGCCAGCATCTTTGAGCCATTTCACAGATCAGGTAATACCGCTGCTACCGGAACAGGCATAGGGCTATCTCTCGCCAAATCCATTACCCTGCTTCACCAGGGCAGCCTGGAATATACTACAGACGGGGAATATAATATTTTCACATTGACGCTGCCATTACTAAAAACATAAACACAATGACAACGAGCGGGTTTTATTAATCCATGCGCATCGTTACCTTGTCAATATATTCAGACGGAGACATCTTAAAATACTTATAGAAATTCCTTCTGAACTGACCCGGCGAATTATAGCCGGCTTCCTCTGCCAGCTCATTCACCCGATGATTACCGGAATTGATCAGATCTGCTGCTTTCTTTAATCGGGTAAGATTAATGATATCATGAGGTGATAAATCGGATATGGATTTTATTTTGCGATAGAGTGTAGGCTTACTCATATTCATAAGTACACAAAGCCGTTCTACATCCAGCTGTGTTTCATACAGGTGTCCCAGGATGGTGCTTACAATTTGTTCCAGGAAAGCTTCATCCATTTTGGAGTGGGCAATGCTATTGATGTGTACCAGCGGAGACCTGGCATAACTTTCTTTCAGTTTCACCCTGCTTGCCAGCAGGTTTTCTATCTGTGCATATAAATGCTCCAGAGAAAAAGGTTTTTCTATATAGGCATCGGCGCCTGCTTTCAAGCCTTGTATCCTGGCCTGTAGCGTGTTTTTAGCTGTCAATAAAATGATGGGGATATGACTCAGTTCCAGGGTGAGCTTGATCCTTTCACAGAGTTCAAAGCCATCTACCAGGGGCATCACTACATCCGACACCACCAGCTGTATATATTCCTGCCGTAAAACGGGAAGCGCCTCATCACCATTTCTGGCTGTATGGACCATATAATTGTCTTTCATATCGTGCGACAAATAATCCAGGATATCTTCACTATCGTCAACAATCAGGATCCCTGGCTTAGTCGTTTTCAGAATTTGGCTGATCCCCTTCATGGTATGCTCTTTATTATTTAGAGACGGTATATAGGTTTGGGCTGACAAGTACGGCTATAAGGATATTATTTCAAAAGATAAAACATATTTCCGGAAATCCATGAACCATTATTTTGAAACAGAATAGGGAAGATCTTCCGGCTGCAATTTTCTTTGCAGGTCGGCGGTATTTTTCATATCAAAGGAGAGCGTTCCTCCTGCTGTAATATCCTGATAGGTGATAAACGTTTTGGAATAGGCCTTGCCATTCAACAAAGCATGGTGGGTATAGACATTTTTATCTGAATTACCGTTTGCTTCGATAACAAACTTCTTCCCGTTCTCCTGGGTAATGGTGATCTTCTTAAACAAAGGGCTGCCCAATACATATTCATTTGTTCCCGGGCATACGCTGTAAAAACCCAGGGCACTTAATACATACCAGGAGGAAGTTTGCCCCTGGTCTTCATCGCCCGGGTAGCCATTTTCAGAGGCATTATACAATCGTTTCATGACTTCTCTTGCATGTAACTGCGACTTCCAGGGTTGCCCTCCATAGTTATACAGGTATACCATATGCTGGATCGGTTGGTTTCCATGTGCATATTGCCCCATATCAGCCATCACCATTTCCGTCATTTCATGTATCATAGATCCGTAAGTACCTACTTTTACATTATTGGGCTGTGTAAATACGGAGTCCAGTTTTGCGCAGAAAGCGGCATCACCGCCCAGCATTTTTTTGAGACTATTTATATCATGGAATACCGACCACAGGTAATGCCAGGCATTACCTTCCGTAAAGGGTCCGCCCCATTCAATCGGATCAAAATTCTTTCCCCAGTTACCGTTTTCATCTTTGCCGCGCATAAAGCCCGTAGTGCTGTCAAAAACATTCCGGTAGTTCCACATCTTCTTCTCAAATCCATCCCGGTATTTTTCCTGCTTTGTTGCCACCGCAAGTGTATAGGCGCAAAAATCATCATAGGCATATTCCAGCGTTTTAGCAGTTGCTTCGCGGTATTTTGGATAGGGCACATAACCTGAACGGTTATACTCCGCATAACCATCCCGTCCGTTTGCCGGGCCCCAGGGGCCTTTATTATTGGATTCATGATAATAGGCATCCAGCGCGGTGGACGGATCAAACGTATGTATCCCTTTGGCCCACGCATCAGCGAGGAGGGTGATGGCATGATTGCCGATCATACTGCCCTGTTCATTCGGAAAGGACCAGGATGGCAACCATCCGCACTGCTTATAGGCATCCACCAGGGCCTGCATGTATCGCCCATGCATTTGCGGATACAATAATGCATTCAATGGAAACTGTGCCCTGAATGTGTCCCAGAAGCCGGTATCGGTAAACATATAGCCTTCATGCACTTTGCCATCGTAGGGACTGAAATAATATGGATGTCCATTTCTATCCAGTTCATAAAACTTTCTTGAAAACAGGCTGGCCCGGAAAAAGCAGGAGTAAAAGGTAGCCTTATCCACGGCTTGTCCACCTTCCACCAGGATCCGTGACAGATGTTCGTTCCAGGTCTTTTTTGCAGCGGCCTTTGTTTGTTCCAGTGTTTTATACCCACCTAACTCCTGTTGTAAGTTAAGTTTGGCTTGTTGTTCGCTGATATAGGAGGAAGCCGTTTTAGCCTGTACAATAGCCCCCTCTTTGAATTGCAGGTACACTCCCACTCCCTTTCCTTCTCCCTCAGTTTTCCCGGCCTGAATGGAACCGGATACATTTTCCCAGGTG
The DNA here is from genome assembly GCF_052114225.1 of Chitinophaga sp. RAB17. NCBI lineage: Bacteria > Pseudomonadati > Bacteroidota > Chitinophagia > Chitinophagales > Chitinophagaceae > Chitinophaga > Chitinophaga sp. RAB17. The sequence goes on along the minus strand of NZ_JBFREI010000009.1, from coordinate 220,608 downwards.
CCATACGCCGTAAACGGTGTATCAAATACCAGTACAAAAAAGCTCTTCCATCCCTGCTGAAATCCTCTGCCATTATTCACAAAGCCGGTAATCATTCTTTCTTCCGGGTATATTTTCACACCGCTTAAACCGGTATAGCCATCTAAAACAAGATATGCCTTGTGTTGTCCCGGAAAAGAAAATCTCAGATGCGCCCCTCTTTCCGTAGGCGCCATTTCAGTAGTGATCCTGTTGTTAAGTGTTACTTTATAATAGTATGGCCGGCCTGTTTCATGCGCATGCTCAAAACCGGTAGCCCTGTCATCTTCCTTCACTGCCAGACTATCCATCACGGGCATCAATGAAAAAACAGCATAGTCATTTGACCAGGAACTACACTGGTGCGCCTGCTGAAAGCCCCTGATACTTTTTTTGTGATACTGGTATTTCCACCCGTCTCCGTTGTTGCCTGTCTGCGGTGTCCAGGTGTGCATTCCAAAAGGAAGAGCGGTGGTTGGATAGGTATTGCCTCTTGTCAACTCATGCCTGGAATTGGTGCCCTGAAGGGTATTTACATAATCTGCAAGTGCTGTTTGCTGGCAGCATGCATTTGCAGCAGCTGCCAGCTGGATAATCATAACGGTCAATAATTTCTGCATACAACCAGGTGTATAGGTTTATAAATTCAGGCACTCACTTAAAAACAAATATAAAACAGGTTAAACGTTTTTTACAACCGCCTTTATTTACTCAGCTTGTCCTGTAATACTTTCATGAAATATCCTCCCACCACGCTTCTTGCCTGAAACCCTCTCTGTTCTCCGTTGGTGGTTTCATGCCAGTCGCTCAGGGGCACCCGGCTCGTGGTTTCTAAAGTGTACTTCTGAAGTGGCAGAATGAATTTTTCAAATTCTGTTTTATCGCTTGCCATTACAGCCGTCCATATAATCCAGTCGGATTTGGTATAAGTCTTACGTGAATCGAGGGGCAATCCATACGCCTGTTGTTTAGACAGGTAATAGCTTATTTCCTTATCGAATACACTTTCCGGGAAAAGGTTAAATGCCAGTACTTTATCCCATACCAGGTTATATTTCTGGCTCCAGGTATTTTTATTTTCAAATGACAAACTGTAGTGATCTCCTGCATCAGCCAGTTTCATCCAGTTTTGCACCATAGATTGGCAGCGGCTCAGGTAATACTGCGCATCTGTTTTATATCCCAACATATCTGCAAGAAAGGCGTAACTCCTCAATGCCATGATGGCCTTTGCAGAAAGGTTTACATTCCTGGCCAGGTGCCCCGCAAAATCATCGGTGCAAAGCTGGTTGGCCGGGTCAAACCCTTCTTTGTCGAGGTACTTTATCCACGTGGTAAGTGTGGACCAGTGTTTCCTGGCATAACTGGCATTACCTTCCGCCTTGGCAATGGCTGCTGTCAGTATCAGCATATTCCCGGCTTCTTCCACCGGCATATCTTCTCCATATACTTGCCCGTTTGCAATCGGATAGGTACCCAGGTCGTGGGCTGCAAAAGGCTTTGTCCATTTACCGCTTTCACTGTAATGAAAGATACCATTCATCATACCTTTTTCCAGCTCCGGGTTGTAAGCAATGAACAATGGAGCAGAAGGATAGGTCAGGTCCACGGTGGCAATGCAGCCGTTACTGAAATTTTCTTTGGATAAAAACAACAGTTCCTTCTGCGGACTTTCCACTAACGCATGTGCCGCAATGCTCTGCCGGTAAGCCAGCTCACACAATTCAGCATACGCCGCTCCACCCGCATTCAGTGCATCTGTGTAGATGGTATCCTGAAAATGTTTCACCTTTTCCATAACAACATCATAGCCACCGGCGGCCGTGTTCATTAAAGCATCAAAACGACGGTTGCCTTTGTTGTTCCACCAGGGACGCAGGTCTTCATTGAAATACCTGATAGCAAATACTTCATCATATCCAAGCATCATGAACTTTTTCACCGCTTCATTGCCTACCTGGCCAAATGAAATCACAGTATTCAGGTTTAAATGTTTCCCTGTTATGCTGGCAGGTCCTTTATACTGATCGTGTAAAAACTGGTGTATACCGTTTTTTTCACCAACGGAAATATACTGCCTGGAATAGTCTTTCGGGGCGCCTACATAAAAATAACCCCAGTCGATACGTAGATCATCGCCAGCTTTTTTCAATACAGGCTGCGCAACCGTTCCTACCTGCAACAACCTCACATCACCCGATGCGCCGGCCTTAGCAGTCACCTCTTCTCCAGGCAGATTGGTGGCAATATTGGAAGCCGCAGTTAAAAATACCGCTATGTCATGTTTATTTCCATCATTAGCCCTTACCTGGTAGCTCACATAGGATATAGGTGTGGAAAGCAGGGCCAGGTCTTTTATCAGCAAGGGAGATGTAAAGGTCAATGTAAGATCTGCTTTTCCGCAGGTGAAGTGATAGGTGGTTTCCATCGCCTTGATAGCGACCTCCTGTTGTACCGCTTCCCGGATCATGTTACCATCTGCATTTTCCGTCCGCCTCACGATGCCTGCATCCAAAAAACGGCCACCGGCGCTATTGCGTACGTGAAAAGCCAACACATTTTTACCGGCTTTCAGGTTATCTTTCAGCTGCTGTTGCAGATCCAGGAAAGTATAATTATTTACCCAACCTTGTTTTTGATAAATATGTTTACCATTTAGATAGATGTCGATATTATCATCGTGGTTAATTTTCAGCAACAGGTTATCAAAGCTCACTTTGTCACCCAACGTAAATGTCCTTCTTGCCCAGATATCATCCGTATTCCAGTAGGTTTTTGCCTTTCCCTTATCGTCCGAAAAAGGCGCCTTCCCTGTTTTCCATGCTGCAGTATTAAAACCGGGTTCATACCAGCCCTGGCCGGGTTCACTTAAAGTGTACGCCATCTCATATGACTGTTCATCTGCTGCCGGTAACACCGTTACATACGCTTCGGCTTCTTTTCCGAGGAAACGGTAATAGGCATCATCCACTTTAATAACTCCTATTAAGGAATGCTCCGCTCCTGTCCAGTGTTTGGTAACAGACCCATTCAGCTTGTCAGAACTACTCCATATACTGAAATAGGGCGTATGTGTGATAAGAGGATAGCTGGGGGCCTTTTGTTGCTGTGCGGGAGAGATCACAGACTGGAAGAAAATACATACAAGAATAACCATCATCCTGCAATACCGACTAAACAACATTGTCATAATTAATTTTTTGTTCCTTTTTAAATTGCTGCTATTGTTAGATTCCATTTTACTAAGTGGGGCAAATTTCTAATAAACAGGGTAAGGTAGATAGTCAAAATGTCTCAATATCAGATCAAATTGACTCAATTTCGTTGCTGACAGTTGCTCAAATGGCTAACCAGGTAGGGCTATTTACAGTGGAAGGAGATATTTTTTCTCCTTCTTTTAAAATATCTTCCCTGTTCAAACGTCTTACAGAATAACAAAATACATGTTTGACATATCTACTTTATAAATGGCAAAAAGACTTCCGCTGATCATCCTGCTCTGGCTGGGTACCGATCTCTACTTTTATCAGGCTGTACAAACTCTTGTAAATTCCGGTGCATTGTTGTGGAGCTATTGGCTCATCGATCTGCTGTTAATGAGCGGCATCGTTGCTGTAATTTTTGCGCGACGTGGCTCCCGCTCCCAGCAAACGTTGATTACCTGGCTGATGGGACTGATGTTGCTGGCTTTTGTTCCCCGTTTATTTTCGCTCCCGGTTTTACTGGTAGAGGATATTACCCGGCTCTTTCGTGGGTTTCCGCCGAGGGCACTCTGGGTAAGTGAGCTGACTTTAGCCACCGCTGCTGTGCTGCTGCTCATTGTGCTGTTCGGTATTACGCGCGGCCGGCATTTTTATCGCGTAAGGCGCGAAACAATCTATTTCCCGGATCTGCCCGAAGCTTTTGATGGTTTTACCATAACACAGATAACAGATGTTCACTCCGGCAGCTTTACCAACGCCGGCGGAGTACAGAAAGGACTGGACCTGGTCAATGCCCAGCACAGCGATGTTATTCTGTTCACCGGTGACCTGGTTAACAACCAGGCATCAGAAATGGCCAGATGGATACCTGCTTTTGCAGCACTGAAAGCGCCGATGGGTAAATTCTCCGTGTTGGGGAACCATGATTATGGCGATTACATTCACTGGGAGACACCTGAGGCCAAACGTACCAACCTGGCCCGGTTAAAACAAGTACATGCCGAAATCGGATTTCGTCTGCTGCTGGATGAGGCGATCACCCTTCAAAAGGATGGTCAGGCTATTACCCTGTTAGGCGTGGAAAACTGGGGTAAGGGTGGCTTCCATCAATATGGTGACTTAAAGAAAGCCACCGCCGGCGTTCCCGATGATGCCTTTAAAATCCTGATGTCGCATGATCCCTCACACTGGGAGGGCGTAACGCTTGAGCATCATCAGCATATTCATCTCACATTATCGGGCCATACACATGGCATGCAGTTCGGCATCGAGTTATTTGGACTGAAGTGGAGCCCCATCAAATACGTGTACAAGCAATGGCTCGGGCTTTACCAGGATAACGGTCGTTTTTTGTATGTCAACCGGGGCTTCGGCTTCCTGGGATTAAAAGGACGAATTGGTATGTGGCCGGAAGTGGCAGTGATTACCTTAAAACGTAAATCATGACCCGCTAATTGAACATCCACTCAGGCAGCATTAAACACCTCAGCTTTGTTGTTGTGTTCAGGCGCAACAATCATTTGAGTCGCCTTTAAGTAATGATTTGAGATCATACTCATCGTGACGAAGCATCCAGAATCCGTTTTCATTGCGCCCGAGTGGAGCCCTATCCAGCCACTGATATATGCCCCAGAGACCATCAAGTCCCCGTGCATAGGTAGAATAGGTATGATAAATTATTCCATCTTCCAGCACAAAGGCGCTCATGCCGGGGGCTTCCTGTGTGTACGTTGCCCAGTCAGTGCCTGTGCTGGATGCAATCTTTTTTCCTTCTTCAGGTGCGGCATCGGTGGGGGCGATATCGCTTTGCCGTGAGCTGACATTTCCCTTGTTATAGTTGTATTCGACACTTCCGGAGCGTTGCTGCTCTTTCGTATACGAAACATGGAAATCATAGTTAAAGTCGCTGCCATACGATGATGCCCATGGAAATGTCCATCCCATCCGTAGTTTGTATGCCTGTAGTTTTTGGAACGGTGCGCGCGATACCGCCCAGAGCATTACATCATGGTTAGCCAGGTGATTCCAGATTCCGTTGAAACCGTCTGCTATCGCAGAACAATGCGGACAGCCCGCGTTGTAGTCCGGTCCAAACATGAAGTGATAGATGAGAAGTTGCGAACGACCTTTGAAAAGATCAATGAGGGAAACTTCCCCCTCATCCGTGTCTAATTTATACTCCTTATCCATTCTAACCCAGGGCAATTCCTGCCGTTTCCTTGCTACATCATCGCTTAACTTCGTCAACTCCTTTTCAGCTTTGAGCAGGTCCTCCCGGGCTGCAAGCCATTCTTCGGGTGAAACCACTTTATGCTCTTCGATTCCGCGTACAGTTTTAATTTTCGGCATAATGTCCTCCATTATTTATTAAACTGATAAATAGAATGATTGCAGTAAACAGAACGGTAGCTGTGAAATCACGATCCCAGTGTTTTGCTCTTTGATGAGCTGATTTATCCCTTACCAAAAGTAATCTCTAAATGACAATTATGCAGGGGGTAAAATGGACTTTTTAGTGGGTCAATCCGGACAAGTTAATGGTTCATCTTTCTTAAGATAAACGGACGGAATATTTTACCATCTTCACTTCTGACGGGCGGAGCGCTCTGAGCAGTGTGAGCAATCACACGGGCTCAAAGCGCACATAAATGGCAGGTTATCAATTGAGGAATTTGAACCTATTGGCGGCAATCAAATCTGAAAATGATTTCAGCTGATCGCTAAATTATTTGTGGACGTCTTCAACTGGTATAATTTTCTGAAAACCGCGGTATGCAAAAATAAAATGGTGGCGGGAGCAAAGGCGGGAAACCATGAAAACGGGAATACGGTCATTTCCCTGAGATTGCCATTGGCACCGATCATCACTGCGATCGTCAGCAAATCAATGATGTCGAGGATACCAAAAATGTTCCAGGCATAAACAGCCATTTCCCATCCCGGACTACGTTTTGCAACCATCCTTGCCACTGGCAATGCTACAATTGCAGTAATAATGTCTCCGAGACCGGCAAAAAAAGCAAATGTTGCAGGAAGCAGGTGATAGCTCTGAAGAATAATGAAAAATACGCCAGCAACCCGGAATATATGTAAGGAGATCAGCGATTCCAGTTTAATTGAATGAAGCAAGGTTTTAAATAGCCTGGTATTCCCGATAAAAACGAACAGGAAGATAGCTAACGGCAACCCGGCCCATACTGTTACTTTAGGTGGCAGCGAATTAACTTCAAATGTACCTTTCAAAGAAAAAAAAGAAACGTAGACAAGAAAAGCAACATAAAAACTAAAAATACCGATCTGGATATTTACTGCTTTGCGCGGTGTCATACCGGCGTCCAGGGCTGCTTGCCTTACCCGCCCGGTGATGAAAGCGATAAAAAACAGGAAACTCCCGATAAATAGTAAGATGGCCCAAACGGGCATTCCTGATATGTGATTTGCCATTTGAAATAGTGTCTTTGATTACAAAACAAAGGAAATCCATATAATTCAGCTTACACTTAGCAAATGGCAAGAAATCAGCAAGTACCTATTTTTTCGTGAACTCCTTTCTTATTCTGCTTAACGAAGTATCGGTAATTCCCAGATAGGAAGCGATATATTTTAAAGGTACACTCTGAAAGATTTCCGGACTCGAATTGATCAGCCTAATATAACGTTGTTCTGCTGTTTCCTGTAACATAGACAGCATTCTTTCCTTCAGGATACTGTAGCTGTTGACGAGCTTCAGCCGGCCGAACTCCCGGAACTCCGGCAGCGCGTGAAAAATTTCCTGCATGTCATCGTAAGTAATATACCAGGTTTCGCAATCGACGATTGTCTGGATATATTCTTTGGAAGGGGTTCTATTAAAGAATGACAACAGATCGCTTGCAAAGGAATTTTCCGAATAGAACGCGGTAGTAGCCTCATCGCCTTCCAGGTTATAAGTATAGGACCGCATGATGCCCTTTTCGATGAAATAATATGCATTACAAACCTTGCCGGCTTTCAAAATATATTCATTCCTTTCAATTTCCATCGGATTGAATTTCTCCGCAATCTGCTCAACCTTTACAGGGGCCATAGGCAATACCTGCTGGATGAACTGAACTAAAATATCTTTATTCATTGATAATGAATTAGAAGGAAATTTTCTCCTGATGAATTTAATAAATAAAAAGTTATGATTGATCTTTCATTTATTAAAAATACTCAGCACCTACGCTCCATCATAAGCCCAAATAAAATAATTTGCCCCCCACGTAAAACCCGCACCAAACGCAGACATTAAAATCTTATCCCCCTTTTTCAGCAGCTGCTGATAATCCCATAAACACAATGGAATTGTGCCCGCAGTGGTATTGCCATAATGATGAATGTTAATCATTATTTTCTCTTCCGGAAATGATAACTGCCTTGCTACCTCCAATACAATTCGTTTATTTGCCTGATGTGGAACTAACCACTTAATATCATCCCCGGAAAGATCATTTCTTGCCGTCAACTCCTGTATGGTCGCTACCATATGTTTTACTGCAAGGTGATAAATTTCTTTCCCATTCATCCGGATATAATGTTGCCGCGCCGAAACTGTGATTTCGCTGGCAGGTAAGGCAGAACCTCCTGCCGGCATAAAGAGGTGTTTTCCACCTTCCCCATCTGTTTTCAATATACTGTCTTTTAATCCGTAACCGTTGTAATCCGGCTCCAATAGCACGCCCCCACCTCCATCACCAAAAATGCTGGCGGTCATGCGCTCGGTATAGTCTACAATGGCGCTCATCTTATCTGCTCCTATCACCATTACTTTTGCATATTTACCACCTTCAATGAACCTGGCGCCAACATCCAGCGCAGCTAAAAAACCGGAACAGGCCAGATTAATATCCATTGCCCAGGCATTTTTTGCACCAATTGCTGCTGCCACTATATTGGAAGTAGTAGGTACAATCATATCTGGTGTGCTGGTAGCAATTAAGAGCAAATCAATTTCTGACGGATCAATTCCCCGTTTCTCACAAATCTGTTTAGCCACCGGGATACATAAATCAGATGTACCACGCCCTTCCCCTTTGAGTATATGCCTTTCCCGGATACCCAAATGTTCATAAATCCATTTATCCGATGTGTTAACGTATTGCACTAACTCCTTATTGGATAGCACATAGTCAGGCACATAGCCACCTACCGCGGTGATGGCTGCAGTTATTTCATTCATAAATAATCAGTTTACACTATCTCTGAAAAACAATGGACCTTCAAACGATAGCAGGTAAATTTAAATCGATGGTTACTACTGAATAAAGTACCGCAGGATCTTTTGGTGATATGATGTGGCAAATAAACTTAAAACACTTCTTTGATAAACGACTCACTGATATATTCACAAGACAGGGACAATCAATAGGAATTATTTTTACCGGAAAAAGTTCTATTCCATCCAGTACCGGACGCCGTAATAAAGGTAGCCGCATGATATCCTGCAGCCACTTTTCCGCTTCAACAGCCAGGCATTGATAAATAAGCAGGGTGGGTACACAGGGATAACCTGTAAAATGCCCACTGCATTGGGCGTGTGAGAAAGGAGGTATTACAGCCTGATATTGATAAGGATTATTGAATGAATTCCGTATAATTCCGGGCAATGGTTCCACCGGATGAGGCGCCACCAGCTCATCCGAAGCTTTAAGTGCTGCAAACTTAGCAAGGAAATTTTCTGCATCCGGCATATAGTAATCAAACAGCATCATATAAACCGGTTCTCCCTTATCACTGATAATATTTAATATACTTCTCCTTTTCTGTCTTTCAACAGGTATACTTTCTATGACTGCTGTATAAATCATATCCTTGTTTACTTCACCGCATCTAAGCACCTTAAATTTCTCTCCCATCATGTAGTGATTTTGGGATGGCTGGTTCAATCTGCCGAAATTCAAGGCCTCCAGGGAAATGCAATACTGCATTAACACCGCGAAACCATCCATCATAAAATCATCAGCTTTGCCCAGCACTGCATGCACTAAATGTCCGAATACCTGCTTCCTGCCGGAAGGCAGTTGAAAAAAAGGCGCCGATATACCCAAATTTTGTAATGATATGGCGGTGCCTTCAGATTCTTTTTTATAAATCAGTATCTCGTAAACACATTCACTGCTCTCCGCGTTAAGTTCAACTAAAGTGATGCCGGTTGTATACATCGGAGCCAGCTCCTCGCAAACGGCCTGTATAAACGGGGAAATAGACGGCCATGTAATTTCATCCGCTATATTCAACTGACGGGTAATTCTATGATACCTGTCCACACCCGTAAAAATCACTTTAACCATATCTGGTTTAAATTCAACAACATTAAATCTGAACTCAGGGCTGGACGTGAAAATAGCAGATAGCAGTACCAGTAATACTCCCCGTGCATCCCTGTCCAGATCCGGATTTGCCTGCACGGCAGCGGCTACTCTTAACCTGCCTAACTCATAAATAGTTGCCTGCGACAATGGGTCTATCAAATGTTTTCCCTTCAGCAACCCTGCCTTATCGAGCATCACTCCATAAAATGCACTGGTAATATTTGATAATCCTGCTACCAGTGAAGTAACGGTTGGAGGGAAAAAAGTGCTTATCACTTCGTCACGACTCATGTCAGAATGATATACATCCTGACGACTGATCTCCGACAAATAAGCATGCGCGTGCGGGGGTAAATCATTATGGGCATTCATATTACTGATTTAATAAATTGCCGGATAGTAAAGCATTATCAGCTATTGGTCAACAAACATTACGGGGTTCCCGGTTAATACTTCTTTAAAGTAAAAATAGTAAAGGCAACTGCAAAAGAACAGCAGATAATGGATATATACCAGTTAGCATAACTAATCACTTCATTTGTCTGAAAACTTTCAATTCATGCGGCAGTCCTGCAATTCACAATTCCCCTTCTATGGGATTTGAAATTATTTCCCTGATATAGTAAATACTATTACGATTATTCTGTATCTTGATAATATCAACAAAAATGCGCCTTGCATTTTACTACATGCTAACCTTATTCGCATAAACCATAAACCTGTATTTTCATCAAACATTAAACTAATCACTATGAAAAAAGAAGAAAAAAAATTAAGCCTGAAGAAAATAAAAATCCTTGCACTAACAAAACCTACTGCTGTAAAGCTTGAGATTCAAGGTAAGAAACGTTGTCACTGGACTCAAATCAACGGTTCCTGCGGAACTTCATTTGATTTATGTTGATGACGACAAAAAAAAGTTCGAATAATTTAACAGTGCAGCAATTAAAATCTACTACCGTAGCAGATTTTAGTTGCTGCACTCCTTTATGAAATGCTTACCTAACCACGGGAATTACTTAGCTTCTATTACCCGTTTGGGCTTGCCTCACCTGTTGCCCTTCTTTATTATTAAACTTATACACAATACTCACACGATACCCCGCAGCATTGGGCCGGCATTAACGAGACGGCCCAATAACTATGCACAATAAAAAGAGAATACCTTTTTGAAACATTCTCCAGTGAGCCTAATGGCATAAAAATCGAACAAAGACGGCAGAGAATTTTTGCTTATTTTGCTTTCATTATGAAGCAACATATCCTCTCCGGTTCACAGGCAAAAAAAATAATCCTTCATGCGGCAGGGCTGGCACAGCCCGGCCAGTTCGGGAAAGGGATCGAGGCAGTCTACAAACTCATCGATCACCTTGGCTTTATTCAGATAGATACAAACTATGTTGTTGAGCGGGCGCATCACCATGCTATTGCATCCCGCGTACCTGACTATAAACCGGAATGGATTGATGAGCTGCTGGCAGATGGAAATATCTTTGAATTTTTCACTTACGGGACTGGGTATATCCCCATGCACGAATTCCGTTTTTCATTGCCTGTTAAGGAAGGCTTTTTATCCCGGAGAAAGCCCCTGACGCCACCGGAAATCAGTCTTATGAAAAAGGTGCTCGATAGAATTGACCGTGAAGGCCCTCTCATGGTAAAAGATTTTGAGAATGACCGCCCGGTGGCAAGCTCCGGTTGGTGGGATTGGCGGCCGGCAAAGGTTGCTCTCGAAAGACTGTTCCTCGATGGAAGCCTGATGTGCACCCGTCAGAAAAACTTCCAGAAAGTATATGACCTGCCCATCAATCTCATTCCGGGGGATGTTGATATTACCCCACCCACCTCAGAAGAATTTGCACGACATGTGATCCGGCGTTCTTTGCAATCCCTGGGGATTGCCTATGCTAAAGACATCGCCTGGCGGGCACATTACGCAAAGGATAACCTGGTAAAAACAGAGCTGGAAAAGATGGCTGCCGAAGGCGAAGTTTGCCAGGTAAGCATTGAAGGACTGAACACCGCCCCCCTATATATGTTGCCTGTCTACAAAAACAAAAAAATAAATCTCAGCGATGATGCATTCATTCTCTCTCCCTTCGACATATTAAATGTGCTCAGGCATCGTTTAAAAGACTTCTTTGATTTCGATTACCAGATAGAGTGCTTTGTACCCCAGGCAAAACGGAAATATGGATACTTTTCTTTGCCGGTGTTAGTGGGCGACACCTTTGTCGCCAGGATGGATTCAAAAGCCGACAGGAAACACCGCATACTAACGATCCATAATCTACATTTTGAATCGTTGAAACCGTCCCTGCCCACGATCCACAAAATCGCTGAGGCGATTAAAACATTCGCGGGTTTCAATCAATGCAGGGAGGTTATCATAAAAAAATCGAATAATAAACAACTGCTTAAAGCTATCAGGGATCACCTCAGTTAAACAGCTATGCCAATGTGGAAATGTTGCGTTGCATATAACGCAACCTGTAGCTTTCTGTTGCTAAATTTATGCTCATGAACAATTTTTGGGAGAAGGTAATCAGGTATCATCCGCTGTCGGATGAAAGCCGGCAGGCATGGGGTAATATCATTACAAGTCGTACCTACAAACGTCATGAAACGTTGGTAACGGAAGGCCAGGTGCCACGACTGGTGGCCTATGTGGTGAAGGGGCTGTTCTCACAGTACTATACAGCGCCGAATGGAGATGTGGTTATCAAACGTTTTTTTCCGGAAACATTTCTGGCAGCCTCCATGAGTGCGATGCTAACCCAAAGCCCCAGCCAGTTTACCATCCGTGCACTGGAAAACACCACGGTATTCGAATATCATTTCGATGAATTTAAAAAGTTGACAATGCTTTGTCCGGACATGGCCGCATTATATATCCGCTACCTGGAAATACATTGGGTGGTGGAAAAGGAACCACTGGAAATATCACTGCGCTATGACACTGCCAAAAGCCGCTATACTGCCTTCCTGGAGCAATTCCCGGCGTTGGAACGCCGCTTGAAACAACACGAGATTGCTTCCTATCTTGGTATTACACCTACACAACTGAGCCGCATACGTGCCGAGCTATAGTTTTTTTTAAAAGTGTCAACATTTGTAAATGTTTTTCAGGTTGGCATGTCGGAATTTTGTCTTCATAAAAATGAAATGTATGAAGAAGATAGACTATCTGGAAGACCAACTCGCCAACAAGGCCACCATACATCATCCGGGCGAAGGAGAACGGCTGGAAATGGGAGGTGCTTCCTTCGTTTTTAAAGTCACCAGCGAAATGTCCAACAGCCAACTGGGCGTATATGAGATCACACTGCCACCACATACCATCGGCGCCAGGCTGCATTACCACCGTTTTATGGATGAAACGTTTATGGTAGGCAAAGGTGTCCTCACTGTATATGCCGGCGAAGATACACATCACCTGCAACCCGGATCAGTTGTATACGTACCACGTTTCACGCCACACGGTTTCGCCAATGATACAGATGAACAGGTAGTGCTCACACTCATTTTCAATCCGGCAGAGAAAAGGGAAGGCTTCTTCCGTGGGCTGGTGGATATACTCAGCGAACAACCCATTGACCCGGCCAAATATCTGAAGCTGTACAACAAGTACGACAGCTTCCCCGTGGATGTCAATAATATGTTACCGGTGAAGTGATAAAAACAAGGCATCATTCCGCCCCTGCTCTTCCGTCATTAGTGATTGATATTTTAAAACAGCAACCAGCTGACACCTCATCATGACGTACCATAAAATGTACTAAACAAAAAACCTGCAACCACGTAGTGCAGGTTTTTTGCATAAAATGCGGTGCGAATAGCAACAGTTTCCACAGACTGCTTACTTTTTCGGCGCCGTGTTAGTATACTCCGCGGCCGCTTTAAACGCTCTTATATAAGCAAGTCTTTTAGGGAAAATACCATCCGGAGCCAGCGCCGGCTTTCCTACTGTATCAAGTAAAAAAGAGAGGTCTGTTCCCAGCTTTAGCTGTGCTGCCCCGTGACAGCCCTGGCATCCGGTTACGACAAGCAACTTCCCGTGGTATAAGGTATTTGCGCCATTATCATGAGGATGCCCTATATCACTCCCCCTGAAACGCCCCAGGGTAGAATCAGATTCAACAATATAGTTTGCCAGGAATTGGCTTATCGCATTCCCGTCTTTCTCAGGATTCGCCTGCACACCTATTAACCGGTAATGAAGCAGAGGAGATTTAGGGTTTTTAGCTGAAATCCTGGCGTGTGCATAATCGCTTACCTTTTCTGCAATATCAGAAATCGGCCTTAGACGGGGATAATCGGGATGAGCTTTATTGGGGATTTCATATCCACTGTCATTAAGTTCCACGTAAGTATGATGGATGTTGGTCTTTTGATAATCCTGTAAATCTTCCTGCTCAAAAGTTGCAAAAATGAAAGCAGGGTAATTTTGGGTTTTATGAATGATATGCATTCCCACCAGGACAAACAACCGGTTAGTATAGTACACCTGGTTTCCGAACCTGTAATAAGAAATCGCTCTACGGGTAATATAGCGGGTGGTATCCATGCCATAGTTGTATAACATCCATGCGGTTTTTATTTCGATGGTACCGGGTACGGGAGTCCCATCCGGTCCTTTTGCAGCTCCACAGGGCAGGCTAACTATCATTCTATCAGACGCGCAGTTACACGGTGCTCCCGTTTTATAATATTCTGTAGGGTTTTTAATAAGCCACCTGGTGCTGTCTGTGGCCCTTCGCAGGCTGTCTTTGGTAGGGTATTTTTTCAAAATATATTCATATTCGGCCCTGTTTACTTTGGCCTGGTAAAGTACCAGGTTCGTAGGCCGTTCACCTAAATTTCCATATACATTACAGGAGCCGATCTCATTGTTTTCATCCAGGTTATTAAAGAGCGTGAAGCGGAAAGTTTCTAACGCATTTGGGTATGGTTGTGGCATAATACCGTAACTGTAATGCGGGGCACTGTCAAAGGGTAGCATCTTATCACTGTATGGTCTTAGTTCCGTCTTGTGAGCATATGTTTCCCATACAGTGAGGTTTGGATAAGGAAGGTTATAGGACCAGGAGATATCCGGGTAGTCCCGCATCTTGTTTTCATTATAGGAGGACTTCCAATTCAACGCCAGGAATTCATTCCAGGCAAAGGCTGCCAGTTGTTCAGGCGTTGCATTACCGTCAATATCCGCAGGTGGAAACGGACTAAATACTACATTATAGGGTGCACTTCCGACTAGTGGAGAATCATTCCAACGTATGAAGATGATCGTTCCCGCTACAATAATGGCGATGATTAAAAATAGCTTTTTCATAAGATCTGAGATTGAATTTGGATGGTTAAATGAGGGTATTATACATAGTGAAGCATGATTATTTCGTCATACAAACAAGGTATGATTGCACAGAAAAAACTTTCATGTACATCATCATTGACAAGCGCTATCGGGTAGCAAGCATTGACTTCTTACATGCTTTGTTTTGAATATTTATGGCAGCCAGGGGAATACCAAATGCTACTAATGCATGCTATTGAAGAAGCAATGCCATGGGAGTAAAGCGTTATTTGAGGGTTTTAAATAATTCTTAGGATATGTAATATTAAAACTGACGCAAGCTTTCTATCATGGTGCCTTTATGTCAAGGGGTACTATTCAGTTTTAATGAACTTTAATTTATATGGGTGTATTTCTCCAAACGTTAAAACTAAAATATTGAAACTTTTTCATTGTAAAAAATATTTTTTACATGCCGCAATAGTTCGGTATTTTAATACGCATTACACTCCCTTTAGTTAATCTTCCTGCTGTCCCGAAAACACGTTCCCCGAATTGTGTTATATTTATCTTATCAAAATAATCTTCTATGGCAAAACAAATGTCTATCCTTCCCTTTACGGGAAAACTTGGTCCTCTCATTGGGTATAAACGCAATGGCGAATACTTCCTGCGCTCCATGCCTCAAAGCGTGCAGCAAACGGCTGCTACCCGCCGCGCATCCAGGCGCTTTGGCATCGCCAGCAGGAAAGGCGCTTTTATCCGGCATGCTTTCTACCCCCACCTGGATATCCATTGTGATGGCGCCCACATCAATCGGCTCAACAGGCTACTCATTGCTGCCGGCGATCACCACGAGGCCATCACTGGCTTCCGCTTCAATCAGCATACCGGCGTAGATCGTTTCTTTACGGTGGCTCCCCGCCTATTTAGAAACGGAATATTAAATATCCCCGCACAAACCATCGTTGGATGTAAAGGTATGGCGGCACTGGAAGTAAAAGTGATCGCTACACGCATTGATTTTACATCACGTCAGGTGGTGGGTAGTGAAACTGTTGTACTCATGATAGATCCGGATACCACTTTCCAGGAAACAAATGTTTCGTTCGATGTACCCGGGAAGGGTTCACTGGTAGTAGTTTTCCAGGTAAGAGCGATGTACAAGGATGGTCCATCGGGCAACAAACAATATATGGCGGCCGATATTATTGCGGTGGCAGCTCCACAAATACCCAAACATGCTAAAAAACGTACCTACCCCAAGCGGACGATATTGCCTTCTCTTCTTACCTATACACACACATATCCAGCTGTCATTCAACTGGAATAAAGTGCTCCTGCCCCGGAGATATTTTGATGAATAAACCCCTTATACCTGCTTCCTTTCAATAGTACATCTCTTTCCCCAGCTACAGCATGCTTCTGAAGCAGCGCTGCTATGGCCGGTGCTGTCCTCCATCCATTTGCTGAATCCATTTCATCCCGGTTATACATCCGGACCTCATCCCCGCATCAAGTCCACCTCTACTGCAGTGCTTCTATAGGTATATAGCAGGTGTCAGGCATAGCATCGATGGAACCAGCGTAATGAAAAGACTATAGTGATGAGGATTCTTATTACACTATATCTGAAAAGTGTATTCAGAGACAATGAAGATATAATTTCGTCTAAAACATCCGTAACAAAGGCCTTTTTAAAAGCAATTAACAGTTGCTATTGTGAAAGATAACATGAGCTACTCGCTCATTATGCAATAACTTTATTAAAACAATCAATATGGAATTATTTCAATCAAGCACCAATTCTTATGAAAATCAGAAACCTTGTTGATCTATATTCGCTTCTTCCTGAAGACGAAAGAATAATTGTAGATGTATTGCGGCAGATAATTATTGAAACACTGCCCGATTACTGCAAAGAGAAAATATCATATAATGTCCCATTTTTTTACGGCAACAAAGGTATATGCATTATATGGCCTTCAAGTGTTCCGAGAGGAGGTATCAAAAAAGGAGTGCTCCTGGGCTTTTGGTATGGTCACAAATTAATCGATCAGGATTGCTTTCTGACCCACGGAACTAACAGGAAAATTTTTTATAAAATCTATCATCGCTTTGAGGAAATTGACGATGAGCCAATAAAAAAACTTTTAAAGGAAGCGATCAGGTTAGACAGCACTTTCAAATGACAAAAGCCATCCCATATTGGATTATAGGATGGTTTAATGTATTTATCTGTCGTGCCAATGGTAAATCAGCTTTTCAGCGATCCCAGGTGGCGGTAAGTATTGAGCATCACTCCTGTTGGCGTGGTTGCCGTACTCACAAATTCGAGTTCGCGGGCGTCAAAACTGTCTGAAAGAAGGCGTTTGCCCCTACCCAACAATACCGGGTATACGATCAGGATAACCTCATCTATCAATCCCGCGTTGAGTAGCACAGACGTTAGTGATATACTTCCACAAAGAACCAGATCAGGGCCGTCTGTCAACTTGAGGTTGCGAATACCCTCTATGATGTCCTCTCCCAGGTTCTTTACTGGTCCCCATTCCAGGCTTTCAGGCCTGTGGGTGACAACATATTTTGTAGCGGCGTTTATTGCGTTGGCCATCGGAAAGTCCCCGGCATTTGGCCAGTATCCCAAAAACTCATCGTAGGTCTTGCGGCCAAGCAGCAAGTCAAAGCCTGCACCGTACGTTTCAAGAAGCATAGCCATCCCGGCAGGGGTCCGATAAGGCATCGTCCATCCGCCGTACACGTAGTTTTTGTCGTGTTCGATAACACCATCCAGGGAGATATGTTCGAAAATTCTAATCTTTCTCATTTTATTGTTATTTGTTTAATGATTGTCCAAATTTAATGCAGACCAGGTACACACATAGGGTGTAATTCCGACAATATGAGGGGTTAATTAACCATAGCATTTGTCATAACGGTAGATAAGATTTTAAAAAATGGGAAGGGATTGGTTTGGGCTGGTCGTCAATATAAATTAGAAATCAGTATTAGCTGCATAAAGATAAAAACACGTCCACTTCATTAGCTATAAGCAGTTACAGTTAAAACCCAATCCCAGTGGCGAAATCAGGTTGGCAACTAATGAGGACCTTTCAGGAAGCCTTGTAATTATAAACGACTTAGATGGCAGAGAAGCACAAAGAGAACTCCTGACAAAAAATGGATTAAGCATTTCAAAGAAGGCGGGTACAGGTTTATATTTTATCCAGGTGATCACCACTAAAAAGCAAATTTATCCAGGGAAAATACTATTGCAATTATAATATATCAATAGTAAAAAAGTAAATAACCTCTGATATGTAATAAAACAAATTGAAACATTCAAAATAACAGAGATTATTTCGTTCTTTTAAAATCAAGATCCTGAAAATCAAAACTGAAGTCAGTTAATGGCGAAATAGGTTTCATCTTGATACCGGAAGTCTTTCCGTCCATATCTAAGCTGAACATTACGTAAGCATCTGCATCCATGCTTCTGTCATTCCATTTTGCGATAAACGTATTGTCATTATATGCGATCATTTCACCACTCAGCTTGGCTGATCGTTTTGCATCAAACCAGAGTTTACCATTCTTTACAGAAATTATCACATCTCCAAACCACTGATCAGTATATGTTCCCGTAAAACGTTGCAGGTTAATTTTTGCAGTATTACTTCCTTGTTGACTCTCTATATCTTTCCAGATACCGTTAGTTATTTTCTTTGCTCTCTCCTCTCCAGCTACAACCTTGTTGTGCAAAAAAACTACCCAGTCATCTTTTGGTATGCCCAGATAACTGTCTTTGATGGTGTTCGATATGGCCGTAAATGCGGCGCTCACCTGTTGGTTAGTTAACACGATGATACCGAGTTTCAATTCTGGTATCAGCAATACCTGGGTAACAATACCTGCTAGCCCGCCGGTATGCATCACTTGTTTGTATCCTTTGACATCACTTAATACCCAGCCCAGGCCATATGCGGAGAAATGTGTTTTATAAGGTATATAGATGGTATACACCGGGATATTGGTTTGCGATACCCACATCTCATCGTGGACTTGCAAACTGAACAATTTTTTTGATAAGCTATCTCCATATTTTCCATCATTCAACTGCATGGTAACCCATTTACACATATCGGTAAGGTTACTCCAAATACCACCAGCGGCATTAGCCTGTTCGCTAATGAAGTTTTTTATCGGTTCTACTTTGCCATTAACCGGTGCATGCGGATCTATCAGCATCGATCTATCTTTTACGCGACTGAGCGAAGCGACACTACTGGTCATATTCAAAGGATGCATAATCCGCTTCTCTATAAAATCTTCCCAACTCATTCCTGAAACTCTGGCAACAACCTCTCCTGCAACAATGTAAAGAAGATTATCATAATCATATTTACTCCGAAAGCTGGAAGTAGCTTTCAAATAACGCAGGTTATGAATGATATCCTGCTTGGTAAAATCGGTGCTATCCGGCCATATCATCAGATCACCGGCACCCAGTCCAAGACCACTTCTATGTGTAAGCAGGTCCCTGATGGTGAATTCCGCTGTTACATAAGGATTGTAGAGTTTGAATTCGGGAATGAAATCTATCACTTTGCTATCCCATTTGAGTTTACCTTCATCCATGAGTATGCCCAAAGCTGCCGTAGTGAAGGCTTTACTATTAGATGCGATCCCAAACAAAGTATGTTCATCCACTTTTTTCCCGGTGCTGAGTGACTGAACGCCATACCCTTTTGCATGAACTACCTTTCCATCTTTAACGACAGCAACAGCAATGCCTGGCACATCGAAAGTTTTGAGCGTAAGCTCTGTTAATGAGTCTATTTCTGATGAAGTAATAACCTGCGCACTTACCTGACACGTCCCATATAAGAGAATACACAGACCAATGATCAATTTTTTCATAATTAAAGATATGTATTAAACTAAAACTTAGTACTGCTTTTCCCTGGCAACCACCTGTGGAAGACAATGCCATGAATCCAGCAGGCCTAAATTTGTAATTAAAGACACAAAATGAATGAAAGGGTTGCATTGGTTAGCCCAATCACTTATGGTCATTTTTTTTGGGTGGAGGTATTTCAGTTTGCGTAGCAAAAACGTCACTTGCCAATGGCACGAAGATCCATTCACCTGCCTAACCGGATAGCGAATCCGGTCGGATTATTTCCGCATACAGGAGGTTACGAAGCTGCCTGTATAATCCATCCCGAGTGCTAATCTTTTCTTGTCCCCCCTCAAGCTTTTTTTAGTTAGCAGATCACAATTCCTCTTCACAAAGCTGTCGTTATATCACCTTGTTTAACCTGGTAATACCTCATATAATACCAGTAAATAAATTGTCATTTTTTACTATTTATTAGTATCTTTGGCGGCGTTTACCCTTTTAAGTAGCACTTATATATAATAATACTCAATGAAAAAGCGATTTTCCCTGTTACCAATTGTAGCGGCAATGATTTTTTGCACAAATTCATGCCAGCAAACCGATCCTAAGGATGTAACCCCAAAAGACAGCACTGCAGTCCCGATTGACACTACGAATTCTCTGTTAAAGATTAAGAACATGGGATTCAGCTCAACAGGCGTAGTACCCACCACCGGAGGATACATTGTAGAAGGAGATATCTTTATTGCCTACGCAGATCTGGGTAAAACACCGGAAACAAAAATATTAATGGTTGATTCCATTGAGCAATATCATATTGGAGCACCCGTAACCGGCACTCCAAAAGTATTGAAAGTATATGTGTCGGCACTCGGGGCTAATTATGTAACTGCCGTAGATGATGCGATTAATCGATTCAATGGTGTAAGAACAGATCTTACAATTGAACGTACCAATAACAGCAGCGATGCAAACGTTACGGTATCTGGTTACTATGAAGTTTCCAACATCAACGGTTACGTGGGCCTTGCGGCTAAAGGTAAGCCCTATCCTGATGTTAAATTAAATACCTACAGATTTTTCACCGGTAGTAATCAGGCTGGTTGGGCAGCTTCTGTTATTCTGCATGAATTAGGGCATAGCGTAGGCTTACTGCATACAGGTTATACGAACAATTATAATAGTAACTGCTATCCTAAAAGCAATCTGGGAACAGTACCTGTAACAAAAATTCCGATTACCATTACGGCGCCTCCGCGGTTCTCCGAATCTTTTATGCGGGCTTGTATACCGGAAGCTATCAGCAAGTCAATTTCCGCGTCTGATGCGTTTGTATTAAGTTCCTTGTTTTCACCAGGAGGCGTACCGAGAGTACAGGCATTCTTTGGTTTTTACAATGCGCTAACACAGGATCATTCCTACTGGGTAGATGCCAATATTCATAATATTTATCCGGATTATAATTATGCGGATTTCACTCACAGGATATTTCCCGCCCAGGTATCGGGTACGGTCGCATTGTACCGGTTTTATCAATCCGATATTTCAGATCATATTTATTCTACTGACGTTAATATCGTAAGTGGTGCTCCCGGCTGGAATCTCGAAGGTATTGCAGGCTACGTGTATCCTACAGGGGTAGCCGGCAGCGTGCCCGTTTACCGGTACTGGAATGCAATGCAAAGCGATCATATCAGTACTACCGATAACAATGCAGCTAATTATCCGGGTTATGTTAATCAAGGAGTAGCATATTATGCTATCCCCCGCTAATCATCTTCCTATAAGTATTATTTGATGCAATAACTTTCTGTTATGGACTGGTCAAATGGTTGAAATACCGTTTGACCAGTTTTTTTCCCGCCCCCAATCTCCCCTCTCGTCTCCGCTGTATTTCCCTTTTTGCCGACCAATGCGAGCAAAGGCTCCGTTTTTTTATTTTTGCTAAATACCCGTTATCTAATGATTTGCAGGCTTTGCGTCTCCTTGGGAATGTATAGCAACATATCTATAAACGTTTTTCTATTCATCCCATTTTTATCGATATCATCATAGCCTAATAAAGACTCACCACGACTAAAACCTTCTTTCGGTTCTAATCTAACTAATCTGTTATTGGCATAAAATTTCATCGTGTAATTTTCCATAGGATAAAAGCTTTGTGAATGTTTAACTGAATTCGCACGGTTGGCAGACACGGATTTCCCCTTTCTACCCTTGCCTGTCTGAAGTTTTGTTATGATATCTTTAGCAAAATACTCCGCCTGGTACCATTCTGAGTCCGCGTTTAAAAAAATAGTATTCAGATAATCATAATCTTTTTCTTTAAAGGCTGCCACCGTATTTTCATAAAAGCTGACTACTTTTAATTCCAGGTCTTTTTGATTCAGTGTAGACAAATCTTCCCCTTCCTCCCATCCTTTCATAGTATAGGGCACGGAAGCATCGAAACTGAGACTGGTTTTATATTCTGTTAATTTTGAGTAGTCAATATTTTTATCATTATTTTTAAACTCAAGTACATCTTCAGGGGTTTCTGTTGATCCATCCTTATTCCATTCGGCCTTTTCTATTTTCAAAATAAAATTCTCACCATTGTCCAGGTAGCTTTTTTTTGTTCCATTATGGTCATATCCAGGATAAAGCTCAACTTCAAGAGTTTGTTTCCCACTTTTAAGAATCGATGAATTAATATTGATTCTTACTATTCCCGGAATCACATCAAAGTTTGAATAAACTGGAACTCCGTTTACCATTACCCGGAAACTAAATGCAGATTGGATATCTAATTCGTAAATAGGTTCATAGGTAAATTTCTGAACTTTATTAGAAAGATATTCTATTCTTTGTTCAGCTGTCATTGCCTTCCTTTTTGATTCCTGTGCACAGCTATTAAGACTTGCAATCAATAATAATGTAAATATAAATTTTGTCATTATCTTATATTATGGGTAAAATATAAACCGTATTTTCTATGCATATGGGTGCCACCAGTATCATTATTTTCCCGCTTGCAGGATAGTGGATTTTGTCCTTTTCTTTTAATACCCTGATGCCATCTGTTCCTTCATGTTGTAAATACTGGTTAAAACGATTATCCTTTATATACTTATTTTTGAATATAGCACTTTTTAAAAATAGCGCAAAAAGATCAAGCACCATTGTCATTCGGCTCTATATTGTACAAAAAAGAAATTGGCTAAATCATCGAAATGGAGCTAACCAGGTAATCCTTTAAATTTGCAAAGATAGCTCTGAACTTGGTAAAGCCACGTAAACGCTACCGCCCCACACGATCATTATAGCGTAAATTATAGCGCAAAAAAAGGAGACCCGCACCAGGTGCAGGTCTCCAAATTCTCTAGTAATCCCATTGGGAGTACATCACCAATCAAAGGCTGTTACATTAAGACGTATTATCCTGTTATTTTACTTCAACTCCTTTTTGTACCCGGTAAGTTTCTTTTCGGATTCTTTAATGGTGTCTTCCATAATGAAACCGGCGAATTTACCTTCTTTCAGGAATTGTCTGGCGGTTGCAATTGCCTTCTCCTGGTATTGCACGGCGCTTTTGTAATCATTCATATTTGCATATGCGCCGGCCATCTCCTCGTAGACCATAGATGCCGGGAACTGTGGTACTTCCAGTTGAGTATTCAGCAACTCTAAAGCATATTCATAGGTGGACTTCTTCCATCCCTTTTGCCTTGCAATTACTGCCGCCGTAGAACCTACATATCCAGGTTTAGTAGCCTGCCATGGTCTTACAAAAGCCATTGCCGTATCTTCATTGACATGTTCAAGTAAGGTTTGGAACTTAAAGAAACCGAATGTTCCGGCAAAGGCGGGCATGGTGCCAATACCTGAATCCAGCAACTGAATAGCCTTGCTGTACTGCTTATCAGTAACCGCTTTTTCATAGTCCTTCATTAAGTTTTGAAAGGGTACAGCTGCAGCGTCTGACTCTTCATTTCTTTCCTGTAACTTCTTCCTGGTAGCAGCTACGTCATAATTTCCCGACATCACCACATTTACAACAGAATCCAGTTCAACGGGATGACCTATCCACAGAATGATTCCATCCTTCACCATAAATGTACAGGGAATGCCATCCTGTCCGGCAGCCTTCATCCATTCATTTCCCATAAATTGATCTTTGCTGTCAGTGATAACATTGAAGTCCATTTTGTTGCCTATGCCGGTTACAAATTTGCTGACTTTTGGAAGAGAGGATTCATAAGGTTTGTCTCCTGTTTTCTCCCAGATATTCACCGCAATCACGGTAGCTTCTTTTTTGTGTTCCCGGGCGAATTCAGAAAGATGTGGCATAGATGCAATGCAGGGGCCGCACCAGGTAGCCCAGAACTCAAAAAGATAGAGGTGGCCCTTCTTATACTCCTTAACAGGCGTACCTTTTAACCATTTTCCATAACGAAGCTCGGGCGCTTTGTCGCCCACAAATAATTTAGCCTTTTCCTGTCCCAATGAAACCTGCGTGAAACAAAGAATGGAGAGAATAGCTAAGCCCACAGTTCTCGAAATCTTCATACTGTAACTCATTTTTGTTAGTTTTTGAAATTTTAAATGCAAAATAGTACCCTGTAGAAGCCTTTCGGGCTTCTATGAAAAATGATTATTGTAAATAAAGTCCCTTAAAAGTTTGGAACGGTCAGCGCTACTTTCGGATCGTTAGGCTGAATGATCAACTCTTTCCCGTTGTTGTCGGCGGCCTTCCGGATCATCGGTAATCCGTTGCGGAAATAATCATATCCGGAATGTCCTTCAAACGCAAGCTCCATACGTCTTTCTTTTAGAATAGCAGTAAGCAGGTCCTGATCGGCGATACTGGTAATGTCCGATTCGGGCAATCCTGCACGGGTGTGGATGGTGATGAGGTCCGCCCTGGCCATCGTGTAATTCTTCATTTTAGCATAAGCTTCGGCTCTGTTCAGGTACAATTCACCGGTGCGCAAAAAGATGTTTGGAGCGCGGGTGAGTAGCTGGTTAAGCAATACCAGTAATTTGGTGGTTTCGGTAAGTCCTGTTGCAGCATTCACCCTGAAGAAACTACTGCGGATATCCTGTGCTGTGAACAATTGTTTAAGGTCTGAAGAGGGCATAAAAACGCCGCCCAATCCATACACCGGATCATAGTTGTAGAGAATGCCGATGCGGGTATTGCCTGTCATGTTGTCAAAGGCAAAGATGATTTCTTTATTGGCCGAGAATTTAGCGCGGCCAATGGATCCATCCTGATCATCGGCAAACAGGTTTTTATAATCGTTGCCCTGCAGCAATGCCAACTTTCCTCCATTTTGCGTCAATGCACTGTCTGCATAGGTTACTGCTGCCTGGTTATAAGTGGCGTCCGGACTGGCTATGTTACCGCCCATATACAAGTATACCCTTGATAACAATGCCCAGGCTGCCTCTTTGCTGGCAAAACTGTTTGTCTTTACCACCGGGGTTTTCATCAATTGCGCTGCTATTTTCAATTCTTCTGTGATATAATCATACACCTCCTTAACAGTAGATGGTGCAGGTATCTCCTTTAAATCACTTGTTTTTTTTAACGCAACACCGGAACTGTTTGCAGCATTCTGATAATAAGGCTTGCCATATAATCTGATCAGATTAAAATAAGTAAGTGCCCTCAGGAAATGATTTTCTCCTTTCGCATACAGCACATTATTCCGGTCGGCCTCCTGGGAATTGGAGAGCATTGTTTCTTCAAAAGCGGTGATCCCTTCTAATGTGGTATTAATGCTAACAATCAGCTGATAAGAGCCGCGATAAAAGTCGCTGCTGAAACCAAGCGTGGGGCTGTTGCTGTTTTGATAGAAGAACCCGTCCGTCATTTTTTCCGGAGGTCCGAAGGTGCGCAAGGTTACATTGTTGCCACGGCTTTCGGACAAGTTTAGCAATGGTTCATCATAAGACGCATTGGAATTGTCGCGCAACAGGGAGTAATTGCCTACAGTGGCTTCTACAATCCCGGCAGCAGAAGACAATTCGCCGTCCTTGTCAATTTTAATCAGCGGACTGATCTCATCTATCTTTTTATCGCAGGCCATCGCAAGGAGAGACATCAAAAATATAAAGACGTATTTTTTCATTTTAATACTTTTTAACTATCAACTAAAATGTAACCTGTAGCCCAAATACATATCGCCGCGGGATACTTAATGGGCCACTCGCATTGCCAAAATCCTGCGCTTGCCCTACAGCAGGCCCTTCGGGACTGGAGGCTATTATATATTTATTGTAGATCGTGTATAAATTATCACCACTTACATACACCGTGAAGTTTGATAATTTCATGCGACTGAGTAATGGTTGCGGTAGGTCATAACTTAACCGGACATTACGAAGCGAGGCATTACTGGCATCGTGCATATATCTGCTTGATCCGAAAAAGTTAGTAGTTGCCTGGTAATACAGTGCCGGCTCGGTAGCGTTGGCCTGCCCGGGCGTTGTCCATGGTATCTGATTCTTAGTGTAGGCAAGTTGGTTAAGACGATCCAGATTAGCCACCTGTGAAGAAGCCGCGTAGTTATCGATGATCGTATATTTAAATGCGAAAGTGATCAATACACTCAATGAAAAATTTTTGTAGGTAAAGGTGTTGGTGAGGCCACCATAGTATCTTGGCTGGAAAGAACCAATTGTTTGAAACTGCCTGCTGTCTGAAGCTGCATCTACTTCAGCAATTGTATTTACATATTCCACACCGACTTTATTTCCCTTAGCATCGAAGATCAACTTTTCAAATCTCGGCTTTCCTGATTCCGGGTCTACCCCGGCGTACTTAACAGCTTTTAATGCATTGATATCATCTCCTTTAAAAAGATAATAGCTATTCTCCGGGTAATATCCCTGTCTTAATGAGTCATTGGCTACGTTTACAATCTGGTTCCTGTTAAAGCTGATGTTGAAAGAGGTACTCCAGGAGAAATTTTTTCTGTTTATATTCTGAGCATTCAGCACCAGTTCTATCCCTTTGTTATCTACTGTAGCCGCATTCTGCCACTGTGTTGGAAAACCTGACAAAGCTGGCAACAACACCTTCTGTAACAGATCCTGAGAGCTCCGTTTGTAAACATCTACTGTAGCCGTTAAACGTTTAAAGAACTCCATGTCAATACCCGCACTCCATGACCTGGTTACTTCCCATCTGAGATCCGGATTACCTAATACTGAAATAGTGGCTGCTCCAGCTCCGCTATACGTATATCTTGGATCGTACAACGTTCTTGTGAGAAAGTTGTCGCCAAGTTGAGAGCCACTGGTTCCATAGTTGGCCCGGAGTTTCAAATAGCTGATCCATTTTACATTTTGCAGGAATTTTTCCTCGCTGGCAACCCATGCGCCACCTCCGGAATAGAAAGTACCATAGCGGTTGTCACGGCCAAAGCTGCTGGATGCGTCCCTGCGTACAGAAGCACTTAAACTGTATTTACCTTCGTAAGTATATCCGGCTTCGCCAAATAAAGAATAAATGGCTTTTACATCTTTTCCACCCTCAATATTACCCGCTTTGGTAGTGGGAATACCAAAGATGGATAAATCTGCCGGACCACCTATTTCCCTCGCAAGAGAGATAACCGGGTAACCGGCACGCACATGATTTACATTTACCAGCATATCTTCAACGGTGGTTTGCCCGAATTCCATACCTGCCAGGGCACGGAACATATGGTCCCCAGTTTTTTTATTAAAGGTTAATTGGTTGGAGGTGAGGTAAGACATCAGGTTGCCGGTGGTAGTACCCAAAAATCCTTGTGGGGCAAAAAAGGAACTACCTCCGTTGTAAGTTCTCACATCTGTATATTGCGTGTTTTTATTGTAGTTAAGATTACCAGAGTTAGTACTGGAAATACTCAACCAATCGGTAATTTTATAGTCTAACTTAATAGATCCGAAAAACAACTGTGACTGCCGTTTTGAAAAATTATACTGCCTGTTGAATAAGGGGTTGTCGACGATCTGCTGCGTTCCGCCCATTTTAAAGTTAAGTGCCTGGGTAATCGCCCCATCTGCGGCATAAGGATTTGCCCACGGGATAAGGGTTTGCATGCCACTAATGGTGCCACCCTGATCCTGACGGCCATCATTCATAATGCCATTAATGGAAACTGTGGCTGTAAACCTGTCTGTTAAGCGGCTTTCAAGGTTGAGCCGGAACGTTTTCCGGATTAAACTATTGAGAACACCTGTAGCTTGCTCATTGTAATAAGAGCCGCCTACATAGTATTTGGTACGGTCATTTCCTCCGCTGGCAGACAGGTTTACTTCTGTAGTATTGCTGGTAACGAAAGCGTATTTAGTCCAGTCGTAGGAATTATTCACCTGTTCCTGTGTAGGCAGGCGATAGTCTAAATAATTGTCTAACGTAGGGAACATAGAAGAGAGGCTGGCATTATTCTGCTTATAGTCTTCGGTATAGAATCGTTTTTGCAGATCATAGAGCTCCGCGCCGTTCAGAAACTTCATGCGCCCTCGATTAGGCTGATTAATTCCGTATTTCACTTCGGCGTTAATGCGTGGTTTTGCATTACTTCCTCTTTTGGTGGTGACTACCAATACGCCTGCCGCTGCCCTTGATCCATAAATAGCAGTAGCAGCTGCGTCTTTCAGTACAATGACGTCCTGGATTTCCTGTGGTGTAACCAGCTCTTTCAAATTTTGATTCGGCATAATTACTCCATCCAATACGATGAGTGGGCCATAGTTGAGCGCGGGTACCACAAATTCGTTGAATTGATCTACACCAACTCCCGCCACGCTACTCTGTCCCCTTACAAAAATTTGTCCGCCACTGCTGGTGGGGTCGGCAGCATTCTGTTCAGAAATATACAGACCCGCTGCTCTTCCTTTCAGTAAAGAGGCAGGGTCAGAAGAGGTAATGCCCCTTCTGATTTCGTCACCTGATATTTTCTGTACAGACCCGGTCAACTCTCCGGGCTTTTTAGCCATGTAACCGGTAGAAATGACTACTTCTCTTTGTTCGATCGCTTCCTGCTGGAGCGTGAAGGCGAGTTCCAATGGCTTATCTGTTACGATCAGCTTTCTACTGATCGTGGAGTACCCGATACTGGATATTTCCAGCATATAAGTACCCGGCGGTACATTCTGCAATATAAATATCCCATCTTCATTGGTAGTTGTGCCTATCGTGGATGGCTTCAATCTTACAGATACACCAGGCAGCATTTTACCATCAGAGCCCGCAATAATCCCTTTTATGATCACCAGGGTATTGGCCATATTATTTTCCTGCAAAACCAGGTCAGTGCGGGGAGTCACTGGCACCTTCATTAAAAGCGTGATGGTGGTGTTCCTTACACTGTACCTGAATGGTTGCTCCTGAAAGAGCAGGTCGAGAAACTTCAATAATGGTAAGTCTTTGGCTGTAATTGTTACTGGTTTGGCGATAGACAGCAGTTTTTCATCAAAGAAGAAAACATACCCGGTTTGTTTTTCTGCACGCGCCAATACTGTTGATAGGTCTTCACCTTTAACTGACATAGACACTTTGCCCTGTGCAGCTATGTTTGCACTAACATGCAGTGTGGCAATAAGCATTAAAATAAACGTAATCCTCATAACTCGCAATGTTTGGTTGATACAACGAGGCCCGGAGCTGCGAGCCCGCATGCTTTTCGCATTTTTTTGCATAATTTTGGTTGGTTTGGTAAATAACAGGATCTATCCAGACTTGACTTTTGCCAAATTATAGCCGGATATGTTGACGCATACCGGCTTTTTGGTTTTTGAAATGATTGGTTTTTGATTATTAATTATATACTACTATTGTTTTTCCCTCCATTCTAAATTTAATGTTCACGTCCTGGAGTACTTCCAGTACCTGTGCCAGGCTGAGGTCACGGTTGATTTTTCCTCTGAATGTCCGCGAAGGAATTTGTCCCTCATAACGTACATCTACATCGTACCAGCGGCTCAGTTCATTCATGACCGATGGTAGGTTAGACCGGTCAAAGTTAAATAGTCCATACCTCCAGGCCATTACCTGGTCGATGTTGGCATCGTTTACGACCTTAATACCTGCTTGTCCGGCCGCTGCTTGTTGACCTGGTTTGAGTAATACAGAAGGATTGGCGGGAGTCGACATCGATACGGCGCCTTCCAGCAAGGTGGTTTTAATAATGCCTTCCTCCGGATAAGCATCTACATTAAAATGAGTACCCAGTACTTTTACCTCAGCCTTACCATTTACACTTACTTTAAATGGCATTTTCTCATTCTTCGCCACCTCGAAATAAGCTTCCCCACTCACTTCCACCCGACGCTCCTGCCCCAGGAAAGTAGTAGGGTACCGGATAGAACTAGCCGCGTTTAACCAAACCGTGGTACCATCCGGCAGGGTGACTTTAAATTGGCCACCACGGGGGGTACGCAACGTATTATATGTCGCTGCATCCTTATCCGATGTAGCCGCATATACAAGCTGTCCACCCTGTTGCTGTATTGAAGCGCCACCCTGTTGCAGCGTGCGATTACCTGCACTATCCAGTTGCACCACCGAGCCATCGTCCAGGGTAAGGGTAGCACGCTCGTAACCCGGCGTAACCTTTTCTATTTTTGCAACATCCGTAATTTCCTTCTGATGCTTTAACTGAAAATAACCGCCAATACTCACAAGAAGCAATACTGCTGCGGCGGCGGCCCAATACCAACGTTGCCTTACAGGTCTCATCCGTGCCGGTTTATTAAGAATAGCTGCCAGCACGTGGTCTCCACTGGGCGCCTGTACCGTGGCTCCCTGCAGCGCTTCCCATTGTTGGCGCATAACCGACTCCAGCAGCACATCGTCCGATTCCATCACCAACTCCATTAATTTCCGGCGGTCGGCCTCAGTGGCCGTACCATCGAAATAACGATTAAACAATTCAGTCAGCTCCTTATTCATGTTGAATAAATTAACGGGTATATATAAATGACACCTGGCTTTTCAAAAAGTATATGGTGATTCCTATTTTTTTTCAAAAAAGAGAGAAAGTAGAAGGGTCAAGGCAAGACCTAGTGAAGAACGATCTTTTACGTACTGTGTAATTAGGCCGATGGCCTGCTGCATATATTTTTTAACTGTTGGCAGTGCAATTCCCAGCGCTAAGGCTATTTCCGCCTGCTTCATTTTGCCGATTCGATTCATGGTCCATACCTGGCGACAATGTTCCGGTAACTGTGCAATCGCCTGGTCTATGAGGGAAAGATGCCATTCCCTGGTTTCCTCCGTTTCGACAATTGGGACTTGTTTAGCAAAATCATCCAGCAGTGCATTGCGGCGCGCCAGGTTGCGCATGGCATTGAGAGCATGGTGACGAGTCATTACCCAGAGATAAGGACTGAATCGCTCTACATATTGTAATGTCTCACGTCCCTGCCAGATCTTCATAAAAATATCCTGTAAAATACTTTCAGTTTCCGGGGCGGATTGGATAATGCGATTGACGTAGGTATAAAGTAACGGGTAATATTGGCCGAATATGATAGCATATGCCTGCTCATCGCCTTCTGCTATTCTCGACAATAGTTCTTTTTCGTTATATGTTTGATTGCCTGGCACCCGATAAATGAAACACAATCTAGGGAAAATTCGCCAATATCTGTTAGTCTGCTAATTTGAATGCAACAATATGAGCCATAGCCATTTCTATTGATCTTTTTTATAATTAACTATAAACAAAACTTACAATTTATTTACTGCTATTACAATTGAAGGGGCCTTCTTTATAGGGCGCATTAGCTGTGACCATAATGATGTGTTTCCGTTTAAGACCACTAACCTTATTAATTTTTGCAGGTTGAAGAGAAAGGTTACACTAAATTTAAGTATTGCCCGTGTAACCTTTTATGTTACCATTCACCTTCGTTTTGAATGATAAACCCTTGCAGGTTAAAACAAAAAAGCCGCGTAAATCGTGCGATTTATGCGGCTTTGATGCTGTTTGTATGCTTTGTTGTGGACCTCTTTGGGGCAGCACGTATCTTCGTAATGTCTTATAGAATCTGCCTTTGATAGTGGTGAGCGTTTATTGCTAACCGTTATGCTGACCTGATTAGGTGTAACCGTTATAGTCAGGAGTAATGATAGGAAAATATAAGTAACATTAGTTCAATAATACAAAAATGGTTGTAGTATTACATTCAACTGATCCGGCGCGAGATTTTTGAGCCTATGCGGTGTAGCCAGCTATAGGGTAATTCGATGATAACTGCGACTATCAATATATTTACCATAGGGCAATAGAAGAGAAATTACCATAATAAACAAATTACCTCAATAGCATCCACCTTTTTAACAAATTCATTCTGCACACTCGAATCAACAAACGTAATTTCGGCGGTTTCATTTGCCCAATTCTATCCACGATTCTTCGTGCATCAGCAAAAGACATATCCATTAATTCCCGGATTAATTTCAACAGCGGAATAAAGGGCCATTTATCCTTTCTGTATCCACTTATGCGTACATTATAGATTTTGGTATATATGTTACTCCATTACTAATTTTCCATTCCGAAAGATCCTCGTCCATCTTTTTAACAAGTCGTCAGAAAGTATGGGTTGGGTAAACGCGATACTGATAGTATGCACAGAAAGCCCTGTCTGCAAAACATAATATAAAGTAGCTTCAGGTGTTGGATGACTGGTTTCGATCTTAAATAATCCCCAATTCTCTCCTTTCGATAATAAGGTAAAATGTGCATTCGTATATTTTTCATTTACCTGCGCCTTACAGGATGAAAGTGTTTGCTCAATCCTTTGTTGCGCCTTTTGTTTTATTGTCACTAAATTGATACAGCTAGTCCATTGTTCTGCTGACTCATTAATAGGCAATAGCTGCATAACGTGTGTAATTGAATCATCAGTTTCATTCTGAATTTTCCATGTAATATCCGTAGGGTAGTCTATGCGTAATGACTCATATAGCGGAGGAAGCGGCACTTTGAATGATTGTGCTACCCGATGAAACAGATCTTTAGATGTAGAAAACCGTGATGGGGTCGTTGTACAGGTAATTATATACACTTTACTATCATTATATAAGATAAAATCACTTGCACATAGTGTATCTTTAAAGTTCGAGCCTACATGAACATCATCAAACCATACCATTCTTTTTCCATCTACCGTATAACTACCGGTATCCAGCATTGATAAGCGCGCACGAGCCGTGAGAGACGCCAAAATATAAAGGGCGCTATCAGCGTTTATACTCGGGTGTTTAAAAATAGTTATATTGAAATTATCCGCGATTTCATTGGTTAGATGCTTCTCCATATCATAAACCAATAGATTGATGCGGGTACTATCGTTTCTTTTCCAGTACTTCCATTTTTCGGGAATTCCGATGGCGTATCTATGAAGCGAATCCTTGTAAGAATAGAGTGTTTGCGCTTTTGTGGTTAGTTGTAATAGTAAACAACAACAGAGAAAAATGTATTTCATAGGGATGAAAGAATTGCAGACAAAGATATAAAATGAATAGGATTAAATACCGGTCAACGAAGCACTTGATCAGAACTTTCGCAAACTAGTAGAGATGCTGTTACCAGCAGGGGTTTTAGGGTATTTTGACTTAATTGATTCAAGTCAGAATAAAGAGGGTATTAAACTTTTCAACTTGATCCCGCAATGCTCACTTTTCTATCTTTACATAGAACTCTACAACTTTACCACTGAAAACAAAAAAACCTTGTAGAATATGCTTCTACAAGGTTTTAATTACGTGAGAGTATTTACTTTTACTCCTGATGGTGATCCCCTTGGGACTCGAACCCAAGACCCATACATTAAAAGTGTATTGCTCTACCAACTGAGCTAGGGAATCCGCTACCACCCTCATTGTTAAGGGGATGCAAAAATAGGAATTATCTATTACCAACCAAATTTTTTTTTCCAAAAAATAAAAATAACTTCCTTCCTATATGAAAAAGCACTACCTATTATTCGCCGTAGCATTGCTCCTCTATGCCTGCCAATCCACACGAACAACTTACTCCTATTCCCGCGGAGCGGATGGCCAGCTCAAAGTACAGGAACATACTGAGAACACCGGATATGAAATTCCCTGGAAAGCCAAAAAGAAAAAAAGCGCCATTCAGCCTACGATTACTTTTGTAGAATCGGTAAAAGAATATCGCCGCACCTTTCATCATTTTCCGCAGGATCTCTGGAACCTGCAAAATATGAACGACAGAAGCAGAAATGCTTTCAAGGATATGAATGAACTGGGGTTTACAGATCTGCAACTGCACTATGTATACCTCGACTCTTTTGTAGTGGCGTTCGTACATAAACCGGTATACAATGCGCCGACAAAAAGCGGAAGGAGGACCATATCAGGATCTGACGTAAATGGCAAATTTATTTTTACCTATAACCCTAAGGATTCATCTTTCCTGTACGTCAAGACACTCGATTAGTCAGCGCCTGCAGCGCTGCCATGTCTACGAGACTTCTCTGTGGTAAAACAAGTGAGCAAGCCATATTGCCAGCAACCCAGCTGACGGCTTTGTATTGCATAAAGTGAACGAAGGTGGAAATCAGGAAATCACCATTGCGCTCAACAGATTTTACATCAAATAATTCCAGGTCGGTGGTGAAGCCTGTCCGCAATACCTTAGAAAGGGCCTCCCGGGCTGTCCAGAGCAGGAACTGCTGCTCATCAGTGCTATAGGGCAGCGATGCCATTAAACGCATTTCTGCGGGCGTTACAGGGGGTAAAAAACGACTGCCATCTATTGCTTCTATGTCCACCGCCATAGGATGCGACTCGGGGAAAACAACCGCCATAGCGCTACCATCGCTATGCGTAATACTTACCTGCAAATTGCTGTGGCCAGGACAACTCAATACCGGCTGACCAAATACGCCGGGGCGGATCCGGATGGAGGCAGGCGCAACGCCAGTAAAATCAAAAGCCGCCAGCTTTGCAGCATGGCGGCCTAAAAAATAATGATGTTGGGCTACGCCCGTTAACGTAGTACGTTCTTCAGGATGCAAAAAGCGGTGCAGCTCAAGCTGCAATGCAGGCAACGACAGAGAAGATACCCCCATCGATGCCGGGAAAGAAACACCCTCTCTTGTAACCGTTAATGCCAGATGATAACTATTCGTCCATTCCGTCATGGTTGTTGTCTCCTTTTTCAGTTTTACTGCTGTTGGCTACCAGGGTATTAAGACTATTTACCTCTTCCTTGGTAAAATAGCGCCAGGAGCCGGTGGCAAGGTCTTTTGTTGTCATGTTCATGATGCGGGTACGCTTCAATGCCACCACCTCATAGCCCAGCGCTTCACACATCCGGCGGATCTGCCGGTTAAGACCCTGCGTCAGGATAATGCGAAAACGGCTGGCGCCTTCCTGCTGCACAAAACATTTCTGCGTCATCACACCCAGGATGCGAACACCGTTGCGCATAGCTTTCACAAACTCCAGGTCTATCGGCTTGTCAACGGTAACAATATATTCTTTCTCGTGCTGATTACCTGCCCGGAGAATCTTATTAACGATATCACCATCATTTGTTAAAAATATCAGTCCTTCGGAACGTTTGTCCAAACGACCAATCGGGAATATCCGGCTGGAGAAGTTAACGTAGTCGATGATGTTCGTTTTATCTTTCAGATCCGTGGTACAGGTAATCCCTTTGGGCTTGTTCAGCGCAATGTACACGGTAGTTTTTTTCTTCTTCAACGGCTCCCCGTCTACTTCTACCACATCTCCGTCTTTTACACGATTACCTTTGGAAGCGACGTTGTCGTTGATCGTTACCCTACCCTGTTCAATATATTTATCAGCTTCTCTGCGGCTGCAAAAACCGGTTTCACTGATGTATTTGTTAACGCTTATATCCATAATTACCTTTGAAATCAACCGCAAATTACTTAAAACCGGGCAAAAAGTCAGGTAACGTCCAGGCTTCTACTGCACCCGTTTCCAGGTTCATCACTTTCATGGGATGCAATAATACCCGGCGGCCAAAATAGCTGCCGGCCACTCTGCCCTGCTGATGATACCCCTGGATGATATGCCTCGGCTCACCGGTTTTGATGTCCAGCACAAAATCAGCCCCCCAGCGGTTCGATTCGGTAGAACTGGCGCTGACGCACACCAGTTCATGATCTTCCGTCACGAGGATATCACTGCCGAAAACAGAGCCCGCATCATCCCCCATTTCGGAGAAATTCCGCTGCCAGATGGGCTTCAGCTGGTCATCGCAACAAATCAGGATATTGCCTTCAGTCAGCAACAGGTACTGCCGCAGCGCTTCCACATATATTACTTTATGTGCCCGGTCAGGGTAAGGCGTCTTTATCAGTGTACCCTCGAAAGTGCTTCCATCTACCTGTAACCAGGCTTTTTTATTCTCCAGCGGAAAATAAAAAATGTTTTGATGCGGGTTAAAGGTGCCATTATACTGGCGTACCTCCGGCTTTAACTCCGCCACAATAGCGCCGGTAGCCAGATCCACCCAGGCCTGCTTCTGGTTATAGGCTTCCAGCAGCAGGTGACTGCCGCTGGCATTGAAAACCGCATTGTAATACATATGCCGGTCCGTACTATACACCACTTCCTGGGTGGCCAGCCGCATCACTACCAGGTTGGTCACCAGTTTGCGGGAGCCTTTAATCCAGGGAGAATTCAATACCAGCAGTCCCGCGCCACTATGCCAGGCCACTACTTCATAGCCGGGATATTGCTCCCATGCCTGCACCCGTTGATCATCAATATGAAATACCAACGGTGCCACATTCTTTTCGTCATCCCGGGAAAGAAATAATTGCCTGCCTTTATAGTCTGTAATTACCTTCATTTGTTTTTTTTAGGAAGATGAATAACGCCTTAGTTCATACTTAGCTGCTGTAATATCGTCGGGTCCTGGATTTCATGGTCCTTTGCCAGCAGCAGTACCTTGGAAATCAGCTCTGCAGATTTGGGATCATCATCTACAAACGGTAAAAATATGCGCCCTCTGTGCTGGGAATGTACCGGTAAAACAGACAGGTACTTTCCTGGCAACTGATGCGCTACGGCGCTTCCCAGGTGTACGCTGTAATCGCCATGCTTCCCTTTGATACGCGCATGATTACCACTGATCGTCACGTTATCGACTTTAAATAAACGCAATGTTTCCTGTAGCAATACACTCCGCATTTCAATGGAGCTATGACTGGCTTCCGGATCTACACCACCCACATGCGCCACACTTACTACCAGGTCTATATCCCGCATTACCTCGCTGAAGATCAGCGGCGATATTTGCTCAAAGGCCACCGGCTTGCCGGTTTTCAGGTCATGGAAGATGAGGGTTTCCAATGTAGGAGATTCCACTTCTGCCGGCGAAAACCAGTCAGCCATCGCATATATTTTAGCAACGAAACCTTCTCTGTGGAACACCTTCTGCAACCCTTCTTCATAGTCTACTTTCCATTGTCTGTTCTTCAGCAAAGCCACAGTCTGACTGGGTTGTACCTGGTGGCCGGCATAACGGCGCGATATTGATTTCTCTGCCAGTTCATCGGCCAGTGGTACATACAGTTCACGGAATATCTGCTTAAATGGTTGCTGCAACTGCTTTTCAAAGGCATATCGTTGATAGTCGCTCCACACGCCCTCCTTATACAAATCAGAACAATGCGCAATACGGATGGTATCCGTTTCTGTCAGTGTGTAGGTGGTTCCATCTGCTGCCTGCAATATGCCCGCCTGGTAGAAACCATGTTTCTCTCCGGCCACATAGATCAGCTTTTCCAGGTGCCGGGCTATTACGGGATGCCCGAAAAGGTTTCCCAGCTCAGCAGCCAGAAAGGCATCACCGCGTACCATGGCATCTTCCAGCGATTTCCTGGATCGACTGAACTGTTCTCTTAATATCTTCCTGTAGTCATTTAATTCTTCTACTTTCTTATCTTTTTTATATTTCGGTGGCACCGCTTTCAATGGCTTATCCCCCTTAAAGGCCACCAGGTCTGCCATTCCGGCCTCATCTATGACCAGCCCAATGGTCACATCATCATATTGTACCTGCGTTTCACGCGATAAAATATTTTGCACCTGTTTGGTTTCCATAGCCCAGGCCAAACGAAGCGGATCGGCATAACCGGCATTGCGGGCCAGGTTTTCCATCGCTATCCGGATAGCTAATGCTTCACTGCTCTGTTTTTGCGCACCAAACTGCTTGCTTTCCTTTTTAAACAACTGCAGGTATTCATAACGTCCCAGCACATCTTTCGAAGCGCTGGCCTTACTCAACGGAATTAGTCCGTACATGCGCAGGTAATCCTGATCACGTTTTTCTTTTATCTTCTGTGTAACTTCTTTTAATTTCAGATCACCGATAATAACGTCAGCGTATAAACGCGCTCTCCGGTGTTCATTACCATCACTGATATATTTGGCCGCATCATATACTATCTGCCAGCGCTCCTTCCCTATTTCCTTATACGCTTTCTGAAACCACTCCTTATCTACCGCACCTATTTTGAAGTCTGCCAGGTCTACGGCGGAATAACGGGCGATCTCACTTTCAGCTTCTGCATTCTGCTCCGCAGCACCGGATGATTTAGTGTGTGCATGCATCCACCAGATAGCGGAGTCCAATCCCTTCCAGTTGAGGTACTGACTCACAAATTTCTGCCATTGCGGTGCATACACCGCTGCTTCTATCAACTGCGTTTCACCCGCTTTGATCTGCTTCATGGCGGCATTAAATACCTCCTGCGTATCTTCAGGCAGCGGGTAACAGTTCTTCAATAAAGTACTCAGCTGTTGTTGTTTGCTGTAAGCATCGTTGCCACCGGAATAAATATATCCTCTGTGCAGCGTTGTTTTCCCCAGTGCCGTCAGTATCTCTGCAAAACGATGAACACCATAGATAATTTTCAGCTGTTGCACCAGCCGCGTAACAGCGGTGGCGGTATCTCCCCGTTTCAGTTCTATATCCAGGAAATGCTCCCGCATCCGTATAAACATAGGCTGCAGGAAAGGGAATTGTTTGAAGTAATCAAATGCATCTTTATGTCGCTTTACGGTGGAAAGAACGCGGATATTATCAGCGCTGATAAGCCCCCGATACATTTCACTTTCGCTGATCAGGCCCGCCTGGTAAGCATAACAGAAAGCAGACAACGGCGGCAAACTTTGCGGCACGCTTTCCGCCAAACCGGTAAACTGCCGCCAGTGCTGCAGTTGCCAGGTAGCGTTGATCTCTTCTTTCTCTAAGTCATTGACGTTAATATAATCCAGCAACTTGTTGAGCGCCGGTATACTTTGCCAACCCCCACGGGTATACGGATAATATTTACCGTCCGACTGATAACTCAGTACGTCCGGTGTCAAAGATGCAAAAAGCCGGCTGGTAGCTCCTATGAGGAAAACATTGCGTTCCCTGAAAGGATGAATCAATCCCAGTGCCATCAATACCTGCAGCACAGGATTGGACCATTTGTAAGAATGCGTAGCCCTTATTTCTTCCGGTATCACTTCCTCATAAACAGGATAGTAAGGGGCAGTTAAATCCACCCAGGTTTGTGTTAACTCCTGTTTATCCAGCATCAGGGAGTTCAACAAGTAAATATCTCTTGCCTGCCATCCGCTTTCCTGGTACCACTTTTCCCATACCTCCGGCAAGGGATAAGATGCATACTCTGCGTCTTTGCTTTCAAATACAAAAGTATAGGGCTTGTTTCTACTGAAAGTATTTGCCAGCAATACTTTCGTACGACTGCCATCATACTGTTCTATTTCATATTCATAGTCACTATGCTGCTTCAGCAACTCCGACAGCTTTTTCAATGCGGCCTGTATATCTGCCACTGACTTTGAAAAACCAAATTCCCCATCACGCAGACATTGTGCATAGTAGTCGTCTTTCTTTACCACTGGTGCTACTACAGGCAATATCATTTTTGGATCATACAATCCATATCCGCTTTCAGCAGTAAAAGAAATGCCTTCATTATCTGCTGATAATTGAGATAATAATATTTCTTCCTTTTGAGAAATACTTTTCCGCTCTTTGAAAGATGCCTGCCAGTTGTTAATGTCTTCTGATAGTCTATTACTTTTCTTCAGCTGCAAAGCCACGTCCAGTCCGGCCAATCGT
Organism: Chitinophaga sp. RAB17; assembly: GCF_052114225.1. Taxonomy (NCBI): domain Bacteria; kingdom Pseudomonadati; phylum Bacteroidota; class Chitinophagia; order Chitinophagales; family Chitinophagaceae; genus Chitinophaga; species Chitinophaga sp. RAB17. The sequence goes on along the minus strand of NZ_JBFREI010000009.1, from coordinate 180,727 downwards.
TGCTCTGCGTCTCCCTGCAGCAACTCCGTATTTACCCGCGCAATCACTGCATCCATCTGACGTAAGATCAATTCAATTGCTTTACTTCTGCTGCTGGCACTCTTACGCTTCAGCAACTCGGTGAACACCTTCATCTCACCAGGATTGAACTGTTCCTTGCCCAATGCGCGGAAGGCGATGTTTACTACATATTCTCCCCGATCCTTCAGCATCCGGATAGCAAAGTTGCGCTGAAAGTCTGTCAGCGCAGGTGTTTCCGTATTTTCATTCCATCCCCATGCCGCATGTTCGGGGAACACTAACCTGGATAACTCCTCCCGCAGTGAAAGATTCATCTCGTCATAATAAGAGAGCATGATATCCAGTCTGTCCTGCCTGCCCAATACCAATCGTCCCATTGCCTGCAAAGCATCGTTCCTGTCAAATTTGATGTTCATCCAGGAAAACACTTTGCCGCTAAACAATAACTCTTTGTTGCCGGTCCGTTGTACGATGGCATGTAAACGATCAAACAGCGCAGGGAAATGGGTATCATAAAAAGCGCCATTGTTAAAAAGGAGGGAATTAATACCGGACAATGCCATACCCAGCACGGCTTCGTCCTTATCGTCCAGCGCCCTGTTAAACAGGGGCATGTCTATATTGTAATATTTTGTTTCCTGCGCAAACTTCAATGCCAGGCAACGTTTTTCTACATTACCATTATCAAACAATTCTATTACCAAAGGTCTGGTAGTAGCTACATCATACACACCCATGCTCCACAACGCCATGTATACGTCCATGTTATTGGCGCTTTTTACGGCGTCCGGAATCAGCGCGGGTGTCTGTAAAAATTCATGTGCTTTTTCAAGAAACAATTTCACGGTGCTTTCCTTTTCTGCCTCCCAGCCCAAACCTGCCCATACATCAAGCGCACGTACTACAGAGGAAAAACGAGTCATCTTGTTATCCAGCAGCACTTTTATCATATACTTCAACGCACCGGTTGAGGTTTCATCCAACGCTTCCAGGATCGTTTGCCGCAATCCTTCCTGGCGCTGCGCCGCCAGCAGCAGCTTTTCTACCAATGTCCAGGCGCTTTCCTTGTTGCTGTTCAACAATGCCTTGATGATAGCACGTGTTACTTTCCCGATCTCATCTTTATTAAAAATGATGTCTTCCATCAGCGACAATACTTCGGTATTGCCCATATCTATGGCGGCAGACCAGATCCTGAACAGGTTACTGCTTTGAAGTGTCTGGTCGTACCGTACCTGCTCCGTCACGCTTAAATCAAAGCTGCTCACCTTCACGCCGGAGTCATAGGTCACCTGGTAAGCCTGTGGCATGGCCAGGAGGATGAAGTTCAGTTGGTTCACAAAATATACTTCGCGGTCATGCGGCGCAGTAAAGGAACGCCGGTAAGAATCGCTCTGGTACATCTGAAAAGGGATTTGCTCCCAGGCATATTTTACATAGGGTGCGTTTTCCGTTCCGAAAATATATACCAATAAATTCCAGGCAGCCGGGTCATTCCATTCCGCTGCAGGTAATAAAGCTGCAATACGGTCATACCGCTCACTCTTATAGGTCAGTTTTCTGCGATAATTGTAATCGCTGTCGTTACGGTTTTCATCAGGTGACTCGTGAATAAACAGCAATGCCAGTGTGGCCATTTCTTTGGTTAACAATGGGTGGGGGGCATTTCCGGCGCATATAGTATCCAGTTCCGCTGCCATTTTTTTCAAATAATCAGGAAGTTCCCGGGTTTCCAGGAATTGCTTTGCATCCATAATAAAGGTCTTTGCTGTGGGTGACGGGTTAAAATAATGCTTCTCTACCAGATGCTTCCGGCGAGAAAGGTTAACCTTACAAAAGTAATAACTGTATCGCTATCCAGCGAAAATTTATCGGTTAAATGTTTAATTTCTTCATCCTTGACAAATACGGCAAACAGGCCATCTTCAAAGGCCTGCAAAGCAGTATCCACAGCCTTTTGAAGGTCGGCCCTGTTTTCGTTATAAATGCTGCCGAAACCTGCTTTACCGTTGGCTACACCGTTTTCTATCTGCGCTGCAGAAAGGAATGGCAGGAGGTTTTTCTCCAGTGGTTTATTGTTATAGGCAGTTACCTGCTGTTTAACAACCGCCACCAGCAACTCACGGAGAGAAGGATGATCGGATAACGCTTCCACTTCCAGCGATTGCCTGTCTATTAACGCATGTTTCCTGCCGGGTTGTTTTACACTGATCGTTATTTGCATATCAACATCACTTTGGGTCCGGCAAAACTAAGGCAAAAACCCATTTATCCCAATAATTGTGCTTTGATCTTAACAGCTAAGAATGTAACTTGTCAATGGCAATCTGTCCCGCTGCCCGGCTCCCTGACATGAAAAGAATACTATGCCTGGTCCCCGGCCTGCTACTGCTGATAAATTCCCGGTTAACAGGTCAAACACAATTACCATACATACTCAATGGAGCCGCCACCCAGCGCACCTGCAACTGCTATGTGCTCACGCCAGACAACCAATTCATCAGCGGCACCGTCTGGAATAAAAATAAAATTAATCTCCTTCAGTCCTTCAACTACGTATTTGATATCAACCTTGGCTGTAAAGACGCTACAGGAGCAGATGGCATTGGGTTTATCCTGCAAACAAAAGGTACCAACCTCGGCGCCACCGGACAGGGACTGGGCTTTAAAGGCATCTCTCCTTCCCTTGGTGTACTGATAGATACCTGGCAGAATACAGATGAAAACGATCCTCCCTACGATCACCTCGCCATACAAATGAATGGCTTGACGGATCATAACAGTGCCGGTAATCTCGCAGGGCCGGTAACGGTGATAAAGGATAACGACAACGTGGAAGACTGCCAGTGGCACCTGTTCCGCATTAAATGGGATGCGGCGTTGCAACATATGGAAGTAAGCATAGATAATGAAGTGCGGTTAACGCTCGATAAAGACCTGGTCAATGATATCTTTGGCGGAGACCCCAATGTTTTCTGGGGCTTTGCAGGTTCTACTGGTGGCAGCTCCAACCTGCAACAGTTTTGTGCCGCCCTTCGGCCGGAATTTAATTTTAATCCCCAACAGGTGTTCTGCGATGGCACCCCTATACAGTTTAAAGACAATTCCAGCTCGTTCGGTGCCATTACCAGCTGGTGGTGGGATTTGGGAGACGGAACCCTATCTGCCGCCCCGCAGCCTCCTCCACATGTATACCCTGCAGCAGGACATTACGAAGTAAAACTCGTGATTGAAGATAACAGCGGCTGTAAGTCAGATACGTTGAAAGCTCCTTTTACCGTAGGGTCGTACCCGGTAGTCGATTTCGGACCCAGTCCCTTTTGTCTGAATACACATACCAATATGAAGGATCTTACCACCATCAAGGTAGGCACCCTGCAAAAATGGGAATGGGACTGGGGAGATGGCACTACGGCCACCGGCGCGGCGCCGCTGGCACCCTTTACCACCGCTGGTTCCAGGCAGGTTCAACTCAGGGTGACCTCTGCAGAAGGTTGTGGCAGCACCTTCGGAAAGTCAATACTGGTTAGCAATACACCCGTGGTGAGCGGTACAGGCGAAAATGTTTGTCTCGGTGTTGCCACCAATTTCCGGGGTGTCAACAACACACCCAATGTCCCCATACAGCAATGGAACTGGGACCTGGGCAATGGCATCACGCAAACGCAACAGCATGCCACTTATCGTTATGCAGATACCGGATACTATCCTGTACGGCTATACGCCATCAGCGTAGAAGGTTGCCTGTCGCCTGTTGCAGAAGTTCCGGTTACTGTAACGGCGGTATATGCACGCGCCGGCAGCGATACCATTGTAGCCAACGGACAACCCCTGCAACTACAGTCGCAATGGAATAATCCCCGTTTACAATACACCTGGTCACCGGCCACCGGTCTTAACAATCCTTATATTCCCAACCCCATCGCTGTTTTACATAAAGATCAAACCTATCACCTTACCCTCCTGTCTCCGGAAGGATGTCATGATGAAGATGTCATGAATGTAAAAGTGTATGAAGGTCCTGAATTTTACGTGCCCAATGCATTTACCCCCAACAACGATGGACGCAATGATATTTTTCACGTCATCGCTGCCGGGGTACCCAGGCTCGATTTCTTCTGTGTCTGGAACCGCTGGGGCCAGGAAGTATACCGCAGCGCCGACCTTCCTGGTGGATGGGATGGCACCTGGCAAAGTCAGCCTGCTCCTGCCGGCACCTACGTATGGATGGTGCAGGGCGTGGATTACACGGGCAGACGCTTTAGCAGAAAAGGAACGGTAACGCTTATACGATAAACTATACGCGGTAACAAATGGCATTAATATTCATGCCCGCCCCTACAGAAGCAAACAGGATCACATCACCTGCATGCACCGATTGGTTAGGGATTTCACCCTTTCTGACCATATCGTATAAGGTAGGCACCGTAGCAACAGAACTATTGCCCAGCACATGAATATTCATCGGCATAATATCGGCGGGTATATCCTTTATGCCGTATAATAAATAGAAGGCCTTGATAATGGCAATATCCATTTTCTCGTTGGCCTGGTGAATGAAGATCTTATTAACCTCTTTGATGTCTATATTTCCTTTATCCAGACAGTCTTTCATGGCTTCAGGTACACGTTTGAGCGCAAACTCATATACCTTGCGACCCAACATCTTGATATAGCGGATACGCTTATCCGCTTCCGGCGCATAAGACATGCCCATATAAATATAGTTCAACTCATCATTGGCGTACGACTGTGCACTGGCACTGATAATGCCGGCCGAATTGCCTGCACCCTCAAAAGCTTCCACGATCACGGCTCCTGCCCCATCACTGAAAATCATACTGTCACGGTCATAACGGTCTATCACACGACTCAGGGTTTCGGTTCCTATTACCAGGCATTTCTTTGCCAGTCCGGCTTTAAAAAAAGCATCTGCCTGAATTAACCCCTGTATCCAACCCGGACAACCAAATAACACATCATATGGAATACAGGCCGGATTGCGGATACCTAATGCCTGTTTTACCCTGGAAGCCAGTGAGGGCACGGCATCTGATTGTATAGTATCTTTTAAAACATTGCCAAAATTATGCGCCAGAATAATCTGATCCAGTGTTTCAGGATCTGTTCCTGCATCTTTAATGGCCGCTACCGCAGCCGCCACGGCCATTTCCGTAGCATTCATATCTATATCTGCATACCTGCGCTCAGAAATACCTGTTACCTCCTCAAATTTGCGGATGATGTCCGCCCCTTCTGAAGGTATACGCTCTTGTCGATCACTGTAGAATTCCTGGTTCAAAAAATCATTATTTAGTTTTTTGTTAGCAGGAATGAAGCTACCAGTACCGGTTATAACTGTTCGCAATGTTTGAATCATAGTCTGATTTTTGAGCTGCCACCTGACAGCCCCGTCCTATAAAGATACAAACATTTGCTTTTGGGAGGTAATTGCGCCCACACAATAAAAGCTAACCCGCTGAATACGGTTGTTCCATACCGCGGGAATATAATCCCGTTTGTTCGTTACCGTTATTATCAGATTATTACATCATCACTCCGCGGCTACCACTTCATAAGCGTTGGTGCCATTGTTGGAAAACGGCTGATAATAGGTACCATTATAGACTACATATTTTTTGCCATCGAGTGTTGCCTCTGTTGCGCCCGATGGTATTTGTGTGACCACTGCACCTGCCGGAGGCGCCACCACCGTGTAAGAAGCGCCCGATTTTGAATAAAAAGCGCCACTGTAATAATAGTAATTATTACCGCCGGCCGGCACCATTGTGTAGCCCGAAGGCAACGTGGTCACCACAGCGCCTATTGGAGCCGGTACTACTGTATAACCGCCACCGGAAGGCGCTGGTGCATAATACACGCCCTGGTCGTAATGATACTTCTTGTCATGAATGGAAACAATGATAGCGGTGGTAGCCAGCGTAGCTACTATGAATCCGATCGGATGCCATACGGGCCCCCAGCTTACATATGGGCGGTAAGGATGGTAGTAATAATTATAACGACCCGGATATACCCTGGCGGCAGGACGATTGATCACCGTTACATTTCTGTTTACCACATTCACATTGCGGTTTACATTCACGTTGTTATTACGGTTGATGTTAACGTTATTGTTGTTATTGACATTTACGTTATTGTTCCGGTTAATGCGGGTGTTGTTATTGTTATTGATCCGGTTATTATTATTCCGGTTAACCGTGTTATTCCGGTTTTGATTAAACTGGTTATTGGTTGGTCTGGCGGCCCCTCCCGGGCGATTGGCGGGCCTGTTCAGCTCCGCAGGACGATTAGCTGGTCTGTTCATTTGGGCAGGGCGGTTGGCCGGTCTTGCAGCCGCCCCGGGGCGATTGCCAGGCCTGCCTTCCCTTCCTCTTTGTGCGGAAACAGATGTCGTCGACAACAACATCGAAAAAAATGCCAGTACGGCCATACATTGCTTAGCAGAGGGAAAATGCATAATACAGGATTTATAGATTAAGATCATCATCTATAACCCCTAACACCCTGCTATCAATGATTGTTCTGAGAACGCTGCTTCTTACTTCAGCTGCTTAAATAGTTCCATCAGCAATTCATACGAATGCAAACGGTCTCCCTGGTCATAAATATGTGCGGTAGCCATTACTTCATCCACCTGTGTTTCGTCCAGGAACTGTTGTAGTCCTTGCTGTACGGTATCAGAGCTACCAATAAAAGAGCAGGCCAGCATTTGCTGCGCGTGAGCCGCTTCATATTCATTCCATACGCCTTCCATACTGTCGATTGGAGGGCCCATGCGGCGCAGCCGGCCACGGATAATGCCCAGAAACAGCTGGTAAAAAGAAGTAGCCAAACGATTAGCTGCCGCATCCGTGTCGGCGGCGATTACGTTTACACAGGCCATGGTATGCGGCGCCTGTAAAAACTCTGAAGGTTTGAAATGCTTCCTGTAAATACTCAGGGCTGCATGTAATTGTGCAGGAGCAAAGTGACTGGCAAAAGCATAAGGCAGTCCCATGGCGGCGGCCAGGTAAGCACTGTCGGTGCTGGAACCCAGTATCCAGATAGGAATATCCAATCCTTCGCCTGGAATCGCTCTTACGGGGCCGGTATGATTATCAAAAGAGAGGTACTGTTGAAGTTCCTGCACCTGTTCAGGGAACTCGCTGCCAGCGCCGAGACGGTCGCGGCGCAATGCGCGGGCGGTAACCTGGTCGGTACCCGGCGCCCTTCCCAACCCCAGGTCAATCCTCTCTGGGTAAAGAGAGGCCAGCGTACCAAATTGTTCAGCTACCACCAGCGGTGCATGGTTGGGCAGCATGATGCCACCGGAACCTACGCGGATCGTATGGGTACCGCCGGCAATATAGCCCAGCAATACAGCCGTAGCGGAACTGGCCACACTCACCATGTTATGGTGTTCGGCCATCCAGAAGCGCTTATATCCTAATTTTTCTACTTGTTGTGCCAGCCTCAGACTGTTGTGAAATGCATCAGTGGGCGTTTGTCCTTCCAATACCGGAGCCAGGTCTAATACTGACAACGGGCGTTTTATTCCATGCTTACTCATACTTCAGACGGTTATATTGGTTCGTTCCCGCAAATTTACAACAATGCAGCCGACGAGCAGGAGCCGATAACCTACAGGTAAGCAAGTAGGTATTAGCAAAGCAGCCTCATAAACGATAGGGATTGACGCAGTGGCGCATCACTGCTGACAGCCGGTTATTCACCCAGCAGTTTTATAAAATCCGCTGCAAACCGGTAAGCATCACCCGGCCAGCGGGCAGACAGGTAATGGCGGTCCAGCACCGTGAAGCCCCTATGCAGATGATGGGGAGCATCTCTGAATATGGGTAAGGGGCCTTTAATAAAATGATCTGCCTCACCAAGACAAGCCGTTACTTCTGTTTGTACCGTAGTGGGATAGGTGAGATAATAATCCTTCAACCAGAATTTTGTGAGATGATAAGCCGCGAGTTCCTGTGATTGTAGCAACGCCGTTGTTTTGTAGGTATGCAACACGGATTTCCCTGTTTGCAGATCCTTGCTCCTGGCCGCCAGCACCACACCATGGCAAATAGCGCCCACAGGTTTCTGTGCTGAAAAAAAACGGGCTACTGCCTGCTGCAGCGAAGCAGATTCCAGGTATTCCTTCATGCCTTTATCATGGCCACCGGGCAATAACAACGCATCAAAATCATCGGTCTTTATCTCTCCATATTTGCAGGGGTTGCAGAAGGCATCACTGTTCGACATCTGGTGATAAGCCGCCACGGCATCTTTCCGGGCCTGTAACAACCATTTCCAGATCCCCAGCTGCTCTCCTCTCAGCATCCGCATATCCGCCATAGCGCTGTAGCCCCCTGGCGTGGCAAATTGTACGTCGTAGCCCTTTGCCGTTAAAAGCAACCAGGGTATGGCCGCTTCTGTCGGATCAAAACCATAATCGGGTAACGGTACCAGTACCTTCTTCATGCAGCGGTTTTTTGATAATGCGGGCGGAGTCAGGGAAAGAAAGATAGCAAAAAAAATATTTAACTGACAGTAATTCGTATTTTCATTGGCTAAAACAGGCGTATGTTACGCGATATAGATGTTTGGTTTGAATCGCAGCCAGAACCTGCCAAAGGTTGTCTGCTCGCGCTGAGGGCGCATCTTCTACAATACAATCCACATATCACAGAAGCATGGAAATACCGCATGCCCTTTTTTTGTTACGATGGCAAAATGTGTTGCTATCTGTGGGTACACAAACAATTACACCAACCTTACCTCGGCATCGTAGAAGGCAAACACATTACACATCCCCTCTTACAGGTAGAAAAACGGGCACGTATGAAAATCCTGCTCATCAATCCCCTGGAAGATATCCCAATGGATACCGTGAATGATATTCTTGACAAAATGGTGAAATGGTATGCAGCCAAAAAAAGATAATCTATATGCTTAAATATACATCCCGGCCCTGTATCACCTGTGCGCAGGAAAGCTTATTTTTTTAAAAAATCAATACCGCCAGCAGTACAAGATAAATCACCAGCTTAATGATTCTCCAGCGGTTGGTACGAAAGTGACGGGGACGCGTGAAATCAACATTAATACGCTTCATAAAATAACTCAACTTTCCATGTGTCAGCAGGGTTTTAAACTGCCCCCATTCATTGCTGCATCTCAGCAACGTCATATAGTATCCTACTTTCACTTCCTTATAACCCATTCCGGAAGCCCTGATATAATTGATCACCATATCAATCAATGGAACGGCCAATAATAAGATGAGCCATTTCTGCCAGCTGAGATAAATAAAAAATAGCGGCGCACTCAACAACACCAGCAGCATACCTTCTACAGGATTGGGAAATGCATACCAGTTAAACTGTTTAAAACGGGGCAGTAGCAATGCCATGCCCGCGCCATAGCGTGTAAAGCGATCAAAATGTGGCTTTCCATTATTCCACCAGGGATGTGTTACCCGCGCCTCTTTCACACAGGTTAACTGCGTATGATGCTGCATACTCACCCTTGCTCCCAGGTCAATATCTTCTCCCCCGCCAATCGCCGACAACTCCGGTGAAAAGCGTAAGTCACCCAGCGCGCTGCGGTTAAACATAATATTGGCGGTAACGCCCCACATAAATTGGTCTTTCTTATTGGCAATCGTAAATATACTGGTGAGACCAGCCGCACTCAAGGCGCGGGTAAAAGCATTTTCCGGTGGAGGAAAATCCGTTAACCCAATAAAACCAATCGCTTCTTCTTTTTCTCCAATCGCTTTTACATACTGGAAAAGCAGGTCTTCATCTGCTACAATATCATCGTCCAGGAATAAGATCCAGCTGCCGTTGCCAGCATTTATTCCTCTATTACGGGTTTCACCGGGGCCTCTGTTTTCTTCATTTATAAAAAGGTGTATAACGCCATCCTGTGCCATGCGCAACAATTCCGCTCCGGGCTTTACTTTCGGATTATCTACCACAATATAATAGTTGAACTGCCATCCACCTGGTTTAGGCAAACGAATCAAAGGAAGTAAAAACTGCTCATCCAACCGGAAAGTAGGAATGATTATATCAATGGAATTGGAAATTGTTAACATAGGGCGCGAAGATAAATAACATTCTTTTTCCTTTCACAATGCGGGAAAAATAATGACTTCCCGATATTTTCCTGCAACTGTCGAAGATTTTACATGATTCAAAAATAAGGGAAATCGTGTACGCATAAAAAAAGGGGTGGTAAGAATACCTCCCCTTTAATATTTTAACCATATCCTATGAAAAACCTGAACCAAAGATATGTTCATCCTCGTTAGTTTAAAGGGCTATTTCGTGAACGCATCATATTATCCCGTGAATGCATGAAATTGACCGATGTTAACCGGCACTTAACAAATTTCGCAGTGGTACAGTTGTAAAAAGCACGCTTAATAAATAAAAGGGGGATGCGCTGAAAGTGCGGTGTGATCGGGAGTTACATCAATAAAAAAAGGGGTGGTAAGAATACCTCCCCTTTAATATTTTAACCATATCCTATGAAAAACCTGAACCAAAGATATGTTCATCCTTGTTAGTTTAAAGRGCTATTTCGTGAACGCATCATATTATCCCGTGAATGCATGAAATTGACCGATGTTAACCGGCACTTAACAAATTTCGCAGTGGTACAGTTGTAAAAAGCACGCTTAATAAATAAAAGGGGATGCGCTGAAAGTGCAGTAGGGCCGGGAGTTACATCAATAAAAAAAGGGGTGGTAAGAATACCTCCCCTTTAATATTTTAACCATATCCTATGAAAAACCTGAACCAAAGATATRTTCATCTGCGTTAGTTCAACAGGTTATTCCGTGAACGCATGATAATAGCATGTGAATGCATGGAATTAGCCACTGTTAACTGCCTGTTAACAAAAAACGCTGATTATTAAGCGTGCAAATAACACGTTCTTAATTGCCTAAAGTTTTGAGCGCGAGGTAAGACATAAGGCCAGCGCCGGTTTCCAGCGCTTTTTCATCTGCATCGAAAGTCGCCGTATGTAAACCGGAAACAATGCCCCGGTCTTCATTGCGTACGCCCAGCCGGTAAAAGCAGGCATCTGTCACCTGTGAGTAGGAAGCAAAATCTTCTGCAGCCATCCAGATGTCCAGATCTGCTACCTGTGCTTCTCCCAGGAACTCAATGGCATGTGCACGACTCGCGGCAGTGAGTTTATCTTCGTTGATCAGGACAGGATATCCTCTTTCTATTTCAATATCGCAGGAGCCTTCCATACCTTCTGCTATGGAGATGGCCATCTTTTTAATTTTTTCATGGGCCACATTGCGCCAGGTTTCATCCAGAGAACGGAAAGTACCCAGCAACTTCACTTCATCCGGGATCACGTTGCTGGCGCCGTTGGCAATCATTTTCCCGAAAGACAATACAGAAGGCGACAGCGGATTAGCGCGGCGACTCACAATCTGTTGCAGCGCAATTACGATATGGCAGGCAATCACCACCGGGTCAATGCCCAGGTTGGGCATGGCGCCGTGGCCGCCTTTTCCTCTTACGGTCATGGAAATTTCATCGTTGCTGGCCATGTAGCGCCCGGACCGGAATCCCACTTTGCCAACCGGCAGCTCCGGCATCACGTGCTGCCCCAGGATATGCGCCGGACGTGGATTTTCCAGTACACCTGCCTTGATCAGCAAACTGGCGCCACCAGGAATGACTTCTTCCGCCGGCTGAAAAATAAATTTCACCGTCCCTGTAAATTCCGTTTTCATACGGCTGAGGATACCGGCTACCCCCAGCAGGGAAGCCGTATGCACATCGTGGCCGCAGGCATGCATCACCCCTTCGTTCTGCGAGCGGTAAGGCACTTTATTCAATTCTACAATGGGCAAAGCGTCTATATCCGCGCGTAGGGCCACCACCTTGTCGGACGGCGCCGCGCTGCCCTGTAATAAAGCAACAATACCGGTATCAGCCATCCTTTCAAAAGGAATATCCAACGCCCGCAGTTTGTCTTCTATGAAAACGGCCGTCTGGTATTCCCGGTAGGAAAGTTCTGGATTGGTGTGCAGGTGGCGGCGATTTGCCGTAGCCTCCTCCAGCAGTCCGCTGGCTAATTGCCGGATTCTTTCTTTAAGCATGTAGCAACAATTTTTTTATACTGTCCTGTGATAAAGTTCTTTTACAAAAGTATTATCTGTCAGATGCGGCCAGGCGGCAGTTACCTGGTCTGTTTCTGCTGTCTGCCCGGGAGAAAGTACTTCATAATCCTCCAATAACGCCCCGAAAAGCAGGGGAAGGATCAAAAATAGTCACATTCATGCCCGTAACCGCCATCTTCTCCTGTAACAATGCACCCGTACCCTTATAATCCTCAAGTATACAATTTTTTATCCGGCCCAACAGCCCCTGCCACTTTTCTCCATTTACGTTAAACCGGTAAATAGTGAGCCGGTCCACCGTAATATTATCATCCCTGCTGGTGTATAAAGCGACGTTGTTCCGCCTCGAAGAGCAGGTAACCGACCTTATCACACCCAGCGTCTGATAGCAGCTAAAAAGAGCTGTTTTAACCGCTTCTACGCCGGGAATCGATTCTACATTCCATTCTTTTTGCTACCGCCAGCGCCTGTGTGGTGGTATAGTACTTAGCGAGCATACCGGGGACTTCCCAGGCAGGCATATGACCTGCTCTTACATACTCCAGGAATTGCTGCATCACCATCCCAAACAATGACTCATGCTTCCTGATGTATTGTTCCGGTATCACTACCTCCCAGTCTTTCCCCGCTGCTTTCAAAGCAATACCCGGATACTTTTGCTCCAATGCATGAAACTGCGTTTTTAGTTGTTCCTGGTACGCTGCATCGGCAGACACCGGGCTGATGTATAATACCGGCAAATAATTTTGTTGCTTATCCTGTTTGATGACCAACGCGGCCTTGCTTCCCTGCATCCGGGAATAGTGGCTATCACCGGTACCCGCGGGGGCTTCGTAATCCCATTGTACGGCAATATGGGCATGCACTCCACGGATGGTGTAATCGAAGGAGCCGTTGGCATATATTTTCAGAAGATTATCTTTCCCCATCGCAGATGCCAGCGACGGCGTAAGCGCTGCTCCGTTGGTGACATCGTGGTACTGAGATAAACTCATCACGGTAGGCCAGGTGGCGGCCCTATCAATATGAATATCTTTTTTATAGTCGAGTACCTGTTCCGGGAAACAGGTCCATTGCACCAGGTCTGCCAGGTGGGTAGTTACATCCACAATCCCCTCTCCCTGTTGTTTTACGTCCATATACCAACCCGGACGTACCACCGCTTTCCCGGCTACGGCCTTTTTGAAATGATGTACACTTTTTTTGATGACTGCAGGTTCCCCCTGGCTACCTTGCTGCAGCGTACCAAACAATACCGGCATCAGCGACAGTTCCTTCTGCAGCACGTTGTGAATTGCATACCGTTCGGTCATGATATCAAACAGTTGCACTTTACCCGCAGCGGCGCCTGCAAAGGAAACCTTTAAGGAATCGAATCCCGCCGCATCTATCGCCATCGGCTTATCTGCCAGCACATGCATGCCGGTCTGAATGGAATGACGGATATAAGCGGGCTTCAAACGGTTGCTGCCTGCCAGCACTACAATACTGCCGGGCGCAGATTCCAGCATTTTCTGCAGGTAACCTTCACCGGTATACACATCGGTTTCCCAATGTACGATTGGGTTATCCTGATTGTTGTAAGCGGCTACACGATGCAGATATTGTGTGACTTCCGGTCCCTCTGGTGCAAATACTTTTATTATGGAATCGATACCCGGGTACATCTGCTGTTGTACCAGCGAAGCGTGAAAATGACCGGGATCAAGGGCTATCAGCTGCATATGTAATTGCTTTTCAGTTGGAAGTGGTCATGACTACAATAACGAAGCCATGCGGATAAAGATAATATTTTGCTTCATCCGATGAATTTTTTCCTCGTTTGCCTGATAAGGGAAACGGGCATACTATCAACATGATTGCTTCAACGATGACGGATACACGATCTTGCGGGCCACCACGTTTTCACCTGCCGCGAGGAAACCAAAGACCGGGATCTTTTCTCCATAAGGATTGTTTTTGCTTGCTGACCGGTTTTCTCAGGTTGGACAATAACTCAGGGGCTGCCATTCTGCCGGCTTAAACAAGTGGCTATCCCGCGGATATTCATGTAAAGAAGGCATGTCTTATTTTAGCTATATATATTTACTACTTCATTCCTGACAGCCCCGCGCATTCACATCGTCCTATAACCACCCATCACTACCAGCAAAAGCGGCATTAAAAAAGTAAGTATATTTAATCAACTCCCCCAAACTTAATTGCTATGAGAAAATATTTCGTACTCCCGTTACTGTTATTGAGCTATTGCTGTTACAGCCAGACTACCACCAAAGCTATTCTGCTGGAACAATTAAAAACAACACATAACAAAGCCGATTGGTTTGTACCGGTAAATACGGCCATAGAAGGCCTTACCCCGGAGCAGGCCAACTGGAAAGACAGCAGTGGTAATCACTCCATTGCGCAGCTGGTGAACCACCTCATTTTCTGGGATCTCGACCAACTCCGGAAATTCAAAGGACAACCAACTCCTCCCTTCAATGGTGATAATGACGCTACCTTTTCACCCGCCACACAAGCCGCATGGGACGGTACCGTAAAAAGAATGGATAGTGTGTTAACTGCCTGGGAACAGGCGATTGAGCAGGCAGATGAAAAAACATTGGCCTCCCATTATTCCGTGATTGCTCATATTGGTGCACACAATGCCTATCATATCGGGCAGATGTTATTTATCCGGAAGCAAAAAGGCTGGTGGAATCCGGAGAAAGGTGTGAAATGAAGATCCTTGCTACATCTGGGATAGGTAGATGTAAACAAGCCTCTTCTTATAATAATCTTTGCAAAAAATCCCGGTTTCTCCTATATTTAAGCCGATTTTCACGTTAGAACACAATAAGAAACCGTTTTTGCAAACATTAGAGAATTAAATAAATGTTGATATTTTCCCGTTTTATTTCAAAAAATTCCTATCAATGGCAGTGAACAGAAGATCCGCGATCAAGCAGTTGCTGTACGTGTCGGCTGGTATGGCATTATTGCCTGCCTGTTTGCAACACACAACCAGGGCATCCTTAACATTAAAGCATATTCAGGTAGATGGTGACCAGGAAAAGATGCTGGCAGAACTCGTGGAAACAATTATTCCCGCCACCACCACACCCGGCGCAAAGGAACTTTCCGCCCATCTGTTTACTTTAATCATGATGGACGACTGCTATAAAAAGGAAGCGCAGCAACAATGGCTCAGCGGACTGAAAGCATTTGAACAAGCCAGCAAAAAACTAAACGGACATTCTTTCCTGGAAAGCACCGTTCCGCAAAGAGAAGCATTGCTTACCGCCATGGAAGCCGGCTGGAACAACAAGGACGATGTTTCTTTCTTCTACAGAACGACCAAACACCTGACCATTCAGGCTTACACCAGTTCAAAATACTTCCTGACCAAAGTAAACGTTTATGAGCTGGTACCAGCGCGTTTCAAAGGATGTGTGCCACTTAAACCCATTACCCGGAAGATTGCCTAACTATTAACAAGATGAGTAATAATAATACCAGCCTGCAAAATCGTACGTTCGATGCCATCGTTATTGGTTCCGGTATCAGCGGCGGATGGGCAGCAAAAGAATTTACAGAGAAAGGATTGAAAACACTGGTGCTCGAAAGAGGTCGTGATGTAAAGCACTTAAAAGATTATCCTACCACCAGCCAGTTCCCCTGGGAATTTCCGCACCGCGGACAGGTACCACAGGAAATTAAAGATGCCAACCCATCGATCAGCCGTTGCTATGCATATAAAGAAGATGCCATGCACTTCTTTGTAAAAGACAATGATCATCCCTATGGCCAGCCCAAACCATTTGACTGGATCCGTGGCTACCAGGTAGGCGGTAAATCACTGATGTGGGCAAGGCAAACACAACGCTGGAGCGACTTTGACTTTGAAGGCCCTGCAAGGGATGGATTTGCCACCGACTGGCCTATCCGCTATAAAGACATAGAACCATGGTACAGCTACGTAGAAAAATTCGTAGGCATCTCCGGTAATAAAGATGGTATTGCGCATCTCCCGGATGGTGAATTTCTGCCTCCCATGGAATTGACCTGCGTAGAGAATTATTTCAAAGATTTTGTAAAAGCCAATTATAAAGACAGGCACGTTATTTATGCCCGTTGCGCTCACTTAACACAACCGCAGCAGGTACACCTAGATCAGGGCAGAGGACAATGCCAGAAAAGAGATCTTTGCCAGCGCGGATGTCCGTTTGGCGGATATTTCAGCAGCAACTCCTCTACACTGCCATGGGCAGAAAAAACAGGTAACCTGACACTGCGTCCTTTCTCAGTAGTACATTCCATCATCTACGATGAACAAAAAGGAAAAGCTACCGGCGTACGTGTGGTAGACACCAATACCAAAGAAATGATGGAGTATTATGCCAACGTTATTTTCGTGAATGCGGCAGCAGTGAATACCAATTTAATATTACTGAACTCTACCTCTCACCGCTTTCCTAACGGATTAGGCAACGACAGTGGTGTGCTGGGTAAATACTTCGCTTTCCATAACTATCGCGCACATATTTCCGGGCAGTATGAAGGCTTTAAAGATTCCACTACCGATGGCCGGCGCCCTACCAGCGCCTACCTCCCCCGTTTCCGTAATGTCATGAAACAGGAAACAGATTTCCTCCGTGGCTACGCAGCAGGATTTTCCGGTGGCAGGGGCTCCCATACAGATACCAACGGATTTGGTAAAAGCCTGAAAGATCAGCTGTTCAACAGTCAACCTGATGACACCTGGTACGTAGGCTCTCACATGATGGGTGAAACCATCCCTAAAGAGAAAAGCACCGTTACCCTCGATAGTAACCGTAAAGATGAGTGGGGTATTCCACAAATAAACGTTGATGTGGACTACGATGATAACGATGAAAAAATGATCAAAGACTTCTTTGAGCAGATGACAGAAATGTATACCAAAGCTGGCTTCACCAACATCAACACCAATGACTCTAAACAGGCACCAGGACTGGACATCCACGAAATGGGCGGGGTACGTATGGGGCTGGATCCCAAAACATCCATGCTCAATAAATGGAACCAGCTGCATGCCTGCACGAATGTGTTTGTAACGGATGGTGCCTGCATGACTTCTACGTCTACCCAGAACCCTTCGCTTACATATATGGCGCTGACAGCAAGAGCAGTGGATTACGCCGTGAAGCAACTGAAGAAAGGAGAGATATAAATTACACTTCAAATAATAAAGCCTGTAAGCCGCCGGGTTTACAGGCTTTTTATTTTACTTTGCACCCATAGCGTTTTAGTCAGCTCATCATGAAATGATACTTTACGCTCCTATCAGCACATTGTTATTTTCCCCTTCATTGTAAATGCACAAATTCATAAAATGAGACCTTTAAATGAACTGATCAATACAACAGAACCTGGCTGGGAACTGGTACAGGAGTGGATTAAACAAGGTAGTAATCATATAGAAATACTGCCTAAAGATAATGCCCGTGCGGAAGCGGCTTTATATCAGACCCAGGTAACCACCCGCTCTCCTATGGGCGCTATCATCTTTGAAACGGGTGGTTTGCTGGTAGATCATGGCTGGATAAGGGTATTGGGCTCCGGTCACGAAAAACTCAATCGCAGTCTGCCTGGCTGGAATGAGGGTAAATCATTTACGCAAACCGGCGAGCAGCCGTCTTTTCTATTAATTGCAGACGATGTGGTGGGTGGTTTCTTCGCCATCAATAATGGCGGCCTGGCGACAAATGAAGGAATCGGCAGCGTATTTTATTTTGCACCGGACACCCTTGAATGGGAGAACATGGAAATCGGCTACAGCGATTTTATCGGCTTTTGCTGCTCTGGTGATGTTGCCGGATTTTATCAGCAATTCCGCTGGAAAGGCTGGCAGGAAGATATCGCGAAGATGAATGGCACAGAAGGTATGAGCTTTTACCCTTTTCTATTTACCAAAGAAGGAAAAGACATAGAAAAAAACAGCAGGAAAGTCGTTCCCCTGGCGGAACTATGGTCATTACAAATGGACATGAAAAAACAACTGGGACATTAATCATCACCTGATGAGATGATTGTGGCGGCATAAAATGTTAAAATTTATAATGTCAGTTTTCGTGCAGCAATAATTGCTATACATTTAAACCCTGTAGCAATTAAATCTTTACACTAAAACTTCGTCATGTCCCACAACTTATTAAAAGGTAAAAAAGGAATTATTTTTGGTGCACTGGATGAAAAATCTATTGCCTGGAAGACTGCACTCCGCTGCGTTGCAGAGGGTGCAGAAATTGTTTTAACCAATGCACCTATTGCTATCCGCATGGGTGAAATCAATGAGCTGGCACAACAATGCAACGCACCTGTTATACCTGCAGATGTGACTAACATGGAGGACCTTGAAAACCTCTTCCTCAAAACAAAAGAACACTTCGGTGGTGGCGTGGATTTTATCCTGCACTCTATCGGGATGAGTGTGAACGTACGTAAAGGCAACGACTATACGAATCTGAATTACGACTTCATGCATAAGTCGGTAGATATTTCTGCGATGAGCTTTCACCGCGTATTACAAACCGCTATTAAACATGATGCGATCAATGAATGGGGATCTGTTGTTGCGCTGACATTTATCGCCGCACACCTGGCCTTCCCTAACTACAATGAAATGGCAGATATTAAAGCCATGCTGGAAAGTATTACCCGTAGCTTTGGTTATCAGTATGGTATTAAAAAGCATGTACGTATTAATACCGTTTCCCAGTCTCCCACCATGACCACAGCAGGACAAGGTATTTCCGGCTTTGACGGCTTTGTGAACTACTCTGAAAAGATGTCGCCACTGGGCAACGCCACCGCTGATCAATGCGCAGAATTTACGGTTACCCTCTTCTCAGATTACACACGGATGGTAACGATGCAGAATTTATTTCATGATGGTGGTTTCTCCAGCACTGGTGTAACAGAAGCGGTGATCCAGCAAATGACGAAATAGCTTTTAGCCATTAGCTTTTAGCTGTTAGCAAAATGCAGCGGAGAACATATATGTTATGTTCATCTCCGCTGCATTTTGCTAACAGCTAAAAGCTAATGGCTAAAAGCTAACAACTACTTCTTCTCCCGGAGACGTTTTCAACTCCAATATATCTTTATTGATTGGATGTTTGCCTTTGGCATTAACATAACTGCCTTTACTACCCCAGGGTATCAATATCCGCAGCGTATTTCCTTTTTCACTCCGGATTTTTATGGAAGTAATTTTACCCTGTTTTTGCTGGCTGCTTATGAGGAAGGCGCCTACGGCCCGTAAGTTGTTAAAGGATGCGTCCTTTTCTTTTGGCCAGTTGGGGAATAAACGGATGGTGCCGTTATAGCTCTGCATCAGGCATTCATTGATGACTGCCGGTAAAGCAAAATTTTCAAACCAGATCCCCATATGTGACATATAGTCGAAAGCTGTTTGGTCATTATAACGTCCACCGGTTTGCATCACCATATCTGTGGCGGTTCCATTTGGCAACAAAGAGTAACGCACCTGCCGGCTGAAACGATCCAGGTCCAGCTTACCGATGCGGGCTGCCTGTAAAGGTTGCATCACCAGGTCGTTGCCGCCTTCATTTTGCTGGTGTAGCAGGGTATTATTCAAAAGCTGCGCAGTATCTGCGGGGGAGTCCAATCCATGCTCTTCTCCGGGAAATACAGTCACCAGCGGATTGGGCAGGTTATAGACTACCTGGTCATGTTCTTCCGGAACAGACACCAGTACCTTCCCATATTTCCCGGACATCGCAGTGGGATAAGCCGGATAATGTGCCAGGATATCTTTTATATCCGCCAGCAACGTTTGTTCCTGAGCGTTAGTTCCCATTACGTGGGTGGCCTGTTCAAAAGCCCTGAATATAAATTTGGTCAGGGTAAGGTCTACTGTACAATCGTAATTATATTTAAAACCTGTTCTCAGCCCATATAGCTCCGGCGGCACCGTAGGGAAAATATGATAGCGGTCGTCTTTCCAGCGATTGCCGCCGTGTGCATCGGGTCTTTTCATATAGGCCACCAGAAATTCTACAGCGGCTTTAATAGGCTCATAAGCCCTGTTACGTAAAAAGGTGGTATCTCCTGAATAAATATAATGCCACCACAGACCTTGCACGGCCCAGGGTGTTTCACATACTTCCCAGCCCCAGTCAGGCACTGGATAGGGATTCATGGTCATGGCTACCGGAAAGGCGGAATGCGGGAAATAAGCACCCGGGAGATGATAATACTCCTGTGCCCAATTCCTGCTCACCGGCATCAGCGCTTCTATCAGTTGTACATAAGGCAGGTTTTTCTCTGTGTGATTACTGGAGAAGGTTCCCCAGAATGGCTGCTGCGTGTTGTAGTTCATGTGATAGTCGCCATGCCAGGCAGTTCCTATTTTATTATAGCTCCAGTTGGCAAAAAGTCCGGGGCAGGTAACGCCTTCTTTTGCCGCACAGTTCAGAAAATAAAGATTGCGGTACCAGGTTTCTTCCAGGAAATCATCTCCCAGTTTTACAGCAGATTTATTCCAGTAGTCTGACCATATCTGGCGGCTTTCTGCAGCCACCTGCTGATACAACTTAGCAGAAGGTGAGGGCAATGCCGGCATGTCTTTACTCACTACGGTATTCAATCCTTCCTGTAAACTAACCACTGCCTGAAAGCTGCTGCCCGTTGCCACAGCTGCTTCCAGCGGCGCCATTTCTTCCGGGTTACCGCTCCAGTTGATACGTGATTTTTTGGATAAAGGCCCATTCACCTGTACGGATAAACGAAAAGCTTTATCCCTGGAATCACCTGTTACCGGGTTGTATTTTTTTGGCTCCTGTGAAGGCATTGTCTGCCGGAAAGAAAGTATACCAGCAGCCAAATCTGTTACAGTTGTATATTTCGGGAACTCTGCGGGTGTGGAAGGATCCGCCATCATCTTCACCCGGTTAAAAATATTCGGTACCGGTTTACCAGCTGCATCCACCAGTTGCATTTGCAGCTGATCGCTTTTCATGTTGGTAAAGAGTTCCAGGTAAACGGTTTTCTTATCTGCCTGTAACAGTTGTACCCGGCATACACCTGTGGAAATATCCAGGGTATGTCCTATCAACTCCGCAATTCTGCGATCAAATCCCAGTACCAGTGATCCACATGGAAATGGCCTGGGATATGGCTGCCTGTAATTTTCTACTGCCAGCGTTTTGTATTGCTGGTACCAGGTATCGCCGTCAAGATCCGGAATGTCTTTTACCTTGTTAAACACATAGTTGAAGTCATGCAGTGCCTCGCGGTTGTTTTCCGCAATGCGGATATCCCATACATTATTATGTCCGAAATAAAGCACTACCGCATCGGGGCGGGTAGTCACCACTACGCCCATGCCACCATTGCCCAGCAAGGCGCCCTCAAAAAAATCAGGGGCCGGCTTATTGTAAACAATGGCATGTTTTGCGGCTATCGCAACAGGCTGCAACGGCGCCCCTGTTGTTTGTGCGTAACCGGCCTGGAAAAACACCAATAAAAATAGTGTGCAAAATGATCTGTACATAACGTGGATATTATCTGAAGACCCAATATAATACTGCCATCACCGCCAACAACACCCCTGACAATACTTTATAGTTTGCCAGACCCGGCCAGCCTTTTGCGCGTAGCGGCGCCAGCGGACTTTCCCAGTACAAACGGCTGCTTTCAGCTGTATGCTGCATCGGAAAAGCAAAAGATAAAACAACCTGCAGCAATACACAAACCACAAACAGGTAAAAGGCCACCATCAGCGGTGGAATGTGGCTCAAAGGCCCTTCGGGATACACTTTGCCCGTCACGTATACAATTGCACCCAACGCGGAACCCAGCCACAAAGTATATTGTGCTGCTTTGGAAGATGCTTTCTTCCAGAACACGCCCAACAAAAACACGCAGGTGATAGGCGGCGCAATATGTGATATTACGTCATTAATACCGTTAAAAAGACTCTCATACCTGTTCAACAGAGGTAGCAGGCCAATTGACAACAACAGCGCTAAAACAGCCGCAATACGGCCTGTTTTTACCAGTTGCTTATCGGTGGCTGCAGGCTGATACCTTTTGTATAAATCGTAACTCACCAATGTGGCAATGGAATTCAGCGCACCGGAAATCTGGCTCATTAAACCCGACAGCAAAGCCGCCACCAAAACGCCCACCAGCCCGGGAGGTACCAGCTTGGTAATCATCAGGGAGTAAATACCTTTTGTATGCATTTTCCCATCTGCCTGCTGCAATGCACTCAGATCCAGTGCGCCCTGTTTGTACAGCACATAAGCCAGCAGCCCGGGCAGGATGAATATAAAAACCGGGAGCACTTTTATAAAGCCACAGAACAACGCGCCGGTACGGGCATGATTCTCATCTTTTGCCCCCAGCACCCTTTGTACAATTGTTTGATCAGCACACCAATACCAGATGCCAATCACCGGGTATCCCAGGAATACCGCATACCAGGGCAATCCGTTCGGATCACCCGCAGGATGCAACATCGACAACTTATCCAACTGCTGATGCTCCTGTAATACGGCCATCACCGGTTGCCAGCCGCCTACCTTCCACCAGGAAAGCAGCGTAATGATCACCGCACCGGCTAACAGCACCACTGTTTGCACGGACTCTGTCACTACTACTGCACGCAAACCACCCACAATTGTATACGCACCTGTTACCACCGCAATCAGGATAATGCTGCTGAACATATTGATGCCGAACAACGTTTCCAGCACGATGCCTCCCGCCAGAAATGAAAACGCGATATGGATCACAATGGCTGATACAACAGATACGATTGCCAGCCAGTCCCGGCAGGCACGGTTATAGCGCCGCTCCAGGAAATCCGGGAGCGTAGCCACTCCTGACCGGATGTAAAATGGTATAAAAAAAAGTGCTAACAGGATCAGTGTAAAAGCGGCCATCCATTCAAAGTTGCCTGCCAGCAAGCCGGTATCAAATCCGCTTTGCGCAAGGCTCACCAGGTGGAGACAGGAAATATTAGTGGCAAATAATGCCATGCCTATCATGGGCCAGCGCAGCGATTTGCCCGCAAGGAAATATTCTCCCGCGGCATTACTGCTCTTCTTTCCGGACCATCCAGCCCAAAATCCCAGTAGCACAATAAAGGCTACATAACAAATGCTGATAACGGTATCTGTGGTAGAAATCATCCGGGGAAAGTATTAAGGGCCAGCAGATCACAACTGCTGCCCGGGGTTTCAGGAGTACGGTAAAATCCGCCTGTTATCTGCGCAGGATGGGTAAAGTGCGCACGCAGGTGTGGAATATGCTCCAGGAATAATGCTTCATGTCCCATTCCAATATGATTGAATAATACGAGGTGCTGATGTAGCTGCCCCATATCTCCCACATGTGGCACCACTGGTACTCCGTACTTTTTGCACAACAGACTCACTGTAATAAATTCACTGACACCTCCTACCCTTACGGCATCTACCTGTATGAAACCGGCGCAGCGGGTTTCCAGGTAATTTTTAAAAATCACTTTATTGGGTACATGTTCTCCCAACGCCAGCTTCACCGGGTTCAGTGCTTCCGCCAGCGTTTTATGTGCCAGCACATCATCCGGATGGGTAGGCTCTTCTATCCAGTAAGGATTGATGTCTGCCAGCCTTTTGCCGATAGCCAGCGCCTGCGGCAGATTCCATTGTTGATTGGCATCTACCATTACTTTGATCTGATCCCCTACCGTATTTCTTACAATATGCGCTCTTCGTATATCCGTTTCCGGATCTTTAGCACCCACCTTTAACTTCAATGCGCTAAAACCATTATCGAGTGCGCGTTTACAGTTGGCTTCCAGCTGATCATCGGAGTAATTAAACCAGCCGGCAGACGTATCATACGCCGGGTACCCCTTTTGCAGAATACTTTCCCGCGATACGCGGGAAGATTGCATATCTGTGAGCATACGCACCGCTTCTTCGCGCGGCAGCACTTCTTCCAGGTAAGAAAGATCCAGTGTATTTACCAGTTGCTCCGGACTCAGATCCAGCAACAGTTTCCACAAGGGCACCTGCTCCTGTTTGGCCCAAAGGTCGTAACAGGCGTTGGTAACCGCCGCCAGTGCCAGATGCACTACTCCTTTATGAGGCCCGAGCCAGCGGAACTGCTGTTCATCAGAACGCTGCTTAAACCAGTCACCGAAAGTAGCCATCACTTCACGGATGTCTTTGCCTATCAGCTTCTCTCCATAAAACCTGGCGGCAGCGCATACGAGTTCATTTCCTGCACCCAATGTAAAAGCCAGACCTGTACCACAATTGCCCTTATCGTCATACAAACAGGCTACCGTGTACGAGTATACGGGATTCTGATGTATGGCATCACTACCGGCTCCTCCGGATAATGGAAACCGGGCATCTTTCACTATTATTTTTTTAATCATTTTTTATCATCATTTTTTATAGGAGCAATGTCTATGGATGGCTTATCTGTTTCCAGTACAATCACGGTATCATTCGGATCCGGTAAAGCCGGCAATGTAAGTGTAATGTGTCCGTTGGCTTGCTGCAATGCAACAGATGCACCTTTCATAATATAAGCTTTATTTACTTTTACACCCGGCAGTTCAGGCAATATCAGCTGGCTAACCGGTTTGAAAATATGCAGGTAAATCTTTTTGCCGCTGCGGGTAGCAGCATAAGTGTCATTCGGCTCATATGGACCGCCATGTGTATCATAAATGGCTGTTCCATATTGTTTCAACCAACTGCCCATTTCCTTTAAACGTGCCACCTGCGCAGGTTCTATTTTACCATCAGCGCGGGGCCCCACATTAAACAACAGGTTACCGTTGCCACCGGCCACTTTAGCCAGCGTTTGTATACATGTTTGCAGCGATTTCATTTTATCGTCTGGCTTCCAGGACCATTGTTGACAGATCGTCATACAGGTTTCCCAGGGCGTTTGCATGTTCAGGCTGCCAATGCGTTGTTCCGGTGTGTCAAAATCACCCAGGAAATTAGCAGTACCATCCGCATTGGTACCTGAGAAGGATTTACCAAGGCGGTTATTGATGATCAAATCTTTTTTCAGCGTTTTCAGATAGGTATACATATCCAGTGCAATAGCTGGTGTCCAGGGACTTTCCCAGGGACCGTCAAACCAGAGCATGTAAGGATCGTAGTTATTAACCAATTCTTTCAACTGATTTTTCATGTATACCACATACTTTTCCATATCAGGCTTTTTTCGTTTATCCGCCAGCGTTGGGTCGGTAGAATTGTCCAGCGGATAGTTTTCCTGGTACCAGTCCAGTACGGAATAGTAGATACAGAACTTAATATGATATTTTTTACACGCTTTGGCCAGCAGCCCTACCACATCCTTTTTAAAGGGAGTAGCCATAATATTATAATCTGTATAGGCAGATGGCCATAAACAAAATCCGTCATGATGCTTGGCTGTGATGGTCAGGTATTTCATTCCTGCTTCGCTGGCGGTTTTCACCCATTCATCCGCGTTAAAGCCGATGGGATTAAATGCTTTGTAAAGCGTGTCGTAATCAGTAGCGGCCACTTCGTGGTGCCTGGACCATCCTATTTCAGTGCCCCGCAGCGTAACGGGTCCCCAGTGAATAAACATACCAAAACGCAGATCCATAAACTGGTTCATAACTGCTTTGCTGGTCAGTATTTTCGGGTCCAGCTGGGCATTGGTCTGGCTGTAGCTGTTGAGTGATAACAGCATTAAACATAATGTGGCAATACGTTTCATTGTGCTTGAAATTTATAATGTATGCTTATAACCTAGTTCGGCGCCTCCACTTACCGGCATAATACAGCCGGTAACAAAGCGGGCATTATCAGATAACAGGAACGCACATACGCTGGCAATTTCTGTCGCTTCCGGGCAGTAACCCAATGCATGAATATTATCGAGGTATTGCTCCATACGGGCGGGATCAGCCTGCTCCTGGTTCCACTGTCGCAGCATAGGCGTCCATACGCCGGCAGGTGCTACCGCGTTTACTCTTATACCATCGGGTGCATAGTCCAGTGCCATCGCTTTGGTGAGCGCATTCACCGCTCCTTTACTACCTGCATAGGCCGCATGATTTTCCTGTCCTATTTCACCTACCATGCTGCTGGTGTTGAGAATACAACCGCGGGAAGCCTTCAGTGCTGCTATGCCGTGGCGGGTGGTATAGTAAATGCCCCGGATGTTTACATTCATCAGCAGCTCCCATTCTTCTTCCGTGGTTTCGTGTAATGGTTTGGCAGGATTGGCGATCCCTGCATTATTATGAATAGCATCCAGTCTTCCGTAGGTTTGTAATACCGTGTTAATTGCTGCGCCCATAGCCGCACTATCCAGCAGATCGGCTGCGAGCAATAAATGTGACCCACCCATTTGTAGTTTTAACGCCTGCAGGGCAGCGGCATCTTTATCTATCACCGCTACGATCGCTCCTTCCGCCGCATAATTCAATGCACACGCAGCACCTATACCGGATGCGCCACCCGTGATCAGCACTATTTTATTCTTCAGTATCATTATTCATATTGTTTCCGTGGAAAATGTACATGAAATACAGGGCTTTGGTACCTGATTTCAAAAGTAACAATGGAAAAGGTATATCATCCCGGTGAAATTGACTTAAATCAACACTATTTTGACTTTATTAGTGATTTTACCTATTTTACGCTGATAATATGAAGCCAGTTTTTGCCATACCGGGCGACAAAGCCCTTGAACAACGTGTATACCTGGTAAAGGAGATTACACAGTCGCACTTTTCCACAGAATTTCATTTTCACGATGAATGCCAGCTGGTGTATGTGGTAGAAAGTGCCGGACGCCGTATCATAGGCGACAATATCGAATATTTTGACAGCGGGGAGCTGATTTTTGTAGGATCCGGTACGCCGCACGTATGGCATAACGAGCAAAAATATTTTGAAGGAAAGGATAAGCTACAAGCTAAATCCCTTGCCATGTATGTTTCACCGGAATTATTACTGGAGCATCTGGCACCTTTCAGTAATATCAGCAATGTAAAAGCATGGCTGAAAAAATCGCAACGCGGCATACAGTTTTATGGTAAAACCAAAGCCGACATACTCGCCCTGATGCAGCAAATGCTACAGGAGCAGGACCTGCAGCAAACTATCACCTTTATCACGCTGTTGCAAAAAATGATGACCACCAAAGAATACAGACTACTGGCTGGCACCAATTATGTAAACCTGTACAACGATAAAGATCAGTCCAGGATGGACGATATTTTCAAGTTTATTTTCCGGCATTTCAAAAGAGATATCCCGCTGTCAGAAATAGCTGCCATAGCCGGTATCAACGTACATTCCTTTTGCCGCTTCTTTAAAAGCAGAACGCAAAAATCGTTTACCCATTTTGTAAATGAATTAAGAATCGGTTATGCCTGCAGACTGCTGCAGGAAAAGGAAATGTCAATGATGGAGCTGTCGGCTAAATGCGGGTATAATAACACTACCCACTTTAATCGTTTCTTCAAAAAAATAAAAGGGAAAACACCGAGAGAGTATAAAAAGGATGTTTTACAAATGGATTAATATGTGAGCGAGTTTTGTCTTGGGACAGGATTATACTGATTTAGATGATTTCCGGCTTTTATTTTTCTGATTGATGAGATTAAAAGATTAGCGAAGATTAATACCATATGATGTCCATCTTCGCTAATCTTTTTTAATTCTGAAATAACAATCCTGAAATCATCTAAATCAGTATAATCCTGTCCCAAGACAACATCCGCGTTTATCCATTCACCAGGAAATACACAATCCGCGTTACTTCCGCAGCCTCCCCGGTTTCTATTTTCAGTGTATGTTTACCAGCTGTTAAATCATCGCCCAGGATCAGATACCAGGGCAGGTAAAGACTTTTACTCCACTGTGTCCGTAAGTCTTTCGTTTGCACGGCGCCACCATCAATACTATAGCTGATGATGCCTGCATCCGGACCGGATACAATACCGATCCCCATGGTACGGCCCGTGAAGGGAAACTCCACCGTAGCGTGCGCCCTGCCTGATACCAGCATCGGCACTTTCACAAAACCTTCTCTGGTAGACACTTTATCGGAAGGTTCCCAGGATTCATCGATAGAGAAACCGTTTGGGGCGGTAGCCCCGTGTATATCTCCATAGGCGCCGTTTTCATAATTCAATGGATCGGCCGGAGCAGGTAATTTCACAGATACCAGGCGTTTGGGAACCGGTCTGCTGAAGGCGCTATCCAGCAACTTTTTGATAGCATTGAAATATATATTTTGTCCAAAGGGAGATGGGTGCAGGTCCTTGAAATCATCTTTCCAGTTAAACTCATGCGCATCTATGCGGGTAGTCACTTCTTTGGCCAGGTTAATAAAAGGAAGATGATATTTCTTTGCGAGATCTTCATGTACCTGTACTTCTACCGGTACTTTTCCGGCATGGTAGTCCGCCATTTTATCTTCGTCTACAAATGCCATCAGGACAATATTCACCTCTGGATTGGCATGGAGCGCGTGACGTATAATGCCTTCCATGGCTCTGCGCTGTGTCACTTCGTTGGTGCCATTTGCCCGGTCATTCACCGCAGCTTCTACAAACAGCAGGTCAGTTTTACCTTTGCCCAATACATCCTGTTTAAACCGGAAAGCGTGTGGCAAACTGCCTAATGATGGAATACCAGCATTGATATAGCGGAATGCAGTACCCGGGTAAGCAGCAGAAAGATAATCGCATACTTTGCCTCGCCAGCCTTGCATGTTGGTAATAGAACCTCCCAGAAAGGTCACAGTGGCCTTTCTATCGGATTGGATATGATACCAGGCATTGTCCAGATATCCGTATTGTGTACTAAATTGTTCCTGTCCCTGTGTAGTAACGGTAATGGCTACACTCAGCAGCAGCCATACAAAAATTTTCATCATACGATTGTTGATTGTGGCAGTGTGGTTTTTATTTTGTTTGATTACTTATTTCTTACGAGGTTCCTGATTTTGATGCAGGCGGGCAAGGTGGTCAGATAGCCGTTATCAACAATAAACGTAAATATAAAACCGGTCACTTTTTTATCGCGGTTGATCCAGGGGTGACTGCCAAATAAACCGGGGCTGCTGTTTTCTATCAGCACGTCACCAGGGCCTGTTACATCTCGCCAGTTGCCTATACCGTAAATACCTTTAGTGGTGAGCAACGACAACGGGTAGGGAGAATAAGCAATAGTGGTGGTGCTGCTGGTTTGTGGTTGCTCCATGGCTGTTACCGCTGCCTCACTCAGTACTCTTGTGCCGTTGGCGGCGACTCCCTTATTCATGATCATATACAGGAAGCGCATATAATCATCCGGTGTGCTGGTTGCGCCACCTCCAATCTGTGGGTTGGCAGTTAAACCGAAGCTGGTGCTGGTCATGCCACAGGGTGTAAATAACTTTTCAGTTGCCAGTGTTTTCCAGTCTTTCCCTGATGCCACTTCACAAACACGACCGGCTACCTGCATACTAACTCCGCCATAATAAAAAGTGGAACCGGGCGTATACTGTAAGGCAACATTTTTTGCGATGCCATCAGCCGCTGCGCTGAGGGTGCTCAACACATTAGTCTCGTATCCCTGGGTAGAATTACCGGGGAAACCGGAAGTATGCGAAAACAGCTGGGCGATGGTGATCCCTCCTTTATGGTAGGTGGTGAATATGGGCAGAAATTTACCCACGCTGTCTGTTAACTTCATTTTCCCTTCATCCACGAGGCTCATGAGTATGGCAGCCGACAACCATTTGGAACAGGAGGCGATCAGCTGGCGGGTGCTGCCATCATATCCGCCAAATCCTTTGGCATAAACCGTTTTTCCATCTACCTGGATAATTCCGTAGCATTTACCTCCGAACTTACTGGTGGCTGCTTCCGTCAATACCTGATCAACGTCATTGTATTCCGGCGCAATGATTGTTTTAGACTCGGTTTTACTGCAGCCGGCTAACAGCACAGCCGTAAAGCAGCATAACAAATAACAGTGCAGGTGTACTTTCATTGGTGTAAGCTAATAAATTAACGAAACTTATTCAACATCCTCCTTTTCTATTAAATTGCGCCCATTATGAAGTATAATAACGTTCTTTTTGACCTGGATGGTACATTGACAGACCCAAAAACAGGGATTACCAAATCTGTGCAGTATGCTTTGGCGAAAGCGGGTATTATAGAACCGGACCTGTCCCGGCTGCTCCCCTTTATTGGACCGCCGCTGCAGCAGTCATTTATGGAGTATTATTCATTTACCGAAGCGCAGGCCTGGGACGCAGTCAACGCTTACCGGGAATATTTCAGGATAACAGGTATTTATGAAAACGAACGTTATGAAGGCATCCCGGAAATGCTGAGTGGTCTCCTCTCCCAAGGCCGCCGCCTTTTTGTGGCCACTTCCAAGCCTCAGATCTTTGCAGATGTGGTGATCCGTCATTTTAACCTGGATCCCTATTTTACAGCTGTTTACGGCAGTGAGCTGGATGGTACCCGTGCCGACAAAGGGGAACTGATCAAATACCTGCTTACAAAAGAAAATCTGGCAACGGAGCATACCGTGATGATAGGCGATCGTAAACACGATATTATTGGTGCGCAGAAAAATAATATCGCCGCTATTGGTGTAGGCTACGGTTACGGCACTACGGAGGAACTCAATGCCGCTGCACCCGACTTTATATTTAATACGGTAGCCGAATTAGCAGCCAGTTTTTCCTGATCTTCAAAAAAAACCTGCGTTTTCCCCAAAATTATCTTGCCCTAATTAATTTATTAGCCCTTTATTAGGGCATTCATTAGTGCCTGTCTGCTTACTTGCAGGAAGTTTCCACGTTGTACCCATAGCCCGGCATTGTTCAAAAGAAAGCCCTTACTGAAAATCCGATTATCATTCCACGAGTATTCATTCATTGACATCTGACATGAAAATCCAATAGTAATTCCTAAACATCAATTCTTCCACACATGAAAAACAAGTTGCATCTTCTGTTCGCAACCCTTGTTGCATTGTCTGTTGGCTGCTCTAAAAAAGAGGCCGGCACACCTTTACAATCGCTTGATGGAAAAAAGACCTCCATTAGCGCATTAGGCTCTCCTGTCGGCGATGTAGTCGGCAAAGTCACTGTAGGTTACCAGGGCTGGTTCGCCGCCAATGGTGATGGCTCCCCCATCAATGCCTGGTGGCACTGGACCCAAAACTGGGGCGCCTCCCCCTCTTCCACCAACAATGGCATTAAGTCCTGGCCGGATGTGCGGGATTACAGCAGTACCTATCAAACTGCCTGGGCAAATCTTAACAATGGATCGCCGGCGAAATTATTTTCTTCATTCACTGACCAGACAGTGAACACCCATTTCCTCTGGATGCAACAGAATGGCATTGATGCGGCCGCACTGCAACGCTTCAACCCCAACGGCACCGAGGGCCCTGTCCGGGATGCTATCACTGCCAAGGTAAAAACAGCCGCAGAAACGTATGGCCGTAAGTTTTACATCATGTACGATGTAAGCGGCTGGACCAACATGCAATCGGAAGTGAAAAGTGACTGGACCAACAAAATGTCGGCCTACACCTCTTCTTCCGCCTATGCCAGGCAGAATGGCAAGCCAGTGGTATGTATCTGGGGCTTCGGCTTTAATGATAACAACCATACCTGGTCGGCAGCGGTATGCCTGGATGTGATCAACTGGTTTAAAAACCAGGGATGTTACGTGATTGGCGGCGTACCTACCCACTGGCGTACCGAAAGCGATGATTCAAGACCAGGTTTCCTGGCCACCTACAGCGCACTCAATATGATTTCGCCCTGGATGGTAGGTCGCATTGGTAATGTAAATGACGTAGATAATTTCTACACAAATGTAAACACCCCGGATGAGGCTTACTGTAACAACCACGGCATCGACTATCAACCCTGTGTGTTGCCGGGTGATCTGCAGGAACATCAACGCGCACATGGCGACTTTATGTGGCGGCAGTTTTACAATATGGTAAGAGTAGGTGCACAGGGCATTTACATTTCCATGTTCGACGAATACAATGAAGGCAACCAGATTGCCAAAACCGCAGAAAGCTCCGGGTTCATCCCCGCAGGTTCCAACTTTGTGACGCTGGATGAAGATGGAGTAGCCTGCTCAGCAGATTACTACCTGCGCCTCACCGGCGATGGCGGCAAAATGCTGAAAGGACAGATTGGCCTGACAGCTACCCGTCCAACACAACCCATCGTAGGTGGTGGCACCGGCGCTCCTATCGGACAAACTATTACGCTGAAAAGCTCCAACAACCTCTACGTGTGCAGCGAAAATGCTACACAGGCAATGAACGCCAACCGCACCGCAGTAGGCCCCTGGGAACAGTTTGTAGTGGTAAATGCCGGCAACGGTAAGATTGCCCTGCAAAATGGTGGCAAATACGTATCCTCCGAAAATGGTACACAGGCCATTACCTGCAACCGCGCCGCTATTGGCGGGTGGGAACAATTCGACTGGATCAACAACGGAGATGGGACCATTTCCCTCAAAGGAAATAACGGCAAGTTCGTCTCCAGTGAAAGCGGTACACAGTCTATGACATGCACCCATACCACTGCCGGTGCTACTGAAAAGTTCAGGGTTAACCAATAAATAAACAGGCTTCTTCTTTTATTTGATTATCCCGGCATAATCGCTGGCACTGCCCACAACGTGGCAAATCACCCGGATACTCAGATAAAAGAAGAAGCCCATATTGCTGTATGGAGGCCCAGCATAAATTTCTCTATCTTTGCCGCTGTTTTACAAGAGATAATAGCGATATATGCAAAGCCCTTTAGTGACGATTATTGTTCCGGTGTATAACCTGGCTCCTTTCCTGCCGGCTTGTATTGATTCCCTGTTACAGCAAACCTACACCCACACCGAAATCATCTTTGTAAATGATGATTCCTCCGACTCATCGCTGGAGGTATTAACCAGCTATCAGCAAACACATAAAAACATACAGGTCTTTTCTCAAGCCAACGCAGGCCCCGGCCCCGCAAGAAATACAGGACTGGATCATGCCACCGGTGAATACATTTTGTTTGTAGATGGCGATGACACCATCGCACCACAAACAGTGGAAGTTTGTGTGCAGGAAGCGTTAAACACCAGCGCAGATATCATTTGCTTCGGCTACAGGAAAGTAAGCGGTACGGGCAAGGATTTAAAAGTGCTGGAATCTTTTGAATATATCCCGGAAAATTTTGAACATACTGACTACATCAGCAGCTTTTTGAGCGAAACAGCTCATAAAACAGATAAAATAAATACCGCTTGCTGGGGTAAGCTTTATAAGCGATCATTGATTGAGGATCATCGGGTATGGTTCCGGCTTTCTATTTTCGAAGACTCTCCTTTTGTACTTGAAACCATCTGCCTTTCCCGAAAAACGAGGTGCATTGCCGGAAATTTTTACAACTATTTTGTCCGCGAAAAAGCCCATGCGGAAAAATCAGTTACATCGGCGCAAGTATCCGACTATAAGCTCTCCTGCTTTTATGCATCCGATGACTTAATGAAAGACTTTCTGCTGTCTCAAAATCTATTTGATAAATATAGCCACCTGTATTATGCCTACCATAATTCCCGGGTGCTGTTGTATGGCGGCTACTTTGAAGTATATGCAGATAAAGGGAGAGAAAACAAAGCCAATTGGACCGCTGTGATTGATCAGTTAAAAAAGAACCGCCACAGTCTTACCATGCGCAGAAAAGGATTGTACAGGGCCTTCAGAAAAAGGATTCCATTCCTTAACATCGGTGCGTTCATCAGCATCATCAGCCCAAGGGCTGCGCACCATTTTTTCAGGATGTACGAGAAAACGCTGGCCCCAAGATAGTATCCATCTTTTTAAAATACTGCTCAATTCCAAACTCCCTGGTTACGCGCTGATGCAGCGTTTCCGGATCAATGGATCGGCTGTTATCTGCCAGTACTTCATCGAAATACTGTAATAGGGTTGCCTCCGGAGAAGTGATGTCAGGCAACAGGTATACACCGGGAAACGCCATATCCAGCAACTCACTGATAGCCCCTACGTTGGTGCCAATTACCGGCATCCCTACGGACAATGCCTCCAGCGTTACTAGCTCAAAACCTTCAAACCAGGAAGGAACAATCAGCAGATCCCCCTGCGCATAAGCGGCGGTGGCAATATTGTCAATATTCAACCCCACTTTCACCGTGATGTTTGCAAATGGTTCAAAAAACGCGGTATCCGGTGTTTCGTTACACGCAATTAACAATTTCCAGTTAGTGGATTGATCGATAGCCGCTGCCAGCTGTTTTAAAAATATCAACCCTTTGGGGTTTGTTAGTCTGCCTACAAAAAGCAAGGTATGCTGTTGCTGCGGCCTTTTTTCAAACGGATGAAATCTGCTGGTATCAACACAATTATGTTGTACAATAATTTTGTTTTCAGGTATCTGATAATAGGTAACCAGGTCCCGTTTTACTTTTTGGGATACCGCAATCACCTGTCTGGCCCGCTGGCAGCTCAGCTTCTGGAGATTGGCCATGCGGCTCAACCGGGTATCTGTTCTGCCATAAGCCACTTCCATGCAATGATAGCAGCCATGTATCAGCATAAAATCGGCAGGAAACAGAGGAGTAGCTTCTCCCTGTGACACCACTATATGATGGGAACGTTTATTCAGCCACAGGAAAGCAGACGTATATCGCGCCAGGTAAATAGCCTTTCTCTTTTTAAAATGGCGGAACCGGAACAGTTGCTGAAAGATCCTGCCAAAAAGGGTATGATGAATGAGATAGTCTTCATCGATGATCTTTGTTTCAATATTCCTGGAATGAAAATATTCATCCAGGTAATAAGTCACCCTTTCCACACCACCTGCAATAGACTTGCCATTGAACGATATAAGAAATACTTTCTTTGCTTTCATGTGTACTTCTTTTAACTCCCGATACCTAAAGCGCTATCCAGTTTTTTAAATCCTTCTTCTTTTGAAAAATGTTTATGAAAAGATGATAAACTCTGTTGGCTCATGGATTCATAAAAGGCTTTATCTTCCAGCAGGTGTAGTATGTGTGCTGCAAATTCTTTTGGATCGTTGGCAGACAGACAACCATTATTGGTTTTATCCGGCAGGCCATCCAGTCCACGCTCTGTGCATACCACCGGTAGACCATGCGACATGGCTTCCACTACTTTCACTTTTACACCGGTGCCGGTAAGCATAGGACAAAGTGATACCCTTGCCTTGAGGTAATATGCATCCAGGTCCTCCACAAAAGGAATGCGGACTACATTTTTATACTCCCCTGAAACGTGCGGGGTAATGGAACCGATTACGCAGATCTTTAAATGTGCCGGCAAGAGCGGATATACTTCTTTGAAAAACCAGGCAGCAGAGATCAGGTTATGTGGATTGTCCGTAGCAACGTATATCAGGTCAAACTCCTTCTCTCCTAATGGCTGCACCACGGGGGGCGCATCCATCATCATGGGTATATACTTTATTTTTCCTTTCAGGAACTGACCAAAAAAGTAGGTTTCCTCCATAGAAATGGCCCATACCTGGTCAAACTGGGATAATCTTCTTAACTCATCTCCCAGGGCAGCCCCCATGTCAAATCCATTTTCGTTCTGGTGTTGGGAAGCTAACAGGTCATGTGTATCTATAATCGTCACTGCCTTGCCCAGGTAGGGATTATCTTTTATGAGATCCGCCCAGTAAGCATAGCTGATAATAATATAATCGTATGACTGTTTTTGCAGAATGGCATCAAATTGTTTACGCAGATTCCAGGTAGTATGATTAGGAATAGATCCTTTTATCAGTTTCAGTTTACGCTCAAATAATACATGCCACAATTTATAGGAGAAGAAATACTTCACTGGATTTTTCTTCACAGGTTTCCTTTCCAGGATCCATAAATTTTCCGCCAACCCGCTGTTTTCAAAGGCCTGGATACTTTCAGGTGTATATCGTCCCCAGATTGATTTGGTGATGAAATCTACCTTGATATCACGCGCTTTAAAATATTTCAACAGGTTTAAGGAGCGGGTCTGACTTCCACTGTTTTTATCAACAGGATTCAATGGAAAAAAATAGAGTATTCTTTTCAAGAGTTGTTTTGTTTTGTTAACTACGGCTGCAAAACTACTTCATTTTAGTGTAAAACCATGAAGGCAGCTAGTGATATGCCCTCATCTGCAGCGAGGATGGATTCAGCAATTTCACCTCTATGCCGGTGGCTGTTAACAACCCTGTTTGTTGATTCCGTTTAAACACGACAATGTTACCACTGTTCTGATTGGCGACCAGGAGAAATTTACCGGTAGGGTCAATCATAAAATTCCTGGGGTGCCGGCCACGGGAAGACTCCTGCCCTATCTGTTTCAGGGTACCTTTTTGCTGATTTATGGCGTAAATAAAAATGGTATTGGCACTTTCCCGCGTGGAGGCATATAAAAATCTGCCATCAGGAGAGATATGAATGTCGGCACTGTTATAATCATTTGCAGGTCCCTGCAGGTGGGCGCTGATACGTTGTAGGCTGTCGAGCTTACCGGCTTTGTACTTATAGCAGCTCACCATACCCCCCATTTCTTCTATGCAGTACGCATAGGGCAGCTTCGGATGAAAAATGATATGCCGGGGACCAGCACCGGGTACTGTGGCCGTATAAGGCGGTGTAGCAGGTTGTAAGGGTTCCGCGGCAGCAGGTACCAGTTTGTATCCCCTGATTTTATCGGCACCCAGATCCGGGAAAAAAGCATACTGTCCGTCCGGAGAAAATACCGCGGAGTGGATATGTGAGCTTCGTTGTCTTGGCAGAACACTACTATCCTGAAAAGCAATCACCTGTTTGGACGGTGCGATTTGACCATCTTCCAGCAATGGAAAAATAGATAAGCTGCCTCCGGAATAATTGGCACAAAGCAGCCATTTCCCGTCTTTATCGGTTCCCACATAGGCAGGATTATCTCCCCCGCTGTTCTGGCGGCTAAGCAGTGTCAGGGTTTCTTTGGTGCTGTCAAATGCCAGGCTGCTCACCCCACCGATGTTGGGTGTTTGCGCTTCAGAACAGGCATAAATATATTTACCATCGGGCGACAGGGTAAGAAAAGAAGGGTTGAGTATCCCTTTCAGTGCAGACACTGGCTGCAGTGCGCCTGTATTATAGTTGAAGCGATACAGGTAAACACCATCTTTGTCTTTATCGCGGTTATAGCTTCCTACAAACAGGTAATATTGCTGGGCGTTTGCCAGCAAGCCGGAGAACAGTGCTATGATAGAAAAACAGCAGAATTTGCGAAACAATTGCGAACGTTTTAAGCGTGAAATGAAACTACAAGATAATCATCTCCCGAAAAAATAATAATAGACAATTTTGTCTATTATTATTTTTTTATGTAGCTTTGTGAGATCATGGCAAGACCAGGGAATCCGAAAGAAAAGATATTGGCAACTGCCGGCCGGTTGTTTTATGAGCAGGGATATAATTCCACTGGCATCAACCAGGTTTTGGAAGAAGCCGGGGTGGCCAAAGCGAGTCTTTACAGCCACTTTGGCTCCAAGGAAGAGCTGGGACTAGCTTACCTGAAAGAAGCCAGAATAGAATGGTTCACCGGCATCACAGCGATGGTGGACAAAAAAACGGATCCGGCAGACCGGTTGCTGGCCATCTTTGATTTCCTGGAACGTCAGTTGCCGCTGCAACATTTTAAGGGTTGCCGGTTTATTAACATGCTGGCGGAAATCGGGGATAGTCAGCCGGAGATGCAACAACAGGTGCTGGAACATAAACGGAAGCTCAGGCGCTATGTGCAACAATTGATGGCCGCTATTACTGATTCGGGAGAAGCTGGCTTAGCGGATACTATTTACCTGCTGTTTGAAGGCGCAATTGTGGAGAGTAAAGTGTATAAGGAAATCTGGCCGGTGAAAACCGCAAAGAAAATGGTGAAACGGCTGATAGGTGCTACGCCGGGCGATTATTAGAGCATGAATTATTTTTTTACCCTATTATAGACAAATTGGTCTATAACTAAAAACTACAAATTAATGAGTACAATCACAGCGCTTTCTGTACAGGAAGCCCCTACCGCCGCCCAACCGGTATTGGAACAGGTAAAACGTATGCTGGGCCGTGTTCCCAACATGTACGGTGTAATGGCCCATTCGCCGGCCGTACTGGAAGCTTATGCACAATTCAACAATGCACTCCGCAAAGGTAGTCTGGGTGCCCCTATGGCCGAAAGAATTGCCCTGGCAGCAGCGGAATATAACGGCTGTAATTATTGCCTCTCCGCACACAGCTTCCTGGGCGCCAAAGCCGGACTGTCTGAAGCTGACCTCCTGGACGCAAGAAACATGAGGGCTACCGATGAAAAAACAGCTACAGGCATGGATTTCACCCGCAAATTGTTAGCGGCTCCGCAAAGTCTATCTGCAGATGATGTGCAGGTGCTTCGTCAGGCCGGGTATACCGATGGAGAAACACTGGAGATAATTGCCAACGTAGTCAGAAATATTTTCACCAACTACCTGAATGTAGTGGCCGGCACTGAAGTAGACTGGCCGGAAGTTCACCCTTTAAATACAACAGCAGATGAAAACAGATAACATCACCCTCCTCATTGAACAGCCATTTGATACTGTATTATCCAATGCCCGGGAAGCCATTGCCAACAACGGATTCCTCTTACTTCATGAAATTAATCCACAGGCCATTCTGGCTACCCAGCAGATAGTTATTGGTAAAATCAGGCAGCTGCTTTTCTTTCATCCGGTATATATGAAGCAGCTGCTGGATCAGGATCCGTCGGCCGTAATAGAAGTGCCGCTGAAGCTGGTCCTCCGGGCCACGGATACTGGTGCCACCATGCTCAGCTATCATTTGCCGGAACAACATTTACAGGGATACTCCGGGCTGGAAGCACTAGGGAAGGAATTGCAGGTTAAAATCAAAGAAATAGTGGCGCAACTGCGGTAACCGGAATAAAAACTCTTTTTTGTAAGGATATACTGTTGACGGCGTCTAATAGGATGAACAACGGCATACCGATTTAAAGCCGTAATTTTAGATAGCTTATTAATTACAAAAAAGATGAGACAAATATTTCTTTTAACACTGATCCTGGCTTCGCAGATTGCCTGCCATAGCCAGACGGGCAACAAAGAACCAATGGCAAAAAATCCTTATTACTCCAGAACAGACACGAAGAAGCTGCACATTACAAATGCGGAATGGAAAAAAGTATTGCCTCCTGATCTATATGCAGTAGCCAGGGAAGCCGCCACGGAAAGGCCGTTTACCGGTAAATACTGGGATGCAGATGTGAAAGGCAGCTACTATTGCGCGGTATGTGGCAATCCACTGTTCCGGTCAGACGCTAAATTTGCCAGTTCCTGCGGCTGGCCCAGCTTTTTTGAGCCATTGAAAGCGAACAGCGTGATTTACAAGGAAGATAACACCCTTGGTATGCAGCGGACAGAAGTGATCTGCGAACGTTGTGGATCACACCTGGGACATATTTTCGATGATGGTCCTCCTCCTACACATAAACGGTTTTGTATGAACTCCGTATCGCTGGACTTTGAACCAGATCCGGGCTCACACTAAAGATAGTTGTTCATAATGCTGCACCACCGGGAATGGATCATAAAATTCATGCAGTAATTTTTTCCATTCCTGGTAGTCAGCAGATTGCCGGAAACCAATGGTATGATCTTCCAGTGACTCCCAGTTGACCAGCAATATATACCGGTTAGGTTGCTCTATACATCGCTGTAACTGATGCCCCGCATATCCCTTCCTGCTGCTGATAATATGGCTGGCAATGCGAAAATTCTCCTCAAACTGCGGCTCTCTGCCCGGTACTACATCCAATATAGCTACTTCTAAAATCATCTTCTTTATTTATAGCGGGGAAAGATACAAAAAATCACCCCTGCGGGAAGAGACTTAGAGCATTTCAGGTGCTTTCTTCCTGAATTCAGAAGGAGACATGCCCGTTACCTGTTTAAAAACACGCTGGAAAGTAGCGACAGAGCTAAAGCCACAATCAGCGGCGATACCGGCAAAAGTCAGTTGGTCTGCATCTGCCTGCAATAACTTCTCCTTAAACAGGTTTACCCGGTAACCGTTTACATACTCGTTAAAATTTTTATGAAGATGCTGATTCAGCACCGCAGAAATTGTTTTAGGTGCCAAACCGATATGCTGCGCTACGACATTTAATGTGAGTGCGGTGTTCAGGTAAAGATGATCTTCTTCCATCGCCTTCTTCAGCAGAACAACGGCTGTATCAACGGTAGCCACTGGCAACACCACCTCCGTTTTTTTGTCGGTGACGAGTTGCTGCCACGAAATCAGGTACCCTTTTATTCCCAGCCAATAGATCAGTATGGTAATAGGCACATAAATAGGATACCAGTCCAGGTTATTCAAAATTACATCTGTATACCGCGGAATCACATAAGGCACCAGGTATAATAACCATATTGCCAGGAAGGCAGTCATTACCCAGACAAACTGTTGCAGCCAGGCCAGGCCGGCCACTGATTTACCAGCCGCCCTGTAAGTACGCAGGTACTTAAATGACAGCCAGGTATATACCGCCAGGGAAGCCCATCGCGGAATATCGGAATACACATTGTAGGTATCTATAAAAATGCCCCAGGGGACAGGGTTATTTTTCACCGTATTGGTTAACACGCCTATCAAAAAGATAACAGCAGTAAACGGAGCACCCAGGTCAATAATGGCTGGCAGAAACTGTAGTCGCTGCTTCCGGCCAAGTGTAAAATCAGGCTCCAGGAAAGCCCGGATATAAAAATACATCAGTGGCCCGAATAACATGCCCGTGATGAGCGGAACAAAGCTGGATAAAAAAGATAACCAGGGCGACCCAAACCAGTTGCTCAAAGACGCGTATAACCCAAAACTGGCCAGGGCCATCAGAAAAATGAATGCTGCCAACAGCCGGTTGGCCAACCGGTTCCTGGGGGAATAAAAAAGCAGGCCACTGACAATAAAGCCCTGTATGGTACCCAGTAAAATAATGG
The DNA here is from genome assembly GCF_052114225.1 of Chitinophaga sp. RAB17. Classification (NCBI taxonomy): domain Bacteria; kingdom Pseudomonadati; phylum Bacteroidota; class Chitinophagia; order Chitinophagales; family Chitinophagaceae; genus Chitinophaga; species Chitinophaga sp. RAB17. Next base: position 139,467 of record NZ_JBFREI010000009.1, on the reverse strand, counting down.
TTTGCAAGAATCCCTTCATAGCATCGTGGCAACAAATGTTTGTTTGAAAAACAAAATAAGCTAAAATATTTTCCTGACAACCTCAACTGATCATTAAAGCAATCGTTTAGTTCTTTACAGTTATCGGAAATTCCCTTAAATGTTCATGCTGTAGCGTTGCTAAAAGAACTTTTCTACCGTGACCCCATAGTTGACCAGCAGGTTTTCGCGGTTGGTGCGGTTCAGTTTATTATAGGTCATAGCTGCGGTAAGACTAAGCCAGGAACGGAGTTTTACAGAAAGACTGTTATCGCATTTAATGATATAGTCGTCACCGTGAGTGAGTGAATTCTGGATATAATTGGAGCCTTCCAGCACAATCATATTAATAATTACCCATTTGTAATTTATCCGCAGGGAATTACGGACGGTCTGATAAATATCGGGGATGGTATCGTGCAGGTAAAGATTGCTGGCCTCAAAGAGGAGCCCATCGCTGATGTTAAGTCTTGCGTTTGCATGGTGTATAACATAGTAGGCTACACCACCGCCGCCCTGGAAACGATTATTAATCTTCAGCGAAAAACTTTTATCGAAAGTGGCCAATCCCCAGTAGTAGATTTTCTTTTCATTCCGGAGCACACTTATATCCATAAAAGCAGAGAAATCATTATTGGTAATACTCCGGTCCTGTTTCCCATACACATAACTGGCAGCTGTATTCAGCACCAGCTTTTTCTTGCTCATTTTAAAGCCCAGGTTATTATTCAGTAAGAAGGAATTACCATCGTTGGTATTATTAACAGAGCCGGTAGACGCATACTTAAGATAATAATGCACGGAGTCGCTGAACTGAGCAGCCGTGGTAAAGCAGGAAAATAATGTCAGTAATAGTAAAACTATTCTCTTCATATCTGGGTACTTAGTTTAAATCTGATGCGATTCCCCCGGGCAGCACAATTAACGTGCCTGAACGTTTCCTTTGAATGAACTATATTTAGACTATGCTTAAAAACGCCATCAGTAACATTTTGCAACGCCCATCCCGGTTATTCCTGTTGGCAGCGGTACTGACACTTATGATTTCCTTGCTGGTTTGGAATAAGCAGGCGGATATTCATATCTACGATACCATATACGTTGTGCCGCTAACATATTTGCTTTGGCCAATTGTGGGTTGCTTTATGATATTCTTCCTCTTGTACCAGTGGCTGAATAAATTTCTGCCCCAGAAAACATTTGCCTGGATACATGTAATACTGACCTTAGGCACATTGCTGGGGGCATTCATTTTCTTTTACCGGCAGCAGCAAATTGCGCCACTCATCAACATAGCAGCACGGAGTATGACTGTCAACGACCTATTGGACCCTGATCGCGATCAAACGTTCCCCTATAGGGTCATTGCTTTTCTGCTGGCCAATGCACAGATCGTATTTATATTCCACCTCATTTATGGATTGCTTACCTATTCCCGGAAAAAACCTTCCACTTTATCATAAAAAAATAAAGAATTTTAGAGATCTTAGTCTGCTTGTTGCACGCATACATGCGCAACGCATCATTGCTAAAACCACGTAAATCACAAACCATATGTCATCAAGAAGAAATTTCCTGTTACAAACAGCCCTGGGTGTAGCTGCCACCACGATGGCACCTTTTGCCGCTACCAGCGCATTTGCGAAGGATAAAGCTACCGGCAACCAAGTAAAAGGACAGCTCCCGGTAGGCATGGCGGGATATACTTTTGCCAAATTTGACCTCGACCAGGCCATTGCTATCATGAACCGGGTGAATATTAAATATATTTCTGTAAAAGATATTCATCTCCCTTTAAACAGTACCCCGGAAAAAATACAGGAAGTACTGGGTAAATTTGCCGCTGCCGGCATCAAAGTATATGCGGTAGGCGTTATCTACATGAAAACAAAAAAAGCGGTAGATGAAGCTTTTGAATATGCCAAACGCGTAGGCGTACCACTGATTGTAGGGGTGCCTAATCCTGAGCTGCTGGACTATACAGAAGAAAAAATCAAATCGTATAACATCCGCCTGGCAGTACATAACCACGGACCGGAAGATGCGTTGTATCCCGGACCAAAGAATGCTTATGACCTGATTAAAAACAGGGATGAACGCCTGGGCCTTTGCCTGGATATCGGTCATGCTACGAGAGCAGGTGAAGAGCCTTCCAAAGCCATACTGGCGTACAAAAACAGGATCTTTGATTTGCATATCAAAGATGTGAGTGTTGCCGCTAAGGATGGCAAAGCCATTGAAATTGGCAGAGGTGTGATTGACTTCAAAAAGCTGGTAAGTGCGCTGGACAAAATTAATTATCAGGGTGTATGCGCCATTGAATTTGAAAAAGATATGAGTGATCCATTACCTGGCATTGCTGAATCAGCGGGCTATTTTAAGGGCGTGATCAATACTGTAAATAGTTGATGGAAGAGGTGGTGTTACGTTGATGAACGTAGCACCGCTTTTGTTGCTACAGATTAAATTTTCCGGGGGGTATGTTGAACTTTTTACGGAAGGAAGTGCTGAAATGCTGCACAGACGAATATCCTGTTCGATCCGCCACTTCTTTGATCGGCATACCTTCCTGCAGTAATGTTCTGGCCTGATCCAGCCGCATTTCATTCAGATAACCAAAAACAGTATTGTTAAACAGTTCTTTAAAGCCGTTCTTCAGCTTAAAGGTATTGGTGCCGGCAATAGCCGCCAGCTCCTGCAGCGTGGGCGGGTCGGTAATATGCTGCAGCAGGTATTCCCTGGCATAAGTAATACAATCCTTATCATGTGAAGAGGTGAGCACAGTTTTCCCCGGCGCACTCTGCTCAAATGCTGCAGCCTGCAGGGTAAGCAACTCTACACATTTGGCCTGCAGGAACAACAGTTTTAAGCCACCGGAAAAACGGCAATCCATGATCTCCCGGATACAGCGATGCATGGCAAAAGACATTTGCAGACCTTCCGGGCGAACATTGGCTTCCACTTTACTGTCTATCTTTTCCGCAAAGCCGCTCAATAATCTGCCGGTATCTTTTACCAGGTCCATGAAATAAGGGCGGGTAAAATGTACTTCAAAAAATTTATAGGGTTCCAGTGCATGGTACGATGCATCGCCGTCAAATGTGGGGATGTACATGATATTATGCAAATTGGGACTGAAATTATATTGCATGCCGCTGGCCCGGTTATTCACGGTGCCATTGCCTGCCAATGCAAAGTTCAGTTCCACTACATCTTCTCCTTCCATGGAGCGGATGCGGAAATGCCGTTGCTGTAGCAGCATATCGCCATAAACGATAAAAATATCCGGCAGGCAGATCTGCACCAACTCCATATCACCAAAGTCAAAGCTGACTTTCTCCCGGCGTTCCTGCACCAGTGGCCGGCCGCCATCTGCCATCTTCGGAGGAAAAGGTAATGTTAAATCCTGCCATACCCCGTCCTGGTCCTGCACCATCATTCCCATAGCACTTCTTTTATGGTAAATAAACTATCCCGTTGGTATAAAAAACTATCCCGCTGGTGTAAAAGTAGTCATTGTGATATGATTCACCTTTGAATAAAGTTAAATATTTCAATGGAAGAAAATACTAAAAAGAAGTCGGGCGTGTCCCGGTTACTGGAAATAGCCGGCGGGCGCAGGCGCCTGTTGCTGCTATCTGCCGTACTGGCTGTGCTACACGTACTATTGGCCATTGTACCTTACATCCTGATGTATGCTATTTTGAAGGCCGTGATAACACCGCCCGTTGATGCCGGGCTGATAAAAACATATATCCGTGATGGTGTGTATGCCATTATAGCCGCCTATGCTTTGCTATATGCCTCAGGTATGGCGTCTCATGTGGCGGCGTTCAATATCCTGTATGAGTTGAGGAAAAAAATGGCTGACAAATTAGGCCGGCTACCGCTGGGATTTATTAACCAGTACAACTCCGGTGCGCTGAAGAAAATTATGGCAGATGATATTGAGCGTATTGAAAATTTCATTGCGCACAGCATCCCGGATTTTGTGAAAGGGATGACGCTGCCCCTCGTTACACTGACATACCTGTTTACCGTAGACTGGCAGCTGGCACTGGCCAGCTGTATGCCTGTTGTATTGTTGCTGATATTGATGCCAATCATGTTCAGTAAAAAGAGAGTAGCAGAAATGACCAATTTCCACCGCTCACTGGAAGACATGAATGCCGGCATTGTGGAATTCGTAAGGGCTATGCCGGTGATCAAAATATTCGGGCATACGGCCGTAAGCTTTGATAAATACAGCGGCACCGTATACCGCTTCCGGGAAATGGTAATAGCCTGGGTACGCACCTCCTCTCCTGCTTTCGGCATATTTATCAGCTTTGTGAGCAATGCCTCCCTGCCGGTGCTGGCCGTAGGATTTTACCTGTATTTCCAGCAGGGACTCAGCTTATCTGTGCTGCTGTTGTTCCTGATTCTTGGCGTAGGTTACATCCGTCCATTGTTTGCCTTAAGTAACCTGGGCTCACAGATTTCCGTGATTAACCACGGCGTAAAACGCCTCGATGAAATTCTCTTCAGCAAGGAAGCCGAAACCGTAGGCAATGAAACATTAGGGAAAAATTACCGCATTGAATTCGACCATGTTTGTTTTAGTTATGACGGCCATGCCGATGCACTGAGGAATGTAAGTTTCACCGTGGCGCCGGGAAGTATTACCGCCCTGGTGGGGCCTTCCGGTTCCGGAAAATCTACCGCGGCGCAATTGGTAGCACGCTTCTGGGATATACAGCGGGGCTATATTCTTATCGGCAACCAGGATATACGCAAGATTAAACCGGAAGAACTGATGCGGCATATTTCCTTTGTTTTCCAGGACAGCTTCATGTTTCAGCAAAGCCTCTACGAAAACATCCGCATGGGTATGGACAAAAGCGCTGCTGAAATTATCGCTGCAGCAAAGGCCGCACAGTGCCACGACTTTATCTCCCGGTTGCCGGATGGCTACCAGACAATCTGGGGCAAGGATGGCGTGCATCTCAGCGGTGGCGAGCAACAGCGGATACAACTTGCCAGGGCCATTTTAAAAGATGCGCCTATTCTTATCCTGGATGAGGCGACCGCCTTCAGTGATCCGGAAAATGAATACCTGATACAACAGGCATTCAATCAATTAATTTCCAATAAAACGGTGATCATTATTGCGCACAGGCTGAGCACCATTACACGCTGTAACCAGATTGTAGTCATGAACAAAGGCGCTGTGGCCGGCATTGGCAGGCATGAGGTGCTATTGAAAAATTGCTCCCTGTACCGCACCATGTGGGATGCACATACCAGGGCTAAATCTTTTGCGCTGACAGAGGAACAAATATCTATTTCTACTTTAAATACCACTACCGGATGATCGCGAATCTTTTCTTTACTTTTAAAACTGCTCCGGCCATTGTTCGCCGCAGTGTACTGCTGGAACTGCTGCACAGCGTTTTCATTGCAGTACCTACCGGGTTCCTGCTCCTGATTATACAAGCTCTTTTCTCGGGCCATCCTTCCCAGTCGCGTTTATACGCGTACGTTATGATCATGGTGGTGTTTCTCATCGGGCAACTGTGGGTATCTGTAAAAACGATCGTCACCAGTAATACGATGACGTATACCCTATCGACTAAACTGCGCATATTGTTGGGAACACACCTGCAACGCTTGTCTATGGGCACTTTCAAGCAACGCGATCCGGGCGATCTGGCAGCGGTGGTATTACAGGATGTGGCCAACTTTGAAATGATCTTTGGTCACACCATCGGTAATATGGCTGGTGCTGTCTGTGCCACGCTGATTATTTCCATCTTCCTGTTCATCAGCGACTGGCGGCTGGCACTCTTACTGCTGGCGGCATTACCGGTATGCTGGGCCATGGTTAAAGTATCCAATCTGCTGATTGTACAACAGGGTAAAAAACATGTACAGGCCAGGAATGAAACGGGTGCACGTTTCCTGGAGTATGTGCAGGGTATCCGTCATATTAAATCCTTTGGCATGACTGGTAGTCGCTTTAGCACGCTGGAATCGGCGCTCGATGATTTCCGGAAGACCAGCATCCGCACAGAAGCCATCCCCGGCCCATTTGTGATTACTGCCGGCGTTGTACTGGAACTGTTTTTCCTGCTGATGCTCAGTGTTGCTGTTACCTTTTTAACTAAAGGCAGCCTGACGGTGGCCACGCTGATTACTTTCGTCATTATCGGTTACCGGTTGTATGAACCGATAAAAATTCTGTTGGTAGACTATGTCATTTTACGCTACATGAATATTAGTCTGAGTCGCGTCATTGAGTTGTTGAAAGCACCGGTACAAAGCGCCGGTAAACAGTTGGTACCGATGCAGTATGACATCTCCTTTGAAAATGTAACGTTTGCTTATCATAAAAATAAAAAGGTATTGGAAGCCGTATCCTTCCGGGTGCCGGAACGCAGCATGCTCGCGCTGGTGGGGCCTTCCGGTTCCGGCAAAACCACCATTACCTCGCTGATTGCCCGCTTCTGGGATGTAACAGAAGGCACTATAAAAATCGGCGGCAACGATGTAAGGGATATGTCGCCGGAGGAAGTGTATGCCTGCATCAGCGAAGTATTCCAGGATGTATACCTGTTTGACGACAGCATCTATAACAATATCCGTTTCGGTCGGATGGATGCCAGTGAAGCGGATATCCTCGAAGCTGCCGCGGCGGCACAGGTGCTGGATTTTGCCATGGAGTTGCCTGAAGGTATACATAGCCGCACCGGAGAAGGAGGCAACAAATTATCCGGTGGGCAAAAGCAGCGTATCAGCATTGCCAGGGCCCTATTAAAAAATGCGCCGGTGGTATTACTGGATGAAGCTACTGCTTCTCTTGACCCGGAAAATGAAATTTATATACAGCAGGCCATACAACAACTGGTAAAGGGCAAAACCGTGGTGGTAGTGGCGCATAAGCTGGCTACCATTAAAAATGCAGACAACATCCTGGTGTTGAACGAGGGAAGAGTAACAGAGACGGGAACGCATGAATCCCTGCTGGGAAAAGGTGGATTATACCACCATTTATGGGAGATTCAACAAACAGCGAATGGATGGAAGATTGGGTAACTGTTGCTATAAACAGAACAGCCGGTATTTTGTTATCACACAAAATACCGGCTGTTCTGTTTATAGGATGAATTAGAATGTATATGTCACGTTACGAGAGCAACCTCCTGGCATCTGCGGTTCCAGGGTACTCCAACCTTTATAGTATGCTTTGTTGGTCAGGTTATCCGATTTGAAAGCAATGTTGAATTTTTTCCGGTGGGAGTGCTAAGTAAAAATGTAACAAAAATCATTAATTAAGTAATAATCAGCATTTTATGATTTTAATCAAAAGTATTTATTGAAGTGGATATGGGAAATTCCCCCTTGGCCCGCATCCGAAATATGACTAATATTAGCTATCCAAACATTTTATTATTTCATGCTCAAAATAACTATATGAGTCCATTAAACATTACGGTATATCTCCAGGCACTGGGAGGAAAATTTCTCGGTCCCAACGCCTACAGTGCTCCAGGCCAGGAAATCTCTGTTCAGTTTATGTGGGGTAGTTTTGTTGCACTCTTACCTTATAACGCCAGCAGCAGTGACGACGGCAGCATTAATCCCACCTTCAGTAACGGTATTCCATATACGTTGCCGATTCTTACATTGGAGACCTCTGCCCCTTTCAGTGAGTATGAGGCAAATTATCTGACAACGGACAGTAATACTATTTCGGCGGCTACTGCGGTCCCGGCGAATGGGGCGGCTTCTCCATTTACACCGGCCTTCATCGCTGTCAGTATACCCCGCCCTTCCCGTGCACCATTACAGATTGTACAAGACGTGTTACTGACTGCGGCACAATCATCCTACACATTTACGATCCTTGTTCCTGGCCTGCTGCTGGAACCCAATACGAACCCCCAACCTGCTGATGTCATTTCAGTATTCGTCAAAATGATGTGCGGCTGCCAGGTCACCGTTAATACTCCCAAGAGCTTTTGGGCGCCGGACGATTTTGAGGTAACTGCCTACCTCACCTATAACAATGGCGATGTGGTAGCTTATCCCATGAGCTTTGATACGGAGAATAACGATTCTTCTTTTATTGCTACCATAACTGATACGTCATATACCGGAATTTATTATACTGCGCAGCAGCGCAGCACCGGCAACTACGGTTACTTACCCGAACAACCATAGGAAAAATAAAAAGGGACTGCCTCCAGTGAGAGACAGTCCCTTTGATTCATCATCTATCTACCTACTTAACTTTTACATTGGTGGCGGGCGCATCGTCCCTTACTTCTTCGCTGGCGACGGTGATTAAAGTATCACCGGCAGTCAGATCTCCGAAGACTTCCGTCTTACCATTTTCACTGCGGCCTATTGTAACGGGCACCCACTTTGTTTTTTTGTCCTGTACTTTCACTACAAACACCCCTTTGGTAGAATTCAGTACTGCAGTAGAAGGCACTACGAAGTTGCTGGTACTGCTATTCAGCGGAATAGCCACTTCTGCTACCATACCGGGTAATAAAGTTTTATCGTTGTTGGCCACATCAATTTCGATGTGCTGGGAACGGAGTTTGCGATCCAGCGCTCCTGCCAGGCGTATTACTTTTCCTTTGAAAGGTTTATTGGCCAGTGATCTTACGGTAAAATTCACATCGCTCTGGTTACTCAGATAGCTGGTATATGCTTCCGGTACACTCACTACCAACCTCAGTTTCTTTTGCTCCTGCAGGGTGAATATGGGCATTTCAGAACCTTTACCGGAAGGCCCTACATAGGCGCCGGCGCTTACATTACGCGCGGTGATAACCCCGTTAAAAGGTGCACGGATTTCCAGGTAATTACGGTTATCTCCTACTTCACGGTGGGCCGCTTTGGCAGCGTCCAGTTGCGCCAGGTCCGATTTCTGGCGGGCAAAGGCTACGTCCAGGTCGTTTTGTGAAATAGTCCCGGGCGTTTTACTGGTTTCCAGCAAACGGTCGTAAGTGGCTTTACTGGAAAGATAGATAGCCTCCTGTGACTTCAGCCTGGATTCAGCACCAGATAGCTGTGAATTGATTTCTGGCGCTTCCATGGTCGCCAATATTTGTCCGGTGGTGACTTCACTACCTACGTCTACATTCATCTTTTTAATAAAGCTGCTGACTTTGGCGTAAAGGTCTACCTGCTGGAAAGCAATCAGCTCACCGGGTATTTGTATCGAAGAAGAAAGACTTCCTTTTTCCAGGGAGAATACGTCCAGTGGCGGCACTGTTACAGATGCGGATGTGTCTTTTCCTTCTTTGGCGCCGGAGGAACTGCAACTGTACAGTCCTGCGGTGATAATCATTGCTGACAATAAAGGAAATGTTATACGGAAACCGCTGTTCATAAAATATATTTTAATAGAAATTAGATGATTAAAATGATGGTTATGCTTTTTCGTCTGAAGGAATGTAGTGTGTACTTTCTTCATCTCTCGGATGCAGCGATACGCTTTGTGTACCCGCTTTACCCTGTCCCCAGGCGAAGGCTAAAGGTAATATAAACAACGCCGCGAAGGTAGATGCCACCAGGCCTCCAATCACCGCTCTTCCCAAAGGAGAAGACTGATCACCCGCTTCACCCAGTCCGCTGGCCATTGGAATCATACCCACCACCATTGCCAGGGCTGTCATTACGATAGGACGCAAACGCAGCGCTGCCGCCTCTGTAGCAGATACCAATGAATTGCCATTATGCTTCCTTAACTGCTCTGCATTCGTAATCAGCAATACCGCATTGGAGATCGACACCCCTACCGACATAATCATACCCATGTACGATTGCAGGTTAAGTGTAGACCGGCAAAGCATCAACAGCGCCAGAGAGCCGAGTAATACCGCCGGGACTGTAGCCAGTACAATCGCTGATACTTTAAACGACTGGAAGTTGGCGGCCAGCATCAGGAAGATCACCACTATCGCTACAATCAACCCACTCTGTAAACTGTCGAGCGTATCGGTGAGTGTGTTGCTCAAACCAATCATTTCTACGTTCAATCCACGGGGTAACGGACCCAGTGCTGCTATCGCTTTCTTCACACCCGCGGAGGCTGTCCCCAGATCTATATTATTCAGGTTGGCGGTCACTGTCATCGTAGGCATCGCGCCGAGGTTATCCACTTCACCGTAAGTAGTATCTGTTGATAAAGTAGCCACATCACTCAATAAAGGCCGGGAAGCATTTTTCAGCAATGGGATTTCTCCAATCTGATCTTTACTGTTCATCTTACTTTCCGGAATCTGTACCTGTACGTTATAGCTCAGTCCTGCTTTTTCATCTACCCATATATTTTTCTCCGTTAACCGGGAAGACGAAGTGGAAGCAGTGAGTGAACGCGAAACATCGCTCACATCCACGCCCAGCTGTGCGGCCCGGATACGGTCTATATTTATATTGATGGCCGGATACTTAATAGATTGTCCTATTTGTACATCCCGCAGGTAAGGTACTTTCTTCAACTGGTCCACCAGTTCCTGTGCATATTTTTCGCTGAGCTTTCTATCACGGCCCGCAAACCTTACCTCTACGGGTGTTGGTGAACCCTGGCTCAGAATCTTATCTGTCAGCTCTATTGGTTCAAAGGAAAGCTTCATCTGCGGATCAATGGTTTTCGCTTTTTCCCTGATCTTATCCTTCAATTCCTCGAGATTGGTTTTATAATGTTCGCTCAGAGAAACCTGCAACACTGATTCGTGCGGACCTGCCATCCAGAGGAAGATAGGTGCGGTAGAAAACAGCTGTGGGTGCATCCCGATATAGGCAGAAGTAATAGATACATTCTCTTTTCCTACTATCTGGTTGATGCCATCCAGCAATTTAATCGTTTGTTGTTCTGTGCGTTCAATACGTGTACCATCCGGTACCCTCATCCTTACCTGGAACTGACTGCCATTTACTTTCGGCAGCACATCCCGGCCGATGCCGGAAAGCAGCAAGGCCACGATGCCGCAAACAATCACCAGGTAAGCAATAACGATCGGCTTGCGATAAGGCATCATCCTATTGATAAATCGCAGGTAGCGGTTACGCAATTTCTCGAAGCGGCTGATCTTACCATCCCGGTTGCTGTCCGTACGTTCTACCAGCATTTTTTTCTGCTCCCAGGTATCATGTTCTCCTGTGCCGGCAAGACCAGATGCAGCGAATTCTTCTGCATCAGACATATTACTGCCATCTGCTTTTTTATGATGTTTTCCTTTCATCACCCAGTTGGCCATAATAGGCACAAAAGTTTGTGCAAGGAAATAGGAAATGATCATACTGAAACCAATGGCCAGCGCCAGTGGCAGAAACAGGGAGCCGGGGATGCCACCCATTGTAAACGCCGGTGCAAACACGGCGAGGATACAGAAAAGGATGAGCAGTTTCGGGAAGGCAATTTCCTGACAGGCATCCCAGATGGCCAGCGCCTTGGGTTTGCCCATGTCCAGATGCTGGTGAATATTCTCTATGGTTACCGTACTCTCATCTACCAGGATACCAATGGCCAGTGCCAGCCCGCTCAGCGTCATGATATTGATGGTTTGCCCGAAGAGGCTGAGGAAAAGTACAGCTGAAATAATGGAAGTAGGGATGGTGAGGATAACGATCATCGCCCCCCTGGGATCACCCAGGAAAAGCAACACCATCAATCCCGTCAGAATAGCGCCAATCGTACCTTCCGTCAACAGGCTTTTTACGGAGTTGATAACGTAGGTAGACTGATCAAATTCATACGTCAGATTCACATCCTCCGGTAACTGTGCCTTCATTTTAGGCAACGCCTTTTTCAGGTTCTGTACTACTTCCCAGGTAGAAGCATCGGCACTCTTGGCGATACTCAGGTATACAGAGCGACGACCATTGACCAGGGCATAGCCCGCGGTAACATCAGCGCCATCTTCTACGGTCGCCACGTCGCGCAGATAGAGATTTTGTACATCTCCCTTAAATAACGGAATATTTTCAAAATCCTTTACTGTGCGGATAGTGGTATTGGAAGGCGTGATGTAGTTATTGTCACCAATACGCACATTACCTGAAGGAGCTGTCTGGTTATTTAACCGCATGGCTTCCACCAGTTGATCTGCCGTCATATTATGTTGGCGGAGCAGCTCAGGATCAGCCTTGATCACCACGGTGCGCATGTTACCACCAAAGGGAGTGGAACCTATCAACCCGGGAATGGAGGTAAAGGAAGAACGCACGTACACATTGGCCATATCCAGCAATTCATTATTACTCCGCTTATTGCTGCTCAGTACCAACTGCCCCACCGGTAAGGTAGAGGCATCAAAACGGATCACGAATGGTGGATTGGAACCGGGTGGAAAGATGGCCTGAATCCTGTTGGAAAAGGCGCTCACTTCTGCGGCTGCCTGGGCCATGTTTGTACCAGGATAGAAATTGATCTTCATGAGGGTAAGCCCCTGGATATTCTTTGTTTCTATGCTTTTAACACCATTTACAAACAGGAATATATTGATATATTGTTTTGCGAAGAAAGACTCCATCTGCTTCGGGGTATATCCTCCAAAAGGATGGGATACATAGATCACAGGCATGTCCAGCTTCGGGAAGATGTCTATCTTAATCGTACTCACCGCTTTTACCCCGAAGAAGAACAGGCCGGCAACCAGCACCAGGATAGTAATAGGTTTTTTTAATGCGAAACTGATTAAGTTCATGATAATGAAGTGTTGATAAATAAAGCCATCAATGGCGTCCGTTTAACGAAAAGCTAGTTCTCAAATATGCTAAAATCTCCTACTGCTGCAGCTTTCAGCAATAAAGCCTGCCATACATTGCTATAAGCAATATCTCTGTCTGTTTCTGCTCTGATCAGTGCATACAGTGCCTGGGTTACATCTACCAGGTTTGTCAACCCGTTTTTATAGAGTACTGACTTCTGTACATACGCATCTGAAGCGGCTTTCACCTGTACCGGCACTTCGAGATAATTATCCAGTGCATTCTTTATTTTGGTATCAGAAAGACTCAGTTGCGCCCTGATCTGCTGACCGGCGAGATCATATTCATATTGTAATCCCTGGCTGATCAGCTTTTGTGACCTTACCTGCCGGGAGATACGGAAAGGCTGTGTGATATTCCAGGTAACGCCCACACCCAGGAGGTAGTTGGTGCGGGTAGGCTTCACGCCATCCCAGTAGTTATGGGTGAAGTCACTTTGGTCGGCCGCATAGCCGTAACCAAAACCGGAGCCCCTTGTCTGCAACACACCTACCAGCGTAAATGCCGGGTAATAAAGGGTTTTGGCGTATTTCGTCTGCTCATCACTTAATGCAATACGGCTTTTATACCATTGCAGCAGCGGATGATTTTCCGGGTTAAAGGTTTGGTCAGGAAGCGTTGGGATACGGGTCATATAAGAAGTATCCACTACAAAAGACTGTGGCGCCACGCCCATGAGTTGTGCCAGCTGATTGCTTTGTTCCTGCTCAAAATCTATTGCTTTTGTCAACGCAATTTTGGCGCTGGAGTATTCTGCGTTTGCCTGTGAGGAGTCTACGCCGGCAATGAGTCCATTCTTTACGCGGGTCACTACTACTTTGCGGATGGTATCTGCACGCTGCAGGTTTTCCTGGTAGGAACGGGTGAGCTGTTGTGCAGCTACGAGGTTTAAATAAGTGGCCGCTACTTTAATTTTGTGCTTAAAAATCTCTTGTTGCCAATCTTTATCGTTCTGTGTAGCGGCCGCTAATGCTGTTTTCACCTTTTCCTTTGCTCTTCCGAAGGCAAAGAAATCCCAGTTGATATTAGTAAGGTATAATGAGCCAAAGGAGGCGTTCCAGTTCTGATGATCGAGCGGCAATCCGGAGGAGGCCACACTTAAGCCTCCGAAGCCGTATAACGGCCCGTTTTGCCCGTTGACAGTACCATAGTCCTGTTGAGCTGCCACGTTAAAATTGGGCAGATAATCGCGGCGTGCCTGGGATACCTGTTCCCGGGAAGCAGCTGTATAGCTGGCTTTGGCTTTGATCGTTCCATAGTTGGCTATGGCGGTATCAATGGCCTGTTTAAGGGTAAAGACCTGTTGGGCCTTTACATTGTAGCCGGCAAACACCGCTACAACAGCCAACAGCAAATATTTCTTACTCCACATGAATAAATAGATTTTACGGTTGAAATACCCTGAAGGATATTCATACGCAAAATGACTCCATCATTTTGAAGTAACTTTGAAGGAAATTCAAAATTGTGATTTTTTTTGGGAGAGATGTGGCTAATCTGTCAGCATATCCGCTGTAGTCAAGGCTTCGCCGTTCATCACAATTGGCTGATCCTCTTTAAAAAAGTATACATGAATGTTGTGCCAGCCCTCTGCATAGGTATAATCTATGGCATAACCATTTACTTCACAGATCTGTTTTACGATGGCCAACCCCAGACCAATACTATCATTGCTCTGATTACTTTTCTTAAACCGTTGAAACAGTTCGCAGGTAGGACTCTGCGGAGGTAGCCCTGTATTGCTGATACAGAATTCGCGGTGCGTGAGTACCACGTCAATCTGGCCACCATCGCGGTTGTGCCGGATGGCATTGCTCAGCAGGTTATTGATCAGCATTTCTGCCAGGGCCGGGTGAATGTTAAGCGGCACATTCTTATCCAGGTTAGTGGTGAGCCTGATTTCCCTCATAATGATCCAGTCTTCATAAGTGGCAATCACATCTTTGGTTACGCGGCAAAACTTCAGGCTTTCTGTTGCCTTGAATTCCTGATTTTCCAGTTTGGTCAGCAGGATCAGCGAGCGGTTAATATGAGAGAGCTTTTCAATGGCATTCTGCATATCCCCTATCAGCGCGGCTTGTACACCATCAATATTTGTTTCCGACAGCAATTCTATTTTACTGCGGATGACTGCCAGTGGTGTTTGCAGTTCATGCGAAGCATTTTCACTGAACTCTTTCACTGCTGCATAATCTTCCATGGCCTTATCTGTCATTTTGGTGAGGAACGCATTGAGTTCTTTGAATTCAGTGGTGCTGGTTTGCGGCAGCTGCAATTTATTTTTCTGCTTCAGATCGAAGCTGTGAATGGCTTTCATGGTACGGCGCAAAGAAGAAAAGATCTTCCGGGAAAGGAATCTGGCCGTGATAGATACTGCCGCAATCATCAACAGCATTTTCCATACTACCGTGCCCAGCATGCCTTTGAAGATCTCTTCTGACTTGATCACATAGTTGAAAGAAGATATTTTATAATGCTGTGCCCCTATTTCGTAATAGGAGTTCACGGTAATGCGACATTCTTTGTGGCCCAGGTCTTCCGCCACGTAGTTATCCTTTGTTACGGTCACCTTTTCTTCCGGCAGGGCGCCTGGCAGCAGGCTGATTTCAATAGGTCTGCCATGGGTGTAGTGGTCTGGCTTCTCTCCCGCCCGGAGTTGCTGTGCCACCCGGTCGTTGACTTCTTTCATGCGCTCTACTTCCGCCTGATCCAGGTGTTTTTTGATATTGTTCCGGGAGATGACCATGGTAATGGGCGTTACCAGGAACACGATACCAATGAACCAGAGCGTTATTTTGTTGAGTAGCTTCATGTTTTGGATGTATTAAACTTATAGCCTAAGCCATATACCGTTTCAATGTAATCTGTCCCTTCTACTGCACTGATCTTCTTCCTCAGGTTTTTTACATGCTGGTAAACGAAGTCAAAATTAGCCAGATTATCGGTATAATCCCCCCAGAGGTGGGCGGCAATTGACTGCTTCGAAAGTACGCGGTTTTTATTTACCACAAAATACAACAACAAGTCAAATTCTTTGCGGGTAACATCCAGCAGGATATCATTGACGGTGGCTTCCACCGTATCGGTATTAAGTACTATTTCATTGAAAGTGACGAGGTTATTGTTAATCCCTTCCAGCTTTTTACGGCGGTAAATGGCCCTGAGCCGGGCATGCAGCTCCGGCAGGTGGAAAGGTTTGGTCACATAATCGTCTGCCCCGCCTTCCAACCCGTTGACCTTGTCATCCAGCGCATCTTTGGCCGAAATGATCAGAATACCGATGTTGATGTTCTCCTGGCGGATATATTTAAGCAGCTCCAGACCGTTGCCGTCCGGAAGCATAATATCCAGCAGGATACAGTCGTACGTGAATAACGTAAGCTTTTCCCTCGCTGTCTCAAAGGTATAAGCCAGCTCGCAGATGTACTTTTCACCGTTAAGGTAATCCGAGATGCCACTGGCTAATTCCTTGTTATCTTCTACAATCAATACTTTCATAAAAACATACCTGGGTGTAAGGTGGCATGTAAATTTATAGCAATTTTGAAGTTTCGGGAGGGGAATTACAAACCGTGCCGCATATCCGGAAAATAAAGCAGCCATTTCAACAAACTATGAAATGGCTGCTTTTAAATAATGACGCGTTATTTACCTGTTGTACTACTACATTTTAATAAACCTCAAAGTATAAGGCTGCCTGGTATTACTTTTCAGCACAGCCATGTAATAACCGGATTGCAACGATTGAATATTAACCGTTACCTTATTCTTTCCTCTTACATCGATCGTCTGCTTTCCTGTGGCACCACTGATACTCAGGATATCCAGTGTTTCCCAGTTATCTTCGGCTTTAAGGTTTGTGAGCACCAGTTCTGTCGTCACCGGATTAGGGAAGATAACAGGCATGTTACCAACGTTGGTTACAGGTAAATGGTAATCGACCGGATCTGAAATAGCTGTGCATTTTCCGGCTGTAACGACCACCCGATATTTGCCATCAATTACAGGTGTGTAGCTGGTTCCACGGGCATCTGCTGTTACCCACGATCCATCGGGCAACAGGATTTCCCAGCTGTAAGACAAACCCGGCAGCCCGGAAACAAGCAGGAAGGTCGTTTTGTTTTCCACCAGCGGCTTATCGGGTTGCTGATAGGATACGGTAATAGTATCAGAATTACCGGATAACATACAACTGAGACTCGGGGGCGTTATAGTGCAATAAAAATACACGGAGCCACTTCCGCCTGCTGATGCAGGAATTGAGAAATCAAGGGCATCTCCCATCCACGTTCCTGATCCCACCTGCGTTACTCTGTTATTACTATTTTGCATCCATACTTTCACCATGCTTCCATTCTCTGCACTGGTGCTGTTAAACTTCAACGGAAGGATACTGCCCACACAGGCGGTAGCAGGACTTTTTAATGTGCCCCCCACTTTTATGCTACCAGCGGCCTTCATCGTAATGACATTACTGGTATCTGAATGATAAGGCTGGCAGCGCTTTCCTAAGGTGTGCATTATCACACTTACCTGGTCTCCTACTGCAAGTTTGTCGATAGAATAATCATCATTGACAAAAATAGTCTGCCCGTTCAATCGCCATTCCAAAAAATATTCTGATGGAATGCCTGATGATTTTATTGCAAAAATCACCTTCCCTTTATTGCAGATCATTTCAGTAGATGCCCGGAGGCTGATGAAAGACTTTACTACCTCAGATACTTTCACGGTCACTGCTACTGCCGTGTCGCTGACAGGAACAACACAAGCCATGTTGCTGGTCATCACCACATTTACCTGGTGAGATACAGTAAAGGTATCAGACGAAAACGCAGGTCCGGTAACGTTCATAATTTTATCGTCCACTTTCCATACATATGCAGGATGATCGCCTCCGTTCAATGGGCTCGCAGTGAGTGTAAAAGCGGTTCCCGGACAAATCTCTTCCTGCAACGCGGCAACATATACACTTGGCTTGTGGTTGGCATTCACGGTAAGCACTATTTCATTTTCTGCATTGCCGTCCACCAAACAACGATAAATGTAGCCGTTGAAACTTCCCGGTGCTTTTTTAAGTGACAGTGTCGCAGTTGACTTCCCGCTATAGACTGCCGTATTTGGTACATCGGTAAAACCATTGCCGGTATTTACCTGCCATGCATATGTTGATCCTGAAGCCTTAGCCTGTAGTGTTGTATCTGTATTTTCGCAAATGACAACGTTAGTTGCCGAACCGATCTGATTTCTGAATATAGCTATCCCCTGATCGCCCCATGAAAAGGTCACCAAATCAGGTTGATGATCACCATCGAGGTCATTGATGATAGTAACAGCAGCAGGCGAGATGCCAGTTTCAAGCCTGAAAGGAGGCTGCATGGCAAATTTGCCTCCGGTAGTACTATTCCTGGTTAAGGGAATGATACCGGTGGATCTTTCCATTCCGGCGATGTCTATGAGTCCATCGCCATCGATATCCCCCATGGAAGTATAATGCATACTGGAACCGGATGCCACTTCCTGCACAGGCAAAAATCCTGGCTTGCCGCCGGTGCTGTTATTGATATAAATACTTAACCGTGAATTATCATAACTGCTGACTACAAAATCTTTCAGGCCATCTGCATTGAGATCTCCGGCTGTAAAGCCTGCTGCCATCTGATGATCTGCTACCGGCACAACTTCGAAAACAAAGTGTCCAGGTACGCTTTTATTAAGCAACAGGTGGTTAGCCATAATATCCGGCTTTCCATCATTGTTAAAATCACCTGTGGCTATATTCATCAGGTATCCGTAGCGGGATAACGAGACCTTCTCTCCAAAGCGGATATGAGCGCCATCGCTGACATTGGGCAACACCATCACACCATTATCGTAAATAGCTAACGCAATATCTGCTTTGCCATCACCGTCATAATCATTAACCACCATTTCGGGGTTTTCAGGTGTCGGGAAACTATCTGCCAGTTCAAAGCTAATGTTACCCCTGCTGCTGGTGTTCCGGTATACATAAGCCTTCCGGTTACCTACATATGCGATCATATCCGGCTTACCATCTCCGTTAAAATCACCAACAACCTGTTTGTTGCCCCAGAGCTTTACTCCCTGGACGAAACTGATACTTCCCGGGCTGCTGGTATTGCGGTATACATACCCTGACACCAGATCCGGTTTCCCGTCACCATCGATGTCTGCGATATCTCCCTCCCCTGCTCCTCCGCTCAATATTTGTTTTTTACCAAAAGAAGCTTCATCAAAATCACCTTTCTTACCGGGAAAAGTAATCGTAAATATTTCCGTTGAATAGCCAATGCGGCCGCCGGTAGTTACTGACAGCGGCTTATAAATGGCTCCTGCCGGTACTTTTGCGGTAATGGTGTTACCAGAGGCCGATATTATTTCTGCTGCTATCCCACCAAAACTCACGCTATTTTCAGCGGAACTATTCCCAAAGTTTTTCCCTGTAATCGTTACGGTGCTGCCCACTGCTCCGGTAATAGGGGAAACACTTGTGATGACAGGCGGATATCCAAAATTAAAGCCCCCAAGTGTATCTGATCCCTGTGGCGTAGTAACTGTTACTTCACCGGAGGCGGTTTTCCCTAATAGTACGGTGATCAGCGTATCAGTAACGCTTTTAATAGCTGCTACCGGCTTACCGCCTACAGTCACACTGGAAGCACCTGTAAAAAGATTCCCCTTTATCGCCATCTCCGTTCCTTCAACGCCAATGGTAGGGGTAAAGGACGCAATGCAGGGGCCTGCCGTTACCTGATTTCTGTAAATAAACATTTCCCCCGCAAACGGATCAGAAACCACCATGTCATTTTTGCCGTCACCATCTACATCAATCAGGGTAATTCCCTCCTGTTGCATTCTTTTACCATGGAAAGTAATAGACCGGCCGAAAGAGATATTTCCCGGCGTACTTATATTCTTAAACACTTCTGTTTTGCCGGCAGTCAGGTTTTCAACGGAATGATTCACTACCAGGTCTGGCCGGCCATCACCATCCAGATCGTTGAGTGCAACTGTACTCGGGCCTTCCAACAATTTATACAATGCCTTGGTAAAAGTCATTTTTCCACCGCTGGAGGTATTACGATAAATCTGGTAGGAATTGAAGCCCACATTCGGGTTTATCACATCTGGTTTTCCGTCACCATCTACATCTCCTATCGCCACATCGTATGGAGTGATGGCAGGTATCTCTATCGTCTCTCCAAGTGCAATATTTTCAATAGTGCTGGTATTTTCTATTACCCGGACAGACTGATCACCACTACTAAATTGTATCAGATCTGGTTTTCCATCACCATTCATGTCCAACGTATGATCAAAATTGCTGGATCCAACGTTGACATCTGTGCCGTTTCCGTTAACACCTGTATTTACAGGTTCTTCCATTAAAATATTACCTGCTGTACTGTAATTTTTATAGATAAATATTTTATCCCCAATGGTGCAAACAATATCTGGTCTTCCATCTCCGTTCATATCAGTCACCCCCGTCAGGAAACCAGGATATATTTTTCTCTCTCCATAACTGATTTGTCCTGGTACAGAAGTATTGAGGATAACGTTGATTTCCCCATCACGCTGGTTACCGAGTATGATCAGGTCAAGCCTTCCATCTCCATCCATATCCTGTGTATATATTTTATGCAGAAACGAATAATAGGTGGTATCTGTTTTCTGATCGGCGAATTGTATATTTCCAGGGGTACTGATATTTCTGCGGGTGGTAAACATCATACTTTGCGCGGGAGTCATCAAATCAGGCTTACCGTCACCATCCATATCTGCCAGTGTTGCCTTGATGGCACCTTCCATTTGGTATTTTATAGCCGGGGCAAAAGATCTGTTATTGATACTGCCTCCATCCGGAAAAGTAAGCATGAATTTGTCTGCCGACCAGGCCGACAGATAATTACGGGTAACAGAAATGGGGGCATATGCTGCGCCAGCCGGCACACGCACAGTTAACTTAACCGCAGTGGCTGTAATTACCTGCGCACGCACCGTACCAAAATATACCATGTTGTCTGCAGCCACCGTACTGAAATTAGTACCCTCAATGGTAATAGTCTCACCCACTGCAGCTGTCAGTGGCTTAAAGCCTGTAACTACCGGAGGCTGATAATAGATAAAATTGCCTACTGTCAGCTGTCCGGCTACCGTTTTAACGGTAACAGGACCACTGGCATTCAAAGGAACGATAGCGGTTACACTCACGGGGGAATGAATGATGAAAGATTTTACGGGTGTGTTGCCAATAATGATACTGGTAACATCTGCCAGACAGCTACCCGTTATTTCTATATGAGTTCCTACAGTTCCGGATAAAGGCGCCGCTGTTTTAACAGATGGCATTGCCTTAAAACCTCCGGCTTTCACTGTGCCTCCACGCGTTTTCAATGTGATCTCACCGGTAGAACCAACACCCAGCACGGCACGAACCTGCTTGTCCGATATGACCTTAAAGGATGCTGCAGGGAGTCCACCGAATATAATTGACGAGGTGTTACCCAGGTTCATGCCATTAATGGTAATAGTGTCTCCCGACAAAGCGTTGACAGGTACAAAATTATTTATCACCGGTGGGGGTAAATATGTAAACCCATCTTTATACCCATATCCCATCGGCGTAAGTACTTCCACTTTACCGGTTGATCCGCCGCCAACCTGCGCCAGTATGGTATCAGCAGATTGCACGGTGAATGCCGTCTGCCTTCCGCCCAGTGCAACATTTATAACATTGTAAAAATTCTTGCCGGCAATTTTGATCGTCTCACCAGCGGCAGCTGAATCCGGAGCAAACCAATTCACAATAACCGGCGGATAGTACTCCTGGTAAAGGGTAAGCGTATCGGATAACGATTGGTTGGTAACAACCAGACTGATGGTATCTGTTAACCTGGAAGGATCATGGTTATAGGTTGTGTGATAATTGTTGCTCAGCAGCACGCCATTAAGTAACCAGCTATATTGATAACCGGGTTTGCTTGCATTTACAAGTTTAACAACATTCGTCATTAATGCACCAGTAGTATCTATTGAAAAGCTGGCATCCGGTATCACAGGTCCTCCTGCATTGTTGCTAAATTCCAGGTGACCGTGTCCTCCTCCGACCCATAGCAGCTCCTGCCCCATACATTGGATATCATTGAAAGTGTATCCCTGCCAGGTAAATGCCGGTATACGCTGCAGCCGTTCCCAGCTACTGCCGCCGTCTGTGGTTTTATAGACAACAAAAGATTCTGATAAACCGTAGCCTACTTTCTCACTGATAAATTTCATTTTACTGAAGCCGTTCTTTTTCGCCCTCAGATTTGCCTTTTCCAACCAGGTGGTACCGCCGTTAGCGGTGTAGTAAAGGTGTTCAGCTGCCTCATTGGCCACCACTATCCAGCCCACATTTTCACTGATAAACGAAGTAGCCCGGATCCGCCCGGCAGGCGTATTTACAACGGTAAAATCTTTTCCGTTGACTGTCTTTAGCAACGGCGTGTTCTTATTATTAGCACTATTGATCCATACATGTGAATTATCAGTCATTTCGATATTACTCATATATGCATTAGCTGCCGTATGAGTAATTGTCCACGACTGTCCATAATCACTGGTGGTCAGTACCCTGTCTGCATCCACAGCGAAACCGGTTCCGCTATTTTCTGAAAACCTGACATCCTTGATGCCGGTATGTATTTCGAAAGGGTTAAACTGGGAATGATAAACCAATTTGAAATGATTACCACCATCTGCCGAATACAATATGGCAGGAACATATCCATAATCCCCGTATACAATCAACCGATTTTTATCAAATGCTTTTACTCCTGCTACACCAAAACCAAACGTAATATTTACCTCGTATCCGGAAAAATCCACATTTTGAGTAGTGATACTTTTCGAGATGAAGGTATGCCCGGTATCTGTCGTATATCCAATACTGTTAGTAAATGCCACATAACCTTCTGTGGGGGTATAAAAACACATCCGGACAATTTCCTGACCGGCATTATTATCCTGATATACCTGCCGTAGCTGTCCTGAAACACCAGGAGCCAATAGCAGCAACAAAATAAAAGTGAAGAAAGCAGAAAAAATTCCCGGTATGCGGGAATGCGTAAAGCGGCTTAGGGAGCGCTCCGGTAAGGCTACAGACATTGTATTAATTTAGGTATAGGCAGAACCGGCATTATGTAGAAATGTCGGTTCTTACCGGGTAATTCTTTGCGTGAAGATAGTAAAGAGTTAGCAATCATTTGAAAACTGCTATCATGATAAATATAATACAGGTAAGGTTTTACAAGGTAATTCCCCAGTGATGTGATAGCAAAAAAAATCCCCGCAGCAAAAGCTGCGGGGACACCGAACCATTATTTCCGGTCCTTACGAACCGAAAATCTCTTTCAACTTCTTATTCATTGCTTCGTCATCCTCACCACCACCGCCATAGCGGCCAATGATCATGCCCTGCGGATCAATCAGTATTTTGGTTGGCAGTGAATGAATACCATAATAATCGCTTACATCCTCCGGATTGGGCAGGTTCTTTTCGCGTTTGCTCCAGTCGAGGCCACGGAGCACATGGCGCCAGATGCCAATACCATCCTGGTTCACCGCCTTTTTCCAGGCTTCGTTATTGGAATCATCATCAGATACGCCGATGATTTCAAAGCCTTTGGCGCTGTATTTACCATACAGTTCTTTCAGGTGGGGGTTGCCTTTGCGGCAGGGACCGCACCAGCTGGCCCAGAAATCGAGCATTACGTATTTGCCTTTAAAGTCGGCCAGGTTAAGGGTTTTGCCTTCAATATCCGTTTTGGTGAATTCGTGCGCGGGGCTACCGGGAGAGCCTGCACGCAGTCCGTCCAGTTCCTTTTTGATTTCGATACCATCACGGCTTTGCTGCATAGCCGGCGACATCTTCGCATAGAAGGCTTCTCCTTCCTGTAAAGGCATGCTGCTTACACGGTAACGAAGCAGCTGAGCCGATACATAAGAATCAGGATATTGCTCCACGAAAGCCTTGTCTACCTTCTCCATTTCATCGTAGTAAGGCTCCATCTGATCTTTTATCTTATCGAGCTTTGTTTTATAGGATTCCAGTGTGGCTTCGGGCTTCTTTCCCTTCATCGCGGCGATGTATTCCTTGTTCAGCTTATTAAACGCATCGGATAAAGGTTGTAGCTTTTTCTGTATCGGTGCTCTGGCAGCGGAGAGTTTATCCTGGTCCTGCTGTACTTTGGAGCCTGTAAGCTTCGCGTCTTTCAACCGGCCGGTAGCGGATGTCAGTTTCATAGGAGCCGACTCCATAAAAAAGCTGGACATGTCTCCTTCTCCATACATGGCGGTTTTCCAGTCGAGGTACATGCGAGCTTCCACGGGCTGCACCAGTTCACCATGAAAAGTGAACCTGCCATTTTTGGACATGACGCTGTCTGTCTGGTATTTATCTCCACCGGCGGCATAGCTGAGGTATACGTAACGATTGGGTAAACCTTTGATCTCTCCCGCAAGCGTAAATGGCGCTTTTGTTTGTGCCTGGGCTCCCAACTGCAAAGCAATGAAGGGAAGGGCGATGAGCATATATTTCATACAATTATTTTTTAGTAAGATGATTATAAAACTTCTGCCAGCTTCTTTTCGAGCTCATCGCCATGCAGATCTTTTGCGATGATCTTTCCGGATGGATCAATCAGCAGATTACTGGGGATGCTGCGGATATCATACTGTTTGGCGACGGCGTTGTTCCAGAATTTCAGGTCTGACACGTGTGTCCAGGTGAGGCCATCCTGGTGGATAGCGTTGAGCCACTTTTCTTTGCCGTTGGGCTGATCCAGCGATACGCTGAGCACCGTGAAGTTCTTACTGTTGTATTTATTAAATGCTGCCACTACATTCGGGTTTTCTTCCCTGCACGGGTGACACCAGCTGGCCCAAAAATCAACCAGCACATATTTTCCGCGGAAATTCTTCAGGGAAACGGGCTTTCCGAGGGTATCATTCTGGGTAAAATCGAGCGCCATACTGCCGATGCCCGTGAGCTTATTTACGCGGATACTGTGGGCCAGTCGTTTCGCCGGACCGTTTTCTTTTGCGGCGGGTGACAGTTTATTAAAGATGCGTTCTTTTTCATCGAGTGGCAGGTCGTTCAGTTGCGATAACAAAGACGCGCTGATACCGGATTGAGGATGTTGAAGCAACCATTGTTTGGTGAGGTTTTCGTTTTCCTCACGCATTCGTTTCATTTCGGGCTCCAACGCAGCAAGACCTGCAGAATCTTTTTCCGTGTATAATTTATTGGCCTGTTTGTAGAGGTCTTCCTGTCCTTTTAACCCGGGCGCCTGTTTCAGCATGGCGGTATATTCGTTGTTGTCTTTTATGAATTGCGGCCCGGTAAACACGGCGTCTTTAAACATGGGTCCATCGCCTTTAATGGTGATGTTACCTTTATCCAGGTAATAGAAGGTCATGCTATAGTCGCCATAAGATTTCCCGATCCGGATCACATAAAAATCGGCTTCCCCCCTATTGATATTTGTTTTGATGGTGAAGCCGCCGGCGGTGGTTTGCACGGAGTCGCGGCGGTCATCATCGCCCTGTGAGCGCCAGTACACCCATTCACCTGCCGGCAGGTTTTTGATAGTGGCGGTAATGGTGGTATTCTGTTGTGCCTGTGCTGCGGCGGTAGTGAGTATCGCGGCCAGCAGTGCGATTGTTTTTTTCATACCTGTTTGTGGGTTTTCTATTTTAATATTTCAGCAAGTTGTGTATGCAGTTTCGCGCCTCTTAATTCTTTCGCGATAATAATTCCCTGCGGATCTATGAGGAAAGAACAGGGAATTGCCTGGATTCCGTATTGTTGCGCCACCTCATTACGGAAGCCTTTCAGATCGGATACCTGCATCCATGGCATGCCGTCCTTGGCAATGGCTTCTTTCCATTTGTCTGCTTTTTCATCGAGTGATACGCCGAGGACGGTAAAGTTTTTGTCTTTGAATTTATTGTATGCTTTCAGCACATTCGGATTTTCTGCGCGACAGGGACCGCACCAGCTGGCCCAGAAATCGAGGAGCACATATTTACCTTTAAAATCGGATAAGTGCACGGGCTTACCGTCTACATCTCCCTGGGTAAAATCTATCATAGGCTGGCCAATAGCGCTCTTTTTCAGGATGGCTAAGCGGGCAGCCAGCCTTTTGCCTACAGCTGTTTGTTGGGCAGCAGGCGACAGCAATTGGAAGACACTGTCTACCGGTGCATATTCACCCATAATCGCCATGTCTGACACCAGATCTACACTCACCACACTTTCGGGATGTGCTTTGATATATGCTTTGGATCTTGCTCTTCTTTGTAAACGCAGGGCTTCGATTTTTGCTTCCAGTGCAGCTTCCGCAGTATCGTTGCCTTTTACTTCATCATATTTTGAATAGAGGGTATCTTCCTGCGCAGAAATATCCGCGATGGAATTTCCGTATGCTTTATAAGCATCCTGAGAAGCAGAACCCGTGATCTGCAACTGGCTGATGGAATCTATATTTCCGTTTATCTGTACGGCAGTATTTTCCATGAACAGTTCCAGGTAGCGGGTGGTGGTGCCGATATAAATCTTTTGCGGTTCCGCCATGGTACCCGTCCAGGTGAACTTCCCATCCTTCACCGGAATGGTATCTGTTTTAGCAGAATCACCAACCGGTATGGAAATGTAAACAACGGAGTCTTTCAGGCCCGTTATGGCAGCCGTAATACTGGCTGTGGGCGCCTTGGGCTGACTGCAGGCAGCAGTGAGCAGCAGTGCGGCAAACATGGTTTTTGTGTGGATCTTCATACTGAGTTTTTAAGGTGTTAATTATTTTTGGTAACCTGGATTTTGTGGTCCGATAGCCGGGTTGTTCAGGAATTCCTGGTGCGGAATCGGCAGAATATATTTAACCTTATCATTAGCCGTAGGCCGCAGTTCCTGGATTAGTGCAGATGGAAGCCGTAGTAAGGCCATCCATTCCTGTCCGTCTTCTCCTACCAGGTTCCTGGAAGTTTCGAGATACAATTGCTTTAGTACATCGTTTACGCTAACGGCATTGTCTACCGCTGCGAAGTTGGTTACGCCGGCATGACCCATAATATTTTTGAGGATATCGCGGGCAGCGGCTAAGCTGCCACCAGCACGTACGATGGCTTCGGCCTTCAGCAGGTATACCTCTGATAAGCGGATGGCATAGGCAGTTTCCGTTAGTGGCGTAGGTTTATTTCCCTCCTGGATGTACTTCAGGAAGTAGTAGGTATCATCCGCATAACGGTTGGCGGTGCCTATCATCCAGGCGCCGCGTGGATCATTCGCCAGCAAATCCTTCAATGCTTTTTTA
This sequence comes from Chitinophaga sp. RAB17, assembly GCF_052114225.1. Lineage (NCBI taxonomy): Bacteria > Pseudomonadati > Bacteroidota > Chitinophagia > Chitinophagales > Chitinophagaceae > Chitinophaga > Chitinophaga sp. RAB17. Next base: position 112,306 of record NZ_JBFREI010000009.1, on the reverse strand, counting down.
GCGACATACAGGGAAGATGCACCTGGCCAGTATTGCTTGCTGAGAACATAATAATAGCTTTCCTGATTTTGCTGCGACTTTATACCCAATATTACTTCCGGACTGGTTAATCCTTTCACGTAAAAGAGATCCTTCATTTGTGGCTCCAGGGTATATTTACTGTTCAGAATGATACTGTCGGCCAGCGCTGTCACCACCGGATAATCCGCAGGTTGGCCGTGGCTCATCAGCACCCGCATCTTCAGCGCCATAGCGGCCCAACGGGTAGCATAGATCGCCTGATTTTGTGCAGACGCATTGGCAATGGCATCGTCCAGATCCGAGAGAATGGAAGCATAACTGTCTTTCACTGAACTACGTGCTTTGGATATCTCTCCCACTGTTACAAATTCATCCCGCAGCAAAGCGCCAAAAGGACTATTCAAATCAAACCATTGTCCGAAGTAGCTCAATAATTTAAAATGCCCGTAGGCCCGCAGGAATCGTGCTTCTGCGAGGATCTGCTTTTTACGGTCACCGGTAAATCCTTTATCATCCAATGCCGTAACCCCTTTGATCACACCATTGGCCGCGTTGATGATTTCATAGGAATTAGTCCAGTATACATCAGAGAACATGGAGTTATTATAGTTATTAATCTCTCCTTCATCAGCCCCATATCCATATCCCATATATCCCGCAAATACAGCAGGAGACACTTCATGCTCCATCCATCTCGTCACGTTGTTTTCCGCCTGCACATTTGCAAAGCGATAGTAAACGCCATTCAATGCTATTTCAGAGGTGCGTTGATCCAGGATGGTATTACCATCCACTTTGGCATTTTCAGGCAGTTTCCCCAACTCCTTTTTGCAGGCTACACCTGCTATCAAAACCGCACCGAGCATTACATATATGATCCTTTTCATAAAATCTTTTTTGTTGTTTTAAAATCCAAAACGAAGACCGATATTATATTGCTTCGTTGTGGGGAAAGTGCTTACATCGCTGCTGCCGTTGATCAGACTGTAAGGGTTGTTACTTACCTCCGGATCGGGACCCGGATATTTGCTGATCGTAAACAGGTTGGTGGCAGAAGCATACATGGATGCATCCCTGATATGCAGTGAGGAAGCGACTTTCGCCGGAAGCTGATAAGTGAGTGTAATGGATTTTAATTTGATATAGGAACCATCGTATATATCGTTGCTGGAAGGACCTGTAGCATTTTCGCCCAACATCAGTCGTGGACGGTCATTGCTCGGATGTTCCGGCGTCCAGCGCTCTTTAATCTTTACGCCTCTGTTGGCATAGCTATCGAAATATTTATTCTGAATATCTGTCAGGTATAGCAGTTCTCCGCCGTAAGAATAAGTCAGTAAGGTAATCAGACTGAAATTTTTAAAGGTGAAGGTGTTGGTAAATCCACCAAAAAATTTGGGCTGAGAATTGCCGATAACATCACTTTTGAAGAAACCATCATCTCCGATTTCATACATCGGATCGCCGATACCCAGGTAGGGAGCAAAGTACCGCGCTAACGTAAATTCTTTTTTATATGCTTCCAGCTCCTTTTCGTTCTGGATGATTCCTTTCATTTTATAGCCGTAGAAAAGACCCAATGGCTCTCCCTTCCTTACGATGGTATTACCCTGAATATAGGACTCGACAGTCCCTGCATTGGTAAAGTCACCGTTGATATCTGTTACCTTACTTCTATTACCGGAAACATTAATGGCGCCTGTCCATTGGAATTTTTTATGTTTAATAAAATCCATCCGCAGATCCAGCTCCAATCCTTTATTGTTGATGGTGGCAAAATTGGAGATCACGTTGTTGTAAGAGGAACTGGGAGCCAGCTGTGTAGCCATTAATAAGCCCGTGGTATTTTTCTCATAATATCCGAACACACCGCGTAAACGGGAACCAAACATTTCAAAGTCCAGCCCCAGGTCTTTCTGCAAAGTAGATTCCCACTTGATTTTATCATTACCCAGCTGAGTAGGTATCAGTGCATTTACACCACCATAGGAACCAGGTGTATATAAAGTATAGTAAAGATTATCACCAAAGTTTTGTGTACCGGTATAACCCGCGCTGACCCTAAGTTTCAGTTCATTCACCCAGGTTGCCTTTTTCATAAACGGCTCTTCTGAAATACGCCATGCAGCACCACCGGAAGGGAAATAACCTACCCGGTTACTGGATGGAAATTTAGAAGATGCATCTGAACGGCCGGTAAAAGTGAGCAGGTATCTTTCTTTCAGTGCGTAATTGGCGCGCATATAAAAGCTCAACAATGAATTCTGACCGGAAACACCTGTTCCGGGTAAAGTAATAGCAGCGGAGGAGAGGTTGTTGAGATATTTATCATCCGGAAAGCCCTGCCCACTGGCGGAAAAGGAATTGTAACGGTATTTCTGCCAGGAAGTACCACCCAGTAAATTCAGCCGGTTGTTTTCATTAAACTGTTTATCCCAGGTCAGGGTATTTTCAAAAAACAGGTTTACGTCCTCCGTTTGCGCCTGTGCAGCGGTACCTCCATTGGAATCGTCTACCCCACTCGGCGAAGCGATAACGGCGGTACTGGGAACATAATTCAACTGATGGTAATTGTTATAGTTTACAGAGATGGTGGAGCGGAATTTCAGGTCTTTCAGCACATCATAATCACCGGACAGGGATCCCAGAAGGGAAGATGTTTTTCCTTCATTGATGCCGTCCAGCAGGATCATCGGATTTTGATTACCCTGGTAATCATAGCCGCCTATCTGGGAGCCCAGGAAGCGGTAGTAAGAACCATCTGGATTGCGTGCCGGCAAAGTTGGCGGGGAAAAAAATGCAGCGGGATAAACGCCGTTGGTGATATTATTTTTAGTGAATCCGTAATCGAGGTTGGTGATAACCCGGAGGCGGCTCGTGATTTCATTATCCAGGCTGATCTTACCGGAAATACGGGAGAAATCAGTTCCCAGCACCACCCCATTCTGTTTGTTATAGGCCAGAGAAGTATAGTAACGGGAGCCTGAGCCACCGCCGCGAACAGAGATATCTGCATTTTGTGAGCCGGCATTGCGTAACACCAGGCCTAACCAGTCGGTGTTAGCCGTACCCAGACTGCCCGGATTATTCAGAATATTGTTGGCTTTGGTGCTGGCGGGATCACCCGCTGCTGCTCTTGCATCATTCAGATTTTTAGCAGCTTCCTTTAACAGCGAAATATAGTCAGTAGCATTGAGCAGTTTTTCTTTAATCGGGGTACTCACCCCCGCATAATAATTGGCTTCCAGTACCGGTTTCTGATTCAGTTTTCCTTTTTTGGTGGTGATGATGATCACACCGTTGGCCGCTTTGGACCCGTAAATAGCCGTGGCGGAGGCATCTTTCAGGATATCGATGCTTTCAATATCGTTGATATTCAAACCTGCCAGGCTATTCAGCCCCCTGGAGAAGGAACCACTTACACCATTGTTCGGATCATCGCTACCGGCCCTTTCTATCGGATTCACCACTTCTGCCTGGTTCTGTATATACCTGTTCTGTATGGTTACCTGTACGCCATCAATGATGTAGAGTGGGTCGTTGCCCCCCAGCAGCGAGGTACCTCCCCGGATACGGATTTTGGCTACACCGCCCGGAGAGCCATCCGACTGGGTTACCTGTACGCCTGCCGCTTTACCGGAGAGCGCCTGGTCGATGCTGGTATACGCTACATTCTTTACTTCGTCTACGTTTACGGAGGCTACCGAGCCGGTAAGGTCCTTTCTTTTAGTGCTGCCGTAACCTACTACCACGTATTGGTTCAGGTCATCGACTTTCGCTGTCAGCTCCACTTCTATAGAGAGCTTACCACCGGTGCTGACGTTCTGGGATTCAAAGCCTACACAGGTGATGATTAATACAGGGCGGGCACCCGCATTGCGAAGTAAAAAGAAGCCCGCCTGATCCGTGATGGTAGCTATATTGCTTCCTTTTACCCGCACCGTTACACCCGGCAGCGGATGCCCTTTTGTATCCACTATTTTACCGCGGATCTCCTCCGGCGGCGCCGCTTCATCATTGCTGTTACGTTCCGGTGTAGTGGTTGTTTTCCTGGAAATAACAATCGTATTTCCTTCCACATCGAAACTCAGAGGTTTGCCCTGTAACAGTTTCCCTAATGCTACCTTCAGTGGTACTTCCCTGATCTCTGCCGAGACCGGGCTCACATCTGACAAATCTTTGCTCCGGTAAAAAAAGACGTAACCGGTTTGCTGTTTAATCACACTGAATACCTGCTGTAGCGGCATATCCTTGCAGGAAACAGTGACCGTTTGTGAAACTCCGCTGGCACAAACGTGTAAAGCCAGCACCGTTAATAAAACTGCGGTCATTCTCATTACTCGCCAGATTTTGGTTACATAATCAGTCCCTGGTTGAGGGGACCTTCCTTTAACAAGTGAACCAACCAATGACATGGCATACCCATGCCGGTTGCGAACAACATTAATTTTCATACCTTAGATTGGTTTTTGGTTGACAAAATGTTTCTCATCCGCCTTTGCAGGCAGTGAAAAGCTTTCCTAAAAAAGGTTAACCATTGATCAAAAACCTGGTGCGGACGCCAATCTTGACACCAGGTTTTTTTTATGGATGAACATAAGACCTCCGCGTCCGGTGGACCTCATTACTTCATAACATGATATTACGGATAGCTATCTGTGCGGGCGTTGGTGAAGGCCCTGCACAATGGTTGGTTTGCTGACGTTGGTGGTATCAGCTATGGTTGGTTATTGATTTAATTTATGGATAAATGATAATCCTTCTTCCATCTTCCACTTTAAAGTTTATTCTTGCCTGAGACAATACTTTCAACAGCTGCTCCTGGGTAAGACTTCTACCTATTTCCCCGGTAAAGGTTCCTTCCGGCACTTTATCACTATACCTGACTTCTATATTATACCACCGCGATAATTGTCGCATCACGGTAGGGATGTCTGCTTCATCAAAAGAAAAATACCCGTTCTTCCAGGCGATGGCGCTGCTGGCATCTACCCTGCGTACTTCTTCCATTTTGTTCCCTGAGGCGCTCACCCTGGCCTGACGTCCGGGGAGCAGTAGTTTCCCTTCATCCCCGCCTGACCTTACCAGTACCGCTCCTTCCAGCAGTGTGGTATTGATGGTCTTTTCATCTGCATAGGCATTGATATTAAAATGTGTGCCCAGCACCAATACTTCCATCTGATTTACTTTTACGGTAAAAGGACGATTCGCTTCAGTGGCCACTTCAAAATAAACTTCCCCGGTGATCGTCACATTTCTCTCTTTGCCGGTAAATGCGGTTGGATAGCTGATAGAAGAACTTGCGTTCAACCATACCTCCGTACCATCCGGCAACGTAATTTTATATTGTCCGCCGCGGGGCGTCCGGAGTACGTTATAAGCAACCGCTGTTGATGTGGCATCGTTGTGCTTATAAACGATTTGTCCGTGTGTTGTTTTCTCTACTTTACTATTCCCCTGCACCGACAATACACCTGTGCCGGCACTGTCCAGGTTCACCACGGTGCCATCTGCCAGGGTAAGGGTCGCTTTTTCCCCGCCATGCATAATCGGCACTGCTTTTTGTACCAATGAGGCTTTTTTTTCGGATTGAAACCAGTAAAAGCCACCACCCGCTGACAGCAGTAATATTACTGCGGCAGCTATTTTCCAGTTAAAGCGGCGCATCGGCACCACTTTCTGATGTGTTTCCGGGAGCGTGGCGGCATGTAACCGCCTGCGCATCCGCAGCTCCATCATCGCCTCCGTTTCGGCTTCCTCCGCCTTTAAATGAACTGTCAGCGACTGTTCATCATATGCGTTGTACCATTGCAGTAAACGGTCCTTCTCCTCATCACTGGCCGCTCCGGCAAGGTACTTTTGTGATAGTAAGGCCAGTTCTTTAATTTCCATCCGTGTTAATCATTTACAGGGTGCTACATAGATAAGTCTTCAAATAAGGTCGTTACCCTACCTCCGGAGAAAAAATATTTTTTGAGGGGGCTTTCTTTATTAAAACAGGGCGTGAAAATAGTTCCGGAATTGCAGGCGTAGTCGCTGCAGGGCTTTGGTGATATGCTTTTCTACCGCTTTCTCGGAGATATTGAGTTCGGCGGCAATTTCTTTATTGCTCAGGCCTATATTACGGCTATAGTCAAATACGATCCGGCATTTTTCAGGTAATTGCTGCAACTGCTCCTGCATGGATTGTTGCAGAAAATGCAATTCGGTAGTATCATCTGTTACGGCCTGAACGGCTTCCGGTACCGCTTCCATGGCGGTAACAGGGATGAGCTTAGATAATTGGGTAAAGACTGCATACCGGTTGGCCGTAGCCAGATAGGCAGGTAAAGATCTGATAATGGTTTGCCCTCTGCGCTGCCACAGGCCCGTGAGCACATCCTGTACTACATCCTCCGCCAGTTCCCGTGAACGCAAACGATCATAAGCCAGTACATACAAGCGTTTCCAATACCTGTTGTAGATTTCTGTAAAGGCGTGGTGGTCATCATTGCTCATCATCTGAACCAGCGCGTCATCCCCATAATTGGCGTAATCGGTCATCATCTCTTACTGTAATACTTTTATGGCCGGCAAAAAATGAATGGTTGATAATTTAAAAGATTACATATTAACGTAAAGCTAAGGTTTCGTACAAATAGAAACAATACCCTGTAAATAAAAAGCCCCCGGAGCTGAATACTCCGGGGGCCTGCATACAAATTATTAATTTTTACTTTATCTCCGCCAACATCTCTTTCACGGCTGCTTCCAGCTGCGCATCCTTCCCTTCCAGGAATTCTTCATAACGGAGTGGCACACGGATATCCGGTTCTATCTGTAAATTTTCTGTAGGGCGGCCTTCTTTACCGATGGTGCCTACCATTGGAATACCGAATACCATGGTAGGATCTATCTGGGTTTCCCACCATACGGCTGTACCGGTGCCAGGTACCGGCATACCTACCAGTTTACCGATATTACCTTGTTTATAAACATAGGGGAAGATATATGCATCGCTATAGTTCCCTTCACTCATCAGTACACAGCTCGGCGCCTGCCATTGACCGGTAGGTTCACCGCCATTGAGTACCTGTCCCTGTGGTGCAAACTTCAGATAGTTTTTACCGCTGAGGAAGTTATACAGGTCATCGTGCAGCCATCCGCCGCCATTGAAGCGGGTATCCACGATCAGTGCTTTTTTATCCTTGTTGCGGCCCATTACTTCATCGTATACGGAGCGGTAGCTGGCATCGTTCATACCCTGTACGTGTACATATCCTACCTTGCCATTGCTGAGTTTATCTACCATGGCGCGGGTATTGTTTACCCAACGTTTATACATGAGCGTAGTTTCTTCACCGGCAGTAATAGGCTTCACTGTTTCTTCCCAGCGGGCTTTGGTATCCGGGTTGTAGATGCTGATGAGGATATTGTTACCTGCTTTACGATTTAACAGGGATGCCCAGTCTGATTTTGTGGTAATGCTTTCGCCATCGATTTTTTCGATGATATTACCTTTTTTCAGTTTGCTGGCAGCTTTATCAAATGGTCCACCGGCAATGATGTCATCTACTTTCAGACCATCAGCGGTGGAGCTTTCATCGTACAGTAATCCCAGCGTCGCGGTGTTATCGCCATTTACTGGTTGTGGCGAGAAACGGCCACCGGTGTGGGAACCATTCAGTTCACCCAACAGTTCACTGAGCAATTCTTCAAAGTCGTAATTGTTGCTGATATACGGAAGGAAGCGGGCGTAATTATCGCCATACATTTTCCAGTCGATGTTGCGGATAGTAGGATCATAGAATTTCTCTTTCACCTGTTTCCATGCATGCCAGTAAATATATTTGCGCTCTTCATCCTGGTTGAGCGACAGTTCTGTGCTGATAGATACCGGCGTAATTTTTCCGCTGCCGGTTTCTACTTTCACTACGCTGCCACGGTTGCTGACGAACAGGGTATTACCATCTTTACTAAGTGCGATGCTGCCTGGCGTACCACCCAGTTTAGCCAGGATCTTGGTTTCTCCTGTTCTGGGTTCTGTCATCCACAGATCATAACCTTTTTCAAAAGAGGCCATGTAATAGAGTTTGCTGGCATCTTTGTTCAATACATAGTCGCTGATAGAAGCGCTGTTGATGGTTAATTTAACTCTCCTGTTTTCCAGGTTGTTAAAATCCGGCTGGAAGTTCTTTTTGGTGTCGGCAGAATCTTTTGCTTTGAGAGCAGAGTCTTTTGCGGCTTTACCCCCGGTCGCTTCTTTTTCTTTCAGCAGGTTAAATTCATCTTTCGACAGTTTGTATTTATCGAATGCTTCCTGGTCGAAGAATACGGCGTAGATATCTACTTCGCGGCTACCTTGTTTGGCGAGGGATTTGCGTCCTTCGCGATCACTGGCCCAGGTAAGCATTTTACCGTCGGCGGCCCATTTGCTGCTGCCTTCGCCGAAACCGCTCTTCACCGGGTAAACAGTGGTTTCTTTTCCTTCTGTTGAAATCAATGCGGCATTGGCAGAGAAGAAGTAGCCCTGCTGATCATCGGTCAGGATCCATTTGCCATCCGGGCTCCATTCGAAGCTCCAGTCGCCATCGGAGTAGGAATGATTGTGACCTGTTGGTAACAGCGTACGTGTTTTACCGGAAGCGATGTTAAATACTCTCAGCACATTGCGGTTTTCTACGTAGGCAATTTCTTTGCCGTCAGGAGAAAACAGGGGCTGAAACTCTTCTGCAGCCGTGGCAATCACCGGTTCTTCCTTCAGCAGGGTGGAAGCAAAAAAGTAGGGTTCTTCCTTACGTACTTTGGTAGTCTGGTAGATGTCCCAGTTGCCGTTGCGTTCCGCGGCATAGATCAGCTTCCTGCCATCGGGCGACCATTGCACCATTCTTTCCTGTTGCGGGGTGTTGGTGATGCGTTTGGTGATGTTACCTTCCACGCTGGTCACAAATACTTCTCCACGGGCAATGAATGCCATTTCCTTGCCATCAGGACTCATTGCGAATTCGGTGACGTTACCACTAACCGGTACATTCTTCACGATGCCAGCACGACCATCGTTGAAGATGCTCACTTCCAGTTTACGGGGTTGTTCCCCTTCTTTCAGCGTATATATTTCACCGTTATAGGTAAATGACAGGGTATTATTATCTGCTTTAGACAGGTTACGCACCGGATGCCTGGTGAAGCTGGTGAGCTGCTGCATACTGTTTTTATCGGTCAGTGATGCTTTAAAGAGGTTCTGTGAAATACCTCCTTTTTCGCTGAGATAATAGATATCATTACCATTACCGAAGACAGGCTCCCTGTCTTCCCCTTCGTACGCAGATACCTTATCATAGCTGCCTTTGGCGATATCCATCACCCAGATATCTCTTGTAACGGAAGATACATGGTGTTTGCGCATTGGATCCTCGTATCCTTTCCTGTCCTGGAAAATAATTTTATTACCGGCTTTGTTATAATGAGCTACGTCAGCACCGGCAGCGCTGATCAATACAGCGCGGCCACCATTAACGGGCACGGTATACATGTTTCTGAACAGGCGGTAAGGAAACCTTACGCTGGCAGCAGGGGCATTACGGGCACTTCCAAAAAGTACCTGTTTGTTATCTGCTGTAAAATCATAGGGAAAATCACCTGCACTGTTAGTGGTGAGTCTTACCGGCGTTCCACCGGTAGCGGGCATTACAAACACATCGAAATTGCCGTAACGATCACTTGCGAAGGCAATGTATTTACCATCATGGCTCCATACCGGCAGCATGTCGTGTGCTTCGTGAATGGTCAGCGGTACCGCTACCCCACCTTTGACATCTACCCGGTAAATATCTCCCTTATAGCCGAAGGCAATGGTATTACCATCTGGCGAGATAGTGGGATTCCTTAGCCACAATGCGTTTTCCTGGGCATAGGAGGTCGCCACCATGAGCATGGCAGCACACCCGAATAATAGTTTCTTCATAAGCGCTGTTTAGTATTCTGTTGATAAGCAGCTATAGAAAGCCGATCCGCCAAAATATAAAAAGGAAAGCGCTTTTCAAGCAGGATAAGGATAAATGGCCTTAAACGGTTAACAGAGGCGGAAGCCCTGCTGTTTTGTCCGCAGACAACCCCTTCCTAACCATTCATGAGCAGGCCCGTTATTGCTGCGGGAAAACTATTTTAATAAAGCGTGGCCGGTAAAGGTTAGGATGCTGTGGCAGCACATGAAAGAAATCGAAGGAATTGACATTGTAACTGATCAGGAGTTCACCTGGTTTTGACAAATGCGGATGTGCCTTGGCATTATACACAAAAAAATGTTTGTCCTCTTTTACTTCCGGGCATTCCCATATTTTAATAAAATAATGGGGCCAAAAGGCCCTGCAGGCGTTAATCCCAGCCGCAAACCCACAGCAGTTCCCATACCATCTACCTGGAATACAAGGGCATAACGTCCATCCTTTAGTGGCGTCAGGCTCAGTTCATTGGAAGCATGTTCCGTGACAGCAGCCGCCTGGCGTATGTCTGCATTCCACTGATGGCCATCCCAATAGCGCCATCTCCCGAAATTTTCCACCTCCGCTACCGGCACCCTGGCCACCAGCACCGCCTTCTCCTGCCCTCTTACCCCATACACATATACATACCCATCCGGATAGGGCGCACCTGCCTCTTTTGTATTCACAAATACGGCGCCGCCAAAAGACCCACTCCCATGGCTACTATCTGCCGGCAGAAACAGCGGGGTATCTATTTGCCGGTATGCTTTAAACGGCGGTTTACTACCCGCTGGTAATACGATTAACACATTCCCTACTTCTGCAAAACCAAAATCCTCCCGGCTGATATTCCGGATACGATACGCAAAGATGTACGTGTTATGCTTCACAGCAGCATTTACAAAACCGTCTCCCAGCCAATAGTAATCATCTTTGCCTGCTGCCGGCGTATGCGGTTCAAATAAAGTAGCCGGCCGCCCTTTGCTATCCAAATTCCAATAGAAACGAATATTTTTCTCCAGTGGCGCATTTCCATTAAGGATAGCCACGGAATTGTGGATCATAGAAAATCCCGGCTGGAGTTTACCGGCTTTGATATCGCCGGTCATGGTATCGCTGAACAGGATCAGGGTACTGTCATTTGCATGTGCCGTATCTACGCCATTCATGGGAATGGTAAAAATGCCATCGCCTCCAAACCAGCCGGAGTGGCGGGTAAACAAGTTGTTCCATTCCGTTGCAGACACTACTTTGTAGTCCAGTTGCGTGAGTTCAGGCAAACTGTCGCGGTGCGTGGTAAATCCACAGAGTAGCAGGAGTAATGTTTTCATAGCTATGGTAAAATAGCATATTTTTTTATGCAGAAAGCAAAAGGCGGAAAGCAAAAAGCTATCGAAGCGAATAACCACAGTGAAACTAATATTATATTAATCATTCGCTTCGATAGCTTTTTGCTTTCCGCTTTCTGCTATCAGGAAAACATCGTCTTAAATACCCGATCCCAGAGCGTAGAGCTGACACCAAAACCCAACTCTTCATTTTTGTAATGATGGAGATGATGATTGCGCCAGAGTGGCTTTAGCCACCTGAATGGCGGCGCCCAGGCGTGGATGGCATAGTGCATGCTGCCGTACATCAGGTAACCGGACATAAAGCCAGGGAAAAATACAAATGCGTTGTGCCCCATGAACAAATAAAAAATGGAAAAGAGAAAGGAAGAGATGATCACGCTGGGGACCGGCGGCATAAACAGCCGTTGTTTATCGCGTGGATACTCATGGTGATTACCGTGCATGGTATAGGTCAGCTTTCGGGCCCTGGGATTTTCACTTACCCAATGAAACACGAACCGGTGGGCCAGGTATTCGAAGAGTGTCCAGCCCAGCACCGCCAGCAGGTAAACAAGGATGATCCTGATATAACTATAACCGAGCGTTGTTTTGCTGTAATACAGCATATACCCGATCACAGGCAAGTACATACCGAAAATAACAATGGGATGGGTTTTCGTCAACAGCTCCAGGTACCGGTTACTGAAGATCTGCGCCTGTCCTTTGTTGTGTACTTTCTCAAATTTCATATCCTGATATTTAGTGCGAGTTACAAAAATGCCTTGTCGCCGTGGTTTAGCCAGCTATTTTCTCATGAGTTGTTGTATTAACCAGGTGAATTGTAGAAAAAAGCGGTTCATCTGCGGGGGCATGGTTTTACGGGATTCGGGTATTGTGGCTGAGTAGCCCGGCGTCTTCTTTTGTCACCGGAGAAAGTATACTGGTGGATGGAGGTTGGGCTATTGGTAGGCAACAGTTGTAAGTTGGAGCGGAAAGCAAAAAGCTATTGCAGCGAAGATGAAAGCGCTGCAATAGCTTTTTGCTTTATGCCGTACGTTTATTACACTGCCGATGGCGCCACGCCATACGCTTTTTTAAATGCAAAAGAAAAGTGAGAGAGATCTTCGAAACCTACTTCCAGGTATACGTCGGACGTTTTTCTTCCTTTCTCCTTAATCAGGTAATAAGCTTCCTGCAAGCGCTTTTGCTGTAACCAGCGACTGGGAGAAGTATGAAATATTTTTTCGAAGTCACGCTTAAAAGTAGCCAGACTTCTGCCTGTTAAATAAGCAAATCGTTTCATGGCGACATTGAAGTGGAAATGCTGTAGCATAAAAGCTTCCAGGTCTATCTTGCCAGGCTCGCTGAAGTCGAACAACACATTTTTTAATTCCGGATTAACCTTCAGCAAAATCAAAATTGCTTCCTTTAATTTCAGCTTCACCAGGTCATCGTTTCCCGACTCATTCAGCGTATCATACGGTTGCAATGATTGCATATAGCTTTTATAAAGTGGATCCGATTTCAATGCGGTCACCACAGGGCTTACCACTTGTTTATCGGCGGTATAGCCATATTCCATGCTAAAGTCCCGGAGGGTTTCCTCTTCCAGATAAACGGAGATGGTTTTGAACTCCCCGTTTTCCGGTGGTTGCTTCAGGAACTTAACCAGATTATTGCGGCGAATGAATCTGAATGCCCCTTCATTACAGACATGGGCATCCTTGCCGTCATTGAAAATGAGCGACCCGGAGATCTGGTAAGTGAACACATGTACCGGCACAAACTGCTCTCCCTCCCTGGTCCTGTTGACATAACAGGAGTATACTATTTGCTTCGACATATGACTACAATATAATTGTTTTCGGCTTCACCTATTCTGCCTGTATATATACGCTGCCAACCAATATCCGATTGTTTAAAGTTAGCGTTTCGCGGTAATTGTCCGGCCCAATTCTGTTTCCAGGAAATTCACTGCGTCATCATGATCTGTTGAAACAGTTACTGGTAGCCATTCTTCAAATTCCGCCGTACGCACTGCATCCGCCTGTTTCAAAATACCTGCTGCCTCACTGCCTAATAACAGGTGTACCGGAGGTGCCGGATGATCAGCCAACTCTACCATCACCTTAGCTGCCTTGTCAGGATCTCCTACCGGCACATAATCTCCTTTTCTCAGGAAGTTAATTACCCAGTCCACCGTAGATTCATACCCTTCTACTTTGGGTGCATAGGTCATAGAAGTACCACCCCAGTCTGTACGGAAGCCCCCCGGTTCCACGGACGTAACGAATATGCCCAACGGCGCCACTTCTTTCGCCAACGCCTCCGTAAAACCACTCAGACCAAACTTAGCCGCCTGGTACATCGTTAAGCCAAAATTGCCTACCCGTCCGCCGATAGAACTGATTTGCAGGATACGGCCGGAACGCTGTTGACGCATATAAGGTAATACCGCGCGGGTAATCGCTATCGGTGCATAGAGGTTTGTTTCCAATTGGCTACGCACCTGTTCTTCTGTATACGCTTCCGCCGCACCGGTGATACCGAAGCCGGCGTTGTTGACAAGCACATCTATCCTGCCGAAATGCGCGATGGCCTTTGCCACCGCCTCCTGTATCTGCGCATTATCTGTCACATCCAGTTGTATAGGGAGGATCTGATCTCCGTATGTAGCCGTGAGGTCATTTAATTGTTCGGGGTTTCTGGCGGTAGCCACTACACGGTCGCCTTTTGCCAATACTACCTGTGTGAGGCTACGTCCGAGTCCCCGGGAACTTCCTGTGATAAACCAAATCTTTGTCATAGTTTTTTTTGTTTTTGCTTTGACAAAGGTCGGTGGGAATTGGATGCGGGGTTTTGTTGTGGAGCTCAAATGTGGTTTGTTGGGGAGCTCAGGGTATTTATGGTCTGTTTGCAAGCATCGAAGTGATCAATATAATATAGTGGCTACTTTCGTTAAAAGAGTAAGAGAGTGCAGGGAAGCTAAAAGCCTTTCCCAGCAGGAGCTGGCAAAACAAATGAAGACTTCTTATACTGTTGTTGGTAAGTATGAACGTGATGAGAAGTGTATCCTCTATGCTCTAGATGCCATGATCAATAATGTAAAGTTCAAAGCTATTCAATAAAATAAATATCCATAAATAGCAAAACCCGGTCACTACAATTGACCGGGTTTGTTATTTATGGATAATCTTTGTAGCATTATTTATTGATCAAGGTAATCCATAAACTCATCTTTTACTTTAGCAATATGCTTCATTGGTACTTGTGCTACATTTAAATTCTCTAAATAATTAATTTGCTCTTTAGACATATCCTTATTAGTTGACCATACAATGTTACAAACATCTTCCTTTACATAAACAATAGCTGTAACGTCAGAAAACTGTTCTCCCAAAAAAAATGTAAAACGTTCATAACGGTCAAGTTGATTATAGTCGCTATCTGTCCATTCTCCAACTTCAGCATGAAGGACCAATACAGTGGAAAATATTTCTGTCACACTTTTATCATCAAAACTAGCATCATATAAATCATCTCCAGCATCAAGTATGGCATCTAAAGAACTTAACAATGGATCTATTTCTTTAGCTTTCTTAAAACTGCCAAAAACTTTCCCCTTTAAAAATAATTTAAGCTTAGCTACATTTTTAGCTTTATTATAATCTGCAATTTCTATCGCAAAATCATTTGCATTACCTATTATCATGGTATTTTATTTTTATTTGAATCAGGATGATTAGGCCCCTTTGGATTTTCCGGACGCAAAAACTTCTTCGTCCAATCATTTCCAAAATTCGCACGTAACCATTTAATTCCAGCATTTATTCTTGCTCTATCACTGGTAGACCTACTTTTATTATCTACTCTGGTCGTATATTTAATATCTGAACCTTTTGAATTCAACTCAATAATCGCCGTTTCCGCACCTTTAATAATATAACGATTTGCCTTCCCATGAATCGTTATCAGGTTTTTTACGCGCTCGTGTTTGGCATCATATCTACCAGGAACACTTCCATTCTTTTCAAAAGCAGTTTTAGTAATCCCAAAATATGCAATTGCAGATTTTCCCTTAACAATACCTGAACTGATCTTATCAGAACTTGCTGTTTCATAAAGATAATAACCATCATCTCCATTATCTTCTTTACGGAGGTTCTGTTGTGGATACAACGCGCCATCCAATGTGGCTACATCATAGAAGGTCCGCGTGATCTGAGAATTAGTGCCCGACACATGGAATAGGTTCAAATCAGCATCCGTCACAAATCCAGACATCCCAATATTCCGCGCAGGTATTTGTTTACGCGCGAATTTCTTGTTGCTTATCTCCTCCATCGTATCCCAGAGTGCATTGAAATTGACGAGGTCTGAATATTTCACAAAATTTAGTTGGGTATCTTTAAGACTTTCGATAGCGGCTATCCGGGATAGGATCCATTTCATGCCTTCAGTATTATTAACATGCAAAAGAAAAACGATTTCATAGTTTGGTATTTGCAGCGGCAGGGATAAACCGCTTATACTTCCATAGGATCCCGGACAGGCAGCATTATATAGCCCAGGTTACACTCCGTTTCACCACCAGTAAAAAACAAAAACGCATGCGTTGGAAAAATAAATGTATGAAGTAAAACTTTGTCTTCCTGATATTTCGATAAATTTTTCAGCACATGATCAAACTGTTCTTTCTGTTGTTCACTTCTTTCCACTACATCCCGTCTAAGTTGGTATAAACTATGCATACGAATCCTATCCCCGGTAATTACCCGGTAGTTTAAGGATTCGGCCATTGATTCAAACACAATTTCATGCCCTTCTGCCTGGGATATAAGCTGCTTCAACAGCAACAGCATAAGGCTACTATTCCCTTTCATTCTTTACCCTGATTAAATACCATAGTTAGCACACCACCTCTATTTCATCATCTCAATTCCCTCACCGTAATCTGCTCTTCCTCTCCCATCATCCAGGAATCACCTTTCACGGTCACCTGATCGCCTGCTTTCACTGTTTTGTATTGAGAAGGATCCTTTAGATTAGCATGGCTCACAGTGGCGGAATACACTTTTCCATCTTCGCTTACTACTTTGGCAGTATAACCATCTTTCCCGCTTACTACTTCTTTTACTTTACCAGTGATTTCCTTTACCGGCTTTTCATTTTCGGCGGGCGTGGCGGGTGTTTCCTTTATAGTAGCAGAATCGCTGGCGGGTTGTTTGGGAGGTGCCTGGTTACAGGCAGTCATCAGGGACACAGCCAATACAAAAATACCCGGGGTTATCATGTGTTTTTTCATAGCAATTGATTTGTGCGTAAATATAATCCTAATGGGAAGATATCATATTAAAATAAAAAATCCCTTCATCGCTGAAGGGACTGCGTCCACTTGATAAAATGACGTTAGCGCCGGATCAACCCCAGCTCCATTGGCAATAGCTCATTTGTAAAGCTTCCGGCAAGAATGGCCGGGTCCTGCGCCGCAACCTGCCGGGCGCTATCTTCCGAATCGACTTCTATGATGCCGAGTCCATATACGCCGGCTGGATCGAATACAGGTCCAAACACAACGGCTATACGCTTATCCGTCAAAGCTGTCCAGTAAGCAATATGCCGGTCCATCGTTTCTTTTTCTTCCGCAGTAATATCCAGGTGAAATGTTGGACGGGGCGGGATTAATTTATACAGGTAGTACATGTTATTGATGTTGTAAGCCTATTTTGTTACCGTCTATATCTTTGAACATGCCTACGTAGCCGGCGCCTTCTCCCAGGAAAGTTTTTTCCATCAGCACTTGTCCGCCTGCAGCATCTACGCGATGGAGAATTTCATTGAGGTCTTTACCTCCATCCAGGTAAATAAGTATGCCCGTTGCTGCCGGCTTGTAATTGGCTCCCTGCACCAAAGCTCCGCTGTTGTAAGTATCTTCTGTGGGAAACAAAGCGTATTGCATTCCGTTCATCTCCATCTGGCTAAATGTAAGCGCGTTAAAAATAGTGCTGTAAAACGTAGTAGCCCTGCCGATGTCGGCAACGGGAATTTCTACCCAATTGATCAAATGTTTCATGATGCGGTGTTTTGAAACAAAATTGGTGTATCGGCGAGAGATAAAATTGTAAAAAACGGAAGTACCCCGTACTTTTGTTAAAAGGCAGGAACATGCATCTCCGCTGCTACGCCATACACCCCTTGTTAAAAGAATATATCCTGCGGATATTTCTACTGGAACACGACAGCAATTTAAAAGAAGAAGATTTAAAGCTCATTGTCCCTAATGGCTTGCCGAAAATCGTTATTCCATTCAGCAATGGTATCAGCAGTATTATCAATGGTGTTCATCAGTGTTCCGGAGAAAAAAAGCTTACGCTAATCGGGAATTCAGATGTGTATTCTCACGTGTCACAGACCTACGACAGCGGCTTTCAGACAATTGGAATAGAATTCAGTCCCAGGGGAGCGTATCGTTTTTTCCGTTTTGACCTTGAGGAAATCGCCAATTGCGCCATGACATTTGACACGGTATTTGGCAGCAAAACAAATGAATTGCAGGAGAAAATCAATGACGCGGAAACGGTGGATACCTGCATCCATATCCTGCAGGAATTTCTTCTTAAAAATCTGGATATAACAGCAGAAGATCCGCTGATTACCTGCCTCGTAGAACAGATCATGCAAAAACAGGGAATGTTATCGGTAGGTCAACTCGAAAAAATATCCGGTTACAGTAGTCGTTGGCTGCGTATGAAATTTTTGCAGAAAGTAGGCATCTCCCCTAAAGCATTTACGTCTGTCGTCCGGTTCCAGCAATTTTATAGCATCTATACCCAGCAGGCGGATATCCGGCAATTATCAAAGGAGTTCTATCATTACTATTACGACCAGTCTCATTTCATAAAAGATTTCAGGAAATATACCGGCTTGCCACCCGGCAAATTTCATCAACAGGAAAATGAGTACGGGAGAATATTTTATAAAAACAGGCCCTTCTGATACAAGGGCCTGTTTCATTTATTCTGATTTTAATGATCTTACCGGGTTCATCGTAGCTGCTTTCAAGGCCAGGAAACCTACAGTGAGCAAGGCAATCATCACAGCGGCTAATCCCGCCAGCCCAAACGTCCACCAATGGATGTTTACACGATAGGCAAAGCCATCCAGCCAGCGATGCATGCCCCACCAGCCCAACGGCGTGGCAATCACGATGGCGATTAATACCAGCTTGATAAAGTCACCTGATAACAGTCCTACGATATTGGTAACAGAGGCACCCAGTACTTTGCGGATGCCTATTTCTTTGAGTCTTTTTTCGGTAGAATAAGTGGCCAGGCCAAATAAACCCAGACAGGCAATAAAGATGGTCAGGCTGCCAAAAGCCCCGAATATCTGTCCGAAGCGTACTTCCTGCTGATATTGCTCATTAAATGCCTGGTCCAGGAAGTTATAGCGGAAAGGCCGCTGCGGCTCCATCACCGCCCAGGTATGTTCCAGCTCCGCGATAGTTTTCGATAAATGATCGGACTTGATACGCAGCGATATTTTATTCTTTGAATCATAGGGCGCCATCCTCAGTGTCAGCGGTTCTACTTTTTTATGTAACGACTGATAGTTGAAGTCTTTTACCACACCAACGATAGTGCCTTTACGGCCCCATTGCTCATAGTTCTTGCCGATAATATCTTCCGGATTAGCATAACCATATAATTTGGCTGCCGCTTCGTTGATCACCATAGAATATGCTGTATCTGCCGGAAAATCGCGGGAATAAGCCCTACCAGCGGCCATTTTCATTTCATAGGCTCCAAAGAAATCGTAATCCACTTCGTATATCGCGGGGTCAAATTGTTTCATTTCACCACTGGGGGCAGCAATGCTGGTACCCGCATTCGGGAAGAAATCACCCGGTACTGCCCTGGAGGCGGTAATACTTTGTACTGCAGGATTATTGGCTAACCTGGCTTTCACCGCTTCGATGTTTTTATTTACGATTTCATCGCCGCCATAATCGATCACCAGCATCTGATCCTGCCGGAAGCCCAGGTTCTGGGAACGCAGGTGATCCAGCTGGGAGAAAACGATAGCCGTGCAGGCAATCAATGCGATGGAAAGACTGAACTGGAATACCACTAACCCTTTCCTTAACTGTATCCCTTTAGCGGAAGATTCAAACTTGCCTTTTAACACCAGCGCTGGCTTGAAACGGGCCAATACCCAGGCAGGATAGATGCCTGCAGGCACCCCAACCAGAAACGGCGTTAACGCAAGCATCACGCCCATCTTCCACGTAAACAGGTCTGTATAAGGCAGGTGCTTGCCCGACAGCTCTCTTACCAGTGGCAATAACAGCAACACCATCCCAAATGCAAGCACGGTGGCTAACGCGGCAATCAACACTGCCTCTGTCAGGTATTGAAAGATAAGCCCTTGTTGATATGCACCTACCGCCTTACGTACCCCTATTTCTTTGGCCCTTTCCATAGAACGGGCTGTTGTGAGATTGATAAAGTTAATGCCGGCGATAAACAGGATGAAAGCAGCTACCAGCGAAAATATATAGACGTTCGCAAGGCTACCGGTAGGACCCGGCTGCCGCCCTGCTTCAGAATGCAGATACGCATTTTTTAACGGCTCAAATGCAATGGTGTAGGAATCAGTCGATCCCTGCGGATTATATCGCTTTAAAAATGCCGGCACTTTGGCCTGCATGGCGGCTACATTTGTATGCTCCGGTACCAGGAAATAAGTGTAGAAGTCTACATACCCCCACCAATCAAAGATTTCGGGCCTGATTTTCCGGAAGGTACTCATAGATATCAACGCAGAAAACGTAAAATGAGAATTGGCAGGTACATCTTCCATCACACCAGATACCATCAGGGATGTGCCATCTGCTTTAAATACCTCTCCGATAGGGTTAGTACTACCAAAATACTTCTCTGCCATGGTTTTGGTGAGCACAATAGTGTAGGGGTTCTTCAATGCCGTTTCCCGGTTACCATACAACAGCTTCCAGCTGAAGATGTCGAAAGTCGCAGAATCTGCAAACATCATGTTGGCTTCCTGGAAACGTTTATCGCCATGTTCCATCAGCAAGCTAACCGGACTGGTAAACTGGGTCATTTTGGTGATTTCCGGGAAGTCGGCCTTCAGTGCCGGTCCTACCGGTGCACAGCCCCATACCTGGTACTCTGCGGGAGCCGGAGGTGGCGCATCCTTTTGCCCGTTCGGGTTGCGGAATGCCTGCAGTACACGGTAAATTTCATTATAGTTTTTATGATAATGGTCATAAGACAACTCATCCTTTACATACAAAACGATAAGGACACAGCAGGCGATACCAACCGTTAAGCCGGTAATATTGATCAAAGAGTAAACTTTACTCCGGGAAAGACTGCGCCACGCGATCTTGAGGTAATTTCTGATCATGAATGGTATGATTTCAACGATACAAGTGATAAATGTACGCTTCCGGGAGCCAAAAAAAATGCCACTTAGGAGAATGTAGTACCATGGCGGGGAAGCAGACAGGACAACCGGGCCTGAATGTTCAATTACGGACACTTTCAGTGCATAAATGAACAGCAAATTGCCCTGATTTCGTACCGCCGGAATAACTATTTCCGAACATCTACCCCTTAATTTTGTTTACCCATTAACTGGCAGGAAATTAGCGGCTCCTCCATTGGCATCAAAACTAATACACATGAAAACAATCCTCCTACTGACCGACTTTTCTGAAAATGCTTTCCGCGCGGCCGAATACGCGGCCGAGATGGCTGGTCCTTTGCAGATAAAACGGATCCTTTTGTACCATGCCTATCAAACCATTATCGGGGGCACCGATTTGCCGATAGGCAATTCTCAGAGTTCGCAGGAGATTTATGTTGAAAGCATGTCTCAACTGGCCCTGGTACAGGACCGGCTGAAATCATTGGTAAAAGACATAAAGGTAGATTTGCTGGCGGAAGATACTTCCCTGCCGGCCTATATCGGCGATTTATGTAAAGCGGAAGAGGTAGACCTGGTGGTGATGGGGGTATCCGGCAGATCCGGTCTCGAAAAATTATTGCTGGGCAGCACCACTTCCATGATGATAGAAGAAAGTAAAGTGCCGGTATTGATTGTTCCCAAAGACACAATTATTGGCCGAGGCATAAAATCTGTTGTATTTACAACTGACCTGAAAGATCATACTGTCATCCCGGTACATCAGCTCTATGAAATACTGGATGCATTTCCGGTGCCGGTGCGGGTATTGAATGTAGAGAAAGTATCAAAAGATCTCTATTCAGAAGAGGCCAGAGATACGATTGCCAGTTTACATAATATTTTTGAAAAATGCAGTGCTACGTTTGACTATATCAATGAAGATAATACGGTAGAAGGTATTCTTTCGTATTCCAATCAGCACCACGCTTCTATGATCATCGTAGTGCCCCGGAAAACGGGATTCCTGGCATCGCTTTTCCGTGGAAGTATTTCTAAAAAACTGGCATATGATTCCAATATCCCGTTGTTGTCTTTACCTCCGGCGCCAACAAAATAAAGCCAGCAGCTCCGGTGTAAGCCGGAGCTGCTGATCTTACTTAAATCAGTACTTTATTATCTACGGCACATTTGATCAGCATAGCGGTATTACGCGCATTGAATTTGCCGAGCAAATTACGCCGGTGACTATCTACGGTATCTGAACTAATGAACAGCTTTTCTGCTATTTCGTGATTGGTATGGCCGTTGGCAATGAGCCATAGTACTTCTTTTTCCCGCTTGGTAATATGCAAATGCAGCACACTATCTCCTTTCAGGGCTTGTTTTAATTCTGCCGAGAGATAGGTCCTCCCGGAATAAACATCGTGAATGGCCTGCAGTAATTCTTCTTTATCGGCATTTTTCATCAGGCATCCGCTGGCGCCACTATCCAGCATACTGGCAATGCCGCTGTCATTTTTATGATAACTTAATCCCAGCACGGCCACTTCAGGATATCGCTTCTTTATGCTGGCACAAAGTTCGGCGCCGCTGATATCAGGCAATAGGGTATCAAGTAAAACAACATCTGCGGTATGCTGATCTAAAAAATGAAGACAGGAGATACCGTTCCTGGTTTCGCCTGCCAACTGAATATCTGCTTCCATGCTGAGCAGGGATCGTAACCCCTCTAAGATCAATGGATGATCATCAACAAAATATAAACGGATCATGGTTTTTCTGTTTGCTGTAACTTCTGTATGCTATGGCATAATGATGTTGGGTGAACAACTTAACTGCTCATTTACTATGCATGTAAGATAGTAAAAATAATCTGTGTATCAAGGACAAGACAAGTTTAAACTATCAGCATACAAGCCCCCCAGGCAGGTTTAATTTCTGTATCCGCAAAGCTGATCAGCGACAGCCCTATTCCTGCAATTCCTTCGAGTACATTATGGCTGATGATATAATCGGGATGATGATAAAATTTAAAGCCTGCAGGACCATCGGCCCAGGTATTCATTTGCAGGGTTGTTTGCAGCCAGCTCCGGGAAGCATCCAGCAAAGCAGTATTATTGGCGGCCAATCCTGCCTGCTGCAATATATGAGCAATACCGGCGCTGCCATGGCATAAACAGGCGTCATTTACCGCTCCGTTTTTCGCATTCCGGTGATTGCTGATATGCTGGAACATGCGAAGTGCTTCCTGCTGGTAATCACTTCTTTCCAGTCGTTTGCCGGTATTCCAGAGCATGGTTGCAATACCGAGGTCTCCGTAGCACCAGCCCAGCCGGCTATGGGCTTCTCCCATTATCCGATTGTTGGCATCTACTAATACCGGGTATAACGATTGTTCTGCTACACCGGATTTATTGCGGGTGCCCAACAACCATTGTATGCTTTTTTCTATCAGTGGCAACGCGGTTTCCCTGGCAATGCCTTTTTCATAACATCTTGCCAGTATATCAATAATAGCAGGATTGCCATGTGCCAGGCCCAGGTTAAACAGGTGCTGGTCCTGGTATTCCTGGCTTTTACTGGAGAAGTGATCTCTCCAGCCAATACCACCGGGCAGTGGGATAGCTGTTTTTTGCAGGTGATGCACGAGGCTTTCCAGTTGTGTAACTGCCGCAGGTGCCGGGAGTCTTGCCAGGAAATAAAGTGCAGAACCTAATCCCTGATGCAGGAAATCGTTCTTGCCTTCCTTTAGTTCGGCTTCCATAAAATCGCCTATCAACACATCAATATCGGTAAAGGTATCGGCTGCATCATCGGCTTCAATGAAGCCCATGTCTGTCAGGTGCTGAATACACCAGGACACGCCTGCGATGCCGCTGCAGTGAGAGCCATTCATAGGTTCTTCAGATAATGCCTGCAGGCATTTCTCTATAATTTCATATACTTTATCCAGGTGTTCTTCCTTGCCGGTGAGTTGATAGTAATATGCATAAAACAAGGCTACACCGGTATAGCCACCTAATAATCCGGTGTTGGTATCTTCTGTTGTAAACCTGTCCAGTTCCGTGCAGATCCTTTGCAGGACTAATAATGCTTCTTCCTTATGATCCATAAACCGAATTGACTTTATAAAACATGTAATGGCAAAACATGCATTGCTTACGCATACATGTTTTGCCATACAGTCAGTTGCTAATAAAAAATATCAATCAGTAGCGGCAAGAATCTACACTACAAATAGGAGCACCCTGGCTCATATTGTCAGTGCAAATACGAAAGGAGCAAATGATGGAACAGGTTCCGGCAGTTGCTGCCATTTGTTGTTGATGTGTTGCCGCAGAAAGACTGGCTACTTTTATTTTACCCAGACTTAATTTTTTTTCTGATAGCTTTTTCATAAACTAATTTTAAGCGGGACAGTGAACAAAAATCAGAAAATACAGGAGTCCACACTGCAAACAGGGGCGCCCTGGCTCAGGCAACTGATTTTCACACTTGGCACACAACCAAGTGATAGCATAAACCCTTCAGCAGTAACATTTGCTTTACTGAGGTCAGCTACTTTTATTTTACCCAGACTTAATTTCTTTTCAGATAATTTTTTCATCATCTATCAGTTTAGAAACAAGGATCTTTTGAAATTGGAGGCGTACATTTTGCCATCAGGCTGCAACCTGTGTAAGTTGGTCTGAACGCATCTCCTTGTTCCAGACTGCTGATGCTTAATTTGGCTACTTTCAATTTACCGAGGGCAAGTTTTTTAACAGGTGTTTTTCTCATAATGCAAATTTATGTGGTTGAAAAATTAAAGACTAAATGTTTGGCAGGTCTCTAAAATAGGGCATTAAAAAAATACAGGTTTTACATCATTATCATTACAGGATGATCATAAATGTAGGTAGAAACTGAGAAAAGTAGACTCACGGAAAAGCGTGATTTTTCGAAAAACGTGTTTAAACACAAATTTTACCTGTTTTCCGTGATGTGCGGTTGCAGTAGAAACCGTTACCTTCAGCGACTAATGTTGACCTTGGCCATGATTAGAGCTGAAAATTTTTATGTGGTGAGAACACCACTACTACCGGTGAATGTAGCCACAGAATTAAACCATATCACTAACACCACGCTCGCTGCTGTTATAAAAGAAACTTTCCGGGACGAATATCTGCAGGAAGCCATATATATTGCTTCCCCTGAACTATACCAGGAATTGCAAAAATGGTTGCAGGAGGCTTCCGTGACTGAAAAAGAGCAATATAAACTCGCTGCCGCTTTATACCGGTACCTGTTGCGGATGAGTACCCGCTGTACACCCTATGGCCTCTTTGCCGGTTGCGCTACAGGCGATCCCGCAGATCATACCGACATCCGGCTGAATAATAAAACCGAACATAAAAAGCACTGCCGCCTGGACATGAATTATGTAGCAGAGCTGGCAATAGCTATCACCGCTGTACCCGAAATAACGGAACAACTGCTTTATTATCCCAACAACTCTTTATATGCCACGGGTAATCAGTATCGCTATGCAGCATACTCCATCAAGAATAAAATCCGCAATTATTACCTGACCGCTGTTAATCAAAGTCCTTACCTGGACAAGATGCTGCATACCGCTGCGCAGGGAGCAACGTTAAAGGATATACGTAACAGCATTGTTAGTGAAGCCGATGAGATCAGCGGGGAAGAAGCAGCTGAATTCACTGCGGAACTACTGCAGAACCAGCTGCTGGTAAGTGAACTGGAACCAACCGTTACGGGGGAAGAATTTTTTGTGCATCTCCACAACCGGTTAAGACATTTCGCCTACACGGAAGAATTTACCACTCCCCTTTCACGCATACAGACAATTTTGCAGGATCAACGATCCGGCATCGACAAATATACCGCCACCCACGCGTTGGTAAAATCTATGATCCCCAACACCAGCAGCAAGGACCTGGTACAAACGGATCTGTTCCTGTCTACCGGCAGCAATACATTGAGCCATACGGTCATCAATGAATTGGCCGCACAAATCGGACAACTGTGGAAACTGGCGGCTATCAACAAAAACGGGGATCTTCAAAGTTTCTGTCAGGCATTCCAGCAACGATACGAAGAACAGGAAATACCGCTGAGCATTGCGCTGGACACCGAAGCCGGTATTGGCTACGGCTCTCACAGCAACGGCAATACGGATCATACCCCACTGGTAGATGACATACACGCTGCACCTGGTGGACAAGCCAACAGCAGCCCCCGTAGCAAAATGCAGGAATTCCAGCTACAGCAACTGCATCAGTGCCTGCGAGATGGTAAAAAAATCATCCACATCACCAAAGAACAACTGGATACGCTGAAAGACAAAGAAGTACCTGCTTTGCCGGACAGCCTGTATCTCATGGGAAGCATACTAAGCAATAGTGCCGCAGCCATCGACAATGGCGACTACCTCTTTGATATGAACGGCTGCAGCGGCCCATCCGCGGCTAACCTGCTGGGAAGGTTCTGTCATGGTGATGAAAAGCTGGCCACCAAAGTAAAGGAATGTCTTGCAGCGGAAGAAGCCAATGATCCGGAGAAAATTTACGCAGAAGTCATACACCTGCCCGAATCGAGAACCGGCAATATCCTTATGCGTCCCCGCCTCCGGGAATACGAAATTGTATACCTGGCCAATAGTCTCACCCCGGAAGCATTTCAGATACACCTCTCCGACCTGATGGTAAGCGTACAACGTGGTAAAGTGGTGTTACGCTCTAAAAAACTGAACAAAATCATTATACCCCGGATGAGTACCGCCCACAACTATCGTAATGGTTTGCCGGTGTATAAATTCCTGTGTGACTTACAAAGCCAGGACTATCATGCCGGAATCGCCTGGCAATGGCAGCTTCCGGGTGAAGTATCTTTTCTTCCCAGGATACAATATGGACATATCATTCTCAGTAAAAGCACCTGGATATTAAACAAAAAAAACTGGCCGGCACTAGCCAATGCTACAGCGGCGCAGTATATGAGTATTTTCCAGGAGATAAAAGCACAACTGGACCTCCCCCGCTATGTGGTCATCACAGAAGGTGACAATGAACTGCCGGCGGATCTCGAAAATGAGGTGGCTGTTCACCTGCTGATGACACAATTCATCAAAAAAGAACAAGTCACCCTGCAGGAATTCCTCCATACACCAGATAACTGCTGGATAGAAGGACCCGAAGGGAAACATACCAATGAATTTATTATTCCACTGAGGTATATATCTCCCGAAAAAAATAAAACAGAACAACCGATCGTAGCTGCCGCAATAACGGACATGCCCATACGCAAATTTGTTACCGGCAGTGAATGGCTGTATGTAAAGCTTTACGCAGGCACCCGCAGTGCAGAAAATATCCTGAAAGAAATTATACTACCGCTTACGCAGCAACTTACAGCGGAAAACATCATTGACAAATGGTTTTTTATCCGGTATAATGATCCTGAAAACCATCTGCGAATCCGCTTTCACCACGGTGAACGAAAAGATTTCTGGAAGGTAGTACTGGAAAGACTATACGATGCACTGGGAGATACACCCAATAACGTTTACCGCCTGCAAACAGATACCTACGAAAGAGAAATAGAGCGTTATGGCGTCCGCACGATGGCTTTCAGCGAAGACCTATTTCACTGCGACAGCGAAAGCATACTAAACATACTGAACCTGCTGGAAGAGGAAGAAGGTGAAAACTATCGCTGGCTCCTGGCCCTGCGGGGAGTAGATACGCTGCTGAATGATTTTGGGTATACACTACCGGAAAAATTCGCTTTACTTAAAAGGCTGCAGGCCGGCTTTTATGAAGAATTTGGTGGTGGCAAGCCACTGCTCCTGCAGCTCAACGATAAATACCGGGAAGAGATGCGCAAAATTAGCAGTATCCTGGATCCTGCACAGGATACTGCCAATGGTATTCAGGAAGCCACCGCTTTTCTCGCTGACCGTTCACTCCAGATAAAGCAACACCTGGCCGGAGTAAACATCGAACAGCGGGACGATTTGCTGAGCAGTTATATTCATATGCATCTCAACAGGATGTTATTATCCAACCAGCGCAAACATGAACTGGTGATCTATCATTTCCTGAGCAGGTACTATGAATCATTGATTGCCATCGCTAAAAAGCAGCTCAAAGCCGTATTATAAAAAACCATTCAAAGCATCACTTTTTAAACGGATCCGAATACTTCACATCTTTTACCAACTCTTCATCTGTGAGTGTTTTCAGAAAGGCAATTATATTGCTTTTCTGTGTGGCGCTTAACGGGATACCACCAACACGCATCTGTGTCCCCAGGGCGGGGTTAGCCTTAATACCGGAAGCGTAATGTTCCAGCACCTGCTCCAGCGTAGCAAAACGCCCGTCATGCATATAGGGAGCAGTTAACGCTACATTCCTCAAACTCGGAATTTTGAAAGTCCCCTGGTCCTGTGGCTGATGGGTGATTTCTCCGTACCCTTTATCTGTATAATTTTCTTCCAGTCCATTATTAGAACCCAGGCCTGTGTTAACACCGGTATTATCCACTATCAGGAAAGAAGATTTTTGACCGAAGGCAGAGGTGCTGAAGTCACTGTGGCATTCTGTGCAGAAGTCGTGCTGCATGGTATGCAGCCCTTCCAATTCGGCTGAGGTAAAGTTGGCGAAGTTATTTTGTACGCCTTTATCATATTTTGAATTAAAGGAAACAATAGAACGCAGGAACTGCGACAATGCTTTCCCGATCTTATCCGAAGTGACATCTGTTGTGCCGAAGGCCGCTTTAAACAAAGCAGGGTAATAGGTAATTCCCTTCAGCTTATTTTCCAGCGTAGCCAGATCGGGCATACCCATTTCTATATGATCCAGGATGGGCATGAGGGTTTGCGTTTCAATATCAGCTGCGCGGAAGTCCCAGAACATTGTCTTGTCTTTGAAGAAACGGGTATTCACTACCGGCATGGAATTGCGCCTGGTTACTTTTCCATCAAATCCCTTAGACTGCGCTACTATATCAGAAAAAGCATTTGCCTGATGATGACAGGAGGCGCAGGCAATAGTGTTGTTAACAGATAATGCCTTATCATAAAAAAGTACCCTGCCCAGTGTAGCGCCTTCATTGGTAATAGGATTGCCGGTGGGAGTATTATCCAGCTGGGGATTGGCCCTCATAAAGTCCAATAACCAGGGGGGCATGTTGTTCCGGGTATTCACATAGTCGTATAGGGTAGCGGGCAAATTCAGCGTACCACTGCCATTACCGTCCGTTCCCGGACCCGGTTGTTGAGGCGTCGCATCCTCTTCTTTTTTACAAGACAGGCTATTCACTGTCATCATTGTTGCTACAAATAACAAAATCAGGGAGCTTTTCAGATACATGTTTGGGTTTTCTGTTATTACACCTGAAAGGAACGAAACCCTTATGCATCTCAATTACCCACACAATGTATTAACACTATGTTGATACTGCCGATGCTATGCTTAGCACCCGCTATGTACCTATAGTAGCAGCGCAGTAAAGGTGGACTTGACGCGGGGGTGAGTTCCGGGTGTATAACCGGGATGAAATTGAATCAGCGAATGGATGGAGGTGAGAACAGGCCATAGGAGGGCTGCTTCAGTGCCGGCTGTAGCTGTGGAAAGAGATGTACTATTGAAAAGATGCAGGTATAAAGAGTTTATTTATCAAAATATCTCCGGGGGCAAGGATCGCTTTATTCCAGTTGAATGATAGCTGGATATGTGTATGTATAGGTAAGTTTGGGAAGCAATTTCGTGCGCTTTGGGTAAGTACGTTTATGAGTATATTTGGGTACTTGTGGCGCTGCCACCGCAATAATATCGGCGGCCATATATTGTCTATTGCAGGACGGGCCGTCCTTGTACATCGCTCTTACCTGGAAAACCACTACCAGTGAGCCCTTTCCGGGTATATCCAGCGAAACATTTGTTTCCTGGAAAATGGAATCCGGCGCTATCATGAGTGTTATCGTTTCGCTACCCACCACCTGACGTGATGTAAAATCAATACGCGTGGCGATCACTTTTACTTCGAGGGCAGCAATACCTTTATACCCGTCGATGGTTTGTGCGGGAATATTTAATATCCCGTTAGGGAAAAGCCGGGGGGCCACCGGGAAGAAACGATCTATTCCGGTATGCTGATTGAAGCGGAAGCCTTTGATGGCTTCGTGATGATCGCCGGCTGCAATGAGCAGCTTGTTGAGACGATTGATGTGGGCACCATCACAGTGGATATCCAGGTGGCCGTAAAAAGCATGCCGGATAAAAGCACCTTTCCTGCTGGCGATGCCAAAGCGCCGGGATGCGCGGCGGGTGGCAGTCGTTTGCCGTACGCTTTCAGGCATGCTGCGCAGGAAGTATTGGCCATTGCGCTTATACCCAATGAGAGGACCGAGTTTTCCCGTAAAGGGAAGGATAGACATTTGTTTTGCCATGGGAGATTATTTTGATTACTATAAATATAACACAATCCGGGGAACGTGTTTTCGGGGTAGATGGAAGATTAGCTAACGGGAGTGTATGGCGTATTGTATAATATTCAAAGATAATGCAGTGGGGATTTGAGAATGACAAACGGGAGTGCATGGGCATTTAGAGAATATTGAAAAAAGATATCCCTTCGGTTTTCAACCTGATCCATCACTAATTTATTTAGCATTTCATATAAATAGAAAAGCCCCAAACACTACTACAGCATAGCGTTCAAGACTTTTCTACATTATTCATTTGCTTTCTTCTACAAAAATACTAATATTTTTAGTAAAACCTAATTTATTTTTTGCACACTTTTTATGCGTTTAAATCATGCTTCGTCCAGATGAGAGCATCGGTATCATAGCCGAGTTCTTCTGCCTGTTCCAGGAAACGTTTTTTAATTACCGGCGGAATACTGGTGGTGCGGGATAAGATCCACATGTATTTCAGATTATTTCCTACCACTAACGCATGTTTATAATGTTTGTCAATATCAATGATATTATAACCTGCGTAGAAAGGTCCGAAAAAAGACACTTTTAACCGGGCTATATCCGGCGTTTTTACAAACTTAGCAATGCCCGTACTTTCTTTCCACAGCTGTTTTGCGGGACTGAATCCTTTATTATCTACTTCCAGTTCTCCATCATCGTTTAATGAATAAGTAGCAGTAACGTTTGTCAGGTTGTGTTCAAATTTATAGTCCAGCCGGGCTATTTCATACCAGGTACCCACGTACCTCCTTACATCAAATGGCGATATTGCTGTTGCGCCTCTGGGAATAGACACTTTGCAGCTATTGTAAAGAATAATAGCCGCAGCAGCAGATACGCCTGCTGTCACTGCAATAGCAAGAAGCTTTTTGTTATTCATAAATATCGAATTTTTGTCTATGTATGAATACAAATACTCTGCCTTTAAGAAATTGCAGTGCTGTAAAGGGCGTAGAAATGAAGCTGTTAGCGAAGTTGTGGCGTTTCCGCTACAAATGGGGGAGATTTCAGCTCCGCTGCCAGTTGCTCCAATACTTCCCGTACAATACAGTTCTTCAATTGTACCCAAGTACGGGTACATTATTTTTTTACGTTTCAATGAACTTCCGCAGATGAAAGATGCAAAGGAGGATAAAATACTGAAGGAGTTTGGCAAAAACCTGGAAAAGCTAAGGATAGCAAAAAAGCTAAGCACGCGCGAGTTTGCTTATTTGGCGGATATTTCTCATAGTTCCGTAGGAAGACTGGAAGCTGGAGAAACCAATCCAAGCATGACGACTTTGCTTAAGTTAGCGGAGGCACTGGCAGTAGATTTGAATACGTTAGTTTTAAAAAAATAATTTTAACCAGTTCTCTTTTTCTATGAGTATTGAAAGTTATAATAGAATTAAAGCAGCACTTGCTGATAGGAAAAAAACAGGTAAAGAATTAGCAAGTCATCTTGGGATGTCAGAACAAATGGTATCTAAATGGGTGACTAATACTTCCCAGCCTTCCCTGGAAAACCTGTATAACATTGCTGAATATTTGAAAGTGAGCGTATGCTTGTTCCTGGCCTCACCTGATAGGTATAAGGAAGATTAACCGCCATTTGTTTATAATTCTTCTACATATTAATTTTGCTGGATAGAATGTTGAACGCACACAGTCCTATTGAACAGTACCTTATTGATACTGTAAAAACCAAAAGAATAGAAAAAGGCTATTCCCAAAAGGAATTAGCTTATATGCTTGATGTTTCTGTAGGATTTATCGGGAATGTAGAAAACCCTAATTATAGAGCTAAGTATAATCTTAACCATATAAATGAGTTGGCAAAAATATTTCAATGTTCTCCCAGAGAGTTCTTGCCAGATAATCCTTTTTGATATTTATATTATTAATTTACGGAAACTATCCATGCCAGAAATAACAAAAGAAATACTCAAAGCATTCGGCTCACATCTTAAGAAAATAAGGGAGAAAAAAGGAATGACCTTATTAAACCTTGAGGTAAAAAGTGGGGTCAATAACGGAGACATTTCAAAAATTGAAGGCGGCAAAATCAACCTCGCCTTTACTACGCTTGCAAAGCTGGCTTCCGGATTGGAAATTAAAATGAGTGAGCTTGTGGAGTTTTGATATAAAATTTTAACTGCAATAAATATTTTAAACACCTTGAACAAACGATCTATCTACATCACCCTCCTTATTATCATCCTGGCTTTCACGCTTTTTGAAGAGGTAAGACTAAGACCCTATCTCATTAAGCATCATATTACCACCCTGTTCCTTGCAGATTCACTTCCCAATTTCCTGGCAGTAGTGGTACTTTTCCTTGGCTACTCCGTCATAAAATTCCCGCTCGATGAGCGAAAAACAATCAGCACCATTGTTTCAGTGGTCGTAGGGCTTTCGCTGTATGAACTTTGCCAGCTGTGGATGCCGCAGCGGACTTTCGATATAAAGGACGTGGTGGCTTCTGTATTAGGCGGGGCATTTTCCTATTTGATTTTCCGTATTGTCAATACACTAAAACCATCTACTCCTTCGGACAATTAAACAGCCAATGTTTGCCATATTGATCGGTGAGCGCTCCATACCTGGCTCCCCAGGGCATATCAGCTAACGGCTCCGTTATCTGACCTCCTACCGCAAGCTTTGAAAAGAAGGTATCCAACTCTTTTTCAGACTGGCAGTTAATACACAGCTGCACCGTATTTCCTTCCACACGTTTTACTCTGCTTAGGTCAGACGCCATTATTACCATGGCGCCAATGGTTAATGTGGAATGCAAAATCAGGTCCTTCATATGATCGGGCATTTGCGCCGCCATCACGGGTGATTCTGCCACGGTTTGCAGGAATAGCTCGCCGCCAAAACAATCTTTGTAGAAAGTCATGGCCTCCCGGCAATTGTTATCGAAGCTTAGATATGGATTAAGTAATGCCATGGTGGTAACTTTTAGTAAAACAAACCTACTTCTATTATTTTGAAGACACAGGGGGGAAAGGGGACATTGTAAGGGGAAAACGGGCCAAATGCTGCGCAACAGCTATCCTTTTTGCAATTCCTGTCCTTTTTGCTTAAATTAAGGTAGAAATGAGATGGCATCTTCCCTTAAAAAAACCAGGTACTATGACAAGCAATACCGAATCCGCCCAGGTTTTTCCTACACTGAAAGTAGATGATATCAACGCCGCTGTTGACTTTTATACGGACAAACTTGGCTTCTCACTTAAATTCACCTGGGGGGATCCGCTTACCTATGCGGGTGTAACACTGGGTAAGGTAACGATACATCTGTCCAAAGACACGGACTATGTAAAAGGACACTCAGAGGTTAATTTCATTATCGATAATGCCGATACCCAGTATGAATATCACCTCGCCAATGGCGTGGAAATAGTCACGCCTATTGAAGACCAGGCCTATGGCATACGTGACTACACCATCAGAGATCTGTATGGCAACTATTTAGGATTCGGGCATTACATCTATAACCAGGGTTCCCCGATCAAAATAGAACGCGTAGATGTGCCTGTTCGGCTGGAAAAGCGGCTGGCAGCGTTGTTGCAGGAACTCGCGGCACACAAAAACATGAGCATATCTGCCTGCCTCGAAGAAACGTTGTTACATACTTTTGAGCGTGTAGGCGATACCGTTGCCAGTCCACATACCGTCAGTACGCTTAATTATATCCAGGAACTAAAGAAAAAACACGGCATAGACTATGACACCCACGACGGCTATCGTTTTATAGAATAATACGGCTAACTGTTAAACTGGCGGAGATGGTGATCGGTATGCTTATACACCAGCTGTCCTACCTGTTCATGCGTCAGTTCTCCAAAAAATGCGTGTACAATGTTCGCATTATTAGCAGGGTTATACTCCTGCAACAAAGCAATCCATTTACTTTTTTCGGCGGCCACATTCCCGCTCGCAGCCTTTACTTTAAGCTGTGGGAGTGTAGGCACATTTCGCTTTATCAACCTGTCATCTCCCACGAAATCCTTCAATGCCATTTTTCCAAACAAACGTCCTAAGAACGAACGTTTATAACGGATCTTACCTAACATCATCTGCTCATAAGTAGTACAATGTTTCAGCATCTCATAAACACTCATTTTACCCCATTGAGCAGTGCTCCCTTCATGCAGCGTATTGATTCTGCCAATCAATTCATTCCGTGTGAGGTTGTCAAATATTGTTTTCATATGTATGGTGGTTTGTGGAAGCTTTTAGCAAACTTACGCTACAGCCAGCAATAAGCAGGGATGCAAATAGGCCAACATAAGGGGGTATTTGAGTCAATTCGGTGCAGCGATCAAGGTTTTGCACTGGCAGCACTATCCGACAAAGTACGGGCACTATCCTGCAACATCAACCCGGCAGCAGCCGGCAACAATACGGGCTGCGTCAACAGAGGCACCCTGCGTTGCTGACGCAAATGCCATTGCCAGCTACCAGCCAGTAATAATAGAAAGATGGCGGCAGCGGCAACATATTTAAACCAGGATCGGGAAATCAGTGGTAGTTCCATACGATGGATCTCCGGTGTAATAGCTTCGTTCTGTTGTACTTTCTGCATGATCTCCTGCCCCATCTCGTCTGCATTAAAATCGGCGTGGGCAGCAAACGCAGGATCTGTAAAAGCATCCTGCAGCAACTGTGACAGCAGTATTTTGTTCTCCGGCAGCATGGCCATAGATCTGAACAGCCGTAGATCGGCTGCAGACAATGATCCAGTCATATACTGATTAAATAATGCTTCAAAAGTTTCTTCAGATATACGGGCGGGCAGATGTAAAGGATGATCGCTGGAAGGTGCTGCTCCCAGTTGAACAGTGAGGGTATCGAGGTTGTCGGTATGCAGCACTTTTTTACGCAGGTGATCCCTGATCAGCTTGCGGGCGCTTACATATATAAAGACAGCGGTGCTTTCTACTTCAGGCAGCTTTTCCCGGCTATTCCATAGTTTCACGAAAATGTCCTGCGATAAGTCTTTAGCCTGTTGCGGCAGGCGGTTTAACCGAAGTGCAGTACCATAAATCTGTGGCCAGTATTGCTTAACAAGCGTCTGGAAGCTGTGCTCATCTCCTTTGGCAACGGAGAGCAATAGTTCCTGTTCATTCGTGTGGCTCAAGGGTAGTATTTGTTATTCATACGGGTAGTAATGCATGAAAATAACACAACCGCAGCGATTTTGCAAAATGCATTTTCCACATCGTTTAAATAGCCATGCAGGAGAGGGTTTCTCTCCTGCATGGCTATTTAAAAACACCTTAATTTATTTTATGTACGCTCAGATTATCATAATAGATGTATCCTACTGTGGAGGATTGCCAGTAAGTCTGGCTACCACCGCGGAACGTATGGAAAGTAACGCCGCGGATCAGGCGTTTGCTGTCGTTGGTGGTCCAGCGGATATCGCGGTCGAGTAGCACCGTATTGTTGATTACGATTTGTACGTGTCCGTTGGTGCTGCTGCCCGTATTACTTTTAATATACAGGTGCACATGATAAGTAGTTCCTTTTTGGATGCTGCCGGTAGCCGGGTAAGAAAGACCGAAGTCGTCACCATACTGCCCGGGCTGATCTTTATAGTACAGATAAGGCTGAAAATATACCCTGCCGGCATCGTTCTGATACCACATGAGTCTTAATGTGCCGCCATTGCCATCCCAGGCGGGATCGCCGCCGGTATTACCATCTCCGATGGAAAAGCCAAAGCCTACTTTACCGCCCCGGCTCCAGTCGAACTGACTATGAAAACGGATATCATAATCCATTTCATAGGCGGCGCCGTCCTCCACATCGATGTTGGCCACTACTCCACCGGCAGCTGAAAGCGCGTTAGGGTTCAGCTGAATGCGCAGGTTGCCGTTGGAATTGTATGCGCGGGATTCGTTCCAGCCGGTTACATTGCCAAAATCCGCATTGGCATTGGCGGTGGTGTAAGTGGTGCCATTGGCGTAGTTATCCCAGTTTACTGACCAGGTACTGTTAATGTCGTTAACGGATGCGAGGGCGTTGGGACTGCTGTCTGCAGGGGTACCGGTGGTATGCAGATCTTTACGGCAGGAAACAACGCTGCTGCTGAGTAATAACAGCCATGCTGCTACTGCATAGCGTGAGAAACAAGTGGAATTCATACTGATTTAATTGTGGGTGAAAAATTGGTTTATCATAGTGGTGGTTACAGTACAATGATCTTTTTGGTATGGCGTTTATTATCGTGCTGCACTTCGAGAATATAGGCGCCTGCAGGAATATTGCTGGTATTGATTTTAAAGCTGCGGGCATTGGGTTGCTGTACCATTACCGGCTGCATGTTGGTACCGATAACAGATGCTTTTACCGGCGCCTTACTGTTATAGTCGCGGAGTGTAACCGTAAACGTAGTCCCGACGTTAATAGGGTTAGGATATACCTGTATCGCGGTACTGGTTTCTTCCACTGCGATGGTTTTGGTCGCAACGGTCATGGCTGTTGGGGCAGTAATAGCTGCCAGGGCACTTGCAGTACCATAGTTGAAGGATTCCCAGGTACCTGCGGGTGTTCTCCAGGAACTCATGGCCTGTGCCCCGTTTTCTGAGCTGATATAACCGCCGTTATTGCATTGCAGGGAGATAGTACCATTAGCGTTGCTGATCCAGGTAAACTTTTCCCAGTCCTGTATAGTGGCACGGTTACACGTAATGGCTTGCGTACCGTTTTCGGAAGATACATACTTGTTCTGGCTGCGTAATGCGATTTTGCCGCCGCCTGCATCTACCACGGTAAACTGTTCCCAGCCCTGTGCAGTGGCGCGGTTACAGTTCATGGCCACGGTGCCGTTTTCACCGCTTACGTACAGGTTGTTATTCCCGCGCAGCCAGATGGTTTGTCCGATGGGTGCGCTGCCGGGGTTGCCCGGGTTACCTGTTCTGGTCACTACCACTTCGTGGATAGCAGATACCAGGGAGTTGGCGCCGGTAACATCCTGCGATAATTCCCAGATCATGATACCACTACCCTGATCGAAAGCCAGATTGGTTTTTTGTTTGATGGTGGTGATACCATTATAGCCAACGTTGTCAAATACATCGGCATAGGGATTGGCACCCCGGGCTATCAGCTGGGCATAGGATTCCCAGGTTGGACGACCATAAAATGGTACGCCCAGCACCGTTTTGGATGCAGGTAATCCGCGGCCGCGCCAGTAGCTCACAGATTGGGAGGCATAATTGTAGGTAGAGTGATCGAAGTTGTTGTAATCATAGGCCATGAGGTTGTAGAAATCCACAAGGGCGAAGGCGCCGTTTAAGATGCTGGCGCCGCCGGTGCCCACAATGGCGCCGGTCAATAACTTGCCCCGGTTATGCATTTCTGTGCTGAGCTGTGTCATCAGGGTAACATAGTTGTTGGCTGACGAACCGGCGTCAGGGTATTCCCAATCGATATCCACCCCATCCAGTCCGTACTGGTTGACGAAGTTGATCATATTGGTCACGAAATTATTCCGATAGGTGCCGTTGGCCGCCAGGCTCTCGAAGGCGCCGTCGTCACCATTGTTCCATCCGCCTACAGAGATCAGCACTTTTACATTATTGGCATGTGCGGTGCTGACAAGACTCTGCAACTTGGAAGGATTGTCGATGGCCTGCAGGCCACCGGTGTTGGTAGGTAACAGGAATGCATAGTTAATGTGCGTTAACTTGCTATACTGCACCTGGTTTACATTACCGGCCCAGGAAGGCATATAGCCAATGACACGGAAAGGGGTTTGGGCAATCGTAGTGCAATAGCATACGAGTAGGATGGCTAACAATTTTAGCGTTTTCATACGGGGTGGTTTTGGTTGAAAAATATACAGTACACCCAAATGTAAACGTTTGCATAAAAAAACGTTGTTGAGGCACTACGTCATTACTACGACATGATAAATTTTTCTTCCAAAACAATTGAAAATCACTTGGTATTCATCCGTTGCTGAAAAATTTCCAGGAACTGTCCCACATGATATCCATCCATTAATGCATGGTGTACATGTACCGAAACCGGCATCAACTTCCGGTCTCCTTCTTCTCTCATCTTCCCAAAAGCTATTTTCGGGCAGCTATCTTTAAAGGAAAAACTACGGGCATGGGAAATAGATGTGAAATTGATCCAGGGCAGGGAAGAATAATGGATTACATTTTCTCCCGATACCGCAGGCACCAGCCCGGTGCTGTTCCTTACCCGCTCTGTTTCTTTCTTACTATAAACTTCAAACTCGCTGAAATCTTCGTAGTAGTCCATATAGGCAAAACCGAAAGTGCCATCCGGGCGGTTAATGGTTGGCGACGCATGTACCTGGTCATAGATCCACACTTCACCATCCGTAATCCGGTAGCGGAAAGGTATTACTTCGTTGGCGGCCGCCAGTGACTTGTGCAGATACAATAAGAAAAAGGAACTGCCCGTTGCCTTGGCTTGCTCATAGGTAGCTGTGCAGTCTATGTCTGTACAAACACCAAAAAACGGTTCTTCAAAACGGCCAAAGAAATGAAAATGATCCTTTCTCGCCCAGGTGTTCAGGTCTAATAATTGTTTCATGCGATTAATTGAGGCAGGAGATCTGCCACTGTAGTAAATTGATAAAAACGGGGATCTTCTATGGTTACATCCACATGTTCATGTGCCCAGGTAGTATGAAACGGAATATGCACGGCATGGCCCCCGATGGCCAGCACCGGCATCACATCTGACTTCAGGGAGTTGCCTATCATCAGGAATTCTTCCGGGCGGCAGTCCAGGTGCTTCAGCAATTTGGTGTAATCACTTTCCTTCTTGTCGCTCATGATTTCGATATGATGAAAATAATGCTCCAGGCCTGATTTCTTCAACTTCCGTTCCTGGTCCAGCAGATCGCCCTTGGTAGCCACTACCAGCCGGTATTTGCCGGATAATGCCTGCAATACGGTTTCCACGCCGTCCAGCAATTCAATGGGCTTGTTCAACATTTCCTGTCCGTATTGGATTACCTTATTGATTACTTCCGGCGGTGCCGTGTTCTCAGATACCCGCAACACCGTTTCTATCATGCATAGCATGAATGACTTAATACCATAGCCGTATAACGACAAATTGGCCATTTCCGTTTTAAATAATTCCTGCGACACAGTATGATGTGGCAGATAGTCTTCCAGCAGACTGCAGAAGCGGGCTTCTGTTTCCTGGAAGTAGGGCTCATTCACCCAAAGGGTATCGTCAGCATCGAAGGCAATTACGCTAATATGATTGATCATTGCTATTTTTACATTTTACGGATGCAAAAATAAGTAGCGCCGCTGAATTAAACGGGACATTTGTCTCACCACTGATAGTATGTTACGAACGAACCAGGCTTTTTTAACTTTCATGGAACAATACACTGCCAACAGCACTGCAGTGATGCAAAAGTCTTTCCCCCCCGGCACCCGCCTGATCCGGCAGGGAGACACCATCAGCCATGTATATATCATTATAGACGGTATCACCAAATGCTACATCGCGGAAGATAACGGGAAAGACTATATTTTTGAATTCCTGGGCAAAGGAGAAGTAACCGGAGAACTGGAAGCCATCAACAAAGGAAAATGCCTGTGTAATATAGAAGCCATCACACCGGTAACCGTATATGCCATTCCACATGCATTGTTCTCGACCCTGGTGCTGAGCAGCCCCGCCTTCAACCAACTACTCCTGCAGGAGCTGGCCACGCGGATCAGTCAAACCTGCATCCGGACATCCTACCAGCAATTATACCCGGTAGAATATGCCTTACTGCGGCTGTTGACACTGGAAGCAGATCAGGAGATCATTCTTCCTAAAAAGGATATGGCCGCCTACCTGGGGATATCTGTCAGAAGCTTTAACCGCACGTTGAAAGAGTTAAGGGAAAAGAATATCCTCGATACGAAGGGGTTGAATATAGATTTGAGTAAGCAACAACTGGAAAAGATATTAAAGCGGTTTGAGGAATAGTGAGACAGCTGTTAGCTGTTAGCTGTTAGCTGTTAGCTATTAGCTGTTAGCTATTAGCTAATGCAGCGAAATTGATGTTATGCTCATCATTCGCTGCATTAGCTAAAATATCATTTCAACACTCTCCATTCACTCAACTGAAAGTCTACACTCCCATTGGTGGCCGTTACATACACGGCATAATATTTATACGCTGTAGTATTCGAAATGCTAAACTGCCTGGTTTGATTTCTCGCACCAAATGCCTGATTATTCTGTGTATCCAGTACTGTCCAGGTAGTGCCATTATCAGACCCTTTCAGCTGCCAGTTTTTAGGATCCCGGTCTATAGCATCATCACCGGAGGTAAGGGTATATGACTTCACTGTTTGTCCGGTAGGGAACTGCAGCTGCATCTTAAAAGTAGTGGGCACTCCGCCAACAAAAAACTTGCTGCCGTATACGTTGTCTGTTAGTTTTAAAGATCCTTCTGTAGCACCCGCGCCACCGCCATTTTCATTGCTGACAGTAATGGTACCCTGCCCGGTGATATCATTGGAAGGATAGGTAATGCCGGAGAAAGTTACTTTAGCCTGTTTAAGTTGGGCTGTCCAGTCGTTACCCTGTTCATCTTTATGGCCGAAAGCTGTTAGTGCCAGTTGTTTCAGGTCCGTGTTAGCGGCGCCGCTCCAGAAATGTACAAACTCCCCGAAGTTCATCCCCCGGGTATATTCGGGATAAGTGGTGATGCCATTATTGAAGGTTGTTTTTGGGAAATGCTGTGCCAGCAACACAAAGAATTTATTTAATGCAGTAGCGCCGCCATAGTTGTGATAGATGGGATAAAACCAATCGCGGAACCAATAGGTGCCGGCACGCGGATAAGGATCTGTTTGCGTGATCTTTGAGTTATACCAGCGGGTCACATCACTGCTACGGCCCAGCGCCTGGTATACATCGTACTGGTAAATTTCCATCCATTTACTGTCGTGCCAGATGCCAAAGGCAGGTGAATTATGTACGCCTTTGGAAGCGCCTTCCACAATATGCCCTACTTCATGCGTGGTGATGTCAATATCACCGCCATTGCCGCTGATCCAGGCGTTTGGATCAGATGAGCCAACATCGATCACATTCCGGTAATCATGATCGCCCACCATGTAAGTGGACGGGTGCCCGCCGGAATATTTGCCGGTATGCAGGATGACAAAGAGACGTGAATCATCACCGAAAGTACCGTAGGTGCTTTTGGTGTAGTTCCATACCTGTGCCAGATAAGTAAATGGCCAGGTGACGCTGCTGTTTACATCATTGTCGTAATACACCGCTACGCTGGTGTCGTAAAAAACGCGGTTCAGCAATTGTACATGCTCAAACCAATGCTCCTGCCAGGTGGCAGGTGGCGTGGCAAGTACCTGTAACTTTTGATTTTTGGCAGGGATAGGCTGCAATTCATTACCGGGAGTACTCTTCCTGGTACATCCTGAAAGTATGCCCAGCGCGATTAAAGCGGCGGCAAACATCGTGTTTTTCATACGTCTGTTTTTTTGTGATGAAAAAAAGGGGATCTGTGGGTTTTCATGATTAAATGCTCAGTAACGGGTTCTTATCAATGGCGCTCGTTCAGTTCTGGTTGAATACGGGATAGAAATTAGTTTATAATTCAACAGTAACCTGTGAATAGAATTTAAACAATTGTAAATGGAAATTAAATACACTGCGGTTTGAATAGCATCAGGTTAAAATTGCAGTCTTTCATTCCCAGGTGAAGGCATAGGTGGTTAACAATATCAACGTATTGTTAATCATATCTCCATGTGACTAAATTAATTTTGCCAGGTCGCAAAAATGACCGTATTTTATTTATCCCAATAATCACGAAGAAGACTCAAAATAACCACACAAAATACTTTACATGCATAGCCCTTCGTGTCCCTAAATGGACTTCAGCAATATTTACGACTCACACTCAATTATAACACTTAATCAGCTATCCTTTATGCAAAGTAACTATCAACGTTTCCTTGGACCCGTCTTTAAAAGAGCCCAGACAGAAGAACGCCGGGCAGAAATCACCAGACAATCTGCCCTGATTGGCGGAAAGGAAGGATTCCAAACATTCCTGACAGAAGAAATCCTTGCAGATGAACAACCCATTCTTATTCCGCCTGAATTCAATGGCAAAGATTATGTGACCTTCCTCCTGCATATAGATGCAGAAATTGAACACGGACTAATGCTCCAATACCTCTACGCAGCCTATAGCCTGGGCGGCCCACAGGTACCTGAAAAATACCGGGAGCAGATCAGCACCTGGCAGGAAGTGATCCTCGGCATCGCCAAAGAAGAGATGGGCCATTTTGTATCTGTACAGAATGTGCTGAAGCTCATTGGCGGCCCCTTACACTTCGAAAGACAGGACTATCCCTGGGATACGCCCTTCTACCCTTTCCCTTTCAAGCTGGAGCCACTGACGCTTAATTCCCTCGCTAAATACGTATATGCAGAAGCGCCTGCTACCTTTATTAACAGCGAAGATCCACTGGCAAAAGAAATAAAGGACAGAGTGGCGGCAGAAGTACCCAAAGCCAACACCGTAGGCGCATTGTTCCATGTACTGTTACACCTGATTCAGGACCCTGCCGTTATTGGTGATGAAATATTCCAGGCAGACACCTACCCTTTCCAGGCCAAGTTCGATGAATGGGGCCGTGGATATGCCGGTGGACAGCGTGGTAATACCCATGGTGGTAGTCCCAAAGGCAGTCCCGACGTACTGGTAATGCCACTGGCCAGCAGAGATGATGCATACAATGCCCTCAACGCCATTGCGGAGCAGGGAGAAGATAATACGGTAGAATCAGATGAACCTTCTCACTTTATCCGGTTCCTGAATGTATATAAAGAAATGCGGGACGTGATTGCAGAAGCAGGTACCTCCTGGGCACCTGCCAGAAACGTGGCTGTCAATCCTTTTATCCCTTCAGATACGGAGGATGAAAGCGATGATCCTTCTGAAGGACAATCGTCCGATGAAGAACGCGATAAGATCACCAATCCGGAAGCGCAGAACTGGGGCCATCTCTTTAACCTGCGGTACCGGATGCTGTTAAATTTCCTTACCCATAGTTTTGTATTGGAAGATGGATTAAACGCCGCCGGTGCAGTAACGCCGAGAGGGCTGATCATTAATTCCACTTTCGGTGAAATGTATAACCTCCGCAGCATCGCTACCGCGATGGTACAAATGCCACTGAAAGTAGGTGTAGGCGATAAAACAGCAGGTCCTCCCTTCCTGATACCATATACATTGTTATTGCCGGCAGGTGAACATAACCGGTGGCGTACCCATGCCGATGTCATCCAGGCATCTGCTACCATCATAGAAACGTTGCTGTTGACTACACCGGAAAAAAATCATCGTTATCTCTATGGGCTGCTGGAAGCAGATAAAAAGCTGCTGCAGATCATCAACGATATGTTATCCGTAAACGCCTGACATCCATCCTCAAAATAACAACTATGAAGATCACTGAAATACGCATACTACCGCCATTTGCCGTAGCCAGACTGGGTTCATCCGCTACTCCGGTAGCTGCTTACGACCTGGAAATACCGGCAGACAAGCCACTGGGCTTCCGCAAAATAGTGCCCAAGCCTACCTTTTATGTAGACCCTACCACACATGAACTAAGTGTGACTACTCCCACGGAAATCATTTTTAAAGATGCAAAGAGTACTACCGATACCACCGGCACTATTCGCCCGGTAGCTCCTTTCCTGGAAGTATTTGCCATTCTGGAAGATAAACCCGGCGTATTGGTTCCACTGACAGAAGCAGTGCTTGAGCAGGCCGGCTTTAAATTGTCGGATGTGGCATGGGATATAACGCTGCATAATTCCAAGATTATGCGCAGAACCAATGACGAGAACGATAACATTACTGCTACGGTGCTCATCACTAACAATGATTTTGCGCCCAAAGAAGTACTGGCCAGCTGCGTCAATTTTTCAGGTACTAAAAAACTGCCGCTGGGTACCGTACAGTTTATTAAACCTTCGGCCGAATTTCCGGGTATCCGGCTCCGGTATACTCCCGGTGGCGGTAAGGTATACGGTGCTTCTCTCAACAGCATCAAAGCCAAAGGACAGGAGCCTACACCAGATCCCAACATTACCAGTGAGGCACAGCTACTATATAATCCGGACAAGCCATGGTTCACTTACAGCGAGTCACCCAACTTCAATCCGAAGTATACCATGCCTGCACAGATCTTTGCCGGTTATTCCGATAGCGATGGTAATCAGTACAGCTGGGGGTATATAGATGATGAATGTGATGGTACAGTCGTTGTTACAGTGCTGTCCACCCAGATACCTTTCATACAGGCTTCTGCTCATATCTGTGCGGGCCCTCCCGCCTTTGCACCAGACATCCTGCCTATCCGGGCTATTTCGGATGAACTGGAACAGATCCTGCTGGGTACGGAACGCGATGATGAAGTGTCTATTGAAGAAGCAGAAGATATTGTACGCCGTGCCTTTGAATCTATTTCGCTGATGAATACCAACGTGATGAATGGCAACCCTATCAATGGCAGGTGGAATGTGGCCAGCACAATGGTACGTCAGGATACCAATGATTTCGGCAGACTATACGAGCCTATCATGGCCAGTTCTATTGTAGATAACCTGGCCCTGCAATCATTACATGAAAGAGTATTCAACGGGCTGAGTACCGGTATGGCCGCCTGGTTTGCGG
Organism: Chitinophaga sp. RAB17; assembly: GCF_052114225.1. Classification (NCBI taxonomy): domain Bacteria; kingdom Pseudomonadati; phylum Bacteroidota; class Chitinophagia; order Chitinophagales; family Chitinophagaceae; genus Chitinophaga; species Chitinophaga sp. RAB17. Next base: position 67,357 of record NZ_JBFREI010000009.1, on the reverse strand, counting down.
ATGCATTGCGCCGTCCGGATAAAATCGGTGACCTGTCTGACAAGGAACGGCGTAAAATGCCGGGGCTGATGCGCGGCGCCGATGGCCGCGGGCTGACACTCACCTATCGCATGATCAACACGGTGATAAAAGCCGCTGCCAACGCCATGTTCGAGGATAATAACGTGAACGGAGCTACGCAAAGCGGCTCAAAAGCCGGCACCATTGATGCGAACGACTTACAGGCGCAGATACATCACCGGGGCGAGGGTAACCCTTACAGTGTATTATCAAGAGCAGCCATTTCCAACTGCTTCCCCGGCCTGGAATCAGATTTCAGAAACCTCTGGCGGTACATCTTCCATGATCTCACCGTCAGCGAAAATGATAACTATGTGCTCCACGATTCCTCCGGCAAAGGTCTCGCTGAGCGCCGTATTGTAGGTATCAATGGAAAACCTACCATGGTCATGGGAGAAGGCCCCGTATTTCCCGGTGGCGACAGCATACCTCTCAGCACCAAAGACAATCCCAGTGGAGCGGCCTTTATGGAATGGTCTAATTTCTTTGCATCCCTCGGCGTAAAAGGAGGCGATACTGTAACACTCCATTTTACTCCCGGAGCGGCCAATCTGCCAGTATTGGTAACGGCAGATCAACTGAAAGATACCACCGCATTCCCCACCTTCCCCTTTGTGATGCGTGACATATTCGCGGCCAACAGCGCCGCCATTTCCAGGGCCATACTGCGTCCCGGAGAACTCACACAAGGATTGTGTGCGCCCTGGCAAAATGATTACCGGGAATGCGCCTGTTACTACTGGGCTGCTACACGCCCCGACTATGTAAACATAGAACCTGGCGAAAACGGCCTCAGTAAAGGAGATATGTGGCTGGCTAAAAGACGTACCGGTGAATATGTACCGGATAACCGTGTAGACAGCAGGCTGTTTTCCTATAATGATTTATTCCAGAACTGGGAAGGGGAACTCAACTTTATCATCAACGGCCGCGATGCACTGAGCAGTGGTACAACAGATACTACCCATAGCAATGCACAAAATAATGCCAGCGCAGCAGGCAATGGGCACGACACACTCCCCTGGAATGATAAAGACCGGAAAGAGGTTATCATCGATAAAAGCAAAAACAAACAATAATGCCCGCTCCTTCTCCCTCAAATATCACGAAACATTCACTCACCGCAATTGCCACGGAGCTGGCATCGCAGATAGCCAGGCAGTCAATGCCTGGCTCTTCTCAAATACATATTGTTCCCTCCACCGGGCATACACAATTGTTTGTGAGTAACGGTAGCCGGCTGCATAAAATTTCTCCGGACACCGCACAACACTTGCAACACTTAATCGATCAGCACGACGAAGCCGCCATTCACCAGGAACTGGTACAGATGGGACTGAATACCACACCGCTCATAGACGATACACCACTGCAAAGTCCGGCGGTATATGCACTCTCCCTGGCCATTGCGCAGAAATGCAACATGGGCTGTACCTACTGCTACGCCGATCAGGGCGACTTTGGCGGACCTGCTAAAAATATGCAGCTGGATACCGCCAAAAAATCTATCGACCTGCTGTTGAAAGATTGTGCGCCCGGTGGTAAAGTGCAGCTGACCTTCCTCGGTGGCGAACCACTGATCAACCGGAAATCGCTGCAGGCTGCCACCGTATATGCGGCAGAAGCCGGCGCGAAAAAAAATGTGCAGGTCAACTTCTCCCTGACAACCAACGGTACCTTGCTAAAGCCGGCAGATGCCGCTTTTTTTGAAGAATATGGTTTTGCCGTAACGGTAAGTCTGGATGGTATTGGCGAGCAACACGATCAGCAACGGCCCATGAAAAATGGCGCCGGCACTTATGCGCAGATCATCGAAAAAATACAACCACTGCTCCTTGCACAACGGCGTATGCAGGTATCAGCGAGAGTAACGGTAACGCCTACCCAAAAAAATCTGGGTGATACCCTACTCGAATTTGTAGGCATGGGCTTTCACAGTGTGGGCTTTTCTCCTTTGCTGCGCGCAGCCAATGGCCGCGATGAAATGACAAAGCAGGATCTCGAAATAATGCTGGAAGGCATGATCGCCTGCGGACTGTTATTCGAACAACATGTGATGCTGGGCAAACGCTTTCCTTTTCTGAATATGGTCAACGCATTAAAGGAAATCGCCAAAGGCACACACCGGCCTTATCCCTGCGGTGCAGGCGCTGGCTATATGGGTGTTTCTGCTGATGGTGATATGTTTGCCTGCCATCGTTTTGTGAATGAACCGGCAGGTAGTATGGGCAATATTTACGATGGTGTAGATGCCACGTTGCAAAACAACTGGCTGGCATCCCGTCATGTACATCAACAGGAACCCTGTAACAGCTGCTGGGCGAAATACCTGTGCGGCGGTGGTTGTCATCATGAAGTATTGGAAAAAGGCCGCCATGCCTGTGATTATATCCGTGGCTGGTTGCATTATACCATGCAGGCGCATGAACGGTTAAGCCGACTGGCGCCGGAATGGTACCGGTAATTCAATGTCTCAAAAAATTTATCAGCACGCTATTACATTACTGTCCTTACATTTCAGAGCAGACCACTCAGGTTGAAAATTTACATGGAATCATTCAACATATTAATTATTGGCGCAGGCCCGGCAGGAACATGCGCAGCACTGCGCCTGCTCTCGCTGGGCTATCGTGTGGCGATGGTGGAAAGCGAGGCCTTCCCCCGGCCTCAGATTGGTGAATCACTTTCTCCCGGCATTCATCACATTTTTGAGTACCTGGATGCAGCGCATCTTTTAACCGCATCCCATTGTCAGCATCAGTTGCCGGCACAGGTAATATGGGAATCTCAACAACCGCAGCTGCTGACACCGCAACTGCGCGGACATGGTGTGATGGCAGACAGGGGATTACTGGATAAGGCATTGCTGGACCTCGCCGTTGCCCGTGGTCTTCAGCTGTTCCAGCCAGCCAAATATGAAAGCAGCCAACATAACGGCAAAAACTGGGAGGTCCATATCCGGCTATCAAAAGGGCTGTTTGCCGTGCAGGCGATGTTTGTATTGGATGCACGGGGCAAACGGGGGATACAGCAGCAGCAACGAATGCTCACCGCAGCCCCTATGGTAGGCATGTGGGCCTATCTGCCGGCCAGCCGGATGCCTGCCCACACCTGTGTGGAAGCCGTTGAAAATGGATGGATATGGGGCGCACCGCTGCATGATGGACGGTATCGCATCATTACTTTTACTGCACCTGACACTATCAAACGGCAACGCCCACACGCTATTTATAATAGCCTGCTGCAGGAATCGCATCTGTTCCGGCAGGACCGGGAGCTACATCCATCACAATCCTGCGCAGTAGCGGTGTATGCACATACGCAGCCCTGGCAGCATAACTGGTTGCAACTGGGCGAAGCAGCATTTGCCATTGACCCGCTCTCTTCTACCGGTGTAGAAAAAGCAATGCGCTTTTCCCTGCAGGCAGTCATTGCACTCAACACTATTTTGAAAGGCGGTGGAGCAGCACTGGCACAGCACTACTATGAAGACCGGATGATAGAATCCGTAGTCAATCATGCCCAGTGGACAAGACAATACTATGGCCAGGCATGGCCGGGCCCTGCGCATGCATTCTGGAAACAACACGGCGGTAGTTATCTCCCGGAAAAATATACACAAACAATTTTCACAGCGCGACTAAGGGGGGCGCTGCAACAGCAAAACCCTGCGGCGCCGGCTGCTCCCGAAAAAACAATCGACATTGCCAACACCCTGCAACAGTTGTGGAATGGTAATATGCAGGTATCACCCGCTATTACCTATGTACAATCCTCCTGCGTAGTGGATGATCGCCTGGAAGTGAAAACAGCGATCCGGCATCCCAATCTGCAAAGGGAAATGGCCTTCCTGGAAAAAATGGAAATTTGTCCGCTGCTGGCAATGGCGGCACATACCCCTACATTTGGCAGCCTGGTAGAGGCATGGAGTAAAATAATGCCTTTTCCTATGGCCGCAAAAATGGCGGTGTACCTGTGGGATAAAGAAATAATATGTGAGCGAAATATTTAGAGTGCAGCAAGAATCAAGGTCAGTTCCTGACGTAAATCCTTAAAATTACTTCCTTTTACTAGAAAGTGTGCGGCGCCCATTTGAATGGTGTCTGCCATTTCTTTTTTATCGGAAGAAGTGGAATACATGACAACGGGAATGTCGCGCAAAAGCGGGAGGAGCTTGAGTTCTGTGAGGCATTGCTTGCCGCCCATCCTGGGCATATTCAGGTCTAAAAAAATAACATCGGGAAATAGAGATGAAATGTTTTCCAGGTAGGTCATCGCTTCCTGTCCATTGTTAGCAGTGTAACACTGGGCAGAACGATCATTTTCGGTTAACGCTTCGATTAAATACTGTTGATCATCAATATCATCATCAACAATGTAATATTTTTTTGTTTTTCGCAAGGACGTCTGAACCTGGTTATTTTAAACCCCGAGGAGAAGCTAAAGGTAAGCTTTTCAGCCGGACTACCTAATATTTAGTACCTTTCGGGCCACAGGCACCCCATTAAATGCGGGATGCATGGTTAAACATGGATAAGGTAAAAATACGCTCATCCAACCTCTTCCCTGTTGTAGGCATCGGCGCCTCTGCGGGTGGACTAGATGCTTTCAAGCGATTATTAAAAGCAATTCCGGCCGATTCAGGTATGGCCTATATATTGGTACAACACCTGGACCCGGCTCATGAAAGCATCTTAGCAGATCTGCTGCAAAAGGTCACTAAAATTCCCATCCAGGAAATAACAGACAACATTCATGTTGCGCCGGATCACATCTACATCATCCCTTCCAATAAGTTGTTGACTGCTACCGATGGTATCCTGCAATTAAGCCCCCGATTGCCACGTAATCAAAAAAACATGCCGATAGATGTCTTCTTCACCTCTTTGGCAGAAGTACACCAACATCAGGCGATTGGCATCGTTTTGTCCGGCACAGGTACAGACGGGACCCTTGGCCTGAAAGATATTAAAGAACAGGGAGGCACTACATTTGCGCAACAACCCGCCTCTGCTGCCTATGATGGTATGCCACAAAATGCTATTGATGCAAACGTGGCAGATTTCATATTGCTGCCGGAAGCAATGCCCAAACAACTAAGGCTCTTAAACGATACACAACACCATGTTAGCAGTACACTGTCTGCAGAAGAAGGATACCGGCAAATCCTGTCGCTGCTGCATATACGCCGGGGCGTTGATTTCACCCATTATAAACAAACCACGATACGCCGCCGCATGGCACGCCGCATTTCGCTGAGCATGAAGGAGAGTATAGGTGAATACCTTGTTTACCTGAAAGAAAATGAAGAGGAACAGGATAACCTATACCAGGATCTCCTGATACCTGTGACCCAGTTTTTCCGGGATCCGGAGATCTTCGAGAAATTAGGCGAAACGGTGATTCCTTTATTGGCAAAAAACAAATCTACCAATGACCCCATCCGCATATGGATAGCCGGCTGCTCTACCGGAGAAGAAGCGTATTCTATTGTAATTTGCCTGCACGAATACCTGGGCGAACAGGCGGCTGTAATACCGATACAGGTATTTGCTACCGACATTTCTGAAATCGCTATCAATAAAGCCAGAACAGGTATCTATAAAAAGAGTGAAGTAAGTGGCGTTTCTGCCAGTCGCCTCCAGCAATTCTTTACTAAAACGGATAACAAATTCCGGCTCCATAAATCTATCCGCGATGCCTGCATATTTGCCTGTCATAATTATCTGAAAGATCCTCCATTTGCTAAAATGGACCTGATCAGCTGCCGCAACTCTCTCATTTATGTGGAACCGGTGTTGCAAAAGAAAGCATTGACCACTTTTCATTATGCACTGAAAGACAAAGGCATCCTGATACTGGGCAAATCTGAAACAACCGGTCCCGCGGCAGAACTCTACAACGTGTTGGATAACCACGCTAAAATTTATACCCGCAAAGCGATACCCGGTAAATTCATGCATTTGATCCCTGACCGGAAGGAGGAAGTCTTTAAAGGATTTACCTACGGATCAACAAGAAATGAAAGTGCAAAAGATGATTTCCAGAAAAATGCAGATGAGATCATCCTGTCCAGGTATGCGCCCGCAGGCGTCATCGTAAATGAACAGCTGGAAATTGTGCAATTCCGGGGAGCCACCGGCCGATGGCTGGAACCCTCTCCTGGTAAGCCCGACCTGAATGTCCTGAAAATGGCCAGGGAAGGACTCGCTTTTGAACTGCGGAATACTTTGCATAAAGCTAAAAGCAGTAAAGCGGCGATGGTAAAATCAGACATCCCTTTTTTGTTTACAGACACGGAATACCTGGTAACCATTGAAGTGATTCCACTGTTGAATACGATTGAACCACATTATTTAATTCTCTTTAAAGATACCGCTATCAGCAGGGAGCAAGCAGATACCACTGATACACCGAAACAAGGCAAAGATCGCGCAAGAATACAGTCCCTGCAAAAAGAGCTGGCCCAGGTAAGAGAGGATATGAGAAATATCTCGGGCGCACAACAGGCTACCAATGAAGAACTGCAAAGTGCTAACGAAGAATTGCTTTCCGGCAGCGAAGAGCTGCAAAGCCTGAACGAAGAACTGGAAACATCCAAAGAAGAAATACAAACCAGCAACGAAGAACTGATCATTGTAAACCAGGAAATATCTGACAGAAATGAACAGTTGGATCTTTCGCGGTTATATGCAGAGTCTATCGTTACCACCATTCGCGAACCTTTTATCATCCTGAATAAAAACCTGGAAGTAAAAAGTGCGAACCAGCCATTCTATACCATTTTTCATGCTACAGAAGAAGGTATCGTAGGCAAGCATCTATTTGAATTCAACAATAAACAATGGAATATCCCCGGTCTCCGCAAAATGCTGGAAAAGATATTACCGGAGAAAACCAATATCGTTGATTTTGAAGTTATCCACTCCTTTCCGCTCTTAGGTGAACGTATGATGCTTTTAAATGCCAGCCGCATCCTGAGAGATCATAACGAAGAACAACTGATCCTGCTGGCCATTGAAGATATTACGGTGAAGAGAAAGCTGGAAAAAGAAGTACAGCTGTTTACCGATGAACTGGAAAAACAGGTATCGGAAAGAACTTTCTCCCTGCACGAAGCCAATGTGAAACTGCTACACTCCAATGAAAACCTGAAGCAGTTTGCCTACATCGCCTCTCATGATCTGCAGGAGCCGCTTCGTAAAATCCGGACCTTCTCTTCTACGCTGAACGACCGGTTCACAAAAGATCTCCCGGAAAAAGCGCAGGAACTGATTAGTAAAATACTCACGTCTGCAGAAAGAATGTCTAACCTGATTAAGGAAGTCCTCAACTTTTCCAGGATACTCCACGGAGATGTGCCGTTTGATAAAATAGATCTGAATGAAGTGCTGACCCAGGTAATCAATGATTTTGATTTACTCATCCATGAAAAAAATGTGGTGATCTATCGGGAACAGTTGCCGGTGATTGAAGCTATCCCGGTACAAATCAGCCAGCTTTTTTATAACCTGATCAGTAATTCCATTAAATTTTCCAGGAAAGATACGCCCCTGTTAATTCACATTTCTGCCAGCAAACTAACGAAGGAGGTCCAGAAGAAAATGATAGGGCTTCATCCTAAATTGTCTTATTACGTGATCAGCTTTAAAGATAATGGTATCGGGTTTGAACCACAGTATGCTGACCAGATTTTCCTGATCTTCCACCGCTTAAACAATGTGGAAGAATACGCCGGCACCGGCATCGGCCTGGCTTTATGTAAAAAGATTGTGGTCAACCACCAGGGAGAAATATATGGTGTTTCAAAACATCAGGATGGCGCCACATTTCAGATTATACTCCCGGTAACACAGGCCCTGCCTGTTACTGCTCCGAAAAAATAAAAAGGTGTGCAGGAGTACCTGCACACCTCCTTCCACTACTTTTAGTTGGATCCTACTGCAGTATAAATGCCTCTATCGGCTGTTATACCTAAGCGTTTGAACATTTCTGCGGGATTAAATCCCTGTTCTTTATATTTTGCCTGCACGGTTTCTTTCGCCTTTGACAAAGCTTCTCTGCTCTCCCACTGCGCCACCGTTATACAGATAAGGTTACCTTGTTCATCGGTATACACGTATTCTGCATCCGTAATGAATCCAGGCAAAGTTTTGATGAACTGACGGTTAAACGCGGTTCGTTCCTTGAATTCAGCGATGGCATTAGCCGGTACCAGGAATTTATCGATGAACTGTACCTGGTCTTTTATTGGCTTTACCGGTGCGATATTAGCCGGTACCACATCGAGGGATTGCAAAATACCCAAACGATCGAGCTGCACATCTGAACCCACTATTTTCCCGTTTTTGAATTCATATATAGAGATGCCATCGCTGCTGATCGTTTTGCCTGTGGCCGGAACATTCCGGAAGGTGCCGGTTTGTGTACCGGTCCATTTCCACCGGACTACTACTTTGTCTCCTTCACTTACCAGCGTGATTAATTTATACTGAATATCCGGGAAAGCATTGATTAATGGCATGAATGGATCTATAAATCCCTTTACCCCTTTTGCGCCTCCTGCGCCGGCAAACTCTTCAGATATCTGGTTGGGTAATAGTTCCAGCTGTTTCTTATTCAAGGATGTTTCATATAATTCCTGTACGATCGCTTTATTGTTTTCCATGGTAAATGTTTTATTGTTTGCGTGTTTGTTTACTTGCCGTGCATTTGCTATTCCAGGTGTCATTGCGCCGGCTAATAGCAGGGATATGGTGGCTGTTGCTGTTTTTATCGTGTTCATGGTGTTCATTATTTTATACAAAAGTAGCCTGGTGCCCGGACCAGGAATTGTAAAAAATCATTGATTTATGCGGGAAGGGGTCAAATTCAAACCGGGAGTGGTCACTTTCAAGAAGGAGCATATTATAACGGGGAAGACTACGCATTTTTACAAGAAACGGATGTCCCGGTTACTTCATTCTCTGCCACCATCCCACAGGAAAGACGGTAACAGCAGATCTGGATCTTTTCAAATTATTGCCTTCATTACTCAAATAATATATCTTTAATCATGAACAAAGGAATACGCTTTGCGTTACTGCTGTTGTTTTTGGGAGTATCGTCCGCAAGTGCCCAGGTGGAAAACCCATCTCAATTCGGGCAACACTTTTCCTTGCCGGGATTTCATATGACCCTTGCCAATAACTACATAACGACCATCCATGACGACATCCCCAACTACCTTGCACTTCCTTTTAAAGAGGAACAATTCACGGTATATGGTAGCCACGTGATCCTGAGTGCTTATAAAAATGATAGTACTACCATCGACAAAAGAAGAAAAACCGGCACGTTTTACTACGATAGCTCTGCCCGCGATCAACGGGCTTTTCCGATAGCAGCGCTACAAACAAGGGTGTACCGGAACGATACCCTGGTGAGGGACTGGCAGTATATCCAGAAAATGCCGTCTTTTAAAGATTCGAACCTCCTCTGTACTACACCGTCTCACGAACAGCCGCTCGTTTACTGGCTGGTAAATGACAGCCTGAATGTAGGCGACAGTATGCTGATAGAATTGCGGAGAGATAGCGGCGCCCCGTTGTTCCGGTTGCATCTTCACCGGGAGAATGCTTACACGCAACCTTTCATGATGACGAATGTGCATGATGAGGATCGCAATGAGCTTTCCTTTATCAGTAGCCAACTGACGCAAAAAAGCAGCCTGATATATAATTCGCTGCGTTATCGCGACCGGCCGGGGAGCGGATTAGCGGGTAACAATGAGCTTATTTCCTCCAGGAGTCAGATGGCATTTTATTTCAGAAGAGATAACAGCGAAGCCAATGACTCCATTCTTTTGTATCGCATAACCGGCGGCCGCTACCGGGATACTGCCTGGCAAAAAACAGACGGGCTGGTGCTCATGACAACACTAAGTGACAATGCGCACTACAAGCTGGAAGTGAAATATGCGGATGGTCACGGTAAATTATCTGTCTATACCTTTTACACCCCGCCACTATGGTACCAAACCACCTGGTTTAAAGTGATTCTTTTTGCGGCAGCGGTGACCCTCCTCCTCTTAGGCTACTTTATTTCCCGGACCCGGAAAAATAAACGGCGCATCAAATACCTGCAACTGGAAATGCAGGCCTTACAGGCACAGATGAATCCGCACTTCCTGTTTAATGCACTGGGTTCCATCCAGGGGTTGATGAATGACCAGCAAACAGACAAAGCCAATAAATACCTCAGCGGATTTGCCGCCTTGCTGCGCAGCGCTGTTTCACAGGGACGAAAAGAGTTTGTACCACTCAGTGTTGAACTAAAGGATCTGAATAACTATATTGAGCTGGAAAGACTCCGCTTTGGTTTTTGCTATGTCCTGGATATTTTACCTGGCCTACCGGCAGATGAGATTACGATACTGCCACTGCTGGCACAACCACTGATCGAAAATGCCGCTAAACATGGTCTTTCCGGTAAAAGAGAAAATGGCGTGCTTACGTTGCAAGTCACCAGAGAGCAATCGGACTTGTTGTTATACGTGACCGACAACGGCAACGGATTTAATCCAAACAACGGCGCCAGCGGTCATGGGATACCACTCACGCGGGAACGCATAGCACTCTTTAACCGGATGTATAAGCATCGCAAAATAATACTGGACATCAGCAGCTCCGCCAGTGGTACCCGCTGCTATTTCCGGTTCAAAAACTGGCTGGACAATGATTAATGCACTGATCATCGATGATGAACCTATCAACATCATTAACCTGCAACGGCTACTGGAACAACATTGTCCGGACGTTCAGGTAACCGGCACCGCCAACGGAGCTGCTGAAGGCATCGTTGCCATTCAGCAGCTCCGGCCGGATCTTGTTTTCCTTGACATACAGATGCCCGACAAAAGCGGCATCGATATGCTGAAGGAACTTTCCTCTCCTAACTTTGCACTGATCTTCGTCACGGCATATGACCAATACGGCATACAGGCCGTAAAATTTGCAGCCATGGATTATCTCCTGAAACCGGTAGATACCACTGAGCTCAAAGCAGCGGTAGATAAAGCCGCTATGGCCATCGCCAAGAAAAAGCAACACCAGCAAATGCAATACCTGGTGGAAATATTACAGCAGGGGCAACGGAAAGAAGAACATCGCATAGCCCTCCCTTCACTGAAAGAAACCAGGTTTGTATACACCAGGGACATTGTTCGCTGCGAAAGCAGCAATAGCTATACACACTTCTACCTGAAAGATGGAGAAAAAATTACGGTGGCTGTTTCTATATATGAATATGAGGAAATGCTGGCGCCATATGGCTTTCTTCGTTGTCACCAATCGCACCTGGTGAACAAAAAGTTTGTACGCAGTATGGTAAAAGAATCCGGCGGCTACCTGCTGATGCTCGACGGTAGTATCGTTCCGGTGTCAAGGTCCAGGCGCGATGATCTGAAAAAAGGGTTAATGTAATTTATAATACTACTGCGGCCTTCACGATGCCGATGATCACACCAAATTTCCCGTTGTCCTGCCACATCTCTTTTTCCGGACAATACATCTGGGAAATAGCCCCATCCAGGTACAGGGCATTTTTGCATCCTTTATTCTTAAAAAACAGGGCGAAATCATAAAAGGTAATGGGGGCTGTTGAAATGGCAAACAGCACACTGCCGTCCGGCAAAATGCCTACGCCATTCCTGATATTGAGGTTCTTTGAACCGGCTTTAAAAGCAGGATGAATGGCGCCATCAATCACCAGCATAGGCCCTGATTGCGTGGCGTATTTAATATGTCCGTCATTTCTGAAATGGTTGCTGGTACAAACAACGGCCACCTGCTCGGTGGTCAGGTAAAAAACACCATTGGGTTGTAAACCGAAATTCCCGTATGTGCTGGTGATGTTCAGCGGCGTTATTTCCTGCTGCCGCTGGATATACAACCCTACCGGCGCATAGTCAGGCTGAAACATTCCTCCGTTCATGGCAAAAACAAGGGTATCATTTTTAGCTGCCAGCTTGTTTTTAAGGTCTGCTATGGTGCTGAAAGTCTGACCTGGTACTAATTTCCAGTAAAAATGAATCCGCTGATCAGGAGCAACGATATAGGAGGCTATTTTGTCCTGTGACCATGATTTAATGCCTGTCAGGGAAAGCAGTGCGAATAAAACAATTTTCATGGTATCGTGTTTTACGTACTCAACCTAACATTTATTCCTGACTTTCACAACACCTTCCCTGCTTATCGGGACTTTACCACTTATCATGTTATCATTTCCCCTCCCGGCGTTATTTATTATCTTGGTGACTATCTTTTTACATAAATTCCGTTATAGTTGAAATTATTTTTCCCGCTGTTTCTAATCAGCCTGTTCTGTAGCCATGCTTATGCCCAGTCAACCCTTTCCGGAACCGTGCGCAGTGCCACGGAAGCACAGCTTCCATTTGCGATCATCCGTATCACACGTCTTCATACTACTCAGCAACAGGCTATGCAGGCCGATAGTGCCGGGTATTTCCGCTTCCGCAAACTGGAAGCCGGCCAATATGAGCTAAGTGCCTCGTTGACCGGTTATCAATCTTCCGTGTTGCAGTTCACCCTGCAAAAAGATACAGTTATTACCCTGCTGTTACAGTCTGCCAATACCCGCCTGGATGAAGTAGTGGTGTCTGCAGCGAAGCCTGCTATTAATGATAGTCCTGATAAGTTGGTATACAATGTTTCTTCCAGCATTACGGCTGCCGGCAGTGATGTACTCACTACCATCGGTAAAGTACCGGGCATCAAAGTGAATGATAATGAAATCAGCATCGCCGGCAAGGGCGCCGTGAAAGTAATGATCAATGATCGCCTGGTGCAATTATCCGGCCTGGAGCTCATTCGTTACCTGAAATCGATATCTGCCAACCAGATCTCTAAAATTGAACTGCTCAAAAATCCCTCCGCCAACTTCGATGCAGAAGGCAATGCAGGGTTAATCAATATTACCACCAAACAAAGTAAAAAGCAAGGGTATTCCGGTAACATACAGGCCAACGCCAAACACTGGTTTTATAGTCCTGCCAAAGCTTTTGGCACCAGCAACTACGAAGCGCTGAATGCCAGCGCCACCCTCAATTACAACACAGCCCGCTGGTCGGCCTACGGCAGCATCAACATGGATCAGGATCATCACCTGGAGGGCTTCCAGACCGTTCTTAATTATCCCAAACAAACCTGGCTCCAGAGCGATACCGGTGATTATAAATATCGCAATATAAACGTGGTAGCCGGTGCTGATTACAAGATCAGTTCCAAAACCACTATCGGCATCAACTACCAGGGCGGCAAAAACATTTATGATGGTTCAGATCATGTGAATAATCCCGTTTACAATAACAACACCGGGAAAATGGATTCTCTCTTAAGAACCTATGCTACCTATTACCCGGTTGCTCTCAGCAATTCCGTTAACCTGCATTCCGTCATCAATTTTGACACCGCTGGCCGCAAACTATTGCTGAATGCAGATTACATGAATTACTACCGTACAGACAAGTCCGATTTTGAAAGTCATAATTACCTGGGCACAGACTTGCTGCATCCAATGGCTACTACCCGCTATTATGACAACAACAAACAAAACTTCAATATTTACACCTTTAAAGCGGATGCTGAAATACCTACGTCCTTTGCAAAAATCATGTTTGGTACCAAACTGAGTTTCATCGATAACTACAGCAATGCATTCTACTATAAAAAAAGCCCGGCAGGTGAACTGACTTATGACACTGATCTGAGTAATGAATTTGACTACCGGGAAAATACACAGGCGCTGTATATCAGTATGAATAAAGAACAGGGCAAATGGAAGCTTGAAGCTGGCCTCAGAGGAGAATTAACCCAAACCAAAGGTTATTCCTATACCCTCGATCAAACCACCATCAATAAATATTTCCGGTTGTTTCCATCGTTGTCGGTTTCCTACCAGGCCAATACCGATAATAGCCTGGCACTCACTATTGGCAAGCGTGTTAACCGCCCTTCCTTCTGGAACCTGAATCCGTTTAAATCGCTCTACACCGCGTATAGCTATGGAGAAGGTAATCCCTATTTAAATCCGGAATACAACACCAACTTCGAAGTATCACATACGTATAAAAGTATACTGACTTCTTCTGTATTTTTTAATATTACAGAGAATGGTTTTAACAACCTGACGATCGCCAGCCCCGATACTAATCTCGTATATACGAAACCGTTAAACTTCCTGAAGACATACCGGGTGGGTATTTCAGAAAACATCGCCCTTCACTTATTCTCGTGGCTGGATAACAATAACCAGGTCACCTTCTATCATACCAATGCAACATCTACGCTTCCCAATATCCAGGGCGTAAGTGGTTTCGGATTATACCTGGCTACCAATAACAACATCTGGCTCAACAAGGACAAGACCTTTGCCGCCGCTGTAAATGCCTGGTATCAGTTCCCGGAAGTAGATCATATCGGGAAATCGGATGCCTATTACAAAATGGATATCGGGTTGAAAGCTGCAGTACTCAAAAAGAAGGTGGATATTACTTTAACGATGAATGATATTTTCCGCAGCAGCGCTACTGCCGTGACTTCCAACATTAACGGCGTACCACAGAAATTCACCAACTTCCAGTTAAGCAGGTATATCTTATTAGGGTTTACTTATCGCTTTGGTAGCAATGAACATAAAGCTGCCAACAATGACAACGGCAATGAAGAGGAAAGAGGTCGTATACATTAAACTATAAAACGGAGGGGCTATTTTCAGTCTGTGTGGAGATGGCCCTCCTGCTCCACCCCTTCTTCCTTCATCAGGTATTGCCCATAGGCCGTTAAAATATCCATCGCAGCTGGCGGAAGAAGCAGATGAATAAATCATCCTGCGAATCCCGGAAAAGTTTTCAGGTTTCTCCGGAAAGTGGTGGCGTTTTCTTTACTGTCGCCTACTGCCCAAACTGCCATGGCGTATAATACAGGCTTTAGTGCTTCTCCGGCCTTTGTAAGACTGTAAGTAACATGAGGGGGCACGACAGGCCTGGCTTCCCTCAATACCAGGTTATCGGCTTCCAATTGCTTTAAATGCTGGATGAGCATTTTTTCGGTGATCGCCGGAATTGATTTTCTCAGGTCACTGTATCTTTTGTTACCGGATAATAAGTGAAACAGGATAATAGGTTTCCAATAGCCACCAATCTTTTCCATTACATAAGTGACAGGGCATTCCTGGAATGCAGCCTTCTTGTTTTCCTGGATGGTGGAGTTTTCTTTTGTCTTTGCCATAGATACATACTTTAGGGTAAGTACTTGTACAAAAGTAAGTACTAAACTACTTTTGTCAAAGAAAATTTTAAAACACATTTCTTATGAACATTACTATTACAGGCTCTTTAGGAAACATCAGCCAGCAGCTCACACAACTATTAACCGCAAAAGGACACCAGGTAACTGTTGTTAGTCATAATCCGGAAAGAACAGCCGCCATTGAGCAACTGCACGCCATCCCGGCCATTGGTTCCATTGAGGATACTGATTTCCTGTTACAGGCCTTCGCCAAAGCAGACGCCGTATATACCATGATACCACCCAACTTCCAGACAACGGATCTCCGTGGATATATCAAAGGTGTAGGAGCCCGTTATGCAGATGCCATCGCCCAAACGGGGGTACGCTATGTAGTGAACCTGAGCAGTATTGGTGCACATATTCCCGATGGTCCCGGCCCTACCAGTGCCAATTATTACGTAGAGCAAAAATTAAATGCCCTGAAAGATGTGCAGGTACTGCATCTGCGACCAGGTATGTTTTACTCTAACTTCTATGGCAGCATGGACATGATCCGGTATCAAAACATACTCGGCAACAATTTTGATGCAACAGCCAATATTGTGATGTCGCATCCGCACGATATCGCTGCCGCTGCCGCAGAAGCGCTGGATACCCTTTCTTTCAGCGGAAAATCTGTTCGCTATGTAGCAAGTGATGAAAAGAATGGTGCGGAAATAGCAGCCCTGCTTGGCCACGCCATCGGCAAACCCGACCTGGCCTGGATTGGTTTCTCTGATAATGCCATGCTGCAAGGCATGCTCCAGAATGGCTTAAGTGAACAAATGGCGAAGATCTATGTGATAGAAATAGGTGTTGCTTTAAGAGAAGGCACTTTGTTTGAAGATTATCGCCAACATCAGCAAGGCGCATTTGGCGAAAGAAGCTTCGCTGATTTCGCAAAGGAATTTGCGTTTGTTTATAATCGTCAAAATTAATGATCAGCACAGCCATAGCCTTAAAAGACGAAACCCTGCGGAGAATCGCAGGGTTTCGTCTTTTAAAAACTCTTTTATTTTACCGGAATCTCTTTCAGTATATGCAGGAAATAGTCATAAAACCTGCCCACAGAAGAGATCTGTACTTTTTCATCCGGAGAATGCGCCCCCTGAATAGTAGGCCCAAAAGAAATCATATCCAAACCACCCGCAAAGTGGCCGCCTAAAATACCACATTCCAATCCCGCATGACAAGCCCCTACTTTAGGTTCGTGTGTGAAATGATCCTTGTACAATTTCAGCATGAGCCGGAGAATAGCTGAATCTGCATCCGGCTTCCAGCCGGGATAGTCGCCGCCCTGCACCACTTCGCAACCTATATTTTCAAATGCAGCGCCCACTGCCATCGATACATCTTCTTTGGTACTTTCCACGCTGCTGCGTTGCAGGGATTGTGTAATAAAAACACCGTCTTTTACAATCACCCTTGCCAGGTTGGAAGAGGCCTCCACCAATCCTTCAATATCTGGACTCATGCGGAATACCCCATTAGGCACAGCATAACTAGCACGTAACAACCGGGTAAAATATTCCGGCTCCATTACGGTAGCAGGTGTAGCCGCGGCGCTTAATACTACCTGAAGATCTTTCTCTATCGATTTGTATTCCTCTGTTAAAACAGCGGAGAACTCTTTAATAAAAGCAGTAAAAGTCTCCTTGTCTTTTCCCGGAATGGTAACAGTTGCCTGCGACTCACGCGGAATCGCGTTGCGCAAACTACCACCATCCAGACTTACCAGTTGAATATCGAAAGCTTGTTTAGCTTTATACAACAACCGGTTCATCAGTTTATTGGCATTACCTCTTCCTTTATGAATGTCCATACCAGAGTGTCCGCCCATCAGTCCTTTGATGCGAATATCAAAAGCGATGGTTCCTGCTCCGGCAGGTACTTCTTTATAAGATGCTTTGGTATTTGTATCGATGCCACCGGCGCAACCGATGGTCAGTTCATCTTCTTCCTCTGTATCCAGGTTCAGCAGAATGGTACCGCTAAAATTAGCAGGATCCAGTTGTTTGGCGCCTGTCATACCGGTTTCTTCATCAATGGTAAACATGGCTTCAATTGCCGGATGTACCAGGTTTGTAGCAGATAATACCGTCATGATAGTCGCCACACCAATGCCGTTATCCGCACCCAGTGTAGTGCCACGGGCTTTTACCCAATCGCCGTCGACATACATATCAATGCCCTGGGTAGCAAAATCAAAGTTAACGTCTCCGTTTTTTTGATGCACCATATCCAGGTGAGACTGTAATATCACCGTTTGACGATTTTCCATTCCCGGCGTAGCCGGTTTCTTAATCACCACATTGCCTATGGCATCCCTTTTTGTTTCAAGTCCCAGGCTTTTACCAAAGTCCAGTATGAATGCGATGACGCGTTCTTCCTTCTTGGAAGCGCGGGGTACGGCATTCAAAGCGGCAAAATGCTGCCATAGCGGTTGCGGAGATAAATCCTTTAATTCCATCAGTAACGTGTTTATTAACGTCAGCAAAGTATACAAATCATTTCAAACGGGCAAAAAGGGATCTTCATTGCCATTCATTTTAGAGAAGCAACATGGGCAGGGCTTAATAATATATTATTTTCACTACGTTTCAAACAGTTTAAGGTGGCAACATTATCACCTATTTGCTTAATTTTATTATGTCATGAATTTTTACGCAGCACAGGTACAAAAACTCAACAGCGAGCTGTATCCAAAAGATTACCTGACGCTTCAACTAAAGCAGGCCAGGCATTTTATGGATCAGCATTTTGCGGAAAACATCTGCCTGGAGCAGCTTGCTCAGCAAGCGTTTCTATCGAAATTTCATTTTACCCGGTTATTTAAAAACTATTACGGTATTACCCCTTTTCAATATCTCACTTCTGTCAGGATGCAGGCGGCAAAGCAATTACTGAAAAGCAACAGGCAGGTATGGGAAGTTTGCATGGCAGCAGGGTTTGAAAGCATTCCTACTTTTACCTCGCTTTTCAAAAAAAGTACCGGCTACACACCTGCACGATTTCAACGAAAAGCGCAAAAAAGCAATATCCAATAAGTCCCGTACCTTTTCAGTAGCTATGTTTGTAAAACAAATAACAACATATGAAAATAACGGTAACCAGTATCATGGTAGATGATCAGCAAAAAGCATTACAATTTTATACAACAGTGCTGGGCTTTATCAAAAAAAGAGAAATCCCATTGGGCGAACATGCCTGGCTGACGGTGGTTTCAAAAGAAGAACAGGACGGAGTTGAGCTCCTGCTGGAACCTATGGGGTTCGCTCCTGCCCGGGTTTACCAAAAAGCGCTCTTTGACGCAGGTATTCCTTTTACACTCTTTAATGTGGATGATATAGAAAAAGAATACGAACGACTTACACAGGCCGGTGTGGTGTTCAGTATGCCGCCTACGCAAATGGGGCCTAACAAAATAGCGGTATTGAATGATACCTGCGGGAATAATATCCAGCTGGTACAAACATTATAGTTTGCCCTGGTACATTAATCTTTTAAAACCGGCCTTTCCCCGGCCGCAATTACTATCAATGCCACTATCAAAATAAAACTGTACTCGCTTCCGCCGGTGCCATGTTCTCCTACAAACCACCCCTGAGATGCATGTATTAATACGATGCCGATCAGCAACAAGGCGATAAACCCGGCGGTGACCCACTGTGTGTAACGCCCTAATATCAGCAATATGCCACCGGTTATTTCATAGGCGGTGATGCACCACACCAACCCTAGCCCGAAAGGCAATCCTTTATTGGTCAGGAAATCGCCGAACCGGGGGATCGTACCATTACATACTCTGACAATGGCATGTGCCAGGAATATAATGGCCACGGCTATACGTAATAAAAACAACGTTTGCTTCAGGGAAAGGAAAGGATACTTCAACATATTGGTCAGGGCTTAGGGGTAATTGATTATTGTAAATATAAGGAGACCGGCCAGTGAAACAATACCCGGATACCGGTATTTTCCAATCTGCTTAAAACCAACAGCCCCAAATCAGGTTTGTTGTTTCCCCGATCGTGCTGCATTAATTAAATACAAATCGTTAATTTACAGGTGGCTTACAGTCAAAAAATAATAAAATGTATTAAATGTGTCCATCCCGGAGACACTGGGTTGTTATGATGCTTTATAACAATTAAAACTTAACACCATGAAAGATTTCCTGTTTGTGTACAGATCAGATTTAAGCGTATTAGGCAAACGCTCTCCTGAAGAAATGCAGGCCAACACCCAAAAGTGGATGGACTGGATCGGTGATATCGCCGCACAAAATAAACTGACTGCCCGTGGCGACCGGTTGCATCCATCCGGTAAAGTAGTAAGACCCGATCACGTCATTACCGATGGGCCTTATACGGAACTGAAAGAATCGCTGGGCGGATATTCTATTGTGAAAGCAGCCTCCCTGGAAGAAGCGGCCGAACTGGCCCAAGGCTGCCCTATCTTCTTAACCGGTGGTAGTGTTGAAGTCAGGGAGATCAGCGTCATGTAAAAATCTTTTCATCTTAAAATCTCCAAAGCCTTTGTAATATTACAAAGGCTTTTATTTATGGAAAAAAATGAACTGATACCACACCTGTTCAGAACCGAATACAGTAAAATTACGGCGGTGTTATGTAAGCTGTTTGGCTTCGAGCATATCGAAATAGCGGAAGACATTGCCAGTGATACCTTTTTGTCGGCCTCTGAAATATGGGGACTCAAGGGGCTGCCTGAAAACCCTGTTGCCTGGTTGTATACTGTGGCAAAAAACAAAGCCAAAAATCACCTGAAACATGAAGCGGTATTTCGTCAGAAAGTAGCGATGCAATTAAAATATTCTGCTACGGAGACAGACATGCCGGAAATAGATCTATCCGCCAAAAACATCCATGACAGCCAGTTGCAGATGATGTTCGCTGTCTGTCATCCGGCTATTGCAGCCGAAGCGCAAATTGGGCTGGCGCTGCGTATACTATGTGGCTTTGGTATAGAAGAAATTGCCGCTGCCTTTTTATCCAATAAAGAAACCATCACCAAAAGATTACAACGGGCCAAAGACAAATTAAGAGCCGAACAGATCAGGATAGAATTCCCCGGCGAGCCGGAAATAAACAAACGGCTGGATACTGTGCTGAGAACGCTGTACCTGCTTTATAATGAAGGCTATTATTCCAGCAGCCATAATAGCAGTCTCCGTAAAGATCTCTGCCTGGAGGCATTCCGGTTAACTTCCCTGCTGACAGAAAATGAAAACACCAACAAACCCTTCGTACATGCCTTATTATCATTAATGAGCTTTCAATCGTCCCGGTTCGATGCCAGGATAGATGCCGCAGGCGAAATAGTACTGTACGATGATCAGGACACTAACCTCTGGAATAAGGCACTGATTGCACAAGGCGAGGCATTTTTAAATACCGCCTCCCGGGGTCAGGAGATCTCAAAATATCACCTGGAAGCAGGCATCGCTTACTGGCATACCATTAAAGACGATACGGAGGAAAAATGGAGTAACATTCTGCAACTATATAACCACCTGCTGCAACTGGAATACTCTCCTATTGCGGCGCTCAACAGAACATACGCCTTATCCAAAGCCAGAGGGAAAGAGGTAGCGCTTACCGAAGCGCTGAAATTAAACCTGGCAACACATCATCTGTACCAGGTATTGTTGGGAGAACTCTATACCGGTATCGATAATCCCCGGGCATTATCCTGTTTGAAAACCGCCCTGGAGTTAGCTCATTCTCCGGCAGATAAAAAAATTATCCTGCAAAAAATGCACATAATTGAAAAACAGCTGTATTGAAAGCGAACAATTTTATCTCACAATAAAAATTACAGCAGCTGCAGGAATTCAATAAGCAATGACAAGTAACCTTTTCTCCTTTGGGTTGTTCTCTACATCATAAAAAGGAGATATGACCATTAAAACTGTAAGCTTTAAATACCAGTTGGAGAAAGCAGCGCCCAGAATCGGTCCGGGAGGCATTACCCGTGGTGCCTCCGTAAAGGAATTCCCGGCATCCACCGGCATTGCAGGAGTAAGCATGTGGCTGGAGCCGGGCGCCATGCGCGAATTACACTGGCACCCCAATGCCGCCGAATGGCAATATTACATCCAGGGAAATGTGGAAATGGGTGTTTTCCTGGCGGAAGGAAAATTCATCAATGATCAGTTTGAAGCAGGCGATATTGGCTACGTTCCTATGGGCGCGGGGCATTATATTAAAAACACCGGCACTGATGTATTAAAGGTGCTGATTGGCTTCAATAACGGCCAGTATGAAGCTATTGATCTCAGCATGTGGTTAAGTGGTAATCCCAAAGACTTGCTGGCAGGAAATTTCAGCGTTGATACCTCCCAGGTAGATAAATTCCCGCAAAACGATCAATTCATTATAAAAGGATCCGGCGAAAAATAAATTTGATAAACCGAATGGTTATGTATATTTTTACTAAACCAAATGGTTATGTATCTTAAATAGTAAATGAATGAAAGCAAGACGAGACGTGTTTCAGGCCATCGCAGATCCCACCAGACGAGCTATTATAGGGCTACTGGCCCAACAGACACAAACCCTGAACACTGTGGCGGAGAACTTTAACATGAGCCAGCCAGCCATTTCAAAGCACATGCGCATACTTACGGAATGCGGACTGGTACTCATTGTTAAGCATGGCAGGGAAAGACATTGCAGCGCCAATTTCAAAGCACTGGAAGAAGTGGCCCAATGGGCAGAACAATACCGCTCCTTCTGGAACAGCCGACTCGATACCCTGGAGAATTTATTGAACGAAGAAGATTAATCAATTCATAAACTATTTCATGATGACAAAGAATAAAACACCCGGCGCAGAAGCGCAAATGCTCATCAGAAAGCCTGTCAGCAAAGTGTTTGAAGCTTTTATTGATCCTGCCATTACCAAGCATTTCTGGTTCACCAAAGGCAGCGATAAACTGGCGGCAGGAAAAACGGTTACCTGGGAATGGGAAATGTACCAGGCTTCCAGCAAAGCTTTTGTGAAGGAAATTATACCCAACAAAAAAATAGCGATCGACTGGGGCGAACCCGCTACTACCGTTGTTTTTAATTTTGAAGCCCTCACGGATGATACCACCTACGTCACGATTTCCAACTATGGATTTACAGAACAGGGTGATGATCTGCTCCGCAAAATCAACGACTCCACAGGCGGCTTCACCACGGTTTTAGATGGCTTAAAAGCTTACCTGGAACACCATATTAACCTGAACCTCATCGCAGATAAATTTCCAAAACGATAAAATAAGATTTTATGGAAAAGTACAGCAAGATCATTGCACCCGGCACTCTCCGGTTTGAACGCTCTTTGCCCGGTCCTATCAATAGGGTATGGGCTTACCTCACGGAATCAGAAAAACGTGGCAAGTGGCTGGCAAAAGGAGACATGGAACTTTTTGAAGGCGGTAAAGTAGACCTGTACTTTATGCACCAGGAACTCAGTCCCCTCCCTGATGCGATACCTGAAAAATATAAAAACATGGATCAGGGTCACCACTTTACCGGTACCATATTAAAAGTAGATTCTCCCAACCTGCTATCATTTACCTGGGAAGGCGGTTCAGAAGTAACATTTGAGCTAACGGAGCAGGCGGATCGGGTCCTGATGGTCATCACACATAAGAAACTGGGTGACAAGAAAACTACGCTGTTAAGTGTGTCAACAGGATGGCATAACCATGTAGGTATTTTGGTTGCCAACCTCGAAGGCACTGTACCACAGCCTTTCTGGAAAACACAAACTGAACTGGAAGCAGTGTACGCTAATCTGATTTAATCTTCCGCACTCACATGAAGCTTGCGATTATCGGCGACTTTAACGCCCACTTCTCCAGTCATCTGGCTACCGATGAAGCCATCAGTCATGCTGCCTGTAGCGCCCTTTCTCATGAATGGGTGGCTACAGACAGCATTGAGGCTGATATCGAAAAAATCGTGGATACTTATGATGGCTACTGGATCGCCCCCGGTAGTCCTTATAAAAGTATGAATGGTGCACTAAAAATCATTCAATATGCAAGAGAAAACGGTATCCCTACGTTAGGCACCTGCGGCGGGTTTCAGCATATGGTGATTGAATTTGCCAGAAATGTACTGGGCATTACCGATGCTCAGCACGCGGAATATGATCCGTACGCCTCCAGGCTGGTCATCAATCCCCTCAGTTGCTCCCTGTTCGGACAAGCGCTCGACATTGAACTAACAGACCCCGTGTCCAAAACGTTTAACATTTTTGGCTCGCCGCAAATCACCGAAAACTATTATTGCAATTTTGGGCTCAACCCGGATTACCAACAGTCACTCAATGACAACGGTTTTCGGATTGTAGGAACAGATAAGTTAAAAGAAGCAAGGATACTGGAATTAGTATCCCACCCTTTCTTTATTGCCACGTTGTTTGTTCCCCAGGCTAATTCAACGAAGGAGACACCGCATAAACTGGTCACCGCATTTCTGAAAACAGTCAGCGCGCGATAACATACTACTCACCGTTAGGGTCCGAAGACAACACTTCGCTCATGTAGTCGAAGAATGGGCGCATTTTCTGGAACGTTCCATTAACCTCTTTTAAAAAGCTGTCGCTTAACACCTCCTTATCAGAAAAAGATCTGATGAGCAGAAACTGTTTATAGCGTAACAGGTCAATCGCTTCATGATCCGCTTCAAACCCTTTAGGAGTAGTTTTTAACTGCTCTCCTTTCAGTGATTCAAACGTAGTAATAAATGCCTTGCTGTTAATGATTTTCCGCAGCGGCTTAGCATCAAAGGCAATATCATCCCTGATGAGCTTCAGATCAGCTGGTGTGGGTCCCCAGAAACCGCCGGCTACAAAGCTGTTGCCGGGTTCGATATGAAAATAGTATCCACCTCTGCGGCTTTTAGTAGCGCGTTTAAAACTGCCACTCCAATGTGCTTTATAAGGCGTTTTATCATGAGAGAAACGGGTGTCCCGGTAAATGCGGTACAAACTTTTTTTGCCTGAAGGAGTTTCTATCAGATCATGGGCAGAGAGTTCGTGCAGTAATGACTCTGCAAAGACCTCTACCTCTTGCTGTTCCTGTTGAAAAACAGCTTTATGTTCATTGAACCAATCCCTGTTATTGTTTTTTTTCAGCTTATTTAAAAAATCAAAACTGGAAGGTTGTATCTGCGCCGGTGCTGTTTTTTTAGCCATTGGTAATTTTTAAAGATCTGGCAAATATAGCACCTATTGCCCGGATTTAGTTTGTTGAGCAGGCCCACCAATTTTCCCGATATTGAAAAAAATGACTGTAAAATTCAACGGAATAACCCTAATTTCCGGAATTATAAATTTACAGTGAATGGTGAAACGTAGAAATTTCCTGAAGCAAATAGGCTTATCAGGCACAGGTATATTATTGGCCTCCAACACCTGGTCTGTCCCCATTAGCCAGCCGGCTAAAAGTGCTAAAAAATTACGCATAGGCGTTATTTCCGATCTGCATCATCTGCAATTTAATGTACCGGAAGTAGCACGGATGAAATCCTTTATGGATGCGGTGATGAAGGAATCGCCCGACTTCATTATCCAATGCGGGGATTTTTGCCGCCCTAAAAAATCGGAAGAAATCATGGCGCAGTGGAACCGGTTCACTGGCCCCAAATATCATGTGCTCGGCAATCATGATATGGATGTTTGCGACAAAGCCACCATCATGAAATTATGGGGCATGGAAAAACCGTATTATTCCTTTGATCAGGGTGGCTACCATTTTGTGGTGATGGACAGGAATTTTTTACGGAAAGAAGATAAAACACTGGAAGATTACAATAACAGCAACTGGGGGCCACTACCCTCTCCCATGCGCAGTTTCACCGATCAGCCGCAGCTGGAATGGCTGAAACAGGATTTGGCCGCCGCCCAACATCCCGTCATCGTTTTTATGCACCAACCGGTTTTCCTGAGCGACTTTTACCAGGAGTTGGGTAATGCAGATGAAATTCTGGCCATCTTCGATGATGCCAACCTGGCCGCCAAACAAGCAGGAAAAAATACGGGGGTGATGGCGGTATTTATGGGTCATGATCATGACGACAGATACGGTGCAAGAAATGGGGTGCATTATTTCCTGCTGAACAGCGCCAGCTATGTGTACACTGAATCAGGCGCTCATTATTACAAAGATGCCCTCTTTGCATTCATTACCCTGGATCCTTCCGGCTGGCTGCATATAGAAGGAAGGTCTACCACTTACCGCGATCCGGTAACGGATAAAGTAAAAGCACAATTTCCTACCAGTATCAGTAATCATGCGGTACGGTTGTTACCGGAGAAGCAGGTTTGATTTCCTTATAAGACGAGGGGCGGTCTCCTGGTTTGTGGTATCTCCAAAAAGCTACACTTTTGGAGGAGCTTAAACCGAAGACCGTTGTTCGCTATTTTATTTATCATCTACCTCTCTTTCGCCCACTCCTTCCTCCTCTTCAACTCCGCTTCTGAAGGCTCCAGATGTGGCCCGATAGTACCTGTTTCTATTCCACCTGCCGGCTCATAGGTGGCAATGATAACACCTGTTGTAGAAATGATGGAATTCACTAACTTCCATTGAACCGGCTGTGTGCCTTCGGCAAACAAACGCTTACCCGAGCCGAGGGTAACAGGATATACCCATGTATACAACTTATCTACCAGGCCTTCTTTCAGCAATGTTTGTATGAGTTTACCGCTTCCGAATACCAGCAGGTCCGGCCCCTCCGTTGCTTTGAGTTGCCGCAGCCCCGCCACCACATCACCGGTAATCAGCGTAGAGCTGGCCCAGCTCAGTTCCATAGATTTACCGGAAACGGTGTACTTGTGTACTCGATCAAATAATTCCCCGATAGGATTTTCCTTTGCATATGGCCAGTAGGCAGCAAAGATCTCATAAGTACGCCTACCCAGTAACAGATCAAAAGGTTGCCCCATAATGCCGCTCATAGTTTGATGCGTTAAGGTATCCCCCAGTTTGGCTGTCCATCCACCCCACTTAAAACCATGGGTAGGATCTTCTTCCGGACCGCCTGGTGCCTGCAATACGCCATCCAGGGAAACAAATGTCGTAACGATGATCTTTCTCATAATTTCTGTTTTTGTTTTATTATATTGGTGAAACCCGTAGCAGAATAACAATTCAAATATACTTTCAATGCGTATCAGGGATACAGGGCAATCACGACTTTATTGGAGGGTGATTGCGACATCCGATACCATTTCAATAACCACGTATGATTACATCCAGAAGAGATTTTCTGAAGTTAACCACACTCAGCAGCACCGGTTTATTGTTGCCACAAATCGGTAGCCTTGCAGCAATACTGAAAACAGATGGTAATGAACTGACGGTGCTCAGCGAACAGCTACTCCAGCAATGGGGCGATGCATTGCTGGCACTGCAGGTCAATCAGCCATCTGCCAAAGGCCTGCATGGAGGAATCCTTTGTCCTTCCTGCGCGGTGATACATGGCAGATGCGGCGATGCCATCTATCCACTGTTATACTTAGCCAACAAAACAAAAGATCGCAAGTATACGGATGCGGCTATACGCTTATATGATTGGATGGAAGCTATGGTGAGTACGCCTGATGGCGCCTGGCTAAATGAAGTGAGTATGGGCGACTGGAAAGGCATCACCGTATTCGGTGCTACCGCCCTGGCAGAATCACTGATACACTTTGAACAACTGCTGAATAAAGCCACACAGGAAAAATGGAAAAACAGGTTACAAAAGGCAGGTGATTATCTCTATAAAAATTTTACTATCAATACCGGTAATATCAATTACCCCATTGCGGGGAGTTATGCGCTATGCCTGATAGGTACCTATCTCCAGCAACCACATTTTATAACAAAAGGTAAAGGTCTGGCACAACAATGTCTTGCCCACATTACCACCAACAAATTATTATTTGGAGAAGGCAAACCCATTCCTGAAAAAAGTGTAAAAGGCTGCTACGCGGTAGACCTGGGCTACAACGTGGAAGAGTCCCTTCCCTCTCTCGTGCTATATGGTAAGCTGATGAATGATACTCCGTTACTGGAGCAGGTGGCCGCCTCCTTACAGGCACACCTGGAATTTATGCTGCCAGATGGCGCCTGGGATAACAGCTGGGGAACGCGTAATTATAAATGGACTTACTGGGGCAGCAGAACCAGCGATGGCTGCCAGCCTGCCTATGCATTAATGTCTGCGGGCAACCCGGCATTCTATAAAGCTGCATTGCAAAATACCAAACTATTAGCGCTGTGTACCTATGACAATTTATTACATGGTGGTCCACACTATGTATCACATGGTATCCTGCCTTGCGTGGCCCACTCACTGGCACATAGCAAAGCTCTCACCACCATATTGCTGCACGCAACCAATATACAGCCGGCAACCGCCGCTCAGTTACCACGGGAACGCATATACGGTGTAAAGTCATTCCCGGAAATTAATACCTGGCTTATCTCAAAAAACAAATGGCGAGCTACTATTACCGGCTATGATCAGGAGTATACCATGAAAGGTGGCCATGCCAGCGGTGGCGCACTATCTTTGTTATGGCATAACGACACCGGCCCCCTGCTAGCTGGTAGCATGAACAAATATCAGCTGGTAGAAGCACTAAATATGCAGCGGGATAAAAACGCGGATACCGTTTGTTTGACACCCGGTTTCAAACTAACATCCGGCGCTCAGGTATATCTCCATACCAATGATCTAAAGGCTACAGTGGATTACCAGGAAACATCCGAAGCAATCACCTTTAGCACCCACTCCCTCCTGGTGAATGAAACCCAGCAGCCGGCGCCTTCTCCGGAGTGTAGTCTCACTTATATTTTTGAGGAAAATGCTTTGCATATCCGTGGTACGGCGACCCATGAAAAAGCGGCGTATAGCTTACCAGTTATCAGCACCAATAATGAAACCCTGAAACTGATAACGCCTCACCAGCTGGAGATATATAAACCGGGGAGTATTGTGGAGATCACGGCCAACACACCAATACAGCTACCTGGTATACTGACCGATCGCATCTTCAATTTTGTGCCGGGCATGGAAGCCATTCCATTGTTGTTTGAAACAAATCACATTGATATAAAAATTGTTGTAAAACACCGTACCTAAAAAGGCAGCTGCCCCCAGCTGTCTTCCTTTACCTTACCAGCTTATTTGGTAGTCGCAGTAGCATGCGAAACTATCATTCCCTGCTCCGGCACATACTTATCGTATTCCATGTGCTGGGCTACCTTCAATGCCACATCGGCGCCCTTTAATTTTGCCACCAGGTGCAAAGCGCCATCAATGCCGGCAGAGATGCCAGCAGTAGTAATAATTCTGCCATTATCTACATACCGTACATGTTCGAGTACTTTAGCTTTTGGCACTGCCTTTTGCAGATTCGCAATACTGCGGTGGAAGGTAGTTACGGTAAGATTGTCCAGCAGCCCTGCTTTTCCCAGGATGAAAGCACCCGTGCAAACGGAAAAGTAACTGTTGGTTGCTTTGTCCCTTGACTGTATCCAGGCAATCACTTCCGGATCATCGGCGGCTATATTATCATCGCCGCCAAAAACAGCGAAGACATCTGCAGGCGGCGCATCTGCAATGCTGTAGTCGGGAAGTACTTTCAGAATGCCCTGTGATAACAGCGGTGCTTTAGTCCTGGCAACCGTGAACACCTTGAAACCAGCATAGGAAAACACTTCCATCGGGCCCGCAAAATCAAGTATTTCCACGCCCTCATAGAGATAGAAACAGATGGTCATTTTTGGATCGTTTATAGCATTTTTAAGAATAAGTTCCATACCACAATGCGGACAAATTCCCGGTTGATGAAATACCAACGTGTCACAGGGACCACAGGGAGGACAGACATACAAAGAAGATTGTTTTTGTGACCATGCCACACATGGCAACAATAAGAGCAGGAACAGCAACTGTTTCATCGCAGAATAATTTATAGGGCAAAGCTAACCGGAAGCGATCATACAAATCAGGACAAGTACACTACTAATCGGGACAGTTATATGGCTTTTTTCAGGAAGCGTCGTAGTTGGTCCGGGCCCTTAAAACCGCATTCTTTTGCCACCCAGGCCACCTTGTGTTGGGCCTTCAGTAAATGCTGCGCCTTTTCCTGTCGCAACTGCTGAACATATTGCCCGATCGTACTGCCGGTAGTGGATTTAAACAGGCGGGTAAGATTCCTCGGACTGATGTGCACCAATGCCGCGAGGTCTTCTATTGTTATTTTATGCTGGAGATGATGAGCAATATAATCCTGCACCTGGTGAACCTGGTAATTGATATGCTGCCTGTTTTGCAGGTAAACACTATGTTGCGATTCCGTACCATCGCGACGAATATACACCACCATATCTTTCGCAACCATATAAGCAAAAGCAGCTCCATGCTGCTCTTCCACAAGATACAAGGCAAGGTCAATCCCTGTGGCAATCCCCGCGCTGGTGAACAGCTTCCCGCTTTTTACAAATAGCTTATTTTCCAGCACCTTCAGGCGCGGATATTGTTTTTGTAAGGAAGATGTCCACGCCCAGTGCGTAGTGCAGCTATGGCCGTCTAACAGGCCTGCAGCGGCTAATGCAAAGGCCGCCGTACAAACAGAGCAGATGGTAGCTCCCGTAGCAGCAGCGGCTTGTAGCCATGGCATCCACAAATGGTCGTCTTCCCGGTTCCACCTGGCCAGCTCCATTCCTGCTACGATAATGATATCCTGCGCAGTAATTGTTACTGCATCAAGAGGATCTACTGCCGCAAATCCAAGTCCGGACGAAGTAGCCGGATGTGAGTAGGGCGAAACGTACCGGAGCTCATAGGGTTGCCCGCAACAACCGGATTCATAAAATACCGTTACTGCTCCCGCCAGGTCCAGGAGATGGACCCCATCAAAAAGAAAGAATATGATCCGATTCGATACCATCGGACTAAATTAGAATATAATTGATAAACTCTCATCTCCACAATCGCCCAAACATTCGCTGCATTATACTCTTATCCTCTGTCAGGATCTCTGCAGTGCCATCCAGTCTGGGTTGCGCCGGAATTTCTTTTCCGGTAGTTGTTTGCAAGAGATGATCCAGCTGAATGTTTACCTGGAAATTAGTATCCGCCACGTTGGCTTCCGCAAACATCACCGTTCCCTGCAACAACCCATATTCTTCGTAAGGATAAGCTGTAAGGCGGATGAGTACCTTTTGTCCGGCTTTTACTTTCCCGGCACCTGAGGCTTGCATGCTTCCCTTTACGATGTATGAGGACTGTTGTGGGGTAATAACCACCCTTGCAGGTATCACTTCCGGATAACGGAAAAACCAGGCGGCAATAAATGCGCCCAGCACCAGGATACCGATGAGTGTAATACCACTACGCAAAATCCAGGGTGGCATCTTCCCCATGATTTCCTGGACTTCTTCGCTGCGAACGGAATCGAGCGAAGCATGACTGAGGTGCCCGTTCTGTGAGGTGACTACATTTATAAATGCAGTGCCATCTGGTTTGTTTTCCGGCATGATAACTATCCTCCTAATTCCAATTGATTTTTAACGAGTTCAAAATAATTCCCCCGCCGTGCGGTGAGTTGTGCATGCGTGCCTGTTTCTACGATACGGCCTTTTTCCAGTACCACGATCTGGTCTGCGTACTTCACTGTACTTAAACGATGCGCGATGACCACCACCGTTTTTCCTTTAAAAAACTGCTCCAGGTTATCCATGATAACGCGTTCATTATTCGCATCGAGTGCACTCGTTGCCTCATCAAAGAAAAGGTAATGCGGATCTTTGTAAATAGCACGGGCTATTTGCAACCGTTGCTTCTGACCAGCACTAATACCACTGCCGGCATTACCGATCTTCGTCTGGTATCCGAGTGGCAACTCCTCAATAAAATCCCGGATATTGGCTGCAGCTGCAGCATGTACCAGGCGCTCATTGTCTATTCGTTCATCACTGATAGCAATATTTTTCGCGATAGTTCCTGAAAAAATAAATCCGTCCTGCATCACACTGCCACACTGACGCCGCCACCATTTCGGAGACAACTGCTGCAATGATTTATCCCCCAACTGTATATGACCTGTTGTTGGTTCATAAAATTGCAGCAACAATTTCATCAGGGTAGTTTTACCGCTGCCACTGGTGCCTACAATGGCCGTCACCTTTCCCTTCGGAATGGTAAGATCGATGTCCTGCAATACATAAGGAGATTGCCGCCCGCCGTATTGAAAAGACACTTGTTGTAACTGAATATCGCCACGTCCCTGGTCATTTGCAGGTATCGTCAGCTGTTCTCCCGTTTCTTCTTCTGCGCGATTATGGATTTCGCCCAATCTGTCCAAACTCATTTTGGCATCCTGTGCTGACTGAACAAAAGAAAGCAGCTGTTCCAGCGGACTATTCATTTGTCCGATGATATAACTCACAGATAACATCATTCCCAGTGTGAGATGTCCATTCATTACCTCCCTGGCAGTGATAAAGGAAATCAGGATATTTTTCAGTTGATTAAAAAATACAGCGCCTAGTTGCTGATACTGTCCGAGTGCCAGGCTCTTCACGCTGATTTTATAAAGCCCGGCCTGTACATGTTCCCACTCCCAGCGCCTGGCAGTTTCACAGTTGTTGAGTTTTATTTCCTGCATGCCGGTAATGAGTTCAAACAAGATGTTCTCATTTTCACTCATACGCTGAAAGCGTTTATAGTCAAGCGCTTTACGCCGCCGCAGGAAAAAGAATATCCAGCCAATGCCCATAGCGCTGAAACAGGCAAATACCAGTAATATCTTCCCGCTATATATGCCTAATACAATCGCAAAGACAAACAGGTTTACAAAAGAAAACAACGTAGACAATGTGGTACCTGTCAGGAAGTTTTGGATACGGGTATGGTCGCCTATGCGTTGGTGAATATCTCCGATCATTTTTGCATCAAAAAACCGGATCGGCAGTTTCATCAGCTTGATAAGGAAATCCGAAATGATGTTGATGTTAATACGACTATTCATATGCAGTAGTATCCAGCTGCGAATCATTTCAATAGCGGTGGACCCTGCAAAGAGCATCAGCTGGGATATCAATACCAGGTATACGAAGCCCATATTGTTCCGGTTAATACCATAGTCTACCAGACTTTGCGTAAGAAACGGCATGACCAGCGACAATGCGCTGGCCACCAGCACACTCAGAAAAAGCTGTATTACATATTTGCGGTAGGGTCTTAAATAATTAAAGAGAAAACGGAAACCGGTCGCTTTGTTGTTCATTCCCGGCTGCTGGTAGAATGTTTCTGTTGGTTCCAGCATCAGTACTACGCCGCTATTACTGTTGCCCTGCCAGCAGCGGAGAAAAGTTTCCTTATCCACTTTCACCATACCATGACCGGGATCTGCGACGAGAATTTTATCATGTTTTTTATCCCGGTTATAATTTTGCGGAGGCAGCACTACGAAGTGCTGCTGATTCCAGTGCAGGATGCAGGGCAGGTCCACGTTTTCATCGAGCTGTTCGAAATTGATGCGCACTGCAGTAGTACGAAAACCGATTTTTTCGGCTGCTTCTCCGATGCCCAGCATACTTACCCCTTCCCGGGTAATGTTTGCCTGCTCCCGGAGATATTCCAGCGAATACCGGCGGCCGTAATGCTTTGCGACCATTCGCAGGCAGGTAGGTCCGCAGTCCATTGCGTCCAATTGCTTATAAAAGGTGAATCCCATTATTTCGTGATGGCCACCATAGCCAGTTGTGATAAATAATATTTTTCCAGGAAATGATATATCACCATTTCATGCTTACGTTGTTTGCCAACAAATATCCTGTTAAGAAACAGGTGTACATGACTGGCAATGATACTCTGATAACGGTCTTCCGAGCCGCAATATTGCCGGATATGTGCCGACAGCGGGGCAGCCGTGGCTGTCCGTAACCGATAAGCTTCAATAGCCTCCGTAATCTCGTTATCGTCATCATTAGCCGGATTCATCACTGACATGATTTCCTGCTGATGCTTCCGGTATTTGTCATTCAGTGGCTTATGCAAAAGTGTACTCCCGCCAAACTCTGTGATAAATGCTTCCTGCAGGGTCGATAGCAAATGCTTTTTCTGTGGCAGGGTCAGGGCAAAATCATCGAGCATCATGTCCACCCCACGCATAGCCATTTTCCAGCGATACACTTCTCCTTCCGATCCTTCCAGCATACTGACAATACTCAGCACCGCCATGCTATCGCTGCAAAACAGGGCTTCGCTCTCTGCGATGGTTGCTGCACCATAACGTTCTATCTCCCGTACGTAGGTGTCATATTGTATCTTCTGTACCTGTCCTCCCTGAACATACGGTTGCATAGCAGCAGTGATACGATGTGATATGACGGTGTTATTGGCCGGATTCGCGCTGTTAAGAAACCGGAGCCGGATATGTGGTTGCGGATCGCCGAAACGCAGAAAGAAAAACTGTTCAAACAAACCATCTTCCTGCCATTCCGGAATGCTTTCCGCAAAATAATTTGCGAGTAATTCTTCCGCTACGCGATAGCCGCAGTAAATCTTTACATACAGCCATTCACTGCCTGGAGGAAAGCTGCGGGTAATGAGTGACCTGGCAGCAGGCGACAATTTGTTATCTGCTACCGCTTTGTTGGCCGGACCTGGGCTCACCTCAGCAGCCTTGCTGTTTTTGGTCGTCCTGACAGTGGCTGATTTCTCCTCCTTTACCGGCAGGTATTGCAATGGTAGCAATATTTCATGCGCATATACCTGATCTGCATCATCCCGCAATACCCCACCCTGTTCCTCTAACAGGCACTCTTTTAGTTTTACGCTGGAAGTCTTTTTTATTTGATCGAGCAAAATGGCCACCGCTAACGGTTGTGTGAGATCCAGCAGCAATTCATTATCTGCTTCGGATAATAATACCTTGTCGGGTATGCTTTGCTGGCGGCGGTACTTCTCAAAAAAGCGCAGCTGAATATTTTCGTCTGTTCCGGCCTGTTCGGTTTCTTTAGTGGTGAGTGTCCAGCTGGCACGGCATACAATTATGTTTTTATAGACGACCCTGGGCAATCGTGGCCGGGAAGCCAGTACGCCCCAATCCCAGTACAGATAAGACATACCAGACTGGTTCTGCAGGTCGCACAGGAATTTGTACACCGGTAAACTGTTAAAGCTATAATTATGTGCAGAGCTAAGGCGTGGAATTACCCGCTTGTTTAATCGTTTACTTCTTAAAATTACTTCCTGCTGGGAAACGGATACCATCAGGTCTGTCACCGGAATCTGGTATGCTTCGTCTACACCGGCGATGCCGATATATGGAATTTCATAATTGCGCAGCACGGGTCTTATTAATACGTTGGCAGCGCGGGCTTCCGGGAAATGCACCACTTCTGCCATCACCACATCCGGATAAGCCGCTTCCTCTTCCTGCAGCGCGGCCTTTGTCTTTTCTGCCAAAACCGGGTCTCCACTACAGAAGCGCCCCAGCAGGTTGGCTGCAGAGGGACCTCCCAAGGATTGCATCGCAAAAGTATAATTGCCTTTGTCTGCTTCTTCCGCAGAAATAGCCTGCAGCGAGCCAAACAGATAAGAACTTTTGGCGATGGGCACCGTTTCCGGATCGCCCATTTTTTGTAATTCTTCTGCTGTAATCTGCACAATCGCCTGGCCATCTCTCAGGAATTCTTCATACTTGGTCAAACATAACTGCTGCAACTGCGACCAGTTGACGGTTGTACTTTCAGGCGGCGCTTTAGTGGCTACATCTTCCACAAAAGGCGCATGAACCGTATTTTCTATGCCCGCTCCGTAGCCAATTCCCGTTTCTCCGTCAAGTACCATGTTCAGTGGCATTTCCCGGGATTCGTATTGTTCGTAAAAGCGTGTAGCAAAATTCTTCATTTCAGAACCTGCATCTTTGGGATAGCCATGGCAGAGGGCCATCAATTCATTTACCTGTTGGGTGATATCCTGCACCAGGCTTTCACTGAGCGTACAAGCCGTAGCCGTTTTAAACAAGTCTATCTGCAGCAGGTCCTTAGGGATGCTGAGCGGAAAAGTACGCTCGCAGATATCATGAATCGCCTGCAGACGGGAACGCTCAAAATCGGGCTGTTGAAACAACGCTTGCAGGGTCAGCAAACTATCGCGCAATGCAGCCACATCGTCGATGGAGGAAATGCGACCGATAAGCGCTTCGAGATTATCGGTCGCTGTAATTTTAGGCTCAATTTCAGCGATTAACAGCTGCGACTGGATCAGCTCCTGCACAAATGTATTGGCTTCCTCTTCTGCGATGGAGGGATCTTCCTGACGAATAAGCTGCACCATACCGGCAATGGTTACACCCTTCACAGCCTCGCGGAATATCTTTTCCAGGAAAACAGAATGAGCCACTGCCGTCAGCATATACCTGCGCCGGTTATTATTGATGGAATATTCTGCATAGCGGTATTTTTCACCCGCTTTATAAAGACTGTTATTGGTATAATAGCGCAGCTCCCTGCTCACTGCAGGCAGCTCCTGAATATGATGACAGATTTTAGTATAGTAGTCCATGTCCAGCCGCACCTGCTGACGGGCCTCGCTGACAGGATGTAATTGCAAATGAGTAGTAGCTCCCACTGTACCGGTAGTGCATCCGGCAAACAAGCCATAAGGGGTGCTCCTGCTACATGCCCGCACCCAATATTTGTACAATGATTTACGCAGCTTCTCTGTCTTCTTTTGATTAAAAGCATCAGGCTCGCTGAGATATCTTTCCAGTTCCTTCAACAGGTCCTGCGATCCGATATGTAAAGCGTACATAAATAAAGGGTGACTGTTGACCAGCACCTGCAAATTATTTTGTAAAACTTCCCGGTATTGATGTATGGGATAAAGTGGACTTCTTATGAGGAAGAATCCTGTATGTGACAATGCCATAGCTGATTCTTTTAGTTTTTACAGTAATAGGTAAATCAGGATAACAGGAAACATTCATCCCATGCCAATGGCTGATCCTGCAGGTGCGATAAGATGGAAAGTCCTACGCCACTGCCGCCGTCCAGTAGATCCCAGGAGTAGTCCCACTGCTTATCTTTTCCCTGCCATACTTTGATACCGTGTTTACTGCCATCTTCCGAAAAAGAAATTTTCTCCATGGTTCTATTATGCCAGTACTCTGCACATGTATAGAATGCGGGATCTTTTGTTTCGAACCAGAATTTCCGGTAAAAGGCGGCAATACCGCCGGCTCCATGACAAATACAATTGTCTACAATCCCTGCTGCTTCGTCTGTAATGCGGGCCGTGTTGTAGTGCATGATGGCAAGTGCTTCTTCCATCCAGCTTTTTTCAGACAGTACTTTACCGCATTGCCACAAGCAGATGGCCACATTAAGATCGCCATAACACCATGATAAGCGGCTGTTGGCACCGGCATAGTTGCCATCCAGGATAGCAGGATATAATGCAGCCAGGGAATCGGGAGCACGTTCAATTTTATGCTGTAGTATGAACGAGATGCTTTCTGTGATCAACTGCTGGCACATGGCAGTGGCTATACCTGCCTGATATATTTTAGCGAGTAATATCAACGCAGAACAGCTGCCATGGGCCAGACTGAAAGCATCGACGAATTCTCCGGCGGGTTCTTCATGGGTATAAAAAATAGGTAGGCTCCTTCCTTTGTCCGTCATCTTGCTGGCCGCAAAGAGTGTGGTTACAAAATATTCCAGGTGTGCTTTCACATCTGCTCTTCCGGTGAAACCCAGCAGGAAATTACACATCCCGATGCTGCCATGCAGGAAATCGAAGTTTTTACATTCTATGTGGTAAGCACTCTGCGCGATGGTAGCCGTAATAAAATCCGATGCAAGGTAATCCATATCCATTTCCACAAACTGGTGTCTGTTGAGATGGTCCAGTAGCCAAAAAGGGCCTGTATGCCCTGAACAGAAAGAATAGTTCAATCCTTCTTCGGGTGAATAACCCGCATATATTTTTTCAAGCAGCGCGGCGGCGTTATCTGCTTTGTCATCGACATATTGTTCGTAGTAGAACATAAACAACAAAGCACCCCAGGGCCCCTTAAACAGGCTGTTACTCTGACCGGGATCATATTCCGCCTTATCCAGCAACGAAACAAGATCATTATACATATGTGCTAACTGCGAGGCGGTGTTGTCCATTTTCAATCATTATTTAATGTGCACAATTGGGGAAGCAGGTGCCCCCCCAATTGAATAAAATCGATACAGGTAAACGCTTTGTGATAAGATCATCACCTGATCTTGTTGTACCTCAGATGCCCGGATAAAATCAAGGGATCATGCAGCAAGGACGACCTGTACCAGGACTGGTGGCCCGGCAGCTGGAGATTTGTCTGGTATCAACGGTGCAGATAGTACCAATGGTTGCTCCTGCACCACCTTGCAGTTGAAATTGTTGATCAGCATTGAGCTGAGCAATAGGTTCTTTGGTGAGCATCAGTTTTTTGCTCAGGTCGATTTGTTTCTTTTTCATACTGTAAATAGAAAAAATAATCCTCCCCTGTCTGTTGCCGTGGGGCGGTTGTTCAGCAATCCGGATACCAGCGGTATCTTTATCTTATGCAGCCAGCGGGGCAGGTCACTTCATCTGTTTCCACGCAGCATGCACTCCACCAGGTCAGTGGGCCACCACCTGCTAATTTGGCTTTCTGCTGTTGATTGAGTTCAACAATAGCTTCTTTTTTCAGCATCAGTTTTTTGCTGAGTTCAAGTTTTTTCTTTTTCATAATTGGGTTGTTTATGGACAAAGCTTACCCAGTAGCTATCGGGCGATAGCCTGCATAAAATTCATCCGGGTTTAGAGATCAGACTGACAGAAAATGCAGTTCGGGCGGTTTGGAGGTATGGTAACACAGGTTTCAAACTGCGTAGCCAGACAGGGAGGCCTGAGGGTCAATGGTGCCAATCCACCGGCAATCATGGCTTGTTGAGTAGTGTTCAGCAAGGCAATAGATTCCTTGTTCAGAGAAAGTTTTTTCTCTAATGGCATTTTTCTTTTTCTCATAAAACAATGTTTACAGGTTTACGGGTTCAAAAGGGTTTAGATTTAGATTTTGGTTTTGATTTATTGAATCAGCATTACGCTTCCACTCTGCCTCCAATGCAGCCGCAGTGCCATGCGACAGTTATTCAGCGAAATAATAAAAAAAGGGAACAACTATATGCTTTAAGTAAATTGAGACATAACATGCCGGGTTAAAAATGAGATTTTGAAGTTAATAAATTTATCTTGGAAAAAAAATTGTTTTTAGAAAAATAAAAATCGGTTGTCTGCCTCTTACGAAGAACAGTAATAAGATGGAAGAACCGGCATTAACGGGAATTAAAAATATCCCGTTCTGTAAAATTGATATTACCGTTACTCCGGATAAGGTGCTCATCTTATCCGGAGTATTGTTAACGGTATTTTTGTTTGTACTAACAAACAGGAAATGAACAATAGACAAAGCTTACCCGGTAGCTATCGGGCAATAGCCTGCATAAAATTCATCCAGGATTTAAAAACAGATCTAGCAGAAAACGCAATCCAGCCGGCCCGGAGGTATGGTAACACAGGTTTCAGCCTGCGTGTCCATACAAGGAGGCCTGAGGGTTAATGGTAGCAGTCCACCGGCAATCATGGTTTGTTGGGTAGTGTTCAACAAGGCAATAGATTCCTTGTTCAGAGAAAGTTTCTTCTCCAATGGCATTTTTCTTTTTCTCATAAAAACAATGTTTACAGGTTTATGGGTTCAAAAGGGTTTAGATCTTGGTTTATTATATCAGCATTACGCTTCTCCACTGTCGCTAACGCGTCCACAGTGCCATGCAACAGTTATCAATAGAACAAAAATAAAGGGAACTAAAATTATTCTTTATGTAAGTTGAGATATAACATGTCGGGTTAAAAATGAGATTTTGAAGTTAGAGAAATTAATCTTCAAAAAAAAATTGTTTTTGGAAAAGCCTGCCTCTTCCAGAGAACGATGAAAAGACGGATGAGCCGGCATATGGAGGGGATTATTACACAGCTATATTTCGGGTTGTTCATCGCTGTGCTTTATCTTTTTTACCGCCAGACTGCTTTTCCCAAAACGATAAGTAAAGGTGATATTGGCCCTGGCACTTTCTGTATGTCGTTCAAAATCCAGCAATACGGCATTGCTTTCTCTTAAGAAACTCCATTTACGGGAATTAAAAATATCGCGTCCACTAAAATTGATAGTGGCCCGTTTATTCAAAAAGTCAAACTTTGCGCCGGCATCTACCCCATATGCAGCATGATTTCTGTCCTGCGCTACCACATCTGCCGCGCGATAATCGCCTCGCAGTTGCAACGAAAAATGATCGTTGATAATAATGTTATGAGTGATGTTGGCATTCCAGCTAAATCCCGCACTGGCGGCGAGCCCATATGCAGGAGCAGCGGCTGTTTTATTGTGATACACATTCGCATTGACTAAAAAATTCCAGGCTTTCATCACATTCACCTTACTGATTAATTCCAGTCCACCGGTACAGGAATGTGCCAGATTTTGAGAGGTGGTAGTAATGATACCCTTTACGGGAGCGCCTTCTATCCGTTTAATAAAATCATTTGTCTGACGGTAGTATACACTGGCTGTCAACGTAATTATTTTCCAGTATTGCTGATATCCCAATTCAAAGAAATGAATATCTTCCGGCAATAGTGTGGGATTGCCTGCGTCATAATTTACCGGATCAGAAACATCCAATACGGGGTTCAGTTGCCTGGGTGTAGGTCGTGTTACCCGCCGGGAATAACTGAACTGCAACTGCTGTTCCGCACCGATTTTCTGCGTCAGAAAAATGCTGGGGTATAGTCTGAAGTTCGTGACCCTGAATGGTGTATAGTACAAAACATGACTGGTATCATAACCCATCAGCGTTGCACTCAATAATGCATCTTCCGCCCTGATGCCAACCTGGTAACTAAAATTCCTCACCTGGTTTTGATAATTTAAATAAAACGCATGCACCTGGTTCTTGCTCTTAAACGTATTACTGACGCCATCATACTTATCGTACACCCCAGTAGCATTATTAAAATTGTATGCATCCTGTACTCTGTCACTCCACCGGATCTGACTGCGGTAACCAGCATTTAATTCACCTGTTTTACCAACAGGTAGTGTGTAGTTGAGCTGTGCATTATAAAATCTGTTATGCTCGCTGTTGTTATTTTGCAGTATAGCGGGCATTATTTTAACTGCCTCCCCATTGATATTATAAACATCAGTCGTATAGCTTTGCAGGTTATGATTGGCGCCTTGTGAAAATCCAAGACTAACAGTTAGTTCCTCTTTAGGTTTATTAAAAGTTTTAGAGAAGTCCAGGTTTATATCATAGGTATTAGTTTTTCCATTCGTCAGGTTAGTACGATGACTTTGCTCAATAATTGCGCGGGAAGCGTTAAACTCATCTATGCTTAAGAACTCCGTTCTGCTATTTATAGCATCGTTGAAGCTACCGGAAACGCTCAACACATTTTTCTCATTCAGATAATAATCTATTCCTGCTTTCAGGTTGTTTCCTTTGTCGATTGTGGTAGATGGAAACGTTTCGTCAGAGAAAACAACGGGGTCGTTTGCATGGAAATAAGTGAGGTACTGATAACCATTGCTTAGCCGCGTACCATACCGGTAGCCATAACTGGCATACAAATTAAGGTGGCTATTTTGAAAGCCTATATTTGCACTGCCATTATAGTTATGCTGTACGCCGGCTGTTGCTGCTGCGGATCCGTTAAACCCTGATTTCTTATTTTTTATCAGAATGATGTTGATGATCCCTGCCTGACCTTCTGCATCATACCTGGCAGAAGGGTTCGTAATTACTTCTATGCTTTCGATAGAGCTGGCCGGTATCGACTGCAGCAGCTGTGCTATATTACCGCCGGCAATCAAGGAAGGCTTTCCATCAATTAAAACATTCACGCCCGAAGATCCTCTTATGCTTATCTCTCCACTCCCATTTATTTGTACCGATGGTATATTCTGTAATAAATCTGCAGCAGCACCGCCTTTAC
Organism: Chitinophaga sp. RAB17; assembly: GCF_052114225.1. NCBI lineage: Bacteria > Pseudomonadati > Bacteroidota > Chitinophagia > Chitinophagales > Chitinophagaceae > Chitinophaga > Chitinophaga sp. RAB17. The sequence goes on along the minus strand of NZ_JBFREI010000009.1, from coordinate 25,872 downwards.
TTACCAGGCTTTGATCTACTGCAAATTTCTTTTTATTGAATCCAATCTGTGCCTCATTTTTCTGCGCCACTACCGTTACCCCGGATAAGGTGCGCGTCTTATCCGGAGTATTGGTAACGGTATCTTTGTTTTGTGCTAACAAATGGGAGGTGAACAGCAACAAAACGATCCATGCTTCTAAAGATCGTTTCATTAATTTACATTTATCTTAATCGGAACTGCCACCTTCTCCCATTCTACCGAAAAGCTTCCAGGAGTGATATGATACACCAGTTTTTCCTGGTGATGTCTTAGTTTTTTAGGTTTCACGTCTATCCGCAACTGGTCTTCTGATTCATTATATTTAAAGGCGCCCCATTGCTTTGGCTGTTTATTAAAAATAGCAGTCCACTTCATTTTTTCTTTAGGTATCAGAAAAAAACTATACTTCCCTGCAGGTAATAATTTACCTTGCACTGTAATATCTTTATCTGTTTCAAAAGTGGTCGCCTCATTAGCGCCGGCACGCCACACTTTGTCATAGGGAACTAATCCTCCCCATATTTTGCGCTCCTTTACGGAAGGACTGCTGTAATGAATATCAATGTTGGTGTTTTTTATTTCCCTGCTAATGGAATCAGCCGGACTTACCCGGGGTTTGGCCTGCTGGGCAAAAGCCGAAGCCGATACGATCATTGCTGTAAATAGCAAGAGGACGTTGAAGGATTTTTTCATACGTTATTTAAATTGTTTTAATTCTTTAAATTGCAACTAAAACAAAGGTAGGGGGCTACACAGGATGTGCTGCTGTACATTTTTTCACTTAATCAGTACTTTCAGAACATGAAAAAAGAGAGTTTACATTTGCCTTTTGAGATTGAATTCGCTACCCTGGACCAATACCCCAAAGGCTCCAGGCACAATAGTTACTTTGAATTAATCTACATTTTTAGTGGTACCGGCATCCAATACATTAACCAACATAAGTTCAATTATAAAGCAGGCAATTTGTTTCTGTTAACACCACAGGATATTCATTCCTTTGAGATCACAACGGCTACCCGGTTTTTCTTTCTTCGTTTCAATGAATATTATGTGAAGACGAAATCCGGTCACGAAAAAGATACGATACAGCGAATGGAATTTATTCTTCAGAATGCCAGCCACCGTCCCGGATGCATCCTGAAAAACCAGGTAGACAAGCCACTGATTGCCTCCCTGGTGGCAAGCATCATACAGGAAAACAATCATCAGCAACTTTATCATAAAAAAATAATAGAACAAATTGTAAATGCCATTATTACTATTGTAGCAAGAAATATTGCGTTGAAGCTCCCTAAAAATATAAAGGAAAATACAGGAGAAATAGTATTGGATATATTGCATTATATCCAGGAAAACATCTTCGATCCATCCAAACTAAAAGCTGCGGAGATCAGCCGGCATTTTGGCATTTCATTAAGTTATATGGGGCGATATTTCAAAAAGCAAACAGGAGAAACTTTGCAGCAATATTTAACCTCCTATAAGCTGCGGCTGGTGGAATCCAGGTTATTGCACAGCGATATGCGGATCGGAGAAATTGCTTTTGAATTTAACTTTGTAGATGAAAGTCATTTAAACAGGTCCTTTAAGAAATTAAAGGGCGTAAGTCCTACGGAGTATAGAAGGCAGTATTGCTGAAAAAAGTGATGCTCCATCAACGCCAGATTGTTTTTACATGGGAAACCTGGGGCATAACGATTGTCTCCGCTCGCTCTTACGGTTATTAAGGAAATCTCTGTAAGATAAAACCAGTTCAAAGCCCCCACGATGCTGGGCCGCAGCGGCCAGTTTATCAATATTTATATCATAACTGATACCAAGCATAAATTTAGCTTGCTGCAGCTGAATAACCGGGATAATGGCGTCATTCATCCGGTACAAAATCCCACCGGTAATGGTTTGCTCTCCCCCACCCATAAAAAGATCCCTACTCAGCATAGCACCCACCTGCAGCGTGCTGATATTTACGGGCGTTAAATGTTCTGCAAATTGCCGGAAGTAATCCGCATAAAAAATGAACCGGTCCGTTTCACTGGTGGGCGCAGATAGCCCGGCGTTGAATGCCAGCTTTCTGTTCAATACGATGGTATTGCTCTGGAAAAACCCCACCTTCGGCTTTGTAATATGAAATAGCCCTACTCCCACAAAATAATCTATGTCTTCTTTCATTACACCATTGTAGCTTAAACCGGTAGACAGGTCAAAATAGTTCACGCTCGTGTTATCAAAAGTCTGGCGTGAATACGGCAGCACACTGAAAGTCCCGTTACTGCCTGGAATAAACTGATCGTTCAGTACCAGCTTTGTGGGATCAAATCGTTGTTGCATCGAACCACCCATAAAGGCAAGTGATAAATAAGAGTTTCGCTGGCTGCTCAATGGTAAACTATAATTAATGGCAGGCAATATCTGGGTAGTACTAAACTGAGAAGTACCGGCTACATCTCTGAGCAACTGCAGCCCTACAGTAAGGTTATCATCACTGGTGATATTTACAGGAAATTTTACTTCCGTGCTTAATCCAAAGGTTCTGTACGGCACTGTTACACTTTGCCATTGATTCCTGTAAGAGGCAGTTACCCGTATATCTCCGGTGAAAATCCCAGCCAATGCGGGATTGCGCAAAAGTGGCTGATCATAGAATTGCGAAAAGCCAACATCCTGTGAAAAGCTTTTCGTCACCACCAGGCAAGCAGCAACCAGTATGAAAAATATTTTATAATACCCTTTCATAAATAAGTCATTTAGAATAATGTAACATTTCCCTTAAAGGAATAGGGTACTCCGTTCTCACAGATAACGTCCACCGTGTAAATGTATACCCCTGTATCGGCCGGCTTTCCATTCACCATACCATCCCAGCCGTAATCAGCACTGTTGGGAGGGAAATTATTGCGCTCAAACATAATGCGTCCCCAACGGTTAAATACCCGGAAAGATTTCACAGACGAAATACCGGTTGCCCGCACGATTAGCTTTCTATTTTCCGGTACATTACCATTAGGAACGAATGCATTGGGAACAAATACCTGGGAATTCTGGCAAAATACATTGATGCAAATATCCGCGCTTCCTTTACAGCCATATATATTGGTGACATCTACCTTATAGCAAATGTTATTCTTGATGATGGCAACAGGAGAAGCACAGGTAGCGTCATTACAGGTAAGGTCCTGTGACGGTGTCCAGGTATAACCTTGTATCGGCAAAATTCCAGGTGCAGCTGCATTGGTGATTACAGGCGCCAGGTTTAAACGATAACCGGTAGGCAATGTCATGGTATCCTTTGCAAATGCTACCAAAGGATATCCACCAATCTGTATCAGGGTATCTGTAGTTGTGCTGCAACCTGTTTGGGAAGAGGTAACAGTGACAGCATATATCCCCGCATCCTTAATATTTACCTTATTAATTCCGGCATTAGGACCATTCACGGGAAATCCGGTTCCCGGCCCTTTCCATAAATAATTCAGGGCGGCATTTCCCGGAATGGAACTATACGCCTGCAACACCAGGTCATCACCCACACATAACGGCGTTCTTACGGAGAGCACTGGTTTGGCGGGTGCTTGCTGAATCACCACATCAAAACTGACAGGCGGCGAAATACAATTGTTTTGCGTAGCATACACCACATAGGTGCCTGCATCCTTCATTGCAGCAGATGGAAATGAAACAACTGCATCGCTGACAGTATCTGCCGAAGATCCAAATGCCGGGCCCGCCCAAACATATTCAATAGTTCCTGGCTGATTATTGCCGGAAGAGAGTGCGGTCAATGTAAGCGCTTGTCCACTACACAACGGAGGATTATATCCTGCCACCGGTTTTAAAGGCGGCGTAGGATCTTTCAGTATAAATATATCTGGAATTTTTTGCGAGAGGCAACCACCTGCTGTTTCTACAAATATGCCGGAATAAGTGCCTGCTGTCAATGGTATCGTCATCCTTCCCGAAGCATTTGTATTGGTAGAAAAAGTAAGGGCAATTTGAAATTTATTGTAATGCACCACCACCGGCACATTAGGCATAGCAGCATTATTAAGGTCCAACACCTGTAAGGTAATAGCACCAGATGGAATGCCGCATGCAACAGGATTATTATAGGCCGCACTCACTATTTTAGCCGTAGGGTGAACCGTAGCCGTGATGGGGGCTCTTGGACTTTCACATCCGTAGATGTTGGTCTGACTAACGTAGTATACCCACTGACCGGCAAGATTCGTGTTAATGACAGGCGCGCGGTTTAACAACACGCCATTGCCATTATACCACTTAATTGTTGTTCCGGGTAAAGGGTTTACTATTAAGGCAGTTGCGGGCGTACCCATACACAGATCAGTATTAGTGGTTACCGGCGCCGGTGTGGCGGGATGCACGATCAACACGATATCAGTTGATGTACCGGGACAGGGTTGCAAACCAGGGTTGACAGGTGTTACCCTTACTGTGAGCGATTGACTGGCAATCCCCCTATTTGTAAAAGATAAAGATATTACCGCATTAGGATCAGACGAGGAACCAGTAGTAATACCGGTGACATTTGCAGGCAATGGTCCAACAACGCTCCAGTTATAAATAGCATTAGCCACTGTGGAAGAAGGCTTAAACAGGGCCGTTTCACCAGAACAAATAGATTGAGATGTTACAGGAAAAGTTACTACCGGACTAGCTGTGATCGTTACACCGGTGGTGGCTACATATCCCGGACAAGGTGGGGCCGCGGCAATGGTATATGTAACAGTATAAACCCCGGGAGTACTGCCTGCCGGATTAATTTCTCCGGTTGTAGCATTGATGGATAATCCTGTACTGCTGGTAAAACGCCCTCCTGTTGTACCAGATAGGGATACTGGTTGCGAAACAACGCTACTACCACAATACGGAGATCCTGCGTAACTAATAGTTGCAGTCGGAATACTGTTTACTACCATGGTGGCAGTGGTGCTATAATTTGCGCAACCACCTGCGCCAGGAACAGTATAGGTAATGGTATACTTACCTGCAGCAGCACCAGAAGGATTAATTTCTCCGGTAGTTATATTGATCGGTAATCCCGTTGCCGGGGCAATGGAATAAACACCATTCCTTGTGCCCGTAAGCACTGCTCCTACAGGTAAATTGGGAGTAGCTGGCGTATTTAACGTATTACATACGTTCGCCACAGGATAACCAATAGTAGCCGATGGCGCAAGTGTAATAGTAACTGATGTGGTGGTGGTAAAGCCTGGGCAAGGAGCAGCAGGAGCAATCGCATAGGTCACTGTATAAGTACCTGGTGTACTGGTAGCAGGTGAAATAATACCTGTTAACGGATCTATGATTAACCCCGTGGTACTGGTAAAAGCTCCGCCCGCGGTCCCGGTGAGCATTACCCTCGTAGCAGCATCTGAAGTACAAATCGCCGGGTAGGCAATTGTAGCTGTTGGCGTACCGTTTACCGTAACTGTAGTGGTGGCCTTATAAACCGGACAGGCACCTGCACTCTGAATTGTATATGCTATTGTATAAACGCCTGCTACTGCACCAGCAGGATTAATTTCTCCGGTGGTGGCATTGATGGGTAACCCGTTTGCCGGAGTGATGGAATAACTGCCGCCTGCCGTGCCGGTATGTACAACTGGTACAGGAGGATTCGGCGCAGCCGGCGTATTAGTCATATTACACAGGTTGGCAGGCTGATAGGATATAGACGCAGAAGGAGCAGAACTGACGTTTACGGTAATCGCTGCTCTCGGTCCCTCACCACAACCGGTTACTTCACTTACATAGTAGATAGTACTGCCGGCACTGGCCGTTGATGGTGTAGGTGCAGTGGGCGAACCAATACCACCGGAAGCATTGGAGTACCACAATAAATTGTTTCCAACAGCGGTTAATGGAGTTGCGGACTGATACTGGCAATAACCAATCGGCGTAGTTACCGTAGGTGCCTGTGCCAATGAATTAACCGCTACCAATATGGCAGCTCTCGGACCTTCACAACCATTAACAGTTTGACTCACGTAATAAGTAGTAGTACCAATGGTAGTCGTAGATGGTATTGGTGCTGTAGTAATACCTGTACCACCAGTTTGATTTGTGTACCATAACAAGCCTGTTCCCGTGGCGGTTAATGGTGTAGCTACCTGATGCTGACAATACTGCACAGGTGTAGCCACAGTGGGTGCGGGAGGACGCGCTTTTACTGTTACACTCACTGGTATTCTTATGCTTTCACAGCTATTGGTAAAGGTTTGACTTACATAATATAGAAAGATACCTGGGCTATTGGTGGAAGGTATAGGCGCCAGTGGAGATCCGACACCACCTGTTGCCGATATATACCACAATAACCCCACTCCTGTTGCCACCAGTGGAACAGCGGTTTCTCCCTGGCAATAAAATACAGGAGGACCCGCCACGGGTGATGGAGACGGTGGACTTACCACTACCTGTTTTGTTCTAACATCACTGCCACAGGTGGCGTTAGACGCTGTTAAGGTTACGGTATAAGTCCTGGCTGCTGCATAGGTATGGCAAGGGGGATTCTCGCTATTGGAAGTAGTACCATCACCAAAATCCCATGTAAAATTACTCACTGTGCTGCAACTCTTACCACTGGACCCATTCACTGTTTTATTAGTAAAACAAACAGGAAGATTTAAACAGGGCGCGGTAGGATCTGTGTCAAAATCAGCAACAGGCTTCATTCTCACCACAATCTGATTCAGCGTATAGGTAGTAGTATAACATCCATTAATGACTCTCAGTGTGGCCGTGAAGTCAATTTGAGGACAGGATGATTTGGTGTATTGATGGCTTAATAGACGAATACTATTTGTTGGGCTCAGCGGATGTTGTAAAACAACAGGTGGAGTACCATCGCCAAAGTCAACTTCATAGGTAGTCCCGGGAGAATTGCCAAACCAGTTACCAATCTGAAATTCAACTGATACAGGAGCACATAGTCCTGTGGTAGAGGTAGATGTAGTGAAGCTGGCTAATGGATTCTGTCCGTTGTAAAACCGATAACCTACACTTCTGCTACAGCCATTGGAAGATTTGATCGTCATGGTAATCTGAAAATACCCCTGCGCTGCATAAGTATGCGTCATCTGTCCGTTTACCGGCCAGTCTGTTTGCATAAAGAAGGGGGTATTGTCCCCCCAGTCAATAGTATATTGATTACCGTTGCCGGCTACTACAGAACTATTAATAACATTAAGATTATACGTAGCATTGCCATTACAATTGGTAAAAGGATCTGTTGCCTTATCTGTCAATGCTGGTTTAGGCACTGACAAGATGGTCAAATCTGTGTTGCTAAGAGCCGTCCCATCAGGTGTAGTGACAGTAATTTTCCCGGTCGCAGCCTGATCAGCAACAATGGCGGTGATAGTGGTGGCACTGTTCACTGTGAAAGAAACAGCATCGTCACTCCCCAATTTTACGTTTGTAGCACCAGTGAAGTTGCTTCCCGTGATGACTACGGGCTGTCCCTGGCAGACAGGCGTTGGCGCAAAGCCACTGATAACCGGTAATGGTGGCGGCGGTGTCTGGGATAAGACGGGATCTCCTAAGAGTATGCAATAAAAAATAATTACACAGCGTATATAGGATTGTAAACAGGATTTGAACATAGAGTTAACTGATTCCTTAAGATACGTAAAATAAGATGAACTCCCTGCTTCCTATATCAGGGAGGCAGGGTATTTACGTTCTTCTTCGGATACTGCCAAAACGGATTTGTTAAATTGCTCCAGCATGGTCATGGTTTCCCTATACTCTCTGGCTTCTGCCACCTTTGTAAACTGGATTTCTGCATTGGTCTGCTGCAGTACAAATTGTTCTATCTCCGTCAATGTTACCCTGAAAAACTCTTTCTTATGATTAATCCGGTTTAATCTCCGTTCATGAAAATATTTATGCAGTGCATTCTCCAACTGTGGTGCATTTTCAGAGTAGATAATGGCATGTACATCAAATTGAAAAGGTACGGAAGCATCTCCCAGTTCCTTCACCCTGTCCAGGGGATCCAATCTTCTTGTCATCCCGATTTTGTATATATCTTCCCCAAAAGAACCCAGATTGGATATAATATAGATGTGGCCAACTTTGGTAAGTTGTGCCAAAGCGATGGCGCGCTCTTTTCTTTCATGCGCACTCTGTAGCCTTTCTTCCAGTATTTTTACTTTCTCTGTGAGAATATCAACGTTGGCGGTGGTACTCCGCGAAAGCTCCTGCCGGGCTTTGTCAAGTGCCGACTGATACCTGGATTCCTCTTCAGCAGCATCTTTTTGTGCTCTTTCCAGCTCTTTCTGTACGCGCTCTTCGTCTCTCATTTGCTCTCTGATACGCCGTTGCTCTTCTTTCTCCTCATACTTCTTTTCTTCGTATTCGTAGGTCAGTGCCAGTTCATCGAGTTTTAAATTCAGGAAATTATTAGCAATGGACACCTGTTGGGTTACACCCAGCTTATTAATGCTTTCATAAGATTTTAAAATCTTCTCTTTTGTCTTCATCGCATTATTCCATTTCACTTTTGCCATGAGACCATCACATTCACCGTTAAAAGCAAAGAGCATTAGTTTTTTCAGCTGATTGGTCATCTTCTTCCCCTCTGCTTTACTTCCGCCTACCGTCCATTCCGTGCTACAAATGGCTGCCTGGTCCTTTCTGATAAGATCTTTCTGCCGGGCATAATTATTCTCAAGTTTTAGCTTATATGCTTCAGAAGTTTCCAGGTTAAACTGAGGAATGTAAAGTCCAAACGAACCTATCTCCAATGTATCCCTGTAAAGATTTACTTCCTGCTCCAGCTGGGCGTGAATACCCAATGCCTGTTGGAACTTTGCGTTTAATTCATTCAATTTTATATCGTACTGCTGAATTTCATTCCTTTTAGCCGCAATGGCAGCATCTATATCAATTATACCGGCATACTTTTCTTTCAGTAAATTGATTTCTGATTGTGCAATAGATAACTCCTCTTCTCTTTGCTTGATCAGTTTATTTTTCTTATTAAAAAACATAATATAGGATTGTGGTGAGCAGTAAAATGTTAGTCTGTAGTAAGGGTACAATTTGGTGGTTACTGTTGATCAGGGGTATACCTACTTTATTCCGGTAGCTGTAAACTTAAATATTTTTCCGGATTGATCAAAGTTTTAAGCGACAATTACACAATTGCCTTAACAAATTGGGGAATAAACTTTTCTTGTATAGGATAGGTATAAGTTTGCGGGCAAAGTACTTCATTTTCCAGACCTTGTTTTAATACGTATAAAAGATGTTCAAACTTATCAGTTAATACGCATTAACTGAGTAATTCATGGTTAAGGAAAACGGATTAACAATTGATTTACATGTATTCCCTTATCGTTTCCTTTACAGGATACATTATAACTCATGAATTTCATTAAATAAATTCTATATTTAATAAGACCCGGCAAATGGCTGTTTACTATTATTCTATCAACATTCTTAAAGACCAAAATAGTTTTGCAAGATTCAGAAAATTCTCAAACGTCTTTGAAGAATATAAAAAGTCTGACAACCCGGTAGTCTCTATGATCACTATCAAATAATTATCTTAAAAAATGAACATGAAAAAAGCCTATTCCTTCTTCCTTTGGTATGCCTGTCAGCCTCCTTTAAAAATGACAGTAGCGAAAAGAAAAAATTACACCCAGGACTAAAGATTGTCAGAGGCATCTGCAACAATGGAAATGAAATCAGGAAGATGAATTTATTTATAAAAATGAATGGCGCCGACAGTGTATTTGAGGAGGTTTCCATACAACATCGAACCAACAACGCCTATACTTATACCTGCGTGAGAGGCTATTTTGAAAACCGCTTATGTCCTGCCAGATAATTGRTTGTGATAAGGTGACCACTGCCATCGTAAATTATGTGAAGTCAATAGATAATCCTGAGATCGACTCCGCCAATCACGTGGAGATTATATACCTAAAGCATTAATACAAAAGCGGGTGGCTTGTTAATAACAAGCCACCCGCTTTTGTATATTCATACGATGAGCACAATGTTATTGCCTCCTCCTTAGTCAACCTATCTTACCATCGGCAGGTACTTCTCCCGATTTTCAATAATCACCCAAATGTTAATGACGAAAAGCACCAACGCAATGGGTAAACCTGATGGTGCATTGATCAGATTAGTCAGCAAAACTCCCACCATCACGGGGAGGATAACGATGGCACCGAGCGCCCTGGTTTTCTGCATAATAAAAAGCGCACCACCTACCACTTCAACCGTGCCTACGAGTGGCATCAGCCAGCTGATACTCATAAAGGCGCCCATTAATTTCATCAGGCTTTCCGGCATGTCTTTGGGCATTGGCATGTAGTTAAAAAACTTATTGAGCCCGGCATTAATGAACATCAGGCCAAATAGAAGGCACACGACAAATAGAATTTTGTTTTTCATAGTGGTAAAATTTATCGCAAACATACATTATTTTAATATGTTTAAGTTATCAAGACGGCCAACTTTTAAATAACAGCCCCCATTTACATGTACACTTTTATCTGAACGGAGAAATGATTGATACCGGGAAAAGATTCTCAGTAAAATAGCTTTCCTGCAAAAAAGCTTTCTGCATGATGCTACCGGCGGCAAATCGCTCAGCTCCTTTTTTGAAAACCGCTCACAAAAACACACCTGTACTTATCTACTCAATTTTCTTATATTGTGCACTTAATCAATCGCTTACCCCAATGAAACGCAGGTCGGTATCTATCACTTTCAGTATCTTTTTGGCAGTAGGACTATTGCTCCTGGGCATTAGCCTGGTTATCTGGTATAACACTGCAAAATATAATAAGACCGCAGTAAAAACTACAGGAACTGTAGTTGATCTGCTGGCGAAAAGCGACCGTACTTTTTCTCCTGTCGTTACCTATGATGACGCTAATGGTGTTAAGCATCGTTATATTTCCTCCTTTTCTTCCAAACCTGCTGGTTACAAAATAGGCGAAACCGTTGCCATGTACTATGACCCCAAGAATCCGGACAGTGCAGAAATAGCCGGTTGGCAACAATATTTTGGCAGCCTGATAACAGGAGGCCTTGGATTCATATTTAGTGTGCTTGGTCTGGGTTATTTCGTTGTGAGAAAGATCAGCCACTCCCGCCATGAACAGCTAAAACAATCAGGGTTCCTGATGCATGCGGATATTGTATCAGTAGATATCAACCGATCTGTTTCTGTGAATAACCGCCATCCTTTTTTTATCCGGTGTGAAGGGAAAGATTCACTCACCGGAAATATCAGTAATTTCAAAAGTGGTTTTATCTGGTCTGATCCCACCCCACTAATTGGACAAGATAAAAAAATAGACGTGTATGTAGATCGAAATAATCCACGTAAATATTATGTAGATATCAGTGGGTTTGAGGAAAGATAAATTACATTTCATTAAAAATATTATTCGATACAAAACAGGACTTCTAAGTATAACACCTTTTACACAAGGCATATCCAGGTATTTCCGGCGCTATTAGTTTCAAGCCTTTACGCGGTAAGGTGGGGTAAATTTCCTGAACGATAAGCAGTGCCTTTCCTATGATACCAGGTGCAGATTTTGACGCCCTCTTATTTATTAAAACCATAACTGCAGCAAATAAGTAGCAGCAGGTAAATAAGTGGCAAAATCGTATTCTGTACCAACTGTAGCCTGCACCAAAATCATTTACAATCAACATATTACGGGATATTGATCTTTTTTTTTTCCAAAAAACCGATCGTTTTGCAAGGCTAATTCGTCAAAAGATAAACTCAATAAAATGATCTATCTAAAAGACAAAGTAGCCGTTGTATTTGCTGCATCCGGAGATATTGCGGGAGCAGTTTCGCGTTCGTTCGCCCAGCACGGGGCAAAGGTGTATGTCACCGCCAGGAACCTGGATGCTGTAAAGGCATTGGCCCAGGAAATCAAAGCGGATGGTGGAAATGCAGAAGCCGCCAAAGTGGACGCATTGAATGAGACCGAAATAGACAACTTCTTAAAAAAGGTCGCCTCGGACAATGGCCAATTAGATGTTGTATTCAATGGAATAGCGGTTGACTATAACGAGATGGGAGGCCGCCCACTCACAACAGTGGCTACTTTCAAGCAATTTATGGCCCCTATGGAAAAGATCTGCGGCTCACAATTCCTTACTTCGAGGGTAGCAGCGAAATACATGATGCAAACCCAATCCGGGGGAACCATCTTATTACTCACGGCTGCATTATCCAGGAGCAAACTACCTAATGTTGCGGGCATCACTGCGGCCAGTGCAGCTATTGAGGGATTAACGCGGGTAATGGCCGCTGAATGGGGTGGAGATGGCATAAAGGTGATCGGTATTTGTCCCGGCGCCTTAATGGAAACGAAGAGGATCTCCGCATGGATTGAGTCCTCTGCCAAACATCTCGGAATACCTCCGGAGCAGTTGATTGCACAGTACAAGGCGTTCGACCTGTTAAAGACAAGTCCAACATTGAAGCATGTAGGCGAAACCGCTGCTTTCCTTGCCTCTGAAACTGGTATCGCCTTCAACAGCCATATCGTTGATGTGGATTGCGGCAAGATGAACATATTATAGTATATTAGAGGTTGCGGCCTTCCCATGGAAGACTGCAACCTCACTTTTTATTTATTAATGAATGGAAAGGGAAGACATTCTCCAATCGGCCATATCCGGCGATATCAATGCATTCCAGATGCTGTTCGCCGAATTTCAAAACCAGCTAAAATCTTATCTGTATCGCTTACTTGCCGATCGTAATGATGTAGATGACCTAACGCATGATACATTTATCAAAGCATTTACTAAAATATCAACCTTTAACCAGGAGGCTTCTCTGAAAACCTGGGTATTCAAAATAGCCACCAACCTGGCCTACGATCATTTACGGAAGTTGAAAAGATGGCAACCTGATGCCCAGGATCGGGGGGCCGATCTGGCTATAGGTTCAGAGGAAGTCAGGCAGGCGTTCTGGAAGGTACACGATACATCAGCAGCCGGGGCTTACGAAATGAAAGAACATATCGACTTCTGTTTCACATGTATCTCAAAGACCTTACTCATTGAAAATCAAGTCGCACTGATCCTAAAGGATATTTACGATTTTCAAACCAAAGAAATTTGTCTCATTCTCGGGAAAACCGAAGGAGTAATAAAACACTTGTTGAACGATGCCAGAAATACAATGACGGGTATTTTTGAAAACAGGTGCGCGTTAATCAACAAAAATGGTGTCTGCCACCAATGCAGCCATATAAATGAAATTTTCAATCCCAAACACGATCAACAAGCACAACTGATGAAGTTGGAATTGGTAAAAAAATCGAAAAAATATAACAGGGAGCAGCTTTTTACATTGCGAACATTATTGGTAAAGGCTATCGACCCCCTGCATGCTGCTGGCACCGATCTGCACGAATCTATTATGAATTGTGTCAGAACGGCTATTGGTGAAAAAAGTGATTTCTTCGAGAAGCATCCAGGTAAAGCAGAGTAATCCGTTGTTGCGAATCAATCTGCGTAAACAGCCTTGCAAATTTTGGAATAGTGCAGCTTATGTAAACTGATAATATTAATACTCCACAACGATCTTACCAATGGTTTTGCCACTTTCCAGGAGCTGATGTGCCGTCTTCAGATTCTCAACGGTGAATCCTTTAAGAGTTTTGTTTACCGTAGTGCTGATCACTCCTTTATCAACCAGCCCGGCTATCCTATTCAGGATATGATGTTGCTCAATCATATCTTCCGTTTGAAAGAAAGAACGTGTATACATATATTCCCAGGAAAAACTGGCACTTTTTGTCTTTAATTTATTTAGTTGAACAGGCGTGCTGTTGCCGGTGATTGAAGCAATATGTCCTTGCGGTTTGATCAACTGAACCATACTATCCCAATAGCCGTTGGCGTCGATAAGGTCCAGGATATAGTCAACTTCGGTTATATCCTGCGCTTTCAGGTTTGATATAAGGTCCTTATGATCCACCACCACATCAGCACCAAGATGTTGACACCATTCCACAGATTCCGGCCGGGATGCTGTAGTAATCACTTTTAATCCCGCTATTTGCCTGGCCAGTTGAATTGCGATTGAACCCATACCACCTGCTCCACCGATAATAAGTACAGATTTTCCCTTGTCTTTCTCCGGCGATATACGGATACGGTCAAAAATCATTTCCCATGCGGTAATAGCTGTAAGTGGCAGCGCTGCGGCTTGCACATCCGTCAGGGATTTGGGCTTGAGGCCAACGATCCTTTCATCAACAATCTGAAACTCGGCATTACATCCCGGCCTGGTGATCTCACCTGCATAATAAACCTCATCGCCTGCTTTGAAAAGGGACACATCACTGCCGATATCGACTACGACGCCTGTGGCATCCCAACCAATAATCTTCGGCTCATCCAAAATAGTCTCTTTAGCGGCAGACTGTCTGATCTTGAAATCTACCGGATTGAAACTGATTGCAGTAATCTTTATCAGCAGTTCCCTGTCTTTAGGTAATGGAACCGGTGTATCAAACGCTATAAAGCTTTCTGGATCTGATATGGGTAACGATTGTTTAAATCCTATTGCTCTCATGACTAATAATTATGTATTTAATAGATATTTTTYCCGAACAAATGTGTTTGATGTTAATTCTTCAGGGTTGAATCCCTAAAACCATGATCCGTTAAGCATTACAAAGAGAAATGGCACTCTAAATTTAAGTATTTCAGATCGTTAAAAGAGATGGGAAGCAGGAAATAATCATATAAAAATGTAATTTTGCGTGGGCTTTTACGGCATACAACGCTGCAAAAGCCCACGCAAAACGGCCGTAGCGCCCCCCAATTATGAACCGTTTGGGGGAAATAAAACAAGTAATTCAACGGCTCAAAAAATGCTGAAAGATGGAAGATTTACGAAATAAAGATAAAAGCATCATTTACATAATGAACTATGTCATGGAGATTTTTGGCGAGAATTACTTTACGCTTATTGACGCGTGGGATGCTTCCAGGATCGCTATTGGATTTACAAGAAAGGATAAGTTAATTTACATCTCTACAAATAAACACTGGCACCTTTCTCCGAATAATGTTAAATGCTATGCCGAGTTCGAGATAATAGACGAACATACCCTTATGCCTGTGATTACAACAAAGTGTCTTGAAAATATCACCAAAGAAGAGTTAGTGGTCTATATAAAAGAGTTTATGAATGGCGTTTTCAGTCTCAATTAATCGCCTCGGAAAATGCCGCCGGCAGCTGTTATGATGAAAAATACATGCAGCTATCTTTCTCTTTATTTTTTCTTAGCCCAGATATAGCCTCGTCTGCTTTGGTATTCCACATCTGCATGCGGACGCCTTTCTATCGCATCAATTATCTTAAAACCGGCTCCATCAAGTAATGCGATTATATCGTCAGTCTTAAAAAAGAATAAATCAACATCAATTTCCTTGTCATGAGCTTTGTCAAAATGAACGACCTCATCTCCTACGTGAAAGGAAAATAAAAAATCTCCCCCCGTCTTCAATACCCTGTTTATTTCTTCGAAACACTTCCTGATCTGGTCATGGGTAAAATGGACTATCGCATAGAATGCAAGCGCACTTCCAAGATATCCTGACGGATAAGCAATGTTCAACAAGTCCCCCGTTTCAAATTTAATTTGAGGGGAAAGCTTCCGGGCAGCGCTGATCATTGCCGGTGACAAATCAATGCCACAGATGTCTTTCAGGCCATTGTTATACAGAAACTTTGTTGTTTGCCCAGGACCACAGCCAAAGTCGGCACACAGACCTTTGCCCTTATTGACGGCTGCAAATTCCTTCAATAACAAGCGGTCAAAATGCTTTTTGGACAGTTCGTCCGAACGCTCAGCCGCATAGTCATCGGCTACCAGGTTATAACAGCTTAATACTTTCTCCTGTGAATTCATCTTATTCTAAGTTTTCCAATATTAACCGAATAACTTTTCCTGTTCTTACCTTTTCTATTGCTTCATTCACTGCAGTGAATGGCATAACATCCACCGCACTCTCAATATGATGCTTTACAGAGAAATCAAGCATGTCTATCATGTTCTGACAACTACCTACATAATTTCCATAAATAGTTCGTTGAGCATAATCATATAGCAACCCAAGATTAATTGCCTGCTTTTCCAAAGGCGTAGCCACCACACAAAACTTTCCCTGTGGTTTAAGAATTTTTAAAAAAGGATTCAGATCATACGGCACGTTTAATGTAGAGAGGATAAAATCAAATTTCTTATTAATCGTTGTAAGGTTATTGACGTCTGAGCTAAGTACAAATTCTGCCCCCAACTGGTTAATCATCTCTTTTTTCTCCGGAGAATGAGAAAATGCATACACCTCATGTCCCATTTTATTTAAAAACTGGATGGCCAGGTGACCAAGACCACCAGCGCCCAGGACCCCAACAACGGAATGGGCTGGCAACTGTGCTCTTATAATGGCTGAATACACGGTAAGACCAGATGAAAGCAAAGGAACCGAATTGGCTGAGTTAAGTGCCTGTGGAAGTTTGAATGCAAATCTGTTATCCACAACAATCTGCTCCGCCAAACCACCATAACAATCCACACCAATTACTTTTTGCTGAGCACAATATTGTTCGTTACCCGCTCTGCAAAACTCACAATCAAAACAAGCCTCCTGCTGATAACCGATTCCAACGCGGTCGCCCACATTTAAGGTAGTTACATTTGGGCCGGTTTCTTCAACAATTCCTACAATTTCATGTCCCGGAACAAGCGGAAATTTTGTATCACCCCAATCATTGGTTATGAATTGGACATCCCCTCTTGCAATAGAACAATAAATAATTTTAACCCTTACCTCATTGTCACCAACATTCCTTTCATAATAAAATGGCTCCGCTTTGCCACCTTCCTCTTTAATTCCATATGCTTTGATTTTCATAAATAGACCGATGAATTTATAGGTTTTTGATGTCTTTTGCTACCAGATTAAGATTCTTCCCTGATTGATGCCCACCGCTTTCTATTTCGCGAAAGGTTGCCCGTGGAAGCTGATGATTGTATAGTGTAAAATGAGCTAACGGTATCTCTTCATCATCACGACAATGGTTAAAAAAGATACGACTATTTTTGGAAGATTTTCCGGGAAATATTTTTGAAGTCTTAATCCCTGTACCCAAAACTCTTTACTACTCCGGAATAGTGCCGATATCAGAAAGGTTCTGGCTGCCTTTGCCAGCACCTTATGTTCAGGGAGGTATTTCAACAGCAATGACGCCCCCGTTTAACTGGTTATAGTCTCTATCACAAAAGCTTTTAATTCGGCCATTTTACCATCGCGAAACCGCCAGACATCACAGTAAGCGTAATCGACCATTATCCCCTCTTCGTCCTTCATACTGATTTGGCCGATTGCAGTAACATATTCGCCTTCCGCGATTAAGTTTTCGACCATGAACTTTGGAGGCTCCACATACGCCGTTGCCATATACTGTCGAACAGCTTCCTTCCCTTGTAGTACCCTATCACCTACAAATGTCCATACCGTGTCCTCCGTGCAGAAAGACAGAAACTCCTCATAGTTCCCTTCAGTGATAGCTGCGTTTGCTTTTTCCAGTATTGTCTTATTATTCCGGGTCATCTGATATTCCTAATTTTAAGTAAATACCTCAGTGGAGTAGATTTTCTCATGCATTATGACTGCCGGTACCGGCATAAGAAATGAATGTAGAACATTTTTCATTCATTACTATGCCTAACTAAAAAACCTCACAACAGTATCGTTGTGAGGTTCGATTTCTTTTCTAAAGCTACCTCTTACAAAAAAGGTGCATTTAGAAAATCATTGAGAGGTTTCAGGGATTTATATATTTCAGCAAACTTTTTTGAAGCATCTTTTTCCAAAAGCGCTTTATCAGAAACGGGACGGACAGCTACAAAACATTTCAGTTTCAGGTATTCAGCCATCGGATCTTCTTTTTCAAAGCCAGCGGGAACACGTTTTAATTTGCCCTCTTCGCTCAACCCGCCGAAATAACGACAGAAACATTCTTCGCTCAGCATCTTTTGAAACGCTTCGGCATTATTGGAAATCTTTTTCCGAAGTTCTTTCAGCTTATCATTTTCCAACATATAGATACCTCCCGCCAAAAAGGATTGTCCTGGCTGGATATGCAGATAGTATCCGGCTTTCTCAGGACCTTTTCCCGTTACTATATTTGCTCCGAAATTAGTTTTATAAGGCTCCTTGTTATGGGAAAATCTTGTGTCGCGATATATGCGGAAAAGCGATTTCCCTGCATCTATTGTCCCTAACTTCTTATCAAATCCGGCCATTTCCCCTATCAGTTCTTCAACAAATGAAATAACATCTTCGCGGGCTGTCGTGTAGGGTGTTTTATGCTCATTGAACCATTCACGGTTATTGTTCTTTTCCAACTTTTTCAGAAAGTTCAGGGTAGCTGTATTCATCTGTTCTAGTTGATTGAATGGACAGCCATTTTGTTTCCTTCGGTGTCAATGAACATTCCGATATATCCTACTTCGGGGCTGATATGTGTTTTCGGAACAATTATCTTTCCGTTGTTGGGTGCTACTTTGTCCAATACCGTTTGTAAGTCGTTGCCACCATTCAGATACGCAATAGCTCCATCTGTTGAGGGTTTGTAATCTCTGCCCTGGACGATTGCTCCTGACACGTTTGTGCCGTCAGTTGGGAAGAAGCCCATTTTTGTACCGAGCATCTCTGTTTCGTTGATTTCCAAACCTAAAATGGCTCTATAGAAAGATACCGCTCTGCTAAAATCCGTTGCAGGAATGTCGATGAAATTGATCAGATTTTCCATTATCAAATTATTTTATGTTCGGTAGCAAAGTTATTATGCGCCTGAAACATAAAATTGTAAAAATGGGACAAGGCTATTCCGTTCTGTCAAAAATCAAAGACATTTTTAAGTCGTCGCCATAAAATTCTTTGGGAGTCAGTCCGGTAAATTCTTTGAAATCTTTAATAAAATGTGCCTGGTCGTAATACTCGCCCTGATAGGCCAAAGCAACAAGACTTGTAATCTTCTTATTCAGCAGCATTTTAAGTGTGGCTTGCAGTCTGATGGTTTTTGAAAGTTGTTTCGGACTTAAACCAATGGTGGAGGAAAATTTGCGTACCAATTGTCTGCGGTTGATATTGGTTTGTTTGGAAAGCTCGTCAACGGACAGCTGTCCGTTTGCTGTTAAAATAGTTTCAACAGTTGATTTTACAATATGGTCAATGGTTTCGGTATCAATCAGTCGGCTTAATAAAAAAGTTTCCATCAATTCTATTCTTTCAGAAGTTGAACCAGCGGTTAAAATCTTCTTTTCGATGTCTTTTCCGTCCTTTCCAAACAGCTTTTCCAATGAAACGGCTGTATTTTCCATTTCTTTTATCGGAATGGTTGCAAAAGGCAAAAATCCGTATGGATGAAAACGAACAAAAAAAATACCTGTTTCACCTGTCGGCTCTACTTCAAGCGGTCGTGTCAGTTGTCCTATTACAAAGCATCTCGGCAGGAAATCGCAATTTCCGTTTTCGCTGTACTGTTTATATAAATCGCCGTAGTGAAAAATCATTTTCATACAGCCGTCAGGAACGATGATATTTTTTTCGGGTGTTTTTTCTTTCGGGCTTTCCAATGTCCAATAACATTCGACCAGTGCTGCTAAGTCCTGACTGGGTGGATAAATTTGATGATTCATTTATTGGACAACGTTTATTAAAGTACTAAGCTACTTGTTTATAAATACAACCTGACACCTTAAGCGCCAAAATACCCCCGCAACAGAAAATAGCCGCCTCCAATCACTAAAAGATCCAGTGCCACAGCCATCAGGCTCAGTGGCCACCAAAAAATCCCCCAGTAGTTGAGGAACCTAACAGTATCCGGCTTACCAGGCTCGAATATAAATGCAATCGTCTCACCTATCTGCCATTGTGCAGGTGAAGAACCCGACGAATGCCAATACGTAATTATTTCATGCTGACGGGTAGGAATATCGAAAACAGGAAAATAAAATGTACCCTCACTATCTTGTTTTTCAACAAGCTGAACAACGGTGCCCACAGCACGCTCGTTATCTTTTACAAATATCAGCTTATTCTTCAGCGCTACTAATGCGGCAGCAAATAGTAAACCCCCAACGATTATAAAAATGATATATATGATCATCTGCTTAGCTTTAAATAATAATGCTATTTAATTACCTGAAACATTCGTTTACTTTTCAAGTATCGCTTTTATCCGGCCACCTTGTCAACGGGCTAAGAAAATAGTAACCTGCCCCCACGATAATCAACGGAATGGCGGTGGCCATAGAAATTATCGTCCAGTTGAAGAGCCAAAAATAACCCATCATCCTGACGGAGCGCGGGTTTTCAGTATCATACAGAAAGGTGGCTTCTTCTCCGACATCCCAGCTAGCTGGCTTACTTGAAGTTGGATGGTGGTAAATGACCTCGCCGTTCTCTTTTGTCTTTACAGTAAAAACCGGCGAGTAGGCATCATCAATTTCTTCCAGCGAGGTAACGGTACCAATGGCCCGTTCACTTCTGCCGATGAAATCAACAGACTGTTTCAATATGTATAATGAAACGGCAAGTAAAATGAGACCGGCTAACAAATACAGTTTGTACAACATAGGATGATTTTAATTATATCAATTATGCGGGCCATGGAAAACCTGCAATCGAACAAAGGCACAAAATCCGCCCAAACCACTCCAATACACCTACTGGTGTGCCCGAACCAGTTTGATATTCAATATAAATCTACTGCAAGATAACAACAAAATTTTGGGAAATGGAGGAATAGAACAGACCTTTAAATCCAGCTATTTGAAGGCTTATTCAGGTGTTCCACATTTTCACCGCGGGCCCGCTATGTATCAACAACATCCTGCACCAGCGCGAAAAACAAAGGAAATAAATCCTTACTGGTATGAATCTTGCTCAATGCATGAGCTATAAAGTAATTTAAGGCTATTGAAAAAAAGTTCAAAATTGAAAAACCATATCTTCAACAATCAATATAATCAAAAGCATAAAAATGAAATTAACCTGTTATACCCTTATTGCTTTTTCCATCCTTGTTATAGGCATTTCCAGCTGTAAAAAAGATAAAAACACAGCGTCCAATCCACCTGATGAACCTGAAATACCTGTGTCTGAAATATATGTAGCAGGTTATGAAAGCAGCGCGGCAAAATACTGGAAAAATGGTATTGTTACCAACCTTACCGGTGCCGCCAGTGGTTATGCCACAGCTATAACCGTTGCAGGTAATGATGTATATGTAGCCGGCTGGGAAGATATTGCCGGCGGAAGAAAGCTCCAATACTGGAAAAATGGTGTAGCAACACAACTGGCCGTTGGTGATTTTAATACACTGACAGGTGGCATTGCTGTAAATGGTAATGATGTTTACGTTACAGGAGCCCAAACAAATAGTAACGGTACCAAAGTAGGTAAATGTTGGAAGAACGGCGTAGCTACCAATCTCTCGGACGGTACAACCGGCCACCATACTAATGCAAACGGCATCGTGGTGTCAGGAAAGGATGTGTATATATCAGGAGGCGAATTTAACGGGAGCAGGCTTGTGGCTAAATATTGGAAAAATGGCATAGCCGTACCACTTACCGATGGTACTAAATCGGCACACGCCAATGCAATTGCAGTGGTGGGTAATGATGTGTACGTAGCCGGGTATGAATCCATATCAACTGATGGCGGAAGCAACCCTGTTGCCAAGTATTGGAAGAATGGGATTGCAGTATCACTCACCGATGGTAGTGAATACAATGTGGCAACCGGCATTGTTGTTTCTGGAAACAATGTATATGTTTCCGGTTATCAAAATATAGGCAGCAGGGGAAATATTGCCAGGTATTGGAAAAATGGGGTGGTTAAAAATCTGGGGGATGGTACCCGAAACACCAGGGCTAATGCCATCGCTCTTTCGGGTGGTGCAGTGTATGTTGCAGGCTTCGATGGTAATTTTATCACCTACTGGAAAAACGGAGTTGCTACGCACATTTCCAATGGTGGTAGTAGTAGCTCTGAAGGTCTCGCCATCTTTTTAAAACAATAAAAAGGGAGGTGATTCAGTTAAACATAATCTCCAATGTCAGGAAAATAAATGCTGTCATCTGGCGCCTGTTTGAAGAGCAGATCTCAAAGGGGCTGTACATGAGGATTCTTCAATTTGACAATCTTATAATGTAGTCTCCAATAGAACGCATACCAAGGCAACCTGTCAAAGTCTTTTTCAGGTTGCCTTGGTGCAAAAAAAATTGTGATTAATCCAGCCTCTCCGAAAGGACTAATTACAAAGAACGTGAGGATTTGTTTCTGTAAAACAACCTGCATTAGGTAACCAGGTAGGGCATCCGTAGGTAGTTCTGGGACCTCCGCCGATTAACTGGTACTGTTCCTGATTGTTAAGTGGGGCAACAATTTCTCTCTGAACGAATAGCTTTTTACTTAAAGACAGCTTTTTCTTTTTCATTTTAAGGGTTTTGTTTTATCTTAACAAAATACGGGATAGTACTGCGGTTATTTTTCGGTAGTCATGAATGGCTATTATAACCTCATCAGAAGGAAGTCATATACAGATACTGTATTTTACAACATATTCATGTGCGCAAGGGAATCAGAAAGCGGTGGATTTGTTCGATGTTAATTAGCCCGGTTTGATCTTCTAAAACACAATAAACGTTTCGGGATCTGCATTTTTAATGGGATAAACATTGCAACATACCCCCATCCCATCAATGATGTAGTAGCTGTTTCCATCGGTTTTGATGGCAGCAGGATCGGTTTGGTCCACATAGTCAACAACTGGTATGTCTATATAACCTATTGTATTTTTTTATTTTCGTACTGATTGCAACTGACACACTGTTGTCACAACCCACTTATAACTTTGTTTCAACAAATACCCAGGATATGAAACAAACTATTCTTTTACTGAGCATCGCGATGATGGCAATGACCTCCTACGCGCAATCCAAAAAAAACAACAATATGTTTACTGTAAAGCCCTTCAAGATCAATGTGCAACAAGTTGTACTGGACGATCTCCAAAACCGCCTCCGCCAAACCCGTTGGCCTGATGCACCTGAAAACATTGGCTGGAAATATGGTACTGATCCTGAATTTCTCAAAAGCCTCGTTGCCTATTGGCAAAACGGGTACGACTGGCGCAGCCAGGAAGCCGCTCTTAACAAGTTCCCACAGTTTACAGTGGAAATAGATAGCCTTCCCATTCATTTCCTCCATATTAAAAGTAAAAAACCTAATGCCCCCACCCTGCTGCTGGTGCACGGATGGCCCGATTGCTTTTATCGCTTTCACAAAGTCATTCCACTATTAACAGACGATTACAACCTGGTAATACCTTCCATTCCCGGTTTTGGCTTTTCCGGTCATGTAGCCATGACGGATGACGGCTCTGCAAAAATTTTTGCTACGCTGATGAAAGAGGTACTCGGATATAAAACCTTCCTGGTAGCCGGAGGAGACGTAGGCAGCGGCATCACCAAATCAATTGCCAATCTTTATCCCGAAAACGTGACGGCCATCCACCTGTCAGACGTGGGATATCCCAACGGCACGGAAGATTGGAGCACCATGTCCAAAGCTGAACAGGAATTCGGACAGTTTATACAGCAATGGTGGTACCGGGAAGGAGCGTATGCCATGTTGCACGCCACAAAACCACAAACGCAGGCTTTCGGCTTAAATGACTCCCCTGTGGGCCTGGCTTCCTGGATTGTTGAAAAATTCAATGCCTGGCGTACACCGGGTGGCGCTATCGAGGATCATTTCACCAAAGATGAACTCCTCACCAATATCATGATCTATTGGGTGAGCCAGACAATTAACTCTTCTATGCGTACTTATGCCGTAGGCGCTTTTCAACAACTGGCTTCAGGCCAAAAGGTTAATACCCCCACCGGGGTTGCGATATTCGCTGGTGATGCCCCTACACCACGGGAATGGGCAGAAAGAAAAGCAAATGTCAAACGCTTTACCGTCATAGATAAAGGCGGCCACTTTGCGGCATTGGAAACGCCGGAACTATGGGTGAAAGAAGTAGATACTTTTTTCAAAAGCACCCTGGAAAAATAACCTGGTTGCGATGCTGATTGGAAGAAGCGGTAACGTAAAAGTCCCAATGGCATTACATTCAGTCACCGATTTGTGGGTATACCGGGCTGAACGAGACATAGTGCGGTGAAAGAGTAGTGAAAGAGTAGTAGGAGTGTAGTAAGAGTGTAATGTAACAGTAGTAAGAATGTAGTAAGACTGTAATAGGACTGTAATAGGACTGTAATAGATAGACGAATCCTAAGTACTGGAGAAGTATACGAGAAGTAGTAATGAGGTATGGAACAAAAGCCTTTTATTAGAATAAAAAAATAACAGGAAATCATACTTTACTAAAAAGAGAAGGCCGTATGCCCTTCTCTTTTTAGTAAAGTATGATTTCAACAGTTTAATTGTCACAGGTTGTTTCCCCTTTGTTGCCATCGCTTGATAGCATTGAGAAAACAACAGCTATTATTTTCTTGGGATTAACGGACTCTTTTTGATACTATATTTTAGCTTCTACAGCTATAAAAGTGAGCCCCCAATTCCTCATCATATCCAATACTGGAATAAAAGATCTGCCAGCCTCAGTTAAACAATATTCAACTTTTAGTGGGACAACTGGGTAGACCTTTCTTTCTACCAATCCATCTTTTAAGACGGGTTCGAGATAATATTGTAAACTTTGGTGGTGATCCTGATAATGTTACTATTTTCGGTGAGTCTGCTGGCGGAATGAGCGTTTGTACTTTGCTCGCAATAAAAGAAGCAGAAGGTTTATTTCAACGACCGATTGCCGAATCGGGAGCAGGACACTCAGTAATTATAAAAACGCTGATTTGTGTTGACAGAACCTGCGATGTATTCAATACTAAAACCAAGGGCTATGAACAACGAAGTGAGACAGCATGGCACGTTTCGGATGGAAAACTGACCGCTAAATATGCAGCCCGATATGTGCAAAATTATTGGGGTATTGAAAATCCCGATCATTATGTCCGTGATGTACCACTACAAGAAGATAGTACAAGAATAAGAAACAATGTTCAGAACGAAAGCAAACACCAAGCATTTCGGAGAATATTGTACGGACATATTTTACCTATTACTAATGCTGGGAATATGTGCTCGACTTTGTTTGCTATTGGGCTTCCAGGTAACAAAAGAAGGCAGATTCGACAGTGGATTTCTTAGGACATGTCCTGGATACCTTTGAGTTTCCAATCCAACGAGTGCAAGCTGATTGGGTACAGGATTTCTTAATGACCTCTTCCAGGAAGAATTAATGGGTTATAAACCTTAAGCCTTGCAGCTGTTAATATCACCTTAATTTCTGTTATGAACGATTAACATTACAAAGGAATTAGATCTTAAAACTTATGTGAAAGAAATTGATTTGTCGTAAATACACTGCACTTGTAAGATAAGTACTACAAGCCAGTGACGGTTAGCACAATTTAATCATTCTGTTGCTAACCGCAACGCTCACTTTTCTATCCTTATTTATCATTTCACAACTTTACCACTAAAAACAAAAAAACCTTGTAGAATCAGCTTCTACAAGGTTTAATTACGTAAGAGTATTTCTTTTTACTCCTGATGGTGATCCCCTTGGGACTACATCAATGCCTTATATATCGCGGCTTTTCAGGGTTTTAAAAGTTAGTGTAACCTAACCTTTTTTGTTACCTCCCGGAATAGCTCAAT
>NZ_JBFREI010000008.1:0-355249 GCF_052114225.1 Chitinophaga sp. RAB17 | reverse complement strand
TCGACTTGCATGTATTAGGCCTGCCGCTAGCGTTCATCCTGAGCCAGGATCAAACTCTCCATTGTAAAGAAGTTTTGATACTGACTAATTTCTCTCGAAATCAATCGGTGATCTATTAATTATGTTTAGCTGTACATTACCTGTTTGAAYCTAAGCATCACTACTTAGATTCGTGCTGTTGTTTCCAATCTTTCAAAGAACTTGAGCTTTWTGCTTTACGCTTTCAGCTTTTGTTGATGTGTGAGATCCGATCTCTGTGACTCTTTAGTCATACATCTTATTTCAATTTTCTTCGCAACTTTCGCTCTCCGTTTGTTGCCCCGTTGTTGTTGGGGTTGCAAAGGTAATAAACTTTTCATTTCCACCAAATCTTTTTCAAGATTTTTTAAAATTTTATTTTTTCATTGTTACTGATCGCAGAAGCGCTGCCACCAGGTATTAGCGGCTATATAGCAACCAGAAAAAATGAGTAGAAATTCAGTGTCGGGAAGAGCTTTTGTGTGCGTGCTTTCTATCAAAGCGGAGCGCAAAGGTAGGCGGATTTTTAACACTTCCAACTTTTTTGCAGGACTATTTTATAAAAATCTCTGTAATCCTTTATGACAAAGGATTACAGAGATCAAAAATTATTGACGATCAAAGCTTATTGGCTGCAAAAGTCCTTCCGGATATCTTACTTTCATCAAAAACAATCCCTGTGGAGGCACGGCAAAATCAGCATTTGTACAATCCATACTCTCTATGGCTGCCCTGAACTGATCCATAGAAAGCTTACCCCGCCCCACTCTCAGCATCGTTCCTACCAACCCACGCACCATTCCCCGCAGGAACCGGTTGGCGGTAACGTTATAGACTATACGCTCTCCGTCAACTGTCCAGTAAGATTCTTCAATCTTACATATATATGTCTTCACTTGTGTATTACGCTTAGAGAAAGTAGTGAAGTCACTATAGCCTTTAATCACTTCCGCTGCTTCCTGCAATGCATCGATATCCATCTTATAAGGAAAGAAGTATCCCCGGTCCTTCAGAAAAGGGTCTTTACGTGTATATAAGGTATACTCATAGGAACGGCCCAGGGCAGCGAAGCGGCTATTGGCATCCGGAGGTACATTATATATACCTCTCAGCACCACATCATCCGGCAGGATGGCGTTGATCTTATATAGGAACTGCGGATGCAGTGGCAATGCGGTATCAAAGTGAAGGAAGTTTTGTTGGGCATTCACACCAGCATCCGTTCTGCTGGAACCTGTGCTGACAATGGTATCTCTCAGTAACATACTCAATGCCCTGTCTATTTCCGCCTGCACGGTATGCGCATTTTCCTGCACCTGGAACCCGCTGTACTGCGCTCCCTTATATCCCACTTCTATAAAATACCTGTTCATATGGGGCGAAATTAAAGAATTACGAATTACGGAATTACGAATTACGGAATTACGAATTACGGATTTGTGGGGAGATATAGGCGAGGTTAATCTTCGCGTTTACCATCTACTCACAAATCCGTAATTCGTAATTCCGTAATTCGTAATTTCTTATTTATGCAGCATCGCTTTGAACCTGCCCCTGTAGTAATCATCGATTAACAGGTTTTCCAGGGAGCCATACTTCTCTGTATCGTATGTTTTAGAATAACCCGCATCCAGTAAGCGATAACGGGTATCATCTGCTGTCAGCAACTGCACCAGGGTTTTCATCTGTGCCGTTTCCAGGCAGTAGTTGCGCGTTTGTTTACGGAACACATCTATCATACCATCATCACTTCGGGCAGCTACAAATTTGCGTAACATTTTACGGAAAGTAGGTTCATCCATGATATTAGTGCAGTCCGAATTGATCAGGCGGGCATCCGTTGTTTTCTTTTTTGCTACCGGCGCATCTGGTACCACTTCAGCAGCTATTGGTGCTCCTACAGGCGCGCCTGCGGCATCCACCGTTGCTTCTTCTTCACTGTGTTTCTTTTTCTTCTTACTCTTTACCGGCTCTTCATCTGTTACCGGGCGGGTAACCGCCACACCGTAACCACTGGAATCGGTGATGATATTAGCCGGATGTTCTGTATCATCAAAAAGTTTACTGCGTTTTTTCTTTTTGCGGACAGGTGCTTCTTCTGTAGTGGTTACCGGCACTTCCACCACTGCTGGTGGAGCGGCCACCGCTTCTGTGGCAGTACCCATAGCGGCAGGCTGAGATTTATCATCCTGGAACTCAATAAAATCGGGATCTCCTTCCTTGGCCTTATGTTTCTTTTGCTTCTTTGTTGGTTCTTCAGCCGGAGCTGCTTTGGCTACTTCTTCTGCTGCTGCCTCGCTGGCGGCTGTTTTGCCTTCTTCTGCCAGCACATCATTGAGAATTGCCTTCTCTTCATCGGTGAGCGGCTCTCTTTCGTTTTTATGTTTTTTACCCTTTAGCTTCTTTACCTCTCCTTCAGTGGCTACTGCCGCATCTGCCGGTGCGGCTACTGGCTTCACTTCCGGTGCCGGCTCATTCCTGTCATCGCCGGTTACTACCACTTTATCTAATGCGGAAGAAAACGGATTCGCTGACTTGGCAGTCGTTGTAGACTTAGCAGGGCCTGTTACAATGGCTTTGTCAGCAAACGTTGTTTCAAGATCCTTCTGCAGGTTCGCCATCATTTCCTTTTTAGCCGTATCCAGCACTGGCACCAATGTATCGGCTACCACAAGTGTTTCGGCAGCTGCTACAGCAGGCGTACCTGCATCCGACTTGATTTCCCGGAAAGTTTGCAGGTTATATAAAGAATAACCCGCTTCCCCGGATTGCTTCAACAGGAAGCCCTGATCATTCTTCGCTATTTTCAGATAAAACTGCGCTTCGTGCGATTCATCCTTCGGAAAACCAACGGTGATAGGCACCGTACCGTTGTCCAGTTTGGGCAAAATGATATAACCCCGCTCCGTGGAACTCAGCACCTTGCCATTATGCTTTACATAAAATGGTTGCCCTTTCTCGCTCTGAATATATACGTAATGATGCTGTTCCTGCGCCCAAAGACGGCCGCAGAGTAACAAGCATGCCCAAACGAATATTACTGTCCTGTATTTGAGATGCATACTATAAATTGGTATAAAAACTATTCCTGTGCAAATATTATTCCAGCACGATCAGTACTTCTCCTTTTTCAACGGCAGTGCGCTCTGCGACTTTAATTTCTTTTACGATGGCATCTGAAGAAGCTTTAAACACATTCTCCATCTTCATGGCTTCCAGGATCAGCACCGGATCGCCCTTGTGAATAGCCTGCCCGGGGGTTACCAGCACCTTCAGCACCAGTCCCGGCATAGGCGCCTTGATATCATTTACCTTCTTCGTCATGGCATCTTTAATCCCCATAGACGCCAGCAACTGGTCAATAGGTTCTTCTATAGCCACTTCAAACTGTTGCTGATTTACCTGTAGTACGACTGTTTTGGTATCCTTGTCGATCCGCAAAACCTGCGCCTGGTAGCTATTTCCATCCATTATGATGCTATAATCGCCGGTAGGCAATTTTGCGGCTGACCAATCTACTTCCTGGTTATCGCAGGTAAGCTTTGTGTCTGTATTCACGGCAAATGTAGATTTGCCATTCACTATTGCTTTGATCATAATACTGTTTTACTGGCCTATAAGCGTAACAAAAATAGCATTTTTAACCACTTACCTCATATTTGGCCCATTTGTTTAAATTTGACTCTTTTTAATATCGCAAGCCGATACATTTGTTTAAAACTGCCTTTTACATGAATCAACATCTGAAGCAATCCCTGATGGGAATGCTGATCGGAGGAATAGCCGGACTGGGAATGAGCACTCCCCTGATGGCCCAATCTGATAAAGCTGCCCAGGAAGACCCCGCATTAAAGATTTACCGTGCCGCTGCCACTAAAGTAAATGATCTGGTACATACCAAGCTGGACGTACGTTTCGATTATGCGAAAAGGTACCTTTACGGCAAAGCATGGATTACCCTGAAACCCCATTTCTATGCCACCGACTCCCTTACGCTGGATGCAAAAGGCATGGATATTAAAGAAATATCCCTGGTAAAAGCCGGCAAAAATAACCCGCTGAAATACAGCTACGACAGCCTGCAGCTGCATATTGCACTGGACAAAAGCTACAAGCCATCTGAGTCTTATATTATTTATATCAGTTATACCGCCAGGCCTGATGAGCTGAAAGCGAAAGGCAGCGCCGCTATCTCTGATGCAAAAGGATTATATTTTATCAATCCCGACGGAAAAGATCCCAACAAACCTACCCAGATCTGGACACAGGGCGAAACAGAAAGTTCTTCCGCCTGGTTTCCTACGATCGATAAAACCAACCAGAAATGCACCGAAGAAATCAGCATGACGGTGGAAAAGAAATACGTAACCCTCTCCAATGGTAAGCTGGTAAGTCAGAAGAACAACGCTGATGGCACCCGTACAGATACCTGGAAGATGGATCTCCCCCACTCTCCCTACCTTTTCATGATGGCTGTAGGTGACTATGCTATTGTAAAAGATACCTGGCGCGGTAAGGAAGTGAGCTACTATGTAGAAAAGGCATACGAGAAATATGCGAGGAATATTTTCGGTAACACACCGGAAATGCTCACCTTCTACTCTAACATATTAGGCTACGAATACCCATGGGTGAAGTATTCCCAGATCTCCGGCCGTGACTATGTTTCCGGCGCGATGGAAAATACCACTGCAACGCTTCATGGAGAATTTATACAGAAAACAGATCGTGAACTCCTCGATAACAATAACTATAACGAAGGCGTAATTGCCCACGAACTGTTCCACCACTGGTTTGGCGACCTTGCCACTGCTGAGTCCTGGAGCAATCTTACCGTGAATGAATCTTTTGCAGACTACAGCGAATACCTGTGGCTGGAACATAAATATGGTAAAGACGCGGCAGATGAACATAGCCAGGAAGCTGCACAGTCTTATATGTCGATGGTACAATACTCCGGCGACAAAGACCTGGTACGCTTTCACTATCACGACAGAGAAGATATGTTTGACCAGATCACCTATCAGAAAGGTGGCCGCGTGTTAAACATGTTACGTAATGCAGTAGGTGATTCTGCCTTCTTCAAATCCCTGAACCTGTACCTGAAAACAAATGCCTTCAAGGCAACAGAAGCACATCAGCTACGCCTCGCATTCGAAGAAGTAACCGGTCGGGATATGAACTGGTTCTTTAATGAATGGTATTTCGGTAAAGGCTTCCCACAGCTGGATATCAGCTATAAATATAATGACGCCGCTAAAACAGTGACCGTTATTTTACAGCAGATACAGAAAGAAGCTAAAGTATGGCAGATCCCTATGGCCATTGATGTATACACGGGTGGTAAAGCTGAAAGACATCAGATCTTCATGGAAAACCGGGTAGATTCATTTACGTTCTCTTATACTACCCGTCCTGATCTGGTGAACGTAGATGCAGATAAAGTAGTATTAGCCAAGATAGATGATCACCGTGCTTTCAGTACCTACGCTTATCAGTACGCACATGCTCCTAACTATATGGACCGCCGCATCGCCATCGAAGAGGCAGCGGACGCGCAAGCCACTAACCCTGAAGCAGTGAAGCTGTTACAGCTGGCGTTGAAAGATAAATACCACGGCTTAAGGACTTATACTATTGGCAAACTGAACATGGCTAACACTGCTGTAAAAGCCGCTGCCCTCCCGGTTTTGCTGGAACTGGCCAAACAGGATCCAAGTTCATTGGTGCGTGCAGCTGCCTTACAACAACTGGGTGAACTGAAAGATGCACAGTATAGCTCCCTGTTTGAAAACGCTACAAAAGATAAGTCTTATGGCGTGGAAGCAGCTGGCCTGGAAGGCTTAGCCTCCCTCGACCTGGATAAAGCTTATACGATTGCCAAACAAATGGAAGGTGACACGAAAGGTAAGCTGGTAAATGCGATCGCAGGTGTGTATGCCCGTAAAGGCAACGCTGCTGATGTTGGTTTTGTGGCAACCAAGTTTGATGAAACCAGCGGGCAGGATAAGCTCAATGCAGCTTTCGACTACCTTGGCTTCTTATCAAAAGTAAACAACACACAGGCGGTAACGAAAGGTGTGGATCAGGTTAAAGCGATGACCGCACAGTTCAGCAACTCACAGGTAAGCACTTATATCAGTAACTGGATGCAGGAAATCAGCAAGAGTAAATCCCAGGAAGCAACGGGTGTTTCCGGCACTAACAGGGATGAACTGCTGAAACAGTCCGACTATCTGCGTAAAGCTGCTGAAGAAATAAGGAAATCCATTAAAGAGTAGTCAGCGGATTTTGTCTTTCCCAGGATTATACTGATTATACTGATTTTGTTTTTTTGATTTTATAGGATTAAAAAAGACTAGCGAACACCGATGCGGTTATCCACATTGATGTTCGCTAATCTTTTTTAATCCTGAAAACAAAATCAGTATAATCAGTATAATCCTGGGAAAGACAAAATCCGCGGCACTACAGTTCCACCTCCACCAAAGCGTTGATGGCAGGATTCCAGCGCCAGGTGGTATCAGCGAGTTTTACTCCTCCCAGCCAGCGGTGTTCCAGGGAAACATAGTCCAGGTAATTTTCTTCTTCTTCCAATATTTCCCTACCAAGACTGGTAATTTTAAGTATCTGTTCATGTTCCTCTATCACGCCGGCATTTACCATACGATGGATGAGGATGTCCAGTTGAAAATTGCTGAAACCATATATTTCCAGTTCGTCCCAGAAAAGCATATAGAGATCATACCAGCGATAGCTGCCCAGCGCCAGTCGTAGCAGGAAATAGTTTTCAATAGTACTCAGTCCGGTGTTTACATCCGGGAATCTTTTCAGGTGAGCAGTGATCGCTGCCGGCAGCGATGCCAGATTTCCGGCAGATAGTTTACTGATGGTTTCCAGCACCTGTGGCGTACGAAGGCACCATGCATCCCATACATCCTCTGCCCATACCAGGTCATCCGGTTGCAGGCGGACACGCTGTTCAAATATTTTTGGTAAGTCTTCCGGCTGCGCGTGATGTGGCAGATCAATGATACTAATGGGGGGAAGTGCGGGAAGTTGGCTGGTGATGTAGTGCAGGATAAACAACATATTTATCTGGCAAAACAGGTCATATTCAAACCAGAGGACGATTTCATCAGCAGAGGAGCCGGAGAGATCTAACTTCTCCAGCTCCTGTACTACATTGGTATAATAAGTTTGTCTGTCTATTCCGTATTGGAATTCGAGGTGTTTGGCGCGACTTTCAAAGAATTCAGTAAGGTCCTTGGTATACTTTACTTTTCCTTCGCACATCATTTCTCTACATACTACAATTTCTCCCGGCACCTCACTTTGCCGGAACAAGGTAAGGGTAGCATCTCCATTTAACACATGCAAGTATGACATAAAATAGTTTTCACCTGTTACCAGCTGCCGCTGGCGCCGCCGCCACCGCCGGATCCTCCTCCGAAGCCGCCGAAGCCGCCCCCTCCGGAACCACCGCCGCCTGACCAGCCGCCTCCACCGCCGCTGCCAAAGCCTCCCATACCGCCTAATACCGGCCATATCCAACCGCCACGTCTGTTGTAGGTAGTTCCACCACCTCCGCCACCGCCACCACCGCCACCACCGCGGCTAATGAGAGAAGCGATAATCACTATCACCATTATGATAAGAAAAATAGCACCGGGACTAATGCCTGGCTTACTTTTCCGTGGGTCGGCCTTGTACTCACCTGCTGCGGCTTTTATCACCGCATCCACCGCACCATCCAGTCCTTCGTAGTAATGTCCTTCGCGGAAGTCGGGCTTAATAATGTTGTTGATGATATCGTTGGCAATGGCGTCAGGCACTACACCTTCCATACCATAACCGGTTTCTATCCTCAGCTTTCTGTCTTCAACAGAAACAAGAATTAGTATCCCATTGTTCTTGCCTTTTGTTCCGATTCCCCAATCACGTAATATTTTTAACGATACCTGGCTAATATCGTAATCCCCGATTGATTTCAGTGTAACGATGGCTATCTGGGTGGAAGTAGTATCGTAGTAAGCCCGCACTTTTTGTTCCAGTGCATCATCTTCATTCTTCAACAATACACCGGCAAAGTCATTTACTAAAGTTGGAGGATTAGGCCGGGGCGGTATGTTCTGTGCTTTTGCCAGCAAGCCCGCCATCATTAATAATCCCGGTAAAAACCAGCGTAGTATCCTCATTGTTTCTAAGCTAAAATCGTTTAAAAAGAGTGGCCTTTATTTGCCGAAGACGATATCATCCGGAAGTTCATTCACATCGCTGCCGGCTTCGTGCGGAAAGAAAGTGCGAAGTGAGGCACCTATTTCCTCAATGCATGCTTCTATGCCTTCGATAATACGATTGTCCTGAAAGTGATTGATCAGCATTCCGGCTTCTTTCACCCAGAAGTCATCGCCTACTTTCTCATGTATGCCCTGGTCGCCCAGGATGGCAAACTGCCGGTCTTTAATGGCCACATATACCAAAACGCCATTACGCAATTTAGTTTTGCCCATTTCCAGTGAGGCGAATGCTTCTTTGGCTCTGTCCATGGGGTTTACATAAGTGCAATGGCTTTCAACAAACAACCTGATTTCTCCGGAAGTAAGCCGCTCAGCTACCCGGATAGCCTGCACTAACCTGTTCTTCTCCGTTTCTGAAAAAATCTCTTTTCGTTTAAAAGGAAAAATGCGCATGCTTTATCTATTTTTTTAATTCCCGGTTTTTTGGTGCCGGGAAAGGATCACAGAAAGAGTTGCCTTTCTCCGTGATCCCATCTCCACAACAAAAAACCGGAAATACTATTTTGGGTTGTTTAGAATTTTACCTGTGGCGCATTTTCAGCACCGGCAGTTGCTTCGAAATAACCTTTTGCTTTGAAGCCTGTGATACCGGCAATGATGTTATTAGGGAACGTACGTACGGAGCTGTTATAACCATTCACCGCTTCGTTGAAGTCGTTTCTGGCTACGTTGATCCTGTTCTCAGTACCTTCCAGTTGTGCCTGCAGGTTCTGGAAATTGGCATTTGCTTTCAGGTCCGGATAGTTTTCAGACACGGCGAGTAAACGACCCAATGCCTGGCTTAACTGACCTTGTGCTGCCTGGTATTGTTGAATTTTTTCAGGGCTCAGGTCATTCACATCTACCTTGATCTGAGTAGCGCTGGCACGTGCCTGGATTACTTTTTCAAGGGTTTCGGTTTCGAAGTTAGCCGCACCTTTCACGGTAGCAACCAGGTTAGGAATCAGGTCAGCGCGACGTTGATAGCTACTCTGTACCACACCCCATTTATTTTTCACGTTTTCATCTTTAGTCACAAGTCCGTTGTATTTGCCACAACCAAACATGACTAATAATACGAGTACTACGATTGCAATAATTCCTGTTTTCATCTGAATTAAAATTTAAGTTTTAAGTGCCGACAATAATGCAAAACCTATTCCTGTTTTGAGGCTTGCCGGCGTAAGTGTTGTTTTCACCGGTGAACGCTATAAAAAAAGCGGTAAACGCACGCTTTTCATAACTACACGAAAATATGGAAACTAAGCCACTAAATAGCTATTGGATAAGGAAACGGCATTTTTTTAAAAAAGTTCATTCATCCTTGAAATATTCATCATAAAACAGTATGTTTATATGTACCTTTGCTACGTGTAAAACGTTGAACGTTTTACTATATGATTTAAGGTGAATGGGGCAGAATGGATAACAAAATCGATATCGAAGGTTTCATTGTTTCTAACTCATTTATTATCAATAACTTGGAACTAAGTCTGCTTAAATGAGTGCACAACACATCCATATACTCTATATTGATGATGAAATACACAACCTGAATGCCTTTAAGGCTTCGTTCAGAAGGCTGTACAATGTTGTTACGGCCACCTCTGCAGAAGAAGCGGAAAAGCTCCTGGCAGAACAGGAATTTCATATCATTATCTCGGATCAGCGTATGCCCAAAACAACCGGGATAGAGTTTTTCGAATCAATACTGGAAAGATACCCCGAGCCGATACGCATGCTGTTGACAGGTTATGCCGACATCAACGCGGTAGTAGACGCCATTAACAAAGGACAGGTATACAAGTATTTCTCCAAACCCTGGAACGAGGAAGAGCTGAAACATAATATCGAAAAGGCTTATGAAGTATATGCACTTCGCAAGGAAAATAAAGAACTGACCGCCAAACTGTTGGATGTAAACCAGAAGCTGGAATTCCTGGTAAGACAGAAGTTAATTTCCTGATCAATTGATGGGTGAACAATGTATGGTGTATGTTCCCTACAGGAATATACCATTCTTTTATGTCACTGCCTTTACGCATGGCCGTTCATCAAAATCCCATCTTCTGCAATTTCTGAATGTTGATTTTCCTTTAACTTGCACCACATTGTGAACCTAATTTCCTGAATCATGCAAGTTTGGAAAGATTACCAGGCGGAGAATAAAGATCGTTTCCTGGATGAATTACTGGCGCTGTTACGCATTCCTTCTGTGAGTGCGGATTCCCGTCATAATGGAGATACTCAGCAATGTGCAGAAGCTGTAAAACTGCGCCTGCAGGAAGCTGGCGCCGACAAAGTAGAAGTGTGTCAGACTGCTGGTCACCCGATTGTATACGGAGAAAAAATTATAGACCCTTCCTTACCAACTGTATTGGTATACGGCCACTACGATGTACAACCCGCAGATCCACTGGATCTGTGGCATAGTGGTCCATTTGAACCGGTTATCAAAGACGGTAACATATATGCCCGTGGCAGCGCAGACGACAAAGGTCAGTTTTACATGCACGTAAAGGCTTTTGAAACGATGAACAAAACCAACACCATCCCCTGCAATATCAAGTTTATGATTGAAGGGGAAGAAGAAGTTGGTTCCGCCAACCTGGGCATCTTCCTGAAAGAAAATAAAGAACGCCTGAAAGCAGACGTGGTATTAATTTCAGATACGTCTATGATCAGCCTGGAAAACCCTTCCATAGATACCGGCCTGCGTGGCCTGGCTTATATGGAAGTAGAAGTAACCGGTCCTAACCGCGACCTGCACAGTGGTGTATATGGTGGCGCTGTGGCTAACCCGGCTACCATCCTCGCTAAAATGATTGCTTCCCTGCACGATGAAAACAACCACATCACCATCCCTGGCTTCTACGACAAAGTACAGGAACTGAGTGCAGCAGAGAGAGAAGCGCTGAACGCCGCTCCTTTTGATGAAGGGGAATACAAAGCAGATCTTGGCGTAGCAGACGTTTGGGGCGAAAAAGGTTATAGCACCATCGAAAGAACCGGCATACGTCCTACCCTGGAAGTAAACGGTATCTGGGGCGGCTACACCGGCGAAGGCTCTAAAACAGTATTGCCATCCAAAGCATTTGCCAAGATATCCATGCGCCTCGTTCCTAACCAGGACTGGCACGAAATATCCGACCTGTTCACCAAACACTTTGAAGCCATAGCGCCAAAGAGCGTGAAAGTGAAAGTAACCAAGCATCATGGTGGCAGCCCTTATGTAACACCAATCGACTCTGTTGCATTCAAGGCAGCTCACCAGGCCATTCTTACTACTTTCGGTAAAGATCCGATTCCTGTTCGCGGCGGCGGTAGCATTCCTATCGTGGCCCTGTTTGAAAAGGAACTGGGACTGAAAACAGTATTGATGGGCTTTGGTCTGGATAGCGACAACCTGCACTCTCCCAACGAGAAATATGGTTTAGCTAACTATTACAAAGGCATTGAAACCATTCCTTATTTCCACAAGTTCTTTGCGGAAATGAGCAAATAACAAAGAAGCCTTTAGCTATTAACTTTTAGCAGTCAGACTAAAAGCTAATAGCTAAAGGCTAAAAGCTTTACTATGAGTAGCAACGAAAAAGTACGCGTAGATAAATATCTCTGGTCTATCCGGGTGTTTAAAACCCGTAGCCAGGCTTCAGATGCCTGTGATGGCGGTAAAGTAAAGATGAACGGCAACTCCGTGAAAGCCGCTAAACCAGTATCTATAGGCGATAAATTTGAAATCAGAACAGAAGGCCGCAAATGGGTCATTGAAGTAACCGGCTTACTGGCTAACAGGCAGGCCTATAGCGAAGCCATTAAATACTACATAGATAATACGCCGGAAGAAGACAAACTGGCTCCTGCTTTCGTGGCATCTGTATTCCAGACAGGTAAGCGTCAAAGTAAAATTGGCCGCCCTACCAAGAAAGACCGCAGAAATATAGAAGGCTTTATGGAAGGAGATGAAGAAGAATAATTGTTAATAAGATATTTTATAAAAAGGTTCCTCTTTGTACTTCAGAGGCACCTTTTGTTTTTTAGAGCCGGTCTTTTAAATCCTGTTGTACCTCCCAGGCCAGGTCTTTTATCTTTTCCATTTCAGCGATGCTGAAAGCCTTATTGTTCCCTGCTTCACGCACTTTTTTGTAAAAGGTGCTTTCACTCCAGCCACATTCCTGGCAAACTTTTTCGCGGAATTTAATGGCGCTGCCGGCGAAGCCTTCGAAGAGTAAGCGGAGATGGTTCTGTGTGGAGGGTTTGGTTGTTTGCATGGTGTGTATGGTTATGGTTAATCATTATTTCAACGTGAATCAAAGATAAGTATATTTCATCAACTAAGGGGGAATACCCCCTCTGTTTTTCTATTCATTTTGTTCATATTCGACTTGAGAATATGGACATCAATAAACAAGAAAAACTGGAAAGCTTTGGTCGGAAAGTCCGCACATTCCGCGAAGCAAAAGGATGGAGTCAGCGAGACATGGCTGCAAACTGTAATATTGATTCCGCAGATATAGGCCGAATTGAAAGAGGCCAGGTGGATATCAGATATACTACCATTCTTCAGTTAGCCGAGGTGCTGGAAGTGTCTCCTTGTAAGTTAATTGATTGTTAGGAGAGTAGTGAAAGAGTAGTAAGAGTGTAGTAAGAGTGTAGTAAAAGAGTAATCTAACAGTAGTAAGAGTGTAGTGGAACAGTAATAGAAGTATAATGGAAATGTAATAGATAGACGAGTCCTAAGTACCCAAGAAGTACCCGAGAAGTATACGAGAAGTAATAACCGCCCCCTATTGAACAGAAAATCCCAACAAAATCAGCTACTTACCCCTCTATTACCTGGTATTCCCCTTTTTTCTACAATTTCTCACTTTTGCGTAGTAATTTTGCCAACTCATTCTTAAACTAAGGATTTTCAATGCCTAAACAAAGCGACGTACTTACTGCCGATTTCCTGGTGAAAGTAGCAGAAGAATTTGGTACCCCGGTATATATATACCATGCAGAAAAGATTAAAACTCAGTACGAAAAGCTGCAAAAGGCCTTTCATAAGTCGGACACCCGCTTTTTCTACGCCTGTAAGGCATTGACCAATATCAACATCCTYAAGTATATCAATTCTATTGGCTGCGGACTGGATACTGTATCCATCCAGGAAGTACAATTGGGCCTGAAAGCCGGATTTGATCCTAAGAATATCATTTTTACCCCTAACTGTGTGGATTTGCAGGAAATTATTGCTGCAAAAGATCTGGGGGTAATCATCAATATAGACAACCTCTCCATCCTGGAGCAGTTTGGCAATAAGTTCGGTGGTAGCTATCCTATCTGCATCCGTCTGAACCCGCATATCATGGCTGGTGGTAACTTTAAAATCTCCACCGGGCATATCGATAGTAAGTTTGGTATTTCCATCCACCAGATGCGTCATATCGAACGTATTATCAATTCTACCAAATTGAAAGTAACCGGCCTGCATATGCATACCGGCTCTGAAATCAAGGACGTAGATGTGTTCCTGCGTGGTGTGGAAGTGATGTTTGAAATGGTTCAGCATTTCCCCGACCTGGAGTCTATTGACCTGGGAAGTGGCTTTAAGGTAGCTTACCAACAGGGCGATCCTGAAACGGATATCGATCTGCTCGGTAAAAAACTGAGCGAGGCTTTCAACAACTTCGCCAAATCATATGTACGCCCGCTGCAGCTGTGGTTTGAACCAGGAAAGTTTCTGGTAAGCCAAAGCGGCTACTTTGTAGTAAAGGCGAATGTGATCAAACAAACGACTGCCAATGTATTTGTAGGTGTAAACTCAGGATTCAACCACCTGATCAGACCTATGTTTTACGAGGCTTTCCACTTAATACGCAATATTTCCAATCCAAAAGGCACGGAACGCATCTATACCGTAGTAGGTAATATCTGTGAAACAGACACCTTTGGATGGGACAGGAAAATAAATGAGGTACGAGAAGGTGACTACCTGGTGTTTTATAACGCCGGCGCCTATGGCTTTGAAATGTCTTCTAACTTTAACTCCCGCCTGAAACCAGCGGAAGTACTGGTAAAAGATGGTAAGCCACACCTGATCCGTAAACGTGATACGATAGACGATCTGCTTAGAAACCAGATTGAATTGCAATAATTTGCAGCCTGGGGATGCAGGTATTTGATTTTCAGGGAGATACTCCTGCTAACAATCACCTGCATTCCCCAATGCTGTCAATCATACAATATTTCCCCTACCTTTACGTCTACATTAGTACCCCCCACTGTAATCCTGCACACTGATTTTACTGTAAATTGTAATAAGATATTTATTACTGGCACACCAAAAACGATAGCCTTTGGTTATAATTATACGTAGATATGAAAGTTTTAACTGCACACCCAGGTATATTTAACGATGATAAAGTAATTGAGTCTAACA
Organism: Chitinophaga sp. RAB17; assembly: GCF_052114225.1. NCBI lineage: Bacteria > Pseudomonadati > Bacteroidota > Chitinophagia > Chitinophagales > Chitinophagaceae > Chitinophaga > Chitinophaga sp. RAB17. The sequence goes on along the minus strand of NZ_JBFREI010000008.1, from coordinate 340,528 downwards.
TATCATTCGTTCCCTTCCTGAATTATTTAAAGGAGAAGGTGAAGAATGCCGAAGAAGTTCGCTCCTCCTTCTATAAACTGATCATTGACAAGTTTGAAAGCAACCCGGAAGTACTACAACCTATCCCCCCGGATAGTGATCTCAGTAAATATAAAGACTACCTGGATCTGTTGATATCCGCCATTTTCCCGGTTACCACAGATTCCACTAAAGATATTTATGGCATCGGCGTTCCTTTTAAATTCGCCATCTTCTACTATTCCGATCTCTTTAAACAACTCTTTACACAAAACGGCCAGGAGCTGAGTACCGTTCCGGATGGTGTTTCCCTGACCCAGGTGAAGAAAGATAAGATGACGTGGCTCTATAAACTGATCCTGGAAAAAGTGTATCATTTTCCCATGACCTATAAAAACGAAATAATCCATACCGTGGAAACACCGGATGGAGGCAAACGTTATGTGAAAGTGAACATAGACCCCCGGTTTGTAGATGTAAAAGTAAATGGAGATCTCCCCCCATTGGATTATGGACAGTTCTGCTCCAAACAGGTGACGGAAGAATCACTCCAGCAACTACTGCCTACCAGCATGTTTTCACTGGAAGGCTTTGTGATATGGACGGTGAAAGATGTGACTCAATCAGAAACCCTCAATAATATCAAAAGCCTGGTGATGAATATGCGCACCAGCAACGAGGTGGAAAGCTACCGCACCCTGGAAAAAATGATTCCTACTATATTAGGTATTCCAGACGTCACAGCCCACCTGGTTCCTTTCCCTAAAGTGAATGGAAAAAATGTACTGGAAGAACAATTTTCCAATACAGACCCCATCCTGGGCGTAGGCAACAAAAAACAACAACAGCATTTCTTCTCGGCATTACTGGAGCACCTGGAGCTGCATCCTATTCCATTGATCATTCCGGATGTAAATGAAACAACCATTGCGCCGCATACATTTCTCAAATATTTGCCGATAAAAAACATCAAAAGCTTCCTGGTATTCCCGATCACCCATAAAAAGGAAATACTGGGCGTGCTGGAACTGGCTTCCTCCACTCCTAACCGGTTATCTGCAGATCCTTTATGGAAGTTTCAGAATACTTATCCCCTGCTGGTGTTGATGCTGAACCGCAGTATGAACATACTGGAGAGCCGACTGAATGAAGTGATCAAAGATCAGTTCACCGCATTACAACCTTCCGTAGAATGGAAGTTTGTGGACGCCGCCTGGGATTACCTGCTCACACCGGCAGAAGAGAGAAAAGATATTGAAAGCATCAGCTTCGATGAGGTATATCCACTCTACGGCGCGGTGGATATCCGTAACTCCTCCGTACAACAAGGCAATGCCATCCGGGAAGATTTACAGGAACAGCTGGAACTGATTCGCGATACCCTCGCCACCATCGAACAAACCATACACCTTCCTTTACTGGAAGAACTTCAGTTCAAAACAAATGACCTGCTCAACAATCTCAGTGATAGTTTGCAGGCAGGTGAAGATCTGAAAGTAAATGAGTTCATGGATAACGAAATACAGCCGGTGCTGGAACATCTGTGTGATGATAACGAGTCGCTGAAACCATTGCTGGCAAGCTATTTCGCCAAAATGGATAAATCAGAAGGGCATGTATATCATCACCGGAGAGAATATGAAGAAAGCTTGTCTAAGATTAACGCAGCGATCAGTCAATACCTGGAAAAAGAGCGCCAATACATACAACACTCCTTCCCTTGTTATTTTGAGAAATACCGTACCGATGGCGTAGAGTATACCATTTACATTGGTCAGTCTATTGCACAGGAAAAGAAATTCGATCAACTATACCTGCGTAACCTTCGTCTGTGGCAGCTTTCATCTATGGCGCACATCGCAAGACTTACCAATAAACTGGGCCCTAAACTGAAGGTACCGCTGCAAACCACGCAAATGATCCTGATGCACAGCGCACCTATCACCATCAGCTTCCGTAGCGATGAACGCCGGTTTGATGTGGAAGGCGCTTACAACGTGCGTTATGAGATCATCAAAAAACGTATCGACAAAGTACATATAAAAGATACCGGCGAAAGATTAACACAACCCGGTACTATTGCCATGGTATACTCTTATGTAAGAGAAATGGAAGAGTTGAAGAAATATATCACCTTCCTCCAGAGCAAAAAAATATTGCTGCCTGAAATTGAGATGCTCGACCTGGAAGAATTACAGGGTGTAAGCGGATTGAAGGCGCTGCGGGTGAGAGTAAATATGGAGCAGGAGTAAGCGGATTTTGTCTTTGGGCAGGATTATACTGATTTAGATGATTTTCCAGATTTTGTTTTGGGATTTTATAAGATTAAAAAGATTAGCGAAGATAGATGTGGAGATACGCATCAGTCTTCGCTAATCTTTTTAAATCAAAAAAATATAATCTGGAAAATCATCTAAATCAGTATAATCCTGCCCAAAGACAAAATTCGCTAGAATTTAAATCCAAACGTTACATATGGTATGGTTTCCTCTTTGGAATGCCCTACCACCGCGGTAATGATGAGTGCATTGATAGGTGCTATGAAAACACCACCACCATATCCATCATGCCATACATGCGAGGTTTCATTTTCTCTCCATACACGGCCTACATCATTAAAGGCAATCAATCCTACCCCCGCAGGTAATATGTATGTTTTCAGGTCAAATAGTTTTACCCGTATTTCTGTATTGTTATATACGCTGGCATCACCGGCAAAACGGAAATTGCGATATCCGCGCAAATTCTGTACACCGCCAACAGTGAGTGCCTGGAAGTATTCATAATTGCCCCATAATTTACCACCGCCAAACCTGCTTACAATAACAAAGTTAGCAGGGATGCGGAAGCTCATATACAGGCTCAGGTCAGATTGCAACTGCGTAGTATTATGACTGTTGTTGTTCAAACCAAAATTACCTGCGTAAGTAGTTGTCCACAGGATACCACGGGTAGGAATGATTTTATTATTACGGGTATCGATAGTAGCCACTATTTTACCGCCGGCATATGATTTATTGCTGTAGATACCGGCAGAGTCGAGTCCATTGTCTTTAAAGTTGGTGATGAAACGGTTATCGTTCTCCTCTTTATTAAAAGCGTAATTATTAAACGTAGGACCATATGCCACGTACATATGATTGCCGAATGATGTTTTCAGCAATGCTTCTGCCGTATAGAAATTGAATCTGGCCCGGTAGTAGGAAATGGTTTTATTGGTCTTGTCAAATGTCGTCTCGTTACCATAGCCAAAAAAGTTGATGGTATTGTTCGGTGCTTTCGCTCTGGCGAAGAGTAACAGATCCGTTTTTCCGATCACGTCCGTCAGTTCTCCTTCATAGCGGAAGTTCCAGGCGCGCGTAGCCAAAGCGTGCGTAGCGGTGAACAGGTGCTTCGCGGAAAAAGGCTCCCTTCTGAAAGCATGGCGGGTAACAGATAAGCCCAGACCTAACAAAAGACCGTCATCCCTGTTATAGCCCCCAGCCAGTAAAGGCATTGTTTTTTCGTACTGGAATGCGCTTCTGTTGTACTTGATATTAGCCGGATCGTTAGACAGGCGGCGTTGTTCATTACGGGAAAGCGCAAATGTATCATTGCCGGTACGCTGATCGTATATGCGTATCCGTTTCCCTGCCTTTACGGTAGTACTGTCAATGTACGTGTCTGCCTCTTTACCGCCAATAAGTCGTATACGTATAGGCGTAGCGTGATCTCCTTTTATTTCAAAACGGTCATTGCCGCCCATGCCGTATACATTCAACTCTTTGGTGACTGCCGGGTCAAAAGTGCGGGAATAGATATTCTGCTGTATGGCGCCCTTCTTACTAATCTTAAATATATTCAGCGCTACATTGCCACCAGACTGCTTTTCAACGGTGATCAGCTCATTTTTTTCTGTAGCCGGTACATCCACTCCTTTGGCGAGGAAACGATAATACTTCATCGTGTTCTTTTCCAGGATATCGCGGCGAACAGCCAGGCGATGCAACATCATAGGTCCTACCAGCGACCGGATGGTATCCGGGAAAGCGTTTACTGCGGCCTGTATCACACTATCAGTCATCTTCTTCAACAGTCTTTCCGTTTGTTTCTTCCAGTCTTTTTCGTCCATTTCATTCAGGAAAGAGCGATCGAAATAACGGGTACTGAAGTTGAAACCGTTAACATCAGGAATATAATCACGGAAGCCCTGTACGCCTGGCAGTAACCATGGACGCGCGGCTGCACGGGGTATTAATCCCTGGTTGATGAAAAATGCCTGGTCGCGGTCACGTGGTACCGGGTAATAGTAATCTTCTCCCTTATGTGATTCCTTGTACCAGCGCCACTGATCATCATGGCGATCAAAGTCCATGATGTACATATCGAATAAACGGGCACGCAGTACCGATTTCTGGTCTACATGCACGTCATTATCACCCCATATTTTTGCCAGCACCTTTTGGGTGTTATAGGTTTTATCATTTTTGCCGGTAACAGGTTCTCTTTCTTCAAAGAGATATACTTCATTTCCAAACACGTTGGTAAAAGGACCCAGTGCGGTATCTGCAGGCAGATATACAAAAGTGGGATTGGTATGTGGTATGCCGGCTGCTTCTGCCAGCACACTCACCGCCAGCGGCGCGTAAGGGTTAGCGGCAGATATCTGGTCCTGCACCACGTCACGGGCAATGGTTTCCCGCAGCAGTTCAGGAATTGCTGCCAACGGAAATTTCTTCAGGGAACGCATCGCATACTCTGTACCAGTGCTGTCTTCCAGACGAAGAGAATGTGTTTGTTTACCACCACCACGCTGTAGTACTTTCAGTCCACCTTTAGCCGTTCTCAGATCCAACACCGGGAAGTTCAAAGGCGTGGCCCATACCTTCCGGTAATTTTCTCCCAGCAAAAATTTATGAAAGCTACCGGCCTTATTATACTGTGTATCGGCGGCCATTGTTATAAATGGAGGTAATTGTGCCGGCGTAGTATAGGTCATCGCCTGCTGTTGAATATCCTGCAAGCGGAAAAGATTATTGCTGTAAACCGGTGTTGCTCCGCTGTCTGCGAAATAATACTGTACCCGCACCGTGCCATCCGACATTAATTCTACGGCGCTGAAACCGTTGGCTGTAGAAGCAAACAAAGACTTCGGCCCTTTCTTAACCCGGTTATGTTTTGCCCCGCTGCCACTTACCACATAACTGTTTTGTTTATCTTTTATGAGCTGCAGTGTATGATCATGTCCCGATACAAATACTACCGGACCATGCGGTTTGAATGCTTCTTCTACCCCTTTGATCATCTGCTGGTATTTGGGATTGGGAATATCTTCCGGGGTACCAAATACGCCACGTGCAATAGGATAGATAGAACCTATTACCGGTAAAGGCACATACAGGGCAGGATTCAGATCTGTTAACGGGAAAATGTGTTGTTTGATAGTATAATATCCTCCGTGAATACCGTAACTGCGGAACGGATGATGCGTAGCAAAAATGATCAGCTTATTACGGTTCAGGGCTACTATTTCAGATAGTTTGGTGAGGACTTCGTCATTATCTTTACAATCGCAGGAAGACTCTATCCCTGGCTTTTGATAGGGAAACACCCACCATTCACTGTCCATGATGATAAGGGTGATCTTATCGGAGATCTTCACTTCTATCGGACCAGGACAACCTTCCTTGGGCTCAAACTGTACATTATCCAGGTGTTGTGAATCTACATATTGTTGCTGGTTGCGGATAATATCCCAGCCATCGGGTTTGCTTTTATCCCAGTCGTGATTACCCGGAATAATATATCCCTGCGCTTTGGTGCCCCGTACCAGGTTAATCTGGTAGTCGATAATTTCTTTGGCAATGGGAAACTTTGGGCTACTGGAGTCAGGTACCCCTCTCGGGTATACGTTGTCTCCCAGGAATAAAATGGTATTTCTATTATCCTGCAGATCAAATGTTTTACGAACGGCATCCACTACGGCATTTTGTCCGTTGCTGTGCAGCTCTCCTGCATCGCCGATGAGAATAATACGTTTTACGACATCGGGTGTTTGGGCATATCCGGTATGGTAACCGAAGATGAATAAGGCAATAAAGATGATGGCTGATCTGATCATTTGGACTTATAAGTGAATTTAAGAATACTGGCGGTACCGTCATAACCGCCTTCATTAGAAATAAACATATCCCCGTTAGGTGCAAAAGCAATTCCCTCCGGCTGTAGGAATAAACGATGTTTCAGGTTATAGGCTTCCTGTACATGGCCCTGCAGGTCGCAAATTACCAACAGGCCGTTAACGGATGCCACGATATACAGTCTTTTTTCAATAGGGTGAATGGCGGCGGCGGAAGGTTTGAAAAAACGCATATCTGAGCCCACCAGCTTGGCAATTTCCCGGTTGTCGAAACGGTAAATGGCAGTGGTATCAAATGTTTTGGAGGCCAGGTCAAACCGGTAGGCGCTGGTAAATCCCACCTTTTTATCGTCTTCGCAGTTCTTACAGATCATCACGATACTGTTTTTAACGGAGTCGTAATAAGTGGTTTCGAATTCCTTTTTACCCTGCTTGGGCAGTTTGTAATGGTCAGCAGAAATGCTGTCGGTAAACAGGCCATGTACGTGGAAGAGGGAACCGCTGCTTTTGAGCACAAACCAGCCGCTGTCGGTATGACAAATATCTTCATAGTCCCCGTCCTTGGCGAATTTATAATATGGATAGGGCTTTGTTGCCGCCACATCTACATCATAAATTCTACCTTGCTCATCATTAATGGCTATTATTCTATGCTCATCGGGAAACAGTTCTATTCCTGAAATTTCCTGCATAGACTCCCGCAGGCGATAGCGCACCGGCTCCTTCAGATCATAGCCAGCCGGAGAAGCATAGACTTTTTGTTCCCTGTCGCTGAAACCATTGCATGACAGTAAGAAGAGGAGAAAGATTAACCCGATCCGGACATCCATAGTGTAACTTTATAGCATAAATTTAACTCAAAAATGCAGTAACTTAGGTTACAATTGCGATTTGTATACGCGAAATAGCGAACATACCGTTATATGCACAACAAAAAGCGAGAAGCATACAACATATTTCGCCGTTCCTTATCTTAATTTTCGTCTTCCTTATGCAAAACAATGTTATTATAGACGCAGCCCGGGATTATGTACTAGCCCAGTATGAGCAACACCCGCACCCTAACCTGGTGTATCACAATCTTGTTCACACGCAACAGGTAGTACAGGCTGCCGCCCAGATTGCCGCCCACTACCGTTTACAGGATGACGAATTACTGGCAGTATATGTGGCTGCCTGGTTTCATGACGCCGGTTATTTATTGGGAGAAGGAAAGCTGCACGAAGAAAATGGCGCCAAAGAAGCCCTGCAGTTTTTACAACAACAACAGGTCCCTGAAAATGTTCAGGCCATGGTACAGGGAGCTATTCTGGCTACCAAAATGCCACAGTCGCCACATACCCTGGTAGAACAGATTGTTTGTGATGCGGATCTTTCCCACCTGGGATCCAAAGAATTTTCAGACCGCAACAAATTACTACGGCAGGAATTAGAGCTTACTTATGAGCAGGAAATACCCGCCGTTAAATGGCTCACCAACAATATCGCTTTTTTAACAGCACATCACTACTGGACGGATTACGCCCAAACGCTGTTCAAACAACAAAAAGAAGACAACCTCGCTAAACTGCAAAAGAAGCTGGAGAAAAAATCAGCCGAAGCGGCCGAAGACGTCAGCGTTGTTCCGGGTAGCCCTGAAGCTCCCAAAACGGCTACTGAAAAGGTGAAGAAAGATAAAGGCAAGGATAAGATAAAGAAACCGGATCGGGGCGTGGAAACCATGTTCAGAACCACTTCTACCAATCATATCCGGCTTAGCTCCATGGCCGACAGTAAAGCCCATATCATGATTTCGGTAAACTCTATTATCATTTCCGTGATATTGAGCGTACTGGTAAGAAGGCTGGAAGACTATCCCAATATGGTGATTCCTTCTGTCATATTCCTGACCACCGCCGTACTGACCGTTATTTTTTCGGTGTTGGCTACCCGACCCAATGTGACCAGTGGTGTATTTACCAAAGTGGATATTGAAAAGAAAGATGCTAACCTGCTGTTCTTTGGTAACTTTTATAAGATGCAACTGGAAGAATATCAATGGGGCATGAAACAGATGATGAATGATTCTGACTTCCTCTATAGCAGCATGACAAGGGATATCTATTTCCTCGGTGTAGTACTGGGGCATAAATATAAGCTGCTGCGTATTTCTTACAATATTTTCATGTTTGGTCTTATTATTTCTGTGCTTGCATTTTTGATTGCAGCAATTTTCTTCCCGGTAAAAGCATAATGATTCATGGGTGTTCCTTTATATAACCGCGATCTCAGCTGGTTATCGTTTAATTACCGGGTATTACTAATGGCGGCAGACCAACAGGTACCACTATACGAACGAATTAAATTTCTGTCTATTTTCTCCTCCAACCTGGATGAGTTTTTTCGCGTGAGAATGCCGGCAGTATTAGCCATCAACAAAGTACTGGAAAATGATCCGGCAGCAGGCGAAAATGAATCTATCAGCAGCGATACCCTCACCGAAGTGTTGCAGGAAATCAACCGGCAACAACAGGAATACGGACAAATATTTACCGGCAGTGTGCTGCCGGCATTATTATCTCAGGGTATACAACTGTACTATAATCAGCCATTGCTGGAAGCACATCATGCGTTTACCAAAAACTATTTCCTGACTACTATACTGGCTTATTTACAACCGGTATGGCTCATGGGTAAACAAAAGAACCTGTTCCTCGAAAACAATGCGCTTTACCTGGCAGTTACACTGGTACCTAAAAACAATGATACCATACAGGAATATGTCATTGTGAATATACCGGCATCCCTGCCCCGTTTTCTGCAGTTACCTTCACTGGAAAGCACTCACTATATTGCTTTCCTGGATGATATTATCCGCACACATCTGGGTTATCTCTTCCCTGACTATATTATTGCCGGCTGCCATAGCGTGAAACTCACGCGCAACGCGGATATGGATATGGATGAGATAAAAGGCGATATACTGGAAGAAGTAGAAACGTTGATCCGTAAACGTGAGTTAGGCGTACCTACCCGTTTCCTGTATGATGCCTCCATCCCGCTGCCCCTGCTGCATTTCCTGGCACAACAGTTTGATGTACGGGAAGATGAAATGGTGATGGGCGGACGTTATCATAACCTGAAAGACCTGGCCAATCTGCCGGAACCTCCTGGTTTGGTACATGCAGATTATCCCAAAGTAATTCCTGCGGAAAATAAAACGATAGCAGCTACCGATCGTCTGCTGGACCTCGTATTACAACAGGACCTGCTGATTCATCTTCCTTATCAGCGCTATGATTATATTTTGCGCTTTTTCAGTGAAGCCGCTACTGATCCGGATGTTGCGGAAATTTACGTCACGCTCTACCGCATCGCTTCCGGTTCCCAGATAGCGCAGGCATTGATCAGCGCCGCCAGGAACGGTAAAAAAGTTACCGTATTCGTGGAGCTGAAAGCCCGTTTCGACGAAGCCAATAATATACGCTGGGCAAAGAAAATGAAAGATGCCGGCGTAAAACTGATCTATAGCATTCCAGGCATGAAAGTACATGCCAAAACCGCGCTGGTGAAACGCAATCGCGGCTACCAGTGGGATTACTGCGGATTAATTGCTACCGGTAACTTTAACGAAAGCACTGCCCGTTTCTATACTGATCATGTATTGTTTACCGCCCATACAGGTATTACCAGGGAGATGGAATTACTCTTCCTCTACCTGCAAAGCAGGGAACAACCGGTGGCCTATAATTTTTTGCAGTTCGAACATTTGCTGGTAGCACAGTTCAATATGACCACACGATTTGCCGGCCTGATAGACCGGGAAATCAAACATGCAAAAGAAGGCAAGCCTGCCCGCATCATCATCAAAATAAATAACCTGCAGGAAAGAGGCATGATAGGCAAGCTGTACGAAGCCAGTGAGGCTGGTGTACAGGTAGACCTGATTGTGCGCAGCATCAACTGCCTGGTGCCGGACATTCCGGAAAGTCAGCATATCCGCATCATCAGGATTGTAGACCGCTACCTCGAACATGCCCGCGTATTCATCTTCCATAATAATAACCAGGAAGAAGTATATATGGGCTCAGCAGACTGGATGAACCGTAACCTCCACCGCCGCATAGAAGTATGTGTGCCGGTATATGTGCCGGCCCTGCAGCAACAGCTGAAAGACATTGTAAACCTGCAATTGCAGGACCCAAACAATGCCCAGCAGGCCATTCAGTCGTATGTGCAAAATATAGTGTAAATTAGATATCCTGATTTAATCGATTTTTATGAAGAAGTATGTTTGGACATTGTTACTAAGTATTGCCTTTGCGATTCCTGCCACCCAGGCGCAAACCCATGACCTGGAACACATTTATAATCCTGCCGCCGATGCAAAAGCCGACATCGCTGCCGCCGAAAAACAAGCCGCTAAAGAAAATAAACATGTGCTGCTGCAAATCGGTGGTAACTGGTGCATCTGGTGTAAAAGATTCTATAAATTTATCGGGGATGATGCTGAGTTGAAAGCGGATTTGAACAACAACTATGTAGTGTATCATCTTAACTACAGCAAAGAAAATAAGAATCTGCCTATCCTGAAAGAGCTGGGATATCCACAGCGCTTCGGTTTTCCGGTACTGGTAATACTGGATGCAAAAGGCAACCGGTTACATACACAGAATTCCGGGTTACTGGAATCTGCAGATTCCTATGATAAGAAAAAAGTGCAGGAGTTCCTGAAACAATGGTCACCAGCAGCATTGCTGCCTTCCCATTACATCAACGAATAACATCGTCATGGATAACGGCATTACCACTTTTAATACGGATGCTGTGCAATCTTTTCAAAAGTTTGCACAGCATCCGTTTAAATTTTCAGCCTATTTGTTTTGGAAACTTCCGGCAGCATGGCTGTCCGGCGTTCGGCTCCAATCACTCGAAGCAGATAACTGTGTTACCTCCGTACCATTTCGGTGGTTATCACAGAACCCTTTCAAATCTACTTACTTCGCCTGTCTGGCCATGGCCGCAGAACTCAGCACCGGGCTACCGGCGATGATGTATGTGCGCAGCGCCTCACGGCGTGTATCCATGCTCGTTACCGGCATGGAATCTACTTTTGTTAAAAAGGCCACCGGCCTCACGTTTTTTACCTGTTCAGAATTGCCCCTGCTAAGAGCTGCCATTGAAAAAACACTGAACAATGAGGCAGCGGAAACCGTTACTCTCCATAGTGAAGGCAGAGATAAAGACGGCATATTAATTGCCTCTTTCGCGATCACCTGGTCGTTTAAAAGTAAATCGTAAATGGTGAACCCGGTTCACCCTAAAACACAGATATGAAGATTGCATTTCATGGCGCCGCGCGCACCGTTACCGGATCAAAACACCTGATCACACTCAAGAATGGTAAAAAGGTTTTATTGGATTGCGGCATGTTCCAGGGTATGGGACATGAAACTGATTCCCTGAACAGGGACTTCGGATTTGATCCACAGGAGGTGACTTACATGGTATTATCGCACGCACATATCGATCACTCCGGGCTGATTCCCCGCTTAGTGAAAATGGGCTACGGTGGTCATATCTTTTGTACACCTGCTACCCGCGATATGACAGAAATCCTGCTGATGGATTCTGCCGAAATACAACAATCAGATGCAAAATTCACTAATAAAAAAATGGCCCAGGAAGGTCTTCCCTACATACAACCGCTGTATAGTGTGGACGATGCCAAAATTGCCATCGGCTCCTTAAAGCCGATGGGCTATAATACCTGGACCCATATAGATCCGGATATTCAACTCATGTTCACCGATGCCGGCCACATTGTAGGCGCCGCATCTGTGCATCTGCGGATTACGGAAAACGGTAAAACAGAACAGATCTCTTTCAGTGGTGATATAGGCCGTTATAACGATGCTATCCTGAAATCGCCGGCTACCTTCCCGCAGGCAGATTATGTCCTGATAGAATCTACCTACGGCAGCACCCTGCACGCTGATGCCGCACCTGCCGATGATGAACTGCTCCGCTATATCCGCGAAACCTGCGTGGAAAAAAGAGGTAAACTCATTATCCCTGCATTCAGCGTTGGCCGCACACAGGAATTGCTGTATGCCCTCAACAATGCACAACTGAAAGGCACCCTGCCTAAGGCGGACATTTTTGTAGACAGCCCGCTCTCTACAGAAGCCACCGCCGTTACCAAAGCACATCCGGAAGTATTCAACAAAGAAGTATCCAATCTCCTGAAAAGAGACGATGATCCATTCGACTTCCCGGGCCTGCGTTACATCAAGTCCGTAGATGAATCCAAAGCACTGAACTTCCGCAAGGAACCCTGCGTGATCATCTCTGCATCAGGCATGGCCGAAGCCGGGCGCGTAAAACATCATATCGCCAATAACATCGATGAACCACAGAATACCATTCTCATTGTAGGTTACTGTGAACCACAATCGCTAGGCGGTCGCCTGATGCGCGGCGCCAAAGAAGTATCTATTTATGGTACCCGTTTCCAGGTAAATGCTGAAGTAGGCGTGATCCGCTCTATGAGTGCACATGGCGACTATGAAGACTTAAGTCAGTGGCTCGCCTGTCAGGATCCGAAAGCTGTGAAGAAATTATTCCTGGTACATGGAGAATACGAAGTACAACAGATTTTCAGAAACTGGTTGCTGAAAAAAGGCTTCCTGGATATTGAAATTCCTGAGCGGCATTTTGAGCTGGGATTGAGCTGAGCGAATTTTTGTCTTTGGGCAGGATTATACTGATTATACTGATTTTTACTTTTTGATTTAAAAGATTTTGGGAAGATATTAGCGGATAAATTCGCTGATATCTTCCCAAAATCTTTTAAAATCTTACAAAATCAAAAAAACAACATCCGCAAAATCAGTATAATCAGTATAATCCTGCCCAAAGACAAAATCCGCTTATTCCTCCACAAATGGAAACCACAAATTAACCCTGGTCCCCGTTGCCTTTCCTTCTTCATCAATAAGATCTTCAATATCAAAGCTGGCATCTACATTAAAACGGCTATTATACAGTGATAGCCGGTCTCTGGTAATTTGCAGTCCACGGGACTGATGCCGGGGTTTATTCAATCGTTTCATGGCCGCAGACCTTTCTCTGCCAATACCGTTATCTTCTATTGTACAACGTATACGTTCATCTACTTTTTTGAAGATGATAGTCAGTTTACCTTTGTTTTTTTCATGCAGTAGTCCGTGCCAGATAGCATTTTCCACAAAAGGCTGGATGATCATGGTAGGTACTTCTACCATATGAGCATCCAGTGACGGGTCTACAATAATTTCGTATTCAAATTCATCTGTAAAGCGCAGCTTTTCCAGCTCCATATAGTTTTCCAATACACTTACTTCCTGCGCAACTGTGATGTTATTGAGTTGTGAGTTGTCCAGTACATTACGGATTAATTTCGCAAAGCGGCTCAGATAGGATAATGCCTGTTCTGTTTCGCTCTTCATCATAAATGTCTGGATGGAATTCAGTGCATTAAAAATAAAGTGTGGATTCATTTGTGCCCGCAAGGCTTTCATTTCCAGTTGCGCTATTTGCTGTTGTATAGCCTCCCGTTGTTTAGCTTCTTTTTTGATACCATGAATACGCAACCTGAAATAAAGATATACCAGCGATACCGCCAGCAGAAAGCATAACAGCTTAAACCAGCCGGTTTGCCAGAAAGCAGGTTTAATAAATAACAGCAGTGTGGTGATATGATCTGAAAACGTGCCGGCCGTATTCACTGCACGCACTTTGAAAACATAATTGCCTGGTGGCAGGTTGGTATATTTAGCAACCAGGATGTTATCTGTCAGCACCCAGTTTTCATCTACCCCTTCCAGCTGATAATAGTAACGGATCCTTTCCTGGTGATATTGCAGGCTTTTAAATTCGATGCCAATGAAGTTTTGCCTATGGGTCAGGTTCACCGGTACGCTATCCCGAAGGGCGGCCTGAATAAGCACCAGGCTATCTGGAACTCTGAGGTTTACGATGGTTACATCGGGCGGAGGGGGCGCCACGCGCAAACTTTGCGGATCGAAAGAAACAAAGTGATCAGATGCGCCTACCAGCAGATTGCCATTTTTTAGTTTAACAATGCGCCTGCGTACTTTGCGGGCGTTGTCAATAATATCATCTCCCTGGATAAATGTTTCCAGCTTGTTGTCCAACGGGGAATACCGATAAAAGCCATATTGCGTGGTAAACCAGATTTCACCGGGCTCTCCTTCTTCCATACTCAGCACCCACTGATCAAACAATTTGTTGTTCGTGAGCAATGGTTTATAAGTATGTTTCAGGGGATTATAGATCCACAGGCCGTGGTCTGTTCCGGCCAGTAGCGTGCTGTCGTTATAAGGCAGCAAACAGGTTATATTGTTGTACACACGCGCATTCCAGGAAAACGATTCCCTGGTGGCGATCTTACGTGTGCGGGTGTTGAATCGCATAAGGCCTGCGCTGCTGGTTCCCAGCCAGAGGGAAGTATCGCCTTGCGGCACAATATCCATTACAGATACCGGTCGTTTCAGTGAGTCGGTTATTTGATTGAAAGCCTGGAAAGTGTTTCGTACCGGGTTCCAGCTGGCCAGCCCTCTTTTATATAAGCCAATCCAAACGGTGGTATCGTTTTGTACCTGTAGGTGCAGCAGCGTTTGTTCATAGAACGTAGGCGATGTCAGGTGTTTGATGAATTTGCCGGTAGTGGGATTGAACAGGGAAAGGTTGCCGTTTTCCTGTCCCACGAGGATGGTGCCATCTTTTAATTCAGCGAAACTCCATACCAGCCCCCGTTCTTCCGGGATGGTGATACTTGGATCGCCATCATCATGTACATAATTTTGGACCAGATTCAGGTCGGCTGTCAGGCGGCTGAACCCTTGCCCCCAGTAGCCTACGTATACATTGCCATTGGTAGCCTGGTAAATGCCGGTGACTTCTGTTGCCGGGAGATGTTCTTTGGTATTGGGAAATCTCGTGCGGTCATCCAGTAAACGGAAGGTTTTATTATGCAGACTAAGAATATTTATGCCGCGATCTGTACCAATCCAGAGATGGCCTTCCCGGTCAGTTAAAAAGCAGTTGGCTTCATAGGTATAATGAAAGCCTTTTTCATCTGCATTGTTGGCAATGATTTTCAGGTCAAAAGTCTTCAGGGCGCCATTATAGCGGAAAACGCCCCCCTTTTCCGTAGCCATCCAGGTATTTTTTTCCTTGTCGGAGATGATATCGAAGATGGCATCACCATAAACGGGCTTTTGCCAGTTTGGTTTACCGGTTGGCTTGTCGAAAATATAGTTGTTTACTTTATGAGTAACAGGGTCATAGTAGTACAGTTGTGCACTTCTGCCTGCCAGCCATATCTGGTGGTAGGCATCTGTATATATTTTCTTAAAGGTATTATCAATATCCAGTACGGACAGGTGTTCGGGGTTGTTGGCCCTGCTGTACAAATGTTTGCGCTGGCGATCCAGTATATAAACCCCTTTTTTTCCGCTGATCCAGAGATTACCGGATTCATCTTCCATGATAGCGTCCATCATCTGGATCCTGTCGGCTTCGGGGATAATGGCGGCTTTTTGGAAATTAAACGCTTTTTCGTTGAAGCGGAGCAGTCCATCATGGGTGGTAGCCCATATGATACCGTCATGATCCTGCACAATCTGGCTGCATTGCAGCCCTTCCGGCCTGATATCCCTGTCAGATATCTTCAATGCCCTTACCTGGTCTGTAACAGGGTCGTATACACGAATATTATCGGGAGTACCCATCCAGATACGACCTTTCTTGTCTTCACACAAACAGATGTCATCATAATAAATGGAGCCGGGTACACGGTCAAAGCTGGCAATGGTCACCAGGTTGGTACCGTCATAGCGCTGCAGGGCGGTGCTGGCAATCCATATAAACCCTTTCCTGTCCTGCATAATGGCGGAAACGTGGTTGCTGGCCAATCCGTTGCCGATATCCAGATGGGAAAAGTTATAGGATACATTCCCAGGCTGCTGGGCAAAGGAGGCAGGGAGGTATGCAAGTATCCACAGCAGGTAAATGATATACCTGACTGCATTTTGCCATCGTTGGGCTTTAGCCTTGATATGCCTTAGAATCATTGCAATTTCCGGGAAAGAAGCAGTGTAGGAATAAAAGTACTAAATGTTGTTGTGAATATGCAGCATGCCGGCCGATTGCTGGCAAACTAAAATTCAGGTGCGGGAATAAATCGGCGAAATAAAAAAAGGACTTCTTTGCAGAAGTCCTTTTTTCTTGTACCACGTACGGGAATCGAACCCGTGACTCCTCCGTGAAAGGGAGGCGTCTTAACCCCTTGACCAACGCGGCATTTTTCGTTTGGGATTGCAAAGATAGGAAAATGTTTTACAATCCAAAATTTTTTTTCGATTCTTTTGTAAAGGTAAGAATTTCCGTGCTTTTAAGCGGCATTTTTTTTCGGTTTTATACTGCAAGCTGTCCCATCCTTTCCCGCTACCAACGGGCATTTAGATACTATTTTGCATTTAATGTGCACCATCAATCCTCTTCCATCATTTTTTTGGGGGAGATGGGTACATGGACCTAACCCTCAAGGCTATACGACCTATTGTTTTAGCCCAGCGATCAGGTTAATGGTTAATGCCACTACGAATGTATTCAATGCAAAAGAAAGTAATCCATGGGCCAGTGCCGTACGCCGTATCACCCGCGCACTGATTTCCACATCCGATACCTGGAACGTCATCCCTATCACAAAGGAGAAATAGGCAAAATCTATATAATCCGGGCATTTTTCCTTCGGAAACTCCAGTCCCCCCGCATGTTTGGTAACATCATTCTCATCATCATCATAATACAGGTTGGCATAGTGAAACGTTAAGGTAGTATGCACCATGGTCCAGGAAGCCAGCATACCGGTAATCGCCACCGGCAGATAAATCAGCTTTGATCCGCCGGAAATCTCCTTCGATAACATCAGCAATAAAACGATCACCAGGCTGGCAACAGATGCTACCAAGACGATGAAAGAAACAAAGAGACGGCTGCCATCATCCACTCTCGCCCACTTGCGTATTTCGTCTATCGTACGGTTATAAAAAACAACCCAGCCAGTGGTAATGTAGGAAAGCGCAAATACATCCCATAATATCCCATATATGATCAATGGGTGCAGGGCTACCCTGGTAAAAAACAAGACGACAAAAACCAGCGCGGCTAAGCCAAGACTCACCAAAATCCGCTGCATGGGGTGCATCGCTACCAGCAACTTAACGGCTTTCTTATGTTTCATAACAGATTGCTTATTGTTTAAAGATAACCCTGTTTTTCAAAGCATACGTATCATGCTTATAAATTATTATCCTATAAATTTAGTAGACTATTGTTTGGGTCATCCAATTTAGCTACTTTAGCGTAACATTAATCAAAGTCTATGACTGCAGACAAACAACCAGTCGCCCACAAACAAACGGGATGCTGTCCGCCACCGCCACCCTGCCTTCGGGCCATCAATAAATAATAATCCTTGTTCCCTATTTCCTAAAGAAAACAAACTCCTTTAGCGATCATCTCAGTAATAAAAAAAATTGTATGAAACCAAAATTGTACGCCCTTGTATGGCTTTTCCTATTGTCTTATACTGCTTATGGACAAACAATTGAAGGAATTGTTGCGGATAAAAAGCAACCATTGGTAGGCGCTTCTGTAAAAATAGTGGGGCGTAATACCGGCGCCGCTACCGACCTTGGCGGACACTATAAAATAGCGATTCAACCCGGCACCTATAAAGTGAGTGTCAGCTACATAGGCTACCAAACGGCAACAAAAGATGTTACTGTCACCACCGGTCAAAATGCATCGCTGGACTTTATCCTTAACTCCACCGATGACCTGAATGAAGTAGTGGTACTGGGCTCCAGGAGTGCTCCCCGCAGCCAGCTCACCACCGTTGTACCGGTAGATGTAGTCGATGTAAAACAAATAGCACAATACTCTCCACAGGTAAGTATTAACCAGATACTCAATTATGTAGCCCCCTCCTTCACCTCCAATACCCAGGCCCTGTCTGATGGAACGGATCACATAGATCCCGCTTCCCTGCGTGGTCTTGGCCCCGACCAGGTATTAGTGCTGATCAATGGCAAAAGAAGACATACCACTTCCCTGGTGAATATAAACGGCAGCTTTGGTAAAGGATCTGTAGGTACAGACCTGAACGCCATTCCCACTGCCGCCATCAAAAGAATTGAAATACTGCGTGATGGCGCAGCTGCACAATACGGTTCAGATGCGATTGCAGGCGTGATCAATATCATTCTGAATGATGAAGTGAATAAGGTAAACGTGAATGTATCTACCGGCGGATATGTATCAAAGCATTCAGAAAACAACCTGGACGGACAGAATGTACAAGCCAATATCAACTATGGTCTCCCACTGGGTGACAAAGGCGGTTTCATTAACCTGGCCGGTTCTTACGACTACCGCAATTATACCAACCGCACCGGCACTTTCACCGGTACCATCTTCAATGATTATAACGATCCGGCCCTGGCCACCGTACCAGGTACCCCTACCGGAAAAGATATCACTGACCAGGAACTCGCTAAAAGAGGATTAACCCGCAATGACTTTAATTCAAGAATCGGGCAGTCGGCCAACCGCGGTGGTAGCCTGTTTTTCAATGCTTCCCTCCCCGTTAGCGATAAAGCAGAAGTGTATGCATTTGGTGGTTTAAATTATCGTCATGCTGAAGCAGCTGCTTTTTTCAGAACACCTTCCCAGCTTACACAGAACAATGATACAATCTATCCCAATGGCTTTCTGCCGCTGATTGTTACAGACAATCGCGACAAGTCACTGGCAGCAGGTATCAGGGGCTCTCTGCATGAATGGAAAGTGGACTTCAGCAATACTTTCGGCGAAAATGGTGTTGACTTCACCGTAGATAATACCCTCAACGCATCTATGCTGAAAGCCTCTCCTACTTCGTTTGAAGCTGGTGGCTACCGCTTTCAGCAAAACACCACCAATCTGGATTTCAGCCGGTTTTTCAGTGATCCGTTAAATGGCATCAACGTTGCCTTTGGTGCAGAACATCGCTATGAAAATTATCGCATACTGCCAGGTGAAACATCTTCCTATACCAACTACGGCAATGCGCTCAAAATTGGTACGGATGCTACCGGAAAACCTATATTAATTCCGGATCCTAAAGGAAATATTCCAACCCGCTTCGCGGCCAACGGCAATGCCTTTGCCGGCGGTGCACAAAGCTTTCCGGGTTTCAGTCCGGATAACGCCACCAACGCCTCCCGTACGGCTATTGCCGGTTATGGAGATGTGGAAGTAAACTTTACAGAAAAACTCCTGGTAGATGGTGCACTCCGATTTGAAAACTACTCCGATTTTGGTTCTACGCTTAACTGGAAACTGGCTGGCCGTTACCTGTTCAGCCCTAAACTCCTGATAAGAGCTGCTGCCAGCACTGGCTTCAGAGCACCGTCCCTGCATCAGCGATACTTCAATGCCACCTCCAGTATATTCACAGATGGTGCATTCGTGGAATCAGGCACTTTCACCAACGATAGCCGTGTAGCGGCTTTGCTGGGAATACCTAAATTAAAACAGGAAACTTCCCGCAGCTACAGCGCCGGCCTCACCAGCAATCTCGGCCCGTTGAAGTTAACAGTAGATGGTTATTACATCCGTATAGATGACCGCATTGTATATACCGGTCAATTCTCCGGTAAACAAAACGGCACACCGAAAGAACAGGAAATTTATAATATTCTCCGCTCTGCCAACGCACAAACAGCGCGGTTCTTCGCCAATGCCATCAACACTGAAACTAAAGGTATAGACGTGGTGATCACCTACACTGCACATCCGGGCAAAGGTAATTTTAAGGCAGACCTCTCCGGTACATTTACGAAAACCTCCCTGGTAGGGCCTATCCATTCATCCTCTCAGTTAGCCGGCCTGGAAAGCACTTATTTTGATGAGGCCAGCCGCATCTACCTGGAGTCTGCCGTACCACAAACAAAAGCGAATCTCTCACTGAATTATTCTATTCAGAAATGGGGTTTCTTCCTGCGTAATGTGTACTTCGGAAAAGTAACGGAAGCCACCAATATAGTAGCCAACCAGGATGTATACAGCGGTAAGGTAGTCACCGATCTGAGTGCGAGCTATCGTTTCATTCCCGGTTTACAACTTACTATTGGTGCCAATAACCTGTTGGATGTATACCCGGATGAGTTATCTCTGGCTAACCAGAGTTCCGGCCGCTTCCTTTACTCCCGTGCATCACAACAATTTGGCTTTAACGGCCGGTTCCTGTTTGCGAGATTGAGTCTGAGTTTTTAAAGATTTACTTTTAGCATGAATAAAAAAGTGGCTGTCTCTATAGAGATAGCCACTTTTCTTTTATCACTGATTTTACTTTTCCGCTTCCAGTTGCTGAATGATAGATTTATAATTATTGATCACATCCGGGTCCGCTGCATTATCACTATCTGCTACATATGTTTTTAACTCCCGCAGATACTCTTCTTTGAAAGCTTTATTCTGCGGACTCGCCTTATACTGTATCCACGCTTTCTGCACCTCCTGCTGATTCTCTGCCATTTTCCTCACGATGCCGTAGTTGGATTCATCACTTAAGATCACAATATTTTTTTCATAGCCCGGAATATATTTCACGACGAAAGTTTCATTCACATTTGGAATAAGGATGCCGTTCCTGATCGGATAAATAGCTGCCGACATCGTAGAAAAACCAGTCAGCACATCTTGTCCATCTGCTGTTTTCACCAACACATCATAATCATAAATATACTGGTCGTTGAGCGTGGAATTTGTTTGTTCTTCCTTTGTGATAATAGCCGAACCTTTAATGCCATACGCATTTAAAAACCAGGCATTCAGCATATGCGCCAGAAAGATGTTGGCCATGGGCATCAGGAGTGCAAGTATACCATATACGGCCTTCTTTCTCCAGGCAAATAATAATAGAAAAAATAGCAGAATAATCGGGAATGACCATCCCGGATGATGGCTAAGAAAATAAAGAATGGCAGATATAATTTTCATGGGCTACAACTTTTAAACAATAGGTTCTTCTTTCTAATCAAGACAAACCTACTACTAAAAAATCGTATATGGAAACAGTATTATTGCCCTGTCAGAAGTACGAACAACGGACTTGTCTCAATGAAGTCCGCCTGGCATTATCCATTCTCTTAAAGTAGTATCCAACAGAAACTTCATGGGTACCATTGTTATAGGAACGAACTTGTTCTCCATAGGCGCTATCTTTATCCATCAGGAGATTAAAACAAAAAAGCCTTGTAAACTTTCATTAACAAGGCTATATATCTTTCGTACAGCGGGTTCGAACTATTGGGAGAGATTTTTATTCACTGCACTCTATTCTGCATTTAACTATGAACGTAACAACAGCTCAATAGATTCCAGTCGGGGTACGCTGATTCCAAGTCTTCTTGCTTCTTCCAGTACATCTTTACAAAATGACTTCACCTCTTCCGGGTTCGAGTGATTCATAAGAGAATGCCTCAAAGCCGGACTGAGTTTTGTGAGAGCCTTCATGGCTAAACCAACCAACAGGGGAGGGAGTTTAAAGATAGCCGCTTCTCCTGCATCTGCCTTAACATCTATTCCCCGCTTCTTCAACACTGGAAATATTTCCCGTACATTCAGTGTTACACTCTTCATATGAGAGATGGATGTTACCACCGATCCTATTGATCCCGCTTTTAATGCCTGAGAGAGCATACCAGCATTTACTGCGAAGTGAATCCATAACCACCTGCGAAAGTCATTGTGTTCATTTATCCTGAATCCTGCTGTCCGAAACAGATTACGAACTGCCACGCCTCTTTCTGTGAGATCTTTAGCTAATTGTACCTTTCCGAAAAGTGCTCCATTCAGCACGCCATTTTTGTCAAAGCCGCCGGCGGCCATAGGAAATCCCCATACCACCTGATGAAGAGGAAGAGCCGCAGCAGCTATGAATGGATCATTCCAGAAGTTATTGAATATAAGGATCGTTGCTTTTCCTGCCCGGGTATTTAAGAATGCAGCTACTTTATCAAACTGATAGTGTTGTACGCTGACGAAGATCAAGTCGTAGTCATGGTCAGGAGACAGGTCTTCCCGCATACGGATCTGCCAGTGTTCTTTAACCTTAGTTCCTTTTAATCCGAATATGTTTAAAGGTATAACTGATCCGTATTCTTTGGCCCTGCCTGGCCGTACATAAAAATCAACTGAATGACCAGCTTTTTCCAGTGCCCAACCGTATTGCGCAGAGATTACCCCGCGTCCGAACATTAAGATTCTCATCGTAAAATTTTATATTTATGACGAATTTAGAGCTAATATTAGGTAGATAGATGTAGGCACGGCAAGGTATCTTAGGCACTTTGAAGAAAGAAATGTACATAGCAATGGATGACGAGAAAAAAAAAGCTGAGATTTTTTTAGAACTGCAGAAGATCGTATCTGTAGGGGTAGATTTTGATAAGAGTAACACGTTGTATAACTGTTGTACCCTTATTTCTGATAAATGGAATCTGTTAATCCTGATAACGCTTATGGGTGAAACCAAACGGAATAGCGAACTCCTGCAACAGATCAAAGGTATCTCTCCTAAAATGCTGAATCAATCCCTTAAAAAACTGCTCGATTATAAATTGATTGAGAGAAAGCTATATCCTGAAGTTCCGCCAAGAGTAGAATATACAATAACTGATTTTGGAAGAAGTTTATCTGAACCGTTGATTGCTTTGTTTAAATGGCATGAGGGCTGGAAAGATAAATTTGAGATTAAAAAATAATGTATTTAGCAGACACTTTTCTCAAATACATATACATGATGAAACCTCTGGACTCTTTTGTGAAGGATAAAAGAAATAAGCTTGTCTGATTAAGAGGAAATTGCTTTTGAAAAGGGTAAATCAGTACTAAAGCTGTTTAGGCCGGATAGACTTTCAACATATAAAAAAAGGTTGCTCAAAATGAGCAACCTTTTTCTTGTACCACGTACGGGAATCGAACCCGTGACTCCTCCGTGAAAGGGAGGCGTCTTAACCCCTTGACCAACGCGGCGCATCATTTTCGGATTGCAAATGTAGGATGTTATTTTATATTTCCAAAAAAATATTTTCATAACCTAAATTTATATTGATTAATAAGGGTATTGGTTGTAAATTCGCTCTCGATTTTTTCATACTCAAATCACGATGTAAAATGGGAACTACTCTCAAAATTGGTATTAATGGTTTCGGTCGCATTGGCCGCTTGGTATACCGCCAGATTTACAAAATGCCCGGCATTGATGTGGTAGCTATCAATGACCTCACCAGCCCTAACGTGCTGGCGCATTTGCTGAAATACGATTCAGCACAGGGTAGATTCGATGCAGACGTTAAGCATTCTGAAAACGCAATCAATGTGAACGGTGAAGATGTGAAAATATATGCACAGAGAGATCCGTCTCAAATTCCATGGAAAGAGCATGACATCGATGTAGTAATCGAATGTACCGGTTTCTTTGCTGACAGGGATAAAGCTGCTGCTCACATTACTGCCGGTGCTAAACGTGTTGTTATCTCCGCTCCCGCTACAGGTGATCTGAAAACGATCGTTTTCAACGTTAACCACGCCATCCTCGATGGCAGCGAAACTGTTATCTCCTGCGCCTCCTGCACCACCAACTGCCTGGCTCCTATGGCTAAAGTTCTGCAGGACAGCTACGGTATTGCTACAGGTTTAATGACCACTGTACACGCTTACACCAACGACCAGAACACCCTGGATGCTCCACATCCAAAAGGTGACCTGCGCCGTGCACGTGCTGCTGCTGCTAACATCGTACCTAACAGTACTGGTGCTGCAAAAGCAATCGGACTGGTATTGCCTGAACTGAAAGGTAAACTGGATGGTAGTGCACAACGTGTTCCTACTATCACCGGTTCTTTAACTGAGCTGACTACCATCCTCAACAAAAAAGTAACTGTTGAAGAAGTAAACGCTGCCATGAAAGCTGCTTCCAACGAATCTTTCGGTTATACTGAAGATGAAATTGTAAGCTCTGATGTCATCGGTATTCACTTCGGTTCTCTGTTTGATGCAACTCAAACCAGAGTACTGACTGTTGGTGAGCACCAGATGGTTAAAACCGTATCCTGGTACGATAACGAAATGAGCTATGTATCACAACTGGTGCGTACTGTTAAGTACTTTGCCGGTCTGATCAGCAAATAATTATACGAAGTACTCCCGGCGCAAACCGGGAGTCTTTAAATTTCCGCGGGACTACACCATAGCAGCAATTGGCCAGAAATTTTTTGGTTGTATACTTGCTTTGCGCTGTTGGTACCGCGGTTTTTTAATAATACCCCTTTCTCGTTATCTTAAATTGATACATATGAGCAAATTCTCTGACTATAATTTCAATGGCCGCAAAGCCTTGATTCGTGTGGATTTCAACGTTCCCCTGAACGATAAATTTGAAATCACCGATGATACCCGCATGCGCGCAGCTGTACCTACTATCCAGAAAATTCTGAAAGATGGTGGTGCCGTTATCCTGATGTCTCACCTGGGTCGTCCGAAAGATGGTCCTACCGATAAATACTCTTTAAAACACCTGGTATATCACCTCGTTTCTTTATTAGGTGGTGTTACTGTAAAGTTTGCAGAAGACTGCGTAGGTCCGGTTGCTGAAAAAGCTGCTGCCGACCTGCAGATGGGCGAAGTGCTGTTACTGGAAAACCTGCGTTTCCACAAAGCAGAAGAAAAAGGTGACGCTTCGTTTGCAGAACAACTGTCTAAACTGGGCAATGTATATGTAAATGATGCATTTGGTACTGCACACCGTGCACACGCCTCTACTGCCGTTATTGCACAATTCTATGCACCGGAAAACCGCATGTTTGGTTTGCTGATGGAAGCGGAAGTAAACAGCGCCCAGAAAGTACTCAATGATGCCGCTTCTCCTTTCACCGCTATTCTCGGTGGCGCCAAGGTGAGTGATAAAATACTGATCATTGAAACCCTGATGGATCGCGCCAATAACCTCATTATTGGTGGCGGTATGGCGTATACTTTCCTGAAAGCACAAGGCAAAGAAATAGGTAGCTCCCTTTGCGAAAATGATAAACTGGACCTGGCCAACGAACTGGTAGCAAAAGCAAAAGAAAAAGGTGTGCAGCTGATATTGCCAGTGGATTCTATTGCTGCTGATAAGTTTGCTGCTGATGCCAATACCCAGGAAGTTTCTAATGATAACATCCCTGCAGGATGGATGGGCCTCGACATAGGACCTAAGTCTATTGCACTGTTTGCAGAAACCATTGCTGCCTCCAACACTATTTTATGGAACGGTCCTATGGGCGTATTTGAAATGGCCGCATTTCAGGCTGGTACCAAAGGTGTAGCTGACGCTATTGTTACTGCCACTGCAAAAGGAGCGTTCTCCCTCGTAGGTGGTGGTGATTCCGTAGCTGCTGTAAACCAGTTCGGTATCGCAGACAAGGTAAGCTATGTATCTACCGGTGGTGGCGCTTTACTGGAGTTCTTCGAAGGAAAGGAACTGCCAGGCATTGCTGCTATCAGCTAAGCTGTAGTAGTAAAATATAAGGCGAAAAGCTATCACAGCGATGAAGGGTTTGCGAAAAATTAATATGCGCAACACTTCATCGCTGTAATAGCTTTTCGCTTTTTTATATCTTGCATACAATCATTAACACTTTTTTGTCATGAACAAACGCTTTCTATGGTACCCCGCCATCATCGGTGTTTTCGCCGCGCTGATCTGGGTGATCCTTCAGAAGGGACAATCTCTCCCCGTTAACCCGCACGCCATCGCTCCTGCTGCGCCGGTATCGGCTGCTGTAGATACACATAGCTGGTGGCGCTACCTCGACAATCTGAAACACCCACTGGGACTGCTGCTACTGCAAATTATTGCGATTATGCTTACCGCCCGGTTGTTTGGTATTATCGCCAATAAATTAAAGCAACCTGCAGTAGTAGGCGAAATCATCGCCGGCGTATTGCTGGGGCCTTCCCTGTTAGGTTGGGCCATGCCTGCTTTTTCCACCTTCCTGTTCCCTGTAGAATCCCTTAAAAACTTACAGTTCCTCAGCCAGATAGGGCTGGCCTTCTTTATGTTTATTGTAGGCATGGAACTGGATCTCAGTAAAATCAGGAATAAAGCCCACGATGCAGTCATGATCAGTCATGCCAGCATTATAGTCCCCTTTTTCCTGGGCGTTTGGCTGGCTTATTTCCTCTTTACCCGCTTTGCCCCTGCTAATGTTAGCTTTTTATCTTTTGCCTTGTTTATGGGCATTGCGATGAGTATTACCGCATTTCCAGTGTTAGCCCGTATTGTCCAGGAAAGGAAACTAACCCATACTCCCCTGGGCATTATGGCTATTACCTGTGCCGCTGCCGATGATATTACCGCCTGGTGTATTCTGGCTGTAGTAGTAGCTATTGTAAATGCTGGTGGCGTATTAAGTGCGGTAGTCACCATTTTGCTGGCATTGGTATTTGTGACAGTGATGCTGCTTCTGGTACGTCCCTGGCTCGCCAGAATTACCGCGGCACAAATGGCAAAAGGCAGAGAGAAAGCATCAGTATCCCTGGTATTTTTTGTACTCCTGATATCCGCCTGGCTGGCGGAAGTAATAGGTATACACGCTTTATTTGGCGCTTTCCTGGCAGGTGTGATCATGCCTGCCAACACCAATATCAAAACACTACTGACCGATAAGCTGGAAGATGTAAGCGTCATGTTGCTGCTGCCTATTTTCTTTGTTTATACCGGTTTAAGAACACATATCGGTTTATTGAACCACGGAGATCTATGGATTGTATGCGGCATGATTATGCTGGTAGCTGTGGCAGGTAAATTCGGTGGCAGTACTTTTACCGCAAGACTCATGGGTCAAACCTGGCGGCAGTCGATATCTATCGGCGCCCTGATGAATACCCGCGGGTTAATGGAGCTGGTAGTACTCAACATTGGTTTTGATCTTGGTATTCTATCTCCCGAAATATTTGCGATGATGGTGTTAATGGCACTGGCTACTACCTTTATGACAGGTCCATTGCTGGACCTGGTGGCCTTCAGTGAAAAGCGTAAAGGCTTAATGACTGTGTAGCAAATCCGGTATGGTATTGTTGCAATACAATGCTTAAAGCCCGTGGAACAACTACAACAAACATCCAACTTCCACTGGTGTAATGATATAAAAAAAGAGCGTGTATCCTATTGATACACGCTCTTTTTTTATATCGTTACACCAGTGATGGTGATTACTTCTTTTTAGTAGTATGCTTCTTTTTAGTCGCAGTATGCTTTTTAGCGCTGTGGTGTTTCTTTGCAGTATAATGTTTTCTGGAAGTAGTCGTTGTTTTCTTGGCTACTGTGGTGCTCTTGTCTCCCATTCTCACTGCTGGTGGGAATTTGGATTTATCTACACCTACTGCTTTATCATCCAGTGTGAGCTGAACGGATTCTTTCAGCATTTCATCTTTTTCAGCCATGAACAGCTTCATCTTTTCTTTCGGGATGCGCAGGTCATAGTTATTTTCAGCGCTGCTCATTGCTTTGGTAAAACCAGGATTGAAGCGGTCTAACTCTGCCACCTGCATATCCAGTTTCTTTGCAATAGCTTCCAGGCGATATTTGCCGGTTACGTTGATTTCTACAGTATTGAATATTTCGTCTTCTGTTAACGGTCCTCTTGCGATAGGCGCAGATACGTTATCAGCAGCCGGCATATTTACCGTAATAGTTGGATTTACATCATCACTTACACCGAAGAAGTTATTGAATCTGTCGAGTATATAACCGGTAGCGATGAATTTGTATACGTGGTTACGTGATTCTGCAGGCAGGAAATATTGCATGCCCCAGAAGTCTTTACGTCCGCTGGCATTGATAGCGCGTTGTACGCCACCTGCACCACAGTTGTAAGCAGCTACTACCAGCAACCAGTCATCAAACTGTGCATACAGTTGATTCAGGAACTGAGCGGCAGCCAGGGTAGATTTATAGAAATCTTTTCTTTCGTCTACTTTTTTACCCACGCTTAAACCAAAGATGCGGGCAGTACCAGCCATAAATTGCCAGGCGCCTACTGCACCCACTCTGGAGCGGGCATTGGTGTTAAAGCTGGATTCAATCACCGCGAGGTATTTCATTTCCTCAGGGATACCATTGTCACGGAACACTTTTTCAATCATATTGAAATAAGGTTGGCCCTTATCAATCATGATTTGTAAATGCTGACTATACCGGGTAGCATAGTTACTTACGTAACCGGCAACCAGGTTATTATTGATCTGTTCATATACTTTCGCGCTGCGAATAGTATTAGGCAGACTTTGTGCTGCTTTTTTCACGGCCACGGAGGTCGGTGACGCCTGTACAGTTGTATCCTTCGGTAAACGTACCTTGTGATTCAATTTCAGTACAGAAGTATCAGGCGCTCCAATCGGATACACCGTCTCTTTAGGATTGCTATTGCCCCCCATCGCACTCACACTCAATAAACTTGTTGCTGGCAACAGCAGTAGTAAAAAGATTTTTCTCATACAATTTATTTTAAACAACAGTAACCTGCTCCTTAGCCATCACCTGATGAGCTATATGTAACAAGTTTGCTTCGCTAAACTTCTTTGTGATGATCTGTACACCGTATGGCATCCCGTTTGAATGCCGGTACAAAGGAACGGATATAGCCGGAACCCCTGCCAGATTTGCCAGTACCGTATAAATATCTGCAAGGTACATAGCTATAGGGTCATCTGTTTTTTCCCCTAATTTAAATGCTGTGGATGGCACAGTTGGCATTAAAATGGCGTCGTATTCTTCTAATATATCGTTGAGTTTATCTGTTACAAGACGCCTAACCTGTTGTGCCTTAGTATAGTATGCGTCATAGTAGCCCGCGCTCAGCACAAAAGTCCCCAGTAATATACGACGTTTTACCTCTTTTCCAAATCCTTCTGATCTACTTTTTTTGTAAAATTCGGTCAGATCCAGGTTTTTCTCGGGTGTTCGGTGCCCATATTTCACCCCGTCAAAGCGGGACAAATTGGAGGATGCTTCTGCTGTAGTGAGCACATAATAGGCCGGAACTACATGGTCAAGGTACTCAAAACTCTTTCCTGATACCGTATGACCCAGTGACTGCAAACTTTCAAAGAAATCAATATAGCCATCTTTCATCTCTGCATCCAGACCATCGTGGTACTGGGCATCTCTTAAATACGCAAATTTGAACGATTTATTGTTCTCCAGGTTTTCCTTATAGTCAGGCACTTCTTTTTGAGAAGCAGTACTATCGAACTCATCTGGTCCTGCTATCACCTGTAGAACAGACGCCACATCGGCAATATCCTTGCCAAAAATACCGATCTGATCAAATGAAGAAGCATAAGCAATGAGCCCATAGCGTGAAATACGGCCATAGGTGGGCTTTAGTCCAACTATGCCACAAAAGTCAGCCGGTTGGCGAACAGAGCCACCGGTATCGCTACCAAGACTCACCTGGCATAAATCTGCCTGTACAGCTACCGCAGAACCGCCGGAGGAGCCACCCGGTACACGGGTATTATCCAGGGCATTCAGGGTAGGTCCAAAAGCAGAATTTTCATTGGTAGACCCCATTGCGAATTCATCGCAGTTGAGATTCCCAATGATAATAGCATCTGCAGCCAACAATCTTTCGACTGCAGTAGCAGAAAACAGGGAAGTAAACCCTTCCAGTATATGGGAAGCGGCACTTACATTATGGCCTTTATAGCAGATTACATCTTTAATACCAACCACCACACCTGCGAGTGCACCCAGCTTTTCCCCGTTTTTAATGCGGGTATCAAGCTCACGTGCCTTTTCCAGGGCCTCCTTCTCATACACTTCCAGGAAGGCATTCAAATGTTTTAGCTGGGCTATACGGTCAAGGTAATAACGTACTCTCTCCGTACAGCTTGTGCTGCCGGCGTATAATGCTTTATGGAAAGTAATTATACTGCTGAATTCAGACAAGACTAAACCAGTTAAAAATTAAACTAAATCAGGAATATACTCTCTACAGGGAGCCGGGCTGATTACTGCCCGTTATGCTGTTGCGTAGCATCCGAAATTACAGTGCTGGTTGTATGCGGCGCATCAGTGGTTGCCGGTGCTGAAGGTTGAACAGGCTTTTCTTTCATACCTTCTTCTATTTCCTGGCGCACATTGTTCTTGGCGTCATTGAATTCACGGATACCTTTACCCAGGCCACGCATTAATTCAGGGATTTTCTTGCCTCCAAAAAGCAGCAATACTACCACAGCAATTAAAAGCAGCTCGGACATTCCTATATCCTGAAGAATCAAAAATGATGATTTAACAAAAACAGCAGTCATCTTCTCAAATGTTTATATTGTTCAGGCGACAAAGATAGAGCATATAATCGGCTTTTTCACCCCTTTGCGTTATCCGGCCTGAGTTTTAATACCATTTTAAGCACACGAAAAAAGCGGCACCGGTAAGGTCCCGCTTTTAACAAATTTCCCTGTATTTATACTAAACCCTTTTTTCTTTGATACGGGCTTTCTTACCAGCACGTTCGCGCAGGTAGTAAAGCTTAGCTCTTCTTACCTTACCCACCTTGTTCAACACGATACCATCGATATGAGGAGAGTAAAGCGGAAACAGTCTTTCCACACCAATGCCATCAGAAATTTTTCTAACAGTGAAAGACGTTGTGGATCCTGTACCCTGGATTTTCAACACATCACCTTTAAAGGACTGAATCCTTTCTTTATTACCTTCCACGATTTTATAGTTGACAGTGACGTTGTCGCCTGCTTTAAACTTCGGGTACTGTTTGTTAGCTGTCAGTTGTTCGTGAACAAACGAAATTGCGTTCATCTTTCAAATATTTATGGGAGTGCAAAAGTAAGTCAAGAAATAGCATTTACCAAATTAAAAATCAAGAAATTATGTTATTCAAATGGTAAAGCGATCTATATGACCTATGTATCATTAAGTTATAACAGGTCGGGCCTGCGTTGTTTTGTTCTTTCTACTGATTCCTGGTGTCTCCATTCATCGATTTTCTTGTGATCACCGCTGAGGAGAATGTCCGGCACTTTCCAGCCACGGAATTCTTCGGGGCGGGTATAAACCGGAGGTGCCAGCAAATTATCCTGGAACGAGTCAGTTAAGGCACTGGTTTCGTTGTTCAGCACACCTGGTAACAGGCGGCCAATGGCGTCTACCAAAACGGCTGCTCCCAGCTCTCCCCCACTCAGCACATAATCGCCGATGGAGATCTCCTTCGTGATAAAATGGTCACGGATACGCTGATCTATTCCCTTGTAGTGCCCACACAGCATCAGCAGGTTGCCTTTAAGCGACAGCTGGTTGGCCATTTTCTGGTTCAGTGTTTCGCCGTCAGGAGTGAGGTAGATGACTTCATCGTACTGCACCTTTGCCTGAAGCGATTCAATCGCATTTACAATAGGCTCCAGCATCATGACCATCCCTGCACCACCGCCAAACTGGTAGTCGTCTACCTGGCTGTGTTTCAGACTGGAATACTGCCTGAGTGGGTGTACATGTATTTCCAGTAAACCTTTGGCCTGTGCTCTTTTCATGATAGAATGAGACAATGGGCTTTCCAGCAGTTCTGGTAATACGGTGATTATATCTATTCGCATAGCTTGTTTTAGCTTTTAGCAATTAACTATTAGCTGTTGGCCTTTAGCGCGTCACTAATGGCTAACAGCTAAAAGCTATCCGGTGTACAATTCAATCAAACCTTCCGGCAGATTCAGGTGTACCATCTGATTCTTCTTGTCTACTTTCACCAATGACTGTTCATTCACCGGCAACAGGGCTTCCTTGCCCTTAATGAATACTTTCACAAGTACCTGCATCGGCATCTCGATCACCTCTTCAATGGTGCCCAGAGGGCCATATTGCTGATCTTCCACGGCATACCCCAGTAAAGCCAGGGGAGCTGAAGAAGCGGTTTGTTGTTTAAAGTCATCTTCCTGCAGGAATACCTGTGCTGGCATCAGTTTATGGGCAGCTTCTTTGGTATCAATACCTTCCAGCTTGATATACACACTTTCGCTGTCTTTCACGGTCACCTGCTGAATAAAGTAAGGAATAAAGCTGTTCTTCCGTTCTTCCAGGAAAATAACGGTTACTCCCTTCAGGGATGATTTTTTGCCGAGGCTGTGTCTTAAAATCAGATCTCCCTGCAAACCATGCGCTGATGCGAGCTTACCTATACTAAAATAATTACTCATAATCCCGGCTTTTAGCCATTAGCTTTTAGCAGTTAGCCTTTAGCGAGTTATTAACAGCTAAAAGCCAATGGCCAAGAGCTGGTTCAATAAAAATTAAAAAAGGAAATATTTGCGGTTGCAAATATTTCCTTTTTCAGGTATTGTTAAAACGTTCCCGTTTTATGCTTCTGTACCTTCTCCTTCTGCTGCTGGTGCTTCAGTCGCTGGAGCAGCTGGAACGTCTTCTACCTTTCTTACGATTGGAGCAGCAATCCTTGCTTTCTTGTGACCGTCGCGGCGGGCAGAAACTTTTTGTTCGTGTTCAGCTTGCCATTGTGCGAACTTTTGGTAAGCAGTAGGCTCGTCGAACAGGTTCAAAGTAACACCTCTTAACAGGTGTTTCAAATACAATACACCTTTGAATGACAAGATTCTTCTAACAGTATCAGTAGGTTGTGCACCTTTCTGCAACCAACGCAATGCCTTTTCGGTATCGATGTTGATGGAAGCTGGAACTGTTAAAGGATTGTAAGTACCAATTTTCTGGATGAATTTACCATCTCTTGGTGCGCGTGCATCGGCTACTACGATAAAATAGAAAGGCCTTTTCTTCGCGCCATGTCTCTGCAGTCTGATTTTTACTGGCATAAATAAGTCGAGTTATTTTTTGCGAGTTAGGAAATATTGTTTAATTAGGGATGCAAATGTAATCAGTAAGTTGATATTTGCAAAAAATATTTATGTCAATCTGATCTTATTATCTCACCATTCCCTTCAAACCCTTACCACCACCACCAAATTTATTCATCATCTTCATCATCTGCCGCATTTGCTCGAACTGCTTCATGAACTGATTGACATCCTGGATGTCTTTTCCAGCTCCTTTTGCAATGCGTTTACGGCGGCTTCCGTCGATCATATCGGGATCGGCACGCTCTGCCTTCGTCATCGAGTTGATCATGGCCTCAATGCCCTTAAAAGCATCATCGCTGATGTCTAAGTCCTTCACTGCCTTCCCAACTCCAGGGATCATACCCATCAGATCTTTCAGGTTACCCATTTTCTTGATCTGCTGCAGCTGCTCCTTGAAATCGTCAAAATCGAACTGGTTCTGACGGATTTTCTTTTCCAGCTTCTTGGCCTGTTCTTCGTTAAACTGCTCCTGTGCACGTTCTACCAGGGTGGTGATATCACCCATCCCCAGGATACGCTGCGCCATACGTTCAGGATAGAAAACATCGAGGGTATCGAGTTTTTCACCCATGCTCACGAATTTGATGGGCTTTTCTACCGTGTATTTGATAGTCAGCGCCGCACCACCGCGGGTATCACCATCCAGTTTGGTCAGTACTACTCCGGTAAAGTCCAGGCGTTCGTTAAACGCTTTGGCGGTGTTTACCGCATCCTGGCCAGTCATGGAATCCACCACAAACAAAATTTCCTGTGGTTTAACAGCTGCTTTCACGGCTGCTACCTCGGTCATCATCGCTTCATCCACCGCTAAACGGCCGGCAGTATCGATGATGATAACGTTGAAGCTGTTTGCTTTTGCATGTTTGATGGCATTTTCAGCAATCTGAACCGCATTTTTATTCTCCGGTTCGCTATATACTTCTACGCCTATCTGCTCTCCCAGTACTTTCAGCTGATCAATCGCCGCAGGGCGGTAAATATCTGCTGCTACCAGTAAAGGCTTTTTATTTTTCTTGGTTTTAAGGAAACTGGCCAGTTTACCAGAGAAGGTGGTTTTACCGGAACCCTGTAAACCTGCTATCAGGACTACAGTAGGATTGGATTTGAGGTCAAATTCGGCCTCGGTACCACCCATCAGTTCCGCCAGTTCATCCTTCACGATCTTCACCATCAGCTGTCCGGGCGAGATAGAGGTTAATACCTTCTCTCCCAGCGCTTTATCCTTTACCTTATCAGTAAATTCCTTGGCAATCTTATAGTTCACATCCGCATCTACCAATGCACGACGGATCTCTTTAACAGTAGTGGCTATATTTATTTCGGAAATCCGGCCTTCCCCTTTAAGCTGTTTAAACGCGGAATCGAGTCTCTCTGATAATGATTCAAACATTGTTGGTATTTTAAACGGACTGCAAAAGTATATTTTTTTAGCGGAATTTGTCTTACTCCAGATGATACTGCCTGCACAGATTTCTTTCTAGGGATTAAAAAAGATTAGCGAAGACCGTTGCGGATGTCGCATCTGTCTTCGCTAATCTTTATAAAATCTTTACAAAATCAACTAAAAAAATCAGGACAATCGGTGTAATCAGTATCATCCTGAGCTAGACAACATTCGTTATCCCAGGTAATTGCGGAGCAATTTACTTCTGGAGGTGGTTCTGAGTTTAGTGATGGCTTTGTCTTTGATCTGACGAACGCGTTCACGGGTCAGGCCAAATTTTTCGCCGATATCTTCGAGCGACATGGGATGTTCAACGGCGATGCCAAAGTACAGCATGATCACGTCTTTCTGACGGTCTGTTAAAGTAGAGAGGGAACGTTCTATTTCGCGGCGGAGTGAATCGTGATGATCTAGTTCTTCGTCTGCGCTAACGGCGTTCGGGTTTTCGAGTACATCCAGCAGGGAATTGTCTTCCCCATCAATAAACGGCGCATCCATAGACACGTGGCGGGCAGCTACACCGAGGGTAGCTTCCACTTCTTCCGTATTAATTTCCAGGATGGTAGCGAGTTCGTCGGGAGATGGTTCTCTTTCATATTCCTGTTCCAGCTGGGAGTACGCTTTGCTGATCTTGTTGCTCAGGCCCACTTTGTTAAGAGGTAAACGAACAATTCTGGATTGTTCTGCCAGAGCCTGCAGGATAGACTGACGGATCCACCATACGGCGTAGGAAATGAATTTAAAACCGCGCGTTTCATCAAAACGTTGAGCAGCTTTAATTAACCCGAGGTTCCCCTCGTTGATCAGGTCACTGAGCGACAGCCCCTGGTTCTGATACTGTTTCGCAACGGATACCACAAAGCGAAGATTTGCTTTAGTAAGCTTCTCCAACGCTCTCTGATCGCCCTGCTTGATCCGGATAGCCAGGTTTACCTCTTCTTCCGGCGTAATTAAATCCACTTTCCCAATCTCCTGTAAATACTTTTCCAGGGATTGAGACTCCCTGTTGGTAATGGATTTAGTGATTTTAAGTTGGCGCATTGACATAGAGTCGGAACAGTTACAGGTTAATAAAAAGTTAAGATTTGATGAATGCCTGACAAAAATAACTTTTTTTAGATAGCCACCAAAAAAAATCTATTGTTTTTAAATCATTTCCAAATAAAATCGATTGATCATTAAGGGCTTGCAATTCTCGTGGAAATTCGCCACTATGGAGGCAAAACACGCGGCCCCTCCATATGTTTAATTTTAATATTTATTAAAAACATAATATATATAGTTTTACTAAGGCGAATAAAGTTTTTAGGTATTCTATAAAAAAAAACCGTAAATTATTTTGACAGAGTAAAATATTTTCTATAATTGCAACTGGATGATATTGATTTACTAATTATTTGAGAGATGTCTAAGAAAGTGCTTTACGAGTTAGAATTTCCGGTACGGTGCTCACCCGGTATCCTGTATGAATTCTTATCTACGCCCGCTGGTTTACAGGAGTGGTTTGCAGATAGAGTTGATTTCAGAGATAATGTTTTTTCCTTTTCCTGGAACGGTACTGCTGAAGAAGCAGAAGTCCTGGAACAAGAGGAAGATGAGTACATCCGGCTGCACTGGACGCATGCTCCCAAAGAGGAATATTTTGAGTTCCGCATACAAATTTCTGAAGTAACGAATGAAACTATCCTGATAGTAAAAGATTTCGCAGAGAAGAAAGAAGTGAAGGACCAAAGTCAACTGTGGGAATACCAGGTGAAAGATCTCTTCCACCGCATCGGCAGCTAAATGCCCCGCTTATTGTCAAGTATACTGAGTAGCGTGGCATATGCTGCTACTACGTCAGTAATTATTTCGCCCCAATGACCGATCACGAAGGGTTTAGCCAACTTAATAAAATCATTACGGCTAACCAGCGTCTTCCACTCATCTAAACTTAGCGTGTCTATGAAACAATAATTTCCATTTTCGAAATCATGCTCCCAGGGATTTTCCTGCACGTAGACCTGAAATCCGGCTTCCGCCAGCTTCGTATACTCTTTTTCCAAGGTAGTGCTGAAATGCGCTTTTACTTTACCCGCCAGGTGCAGGGTAGCGATGAAGTAATGCCCCCACCAGAACATGGTACGGAAGGCAAAGACGCCTGTTTTACTGAAATACCGCGGATAGTCCAGCATTACCCATGGCAACCCTTTATACTGCTCTCCCCTCGAAATTTTACCACCCTGCAACAGCCATTCCGGCTCAAAGGGAAAATCTGTGTCCCGGTCATAAGCCGCCAGCGCTGTCTGCAAATTTCCCATCAGCCCCATTACTTTGTCTATTGCGCTGTTTTTCAAGCGAATAAAGTGAGCGCTGCCTATAATTGAAGCCTCTTCAGGCGTTAAATCAAAATTTTCCATATAATTTTAACGGTATTTTCAGGTGAGGCTTGGCACTCCTTTGTGAAATCGTGCTAACTTTACCGTTTAGTAGCATCCTGAATAGTAAAATACGAATATCGGGATTCCATTTTTTTTAATACCGCATTATCAGTGAAAAAACTCGACAAACTAATCATCAAAACATTTCTGGGTCCTTTTGTTGCCACCTTTTTTGTCACCTTATTCGTGCTGGTAATGCAGTTCCTCTGGAAGTATGTGGATGACCTGGTGGGTAAAGGTTTGGATACAGGTGTGATCATCCAGCTGATATCCTATACCAGCGCCACACTGGTTACCCTGGCCCTGCCGCTGGCGGTATTACTGTCTTCCATCATGACCTTTGGTAACCTTGGGGAAAGTTTTGAGCTGGTAGCCCTGAAATCTTCCGGTATTTCCCTCCTCCGGTTCATACGCCCCTTACTGTTTGTTTGTACCATCATCGGTATTCTGGCCTTCTTATTTGCCAATTATGTGATCCCCGTAGCTAACCTGCAGGCAAAATCTTTGCTCTACGATATTACAAACTCAAAACCTGCGTTTAATATCAAAGCAGGGGTTTTTTATAAAGATATTCCTGATTATACCATCAAAGTAGCGCAGAAGGACAAAGACAATCAGACCATCCACCAGGTAATGATCATTGATCATAAAAACGGAAATGCCATGATCCTGGCAGAGAAAGGGCAGATGGTACTGACAGCCAACAAACGTTTTCTGTATTTTGTACTGGAAAATGGCTGGCGTTATGAAGAAAGAGGTAACCGGGGATACACCGTTCCGGGAGACATGATAAGACAAGGCTTTAAGAAATATAGTAAAGCGTTTGACCTTAGTTCTTTTGCCTTTAACCGGTTAAACATGGATCTGTTCGCCTCTAACCAGCAAATGCTGAATGTACGACAGCTGGATGTGGCAATAGATTCTATGCAAAAAGCAGAAGTTCAGTTCAGTAAAACAATAAATTCGTATGTAACAGTACGTTATCCGTTTTTTAAATGGAAGGATACCGCGTGGGCCGCCACTGCGCCACCACTGAAAGCAAAAAGTTTTGAAGGGATTATACCGGAAAAAAACATGCGCTCGGTGCTGGATAGAGCAGAACAGAATGTACGTGAAACGCAGAGCGCCCTGGAGCAGCCTACTCAGGAGTATGAAGACAAACACGGTCTCATCCTGATGCATAAAGTAGAATGGCAGCGTAAATTCACATTGGCAGCAGCCTGCATTGTGATGTTCCTGATTGGAGCCCCGCTGGGCTCTATCATTCGAAAAGGAGGCCTCGGTACACCATTGGTTTTTGCAGTGATATTCTTTGTTATCTTTAACGTGTTTTTCATGATCGGGGAAAAAATGGCCAGAAGTGGCGTGATGTTTACCTGGTCGGGAATGTGGTTATCCAATATAGTTTTACTGCCTATTGCAGGTTTCCTTATTGTTAAGGCTATGAATGATTCACAGCTATTTAATAAAGAATATTATTTTCGCATTATTCAACAAGTAAAAAAGTTCTTACAGAGATTTAAAAAGCAACCTACAATTTAAAACCTACAGACTTGAAAACGCTGTTTACACTGTTCAGGAAGAATACCTACTTCTTTCTGCCCTTCTTACTATGGTTGATAGTAGGAGGAGTGATGCTGGCAACCTACAGCCAAAGGGAATTATTTCTCAGTATTAACGGGAAACATTCCGAATGGGGCGATGTGATTGTCACCGGGCTGACTTACCTCGGTGATGGTATTATGTTTGGAATAGTTTTGTTTCTGATGCTGATTACGCAAAGATTCAGATTATTTTTTATAGGACTGGCAGTATTACTGCTGGTCACCATTATAGTACAGGTAGCCAAACATTATTTTGATGCTCCCAGGCCCATCAGCTATTTTGGCGCTGAAACGGCCACCCTGGTACACACGGTAAAATGGGTGAATGTACATAGTAGCTGTAGTTTCCCGTCCGGACACTCTGCTGCTGCATTTGGCATGTTCAGCTTTCTGGCGCTGATTTCGCGCAATAAAAAGCTGGGTTTAGTGTTAATAGTGATGGCGCTTTGTGCTGCTTACTCCCGTATCTATCTGGCACAGCATTTCTTTGCCGATGTTTATGTGGGTAGTATAGTGGGCACCCTTAGTACTATTACGGTATACGGATTTTTTAAATTCAGGGATACCACGTCATCGCCGGAAGTATGTGCGGAAGCAATGCTACAGGCAAATACCACTACGTAAAAAATACAGATTACGAATTATAGATGACGGATTTGCGGGTAGATCATCATGCGAATAAATCATTCGCCGATATCTATCTGCAAATCCGTCTTTTGTAATTGGGCATTTGTATACTAAATATTTAAAAACTGTCAATGAAATACCTGTTGATTGCCCTGGTGGCTGCTTTACTATTCATACCTTTTTTAGGTGCTGTACATTTATTTGACTGGGACGAGATAAACTTTGCTGAAGCAGCACGGGAAATGATAGTGAGTCACAACTATAGCCAGGTGCAGATAGACTTCCGGCCCTTCTGGGAAAAACCGCCGCTGTTTATCTGGATGCAGGTGGGAAGTATGATGATATTCGGTGTAAACGACTTTGCCGCCCGTTTTCCCAATGCCATTATCGGCATTGCCACTATTGTCAGTTTATTTGCCATTGGTAAAAAACTGAAAGATGAAAATTTTGGTTTCTGGTGGGCCCTGGTGTATGCCGGTTCCTGGTTACCACATTTCTATTTTAAGTCAGGCATCATAGACCCTACTTTTAATTTCTTTATTTT
This sequence comes from Chitinophaga sp. RAB17, assembly GCF_052114225.1. Lineage (NCBI taxonomy): Bacteria > Pseudomonadati > Bacteroidota > Chitinophagia > Chitinophagales > Chitinophagaceae > Chitinophaga > Chitinophaga sp. RAB17. Next base: position 300,732 of record NZ_JBFREI010000008.1, on the reverse strand, counting down.
CCTTTCCATCTACTTTGCCTATCGTATAGGCTACGACAGTAAAACCTTCCGCATGGCCATTCTCAGTGGCTTATTCCTGGGACTGGCTGTATTAACCAAGGGGCCTGTGGCCATACTCGTGGCGTTACTCACCCTGCTGGTATACTGGATCTGGAACAAGGGAAAAATAAGTATCCGCTTTTCTCATATTGGGCTCATTGCCTTATTTGCCTGCTTAACCACCCTGTTATGGTTTGGCTACGAAATTATCGCGCATGGCTGGTGGTTTGTAAATGAATTTGTGGCTTACCAGATCCGCCTGCTGACAACAGAAGACGCCGGTCATGGTGGTCCTTTCTTCTACCACTGGATTGTACTGCTGATAGGATGTTTCCCCGCCAGTACCTTCCTGTTCACCTATTTACAAGGCAGAAAGAAAACCATCTACTCCACTCCTGCTGCTATCGAAATGAAAGATTTCAAAATATGGATGTGGGTGTTATTCTGGGTAGTGCTGATCCTGTTTTCCATTGTAAAAACGAAGATTGTTCATTATTCTTCTCTCTGTTATTTCCCGCTTTCTTTCCTGGCTGCATGGCAGGTATATAAATTATCTGAAGGCAAACAGCAATTACGGAGCTGGAATATTGCACTGATCCTGTTTGTCGGGCTTTTGCTGGGCCTGGCAATTGCCGTATTACCGCTGGTGGGTGTTTACAAGGATATGCTGATTCCTTACATCGGCGATAAGTTTGCCGAAGGAAACCTGCAGGCAGTAGTACCCTGGTCTGCTGCAGAAGCGGCTTACGGTGCCGGCTATATGATTTTAGTGATTGTAAGTGGTGTGTTACTGATGCGGAAGCAAATTACCAAAGGATTGCTTTGCCTGTTTATCAGTTCCATCCTGGTAATACAGGTTACAGTACTACACTTTGCACCTAAGATAGAGGCTTACTCACAGCGGGCAGCCATCGACTACTTCATTTCCTTACAGGGCAAAGATGTATATGTAAAAGCACTGGGCTATCACAGCTATGCACAACATTATTATTCAAGGGAACAACCGCACGCCAATAAAAATTATTATGACCTGGAATGGTTGCTGAACGGTCAGATAGATAAGCCCGCCTACTTCATTTGCCGTATTACGGATAGTGAGCCTTACCGCCATCATCCTAACCTGGAAGTGATTGGAGAGAAAAATGGATTTGTGTTCCTGAAACGGAAATAACGATCCGCAGTTTGAGCGCGGTACGAAGCGAAAGAGAAAGCCCTTCCGGTATACCGGAAGGGCTTCATTATTTAAATAGCATACTGTGTTTATGCAGCGTTATAGCGTTTTTCTACCTCTTCCCAGTTAACGGCATTCCAGAATGCGTCAATATATTCAGGGCGTTTATTCTGATGTTTCAGGTAATATGCATGTTCCCATACATCAAGCGCCAGAATAGGAGTGCCTTTGTCTTTCACTATATTATGCATCAAAGGATTATCCTGATTAGGGGTATTGATGATGGCCAGTTTTTTATCCGGCGTAACAATCAGCCATGCCCAACCCGAACCAAAAACGGTTTTTGCGGCGTCATTGAATTTTGTCTGAAATGTTTCCCAACTACCGAAGGCATTGGTGATGGCTGTTTTCAGTTTTGCGGAAGGCGTTTGTTTAGTGGGCGATAGCAACGTCCAGAAGAGGGAGTGGTTATAGTGTCCTCCGCCGTTGTTGCGGACCGCTTTGTCTTTATCTGTCACCTTCCTGAGTATTTCTTCCAGTGTAAGGCTGGCAAAAGCACTGCCGGCAATGGCATCATTCAGGTTTTTCACATAGGCAGCATGATGTTTATCATGGTGGATTTCCATTGTGAGCTTGTCGATATTGGGTTCCAGTGCATCGTATCCATATGGTAAAGCAGGAAGTACAAAGGGTGCTTTAGGATCGGCAAAAGCCGGCTGGCCGGATACAGAAGAAGTGGCCAGACTGCTCAATGGCCCGCTTAGAATAGCGGCGCCGGCAAGACTGGTAAGCTTGAGAAATTCTCTCTTATCCATATTTATTTTTTTAAATATATTATAGTGTAATAAAGATCGAAGTCAGCCGCGAAAGGCCACAAATATTAAACCAAATCTCATTGGTGGGAAGAGATGAAAAGTAATATTAAAACTAAGGTAAAAGTATAAAAACAGGAATTTAATATCAAAATAAAGGAAAACTTTTAGGTTGTTTTCATATTAAATTACTATTTTACCATACATTCATATCATGGTTACAATTATTAGTTGTAATTAACTTTATGATTGCCAGACATATTTATCCCGGGCCTGGCAGGTAACAAGCAAACCTGTTCACTAACCCGCCAATTAAGCCAACATATAACCGACTACATAAATATATATAATAAGAAGCAAATACTATAGAGCAATGGGAATTGCTGTACACAACGATATTACAAAGTAATCTAGTGCGAGCAAACAGAGCACTACCTCGATAAAGCAGGAAACATGATACAAGAGTACCTCAGGCAACAACAGGATGAAAGCAATGACTATAAGCCTGTTTTTTATGATTTGAAGCATGCACAAGATCTTCAGGCTTTTGAAGCCCTTCTGAAATCCCGTCCGCAGATACGCATCAATGATAATATTTACTCCCAGTTACGGGAGCTGATGAAAATCAGGAATCCTACTAAGCGCCTTACCACAGAAGAATCAGAAGAGCAGATACAAGCCTACCTGGGAGATGTTCCAATGGAGAAATTCGGTATCTGGGTATATTATTCCTGGATCGACCGTTTGGTACATCTGGTAGATGAAGCAGATTTTATTGAATTACGTACCAGCCGGAATCAACACAAGATCACAGCAGCAGAAATTGCTATATTATCAAAAAAGAAGATAGGCATTGTCGGCTTATCAGTTGGGCAATCGATCGCATTAACGCTGGTGATGGAAAGAGTTTGTGGCGAACTGAGACTGGCAGACTTCGACACACTGGAACTCACCAATATGAACAGGATTCGCTGTGGGGTTCATAATTTACAAACATCTAAAGTAGTGATAGCAGCCCGTGAAATTGCAGAGCTCGACCCGTTTATCAAAGTAAAGATTTACGGCGATGGCATGACGGAAGCCAATATGGACGACTTCTTCACAAGTGGAGGTGTACTGGATATTTTTGTGGAGGAATGCGATGGCGTAGATATTAAAATATTAAGCAGAATAAAAGCAAAAGAGCTGAAGATCCCTGTCGTAATGGAAATGAACGATAGGGGGATGATAGATATTGAACGTTTTGATCTGGAACCGGACAGGCCACTTATGCACGGGCTTATTCCGGAAGTCGATATTACTACACTAAAAGGGTTGACAGATGCGGAAAAGCTTCCCATCTTCAGTCCTATGCTGGCCCTGGAAAATGCTTCCGCCAGAATGAAATTCTCTTTGGGTGAGATTGGTAAAACCATTACTACCTGGCCCCAGCTTGCTTCTTCCGTTGTTTTAGGAGGCGCACTGGTGGCGGATACATGTCGACGCATAGCCTTGGATCAGCTAAAGAGTTCAGGCAGGTATTACATAGATTTTGAGCAGTTGATTGTTTAACATACTTATGCCTTGTATAAGCGCTATTCCGCAATGTCATGATTAATGTAAGGGTATTTAGGGCTCCGGATGATCCTGAGGCTTGTATGAGATTTTACACCGGTCACCTCAAGTTGCTGGAAATTTATTTTGGTATTGCCCAGGTAACATCCGGCAGCGCCGACTGGATGCAACACGAAAACACAATAGTGATCATTGTTGAGGACGACAGCCGTACCAAAACATATGGGGGAGCGCGTGTTCAGATTGCAGACGGCGTATTACCACTGCCCATTGAAACGGCAATTGGTAAATACGATGAAAAGATATACTCTTACGTAAAGAAAGGAAGTGCGGAGATATGTGGAATGTGGAATTCAAAAGAAGTAGCGGGAATGGGGATTGGCAGCCAGGTACTGGCCAGAGTAGGCGTAGTACTGGGCGCCCAGTTACCGATAGACACCTATCATGTACTGTGTGCCCCTATCACAACCCGTGTTGGCAAACGTGTTGGCTTTGTTATTGACGAGTCGCTGGGAAACAATGGCACTTTCTTTTACCCGAAAGATGACTTCCTGGCTACCGCAATGATAATCAACGACCCTTATGAGCTGCCTTATGCAGACCCTAAAGAGAAATTACTGATTGCCGATCTGCGGGAAAATCCGATTCAGTCGAAAATAGAAGTGGGGCCAAAAGGATCCTATGATGTAAATTACAGCCTAAAGATCCCTACGCATGCACACTCTATCATGTAAATAGATAATTACAAAAAAATAAATTTAAATTCAAGCCTCATAATTAATCTCTTTAATTGATGCTGTCTAAGATTGTAGTATTGTGGTCAATCTTTACCCTATTATTCCTGTTTCCCACAACAGCGCAACCCGTTGTATATAAAAACAGCAAGGCACTATTACAGATAGGCAGCCATCTTGCGTTGTATACCGATAAAGACAACATGCTTACCATAGACGGTGCAAAGCAAATAGCCTTTAAGCCTTCCGGACAGGATGTACCGAATCTGCAGATCACACCATATACGCAATGGGCAAAGTTTTCCATTCTTAATCAAACCAATGCGGAACACCTTTTACTGGAAGTAGAATACCCGATCATCGATGATATTACCCTCTATGAATTATTACCGGATGGTACTACAAAAAGTACCAGGCTCGGAGAATTCACCTCGTATAAAAGCCGCGGTTATGATCATCAGAATTACCAGTTTGAAATCCGGGTTCCTACAAATCAAACAAGAGAGTATTACCTGAAAGTAAAGGCGGGTGAACAGTTGCAGCTCCCCGTTTACCTGGGTACATATGAAACAGTATATGAGAAAAACAATAAGCGGGAACTGATTTTTGGTATATACGTTGGCGTTATTCTCGCCATGGCATTTTATAACCTTTTCATTTATATATCTACCCGGGATAACAGCTACCTGATTTATGTGAGTTACATTATCTGCGTAGGCCTTACGCAGGTAACGCTACAAGGTTATTCGTTCCGTTTCCTGTATCCTAACAGCCCCTGGCTGGCGATGCATGCCACGGTGCTGGTGCCGGTTTTCAACGGACTCACTGCCGTCATATTCATTCAAAAGTTTTTGTCTACCAAAATAAATTACCCGCTGGGACATAAGTTGTTGAATGTTGTTATTGTGCTGTACCTGATTTGCTTTATTCCTACTTTCCTGGATAAATACAACTACGCGCAGATACTGGTGCAGATGAGTGCTTTCCTGGCAGCCATCATGGCTTTCATTGTAGCTTACCGTATCAGCCTGAAAGGAGTGAATGCCGCGCGGTTCTTCCTGCTGGCCTGGTCCATATTCCTGATCAGCATCTTCGTATTTGTGTTGCGCAATTTCAATATGCTGCCTTACAACAACTTCACCTACTATGCACTGCAGATAGGATCCGCAGTAGAAGTACTGTTGCTGTCGTTTGCACTGGCACATAAGATCAACGTTTTCAAAGCAGAAAAAGAGGCTTCTCAACAAATGGCACTGGCTATTTCACAGGAAAATGAAAGACTGGTAAGAGAACAGAATATCATACTGGAAAGCAAAGTAAAAGACAGAACGGAAGATCTGCAGACGACCAACCTCGAACTGAATAATGCACTGACTAACCTGAAAGATACCCAGACCAGACTGGTAGAAAAAGAGAAGATGGCATCCCTGGGTCAGCTAACGGCCGGTATAGCCCATGAAATCAACAATCCGATCAACTTCGTCACATCGAATATCAAACCTCTGAAGCTGGATATTGCAGACCTGAAAGAATTGCTGAACCGCTATGACCAGCTACCTACCAGCACGGACGTCCCTAAATCGCTGGCGGATATTGAGCTGTTCAAAAAAGAAATTGATATCGATTATATACACGAAGAAATTTCTTCCCTCATCAAGGGTATTGAAGATGGCGCTGCCCGTACTGCGGAAATTGTGAAAGGATTACGCACGTTTAGCCGCCTGGATGAAAGCGAAGTCAAATCCATCGATATCCATGAAGGGCTGGATTCTACCCTGGTATTGTTACGTAACGGTATCCCACCTTACGTAAATATTGTAAAAGAATATGGCAGTTTACCGAAAATAGAGTGTTATGCAGGGAAAATAAACCAGGTGTTCATGAACATCTTCTCCAACGCCCTGAATGCGATCAAAACCAAGAAAGAACATCACAATGAATTCATCTCTATAAAAACAGAACTGGAAGGTACTTTTATTGTTATTACTATCAAGGACACCGGTATTGGTATGTCAGAATCAGTACGGGAGAAAATCTTTGATCCGTTCTTTACTACCAAGGATGTAGGGGAAGGTACCGGGCTTGGATTATCTATTGTATTCAGTATCATTGAAAAGCATAAGGGTAAAATTATAGTAAACTCTGCACCGGACAAAGGAGCAGAATTTATTATATATTTACCGCTCGACATAACAAATCATTTATCGTAATTAACCATAAGGTCCTTTAATGAGAGAAAACCGCATAAGAATATTATACATAGATGATGAAATTCATAACTTAAACGCATTCAAAGCGGCTTTTCGCAGGAGTTATGAAATTTATACGGCTACTTCAGCGCAGGAAGGGAAAGTCCTCCTGAAGGAGATCATGGTGCATATTATTATCGCCGATCAGAAGATGCCTGTATCTACCGGTGTGGAATTTTTCAATGAAATAAAAGATACGCTTCCTGAGCCGATGCGTATTTTGATGACCGGTTATACTGATGTGGAGGATATTATAGATGCCATTAACAAAGGCCATATCTATTCCTACATCAAAAAGCCATGGGATGAACATGAGCTGCACAAAACCATTAACAACGCGTATGAAATATACCGCACGCGGAAACAACTGCGGGAAAAGATAGAGGAGCTGGAAAAAACGAATGACGAGTTAAACCGGTTCATCTACTCCACCTCTCATGATCTGCGTTCCCCATTGATGTCTGTGCTGGGTATCATTAACCTCTCCAGGCTGGATAATTCGGTGGTAGATCCCAACGGGTATGTTAACATGGTGGAAACCTGCGTGTTAAAGCTGGATGATTTTATACAAAAGATCATCGAATATTACCGCAATTCCCGCCTGGAAGTGGAGTATGAAAAAATTGATTTCCGCAACCTGCTGAATGACTGTATCACCGCATTTAAGCCACAGAATACCGATATCCGCTTTCAAACCCAGGTGGAACAGGCGATAGAGTTCCGGGGAGATACTTTCAGGATCAGCGTTATTTTAAACAATCTGATTTCTAATGCTGTTAAGTACCAAAAACCGGAAGAAACGAATCCAATGGTGAACCTCGCGGTGAAAGTGGAGCCTCACAGAGCCACCATTTGCATTCGTGATAATGGGATTGGAATTTTGAGTGAGCATCTGAACAATATCTTCAAGATGTTTTTCCGATCCAAAAACAATAATAAACCAGGCAGTGGTATTGGCTTATATATTGTTAAGGAAGCGCTAAGCAAAATAGGCGGAACAATTAATGTAGAGTCTAAATATGGCGAAGGCACCCAATTTGAAATTACCATCCCCAACAGAAATGAATTCGATACCTGACCTGCGTGTCATATTGATAGATGACAACGAGATTGATTTATTGCTGCATGAGAAGTTGATCGGATTTCAACAAATCAGCAGAACGGTGCTTTCATTTGTAAATGCCAGCAAGGCGCTTGAATTCTTATCTTCCAATATCACCTTACCTAAAATTCCGCCTACTGTCATCCTGCTGGATATACAAATGCCGGAGATGGATGGATTTGAATTCCTGCAGGCGTTTGACGCCTATCCGCATAAAATTAAGTCCCAATGCCACATCGTAATGGTGTCATCTTCCCTGGATTATAGCGATATTACCCGCACCAATGCCAATCCAATGGTAATTAAATTGCTCCGAAAACCCTTGCTGCTGAAAGATCTAAAGGATACAGTAGAAGGAATTTTCAAAGATTTCCTATAAAATGTTGGTGTTATCAGGAAAAAATATATTTTTGCACTCCCGAAAGGGGAAATTTGAAATACGGGGGATTAGCTCATCTGGTAGAGCGCAAGCATGGCATGTTTGAGGTGATCGGTTCGAGTCCGATATCCTCCACGGCATAAAGCCTGTAGATCGTAAGATTTACAGGCTTTTTTGTTTTCAGTTATTCTTCCCTTGCCTAAGCGGCAATACAATCACAAATGCCGACCCCTCCCCTTCTTTACTGCTGGCAGTAATAATGCCGCCATGTTTATCAATTACTTTTTTAGCAATGGCTAAGCCTATACCCGTACCTTCATAAAGTTCCGAGGTATGCAGGCGCTGGAAAATGGTAAATATTTTGGAGAGATATTTCTCATTAAATCCTATTCCATTGTCACGGATCACAATACGACAATACTGACCTCCTGTAAAAGCGGCACTTTCCGGGTTTAAATCAGTGACCACATCGGCGGTAATATGGATAACGGGGGAGATGTCTTTGCGGGAAAATTTCAGTGCGTTGCTGATAATATTCTGAAATACCTGCCTTACCTGCCCCGGGACCGCTTCAATCTGGGGCATTTTTTCCACAGATATCACCGCATCCCTTTCTGAAATCATCAATTCGAGGTCGCTGAGAATCTCTTTGACCATTTCATTAAAGTCGGTTATTTCGTATATGCTTGTTACTGATAAACGGGAATAGTTCAATAAGTCATTAATCAGCTTTGCCATGCGTTCTGAAGACCCTACAATACGTTCCATATACGACAGGGCGTTAGGGTCCGCATGCAAAAACTTATCTCTTAAAATGGCTCCAAACAACTGTATTTTCCGTAAGGGTTCTTTCAGATCATGAGAGGCCACAGAGGCAAACTGCTGCAGGTCATGATTGCTGGCTTCCAGTGACTTATTGATTTCTCTCAACTCTTCTGTTCTTTCCCTTACCTTCTGTTCCAGCATTTCATTTACCTGTTGCTGATGTGCAATCAGTGCTTCCTGCGCCAGTTTCCGCACTTCTACTTCTTCTTTGAGTGACTGATGCATCTGTTTTAGCTCCAGGGATTGCTGATAAAGGCGGGAAAAGGTTTTTACTTTCATCAGCAGGATATCCGGATCTACTGGTTTGGTGATATAGTCAATACCACCGGAATCATATCCTTTTACAATAAACCTTTTGTCTTTATTAACTGCTGATAAGAATATAATGGGAATATCTTTCGCTTTACTGTGGCCAGACAACGCTTCTGCTACTTCAAAGCCATCCATGCTGGGCATTTGTACGTCCAGGATGATAAGTGTATAACTATGTTTCAATATTTTCCTGAGCGCTTCCTCTCCGGATAAAGCAGCATCTACTTCAAACTGATACAGTTCTAACGTCTTCCTGATAGACAGTATGTTCTCGGGCTTATCATCTACAATTAAAATCATACGTCAAGCTTGTTTATGGCGGCAGGTATAGGGGAAAATGCTGCCTGGTGCTTTTCCTTAAAAAATCCTAATGGAACAATAATCATACCCCGGCTATTCCGTTAATAAATGCAGCCATCTCCGAAGGCGGCAGGATAACATCTACCGGTGCCAGTTCAATGGCTTGTCGGGGCATATAATCTACATCTGCCGTAGCTGGGTCCTGCACGGCGGTAGTACCACCCGCTTCATGTACATCTATTAATCCTTCCGTACCGTCTGTGTTGGCGCCGGAAAGCAATAAAGCGGTCATATTGCTCCCATAAGCCAGTGCAGCGGAACTGAAAGTAACATCTATACTTGGCCGGCTGAAATTCACTTTCTCCGAATCATCGAGCGATAAGGTATGATCTGTTTCAATCAGCAGGTGATAGTCTGCCGGTACTATGTAGATGACACCTTGCTGCAGTGGTTCTTTTTCTGCCGCTTCTTTCACCGGCAGCGGTGATTTGGCAGATAATAATTCTGTTAGCACAGATTCGTAATGGCTTTGCCGGTGTAAAACGATAATAATAGCTGCATGGAGAGAAGCGGCCAATCCGGGCAATAGCGTTAAAATGGGTTGTAGCCCTCCGGCTGAACCACCTATTACAATTAAATACGGCGCAGTTGTCATAAGGGCTGTTGTTTCATCATTACAGTTGCACCTTCCGCCAGATTTTCTCTTTGCTTTCCAGTTGTCTGAACTTCCCGGTTACACTGGTAAAGTTAAGCGTTTCCTTGCTTCCCAATGCCAAAAAACCAAGCTGCTCAAGGCTATCACTAAATAGGGTCAGTACTCTGTCCTGTAATTTTTTATTAAAATAGATCAATACATTTCGGCAAATGATCAGTTGAAATTCATTGAATGAACCGTCTGTTACCAGGTTATGCGGTGAAAAAATGATCTTCTCCCCCAGGTCTTCACGGAATTTGGCATATTCATAATTGGCAGTATAATAAGATGAAAAATCTTCCCTTCCGCCAGATTCCATGTAATTACGGGAATACTGCTGCATCTGCGATAAGCGGAACATTCCTTTCCTTCCCTTCTCCAATACACTCGCATTAATATCTGTGGCGTATATCACGGCTTTATGCAACAGCCTCGCCTCTTTCAGGAGGATGGCAAACGAATATACTTCTTCTCCGGTGGAACATCCTGCATGCCAGATACGGATAAACGGATAGGTAGCCAGTATGGGCAATACCTGTGTACGTAAAGCCTGGTAGAAAGAGGGATCACGGAACATTTCGGTTACATTAACGGTGATCTCTTCTACAAAACGCAACGCATAAGCCGGATCAGAAATGATACGGTAACGATATTCGGCAAAACTCGGAAAGCGGTCGGCGTGATACAGATGATTCACCCGCCGGTGAATAGAAGCGGGTGCATATTCCGTAAAATCGTAGCCGTACCTTTCCAGTACATCATTCAGCAACAAATTTACTTCGGGCTCACTTATCGGGTTCCTGCTCACTTTTACATGGATAAATATTGTTGTAGCTGTACAAGTAATTCATCTACATCAATTGGTTTGGAAATATAATTATCGGCGCCTGCTTCCAGACACTTTTCACGATCACCAACCATCGCCTTTGCAGTAACTGCAATCACTGGCAGCTGACTGTTCCAGGGCATGGCCCGTAATGCGGAAATGGCCTCGTAACCATCCATGTCCGGCATCATAATATCCATCAGCACCACCCCAATGTGATGATCTGCGGATAACAACTGTAACGCTTCTGCACTCGTGGCAGCTGATAAACAGGGAATAGACCTGGATTTCAATACTGCTTTCAGCGCAAAAATGTTGCGCATATCATCATCAACTATTAATACCTGTTTCTGCTCCATAAAATTATTTCATGGCTTTATCATATAACCATACCCGTAAGAGGGATAATAACTGGTCGACATCTACTGGTTTGGAAATATAATCAGAAGCACCTGCCTGCAAACACTTCTCCCGGTCCCCCATCATAGCTTTCGCTGTAACAGCAATGATCGGCAGGTTTCTCAGTTCCGGCTGTTTCCGTATAGCCGCAATGGCATCATAACCATCCATTTCCGGCATCATCATATCCATGAGCACTACATCTGCCTGATGTTCTCTCAGCTGCTGCAATGCCTCCTTTCCATCAATGGCAGACAATACCTTCATCTGATGCTTTTCCAGTGCTTTGGTTAAGGAAAAGATATTACGCACATCATCATCAGCGATCAGCACCGTCTTATCTTTCAGCACTTCATTCAGCATGCCCATTTTGCCATTGCCTCCGGCTACTGCCGGTGCATTTTCAGATACCAGGTGCAGGAACAGAGACACCTCATCCAGCATACGCTGATAAGAATGGGCCGTTTTCACCACAATAGAATCTGCATATTGCCGGATGCGCTGTTCTTCTGCCTTCGACAAACTTTTGCCTGTGAAGATGATAATAGGCAGATTTTCCAACCCTTTTATTTCTTTCACCATCTCCAGCGCTTCATAGGCCTTTTCATCCGGGATACCCATATCAAGGATCACACAATCGACATCCTTTTGCTGTAGTAAGGAAACGCCATCTGCCACGCTGTTACTGATTTCAGAACTCACCTGGTAGTTGCTGAGGAAGTAGGCCAGGGCTTTGGCATGTTTCGCATTTTCTTCCAGTATCAATACTTTTTTGGTGGAACGTTGCAATACAAATTCCATCTTCTCGAAAATGAGCTGCATACTTTCCATGTCTACTGGCTTGCTGATAAAATCTACCGCACCTTTCAGGAGGCTTTCTTTTTTAACTTCCATGGAAGACATGATATGCACCGGTATAGGTCTTGTTTGCGGATCATTTTTCAATTCTTCCATCACCTGCCAACCATCTTTTATGGGCAACTGAATATCCAGCAAAATACCGATAGGCTTATAGATCCGGGCCATTTCCGCCGCTTCATCTCCACGCACGGTAACAATCCCCTTGTAGCCCCTGGCGTGCGTGAAATCCAGCAACGCTTTGGCAAAATGCGTATCATCTTCCACTATCAATATTACGGGATCCCCTTTGCTAATGAACCCACGATCATCGTTTATACCTTCCGGAATGGTGGCCGACAGGAAGCGGCGCTTATCTGAAATAGCCGCCGGCTCTTCTACTAACGGCAACGGCATAACGAAAGAATCTTTGGCAGCTGTGGTTACGTTGCGCGTAACTGGAACCGTAATGAAAAATTCACTCCCTTGATTGACAATACTGTTCACACTTAGTTGTCCACCCAGCAATTTCGCTAACTCCCGGCTGATAGACAGCCCCAGGCCGGTACCACCATATTTTCTACGGGTAGATCCGTCTGCCTGCTGGAAAGCTTCAAAGATCACCTGCTGCTTATCTTCCGGTATACCAATACCGGTATCTTTTACAGCAAAGCGAATCGTTTGCGGTGTTTCCGCTGTTTGCACCTCCAGCCTTACGCTGCCACGGGCAGTAAATTTCAGCGCGTTGGACAACAGATTTTTCAGGATCTGTTCCAGTCTCACCTGATCTGTTTCAATTGTATCAGGCACGCCATCGGCGGTATGCAATATCAGTTGTAAACCTTTTTCTTTCGCAATAGGCTCAAATAGTGCCTGCATATTGGAGCAGATATCAGCAAGTGATACGTTTCCAAATTCCAGCTCCATTTTCCCGGATTCTATCTTCGACAAATCCAGTATTTCATCTATCAGCGTCAGTAAGCCTTTACCGGAGCTATTAATTACCTGTGCATATTCTATCTGGTCGCCGTTCAGGTTCAGGTCATGATTTTCTGAGAGCAGTCTTGATAACAACAGGATAGAGTTCAGCGGGGTACGCAGTTCATGCGACATATTAGCCAGGAACTCCGATTTATACCGGGTACTGAGTGCCAGCTCTTCTGCCTTCTTATGTATATCCAGGTTACGTTCTACAATGATCTGGTTCTTTTCTTCCAGCAGACGGCTTCGTTCTTCCAGCTCCGAGTTGGATTGCATCAGTTCTTCCTGTTGCACTTTCAGTTCTTCTTCCGATACCTGCAACTTCTGTGTTTGTGCTTCCAGTTCTACGTTCATACTTTCCAGTTCGCTGTGTTGCGTTTGCAGCTCTTCCGCCTGCGCCTGCGTTTCTTCCAGCAATTCCTGCAGTTTTGTACGACTCCTGGTACTTTGCAGGGCAATGGCAATGTTTACTGCGGCCTGTTTGGCAAAGTCGATTACATTTTCTTTAAATGGAAAAAGAGAGGCTATTTCTATCACCCCTTCTGTAATACCGGCATGAATCAATGGAATGATGAGTACATACCCGGGTTGTGCTGCCCCTGCAGCACCAGCTATGTGCAGAAAATCATTAGGCGCTTCCTGCAGGTATAATGGTGTTCTTTGCAGCACGCTTTGTCCAAGCAATGTTTTACCTACCTCAATCACAGCCGGTGCCGGATAAGCCGGCGACAGCGCATATTCCGCTGACAAATGCAGTTCAGCTGCATATTTGATATACAGCACGCCTGTTTGGGCGCCGGTATATTGTACGATATCAGTCAATGCATCCCTGCTGAGCGTGGTCAGATCCTTTTCACCCAGTAAGGTTTCACTGATGTTATTAAGCCCCGTTTGAATCCATATTTTCTGATCGTTTTGATATCGCAATGTTTTCAGATCAGCCGCCATCCGGACAATGGCATGTCCCAGCAAATCGCCGCTGCTGCGGGGTTTTACATCTATATTAAAATTCCCTTTACCAATACTGTCTGCCGCAACGGCCAATTCCTGGCTGGTTTGATCGATGGATACAAATGAACGTGCCAGGCTGCCAATGGAATCCCTGCTATGCATTTCAGGTGCTGAGCCGGGAACACCTTTGGCAATGTTTACGGCAGCAATCCGTAATAACTCCAGGCTATCCGTAATACTTTTAATGGTGACGGTTACGAAAACAATGACCAATACCACGATCAGTACCATGGCAATAAGGTAGCGGGTTTTGAGGTCATTTTCTTTTTTGGAGATGGCTTTGGCATCTCTTCCCACTTTATCAATAATAGTGCGTTGTAATTGTTTGATCTGGTCTACTGCGAGCGAAGAATTATCCCACCATGAATCTGCATTAAACAACGTATCTATTTTACGGGCTGCGATGGTGCTGTTAGTAAAGTCTTTCGTGATGGTGTATTCACTGGATGTTTCCAGCTTCTGAAAATCTTTTACGACAGTGGGGGTAGCCTTATCCAGCAGCTCTGCACGCAGGGAATTATACATATCCGTATTGTTCTCAATACGGGCAAAGTCTTCCGGCCATACTTCCTTTTTCAGCATGAAATAATAAATATCCATACGAATCATGCCCTGGTAGGCCGACATCTGTGCCAGCAGATATTGCGCATTCATATCCTGCTGCAACCCTTTCAATACTGGAATATCCGGCGTATTGGTATTGGCCAGGTCATTCAGGCGGAAAATCAGATTAGAGTAATAATCAAGAACTTCCCGCTGGGGCATACTTTTATTGTCTATATCTTTTCGTTTTTTGGGGAGTGTATTTAACAGGGAATATTGAAAGAAACGACTATCACTGGCCAGCAGCCGGCCTTTGACGGCATCTATTGCAAGATCTGTTTTGGCCCGCTGGGTAAGCAGATCATTGAGTGTTCCTGTTTGTAATACATAGTTTACGCTGTTTCTGCGCTCCATATGTATTTCGTCTGCCACTTTCATGATAGTGGTAGCAGTGGTTACTTTCTGAACCAGGTTGTCGATGGTATCAATATCCGCACTCTGTTTATTGAATACTTCTATCCCAAAATAAATAAGACAGACGAGTGGTATTACCGCTATTAACATCAACTTCCGGGGCAAGGGAAGCCGCATAAAGAATTTCATCATCTGCCTGAGCTTGTTTAATTTTAAAAGCCAATATCATTCATCAACAGCATCCTTGCCGGGTTCATGCACATTTCATTCCAAAACGGCTGGCTAAACTGAATTATAATGATAATAAAATAACAACAAAATCATAGATTTGTCCCTATTCAAAAATGATATGCCTGATAGCTGTAAATATACCTCAGTACTTTTAATTGATGATGATATAGACGATAGAATGATATTTGGTGAAGTATTAAAAGAATTGGCGCCAGATATTATT
Source organism: Chitinophaga sp. RAB17 (assembly GCF_052114225.1). NCBI lineage: Bacteria > Pseudomonadati > Bacteroidota > Chitinophagia > Chitinophagales > Chitinophagaceae > Chitinophaga > Chitinophaga sp. RAB17. The sequence continues at coordinate 285,096 of NZ_JBFREI010000008.1, read as the reverse complement.
TACCATGAAGCTATAAACGGGGAAGATGCATTAATCAAGTTAAACAATCACCTGATACCTGATTTAATATTCCTGGACCTCAATATGCCAAGGGTAGACGGGAAACAGTTTTTGGCTGAAATACAACAGCTGGGTCACTTAAAGCATATTCCCGTAATCATCTATACCACTTCTTCTCACGAGTCGGATAAAAAAGAGACCCGTGAATTGGGTGCATCTTATTTTCTGACCAAGCCAAACAGTTTACACGAACTTACTCATATACTGACAGATATACTGCAACAGAAGATGTTTTAAAAGAAAAAGCCTCACAAAGAATTGTGAGGCAGCTTTTCTACCATTGTTACTATTTTTAAACCCTCATATATGCGTGAGCATATGCTTTGTTGAGGTAAAGATGACCAATAATGTACTCTCAAGTGTTAACCCGTTCTTAATGACTATTGCATTATAATTTTTTCACAATTTCTTCCAGCCAGCCGGGACTGCGAAAATCCAGTTTCACTTCCGGCTGAACACCTTTGTTATCAATACCTTGTCCCATAGCCACCCTGCGGGAACGGGTTACAGGGTAGTCAATCGAGAAGTCCGGCATAGTATATTTCACCACATTTACGTTCGCATAATCCAATGCGCCGGCAGAAGAGGCACCAAATATCTTCACTTTTTTACTTTGCACTGCTTCCAGTAAAAATTGCTCTGCGGTATTACTGCACTTGCCATTAATTATCACCGCTACTTTAGCAGGAACGGGCAATGGAGAAGGCAGGATCATGTTTTCATCCGGTCCCATACTTACCAGGCGGCCCTGCAAACCATCGCCCTGGTGGATCATATTCCGCAACTGTTCCAGGTATTCATCGGGCATCTTTCCAGCCTGTTCATCCAGCAGGTGGCTCCAGGATTTAATATTATCCGGGGTGGCATAAAAATCTGACCCGATAATTCTTACCGGCTGTGTGTACAGTAAAGGGCGGAGGCGTTCTGTCAGTTTATCTGTACCTGCCCCGTTATCGCGGACATCGATTACCAGGTTGGTATTTTTCCGCAGATACTCATCATTGGCGTTGAGTACGGAATCCACCTGGTAATAATTAGCCGCGTCAAAACTACCGATACGCAGATAGCCTGTACTGTCATTCATCTGCCTGAAAAAGAAAGCGGCAGTGGGCATATCACCAAATGCTGGTATTTCCCGGGCAACCGGCGGGCGGGTGCTACCGGCTCGCTGCCAGCCAAGGGCAGATAGTCCATCGCGCTGCTTATTGATAGTCACCGTATCAAAGTCCACCCGATGTTGCTGGTAGCTGATAACATCAAACTTATCAGTTCCACTGGCAGCCAATTCGAAGATCACCTCTCCGGGCTTCCAGTCAGGTACAGAGGATTCGAGGATCACTGCTGCATAACTGCGTAATCCACGGGGATTTTTTACCAGGGCAATCTTATAAAGATGGTCGGCCTCGTAAATGCCGGCAACTGCTGTAATGGGCTGCTTTTGCAGCTGATCCAGCTGCGGCTGACTGAGTGTGATTTTTTCTACTATCGGCGTATAACCGATATGCAGTGCAAGATGCTGATCTTTAAAAAAACGCAGGTACCTGTTGACCAGCAGCAGGCAATGTGTGGCGCCCCTGATCGTAGCTGCCTGTAACTGCAGTTTTGCCACCATTGCGGCATAAGTTTGCTGGGTAACAGGGGTTACCTTGTCAATAAATCCTACATAATTTTTCCTGAGATAGACCTGTACGCTGTCAAATTTCTTCCTGCAATCACATTCCTGTGCATATACGACTGTATTACACAGGAGTAATAACAATACTGCTATTGCTTTCATGGCAAAGGATTTGGATGTTTCTGGCTGATAATAAATGGTCTTTAAATATAAATCTTCGGACGGAACTATTCAGAATTTATTTATCATCGTGGCCCATAATTAATAAATTACACGTCCTAATTAACAGCATATGCATTTAGACGAACTGGAAAGGCTGTACAATGAGCAGGCATATACCGAAGCAATAACGAAGCTGGAAATATACTTACAAGACAACCCCGGAGAAGTCAGGGGCTGGCAGCTGCTGGGCTTATCCCAGCTGGAAAATGCCAAGGCCACTGACAACCGTGACCTTGCCACCGCCATGTACGAAGCCGCTTACGAGGCATTCAGCCAGGTGCTGAACCTGGAACCTGCCCATACACAGGCAAGGGTACACCGCGCTTATATGGGAGCCAATGTAATGGTCGATAAGGGAGATGAAGCCATTAACGATTGTGATATCCTGATTGCCGGTGGCGATGAGGAACTGACCACCAAAGCATTACTCTACCGGTTCCAGGTATGGGTATTGAAAAATGAAACAGAAAAGGCACTGGCCGATATGCATCGGAATCTGCAGGTATACGAGTCGCTCTACGCAGACGATTTGCCACAGCTCAATGTAGCCCGGTTCCAATGCTACACCCGCATTGGAGACGTATACTATCATACCGAAAACAGGCCCGCAGCACTCGAGTACTATAAGCTGGCATTTGACTGCACCGTATATAACAACCGGTTGCTGTCTACCACCTGGTTTGCACTCGATATGGCTGATTACGACTTTGCTGCAGCCATGCTGCAAATAATGATCAGCTCGGGAGAAAACACCAAAGAAGAAATGCTGCGCCTGCTCAAACATGTACAGCAACTGCTGACAGACGGCGTGCGTCATGCCGCCCTGGCCAGGGAATTTTGTAAGGGCACCACTGAATTCTGGCAACAGTTTTTTGGAGAGGATGATGACGAAGGTACACTGGAACAGATTTCTACCGGCAAACGATATATCGCTCAGTATCCGGAAGAAGCTTACTTCTATCATTACACCGCTACGGCCTTTTTTAACATTGGCAGCTACCAGGAAGCACTTCCCTGGTATGAAAAATCACTGGCCATCCACCCTTATCCATTCAGTATTGTAAGATGGTATTACACCAGCTATAAAGTAACGGGACAATTCCCGGAGCTATGGCCGGACATCGAGCATAACGTACCCTACGACTGGTATGCAGCCGGTGTTATTTTCAGTGAAATTATACAGCTGGAACAAGACAGCAGCGCCAAACAGTTTGCGATTCCGTTGAAAAGATTTATTTATAAGAAAGCCTTTGATATTTATCATGCATACTGGTATGAAAATACCGGTAGCTCCTACGCCGGCCACCCACATCATTTTGCGATGTGTTGTAACAACTACGGCATTGCATTATATGAAGGCGGCATTTTTGTAGAAGCAGTACATGTACATACCATCGGTTATAATATGTCGCCCTTCTGGGAGCAGCTGGAATCCAGGGCCGATGCGTATCACAGCATGGGTAAACTGGCAGAAGCTATTGACGACCGCAGCACCATACTCGAAAATTTCACAACCGTATTGCCCCTGATGTACTATGTATCTATTCACGAACGCATGATAGATGACCTTTGTACACTGGAACGGCATACAGAAGCACTGGATCTCTACGAAAAAATACTGTCGGAATACAATAGCTGGATTGCCCGTGACATGGAAGAGTTGGAAACGTACGACCGCAATACCATTACGTATAATATTGACCGTATTAAAACCGGTCGCGCCTTTATCAGAACCAATAGTGAAGACGACCTGTCTGAGCGTATACTGGCGTTGGAAAGCCACCTGGTAGAGAAGCCGGATGACAGCGATGCTTATTTCAACCTGATGTACCTCTACTTTGATAATGCACAGTATGAACATTGTATTGGCGCTATCAACAATCGTATTTCCATTGGCGGGGTACCTCAACTGCCGGTCATCTCACAAATGAAAATCTACTACTTCAGGGGAAAAGCTGCATTGAAGCTGGGCCGGTATAAAGCGGCTATCAGTGATATGCAGCAAACACTGGAAATCATGTCTGCCGGCGATGCTGCAGACAACTCACCGAACTACCGGTTTGGGGTATACGCTTTTATGGCAGAAGCATGGCTGGGTGAAAAAGAGTATGACGAATGCATCGCCTATGGTACACAATGTGTGAACATATATGCTGGTAATAACTGGGCCTGGGACACAGAAGCATCCTCTATAAGGTACATTATGGCATTGGCTTACGAAGCAAAAGGAGATGTGGGCGCCTGTAAAAAACTGATTGATCTGATTGTGACCAATGATCCCGGATTTCAGCCGGCAGCAGCCAAAAAAAATCAACTGAGAGGAGGAGGATTATTTTCCTTTTTCAGAAAGAAGAAATAGTGAAGCAGCTATTAGCTTTTAGCCTTTAGCAAAATGCAGCGGAGAACATAGTATATATGTTTATCTCCGCTGCATTTTGCTAAAAGCTAAAAGCTAACTGCTAACAGCTACATCGGCTTATTGTAACTCACCATCCAGTTAATCCCAAACTTATCTGCGAGCTGACCATAGCGGTGTGCCCAGAATGTTTCCTGGATAGGCATTTGAACTGTTCCGCCTTCGGAAAGTTTACTAAACAGCCGTTCTGCATCTTCAACAGAAGTTACACCCAGTGCTAATTGCACGGAGTCGCCATTTACAGGAGGTGCTCCCACCATTCCATCAGAAGCCATCAGATCAAAACCGGGAGTTTGTAAATAAGCGTGCATGACAAGATCTTTCGCATCAGGAGGCATTTGATCTTTCATGGGAGAGTCACCCATAGTCATGATCTTAAGATCACCACCCAATACTTCATGATAATAATTCATTGCTTCCCGACAATTGTTGTTAAAAACGAGGTAGGCCGTTAATGTAGTAGACATAACAAATCTTTTTAGGGTAAGAAATTGGAATTCAGGTGAATACTAAAGTTAACCAAAACCCGGCCTTATTCAAATTAACTTATTAATACCTTGTTTCTTACCAGCAGGCAGGCCCCGATGATACCGGCGCGTTCTCCCAGGCTTGACATTTTCAGCTTGGAGTCGTTGCTAACCAGGCTGAGGGAGTACTTCTTCATCGCACTTTTGATCGGCAGGCGGATATGATCCTGTGTAGCAGCCAGGGCTCCACCAAGGATCACCAGTTCAGGGTTGAAGATATTCATCAGCAAAGCGACGCCCCTGCCCAGGTTCTCTCCCACTTTAGCAATCAGCTCTATGGCCAGCATATCGTCATGGTTGGCGGCTTCAATGATATCGTGCAGGTGAATATCATCTGCCGACTGATGGGTACGGGAAAGCATCGAAGAAGATCCTGTTGCCAGCTTCTGGCGGAACATATTCACCAGTGCCCAGCCGGAGGCTTCTGTTTCCAGGCATCCTTTTTTACCACAGTGACAAATAATTTCATTGTCAAACATGGGAATATGCCCTACTTCCCCACTATAGCCAGATTTACCGTAATAGAGTTCTCCGTTTATCAGCACGCCCATACCGATACCATAGTCCAGGTTCAGGAACAGTACATTACGTTCACCATTGACCAGGTCAGAGCAAAACTCGCCATAGGCCATGGCGCGGGAGTCATTCTCCAGGAAAACCCGGATGCCTACTTTCGCAGCAATGACTTCACTTAGCGGCTTTTCATCAAAATAAAACAAGCTATAATTGTAGCCGGTGGCGTAGTTGATACGTCCGGCGATATTGATACCTATACCTAGAATTTTTTCCCTGGGTACAGTGAGGCCTTCAATAAAGTTGTTGATAAGCAGGCATAGCTGTTCCAGCGAAGCCTCTGTATTATCCAGTTCATAAGGTAGGCCCTCGACTGTCGTGACCAGGTTTTTATGCAGATCTGACAAGCCCAGGTTCAGGTGGTCCTGTTTTACGTCCACCCCTATAAAGAAGGCCGAATCCGGCACCAGGCCATACAGATTGGGTTTGCGGCCGCCGGTAGACTCTATTTTGCCGTAATCCATTACCAACCCGTCTACAATCAGGTCATTTACCAGGTTGGTGACCTTAGGGGTACTCAGGTTCAGTTCTTTACACAGATCCGCAATAGTGGCGTTGCCGGTATTAGCGAAATAGGCCAGGGCAGCCTTTTTCAGGTTGATATTTTTATAGGCTACACCGGTAGCACTTGCACTGTTTAGTTCTTCGAAAAAGGTTTTAGCCATAGCATCAGATAGACTTTTACATTAATTGCTCTCCAATTTAAGCAGCTTAATTCTAATTTTTTTTAAAATCAGCACAGAAAGATTGGTAAAGTTCTCTTATAAATGATTTTGTTAATTCGCAAAAAACAATACCTTTGCAATCCTTTTTGAGCTAAATAAACAGGTATTTTCGCAGCCTCCGGGTGCATATACTGCTTAAAAAGGAAGTTTTTATTTTTTTTGCGGATGTGATGAAATTGGTAGACATGCCAGACTTAGGATCTGGTGCCGCGAGGCATGGGGGTTCGAGTCCCTTCATCCGCACATTTTGATTTTCACCTGCTCCCGAAAATCATGATTAGTACCCTTCCTCCTTCAAAAGGCAAGTGCGTTGCCGGTTTTATTGCAATATTCTTTTATTTGCCAACGCCCAGGCGCCAAAAATATCGTCATAATGATGCCATCAATTTATCATGTTAAATGATTGGGATCAGGTTGAAAGGGGGAATATCTTTTTTCAATATTCTCTAATATGCCAGGACAATTTTATCATTGGTAATACATCCGGGCCTCATCCCCACATCAAGTCCACGTCAAGTCCACATCATCCCCGTATCAAGTCCACGTCATCCCCATATCAAGTCCACATCAAGTCCACCTCTGCTGCACTGCTTCTATAGGTACTAAGCCGGTGTTAAGCATAACATCGATATCCGTGATGCAGCCTTTCAGGCAGCTGCCAGGCTTAGATCTGCAGCATTCTTCCTTTATAGATTGCTTAAAATTTACATTATCTCAACTTGATCCATAATTGGTTGAAGCTGGCAAAGGGAGCGTAAAGAGGAGGTAAACGGTCATCGTTCTCCCATGCTCATTTACGACAGAATTAGCCTGAAAACAGAATAAAATTAGCTATCTTCGCGCGATCATAAAGTTGAACGATATCTACAACTAACTGATAACTAGTTGTTTATATTTGAAAAAGGTTAGATTAGGATTCGGTACGAAAACGCGCGGATGTGGAGAAAGCGGTCAACAGGCCAGCGATAGGATCTACTGCTTCACGGCATGCGTTCCATCCACCCGCACATATAATATTATGTGGCAATGCGTCAATATGGCAACGTGATAATGCTATGCTCTCCCTCACTTTCATTGTCACTTCTGTCTTGTTCAGACACAGTTTCACCTGATTTTATTCAAAAAAAGTTTCCTGCCATTCCTACTTGCCGTTGTGACTTCATGGCAGAAAAATAAACAAGGAATCATTATTGCTTCTTAAAGAACACTTTTATACAATTCAATTATGGCAACCGTTACGAGAGAAAACATTGGTTTATTGAACGATAAGATCACTGTGAAAGTGAGCCAGGAAGATTACCTTCCTAATTTTGACAAAGCAGTAAAGCAATTCAGCAAAAATGCGAACATACCAGGCTTCCGTAAAGGAATGGTACCTGCAGGCATGGTTAAGAAGATGCACGGTCAGGCTATCTTTGGTGATGAAATCCTGAAAACTGTTGAGAAAGAGTTGATGGGTTATGTACAGACTGAGAAGCTGGAAATCTTCGGCCAGCCACTGTCTCTGGACAAAACAGCAAAAGATCTGGATTTCAGCAAACCTGCTGATTACGCCTTCGAATTTGAAGTTGGTCTGAAACCTTCCTTCGCTATTACTCCGCTTGAAACCAACAAAACCACCCTTACCAAATATAAAGTAGCCGTTACCGAAGAAATGGTAAACGACGAAATTCAGCGTTTACAGCTGAAAGGTGGTAAAACAACAGAACCTGAAACAATTACTTCAGAAGATAACGTGATTAACGTTAAATTCGAAGAAGCAGATGCACAAGGCAATGTAGTAGAAGGTGGTATTGTAAAAGAAAACGCTTTACTGGTAAAATACTTTTCACCTGCTATCCAGGCAGAGCTGCAGGGTAAAAAGAACGATGACACTATCGTATTCCAATTAGCTACTTCTTTTGATGAACAACGTCTGGGCTGGATCCTGAAAGATCTGGGCTTTGAAGCTACTGATAAAGAAGCGGCCAATAAATATTTCAAACTGACCATTACCAAAGTTGGTTTGATTGAGAAAAGAGAACTGAATGAAGAGTTCTTCAAAGAAGTTTATCCGGGAGATGAAATCACTACAGAAGAAGCTTTCCGTGCTAAACTGAAAGAAGAAATCGGAAAATACTGGGATTCTGAAAGCCGTAATCACCTTCACAACGACTTGTTTGAGGTACTGGTGCATGAAACGCCGATAGATTTACCAAAGGATTTCCTCAAACGCTGGCTGCAGGTAGGCGGTGAAAAACCAAAAACTGCGGAAGAAGCTGAAAAAGAATTCCCGAGTTTCGACCACCAATTACGTTGGACACTGATCAGCGATAAACTGGTTAAAGAAAATAAACTGGAAGTTTCTTTCGAAGAACTGAAAGAAAATGCCAAACAGAAAGTATTAGGCTACTATGGCGGCGCCGCTGCTGATGGAGCAGAATGGTTAGACAGCTACCTGGATCGCCTGTTACAGGATGAAAAATTTGTAGACCAGACTTACCGTGAAATGATCACTGCCAAGTTATTTGACTGGGCTGAAGCAAAGGTGAACGTGAAAGAAGAGGAAATCAAAGCAGAAGATTTTGTTAATTTACCTCATAAACATCACCATCATGAACATTAATAATGAATTTAGAAAATATGCCATCCAGCATCGGGGAATCAGCAGCCTGGTAGTAGATAGTTACGCTAAAAGCCACCAGTTAAACAGCCTGACTCCTTACATTCTTGAAGAGCGTCAGTTGAATATGCAACAGATGGACGTTTTCTCCAGGTTGATGGCTGATCGTATTATTTTCCTCGGAGATCCGGTGAACGACTACGTAGCAAACGTTATTACTGCGCAGCTGCTGTTCCTGGAATCTTCTGACCGTACCCGCGATATCCAGATGTACATCAACAGCCCCGGTGGCAGTGTGTATGCTGGTTTAGGTATCTACGATACCATGCAGGTAGTTTCTCCTGAAATCGCTACTATCTGTACCGGTATGGCCGCCTCTTTCGGCGCTGTATTGCTGGTAGCTGGTGCTAAAGGAAAACGTACCGCACTGAAGCATGCCCGTGTAATGATTCACCAGCCTCATGGCGGTGCAGAAGGCCAGACTTCAGATATCGAAATCACTGCACGTGAGTTCGTTAAACTGAAAAAGGAACTGAACGAAATCATTGCTGGTCACTGCGGACAGCCGGTGAAAAAAGTAGAAAAAGACTCTGACCGTGACTACTGGATGACTGCGGATGAAGCGAAAGAATACGGCATCATCGATGACGTACTCCAGAAGAATCCAAAGAAAAATCTGGATACACCACAGTAAAAGCTTAAAGCTCAAGGCATAAAGCTCAAAGCTATTGTAGCGAATGATATAGCGGATTTTTAATACATATCGCTACAATCATTCGCTACAATAGCTTTGAGCTTTATGCTTTAAGCTTTACGCTAATAAGACTTATGCTTTCGGCTATTTAGTGTAAATTTGTAACCCTGCATTACCATTGCAGGCAATGACAGTTTCGTAGAAAAATAATCTATTCCGAAATGAAAGAATCAAAAATTCGTTGCTCCTTTTGCAGCCGCTCTAAAGAAGAAGTGCAGATATTGATAGCTGGCGCAGAAGGACACATTTGTGAAAACTGTGTAGCCAATGCGCAGGAAATAATTGACCAGGAGCTATTCCCTCCGGGCAAGAAAGCTGCTGCTGCCGTAGCGCCGAACTTCGCACCTAAAGTGTCCAAACCTATTGACATGAAAAAATTCCTGGACGAATACGTAATCGGACAGGATGATGCAAAGAAAATACTGGCTGTAGCGGTATATAACCACTACAAAAGACTCAATCAGCAAATAGGTGATGATGAAGTGGAAATTGAAAAATCCAACATCATCATGGTAGGTGAAACCGGTACCGGTAAAACCCTCCTGGCCAAATCTATCGCCAAACAATTAAACGTTCCCTTCGCGATTGTAGATGCCACCGTATTTACTGAAGCAGGCTATGTGGGTGAAGACGTGGAAAGTATCCTCAGCCGTTTGTTACAGGTATGTAACTACGATGTGGAAGCTGCTGAACGCGGTATCGTTTACATCGATGAAATTGATAAAATTGCCCGTAAAAGCGATAACCCTTCCATCACCCGTGATGTAAGCGGAGAAGGCGTACAACAGGGCCTCCTCAAATTGCTGGAAGGAACAGAAGTACTGGTACCTCCTCAGGGCGGTCGTAAACACCCGGAACAGAAACTGATCAAACTGAACACACAAAACATTCTCTTCATCTGCGGCGGCGCATTTGATGGTGTGGAAAGAATTATCAGCAGAAGAATACAGACGCATTCTATCGGCTTCACCGTTAACAAGGAAAAAGAAGAAGAAAACAGAAAACAGATCCTGCGTTACATTAACTCAACTGATCTGAAATCCTTCGGTCTGATTCCTGAATTACTGGGACGTTTGCCAGTGGTAACCTATCTGAATTCATTGGACAGGGATACCTTGAAACTGATTTTAACAGAGCCTAAAAACGCACTGGTAAAACAATACAAGAAACTGTTCAAGGTAGAAAATATTGACTTGCAGGTAGAAGAAGAAGCGATCGACTACATTGTAGATAAAGCAATGGAATACAAACTGGGTGCACGTGGATTACGCTCCATCTGTGAAGTAGTACTGAGTGAAGCCATGTATGAATTGCCCTCTGCCAATGAAACCACATTTCATCTTACCAGGGAATACGCACAGTCAAGACTGGAACAGTCTACCCTTGTGAAATTGAAAGTAGCATAACCATTACCGGTATTCCGGTATGGCTACACTATCTCTAATCATAAAACCTCTATTTATGCAGGAACTCATTCAGCAATTACAGGAAAGAGCCGGACTCACGCCCGAACAGGCAGTACAGTCCATTGATGTGATCAAAGAATATGTGAAAGGCAAATTACCTCCGTTTATTGCAGGTACAGTTGATAACTGGTTTGCAGGAATGTCAGATAAAGCCGAAGGTAAAAAGGCTGGTCTGATGGATCAGGCAGGTGATTTTCTGGATAATGTAAAAGATAAGGCAGAAGATTGGGCGGAAGAAGCAAAGGATAAAGTGTCCGACTTCTTTAACAAAGATAAAAAGTAGTCATTCCAACGCTACAAGATAAAGGGATTTTCAGTTGAATTGATTTACCATCAATCCTTCCGAAAATCCCTTTTTTTTCAGAGGGTTCGCAAATAAAGATACAAGGCTATCAACTCATCATCCGTGTACTGAGCGGTCATTGTCCACGGCATATCTTTCACCAGCAATTGCTTTCCTTCCGGAGTTTTACCACTCCGCAATGCTGTAATAAATTCTTCTTTAGACCATTTCCCCACATGCCCGGTAGCAGTAATATTGGCCACCGGTGGCCCACCTGGAACAGGATTATCGCCGCCTGTTAATGCAGCCTTATGACAACCCGTGCAGGAAGCAGATAAATACTTCCCATAGGCGACTGTAGGCGCCTTTGCCACCTGGACAGGTTGGTGATAATGATGATCAATATTTTCCGCAGGAAATAAAGGGATTTTGCCTAATACAGATAATACTTTTCCCATAGGTCCCATTTTTACGGGCAAGGTAGGGGCGTCTATTTTAGGTTGTACTTTACAAAAGGCAATTATAGCCGCTATATCGTGATCATCCATGAGGGTGAAGTCTTCGGAGGGCATGAGCAATAAAGTCCGGTTTTCGGCATTTAAACCGTGCCGCATCGCCCTTAACCAGGCTTTGTTATCAAAACTCGCCGGTAAGCCTCCTTTTCCGTAGGTAATATTCCTACCCGCAATCCTGCCAATGGCCGGATCGTCTACAAAAATCTTCCCCCGCAGATCAACACCGTGGCATACTCCACAGCCTTTAATTTCATACAGATGTTTTCCTGCAGCAATAGTTGCAGTATCCCCGGGTATTGGGATTTCCCTCACCTCTACGGTATACTGCTTATTTACATGTTGGCGAAAAAGAAAGGAGAAAACAGCAAAAGCAATCAAAACAATAACAACTACACCAAGCAGTATCCTGCCGGTCCATTTCAATATTCTGGAGAACATAACAACTGAGATAATTTCAAGGCAAAAGTAATAGGGATAAATATTACAGGAATCAGTAGTTCTACTGAATTATGGAAGAATCATAACGTGGATTACAGGCTTTACATTTTACTAAGCATCTTTATACGGGATAAACCAGTCAGACCCGGTATAGAAAAGCACCCATATTACAGGGTGCTTCTCATTGCGTAAAAGTGTTTCAAATCTTTCTTGATTTTGTGTGTTAAGGTTGATAAACGGTAAAGAGTGATGAATTAACCCAAATTTAACGTTCCTTTTGCAATATTCAATAACACTAAAGGGGTAATATTATTTTATTTTGAAAAAATGATGAACGGCTTATAAAGCGTCTTTTCTTAAATTATAAAAATACGTCTACTTCAATCTTATCAGAATCAATTGCAAAATCGTTATTCTATCTTAGTGCTTCCCGGGCAATAACGATCTTTTGGATCTCTGAAGTTCCTTCCCCGATGGTGCATAATTTTGCATCTCGATAAAATTTTTCCACCGGAAAGTCCTTTGTATAGCCGTAACCACCAAAAATCTGTACGGCATCATTGGCGACCCTAACGGCTACTTCAGAAGCATAGTATTTGGCCATGGCGGCTTGTTGCGTCATCTTCACCTTACGGTTTTTCATGTCAGCAGCCTGCATGGTCAACAGCTCCGCAGCCTCAATTTCGGTGGCCATATCCGCCAGTTTGAAGGAAATACCCTGGAAGTTAGCAATGGGTTGGTCAAACTGATGGCGTTCTTTGGCATATTTCAGCGCCGCATCCATCGCGCCTTTAGCTATACCCAGCGACAGGGCTGCAATAGAAATACGGCCACCATCGAGCACTTTCATGGATTGTATAAAGCCGTCTCCTTCTGCTCCCAACATGTTTTCTGCAGGTACCCGACAGTTGTCAAATATCATTTCCGCTGTTTCGGATGCACGCATCCCCAGCTTATTCTCTTTTTTGCCACCGCTGAAGCCCGGTGTTCCCTTTTCTACGATGAAGGCACTCATCCCATGGCTATCACGCACATCACCTGTACGGGCAATTACAACGGCTACATCACAGCTTTTACCATGTGTGATCCAGCATTTGGTGCCGTTAATCACCCAATCATTGCCATCCTTTTTAGCCACACACTTCATATTCATCGCATCTGAACCGGTATTGGGCTCTGTTAAGCCCCAGGCACCTATCCATTCACCGGTAGCCAGTTTAGGCAGGTACCGCTGCTTCTGTGCTTCATTACCAAATTGCAAAGTATGACCGGTACACAACGAGTTATGTGCGGCCACACTTAATCCGATAGCGCCACATATACGGGATATTTCGCTGATAACGGTTACATATTCCAGGTAGCCCAATCCGCTGCCGCCGTACTCTTGTGGCACCAGCACCCCCATGAGTCCCAGCTCACCCAGTTTTTTAAACACCTGCACGGGAAATTCCTGTTGCTCATCCCATTCCAACACGTAAGGCAAAATATTTGTCTTTCCGAAATCCCGGATCATTTGTGCAATCTGTTGTTGCATTTCCGTTGGCTCAAAATTCATAAACGTGGGCTTTAATGTTTGATCTCAATGTAATGTTCAATTTTACGATAAATAATCTCATCCACCAACGGCAGGGCGCGAAGCTCTGCAATGCCCTTGAAACCCGCATGGGCACTGCGATACTGCACAATTAAGTGGGCTAGTTTATAGCGTATGTATGGGTGAGCTGCCAAAGATTTTTCATCTGTGAGGTTGAGGTCTAGTTTTATTAGAGAACTATTACCGATCTGTAAGAAAGGTTGAATTTTTTGAAATACGGAATCCGCCAACCCATAGCATTCCCCTACCTGCTCCACTGCATAAAAGCCGCCTAACCGGTCCCGGAAGCTCACAATGCGCCTTGCAAAGCCGGGTCCGATGCCCGGTAATGTTTGCCACGCGAGCGTGTCTGCAGTGTTAATATCAATAACAGCCGGCGCAGCTTTCTTACGATAACGGGTAAACGAAGAATCGCCATTGCGCGGCGCGAAATTGTGGTAGCCGGAGTCTTTATGGTATGGTCCGTAATGCCGGTCACCACCGGCTTTTTCATATCTCCCGGAATACCGCTCCTCCCTCCTCCCCGTTATCCGCACATATGGCATTAGCCGGGCGCATAAGGCAGGCGGCAGGCTATAGATCTTCGCCAGATCAGCGGCGGTGCGGAAATGCCCACCATTAGCCAGGTACCTGGTAATGGTAACGGCTGTGCGCTCACTGACGCCTAATTGCTGCCAGCCGCCCATCGATAAGGCATTGGGATCAAAATAAAATAGTGCCGCTGCTGCCGGCTCCGCCGAAGCTGTATTGTTTGTTTTTGGAATACCCGCTTCATAGGCCAGTACTGCTGCTTTTAAGTCGCTACTATCGGCAACGGGCATACGCCGCTGAAAGAAAAAAAGCAGGTCCGGGCTATAACAGGTCCCGATCATGAACACCACCAATATTAATATGCCATAGCGCTCCTTTTTTGAAAAACGCAGGTATTCGCGGACAAAAGACTTCCACATGGGTCAACAAAAATTTGCCGCTAAACTAAGCAGCAGGCAATCATCTTTTGTTAATAGAAATAAAACGGGCTTTAAATTTCCAGGCGCAGGCCATCATAAGCCAGGGCGGTTCCGGGAGGCAGTTCTTTAGATACGTCTTCATGCAATCCCAGCTGATGACTGATATGCGTGAAATATACCTCCGGTACTTCCAGTTCTTTACCCAGTGCGATGGCCTCTTCCAGGGTAAAATGTGAGATATGTGTTTCTTTACGCAGGGCGTTTAACACCAGTATTTTGGAGCCCCTGATTTTTTCTTTTTCTTCCGGCGCCACGTAGTTGGCATCCGTGATGTAAGTAAAATCATGGATCCGGAAACCTATTACCGGCATTTTATGATGCATTACATGTATAGGCGTGATGGTAAGTCCATTTACATCGAAAGGCTCATCTGCAATGGTTTTCAGGTTTATTTCCGGAATGCCGGGGTATTTAAATTCTGAGAAGGCATAAGGAAATTCACGTTTGATCACACCCTGTGAAAATTCAGTGGCGTATATATTAATAGCGGTTTTCTGGAAATAATTGAATGCACGGATATCGTCCATGCCGGCAATATGATCTTTATGGGAGTGGGTAATGAGCACAGCTTCCAGGTGGCCCACTTTTTCGCGAAGCATCTGGTAACGGAAGTCAGGAGTAGTATCTATCACAATATTACCTGCTGGTGCGGTAATCATGATACTACTTCTTAAACGTTTGTCTTTTTTATCTGATGAGGAGCAAACTTCGCAACCACAAGCTATTACGGGGACTCCCTGTGATGTACCTGTTCCTAAGAATGTAACTTTCATCCAAAATCATTTGTCTGTTTAACCTATTCTGCTGTTTGTTCGGCTTCCGGCTCATCATCATCTGTCCCTGCTTCGGGGATAGGTTTGCTGGCCTGTATTTGTTTGTACAGTTTGTGCGATTCTGCTGTCAGGGCTTCTTCATCGAGCGGCAGGGTTGTTAAAATATCGATGAGGGTATTGATACGCCCTTCCAGGTTCAGAAATTTATTGATCACTACCACCTTCTTATGTTCCAGGATGCAGTAACCGGAGAGGAAACTACCTTTTTCGAAGCGCAGCACATATTTAGCCTCTTCAAAGATTTTTTCCAGCTTCGTCAGGTTATTAGGTGTGATTTTGATATTCATGGAGCAAAAATAATGATTTAGCTTTTAGCTTTTAGCCATTAGCTTTTAGTAAATGCAGCGAAATACATGTACTGTCGATCTCCGCTGCATTTACTAAAAGCTAAAAGCTAATGGCTAATAGCTATTTCGTCACCATTCTCGCAAATGGCACAATCATTTCTTCCAGGGAAATACCTCCGTGCTGAAAGGTATTACGGTAGTAGTTAACGAAATAGTTGTAGTTGTTGGGATAACAGAGATAGCCATCTCCTTTGGCAAAGATGTAAGAAGAATTCACGTTGGGCTTGGGTAAGCCGGCATCGCGGGGATCTCTGAAGGCCAGTACTTCTTTTGGATCATAGTTCAGATTACGGCCATGTTTGTAGCGCAGGTTGGTGGTGGTTTGTTTATCACCAATCACCTTTACGGGTGTTTTTACCCGTACGCTGCCATGATCTGTAGCGATGATCAGGTTTATTTTTTTATCGCTGATACGTTTCAGTGCCTGGTGGAGCGGACTGTGTTCGAACCAGCTGGCGGTAATAGAGCGGTAAGAAGCTTCATCTCCGGCCAGTTCCTTCAGTACTTCCATTTCTGTGCGGGCATGGCTGAGCATATCCACAAAGTTGTATACAATAACGCTCAGTGGATAATCCAGCATATTGTGGATGTTATTGAGCATGATTTGCGCATCGGCATGGTTGGTCACCTTGGTGTAGGAAAACCGGGGATCCATTTTCAGTTGTTTCAGCTGAGCAGCAAAGAAATGTTCCTCAAACATGTTTTTCCCGCCTTCTTCGTCATCATTCTTCCATTCCTGGGGAAACCGGTGTTCAATATCTATGGGCAGCATGCCGGCAAAGATGGCATTGCGGCTATATTGGGTGCTGGTAGGTAGAATACTGTAGAAAGATTCTTCCTCCACCAGCCGGAATGATTCCTGGAAAATGGGCAGGATCGCCTTCCACTGATCATAGCGGAGGTTATCTATCAGCAGGAACACATTGGGAACATTGGGGTCCAGGTTGGGCACTACCTTATCCCGGAACAGGGTATGTGACATCACCGGGGCCTCTTTCGCCTTGGGATGCAGCCAGTCGCTGTAGTTGCGGCCAATAAATTTGGAGAATTCGTTGTTGGCCTCTGTTTTCTGGGCGTTGAACACTTCCAGCATTTCCGGGCTGTTGGCTTTGGCCATTTCCATTTCCCAATACACCAGTTTCTTGTAGATCTCCATCCACTCCGTGTAGTCCGGGTTGGAGCTGAGCGCCATAAAGAGACTGCGGAACTCCTGCTGGTAGGCGGTGGTGGTTTTTTCGGCTACCAGTCTTTTGTTATCAATTATTTTTTTGAGAGATAATAATACCTGGTTGGGGTTCACCGGTTTAATGAGGTAGTCGGTGATCTGGGAGCCAATGGCGTCGTCCATCACGTCTTCCGCTTCATTTTTGGTGATCATGACCACAGGGATCTGCTGATCTATTTCTTTAATCTTACCGAGCGTTTCCAGGCCGGTGATGCCAGGCATGGATTCATCCAGCAATACCACGTCTACCACCTGTTCTTTCAGAAATTCGAGGGCATCATACCCGTTTGTGAGGGCAGAAACTTTATACCCTTTGCTTTCCAAAAAAATAATTTGTGATTTCAGCGATTCAATTTCGTCATCTACCCATAGTATATTTATCTGGCTCATAGTAAGATTTAAGGTTCCTGTAAAAAAAGAAAATTACCCTTATTTTTTGGCAAATATCATTCCCCGTCTATCATTTGCCGGTAATTATATGTTAAAAAGAACACATCACGGTAAAATGATGGCAGTAAAAAGTGGGAGGGCTGATAAAGTTATTTACCTTCGCATCCATAACATTTAATTACCTGTAACCTACCAATTGTTTTTTACTGTCATAGGGGTTTCGTGGACGGAGAACGTCATTATAAGTAAAAAAATTACATATAATTAATTCATGGTGTAGTTTTGCATACCCGCACCAGGGATTTCAGACGAGGACGCCCCCGTCTGAAAGGTATAATTAAATGCAATGACCGAACGCAAGCGAAAAATTGTTAATGATCCGGTGTATGGCTTTATTACCATAGATCACCCGTTGATTTTTAACCTCATTTCACATCCATATTACCAGCGGCTCCGCCGCATACATCAGATGGCGCTGGCGCAGCTGGTGTATCCCGGTGCTATGCATACGCGGTTTCATCATAGCATGGGTGCATATCACCTCATGAGTATGGCTTTACAGGAACTCCGGAGCAAAGGAGCAGCCATTACCCCGGAAGAGGAAGTAGCAGCTAAAATGGCCATTTTGCTGCATGATATAGGGCATGGACCATATTCCCATGCACTGGAGAACGGTATTATAGAGGGTGTGTCTCATGAAGAGATATCCCAGTGGCTGATGGAAGACCTGAACAGGGAGATGAATGGCGCCCTGTCACTTACACTGGATATTTTTAACGGGCGATATCATAAAAAATTCCTGCACCAGCTGGTGTCAAGCCAACTGGACGTAGACAGGATGGATTACCTGAACAGGGACAGCTTCTTTACTGGTGTGGCCGAAGGCACCATCGGGTACGACCGCATTATAAAAATGCTGACGGTTCATCATGGAGAGCTGATGGTGGAGGAAAAGGGGATTTATTCTATAGAGAAGTTTATCATAGCCCGGCGGCTGATGTACTGGCAGGTATACCTGCATAAAACGGTACTGAGTGCGGAAAACATGCTGGTAAAGATCCTTTGCAGGGCCAAAGCCCTGGCACAGGAAGGGCAACAGCTGTTTTGCTCACCCGCGCTGTCATATTTCCTGTATAACACGGTTACCAAAGACAATTTTGAGCGGGAGCCGGATTGTCTGCGGTTATTTTGCCTGCTGGACGACTATGATATTATGAGCGCTATAAAAGTTTGGACAACACACGAGGACAAAGTTTTGTCCCTTTTGTGTAAATGGTTGATAGACAGGAATTTATTCAAAGTAGTGTTAAGTAACCAGGCATTTGACGGCAGTGCGGAGCAATTATTGAAGGAACAGGTAAGACAAAAATGGGGCATTGATGGCGCCGACCTGGATTACTTCGTTTTCTCCGGCGCGGCCACGCTGAGGGCTTATAACGTTAATGATGAGAAGATCAATATCCTATTTAAAGACGGAACTGTAAAAGACATTTCCTCCATCGACAATGCACTGATTAGCCATACTCTGGCGATACCGGTAAAAAAATTCTACATTTGTCATCCAAAAATTCAGGCTAACAACGTTTTATAAGGAATAAAATGTTAAAGAATAAGTTCATACTATCCGGTGTAGCCTGGAAAACATTACAATTTTAAATTATGCAGTTTAGCGCATTACAATTAGCTACCATGTTAGATGGTAAGCTGGAGGGAAATCCGGACGTAAAGGTGAGCAACATCGCCAAGATTGAAGAAGCTGGCGAGGGCATGCTCAGTTTCATTGCCAATCCTAAGTATGAAGAATTCATATATACCACCAATGCCTCCATTCTGATCGTGAATGAGAGCCTGGTGATAGAGCGTCCGATCAAATCGACCCTGATCCGGGTAAAAGATGCTTATAGCAGCTTTGCCCTGTTACTGGAACAGTACAGGTACCTGACGGGTAATAAATCGGGTATTCAGCAGCCCTCCTATATTCCCGCTTCGGTGAAAATGGGAGAAAACGTGTTTGTGGGTGCTTTTGCATACCTGGGAGAAAACGTGGTGCTGGGTAACAACGTAAAAATATATCCTGGTGTATATCTGGGTGATAATGTGATCGTTAACAACGATTCTATCTTATACCCCGGTGTAAAAGTATATGATAACTGTATTGTAGGCAGCCGCGTAATGCTGCATGCCGGTTGTGTTATTGGTGGCGATGGCTTCGGTTTCGCACCACAACCGGACAGTTCCTATAAAAAGGTACCGCAGATTGGTAATGTAGTGATCCATGATGATGTGGAAATAGGCGCCAACACCACCATCGACAGAGCCACCATGGGCAGTACCGTGATCCGCAAGGGTGTAAAACTGGATAACCTGATCCAGGTAGCCCATAACGTAGACATTGGTACCAACACGGTGATTGCTGCACAAACAGGCGTTTCCGGCAGTACCAAAATAGGCCAGAACTGCGTAATAGGCGGACAGGTAGGCATGGTGGGACATATCCACATTGCTGACAGTACCAAAATCAATGCACAGAGCGGATTGTCCAAATCTATTACCATTCCTAACACCTCCCTCACAGGCTCTCCGGCGTACGATTATAAAAGTTCGCTGAAAAGTCAGGCAATTTTTAGAAATTTGCCGGACCTTGAAAAGCGCGTAAAGGAGCTGGAAGAGATGGTAAAACAGCTGCTGCAGGAAAGAGCAGGTGTATAAATTGATTACTGGTCAAATAGTTACATATTAGTTAGCTTATTATGGAAAATCAACAGTTGCAATACCAACATACCCTGAAAGGCGAAATTACCTTATCGGGTATTGGCTTGCATACAGGTGCCTATGTTAATATGACACTCAAGCCTGCCACACCAGGCCATGGGATTAAATTTCAACGTATAGATCTGCCGGGACAACCTATCGTCAAAGCCGATGTGGATTATGTAGTGGAAACCACCCGCAGCACTACGCTGGAGCACAACGGCGCCAGAGTGAGTACCGTAGAACACATCATGGCTGCTCTGGCAGGAACAGGTGTGGATAACGTGCTGGTGGAGCTGGATGGTGGAGAAATTCCTATCATGGATGGTAGTGCCTATGCATTTATCGAAGCCATAGAAAACATTGGCCTGCAAAACCAGGATGCCAAAAAAGTATACTATACTATTGATACCAACATCAGTTATTATGATGAAAAGAAAAAGGTAGAAATGGTGGCTATGCCAGCGGTAGACTATCGTATTACCTGTCTGATCGACTTCAACTCCCCGGTACTGGGCACCCAGCACGCAAAAATGAAGGGTATTGGAGAGTTCAAAACAGAGATTGCGCCTTGCCGTACCTTCTGCTTTTTACATGAACTGGAATACCAGCTGTCTCTCAACCTGATTAAAGGTGGTGACATCAACAACGCCATCGTAGTGGTGGACAAACCAGTAACAGAAGAAGAACTGTCCCGTTTAGCCAAAGTATTTAACAGGGAAACCATTTCTGTACAGAAAGAAGGTATCCTGAACAATATCGAATTACGCTTCCCGAACGAACCGGCACGTCACAAGCTGCTGGACGTGGTAGGTGACCTGGCACTGATTGGCTACCCTATCAATGCGCATATCATTGCCAACCGTCCCGGCCATGCGTCCAACGTGGAATTTGCCCGTGCGATCAAAGCGTATATCAAAAAGAACAAACATAATAAAGACGTACCTGTTTACGATCCTAATCAGCCACCTGTATTCGATACCCCGCGTATTGAAAGAACATTGCCGCACCGTTACCCGATGCTGCTGGTAGATAAGATCATTGAACTGGGCGAAGAGAAAGTAGTAGGTATCAAGAACGTTACCTTCAACGAAGGCTTCTTCCAGGGTCACTTCCCAGGCAACCCCGTAATGCCGGGCGTACTGCAACTGGAAGCACTGGCGCAGGTAGGTGGTATCCTGGCACTGAACCGTGTACCGGATCCTGAAAATTACGATACTTATTTCCTGAAAATAGACAACTGTAAATTTAAGTCGAAGGTAGTTCCGGGTGACACTATGATTCTTAAAATGGAGTTGCTGAGCCCAATCAGAAGAGGACTTGTAGAAATGCGGGGGACAGTATTTATCGGCAATAAAGTAGCTACTGAGGCCGACATGATAGCACAAATTATAAAAACAAGAGAAGGCAAATAATAGCAATGATCCACCCGCTAACATACATACATCCGGACGCCAAAGTTGCGCCTAATGTAAAAATTGATCCATTTACCGTTATACATAAAAACGTGGAAATCGGTGATGGTACCTGGATAGGTTCCAACGTAACTATTATGGAAGGAGCCCGCATCGGCAGAAACTGCCGTATTTTCCCAGGTGCTGTTATTTCTGCCATCCCTCAGGATTTAAAATATGCGGGTGAAGAAACAACCGTAGAAATAGGCGACAATACCACTATCCGTGAATACGTAACCATTAACCGTGGTACCAAAGACAAATGGAAAACCGTTATCGGGAGTAATTGCCTGATCATGGCTTACAGTCATATTGCACACGATTGCGAAGTAGGTAACTACTGCGTATTTTCCAATAACACCACCCTGGCCGGACACATTACTGTGGGCGATCACGTAGTACTGGCAGGTATGGTGGCTATCCAGCAGTTTTGTAAAATAGGTGATCACGCCTTTGTAACCGGTGGTTCCATGGTGCGTAAAGATGTACCTCCTTTCGTAAAAGCTGCCCGCGAACCATTATCCTACGTAGGTGTAAATTCCGTTGGATTAAAGAGAAGAGGATTTTCCCTGGAAAAAATCAACTCTATCCTGGATATATACCGGGTGATATTTGTGAAAGGCTTTAAATTATCCAAAGCTATTAACATCATTGAAGCTGAATTTCCAGCCACCGATGAAAGAGATGAGATCCTGTCATTCATCCGTGAATCAGGTCGTGGTATTATGAGAGGCTATACTTCCCGCACCAATGACGATATCTCTTAACCAGGCAGGTAAGCGTTTTAACTACGACTGGATCTTCCGGCGTGTAACCCTCACCTTTAGTGAAGGACAACGTTACGCTATCCTGGGACCCAATGGTTCTGGCAAATCAACATTATTACAGGTTATCAGCGGTGCCATTCAACACAATGAAGGCACCGTTACCTATAGCACACCGGAAAAACCCATCGCTCCTGATGCGTTTTTCCGGTATTGTGCCATCGCAGCTCCTTACCTGGAGCTCATCGAAGAATTTACCCTCACAGAAATTATTCAATTTCATCAGCAGTTCAAAGATTTTCTGCCAGGCATAACCCCTGCCAGGGCCATGGAAATGGTAGGATTGGAAAAAGCAGCCAACAAACAACTCCGTAACTTTTCTTCCGGCATGAAGCAACGTATTAAGCTGGCGCTGGCCATCTTATCTGATGTACCCGTACTGTTACTGGATGAACCCTGCACCAACCTCGATGCTGCCGGCACCGCCGTGTATCAGCAACTCATTACTGAATATGGCGGCAACCGCCTTATCATCGTCAGCTCCAACGATGAACAGGAATACTTCATGTGCAAAGAGCATATTCATATTCAGGATTATAAATAAGAATTACGGATTACGGATTACGGATTACGGATTTGTGGGAGGATAGACAGATGTTGATCCTCTGTTCTTTATCTCCACAAATCCGTAATTCGTAATTCTTAATTCGTAATTTGTAATTTCTAAAATGCTAAATGCTATATGAAGACTGCCAGTAAGAAAGTGATCAATGGCTGGGCAATGTACGATTGGGCTAACTCGGTGTACAACCTCGTTATCACCACTACTTTTTTCCCTATCTATTTTTTAGCGGTTACCAAAGAACATGTTTCCTTCCTCGGAATGAATTTTGTCAACTCCGCGTTATACAATTACACCATGGCAGCGGCTTACCTGCTGGTAGCTGTCGCCTCTCCTATCCTCTCCTCCATTGCGGATACCAGGGGAAATAAAAAGAATTTCCTGCGCTTCTTTACTATCCTGGGGTCACTCTCCTGCAGTGCGCTTTTTTTATTCAATGGCGACCGGCTCATGCTGGGAGTCGTTTGTTTTATGCTTTCTACCGTAGGCTATTGCGGAGGATTGGTATTTTATAATTCCTATCTCCCGGAAATTGCCGCACCTGAAGACAGAGACCGGATCAGCGCCCGGGGCTTCAGTATGGGATACATTGGCAGTGTACTGCTGCAATTGCTGGGCTTTGCCCTGGTAGTACTGGGCCCTAAGCTGGGTATGGATGAAAGCTTACCGGTACGGATTACCTTCTTACTGGTAGGTGTGTGGTGGTTTGGTTTTGCACTGATTACTTTTGCCCGCCTCCCGGATAGCATCGGTACCATGACCAAACACACCGGTGGCGCATTGACAGAAGGATTTACGGAATTACGCAAAGTTTATGCACAGGTAAAACAGTTACCGGTGTTAAAAAGATTCCTGCGTGGCTTCTTCTTCTATAGCATGGGGGTACAAACCGTGATGATGGCGGCGACTATATTCGGGAGTAAAGTATTGCACCTGGAAGCCTCTATGCTGATCGTTACGGTAGTGATCATCCAGGTAGTGGCTATTGCCGGTGCATGGAGTATGGCCAGACTTTCTACCAGGTTTGGGAATCTGCGTGTATTGATTGGCGTTATATTACTCTGGATAGGCATTTGTGTAGCTGGCTATAAAATGCAAACCGCTATGCACTTCTATTTACTGGCCACCGCGGTTGGCCTGGTGATGGGAGGTATACAATCCCTCAGCCGTTCTACTTACGCCAAGCTGATGCCCGAGACCCAGGATACCACCTCATTCTTCAGTTATTATGATGTAACAGAAAAACTATCCATCGTTATCGGTATGTTTTCCTTTGCTTATATCGATGACCTGACTGAAGATATGCGGAACTCAGTACTGGCACTGGTCGTATTTTTCGTGATTGGATTGGTATTTATTATTTCTGCATTGCGCAAACAGAGACAAGCGGTTTAGTTATTAAATAATGTGGTTATTTGGATATTTGGTGCGCAGAATTGGGTAACTTTCTGCTACTAAATATCCAAATAACGAGTGTTATGAAATTATACACCATTGAAACAGGGTTCTTCAAACTGGACGGTGGCGCTATGTTTGGCGTAGTTCCCAAAACGATGTGGAATAAACTGAACCCGGCAGATGAAAACAACCTGTGTTCCTGGGCCATGCGCTGCCTGCTCATTGAAGATGGCAACCGTCTCATATTGGTAGACAATGGTATTGGCGATAAACAGGATGCAAAATTCTTTAGTCACTACTACCTGCATGGTGATGCCACGCTGGACAAATCCCTCGCGGCGCATGGCTTTCACCGGGATGATATTACCGATGTATTCCTGACACATCTCCATTTCGATCATTGCGGTGGCAGCATTATCAGACAAGGCGATAAACTGGTGCCTGCTTTTAAAAATGCCATATACTGGAGTAATGAAGATCACTGGAAGTGGGCGACTCAGCCTAACGACCGGGAAAAAGCATCTTTCCTCAAAGAAAATATTCTGCCGATACAGGAAAGTGGTCAGCTGAAATTTGTGGATCACCTGGAAGGTGTTTCCTTTGCAGATAACATTTCTATCCGGTTTGCCAATGGTCATACCGATGCCATGATGCTGCCACAAATCAACTACAAAGGAAAAACCATTATATACATGGCAGACCTGCTGCCTTCCATCGGGCACATCCCACTTCCCTACGTGATGGCATATGACATGTTTCCGCTAAAAACGCTGCAGGAAAAGAAAAGCTTTTTACAGGAGGCCACTGATAAACAATACGTATTGTATTTTGAACATGACCCTGTAAATGAATGCTGTGTGTTGCAACAAACCGATAAGGGCATCCGGGCAGGTGAAACTTTTGCATTACGTGACCTGTAGGCCCCTGTCAGTCTGTCACAATTTATGCTGCTGCATTATATTTGATAGAAGAGGGTATGGCTATACACATAACAACAGATAATAAATTGAAAAAACTGATCGTTGTGGGCGACCGCGTGCTCATTAAGCCTACTACTCCCCACGATCGCACCAGCAGCGGATTATATCTGCCACCCGGCGTGCAGGAAAGAGAGAAAGTACAGCGTGGCTATGTTATTAAAACAGGTCCGGGCTATGCTATTCCAGTACCGGCAGATACCGATGAAGCCTGGAAACCGGAAGAAGAGAAGGTAAAATATATCCCGCTACAGGTAAAAGAAGGCGATTTAGCCATTTTCCTGCTCAGTGGTTCTACAGAGGTAGTATACGGAGAAGAAAGCTATTATATAGTGCCGCAGGGGGCTATTTTAATGCTGGAACGGGAAGAAGATCTGTAAAACAATCTTACCTCTTCATAAAATAAAAAATCTGCTACCAACATAGCAGATTTTTTATTTTATGAAGAGGGCGTATCTACGAAGATTTATATTCCAGGATATCTGCCGGCTGACATTCCAGTACCCGGCAGATTTCTTCCAACGTTGAAAAGCGCACTGCTTTTGCTTTACCACTTTTCAGTATACTAAGATTGGCCATCGTAATGCCTACCCGTGCACTCAACTCCGTGAGCGACATTTTCCTTTTCGCCAGCATCACATCCAGATTTACGATTATTGCCATGATATGTTTTAAATAGTCAATGCTTCTTCCTCTTTCAAAATTACGGCTCTTTCGAATACCGCGGCCAATACATAAATAACGAGGCTGGACATCAACAATTCCCAGGAGGAACACACGATGGTCATTAGCTTATTGAAAATAGTAAGGCGCAGATTTACCCCTAGCACATCACTTGTAATAATCAATGAAAAAATAATTTTAGTTAGTATGAGTGCCACTAAAACAGATAGAATCCGTTTTAAGCTTACTAAGTTTTTTCGACAAATAATTTCCCTGTTCGAAGTTCCTCCCACCAGTTTATAAAGAAAAAAAGCCATTACCAGGTATAGTATACCCAGGATGATATATTGCACCAACATGGCCCCGACCATTGGCGAATTATCCCCGCTGAAAGTGATTCCCAACTTAGAGATCTGAATGAACGTCATTATCACAGCAAGCACACCAATCAAAGTGGAGATAAGTATTGCTATTTTTAAAGGCAGCGGCGAAGATTTGATTTTCATTGCGATTAAATTTATAATTCAAACCTACATTTAATTTATCGAAAATCAAAATAAATATATCGTTTATTGATAAAAACTAAACGATAAACAGGAACGGAAGCAAGGATAATAATTTGAGGCTCAACCGCTAGCCGCTTTTTATTATCTTCATAAAAAAAATACGTCATGGCCAATCAGGATGCATTTCTGGATTATATCAAAAGCGGCTATACATTTCAAGGCGAGCATTTCAAACTCGGCTGTGCCATGTTGAACGGAGAAGTAGTAACCGGTGCAGATGTATTCCTTCCTCTTAAAACCCTCAATCGTCACGGACTGATTGCAGGTGCTACCGGTACAGGTAAAACCAAAACCTTACAGGTAATTGCAGAAGGGCTCAGCGATGCCAGCGTACCGGTATTGCTGATGGATATTAAAGGGGACCTGAGTGGCATTGCAGCAGCAGGCACTGCTAACCCTAAGATAACAGAGCGTTACCAGAAAATTGGTGGTACCTGGAGCCCGGCAGCCTATCCTTCCGAACTGCTATCGCTCAGCCAGGAAAAAGGCGTGCGTTTGCGTGCAACCGTCAGCGAATTTGGCCCTATTCTCCTATCCAAGATCCTGGAACTGAATGACACACAAGCCGGACTGGTAGCCATGTTGTTCAAATACTGCGATGATAACAAGCTGCCTTTACTGGATCTGAAAGATTTCAAAAAGGTATTACAATATGCCAGTGATGAGGGCAAGGCTGACCTGGAAAAAGATTATGGTAAAATATCTACTACCTCTACGGGAACCGTGCTGCGTAAGGTAATAGAACTGGAACAACAAGGTGCTGCTTTGTTTTTCGGAGAGAAGTCATTTGAAGTGGATGACCTCATGCGCATCAGTGATGATGGCCGTGGTATCATCTCTATCCTGCGCGTAAATGATATACAGGACCGTCCCAAACTCTTCTCCACCTTCATGCTCAGCCTGCTGGCAGAATTATATGCCACCCTGCCGGAAGAAGGTGACCTGGACAAACCCAAGCTGGTGATGTTTATTGACGAAGCACACCTGATCTTCAATGAAGCCAGTGATGCCCTGCTCAAACAAATAGATACGATCATAAAACTGATTCGTTCCAAAGGTGTTGGCATTTTCTTCTGTACCCAAAATCCAATGGATGTTCCTGCATCTGTATTAGGACAGCTGGGGCTTAAAGTACAGCACGCACTGCGTGCCTTTACTGCCAACGACCGCAAAACAATCAAACAAACAGCTGAAAACTATCCGCTATCAGATTTCTATAAAACGGATGAACTGATTACACAGATAGGTATAGGCGAAGCGCTTATTACCTGCCTGAATGAAAAAGGGGTACCTACTCCCCTCGCCGCCACCATGTTGGTATCTCCGAGATCGCGCATGGATGTATTAACGACCGCAGAAATTGACGGCCTCGTTACCAATTCCAAACTGGTGAAAAAATACAGCCAGGAAATTGACAGCGAAAGCGCCTACGAAATATTGACGGCCAAGCTGCAGGAGGCGGCAGATAAAACAGCAGCGCAGGAAGCCCCCAAAGCTGCCGGGAAACAAAAAGAAGAAAAAGGTTTCCTGGAACAGGTAATGGACAGCTCAGCAGCACGACAGGTAGGTCGTACAGCCGCCAACGTTATCACCCGCAGTTTACTCGGCGCCCTCGGACTGGGTGGCCGCAGCAGTAAAAGCAAAAGCTGGTTTTAATTATGCAACAGGCAGCCATACGCTGCCAGCTTACATCAATATATAAAGAGTATGAGTAGAATTATTAAAACGGGCGTATGCTCGTACGGCATGTCCGGGCAAATCTTTCATGCCCCGTTCCTGCATGTGAACCCGGGATTTGAATTTACAGCGGTAGTAGAAAGAAGTAAAAACCTGGCGCAACAACGCTATCCTAACGTTAAAGTATATACGAGCGTTGAGGATATGCTGGCCGACAAAGACCTGGAACTGATTGTGGTAAACACACCCAATTATACCCACTTCGATTACGTGAAAGCAGCACTGGAAGCAGGGAAGAACGTAATTGTGGAAAAGCCTTTTACCGTACACGCCAAAGACGGAGAAACCCTCGCGGCATTAGCAGCGGAAAAAGGTTTATTGCTGAGCGTATACCACAACCGCCGCTACGACAGCGACTACAAAGTAGTGAAACAGGTACTTCAATCCGGCCAGCTGGGCGACGTACTGGAAGCTGAAATACATTATGACCGCTTCAAGGAAGAACTGAGCTATAAGAAACATAAAGAATTAGGTGGTCCTGGTACCGGCGCCCTGTATGATCTCGGCTCTCACCTGATCGATCAGGCCATTACCCTCTTTGGTATGCCGAAATCCGTGTTCGCTGATATCCGCGTCATCCGCAAAGACTCTGTAGTAGACGATTACTTTGAACTGGTACTTTACTATGAGCACCTGCGTGCACGTGTTAAATGCAACTACCTTGTACGTGAAGCCCTGCCCGCTTATCAGCTGCATGGCCGCATCGGCTCCTTTATCAAAACAAAATCAGATATCCAGGAAGCCCAGCTGCAGAGAGGTCTGTTCCCGAACAGCCCTGACTGGGGTGCAGAAGCGCCGCATGAGTGGGGACTGTTACATACTGAAATAGATGGTAAAGTAGTGAAACAGTTTATTCCAGGCGGTAGTGGTAATTACATGGATTATTACCAGGGTATCTACGAAGCATTGGTAAATAAAGCCGCAAACCCGGTGCCACCGCAGGATGCTATTAAAGTAATCAGGGTGATTGAAGCTGCCTTTGAAAGCAGTAAAGAAGGGAAAGTTGTTGCTTTATAATAAAGCCTTTTCATAAGCTGCCCGCGCGTGTATCAACCATTGATACACGCGCTTTTTTTTAACTGACGGTAGATAACCTGCCCGCGTCATCCCTTATAACGAGGCCTTCTTCATTGAGGAATTGCAATACTTCCATCAGGTCACTGCGCTTTACTTCCGGCATTTTACTTTGCAACAGGCTAAACAGCAACGGCTGTTCCTGCAGGAAGCTAATAACGGTATCGGATATACGCTTAAAGGTAGCAGCATCCATGGGCTGGGCTTTCTTCTTTAAACAAATATCACAAACACCACAATTGGCAATTTCCTTCTCTCCGAAATAGGCCACTATTTGTTGTGTGCGGCAGGTACTACGGTTACGGGCATACGCAAACATTGCTTCCAGCCTGTCTGCATATACTTTTTTCCTTACCTCCACCCTGGCCATATTAATACGTAATTGTTGTGATGATACACGCTCCTGTAAAAAGCACAACTGTGGCTCATCCCGACGTGGTTGATATTTCAGGATCCCATACTGATGCAATTGTTGCAGCTGTGCCGCAATATCATCATCCTCCATCAGCATAATGCGGCCTATCTGTCTTTCGTATATAGGTACCGCGTTATCAAAAATACCTTCATAGGTACGTAGCAGGGTTTTGATAATTTCTTCCAATGCCGGATATGCACTTTCAAATTCATACAGGGATTCCTTGTTGGTAACAAATTCCGCGCGGGAGGGCAGGAATACGCTTTCGCTCAGCTGCAGCACGCCTTCCTGTTCCAGCAGTTTCACGGCGCTATAGGTAATCGTAAGGTTCAGCTGAAAAGTGCGGGCAAAATCATTGATATCAAAATCGAAATACATACCTTCTGCACTACCCACAGGTACCTGCAGGTAGTTAACGATACCCTGGTATACTTCGCGGATCTGCTCCAGTGTAGGGAATTGCAACGCAATTCGTTCCTGCATGTCCGCTAGTTCTTCTTCATTATACAGCAGCACAGCGTATGCTTTCTGTTCATCACGACCTGCACGGCCGGCCTCCTGGTAGTAGGCTTCCAGGCTATCAGGCATATCATAATGCACCACTATGCGCACATCCGGTTTATCTATACCCATACCAAAGGCATTGGTACATACCATGATGCGCGTTTCGTTATTAATCCACGCTTCCTGCCTTGCGGCGCGTTCTGCCTGTGGCAGTCCTGCATGGTAAAAGCTGGCCGGAATCCCTTGTAATTCCAGCAGGGAGGCTATTTCTTTGGTGCGTTTACGGTTGCGGCAATACACGATACCGCAGCCAGGTACCCGATCCAGGATATGTTTTACTTTGTCAATTTTAGTGGCTTCTTCCAGCACGCTGTAGGAGAGGTTGGCACGCGCAAAGCTTTTGGTAAACACTTTGGCATCCTTCATCAGCAGCTTATCGCAGATATCCGTTTGCACCTTAGGGGTAGCAGATGCGGTCAGTGCCAGCACGGCGGCTTCCGGGAAAAAACTGCGTATATCCGCAATCTGCAGGTAGGCCGGACGGAAGTCGTAGCCCCACTGAGAAATACAATGTGCTTCATCTACTGCTATCAGGCTTACCGGTAAACCATCACAATAAGTCTGAAAAAGTTTGCTGAGGAGTCTTTCAGGAGACACATACAAAAACTTGCATCCACCGCGACGGGCCGCTTCCAGGACTCTTTCCACCTCTTTGTACTGCATCCCTGAATAAATAGAGTAAGCCGTAATACCTCTCTTTTTGAGGTTGGCTACCTGGTCTTTCATGAGGGCAATAAGCGGTGTAATCACCAGGCACAAACCTGGTTTCATCATTGCCGGCACCTGGAAGCAAATAGATTTTCCACCACCCGTAGGTAACAGTGCCAGTGTATCTTGTCCTGCCAGTATGGAGTCTACAATATCTTCCTGTAGTGGTCGGAACTGGTCGTATCCCCAGTATTGCTGTAATATGGCGACGGGCGTATTCAAATAAAAATTTAATGGTTATTGCGAAGATAGCTATTAGCCGTTAGCTATTAGCTTTTAGCCTTTAGCTTTTAGCAAAATGCAGCGGAGATAAACATATATACTATGTTCTCCGCTGCATTTTGCTAAAAGCTAAAAGCTAATAACTAACCGCTACTTTCTTATACCGCAGGCGAATAGAATTCACGGCAAGCACGACATCTGATAGTCCCATGATACCGGCGCCCACAATGGGGTTCAGGAATCCAAGGGCAGCTACCGGGATCGCTACTACGTTATAAATGAATGCCCAGAAAAGATTCTGTTTAATAGTCAGGTAGGTATGTTTTCCCAGGCCCAATGCCAGCGGCAGAGTGCCCAGGTTATTATTCAGCAGTACTACGTTGGCGCTTTGCATAGCTACCTGGGTAGCATCGCTGAGCGAAATACCGATAGTGGCTTTGGCCAGTGCAGGAGCATCATTGATACCATCTCCTACCATAGCGGTAGGTGCGGTTTTCATGAGTGCATCAATTTTCTGTAGTTTCTGTTCCGGCGACTGCTCCGCATATACTTCTGTGATGCCCAGCTTTTCCGCCAGTTCCTGGCATTTGCGGGTGGTGTCACCACTCAGCAGAATGGATTTGATGCCGGATTGCTGCAGCTGTGCTACTACCGTGGCGGCTTCGGGCCTTATCTCATCGGTGAAATTGATCCAGCCGGCCAGCTGACCGTTTTTAATGAGGTACAGGTTATGACTATCATCAGTTGTTAAACCAGCGGCCATGCGGAAGGAACCTAGCTGCCATTCATTTCCGGCTTTATCGCTGGCGCGCATACCCAATCCCTTATGCTCCCGCACCTGCTGCAAAGGCAGTTCCCCGGCTGATTTCCAGATAGCCGCGATGGAGCGGGCAATAGGGTGAGAGGAATATTTTTCGAGACTGTAAACCACCTGTTTAAAGGCTTCTTCCGGCATATCAAAAAAGTGATATTCTCCCAGTTGTAGCTTCCCGGTAGTGAGGGTCCCTGTTTTATCAAATACTATCTGGCGGATGTCCTTAAACATTTCCAGTGTATGGCCGCCTTTAATCAGGATACCATTGCGGGCTGCACGGCCCAGACCTACCATCACGGCGGCTGGTGTAGCCAATCCCATAGCACATGGACAGGAAATTACCAGCACGGCTACACTCCGCATTATAGCGGTAGCCAGGGTAGTATGTCCGATAAAATACCAGCCCAGGAAAGTTACTGCTGCAATACCCAACACCAGTGGTACGAATATGGCGCTAATACGGTCCGCCAGCTTCTGCATAGGTGGCTTATCGGCCTGCGCCTGTTTCACCAGCTCTATAATATAGGAAAGCACCGTATCCTTACCTGTGGCGGTGATAAATACCTTGATACTGCCATCTTCCAACAGTGTACCGCCTATGACTTTATCCTTTTCTTTTTTGCTGACAGGGGTGCTTTCGCCCGTGATCATGGATTCGTTGGCATGACCGCTTCCCCAGTAGATGGTACCATCCATAGGGATTTTATCGCCGGTATTTACCAGCACACAGTCGCCGGTACGGAGGGTCCGGTTATCTACTTCATGAATATGTTCATGACCGTGATCGGTGTTGATAAGCCTCGCGGTGGTAATCTGCATACGGGCCAGGTTCGAAATGGCGCTGGTGGTTTGTTTTACGGATTTCTCCTCCAGCATATTTCCCAGGAATACCAGGGTAATGATGGCAGCGGTAGTTTCGTAAAACATATAATCGGGGTTGCCATAAACCACGGTGCCTACAAAGCTGTAGCCAAAAGCGGCGGTAGCACCCAGGGTTACCAGCACGTCCATATTGGCCATGCGGTTTATCAGGGAGCGTACAGCACTACGGCCAAAATGCCACATCCCCGTCAGGTACACCGGCAATGTAAGCCCAAATTGTACCCAGGGCTGATGTAGCCAGGGCCAGCTTACCCACATATGCAACAGCAGGGGCAATGTAAATATGAGACAAAAAACAAATTTGAATGTCAGGGTGGTATATATCTTCCGCTCTGTGGGTTTATCTTCCGGCAGTATTACCCGATATCCCATCTGGGTAATGCCGTTGAGCACTTCCTGGGAATCCGCCCCCGCAGGCGCGGTAAAATGTACCTCCTCTGTGGCGAAGCTGACGCTTACGTCCTGCATACCTTTTTTTTCCAGGTATTTGGAAACGCCGAGTGCACAACTGGTGCAATGCATTCCTTCTACCTTGCAACTTACTGGTGTCATCTGACATCTTTCCTCCTGGTTACAAAGTTATCAGTTGCGGACTT
Organism: Chitinophaga sp. RAB17; assembly: GCF_052114225.1. Taxonomy (NCBI): domain Bacteria; kingdom Pseudomonadati; phylum Bacteroidota; class Chitinophagia; order Chitinophagales; family Chitinophagaceae; genus Chitinophaga; species Chitinophaga sp. RAB17. Next base: position 251,294 of record NZ_JBFREI010000008.1, on the reverse strand, counting down.
AGATAAGATAAATATTAATGCAACAAAGAAGCAGAAAGCGGAAAGGAAAAAGCAAAAAGCTATTGCCTGGAAGATTTACGTGAAAATCATCCGCTACGGTAGCTTTTTGCTTTTTCCTTTCCGCTTTCTGCTTATTTTTGGGGATGCAATGGACATTTACGCTGGATCAATTACCCGAAACAGCCCGGCAATTCTGGGAATATTTTGCTGACAAACAGGTATTTACGCTGGACGGCCCTATGGGAGCCGGAAAAACCACGCTGGTAAAGGCTTTATGTGCAGCTAAAGGAGTGGAAGATGCTACTGCCAGTCCCACTTTTTCCATCATCAACGAATATGCTTACCATGATGCGCAGGGGCAGCCACGCCGCATTTTCCACCTGGACCTGTACCGGCTGAAAGATGAAGACGATGCCATTAGTGCCGGCGTAGAGGACACCCTCTACCAGGATGCCATCAGTTTTGTGGAATGGCCGGAAGTGGTGGCACATATGTTACCCCCGGATACCATACATCTGCAACTGGAAGTACAACCGGATCAAAAAAGGGTACTGCGCGAAATCGCTTCCTCTCTCAAATGATGTATCTTTGAATACTTCGATTTAAAAAAACTGAACACGCATATGGAGCAAAGGCAAAAACCTGTAGTAAGTGCTGGCTTTACCTATTCACCACTGGAAGAAACGTTGGATATTCCCCAGAAAAATTCCCGTTTGTTTATAGGTATTCCTAAGGAAACATCTTTCCAGGAAAACCGGATAGCCCTTACGCCCGATGCAGTCAGCATTTTAGCGGCACACGGACACCACATAGTAGTAGAACATAAGGCTGGTGACGGATCTCACTATTACGATACCGACTATTCAGAAGCCGGGGCAGAAATCGTGTATGATAAAAAGGAAGTCTTCAAAGCGGAGATCATCGTAAAATCCGCTCCCCTGAATGATGAAGAAATAGAATTACTGCATCCCCACCAGATCATCATCTCTCCTATTCACCTCGCCGCGCTGAAAGCGCCACAGGTAGAGAAAATGATGGAAAAGCGCATTACGCTGTTATCTTTTGAAAACCTGAAAGATGATGCCGGCACTTATCCGATTGTAAGGGCGATGAGTGAAATAGCCGGAGGCGCTTCCATGCTTATTGCAGGACAATATCTCAGCAATGACAACAAAGGAAAAGGTATCCTGCTGGGAGGTATTACCGGTATCCCACCTACCAAAGTGGTGATCATAGGCGCTGGTATTGTGGGCGAATTTGCTGCCCGCACCGCGCTGGCACTGGGATCTTCTGTAAAAGTATTTGATAACAACATCTACAAACTGAAAAGGCTGCAGAACAATATCGGGGTACGTGTATTCACCTCCGTTATTCAGCCAAAGGTATTGGCTGAGCAGCTGCGTAATGCAGATGTAGCTGTAGGTGCTTTATCTTCACAGAGTGGACGTACCCCCATCGTGGTGAGCGAATCCATGGTCAGCAATATGAAGGCCGGCTCCGTGATTGTAGATGTGAGTATTGATCGCGGCGGTTGTTTTGAGACCTCTGAAATCACGACTCACGAAAACCCGGTCTTTAAAAAGTACGATGTAGTACATTACTGCGTACCCAATATTCCCTCCGGATTTGCCCGTACCGCTTCCGAAGCTATCAGCAATGTGCTGATGCCTTTACTCGTGGAAGCTGCTGACGATGGCGGATTTGAAAACCTGGTATGGATTAAGCGAGGTGTACGTAATGGTATTTACCTGTATAAAGGCGCACTGACCAACTACCACCTGAGCGAGAAATTTAAATTGAAATATACCGACCTGGAACTGCTGCTGGCAGTGAAAGGATAACGATATTACTATACATAAAAATGCCGTGGGGATAGATTCTCCACGGCATTTTTATGTATAACCCAACACCTATACTTCCAGGGTATACCCCATCAGGATAGCTGCGATAATAATAATACCTACTACAATTCTGTAGTAACCCCACATTTTAAATCCGTACTTTTTCACGGCACCGATAAAGAATTTAATAGCCCCCAGTGCTACCACAAAAGCCACGATGTTACCAATCAACAGGAGTTTCAGGTTATCAGGATGGGCCATCAGCAACTCTTTTCCTTTCAGCAGTTTATAGCCGGTAGCAGCTGCCATGGTAGGTACTGCCAGGAAAAAGGAGAATTCTGCCGCCACGCTGCGGGAAAGCTTTTGCTGCATACCGCCAATAATAGAGGCCGCACTGCGGCTGGTACCCGGAATCAGGGCCAGACACTGATAGAAGCCAATACGCAAAGCGGTAAAGATGTCTATTTTTTCTTCTGTCAGAATAGTAGGTTCTTTAAACCAGTTATCTACAAACAGCAGCACAATACCGCCTAAGAGCAGCATCACACCTACGGTAAGCGGACTTTCCAGCAGGGCATCTATCTTTTTGCTCAAAAGGAAACCCAAAATCAGCGCGGGGACAACTGCTACCGCCAGTTTGAAGTAAAAGCTTAAACGGTTTTTATCGAATACCAGGAATTTTTTCCAATAGAATACCACTACTGCCAGGATAGCGCCCAGCTGAATCACCACTTCAAATAGCTTGGTAAATTCATCTTTACCAATGCCCAGCAGTGCGCTTACAATAATCATATGACCGGTGGAAGAAATAGGCAAAAATTCTGTTAGCCCCTCCACAATGGCAATGATAATAGCTTGAAAAACGTTCATCGAATTTAATATGGTTAAAAGTGAAAAAAAAAGCGATGATTGCTCATCGCTGTAAGAATACTTTTATAGGAACAAATTATGCATTCGTTTTTGGACGGCGCATAATAGCATATACTTCCACCAGCAGACCCAGCACAATTACGATTGGGGCCAGGGTAATTCTGCGGAAACTATATACCTGCTCTGGTTTAAAGCTGTTGGGATCATTAGAGTCGCCTCCCATCATCAGGAAAAAACCCAGTATAATCACCACAATACCGGCCAGCATAAATTTGTAATTCTCTTTTGGGAAAATAGGGCGGCTGTTGGCCAGTACTTCTTCTGTAACAGGTGCATGTTTCGAAGCCGGGTTTGCGCTTGTTTTAGCCATAGTGTTTGGTATTATATATCTTCAGTTAAAGATGTTAAATTAATAAAGATCGTCCAGTTTCAGGCGCAGGTACTTCATCACGGAGCGATGTGTGCTCACCAGGGAAATACAGATCCCGATCAGGATCATGCCTATAAACATAAATGCAATCATCAGATTATCACGTAAACCGGCCAGTTCAGGCAGCAACTTATCTGCCAGCGACATAATGCCGATCAGTCCTGCTATGGCAATCAGTGCTGCAATAGCCCCATTGGCAATGCTGCGCAGATCGAATGGTTTGGCAATAAACCAGCGGGTAGCTCCCACCATTTGCATGGTTTTAATGAGGAACCTGTTGCTGAACATAGCCAAACGGATGGTATTATCTATCAGGAAAATTACCACCAGACATAACAGGCCGCTTATGATCAATATGATCAGGCCTATCCTGTTAACGTTTTCATTCAGTTTGCTCACCAGCATACGCTGGTAGGAAATTTCCCTTACAATGCTTTGCTGCGACAGGTTATTTTCAATAATCTTCAAGCTGTCGTTGTTAACATAATTGGCGTTGGCCTTTATGTTAATGCTGCTGTAGAGCGGATTGTATTGCAAAAGGGTGATAAAATCCTCCCCGAAATCCTTTTTAAAACGTTGGGCGGCCATGTCCTTGGACACATACTCAATGGACTTGATGTACGGTTTGTGGGCCATGGAATCGCGTAGTGCCAGTGCCTGGCTTTCTTTAACATTATCTCTCAGAATGACCTGTACCTCAATGCTTTCCTTAAAATACACGCTTAACTTATTTGCATGTATTACCACCAGACCCAGTGTGCCCAGTAAAAACAATACCAGTGCTACACCAATGATGGAGTACAGGTAGGATGGTTTCGACTTCTTTGCTGATGATTTCCCGGATTGCGCCATTAATCTGCAGTTTATCGGCGAAAATAATAAAAATTAGTAGTTATGTGTTTAATTTTGCCAACCCGATCAGGTAATACCCCCAATCCGGGCAATAGAATGGCAATATATAGAGATGTTGGGGAATGACATTGGTGTATTAATGAATTTAACATTATTTTGCTGAACAGGCATTATTACAATTTTATAAATTATAACTGATAACGCCTTAATGACCGGATGTATTGTTATATCCGGCCTAATTAAGGTCCATCTACAACCGATATGGAATACAATTTCAGGGCAATCGAAAAAAAATGGCAGGAACAGTGGGAGCAATCGCATGCTTACCGCGTTAGCAATGACAGTCCAAAGCCCAAATGTTACGTACTGGACATGTTCCCTTACCCTTCCGGGGCGGGTCTTCACGTAGGACACCCTCTGGGATACATTGCAACAGACATTTATGCACGCTATAAAAGGCTAAAAGGCTTTAATGTACTACATACCATGGGGTATGACGCCTTTGGCTTACCTACGGAACAATATGCCCTCGAAACAGGTCAGCACCCTGCAGTAACTACTGAACAAAATATCAAAGCTTTCCGGGAACAACTGGATAATATCGGATTCTGCTACGATTGGGACCGGCAGGTAACCACCAGCGACCCTTCGTATTATAAATGGACACAGTGGATATTCCTGCAGATCTTCGAAAGCTGGTATAACCGTACCAGCCAGAAAGCAGAACCTATCAGCACCCTGGTGAATATTTTTGAGCAAGATGGCAATGCCGGCCATAGCTGCCCCGGTGACCGGACCATACAGTTCACCGCTACCCAATGGAAAAGCTATGCTGAAAAAGAACAGCGGGACATCCTAATGCAGTATCGCCTGGCTTACCTGGCACACGCCGAAGTAAACTGGTGTGCCGCACTGGGTACCGTACTCGCCAATGACGAAGTAGTAAACGGCGTGAGTGAACGTGGTGGCTTCCCGGTGGTGAAAAAGAAAATGAGCCAATGGTTCCTCCGTATCACCGATTACGCCAACCGCCTGCTGGAAGGACTCGAAACAGTATCCTTCAGCGATGCCATGAAAGAAATGCAGCGTAACTGGATTGGCAAAAGCCAGGGAGCAGAAATAAAATTTGCTGTAAAAAACTCCACCGAACACGTGGAAGTATATACCACCCGCCCCGATACCATCTTCGGTGTGGACTTCATGGTAGTGGCACCGGAGCATGATCTCGTAAAATTAATTACCACCCCGGAACAACAAGGCGAAATAGATAAATACCTCGACTACGTTCAAAGCCGCTCTGAGCGCGAACGTATGGCCGATGTAAAACAAATCACCGGCTGCTTTACCGGCGCCTATGCCATCAATCCATTTGATGGCCGCGAAATTCCGGTATGGATTGCGGAATATGTGCTGGCCGGCTACGGTACCGGCGCTATCATGGCAGTGCCATGTGGCGACCAGCGCGACTTTGGCTTTGCCAAACATTTCAATATCCCCATCACCAACATCATCGGCGATGCGTTTAACGGACAGGAAGCCAATCCCACCAAAGACGCCAAACTGCAAAACAGCGGTTTCCTCAATGGTATGGACATGAAGCCAGCCACCGACATCGTGATCAACAAGCTGGAAGAAATGGGTATCGGCAAACGCAAAATCAACTATAAAATGCGCGATGCCGGCTTTAGCCGTCAACGTTACTGGGGCGAGCCGTTCCCTATCCTGTACAAGGATGGTATTCCTTACGCCATGGACGAAAAAGACCTGCCGCTGGAATTGCCACATGTGGAAAACTATAAACCCGGCGCTGAAGGGGAAGGCCCGCTGGCCAACATCACCGACTGGGTGAATGTAGCCCCCGGCGTAAAACGCGAAACCAACACCATGCCCGGATATGCAGGTAGCAGCTGGTATTTCCTCCGCTACATGGATCCGCATAATACACACACCTTCGCTGACCGTAAAGCCACCGACTACTGGAACCAGGTAGATGTATATGTAGGCGGTACCGAACACGCCGTAGGTCACCTGTTGTACTCCCGCATGTGGACCAAAGTACTGTACGATCTGGGACATATTGGTTTCCAGGAACCGTTTAAGTCGCTGATCAACCAGGGTATGATTGGTGGTAGCTCAAGATTGGTGTACCGCGTTCGTGGCACCCACCAGTATGTTTCTGTTGGATTAAAAGATCAGTACGAAACAGATGAGCTGCATGTGGACGTGAATATTGTAGATGGCGTAGAACTGGATACCGAAGCATTTAAAAAGTGGAAACCTGACTTTGCAGATGCTACCTTCATTCTCGAAGACGGCAAATACCTCTGTGGCGTACAGCTGGAAAAAATGAGTAAGCGTTTATTCAATACCGTTAATCCAAATGACCTGGTAGAGAAATACGGTGCTGATACTTTCCGCATGTACGAAATGTTCCTGGGCCCGGTAGAACAGTCCAAACCATGGGATACCAAAGGCATTGAAGGTGTACACCGCTTCCTCAAAAAACTGTGGCGCCTGTTTGCAGACGAGCAAAAAGGTATCCTGGTAAATGAGCAGGCTCCTACTCCGGAAGAACTGAAAATATTGCATAAATCTATCCAGAAAATAGATCACGATACTTCCAGCTTCTCCTATAACACTGCTGTAAGCCAGTTTATGATCTGTGTAAATGAACTCGCTACCATGCGCTGTCACAAACGCAGCATACTGGAACCATTGCTGATATTGCTGACACCATATGCACCACACTTATGCGAAGAACTGTGGCAGTATGTAGGCAACAATGAAAGCATCCTGAATGCACCTTACCCGGTATTTGATGAACAGTACACCAAAGAAAGTGCGTTCAATTATCCGATCGCCATTAACGGTAAAACCCGCTCTGAAATAGGCTTTTCGCTGGACGCTGCTATTCCTGATATGGAGAAGGAAGTACTGGCCAACGAGGTAGTACAGAAATGGCTGGAAGGAAAAGCGCCAAAGAAAGTAATTATTGTAAAAGGTAAAATGATTAACGTAGTAATTTAATCACTGCGCGAATCTTTAAAATATAAAGGCTGTCCTGCAGGACAGCCTTTATATACTACTTCATCTTATTAAATAAAGCGTTCAGAGATGCTTATAACTAGCCCTTATAAAGGGTCATCATCACAATAAAAAAAGTGATTGCCACACAGGTAAAAATTCCTCCGGAAATAAGCAATGCTTTACCTGTTTGCCGGTACTCCGTAAACAACAATGCCAAACCACCAATGAAGTAGCCGGCAAGTATAAGTTTAAGTAATGCAGGCAGCACCTCCGGTGCCCCAAAATCGCCGAATATTAATATCCCCAGGCTAACTATGGGTATCAATGTAAACAGCAATACCTGCTTTAAATACTTATTCATAGGTTGTATTTTATATATAAAATCAGCCCCCATATGGAATACGGACAATTTTCAGAAAAAGATAAATACATACTACTATCCCTAAAATAACACCGGCAGCTATAAAGAAAACATTACTCCATAACGCATACTTAAAATGGGACAGCACCATACCAGCCACTGCGTAGACAACTACCAGCAGCAATGCACAAACACCTGCGGCTTTCATGCCGTAACCATCCAACATACATAAAAACAGCAGGAAGATCAGGGGTATTAATGTAATCACCAATACCCAAATAACAGCTTTATTCATTACTATTTGTTAATGAAAATTCATTCCACTCAGTAACAGCCCACAGGTAGAAAACCCTACCAGTAAAATGATACCAGCCGATAATAACATCACTTTCCCGATATGTTTACTCTCTGTCAACAACAGTATCAGGCCAATAAGAACATAGGCTCCCGATACTATCAGCATCAGCACCCCAGCAGCAAGCATACCATCCTCACCATTAAAGCAAAGAATTAAAAACAGCAATAGTGGTATGCCGGTAAATAGCAATACTTCTTTGAAAGTTTTAGTCATATTTATACAATTGGAGTGAATTCACGTTCCTTCTGTAATTCCTTTAAATATGCTTCTTTATCATCTCTGTAAAACAGGTTCATGGTTTCAAAAGGAATGATGCGTCCATCTTTATGTACAATATGTACACATGATTTTTTGATGGCACGTACGTCAAAATCATAGGCATCTAAAAAGCGCATGATAACGATGCGGAATAAATTCGTATAGTCGAGGCCGGGAGCCTGCACCTGTGGCAGACAGCAAAGCAGAGACTGCATATCATTCACAGCAGCATCAGTAGAGATGCCGGTACTGAATATATTCAGCACGTGTTGATGCAGCCTTTCATCCTGTTCGTATACGATGGTATTTTTGGAGTTATTCAGCAATACAGTAGGATCTACGTAGCGTGTCAGCGGGAATACTTCGCCGTCTATTTTTAATGCATAAGCCATAGCCAGTGCATCGGGATTACAAGGCACCGGTATAATGTCGTTGGCTTTCCAGATAGGCGACTGTTCCAGGATACGTTGCCGTACTTCTGTTAATGTGATACGATCTGTAGCCGGATCAAAATCGTCGGTGCGCCCAGCCACCTGTACCGGCTGAAAGGTAACACCACGCACGCAAGGCTGCTTGATAGCGTAGTCAATGATAGCTCCCATTTCATCATCATTCTGTCCTTTCTGCAGGGTAACCACCAGCGTAGTACTAAGACCAGCTTCGTTCAGATTTTCGATCGCCTGTTTCCTTACCTCTGTCAAATCCTTTCCACGCATACGTTCCAGCACCTCCGGTTTAAAAGAGTCGAATTGAAGATATACTTCAAAGTCCGGCTGATAGGTAGCAAGTCTGGCGGTAAATTCTTTATCCTTTGCGATGCGCACCCCATTGGTGTTAATCATGAGGTGACGGATAGGCTTACGTTTGGCAATATCCAGTATTTCAAAAAACTGCGGATGAATAGTTGGTTCGCCGCCGCTGAGTTGAATCACATCTGGTTGTCCTTCGTTGGCCACAATGATGTCCAGCATCTGCTCAATTTCTTCCAGCGTGCGGTGCCGCCCATAATGCGGTGACGACATAGCGTAACAGGTAGGACAGGTCAGGTTGCAGCGATCTGTTACTTCAATCACCGTTAAGCAGGAATGCTGTTCATGATCCGCGCACAAACCGCAATCATAAGGACAGCCATAATGTGTGCTGGTATTGGTTTTAAGCGGCGCTTCCGATGGCTTGTTGTAGTTACGTGTATTTTTATAATAGTCGATATCTGTAGCAATCAGTACTTTCTCTTTTCCATGATGCGGACAATGCTTGATCATGAAAACTTTTCCGTCTTCAAATATCACCTTCGCATCTACACGGCGTAAACAGGTACTACAGATACTCAGTGTAAAATCGTAGTAGGTGTAATTTTTTTCAGGCATACTGCTTTTGAATTAGTCGTGATGGAAAAAGGATGGTTGGTAAATAATAGCATAATCCGGCCAAACAGGCCAGTTGTATAGATCCGAGGCCAAATGCAAAACGGTAGCCGGGTTTAATAAAGTCCAGCAGGAAGCGAAATAAGAGATAGGCGATCATGAAAAGTTTGAACCGACCTCCATTTACCAGGGGCCAGCGTCGGCTGATAAAAGCCAGTACCTGCCATAATGCTATCAGGAAAATAATTTCATAGAGAGATACCGGATGCCGGAGTAAGCCATCGCCCAGGTTCATGCCCCAGGGCAATGAAGTGGGTAAGCCATAGGTTTCTTCATAAACACCCATGGAAAAACAGCCTATCCTGCCAATGATCATCGCCAGTATCAACGGATAAACAAACAGGTCACCGGTAGAATGTCGTTCACCGATAGCTTTCTTGATAAGCTCTACCCCTGCCAGTCCGCCGAGTAGCCCACCTACGATAGTTTTATTCTGGTAGATGTATAACAACACATTATTAGCCTTCAGCAGGTCGGACGGGTTCTCCATAGACCCTAACAGGCGGCTGCCGAACAAGGCGCCGAAAATAGCCCCTATAATAGCCCATACGCGGTTGTTATTATCTATCCCGTCGCCTTGTTTCTTCCGCAGGTACACAAAATAGCGGAAGCCAATAAACATGCCCAGCGTTTCCGTAACCGCGTGCAGCGGCAGGTGTAAGGAAAACAAATTGATATATACGGGGAACTGCAAAGGGCGATCATTATTTAATCCACAAATTAATATTTATATTTAGACGAACGTCAAGCACAAAAAATATGTTACAGGAGGTTTTAAAGAAGTATCAGTCAACCTTCAAGCCGGTGATACCGCTTTTAGGAGAAAATGAGTCCCTGCTGGTAATGGATTTTACGGCAAACAATACTACCCTCACTAAAAACATACTGCAGGATATCAACAAGTTCAGCAGGTATATTGACAATACCCTTGCTCAAAGTGGTTGCCGGTTAGGCATTGGCGGTTATGCAGAGCACCGTACCATTTATGCGGTAAGTCCTCATTTTGATGCCGGGGAAGAGCCCAGAAGGCTGCACCTGGGCATAGATGTATGGGGAGAAACAGGTACGAAGTTATATGCACCTATGAACGCCCATGTACACAGTTTCCGCTTTAATGACCATTTCGGCGACTATGGCGCCACTATCATTTTGCAGCATCAGCTGGATGGCTATACCTTTTACACCCTGTACGGACATCTCAGCATCTCCAATCTGCAGGGATTGTACGAAAATATGCCCGTCACCGCCGGACAGCCGCTGGCGCATTTTGGCACGCCCTCAGAAAATGGTGGCTGGCCACCGCATCTGCACTTTCAGCTGATCGAAGACATGCAGGGCTTCCGGGGCGATTATCCCGGTGTATGCCGTTATACTGAAAAAGAAAAATACCTGCAAAACTGCCCTGATCCCGATGTTATTCTGCAACTGAACCAGTACACGCATTAACCGGACATAAAAAGCTGTTGCTTTATTTGCAAACAAAGAATCCTCCGCATTCTCAGGTAATGCTGTAACACCCGATGAATATCATTCAAAATAAAATCGTACCTCTCCTTTACTGACTGCTCTTTTTATTAAAACTTATAGAAGTATTGATTTCATTGGTTTTATATGCAGAGAAATTTTTCATATCTAATAATACATATACGTGGAGATAGTTGCCCCTTGGAGCTATACTATTTTTTGTACATTTAGCCAATCAACCGGGAAATGGATTCTTCTGCGACTACTGACATCACACATTGGGAAGCACTACAACAAGGCAGTCAACAAGCCTTTGCTACTATATATGACCGTTCCTTTCAACGGTTATATGAGTATGGCATCCGTTTGCATCCGGATGAGGACCTCGTAAAAGACGCTATACAAGAGCTTTTCATTAAATTATGGACCAATAGGGATACCCTCAGTACCGCTGTGAATCCACGCCCATACTTATTGATATTGCTTCGCAGCACCATCTATAACCGGCTGCGCCCACGAAAAAATGCCATCCTTATTTCTTTCGATCAGGAACAACATGGTTTCCTGGCATACTTCTCCGCAGCATCTGCCTATATCGGGAAAGAACAACTACAGCCGCAACACCAGCGGTTGTTAAATGCTTTGAATCAGCTGAATGCCCGGCAAAAGGAAATATTATATCTCCGATATTTCGAAGAGCTGGACTATGAAAGCATTGCAGCTATGATGAACCTGTCTGTAAAAGGCGCCTATAAGCTCGCTGCCCGCGCCTTACAAAACATGCGCGATATCCTGCAGGTATCCGCAGCGGTACTCATTATACTCCTCGCCAATTTCCGTATGGAAATGATGAAATAGTAAATTGTCGGCTATTCATTAGGTTTTAAAGCAGCAGATACTATTTTTACGCAGTAAAATTTATTTGGTATGAGAAAAGTATTGCTGTCAGGTCTTTGCTGCCTGATGATGGGCACAATGGCGGCGCAGGTTCCGTTGAAGGTGATGACGTTTAATATACGCTATAATAATCCGGACGATAGCTTAAATGGCTGGCCTCACCGTAAAGATAAAGTAGCTTCAGAAGTATTGTTCTATGGCGCCAATACGGTAGGTGTACAGGAAGCCTTACAAGATCAGATGCAGGACCTGCGACAACGGCTACCCGCCTATAAAAGCATTGGCGTAGGCAGAGATGATGGTAAAACGAAAGGAGAATATGCGGCTATCTTTTACGATACCACACGTTTGCAATTGCTGAACAGCCAAACATTCTGGCTATCAGAAACGCCCACTGTTGCGGGTAAAATAGGCTGGGATGGCGCCTGTACCCGTATTGTTACCTGGGGTAAATTCAGAGATAAAAAAACAAAGAAAGTATTTTTCCACTTCAATACACACTTCGACCACATGGGCAAAATTGCACGCCGGGAAAGTGCTAAATTCCTGCTACAACAGGTACATGCCCTGGCTGGCAATACACCCGCAATCGTTACCGGCGACTTCAATGCCATCCCATCAGATGAGCCCATTCAGATCATTATGAATTCAAATGATCCATTGCACCTGACAGATAGTAAAGCTATCAGCCAAACGCCACATTTCGGCCCCGTAGGCACTTTCAACGGATGGAATATTGCGGAAAGGGAAAACCAGCCTATCGATTATATTTTTCTGAAAGGAAAATTCAATATACTAAAGCATGCCAGCATTTCTGAAACCTGGGAGGGAAGATATGCGTCGGATCATTTTGCTGTATACGCAGAGGTGATCATTAACTAATAGCAACGGGTGTATCAGCCTGTTTGATACACCCGTTGACAATGAAGCTTAGTCGTGAGTGTGTTCTACAGACATACTGTTTTCCAGTGCATCCACCACCTTGTTATGGAGGTTGCCATTTACATCAATACTGATCTGTAATTTGCCACTGCTAAAGGAGCCTGTAAAGTCGCCGATCTGCAGTTTGGTCAGAATCAGGTCCATGGAGATTTTCAGGGAACCTTTCCAGTCAATCTTCGTGTCAGTAACTACTACATCCTTTCCTTTGGCCATCAGTTCAATCCGGCCGGAGAGCAGAATTTCTACCGGGATCTTTTTGCTTTCCCAGGTAATAAAACCTTTCAGTCTTACTGCCGGATCTTTCTTATCCCCTTCTACTCTGGCATACACTTTTACCTGTTGGTAAGTGCCTTTAGGAATCTTGATGGCGCCCAGTACAGCAGGTACCTTTTTCAGGTCTATCTGCCGGTCTGTTTTCAATTTAAATTCCAGTTCATCTTTGCCGCGCTTTGCATCAAAGCGGATTTCTCTCAAACGTGCCGTAGCAGTGTCCCAGGTAATGTCGAAACCACCAGGTGCTGCTTTGGCCATCGCTGCATCTCCGGTGAGAGCAGATAAGCGTCCTGAAGCATCCGGTGATAACGTGGAAGTTTGATTGACTGTTGAAATTTCGTAGTTCACACTGGCTACGTCCGAGTTGTCAATTGGTTGTTGTGGATCTGGTCCGGCCATATCCTTGTTGGAACAAGAAGATAGCAGGATAGTAGCAATGCCGACAGCACCGCAGAATTGTAGGATTCCGGTTTTCATTATCGATATGGTTTTTAATGACTAATGGGGATATTCTTATGGTAAATTTAATAAAGAAATTGGGAAAACAAATGCATTCACTGTTAATTTAAAAAGAATGATCCGGTTATGCGATGCACAACCGGATCAATATATGATGTTTTAATAGGGAATCCTATTTAAGCGATGCCTTTTCAATTCGTGTAGGCGTATCCGTTCCATTCACAATGGTGCCTGCACTAATAGCGATGGCATTAATGATATCTGTAATATTTCCCACGTCCAGGGTAGACAGCTCATCATCTACGGTATGATAAAACTGGTCTTTATCTATCTGGGTGGTGGAGATGGTGTGTGCCGGCACCCCTTGTCTGGCCAATGTGGCGTTATCTGAGCGATAAAACAGGTTTTGCTCAGGATAAGGATCCGGATAGAAACTAAACGTAGATCCTTTCAGGTTACGTTGCAGGATGGTTCCAAAATCAGAACGCTCAAACCCGGTAATGAAGGCACTGTTTCTTCCAAATTTGGATTCCTTTCCGATCATTTCAATATTAAACATCGCCACTACTTTATCCGGATTCTGCTTTTCAGAAAAGTAACGGGAGCCATGTCCACCCGTTTCTTCTGCAGTAAAGGCAACGAAGATAACGGAGCGAACCGGTGGATGTTTTTTGAAATACTTTGCCAGCATAATCACAGCGGTGGTACCGGATGCGTCATCATCTGCGCCATTCGCGATGCTATCGCCGGCTACTGCAGGCAATGTACCCAGGTGATCATAATGGCCTGAAAACACTACATATTCATCCGGTTTGGAGCTGCCTTTAATCATACCTGCTACGTTGGCAAAATGCTGGCTGCTGATATCCCTCCGGAGATGAATACTCCAGGAAGCGGTATCTGCCACAGGTTCTTTTTCGTATACCAGTATAATATGTTTTCCTACGGATGATTTATCGCCGGCTGCTTCCAATTCTGCTTTGGTATCATAGCTCCGCTCCGAAAAAGAGGCACTCAGATCACCCAGAAAACCCGCCATGGAAGGGGCTAGCCATACCAGCACATTTCTTTCCAGTAATTCCGGATGACGCAATATTTTCATCAGCTCACCGGGATCTTTTACATGTACGGCTGCATAGCTGCTGTCTTTTTCCCAGTCAAAACTGCGCCCTGCACCAATAGGGATAACCGGCCAGTCTTTTTCCTGTCCACTAACGGTAAGGGTTACACTGGTTTGTTGAAGCCGGAACTTACCAAACTCCTGCAGAAAGTTTTTTTCTCCGGTTAAAGGCTGAAGGTCCGCTTTGGCGAACTCTCCGCTGATAAACGCTGCAGCTTTTTCAATACCGGGTGTACCTGGTAAACGGCCCCCCATATCGTCAGCTGCCAATGTGCTTATAATGCGGGCAACTTCTTTTTCTTTAATTTCCTGGGCGTAACCGGTAACAGCCATACTGCCGGCAGCTAAAAATAATAACAGTGATTTCTTCATATAAGCAGTTAGTCCTTTTTCTTGTTGTCTATTTTGATCGTTGATGGTCTTTCTTTGTCTTGTTGTGCGTAAATACTGCTATACATTTTGAGAATGGCCGTATAGTCAGTACCGAACTGCAAGTCTAACATTTTCCCTTCAGGTGAAACTAACACTTTGGTAGGATAACCGCGCACATTGTACAATTTTTCTACTTTACTATCTGAGTGGGCTGCGGGGAAAACATACTTATTGGCTATCACAAACTCCCGGGTCGTTTCCAGGGGCTCCCGGCAGGAGATAGCGAGTATCGCATTCCCTGGATGCTTACCTGCTTTCATTTCTGCTGCCAGCTGGTTAAGATGAGGTAAATCCTGCCTGCACGGACTACACCAGGTGCCCCAAAAGTCCAGCAGCAGCCATTTTCCTTTATAATCTGCCAGGCGGTAGCTTTCATTATTCAGGCCGGTGAGGGTAAAGTCCGGCGCCTGTTCCCATTCTTTCAGAAGCACATTCCGAAAATAGTCCTGGAAGGATTTATCCGGAAAATTTTTCTCAAACATATTTTTTGCCGTCTCCAACATATCCGGGTTAGACATCAGTTGTTTCGAAAGCACCCTCATCGCCTCTTCCGGTTTACCCAACGCTGTAAGCGCCTCTGCAAACTCCGGACTATAATCTTCTTTCGAGTTCAGGAAAGAGCGATCATAAAAACTATCATATGCTTTCTCATCATTATTTTTCGGTGCATTGGCAGCCGCCAGGGCCAGATAATTAAGGGCTGCTTTTTTATCTTTGGGGAGGGTTTGCTCATATTTAAGATGATAGACATGGGCAAGGATATTCCGGTTGGCATATTTCTTCACCTTCAACTCCGGATGAGCGGTCCAGAATGCAGTATCCGCCTGGTTGCTCTTCAGGTCTTCCAGCGTTCTATCCAGCAACGCATCCGCTTCCTTATGCAGCCTGGCTTTGCGGAGAATACCATATACCATTATTTCGTAACGGGCCGCTTTACCCAATGTCATTTCTGCCGGGGTAACGGCGCTGTATTGTGCTGCAATATCTTTTAGTATAGCCGTATCCGTTGTTCGTCTGGCTTTATTCCACAGTGCCATTGGTTTAACAGAAGCCTGTATAGCACTGTCCTTTTCCATCACCAGCCTGTTGATCACTTCCTGTGCCACCACAGGCATTTTCCGCGCTTCCTCAAATATTCCCTGAATGGCCTTTTCGCTTAAACCTGCCTGTGTAAATTGTTTCCTCGCACTGATGGTATCAAATGGTTCGCTAAGCAGATACTGGGAAAACGACTGATCCAGCCAGCCATTCAGGGAATTTCCATGTGTTGACAACAATTTTATCAACACCATGGCTGAATCGGCATCCATGGCTGCCACATGTTGCAATTTATTGAATAGCGATGCCTCGTTGTCTGCCAGCGCATAAGAAGGGATGCTGTTCAGGGCATCGCCGTATACCTCCCGGATATAAGGAGACATGCTACGGTTTAAATTCAGCAATGCCATTTTAAACATCAGGTTATTGCCATATCGGGGAACATTCAACGCCAGGAAAGCAGCAACCCTCGCTGAATCGGCTTCACCTCTGGCATCCAATGAAGTACTGAAATAACTAAGTCGTACCAGGGCATTATAGAAAGCGGTATCAGCTGCAGGTACTTTTGTGTCAGCAGGTAACTGTGTACCTGCGATCACCAAACTTACAGGTGGTTGTCCCGTTGGGGTGCGGTGGTCATATTTAAAGGCTATTACATGACGCTTACTACGGGAAAGCGTATACGAAAAAGTAGTAGACATGCTCAGCTTGTCGGATGGATCTGCTTCCTGGCTACCGACAATTCTGATGGCATCTTTCTGCACTTCTTCTACCCGGTAATTCCGCGGTCCGGTTGTCCACTGGTAATTGGCGGCCACTTTAGCGGGGAAAGGTGCAAACATCCTTTCCATATTATAGGGAAAAATTTTCCACATACCTGACATTCCAGTGCGCATATCTAAAGCCAACCCCAGTGACTCCCCCACTACAGCACCAACTGCCGCAGTATTGGCAGGTTGTCCTACACTGTCGTTTGCAAATATTCTGAATGCGAGCGGATGATACAACAGCAGCATGTCTGTCATCATCCCCATATTGACCTTATAGGTTGATGGATCCGCTGTGTTGTAGTTATTATCCGTACTCTTTACCAACGCTCTTTCCAGTACGGCTTCCGCATCAGCAGAACCATCCTTATTGACACCTGTAATCGTAATCCGGTAAATCTTCTCTATAGATTCCTGTCGATCGGGTGAAAAGTAATTATTCATTTCCAGGCGATACAACCAGCTGTCATGCTGCTTAAATTTTGATTGACCGGCAACTTTAAAAGTGCTGCCGAGAAGGGATATCAGGGCAAGTAACAACGGGAATCGTGACATACAGGGAATCGGATTTTGATCTCTGAAAATAGTGATATAAAGACGAACATGCAATAGCTGCCTGCTTCCTTTGAATATTTGCGTATTTTTGAGCCTATACAATTATGTCCAATCAGCCTTTAAGACCAGACGAAACCAAGCTCAGCGCCGCTGAGAAAGAGTTTGAGAATAGTATACGTCCCCGGGAGATCATGGATTTTTCGGGTCAGGATCAAATTATCGAGAACCTGAAAATATTCATTAAAGCGGCAAAGATGCGTGGCGAGGCACTCGACCATGTGTTGTTTCACGGCCCTCCGGGGCTGGGTAAAACTACGCTGTCGCGCATTGTGGCGAACGAACTGGGGGTAAATATCCGCGAAACTTCCGGGCCGGTCATTGAAAAACCCGGTGATCTGGCCGGTTTACTTACCAACCTGGAAGATAAAGATGTACTGTTTATTGATGAAATACATCGGCTCAGCACTGTAGTGGAAGAATACCTGTATTCGGCCATGGAAGATTACCGCATCGATATCATGATAGATACGGGTCCGAGTGCACGTTCCATACAAATTAACCTGCAGCCGTTTACGCTGATAGGCGCTACCACCAGGTCAGGATTGCTCACTGCGCCGTTGTTATCGCGCTTCGGCATTAAATCCAGGTTAGAATATTACAATGCCGCCACTTTGCAAAAGATCCTGTGGCGCGCCGCAGGCTTGTTGAATACAAAAATCACCTCCGATGCAGCCAATGAAATAGCACGCCGTTCGCGGGGTACTCCACGTATTGCAAACGGGTTGCTGCGCCGGGTGCGCGACTTTGCCCAGGTAATCGGTACCGGTGTAATAGATATGGAAATAGCGCAGCTAAGTCTGAAAGCATTGAACGTAGATGAATACGGTCTTGATGAAATGGATAACCGTATTCTCAATGTGATCATCGAAAACTTTAAGGGAGGCCCGGTTGGGATTACTACCATTGCCACTGCTGTAGGGGAAGAATCAGGCACCCTGGAAGAAGTATATGAGCCGTTTCTGATACAGGAAGGCTTTATTAAACGTACGCCAAGAGGCAGGGAAGTAACGGAGAAAGCCTATATCCATTTGGGTAAAACCTCTTACAGAGGCGGCACTAATTTATTGTTCTAGCTTTTAGCCATTAGGTTTTAGCTTTTAGAAAAAATGCAGCGGAGATGATCTCCGCTGCATTTTTTCTAAAAGCTAAAACCTAATGGCTAAAAGCTGATTCATTATACTTCTTTCACCACCAGTCTGAAACCATTACCGTGAATATTCACGATTTCAATATTGGAATCATCTTTCAGGTATTTGCGTAGTTTGGCAATGTATACGTCCATACTACGACCATTGAAGTAGGTATCGCTACCCCATATTTTTTTCAGTGCCAGTTCGCGTGGCAGCAGATCATTTTTGTGTTCGCATAACATGTGCAGCAGTTCATTCTCTTTTGGCGAGAGCGTATGTGTTTCATTGTTATGTGCCAGTGTGCGCAGACGGGAGTTGAAAGCGTACGAGCCGATAATGAACTCATGTACTTCTTCTTCCTTGTTGTTCAGTTCCTGGTTGCGTTTCAGGATAGCTTTAATTTTCAGCAGCAGCAGTTCGCTGTCGAATGGTTTGGATATATAATCATCTGCTCCCAGTTTATAGCCCTGGATGATATCTTCCTTCATGGTTTTAGCGGAAAGGAAGAAAAGCGGAATATCAGGATCTACGTCCCTGATTTCTTCGGCCAGTTTAAATCCGTCCATATTTGGCATCATAATGTCCAGCAGACAGATGTCAAATTTTTCGCGGCGGAAGGCTGCCAGAGCCAGGATACCATCGCGGCACAATTCCACATCATAGTCATTCAGCTCCAGGTAGTTTTTCAGCACCATACCCAGATTGGTATCATCCTCAGCCAATAATATTTTCGGTTTACGTTCTTCCATAATCATAAAGGATTGATTATAACAAATATAAAGTTTTTCTGCGGCACGAAAGGTCGGTAAAATTTGGGCGCCAGCAGTCAAATGAATTGTTAAAACTATTACTATGATATGCCGTGACTACGGTCTATTTCTTACTCAGCAGCGATGTAAAGGGGTAACGGAGGTTACTGTAATTGATCATATCTACCACAATGTTGCCTACCGATATGGGGCTTTCTATCCTTAAAGGCACTTTATTAGCGTCATCACTTACCCAAACGGTCATTTTTTCCCCGCCTTCAAAGATGGTTCCTTTAATCAGGAGTGGCTTGAATTTGATGGCGCGGAACTTACCGAATTTAGTATTGATTTCTTCTTTGCCCATATATCGGACGTAGATGTTATATACCTGGTCATCGAGGAACATGGCAAAGGGTATTTTATCCCCGGCCACGTACTTGTCGAAATTGATGTTACGGGCATAATAGATGGCACTGATCACATCCTGCACACAGGGGGGCACTGTAAAGGTACCATTGGTACTGATGGCCTGATGACCCGCCTGGTTAAAGATAACATTGTTAAAGATTTTATAACCACCTTCATTTACATTACGGATAAACTTCAGGGGCTGCAAGGTAGCGGTATCAATATAGCTCTCGTACTTGTCACGTACTTTAAAGATCCAGTCGTAAGCCCGGTAGGTTTTACCATCTCCTACCACATGGTATACATCACGGTTAGCGAAGCGTTCGAGGCCTACATTAAAAGTAGCTTCCCCGGCGCCTACATACATTTTGCCAAGATTATAGAATACTTTCAGGGTAATACTTTCGCCGGCATTAAAGCTGCTATTGCGGATAGAGCAGAAATCGTTTTGCGCTTCAACACGTTGAATACAGGAGAGCCATAAGATGATTAGTAGAAGATACTTCATTGATGGAAGCTATTTTTCCTTAAAAATTTTTACTCCTAACAACAGCACACTTCCCAAAACGGCCGGTAGTACCAGGTTTATCAGCCATATACCTACCGTAGCTGCTATAATAGCTACGGTATTGGAGCTTAACAACCCAAGGAAAAAGATGCTTACTTTTCCACGTACTCCCAGTTCTGCAATGGCGATAGTAGGAACGCCTGCCATTACCAGATAAATTACGCTATTCAATAAGAAGGCCTGCCACCACATGAACTCCATGCCAAGTGCGTCCAACAAAATCAAATACTGTGCCGAGAAGACTATATACCGGAGGGCTGAAAGTAGCAACAGGTAACGTAATTCGCCGGATGAATATTTGACTATGATCTGAACAAACACCTTTGCTTTACGTAGGAAAGGTACCTTTTCAAATACAGACAGAATAATTTGTAACCGAAAATATAACAATATAATCAGGCCGCAAATAAGAACTCCGCCAAACAGGATTATTTTCTGCCATAAAGAAGGGTTCAGGAAAGCGCTCTCCTTTACCAGCGCGAAGTTGTTGATATAGTAAAGTAAACCAATTAACCCAAAAATAATAGTCACTATCAGCTGGCTAAAACTTCCTACTATAGTAGCAGCAATGGCTTTCAGCTTGTTATGATTCTTGAGATAAAGGATACGTCCACCGTACTCGCCTACACGATTTGGGGTATTAATAGACAACGACACGCCTGAAAGAATAGCGCTGAACGCTCTCAAAAAAGAAACTTCCTCCAGTGGCGCCACCAGCCTTTGCCACTTGCGGGCTTCCAACCCCCAGTTAAAAAGCATCAGTACCATTACCAGGAAGATGCCTACCCAGCCCTTCTCCTGCAGGGTCCCCCACATGTGACCGAGCGACAACTGCAGGTTGTCCCGGTGAATCAATTGCGAATAGATAGAGTACGCCAGCCAGGTAAAAAGCCCCGCTCCTAATAAGTAATTGAGAATTATTTTGGTACTTTTGTTCAGATAGTAAAATTTTGGCAAAAATAAACTGTGGTTGGCAAACAAGTCAAAAATAATTCTCGGCATTGACCCCGGTACCCTCGTAATGGGCTATGGGCTTATACTTATCGAAGGAAAAAAGGCCAGTCTCATAGAGATGGACGTACTAAAACTATCCAAACTCAAAGATCACTACGAACGATTACAGCTGATTCACTCCAGGGTACAGGATCTTATTCAACAGCATAAACCAACCAGTTTTGCTATTGAAGCCCCATTTTTTGGCAAAAACGTACAAAGTATGCTTAAACTCGGACGTGCCCAGGGAGTAGCCATTGCTGCTGCTATACAGGGAGGTTTGGCCGTTACAGAGTATTCCCCAAAAAAAGTGAAACAATCTGTTACTGGGAACGGTAACGCGGATAAAGAGCAGGTATGGCTGATGCTGCAACGTAT
Source organism: Chitinophaga sp. RAB17 (assembly GCF_052114225.1). NCBI lineage: Bacteria > Pseudomonadati > Bacteroidota > Chitinophagia > Chitinophagales > Chitinophagaceae > Chitinophaga > Chitinophaga sp. RAB17. The sequence continues at coordinate 229,640 of NZ_JBFREI010000008.1, read as the reverse complement.
CCTCAGTCTGGCCGAACGCCCTGATTACCTTGATGCTACAGACGCCCTTGCCGTAGCTGTCTGCCACTTTTACCAGGAAAGCAGTCCACTCGCAGGTATCAGTAAAGCAAAAGGCTGGGAGAAGTTCCTGCAACAGCACCCCGAAAGGATCGCCAGATAAAAAATAACCCGTAAAAGGTTATTTCATAAATCCGTAAATTGTAGTTACTTTGGTTGAAATTCAGCAACCCATTTAAAGCTAACGGCCAAGCGCCGGATAACAGCTTAACTATGAAAAGTGACCACATTTGTTATACGCAAGTTATATAACAAGCTTTTTTATATTAATCAGCATCAGGCAGATATGAAAGCAAGAATCCTATTGGTGGAAGATGATCAAAATATTGGTGCGGTTACGAAAAAACGATTGGAAGAAGCGGGTTATGATGTAGTGCACAGTATAGACGGCCAGGCAGCATGGGAGCAGTTCCAGGTACGCTCATTCGATATTTGCTTACTGGATGTAATGATGCCCAAAAAAGACGGCCTACAACTGGCGCAGCAAATCCGCGAACTCAATGATCACGTTCCTATATTATTCCTCACTTCCAAAAATGAAAAAGAAGACAGAATAGCCGGACTCCAAACAGGTGCGGATGACTATATCAGCAAACCTTTCAGTATGCAGGAACTGATACTCCGCATTGAAGTCTTCCTCAAACGAACCATGGGCCGTAGTAAAGACAAGTCAAGCCTCTTTACCATTGGTCAACTTACCTTCGACTATGAAGACCTCCGCCTATACACTACCAACGGCGATGTATCCATTTCCGTGACGCAGAAAGAAGCGGACCTGCTAAAATACTTCTGTAATAATCCCAATAAAACACTCAAAAGAGAAGATATACTTTCTAATGTATGGGGAAAAGATGACTACTTCCTCGGACGCAGTATGGACGTATTTATTACCAAACTGCGGAAACATTTCAAATCAGATCCACAAATCAAACTGGAAACGGTGCATGGTGTGGGCTTCCGGTTTAATATTCCCCCTGCCAGGTAATACAACTATAAGGCGGCTATAATTTGCGCCTGTATCTCCTTAAACTCATCCGGAGACAGCTTCAGCTTACTGCGGGAAAAATTCATATCTTCTGCCGAGTTAATCGGTATCAGATGCATATGCGCATGCGGAACTTCCAGTCCTACCACACTTACGCCTATACGATTACAAGGAATTACTTTTTCTATAGCATGCGCAATAGGCTTGGCAAACAACAGCCACTCTTTCAGCAGGTCATCCGACACATCAAAAAACTTATCCGTTTCCGTTTTAGGGATTACCAGGGTATGTCCTTTTACCAACGGGAAAATATCCAGGAAAGCATAAAAATGTTCGTTCTCTGCTATTTTATAGCTCGGAATCTCACCTTTGATAATTTTCATGAAAGGGTTCATAATATTAATTTCTTAGTGCCAATGTAAAATAAAAAGGGTTGCAAATGAATGCAACCCATACAAATATCATGAAAAAGTGCCAGTAGCGCTTATGCAGTTATATTATCAATCTTGAATTTAACCTGTCCGTTAGGTGCCTGCACCTCCGCCACTTCACCTACATGCTTTCCCAGTAAGCCTTTGCCAATGGGAGAAGTTACAGAAATTTTGCCAGCCTTGAGATCAGCCTCTGTTTCCGAAACTATCTGGTAAGTAACCGTCTTTTTATTAGCCACATTTGTAATGGTTACCTTACACAGGATAGATACTTTAGAGGTATCAATCGCATCTGCACTCACTATACGTGAAACAGCAATCGCATTTTCCAATGTAGCAATCTTCGCTTCGTGTAAACCTTGCGCTTCTTTGGCGGCATCATATTCGGCATTTTCCTTCAAGTCACCCTTTTCTCTTGCTTCTGAAATAGCACGTGCAATTTCGGCCCGACCCTTGGTTTTAAGTTGGGTCAGTTCGCTCATCATCAGATCCAGGGTTTCTTTCGTAACGTAATTTATGCCAGACATAACCTGTTGTGTTTTTTTGGTTATAAGAAAAAAAAATCAACGCCTCCATTTGCACAGAAGCGTTGTTTACTGGTATTATCGCAAATATAATGAATTTCCTATAAAGAAAAAAGGGCCTTATTTCGGGATTAAATAAATTGAAAATCAATCATTTATCCCGAAATTCAGTTCCTGCTTGACAGGTTTATAAAATGTTTAATTTCTCTAATACAATCCGCGCCATCTTAATACTCGCCTGATGAGAGTAACCTGCAATATGCGGGGTTACTATCACATTAGACGCTTTCAATAACCACGCTAATTGTGCCTTCTCGTCTTCGTTATATGTCTCTAATTTTTCGTTTTCCAGTACATCCAGACAAGCACCTGCCACCACACCACTTTCCAGCGCTGCAATCAGGTCCGGGTTATTCACAAGCTTGCCTCTGGCTGTATTCAGGAACCATACCGGCCGGGCAAAAGAAGCAAAAAAAGCCGCATTGGCCAGGTGCTTCGTTTCCGCAGTCAACGGCAGGTGTATACTCACTACATCTGCATCCCGGAATATCTCCTCCATGGTGGCCTCTCTTACAGCGGCTGTACCAAAACCCGTCTTATATTTATCATAAGCCAGGATATTCACGTCAAAACCCTGCAACTTATGCGCGAAGGTGCTGCCCGTATTACCGTAACCTATAATCCCTACTGTTTTGCCATTCAACTCATAGCCCCGATTGCCGTCACGTTCCCAGATGCCAGCCCGGAGCTCCAGACTGCTTTTCAGCACATTGTTCAGCAAACAAAGCAACATGCCCACGGCCTGTTCTCCTACCGCATCCCGGTTGCCTTCAGGGCTGCTGGCACAATGAATACCCTTGCTCTCTGCATAAGGCACATCAATCAGTTCCATGCCGGAACCCAGACGACCGATCCACTGCAACGCCGGCGCATGATCAATGATATGTTTATCTACCCGGATACGGGTGGTAACAATCAGGCCTACGCAATCGCTGATGGTACTGTATACTTCGTCATAAGAAATAGACGGCTGGTAGATTACTTCAAATCCTTTGTTTTCCAGCTGTTCAACTAAATACGGATGTGTTTTCGCCGTAACTAATACTTTCCTGCTCATATCATCTTATGGGATAATGCTGCAAAATCAGCCACACTCAATTCTTCAGCTCTTTTTGTAAAGATGGGATCCTGTGCTAACAGTTCCTTATCAAACATCGTCTTCAGCGGATTACGCAATTGCTTGCGCCGTTGCCCGAAGGCGGTTTTCACCAGTACAAAAAATTTGCGCTCAGAGGCAATATCTACCGGCTGCTCCAGCCGGGTAAGGCGGATCACGGCAGATTTCACTTTCGGCGGCGGATTGAAGCTATTTTCGTGTACTTCAAATAAATATTCTATCTTATAATATGCCTGCAACAACACGCTGAGAATACCATATTCCTTGTTGCCATGGGAAGCCGCAATACGCTGTGCTACTTCCTTCTGGAACATGCCTACTACCACGTCCACCTGGGAACGCCATTCAAGCAATTTGAACATGATCTGTGTGGAGATATTGTAGGGGAAGTTGCCAATCAGGCGAAAAGGTCCTTCAAACGGCAGTGCCGCATCCAGGATACTTTCATTGATCAGTTTACCCTGGATATCGGGGTAAGTCTTTTCCAGGAATTGCACCTTTTCCCTATCCAGCTCAATGGCCTTAAATTGAATGCCTGGCAGCTGTAACAGGTATTTTGTAATAGCGCCCCCGCCGGGGCCCACTTCCAGCACTTGCTGGCCTTCGTTTACAGGTAACGACTCCACAATTTTCCCGGAGATGTTTTCATCTATAAGGAAATGCTGGCCGAGAGATTTTTTTAGTGTATACATCAGAGCTGCAAAGATAGCTTTTTAGCTGTTAGCTTTTAGCTATTAGCTTTTAGTAAATGCAGCGAAGATTAACATAATATGTTATCCGCTGCATTTACTAAAAGCTAATAGCTAAAAGCTAACAGCTAATTGGTTATATTTGCCCCTCATTGAGGCAATACAGCATGAGTACCACCCAGATCAACAAACCGGTAATAGGTATCACCATTGGCGATATCAACAGCATTGGCGCAGAAATTATCATCAAAACGTTCATGGATGCACGTATGATGGAGTTTTGCACGCCGGTGATTTTTGCATCCAATAAAACCATCAACTTTTACCGGAAGCTGATGAATGAAAACAACTTCAATTACCAGAGCATCAAAGATTTTACCCGCCTGAATCATAAGCAGGTAAACGTGTATAACTGCTGGGAAGAAGAAGTACAGATCACACCGGGTGTACTGAATGAAACCGGTGGCAAATACGCTGCCAGGGCACTGGAAGTAGCCATCAAATGTATGCAGGAAGGCTACATCAACGGACTGGTCACCGCTCCTATTCACAAAAATAATATACAAAGCACCACCTTTAACTATACGGGCCACACCCCTTACCTGCGGGATGCCTTCAATGCTAAAGATGTACTGATGTTTATGACCGCTGATAATATGCGCGTGGGCCTGCTCACAGAACATGTGCCGTTAGCGGATGTGGCAAAATATGTTACCAAGGAGAATATCCTCGGTAAATTACAGCTGATGAAAGACAGCCTTGTAAAGGATTTCGGTATTGATCAACCCCGTATTGCCGTATTGGGACTGAATCCTCATGCTGGTGATGATGGCCTGATAGGCCGCGAAGAAATAGATCAGATTATACCCGCTATCAGACATGCCAAAGGCAATGGCATCCTCTGTTATGGACCTTATAGCGCCGATGCATTTTTTGCCCGTGAAATGTTCAAACAGTTTGACGGTGTACTGGCGATGTATCACGACCAGGGCCTCATTCCATTTAAATCACTGGCCAGCGGCAATGGTATCAACTATACTGCAGGACTGGGCGTGGTGCGTACCTCCCCTGACCATGGCACCGCTTTCGATATTGCCGGCAAAAACCTGGCAGATCCGGATTCCTTCAGACAAGCCATCTTCACCTGTCTGGAAATACTGGAACAACGGGAACGCTATGCAGACAATACCCGGAATCCACTGAAGAAAACGGAACTGGCATCGGAGTAGCAGAAAGCGAAAAGCATAAAGCAAAAAGCTATTTAGACGAATGACGTAAGCGGATATTTATTCTTCGCTTACGTCATTCGTCTAAATAGCTTTTTGCTTTACGCCTTTTGCTACCGCTTGCCGGCGTTCAGGTATGATTGAATGGAAGTAACATAATTCTCAAAGGCTTTCTTGCCAGTGGGGGTTATTTTACAAATGGTTTGCGGGTAATTTTCTTTAAACTGCTTTACTACCGTTATATACCCGGCATCACGTAATTTATTAATCTGTACACTCAGATTGCCTGCTGTAGCATTTGTTTTCTCTTTCAGCAACGTGAATTCCGCTTCCTGTTCGCTGATCAATACTGACATAATAGCCAGTCGCAATTGCGAGTGTAATACCGGATCCAGATCTTTAAAGTCCATGAGCATGATTTTCGGATAGCTATTCAGATACTTAGCTATTTTGTTTCAATGATTTACGTGCAATGGAAACAAAATAACTAAATATCCAAATAATAAAATTTCAAATTATTTCTGGGCAGCTTCCAACAGTTTACGGGTATATGCCTCTCCCCAATGTGGCGCAATGTTGCTTTCCGGCTTGAAAGCAGCAAACTTTTCCAGTGCCAGCTCAAAAGTAGTTTTCGCTTTAGCCTTACTACCACCAAATTGTTCAGGTGTGAATAACAAAGACTGGCCTTGTAACAGGTACACACGCGGATTTTCCGGGTTTAGTCCTTTAGCTTGTTCCAGCTGTGAAGCTGCTTCTGCACCATACTTCATGCCCCTGCTCATTGGATCTACCGTAAGTCTGGCTGTAGCTACAAGTGAACGGACGCAGGCGATTTCTGAATTTTTAGGGCTCAGTGCATCTGCTTTATCCAGGTTAGCTTCGGCCTTATCTGCCAATGGATCTATCTGACTTTTATCTTTCAGTGTAAAAGCCTGCATTACCTGCATGTAAGCAGCATAATAATAGGGCAGCCATTGAACTTTTTCTGCATCGGCAATACGTTCGAAAGTGTTGCTTTTCTGTTGTAACCCATCCGGGGTAAAAGTGCTGCTGCTATCAAGGTCAGCAGTTTGTTTAGCCATTGCATCCTGGTACTGGGCGCTTTGAGCCATGGCAGCGGTAGTCAGACTACCGGTAAATAAAAGAGCAAGAAAGATACGTTTCATATATGTTGTAATTAGAGGTTATTAATAACATCCTGTCTTCTGTCTATACCGAAGTTCATAAACATACCCAGGAAAATAAATCGTGGCACATTGGGCGTAATTTCATCCCGGCGCAATCCATCGGTGGAATAGTGATAGCCAAACACCTGCTTATTACCTGGTGCATTGCTAACCGATAAGACAAAGATGGTGAATGCTTTCCGGATAGTAGTCAGATAACTGGCGCTTACACCTATAGCGTTGTAGCTGATCGTTTTTTCAGACATAAATTTGTCCTGCGGCAGGTTCGGATTATAATAAGGACGACCGGTAGCAAAGGTATAGGTTAAACCCAGGTTAGTAGCGAGCTTGGGGAAGAAACGTTTGAACACCAGGCTGGCAGTATGATTGGCAGCAAAATCAGGCATTACCCGGTAAGGATAATTCAGGTAATCACGCTTTGTATCCAGGTAAGAATAAGAGATCCAGTAATCCACGTTTTTAAAGGTTTTACGGTCACGCCAGAAAACTTCTACACCCTGTGCATAGCCGCTACCATTGTTATTGTAAGTGGGTACCGTTTTAACAAGGTCGTCGTATTTTTTGTAAAATACTTCTGTACGGAAAGTGTAGTCAGTGGCAACTCGCTGATAGCTCACAATATAGTGGGTGGCTTTCATATAGCCGAGATATTTATCAAAGCGGAGATACTGCGGTTCCGGCTTCTGATAATAATCGCCGTAGGCTACTGAAAACTGGCTATAGTTATTCATTTTATAAGCCAGTGATACACGGGGAGCAAAATCCATCTTACCCAATACAGAAGAATACTCCGCACGGCCACCCACACGTCCTACAAAACTGGGTGTAAAGTAAATATCACCTTCCGCAAAGGCAGCAGTATAGTTGTCTACATAATTGGCATTGCTGCCATTGAAGGTAGATTTCTCTACTGCATACTGGTATTCTGCACCAAACCGTATTACGGAAAAGCGGCCCAGGTTTTTATACAGCATCAGCTTCGTCTGGCTCAGGTCCGACTGCACCCTGATCAGCGTAGGCTGCTGGTTTTTCAGCAACGTATCCGCGTTGATATTATCGGTATTGGAACTGAAAGACGCACCTATGTATAAATGCCAGTCGTGCCCTATGTTTTCACGCCAGGTAAGATTCGTATAGACGTTATTGTTATGTAGTTTAAATGATTCGGTATATCCCGGATACTCCAGGCTATTTTTATTGAACCCCATTTTAGTCCAGTTGCCATAGCCATAAAATTTGAGCATCCCGGTTCTGGATGTTTTATGGCGGAAGTTAGCGGAAGTACCGATAATCTCCGGTCCCAGATTGGGCGACTGTTTGGGCTTAAAAATATTGAAATATGGGGCGAGGTTAGTATAGTCGGCCTCCACACCATAAGATGTTTTTTTATCTTTCGACAGGTTATCCACGCCGGCATTTACGCCAATGACAGACACCCCTACGGAAGAGGATGAACGATCCGGTAAGTCTACTGATTCCAGTATCAGGGCAGAAGATAAACCCTGTCCGTATTGGGCAGAATAGCCACCACTGCTGAAAGTTGTGCCTTTAAAAAGGAAAGGGGAAAAACGGCCACGACCAGGAATATCCGGTAAGCTGCTGGAAAAAGGATTCCTTACCAACATACCATCTATCAGTGTCTGCGTTTCATAACCAGTACCACCCCGTACAAATAAGCCTTCGCGGTCGTTTGTTTGCTGAGCACCGGGTAATGTTTTGATGGCATTCACAATATCTGCGCCTGCACCCGCAGTAGTAACGATATCCAGTGGTTTCAATACCGTACCTTTCTTATCATCGCTGGCCTCAAAACTGCCGGCTGATATCGTCACCACACGCAAGGCATTTACATCGCTTCTGAGTACAATATTCAGCTGCTGATCGGTGCTGGTATTGATCTGCAATTCCAATAACTGGTACCCGGTCAGGGTAGCTGATAACAGGTGATCTCCGGTGGTGGTGGTAGTAAAGGAAAAGGAGCCATCTGCTCCTGTGGTGGCCCCATCATAGGAGCCTTTTATGGCGATGTTTACGCCCGTCAGGGGGCGCTTTTTATTATCTGTTACCTTACCGCTGATTTTACTTTGTGCCAATGAAAACATGGGAACACAAATAAACAGATATAGATAAAGGTTGAATCTTGACATACTTAGGGATTAAATTCCCATCAAATGTAAACTAGTTTATTTTATAAACCAAATATTGTGTTAAAAGGCGGATAAACAAGTTATCCGCCTTTTAACTGCTAACCCTTAAAAATATCTTGGACTAGTCACCCTTGCTTTCTTGCTATTAAACAGGAAGCCCAGTGAAATTTCATGTGATCCCTGCTGATAACCTTCCATCTTATTAATAGTAATATCGTAGGAATATCCAATGCGCAATTGTTGTGTAGCGTAAAACTCCACGATTACGCTGGCAGCATCCAGCTGTTCCAGGTTATCCTCCAGCGCAGGCTTCTTCCATAATTTCACCCCTGTTCTGTAAGAGCCGCCTACCCAGAGTTTATCCGCAATCAACAGGAATGCATTCAGGTCTACATTAGTAGGACCTTTAAAATCTTCCTTCATTAATATAGATGGCTTCAGTTTCAGATTGTCAGATAAATTCAGCAGATAGCCCGCTGTCAAATACAGGTGCTGCGTTTTACGGATGGTTTTATAATTGTATCCCCCCCAATAGTAGCGGGTATTATCGGTATACAAAGAGAGGAGATCCATCACAGAAACGCCGGCATAAAATTTAGGCGTGTAGTAATAAATGCCGAACCTGGCATCCGGAATAATGGTAGATGTATTTCCCAACGGAATAGCATTATCCAGGTCATCGATATATTTCAATGCAGTACCGTCAATACTATATTGCGTGATGCCTCCCCCGATGCCCAGACACAAACGCTTTGTGCCTTCATCTCCCAAAGGTATACGGTAAGAATAAAATCCATAGGCCGATAAAGACTTCTCAGGCCCCAGGTTATCCATCATTACCTGGGCACCTACGCCTACCCTTTCGTCATGTGCATTGGTGAGTCCATCAATGGAAATACCGGCTGTTTGCGGGGCACCCGGAAAACTCACCCACTGATGCCGGTAAATCGCATTCATATACCAATCCTGTTTGTATCCGGCATAAGCAGGATTTACACTCAAGCCGTTAAATACATACTGGCTAAACTGCAGATTTTGCTGCGCCAGCCCGGGCAGCCACCAAACGCAGCTTACCCATAGTAGGATTATCCTTTTCATAACCAGTTCTCTGTTTAAATGAAAACCTTATCTCAGTAATTCAATCCATCCTTTATAAGACCTTTCGCCTTCCGGTGTATTCAGTTTAAGGATATAATAATAAGTGCCTTCGTTGAGGTCTTTTCCATCCCACTCATTCTGATAATTCTTCGACTGGTACACCTGGTTACCCCAACGGTTATAGATGAATAAAGAAGAATTAGGATACCTGGAGATACCAATAATAATCAGCTTATCATTTTTACCATCCCCATTAGGAGTGATCACATTTGGAATGAGAATATCATCACCGGTTACGGTGACTACCTGACTGGTAGCCCTGTTATTGGACACATCCGGATCCGGCAATGACGAGGAAGCGGTGGCACTGTTCACCACGGCGCCGATATTGGTAACACGGGTGGTGTATTTCAGTGTAGCCGTTTGCGTGAGTTGCAGACTATCCAGTGTCCACACTATTATTTTAGTACCTGGATCATACGTTACTTCACCTGCACTGGCATCAAATCCATTGATGATATCGAGGTTGCTGTTCAGCGTATCTCTTACTACGATGCGGGTGGCTGTAAACGGTCCTGCATTGTTCAGCGTGATCGCAAAGGCAGCCTTACCTCCTACCTGCAGCGGCGTAGTATTCTGTAATTCTTTCTTCACCTGCAGATCTGCTGTTGGAGATGCTTCTACATTTGTAACCACTGATACGCTGGTATTATTTTCCTGATTAGGATCTGTCATGCCAGCTGGTGCAGCAACAATCGCCTGGTTGCGCAGCTGCGCTGTTGTCAGCACCTTACCCCTTATGGTGATGGTGATGCTTGCTCCCGCAGGGAATGTACCTGCTGTAGCGCGTATCACATTGCCCGTATTACTGAGCTGTATGTTGGCGGCACCGCCGGTAGTGGCGCTCACTACGGTATATGCACCTTGTATGCTGGCTGGTAGAATATCTGTAATAACTGCACCATCTCCTGCAGCAGGACCCGCATTATTCGCTACCAACACATAGGTAATTGAATCATTTTCACGGATCGTACGCGGACCTGTTTTGGTAATCGACAGATCCAGCGTTTTAACTGCTGGCACCACTACAGTGATGACCGGCTGAGTAGGAATTGGTGGTGCCGTGCCTTGTTTTAATATGGCAGTATTGGAAACAGATGTAACCGTAGCATCTGCAGGAATTACTCCGGCAACATTTACCTGTATTGTATTGTTGCTGCCGGCATCCAGGTTACCATTCACCGTTACATTATTACCGCTGCCGGTGGCCGCACCAATGATCTGTGAAGTACCATTCGCTACTGCCGTCCAGGTAATATTGCCAACAGCTGCCGGTACCGCATCCGTAATGCTTATACCAGCTGCACCGGAAGGACCGGCGTTAGTAGCAATGATCACATAATGAACCGGATCACCTGCTTTGACCTGAGCGTCACCTGTTTTGGTAATGCTCAATTGCGAACGTGCAGTTACTTGTGTCGTAGCCGTTCCATTCACCGTATGATTATTCGCATCTGTTGCACTTGCCGTATTGGTAATACTACCAATAAAGCCGGGATTGATTTTACCGCTAATCTGTATGTTGATGGCATTGCCTGCACCAGCAGTAATATTACCGGTCAGCGTTACATCGCCATTACCCGTGCTGTTGCCTGTTATGGATGCGGCACCGGTGGTATTGGCCGTCCAGCTTACACCGCTGAGTGTATCAGATACAATATCACTGATCTTTACACCAGTGGCATCAGATGGTCCATCATTCGTTATCGTAATAGTATACTTCAGACTATCACCTGCAATAGCGGTAGCTGCTGCTTGTTTCACAATCCGCAGCGTTGGTTTTTTAGTCACCACGGTGATTACCGGTGTGCTTGGAATAGAATCTCCCGTGGCTGGTTTCAACACCGCAATATTAGATATGGAAGTACTTGTGCCTGACCCTACCACACCCATAATATTTACCACGATGGTATTGCCGGCATCAATATTTCCTTTCACTACTACATTATTTCCACTACCTGCTGCACCACTGGTTACCTGCGAAGTGCCGCTCGCTACTGCCGTCCACGTAACGTTTCCAACCGCCACCGGCACGGCATCTGTAATGCTTACACCTGGCGCACCGGAAGGTCCGGCATTGGAAGCAGTGATCACATAACGAACCGTATCGCCTGCATTCACCTGCGCGGTACCTGTTTTGGTAATACTTAATTGTGAACGTGCGCTTACCTGTGTCGTAGCTGTTCCATTCACCGTATTATTATTCGCATCCGTTGCACTTGCCGTATTCGTAATACTACCAATAAAGCCAGGATTAATTTTACCGCTAATCTGTATGTTGATGGCATTACCTGCACCAGCGGTGATATTACCCGTCAGCGTTACATCGCCGCTACCTGTGCTGTTACCTGTTATGGATGCGGCACCGGTGGTACTGGCCGTCCAGCTTACACCACTGAGTGTATCGGATACAACATCACTAATCTTCACACCAGTGGCATCAGATGGTCCATCATTCGTTACCGTAATAGTGTACTTCAGACTATCGCCTGCAATAGCGGCAGCTGCTGCCTGCTTCACAATCCGCAGCGTTGGTTTCTTCGTTACCACGGTAATCACCGGCGTACTTGGAATTGAATCTCCCGTAGCTGGTTTCAACACCGCAATATTAGATACGGAAGTAGTGACACCAGATCCTACCACACCAGTGATATTTACTATGATGGTATTGCCAACTCCTATATTTCCTTTCACCAACACATTATTGCCACTGCCTGCTGCTCCACTGGTTACCTGCGATGTGCCACTCGCTACTGCGGTCCAGGTAACGCTGCCTACAGTTGCCGGTACCGCATCTGTAATGCTTACACCTGCCGCACCGGAAGGTCCTGCATTGGAAGCGGTGATCACATAACGAACCGTATCACCGGCATTCACCTGCGCGTTACCTGTCTTCACAATACTTAATTGTGAACGTGCGCTTACCTGTGTCGTGGCCGTTCCATTCACCGTATTATTATTGGCATCTGTTGCACTTGCTGTATTCGTGATGCTACCGATAAAATCAGGGTTGATTTTACCGCTAATCTGTATGTTGATGGCATTGCCTGCTCCAGCAGTAATATTACCGGTCAGGGTTACATCACCGCTACCTGTGTTGCTACCAACTATAGATGCGACACCGGTGGTACTGGCCGTCCAGCTTACACCGCTCAGTGTATCAGATACAACATCACTGATCTTCACACCAGTGGCATCAGACGGGCCGTCATTCGTTACGGTAATAGTATACTTCAGACTATCGCCTGCAATAGCGGTAGCTGCTGCTTGCTTCACAATCCGCAGTGTTGGTTTCTTCGTTACCACGGTGATCACCGGCGTACTTGGAATTGAATCTCCCGTAGCTGGTTTCAACACCGCAATATTAGATACGGAAGTAGTGACACCAGATCCTACCACACCAGTGATATTTACTATGATGGTATTGCCAGCTCCTATATTTCCTTTCACCAACACATTATTACCACTGCCTGCTGCTCCACTGGTTACCTGCGAAGTGCCACTCGGTACTGCCGTCCAGGTTACGTTGCCGACAGTTGCCGGTACCGCATCTGTGATACTTACACCTGCTGCACTGGAAGGTCCGGCGTTAGTAGCAGTAATCACATAACGAACCGTATCGCCTGCATTCACCTGCGCACTACCTGTCTTCACAATACTTAATTGTGATTGTGCACTTACCTGCGTTGTAGCCGTTCCATTCACCGTATTATTATTGGCATCTGTTGCACTTGCTGTATTCGTGATGCTACCGATAAAATCAGGGTTGATTTTACCGCTAATCTGTATGTTGATAGCATTGCCTGCTCCAGCAGTAATATTACCGGTCAGCGTTACATCGCCGCTACCTGTGTTGCTACCAACTATAGATGCGACACCGGTGGTATTGGCTGTCCAGCTTACACCGCTCAGTGTATCAGATACAATATCACTGATCTTCACACCAGTGGCATCAGATGGGCCGTCATTCGTTACGGTAATAGTATACTTCAGACTATCGCCTGCAATAGCGGTAGCTGCTGCCTGCTTCACAATCCGCAGCGTTGGTTTCTTCGTTACTACAGTGATCACCGGGGTACTTGGAATAGTATCTCCCGTAGCTGGTTTCAGTACGGCAATATTAGATACAGAAGTAGTGACACCGGATCCTACCACACCCATGATATTTACCACGATGGTATTACCACTGCCAACTCCTATATTTCCTTTCACCAACACATTATTGCCACTACCCGTTGCTCCATTGATTACCTGCGAAGTGCCACCCGCGACTGCCGTCCACGTAACGTTGCCGACAGTTGCCGGTACCGCATCTGTGATACTTACACCTGCTGCACTGGAAGGTCCGGCGTTGGAAGCCGTGATCACATAATGAACGGTATCGCCAGCATTCACCTGCGCATCACCCGTTTTTATAATGCTTAACTGAGAACTGGCAGTTACCTGTGTGGTGGCTGCTGCAGTTACCGTTTTATTATTTGCATCTGTTGCACTCGCCGTATTCGTAATGCTACCGATAAAGTCAGGGTTGATTTTACCGCTAATTTGTATGTTAATGACATTGCCTGCACCAGCGGTGATATTACCCGTCACTGCTACATTACCGACGCCAGTATTGTTACCAGTTACTTGCGCTGCGCCAGTGGTAGTAGCTATCCAGCTTACACCACTCAGGGTATCAGATACGATATCGCGGATCTGAATGCCGGTAGCATCAGATGGCCCATCGTTGGTGATACTGATGGTATACTTCAGGCTATCGCCTGCATTAGCAGTGGCAGCCGCCTGTTTCACGATGCGGATCTGCGCTTTACGGCCAATAGTAGTTATTACCGGCACCGTAGTGATGGTAGTAGTATCTGGTCTTGTCAAAGTAGCTGTATTGCTGATACTGGTGGCGGTAGTGTTGGCAGGAATGCTTCCTTTAATCCGCAACAATATCTTATTCCCTACACCTGCCGGAATGTTGGCTCCTATCGAAATATTGTTACCAGTGCCGGCAGCAGCACCGACGATAGCAGCACTACCATTGGCGATGGCAGTCCAGCTCACACCAGTGACGGTGGCTGGTACTATATCAGTAACGGTAACACCGGCAATATCTGAAGGACCTGCGTTAGTAACCGTTACATCGTAACTAATCGTATCACCTGCATTCACAGCAGCCGGACCTGTTTTAGTAATCGTCAACGCTGACTGCGGTGTTACCCTCGTAGTGGTAATACCGGATGAAGTCCGTTCTCCATTTGAAGTGGTGAATGCCTGGTTATTCAGGATACCACTAAATCCTGGCGCAATGCGGCCAACAACCTGTATGGTAACAATATTACCTGCTCCTGCCGGCAGTACTGCCTGTAATGTTATGTTATTGCCAGTACCGGAGGAAGCACCACTCACCTGTGCAGTGCCTTTAGTAGTGGCACTCCAACTCACACCGGAAAGCGTATCCGATACGATATCGCTGATAGCAACCGCTGTTGCATCAGATGGTCCGCTATTAGATACGTTGATAACATACCGTAAACTATCGCCGGCAATAGCTGTTGGAGGCGCCTGTTTCACAATACTGATGCGGGCTCTGCGACTAATGGTGGTCACCACAGGTACGCTGTTGATGTTACTGCCATCCGGTTGTTTTAATACCGCCTGGTTGCTGATGCTTTCAGCGGTGGTATTAGCAGGTACTTTTCCGTTAATGAGTACCTGTATATTATTGCCTGCGCCACCATCAATATCACCCAGCACGCTGATGTTATTGCCTGTTCCGGCAGTTGCGCTATTGATGACTGCGTTACCATTAGCCACTGCTGTCCAGGTAACATCCGTTACTGTTGCCGACACTACATCGGTGATGCTGATACCGGTGGCATTGGATGGTCCGAGATTAGTGGCCGTTACCAGGTAACTGATCACATCGCCGGCATTCAATGTAGCTGGCCCGGATTTAACAATCGCCATTTGTGCCAGTTGTTTTACCTCCGTGGTTACACTGGCATTGTATGCTTTACCCAGATTATCTGTTGCGGTGGCAATATTGGTAATCACTCCCGTGAAATCAGGATCAGCAATACCGGTCACTATTACATGTATGCCATTGGTATTACCTGCCGGTACATTACCATGGAAACTAATCGTATTACCAATGCCTGTTACTGCTGTACCAGCAGCTAACGTAGCGCTGCCATCCAGACTTATACTCCAGGTTACCTGTTTAATCTGTGCAGGCACGATATCTTTTACGAGTGCATTTACCAGGTCAGATGGGCCAGCATTGGTCAGGTCTATGTTATAGGTAACCGGGCTGCCTGCATTTACCTGTTGCGGGCCTGATTTAGTAATGGACACACCCGGCGTATTAACGATACGGGTATTCACTGAATCCCGCGCCACCACCGTTTCATTAAGCTGCAGGGAAGCCTTGTTCAGAATAGTACCAGTTTGGCCGGTAGCAATAGTACCATTAACCGTAACAACGATACTACCTCCGGCAGGTATATTTCCATTCACAGATACATTGTTGTTATTGCCGGTGGCAGCACCAATGATAGTAGCTCCGTTTGCAACGGCGGTCCAGCTAACCTGCTGCACCCCTGCCGGTACAGCATCACTGATCGTTACATTGCCAGCGTCAGACGGACCCGTATTGGATGCTTCCAGCACATAGGTAATACGTCTGCCCGCGGCCAGTGTATCAGGCCCGGATTTACGCAGCTGTAATCCTGGTTCAGCTACCACATTAGTGACTACCGGAGCAGTAGGTACTTCCGGTAAATTATTTATCGTATATCCACCAACGTTAGTAACCGTTCCGATAAACGAAGGTGCAATGGTACCGGTAATACTTACCAGTACCCGGTTCGCTATACCAGCTGGCACATTGGCAACAAAGGATACGTTACCTGTTCTGCCAACGATATTACCACCATTGATGGCAGCAGCACCAGCAGCGGTTGCAGACCACACCGGATTCTGAAGTTGAGCTGGTAGTATATCTGATACGGTAATGGCGGTCGCATCGGAAGGACCTCCATTAGTCAGTACCATGGTGTAAGTGATTTGTGAACCAGCGACGGCCCTGGACGGACCGGATTTCACCAGACGTATGGCCGTACGATTCGCTACGGTGGTAACCACATCATTAGACGAAGTAGTTGTACCATTCACAGTAGCGCTGGCCACATTTCTTATACTACCTGCAAAGGCAGGGTCAATGATGCCATTGATGACGATGTGTATTACATTGCCACTGCCTGCAGGAATACTACCGGTGATATTAACATTACCTGTTTGCCCCGTAACGTTACCGCCACTGATAGTGGCTGCACCCGCTGCAGTAGCTGACCATACTGCCTGTTGCAGTTGTACAGGTATCACATCTGTCAATACCATATTTACTGCATCAGATGGTCCATCGTTATAAGCATCTATCGTGTAGGTAATGGCTGCTCCGGCAGTAGCACTGTCCGGTGCTGATTTCACCAGGCGAAGACCCGGATTACCGGTAATTTCTGATATAGCCGTTGCCGTTACAGGCTGTCCATCAACCGGGGTTACATTCGCCACATTGGTGAGTGTACCGCTGGATGCTGCATCTACGGTGCCAGTAATCGTTACCACAATGCTATTTGCACTGCCAGCCGGAAGGTTGGCAGTAAATACCACATTACCAGAACGGTTGCTGATATTACCACCTGTGATAGCAGCACTACCGCCTGCTGTAGCGTTCCATGTTGCGTTCTTGATGGCGGCTGGTATCTGATCGGACACAGTGATACCATTGGCAGTAGAAGGACCGCTATTGGTCACTTTCAACACATAGCTGATAGATTGACCAGCAGCTATTTTCGCAGGGCCTGACTTGCTGATCTGCAAGGATGGCTTGTTAACAATATTGGTATTGACAACATTACTGTTAATCGTTTGTCCGTTTACGGTAGCCACCGCACTATTTGCAATAGTGCCATTGGCAGCCGGGTCAGTAGTACCAGTGATAATTACCGTCAACACACTATCCACCGGAATATCGCGGGAAACTGATACGTTACCGGTACCGGAATTAGTCGTTCCGTTTCCGGTGGCAATCCATGATGGCAACAGCACTGCTGCTGGTATAACATCCTCCAGTTTAACGCCTGTGGCGTTAGAAGGTCCGTTGTTACGGAGTTCCAGGCGATACGTAATCGCTGAACCTGCAATAATTTCTGCAGGGCCGGATTTCACCAGCACCAGTCCGGGCTGACTTGTTACCACTGTATTTACTGTAACAGTAGCAGGCACCGGATTAGTCACTCCCGGAGGAGGTGTAGCCGTAGCAGTGTTAGTAAGTGTGCCTGTGAAATCAACAGCTACAATACCATTAATAGTAAGCGTAACCGTGTCTGTATTAGCAGGTAAATCTGTCGTCAGGTGAATACTGGTAGCGGAGCCATTGTTAGGCGAAACCGTAGCGCCACTGGTAGTGGTAGCGGTCCAGTTCAGGTTCGTAATAGCTGCTGGCACTACATCATTGATATCGGCGCCTGTTACACCGGCAGGGCCAGCGTTATACACTTTCACCACATAAGTAATCGGCTGTCCGGCAGCCATAGCTGACGGCGCTGTTTTACTGATACGAAGGTTCGCCGTTTTATTAACCGTTGTCACCACCTGACTGCTTTTGATGCTGCCGAAAGTGGCGGTGGCGGTATTGGTGATCGTACCACCGGAAGTAGTGCCTACAATTCCCTTAATATTTATCTCTATACTTCCTGTTTGATTTGCTCCCAGTAATCCAGTGAGATTAATATTATTTCCTGTGCCCGAAGGCGCTGAAACGTTAGCGGTACCGGTGGCTACCGCGGTCCAGGTTACCGCGGATACCGCAGCAGGAACAATATCTGCAATTGCCACACCATTGGCATCAGATAATCCGGTATTGATCACAAGGATATTATAGTTGATGGTATCACCTATGTTAACAGCAGCAGGTCCGGATTTGGAGAGCTGCAGCCCTATATCTGAAACAAGGGCAGTATTAATTGTACTGGAATTGTTAGCAGGAATAGTTTCTGTTACATCTGCCGGCGGAGCTACCGTAGCCGTATTAGTGAGCGTACCTATTGCCTCACTGGCCACCTTTCCTTTGATAGTTATAATCACTTCATTACCGGCCCCCGCAGCAATATCTGCATTCACCGTTACCAGTTTATCAACAATTACGGGCGTTTGTGCAGTAGCATTACCCTGTGTACTGGTTGTCACATCCGTGATGGTGGCAAAGTTCGGCACATTGTCGGTAATCACGGCATTGGCCACATCTGAAATGCCACGGTTAGTTACTACCAGCTGCCAGGTAATATCCTGCCCCGCTGCTCTGTTAGCAGGACCGGATTTCACAATCACCAGGTCTGCCGCTCTCGTAATATTAGTGATAACAGTAGCTGTGGCAGGCGTGCTATCCGCTACTGCGGCAGGAGGTGTAGCAATAGCTGTATTGGCGATATCACCGGCTACTGCGCCCGGATTTACCCTGGCATTGATCACGATACTAATGATGCCGGTGTTAGCTGGTATATCAGCAGTTAAATCCACATTGCCAGTACCTGATGCGGCAGAAACGGCAGCACCAGTGCCGGTAGCCGTAGCTGTCCATGTAGCATCAATGATACCCGGAGGAATCATATCTGCTATATGCACCAATTTTACGTTAGAAGGACCACGATTGGTAACCGTAATATTATAAGTAACAGGTTCTCCGGCCACAGCATTGGCAGGGCCGCTCTTCACCAGTTGCAGATCTGCTTTACGTGTAACCGTAGACGTTACTACGGAGGAAACGCCCGGCAGTCCCGGAGGTGTAGCACTTGCCACGTTAGCCAACACAATAGCTGTATAGTCAGGACTCAGTGTACCCGTTAAAGTGATGACAATACTATTGGCAGGAGTAGCAGGTATGTTACCGGTGATGTTAATATCACCCGTACCACTGGTACTGCTTACACTGGTCCCCGGGCCGTTTGTAACAACTGTCCACGCAGGATTCTGCAATGCAGGATCTACCACATCTGCAATCACGGCATTCACCGCGTCAGATGGACCATTATTAGTAATAGTGAGTGTGTAGGTCACATGATCACCTGCGCTGATGGCGCCTGGTCCAATCTTCACAATCTGCAATCCAGGCGTGCTGGTGATGGTTGTTATAGCAGTATCCTGTTTATCAGGCATACCAGGAATAGTGGCCACCACCCTGTTTACCAAAGGAGCACCGGTGTAGGAAGAGGATACTTTACCTGTCACCAACACCTGGATAGTATTGCCTGCGCCAGCTGGTACATTGCCGGTAACAGCAATGACATTACCACTTCCTGTACCACCTGCCGTCACCTGGCCGGTGCCGTTATTAACAGTTGTCCAGCTTACATTGGTAACAGCTGCCGGTACGGTATCTTTTATGATGACGCCTGTAGCATCTGAAGGACCGTTATTACTTGCGGTGATGATCCACGAAATATCACCTCCTGCAGGGCTTTGTGTTGGCCCTGATTTGGAGATGCTGACCGCCGGAGAACTGATCACATGTGTAACCGCTTCATTGGAAGTAAATACCGGTTGTCCCGCAACAGTAGCGGTAGCAGTATTATTGATATCTCCTGCAAAGGCAGGATCAATCGTACCGGTTATAGTGAGCAACACAAAATTATTGTTACCTGCGGGAATATCTGCGGTGAAGCTGATGTTATTGCCGCTGCCGGAACCACCTACCACTGTAGTGTTACCACCATTGGTAACAGACCAGGCTACGTTTTTCACATTGGCAGGCACCACATCTGCGATCGTTATCTGTGATGCATCAGATGGTCCGTTATTGGTAATGTTTACGGTATATGTAATCGCACTACCGGCGGCCAATGTATCTGGTGCACTCTTCACCAATTGCAAAGCAGGTAAATTATTAACCGTTGTAATCACGGTTTCACTCTTCACCGTATCTCTTCCTTTTTGATAAGTGGCAGCGATGTTATTGAGTGTACCTGTAAAGTCCGGCGCTACTGTTCCGGTAACCGTAACTGTAATCTGGTTGCCAGTACCGGCAGCCAGATCACCGGTGAGCAATATGTTGTTACCGGTACCGGTATTGCCGGCTGTTATAGTAGCATTACCACTCACTGCAGATGTCCAGCTGACACCTGTAATTTGTGATGGTATTACATCCTGGATAAATATTTCTTTCGCATCAGACAATCCCAGATTACGGGCGACCAATGTATAGGTAATCTGTTCACCTGCATTCACCGTAGCCGGGCCGGTTTTACTAATATTAAGCCCCGGTTCATTGCGGATATTTGTTTGCTGAGAAGCAGATACTGGCGTGCTACCTGTCACCGCAGCAGTAGCAGTATTCACAATGGTACCTGCGGCGGATGGATCAAGTGTGCCGTTGATGGTAATTTTTATTTTACCACTGTCTGCTGGTATATTGGCGATAACAGCCACATTATTGTTGGTACCGGTAGCTGGTCCGCTGATGACGGCGCCGCCGGAAGCCACTGCTGTCCAGTTGGTAAGCTGTACTTCCGTTGGTACCACATCTGCTATGTTAACAGCGGTGGCGTTGGAAGGACCATTGTTAGTGATTTCCAATGTATACACTACATTCTCTCCACCTACGGCATTTTGCGGACCAGCTTTACTGATTTGTAAAGACGGCGTATTCACCACCCTGGTAGTCACCGTATCAGAATGAACGGTTGGAACGTCAGCACCAGTGGCGGTGGCAAAATTGCTTAGTTCACCCGTTGCTCCCGGTGCTACTTTGCCCACAATCGTAATGGCAATATAATTGCCTGCACCTGCTGGTATCGTTGCGCCAACGGTTACTGTATTACCACTGCCGTTGTCGCCGGAACTAATACTTGCGCTACCACCAGGAGTAGCATTCCATACTACACCCGTCAGCGTATTATCTATAATATCAGAGATGGTGATATTCTGTGCATCAGACAATCCGGTGTTTGTGACCAGTAACCTGTAAGTGATCAGCTTACCTGCTACAATCGTATCAGGTGCATTCTTGATAATAATCACCTTAGGATCACTGGTAACAGTTGTTACCACACGTTCAGAAGCAATCGGAGGATTGCTGCCGTTACTGATAAATGCCTGGTTGGTAATTTGTCCTTTGAATGTTGGATTAATAATTCCGCTTAAGAACACCACTGCATGATTGGTATCTCCTACCGGGAAATTACCGGTCAACTGCAGTATGCCGTTAGTAATGGCAGATGATGCCACTGTAGTTCTTCCATAGGTATTTACCCTCACCTGTGGATCCAGTAACACTCCCGGTACGGTATCCAGCAACTGAATATTAAAGGCATCTGATGGACCAGTATTACTTATGTTCAGCGTATATATAATCCTCTGACCTGCACTTGCTGTTACAGGACCAGATTTGGAAAGCACCAGTCCGGGATTGTTGTTAATAGTGGTAACAATATCGTTGGAAGGTAATGGAGGATCGTTATTCACCTGCACTTTTGCAGTGTTGGTAATGGTTCCCCCGGCATCCGTTTGTAAGGTACCTGTGATGTGGATGATAACGCTATTATTCGGGCCGGCAGGTATATTAACCGTTTCCAGTACATTGTTGGTATTACCGGTAGCACCGTTCACCACAGTTGCTGTACCGGTAGTGGCAGTGGTCCAGCTGACACCGGTAATGTTAAGCGGTACTACATCTGTAATCACCGCATTCACTGCATCAGAAGGGCCACTGTTGGTAACGGTAATGGTATAATCTATCCCGGTACCTGCATCTGCAGCCAATGGACCTGTTTTCACAATTCGTAAGCCAGGCTTACTTACCACCCTTATTTCATTATTACCTGTAACGGTGGAACCACCTGGAACACTAGCCGTGGCGCTGTTTAGAATAGAATCTTTTGCGGCGGCATCCACAATACCGGTTACGGTCACAATGATCACATTACTGGTGCCTGAAGGAATATCCGCAGTGGTATTGATATTACTGCCACTGCCGGATACAGCGCCAGTTACAGTTGCCCCGCCGCTACCTGCCGCTTGCCATTGCGGGTTCAGAATAGCTGCTGGTATAGCATCTGCAATTACAACGCCTACTGCATCTGAAGGACCACTGTTGGTAACACTGATCTTGTATTGAATAGCCTCTCCTGCATTCACGCTGCCTGCAGGGATGCTTTCCTTCGTAATATTCAGACCTGTTTTATTCTCAACAGTGGTAATAATTTTATTGGAAGATATCGGTGGTTGTCCAGGTATTGTAACGGTAGCGGTGTTATTGAAACTGCCTGTGGCTGCAGTGTTAACGGTACCGGTAATGGCTACATCCAGCTTATTGCCGCTGCCGGCCGGTAGATTAGCGGTAAAGACAACGTTACCACTTCCACTGCTTACATTGGCACTCGCGGTACCTGATCCGGTCACTGTCCACGTAGCATTTTGAATAGCTGCAGGAAGCTGATCATTCACAAGAGCTCCCACAAGGTCCGATGGTCCGGTATTCACCACTTGCAGGTGATAGGTAATCGGCGTACCGGCCACTTCACTTACAGGGCCATCCTTTGTAATGGTTACATTATACCGCGGCGCTGCGGTATCTGTATCGGTGGCGCTGTTTCCAGCAGGATTTACATTCACATATCCTGCCGGAACGATAGCAGTAGCCGTATTTACAAGCGGGCCGGTGAAATTAGGTGGCACTACTAACGTCAACGTATACACGACGCCTATGCCTGACGGTAAATCCCACTTTTGATCAATAGGACCAGTACCCTGTCCACCTGGTTGTGAACCGGCAGTAAATGCGTAAGTCCAGCTGGCCGTAGTAATCCCTGCCGGTAAAGGATCTGTAACATTCAATTGCAGTACATCGGAAGAACCATGATTGGTGTATGCTATATTATAAATCACCGATGTACCCGGTGTATATAGTGTGGTTAAATCTGTTTTTGTTACCACTACTTCTACCTTGTGTACAACAGGCGTAATAATAGTCGTATCAGCAGGAGTAGGATCAGTAGTACCGGTTGGTGGCGTAGCAATCACCCTGTTGGACAAACTGTTGCCGGTAAATCCTGCGGCTACATGTCCTGCAATGGTCAGCGACACAGATTGTCCTGGCGCTAATGAAACACCACTCCACTGACTGGATGCCGGTATATAGCTGCCGGCTGAAGGGGTATAGCCTTCTGCTACAAAGCCAGCTGGTAAGCTATCTGTAACAGTAAATGCTTCTGTAGATAATAACGTAGATGGACCATTGTTGGTTACTGTGATGGTATAAGTTAATGCTTCTCCGGCACCTGCGCTGGCAGGGGCAGCTGTTTTTGTCACCTTAAGATCCAATACAGCCGCTGTTACCTGTATGGTGGCAGTAGCCTGCGAACAAGCGCCCTTATCATCACAGGCACGGTAAACATAACTATCTGTACCAGTAAATCCGGCATTCGGCGTGTAAATGAAAGTGCCGTCTGCATTTAGTTGCAGGATGCCATTGGCAGGACCTGTTACCAATGCGGCTGTCAGTGTAGCATTTTCAGGATCACTGTCATTGGTCAATACATTTCCCTGTACAGGCACATCACGAATCGTGGTGTATTGATCATCCACCGCCACCGGAGGTCTGTTAGGTACTGCACCTCTTACCGTAGAACTATTATTACCAGTATTAGGATCAGGCGTTCCTGCAGGAACAGGCACAATAGCCTGATTCACCAGTGAATCACCACCAATAGATGCAGGGTCCACCGTTCCTGTTACCGTAATAACAATTTTGTTGCCGGCAGCAAAAGGCATATTACCGGTAGCTGTAACAGTAGCGCCGCTGCCACTGGTAGGACTAACGCTAACGCCTACACCGGTTACTGAGGATGTCCAGCTGGCATTGATCATTTTGGCCGGCAGCGCGTCCTGTATGGAAAATCCGTTTACATCAGAAGGACCGAAATTCTCTACCGTAATAGTATAGCTTACCGGGCCACCGGATGTATAGGTATTGCCTGCATCAGACTTAATTACGCTGAGATCCGCCTGTTTTACATAGTTCAGCACAACTGTATCTACAGAAGGTGGGCAGTTGCCATTGCTTATAGACCAGGTAAGTACGGCATTGGTATTGGGTTGCAGTGTAATGTTAGTATTGGGATTAGCCGGATCTGTAATACTGGCGGTTCCGCTTACCAATGCCCAGGCACCTGTTCCTACAGTGGCTGCATTGGCGCCCATTGTAAATACGCCGCTGTTATTTTTTGTTTGGTCAGGACCTGCATTAGCGATAGTAGGCAATGCATTTACCACTACCAGTACGGTATCTGCTGTAGTAGCACAACTACCACTGCTAATGGCCCATCTGAACTGGTAGCTACCTGGCTGCAGCCCCTGCACCTGTGTAGTACCCAGGTTTGGATTGACAAAAGTAGCGGTTACTGCACCGCTGATTTGTGTCCAGGTACCTACACCGCTGGCAGGTATATTGCCTCCCAGCGTTGTGCTGTTTACGTTACATAAGGTTTGATCCAAACCTGCGTTAGCCGTGGAAGGTAATGGAGCTATCGTGATCAATACTGTATCAACCGAAGGCGGACATACGCCATTACGGATGGTCCATACAAAAGTAAAGGTGCCGCTGCTGAGTCCACTGATGCCGGTATTAGACAACGTCGTATCTGCTATCACTGCAGTGGCCGGACCGCTGACCTGCCGCCAGCCACCACTACCGGCTATCGGGGTATTTCCAGATAACGTAGTGGCGTTTACGTTACAAAGGTTCTGATCAGCACCCGCATTAGCGGAAGTAGGTGTAGCGCTGATCAGCACCCTGAGGGTATCACTGATCATATCCGCACAGCCGGAGCTGGTGCTGCTGACGATACGCCGGAAGTAGGTGGTTTGTGACACTACCGGTGCATCATAAGTGACCAGTGTAGCGCCGGCGATATCATTAAAAGTAGTATTGTTAAGAGATGATTGCCAGCGATAGGTATAAATGCCGGAACCTCCTGTTGCTGGTGTTGTTTGTGTAAACGCTGCCGGATCTCCACTGCTGCAGAATGTTTGGTTTCCTGCTATTACGCCCGGCTGTAGTAGTGGGTTCACCGTAATCATGATAGCTGCACTGGTATCAGTGCAACTACCGGAATTAACGATTCTTCTGAACCAGATAGTTTGCGGAGATATTGCAGGTGTATAGTCTTTACCGTTAGTAGTACCAGCTGCAGTAGCAAACCCGGTAGTAGCACTGGTAATACTGGATTGCCATAGATACACGGGACTACCGGTAATAGCATTTCCTGTAAGCGCTGCCGGCGTACTGCCTATACAAATAGACTGCGGTGCATTGATCACATTACTGCCGATGGCGGTAGAAACAGGAATGCTGCTGGTCTTAATATTATTACACCCGGTACCGGAAGGGGCACCATTACATTCCACATCAGGATCTGTAGGGTTGCCACTGGCAACACTGGTAGCGTCAGGATCTGTTACATCCTTAGGACGTAATACACTGGATTTAGTAATGAGGTTGCCGCCTACAGGTACATCTGTTAGTGTACCGGTGATCGTATAATTAATCACGGCGCCGTTAGGCAAGTTAAGTACTGCCGTGTATGCATTACCGGTAACTCCTCCTGATACAATCACACCATTACCTGTAATAACGGAACTAACCGTAACGTTGGTGAGCTGCGACGGGAAGGAGAAGCTGTAACCCGCGCCATTAGCGGAGTCCGGCCCATTGTTCCGGACGCTGGTGGTATAGCTGATTTGCTTGCCTGCACAGATAGCAGTAAGTGCCGGAATATTATTGATTACTTCCAGATCGGCCTGGTATTGTTTCACCGTTACACTGGAAGTAATTGGCAGGCTGAAAATATAGGCCCAGGTATCCAGTAAACTATTATCGCCATAGCTATTCGTATATTTGTGACCGTTAGTAGTACTATTAATGCCCGGACTTGCAGATGCATCGACAGGAACAGATGCGCCTGTACCACTGCCCAGCAATTGATCATTCCAGTATACGGTCGGATCTGGTGCATTGGATCCATTGGTACGGGTAATAACAATACCATTCACATTATTCTCCACATCCATGTAAGGAAAATGTACTTCTCCTGAAAATAGGATCACAGTAACATTGATGGTGGTACCATTGGCCACATCCACACCGAGTCCATTCTTACCATCCCATAAAATAGCATTGTCGCCTGTAACAGATGATCCGGTAATAATACGATCCACAGGATCAGTAGTGTTACCATTATTATTTACATCTATGAGGATTTTAAAATTCCCGTTCTGGTTAGCGGTAAAGTGAACGTATCCCCCGCCCAGTGGCGGTGTTCCGGAACGACCAGGTGTACCTTCCCTACCTGTAAAAAAAACCTGGCTAACTACTGGATTGACAGGAGTACTAATTAACCAGGTATTGGAGGCGGCTCCACCCACCCATACGGGTGCGCTCGCCGGCAAAGCACTACTAGGTGGGTTATAAAATAGCTTCTGGGTGATGTTGGTAGCATCATCCGGCAAAGTGGGATTATGAAAAGAATAGGCGCCACTGCTGGAAACAACGGAGTTGAGGTCAACACTTTTATATACCGGTACACCAGTGGCTTTATCACGGGTACCTTTATTATTTACAAAAAAAGCAAAGAGGAAAGGTTGTATGCCATTGCTGGAGGCAGTGTAAGTAAAGCCATCTTTGGTGAGTACATTAAACTTGCCGTAAAAAGCTGAAGCGGCGGTACCTGCATTACCCGTAAAAATATTCAGGAAGGTGCGTCCTGATTGCGCGGTCCCTGCACTGGCAACTGTAATATCCCAGGCCACTATCAGCGCCAGGGTGCTCACCGCAGTTTGATTGGCAATTGTCCAGGCGGCATTGGCGGCCGGGGGACTAAAGCCACTACCTAAAGAGGTGGATCCGGTATTTGGAGGATCAAACTCTATTGTCCATATGCCTTCTTCACTGGCCAGTACTGTTCTGTTATATGCAGTGTAACCGCCAACTGTTAGTGCAGCAGGACCTGCCAGTTCTTCTGCGCGGTTATTGATACGTCCTGTAGTGATGGAGGCACCGGTGTTATAGGCGTTCCCGTTAGGGGCTATTAACCTGGTGGTGCCGGTGCCTATGCCTTGCGCACTTGACCCTACATAAATCACTTCTCCCGCCTTCGCATATACGAACATTCTGCCGGGATTGTAGATGTTCCCGATGAGTGCACTGGTAGCAGTAGAGGAACTGGTCATGTAGGCACGGTTACCCAATGCACCGGATGGATACATGTCTTTACTACCTTCTGCCAAACAGCAAATAACGGGGAACAGGAACAACAATACAATTGAACAAAGGGTCAGGAGTCTTTTCATACAAGCGTTTTGCATCTCAAGCAACTGCTGAACAGACACGTACCATTAGCACACTACTTTCCCGGGGTTCAGGCAAGTGTATTTGATTTTCTGAAATAAATTAAAAAGAAGTAATAGTTTAAATACCAATCTTCACAAGACGAACTACGGATACGGATTACGGATACAATTTTGGCGATATTACTCTTAAGAAAGGAGGTTATGAAAGTACTCTGGGTTGCACGATTATGAGCTAAGACAGGAACCTTAATTCTGGTTTTTATGACAATCTGTTATGTAGCAAATGTAGAGCGGCCTCTCCATATAAAGATCAGGTTGCTTATATTTTCTTTTTTAAAAGATTTATAATCAATTATATAAACACATTTTTATATTTAAATTATACCTCTGTTGAGACAAAAAAAGCACCCTTTGCTTATGTAGCAAAGGGTGCTTTCTATCTTGAGCGATTGAACGCTATTATGCGAATCTTGGTTTCAGTTCGTTAGCCAGTGTAACCATTTTCTTGAGGCCATCTTCTGGCAGGTTACCTTTTTTGAACTCAGCCAGTACTTCTGGTAAACGAACCTGCATTTCATTCAGGAACGCTTCTTCAAAAGCACGTACTTGTTTAACAGGAACGTCACGCAGCAAACCGTTGGTACCCAGGTAAATCATTGCTACCTGTTTTTCTACGGAATACGGACTAAACTGTGCTTGTTTCAGGATTTCCACGTTACGGGCACCTTTGTCGATAACTGCTTTGGTAGCAGCATCCAGGTCACCACCGAATTTGGAGAAAGCCTCCATTTCACGGTATTGTGCCTGATCGAGTTTCAGGGTACCAGATACTTTCTTCATGGATTTGATCTGAGCGTTACCACCCACGCGGCTTACAGAGATACCTACGTTGATCGCAGGACGGATACCGGCGTTAAACAGGTTACCTTCCAGGAAGATCTGACCATCGGTGATGGAGATTACGTTGGTAGGGATGTAAGCAGATACGTCACTCGCCTGTGTTTCAATGATAGGCAATGCTGTCAGGGAACCACCACCTTTTACCAGGTGTCTGATAGATTCAGGTAAGTCGTTCATCTGTTGAGCGATCGCATCATTGCTGATGATTTTCGCAGCACGCTCGAGTAAACGGCTATGCAGATAGAATACGTCACCTGGGTAAGCTTCACGACCTGGAGGACGTTTCAGCAACAGGGATACCTCACGGTAAGCAACCGCCTGTTTAGACAGATCATCATAAACGATCAGTGCAGGACGACCTGAGTCACGGAAGAATTCACCGATTGCAGCACCGGAAAACGGAGCGTAGAACTGCAGCGGAGCCGGATCAGCAGCGTTTGCAGCAACGATGGTAGTGTAAGCCATAGCACCTGCTTCCTGTAATGTTTTCATTACGCCGGCAACAGTGGATGCTTTCTGACCAATAGCTACATATATGCAATAAACAGGTTTACCTGCTTCGTAAAATTCTTTCTGGTTGATGATGGTATCAATACAGATCGCTGTTTTACCTGTCTGACGGTCACCAATTACCAGCTCACGCTGACCACGACCAACAGGGATCATCGCATCAATTGCTTTTACACCTGTTTGCAGTGGTTCTTTAACCGGTTCACGGTACAATACACCCGGCGCTTTACGCTCCAGTGGCATTTCATACAGTTCACCTTTGATCGGACCTTTACCATCAATAGGTTCGCCCAGTGTATTGATTACACGACCTACCACACCTTCACCCACATTAATGGAAGCGATTTTGTTGGTACGACGTACTTTATCACCTTCTTTAATACCTGCTGACTGACCCATCAATACCACACCCACGTTATCTTCTTCCAGGTTCAGTGCAATAGCTTTTACGCCGTTGCTGAATTCAACCAGTTCACCGTAACCTACGTTACCCAAACCGTATATGCGGGCAATACCATCACCCACCGACAATACAGTACCTACCTCTTCCAGGTCGGCAGAAGCATTGAAGTTGCTCAACTGCTGGCGTAATATCGCCGAAATTTCATCAGGTTTAATATCAACCATAATTATGATTTTAAAAAAAAGTCGTTAGAGAAATTTAGTATAACGACAACAGCTTTGCGTGTACGCAGCGGCTGCTGTATAGATTAACGTAAATCAGATACGTAAATGTTCTTGTTAAACTGTTGTTTAATGTCTTTCAGATCACGCAGTATAGACGCATCAAACAGCTGATCATTTGCTTCCAGTACAAAACCACCGATCAGATCTGCATTTACAGCAGTTTCCAGTTGGATCTGTTGGGTTGTTTCGCTGGCGATTTTCTGTTTAATCACATCCAGTGTGGCGTTATCGATAGCAACAGCAGTGGTGATTTTAACCGGGCTGATATTTTTCAGCACCATGTACTGGCGTGAAAATTCAGTGGTCATTTCCGCCAGTGCACTTTCACGGCCTTTGGTCACCAGCAGGTTCACAAAGGAAAGTGTAGTAGCGCTGATCCGGCCGTCCAATATGGCAGCTAATATCTTTTGCTTTTTATCTGCCTTAATGATCGGGCTTTTAAGCAAACTCACCACATCGGGGTTGCTTTTCATCACCTGTTGTAAAAACAGCATGTCAGTATGCACCGCTTCCAGCTGGTTCAGTTCCTGCGCCAGATCTATCAATGATTTTGCATACCGGGATGCTAAACGGGGATTCTGCATATAGCTTTTAGCTTTTAGCTTTCAGCCTTTAGCTTTAATGCCAAAGGTTAAAAGTTAATCTCTTAATTTAATTTGATTTCTCCTGCCAGTTGTTTCACGTAACCTTCCTGTGCTGTTTTATCAGCCAGTTCTCTTCTCAGCACTTTCTCTGCTACTTCAATCACAAGATTACCTACCTGGTTTTTCACATCCGTTAACGCAGCCATTTTCTGGTTTTCGATAGCGGTGTAAGCTTCGCTGATGATCTTCTTCGCTTCTGCCTGTGCCTGAGTCTTGGCTTCGCTGATGATCAAATCTTTCGCGTCTTTCGCTTCTTTCAGGATCTTACTTCTTTCAGCTTTAGCTTCCGCCAGCACATGTTCATGTTCTGCTTTCATCTGCGCCATTTCTTCCTTCACTCTTTCTGCTGTGGTAATAGCGTCAGTGATGGAATCTTCCCTTTCTCTTAAAGTAGCGAGGATCGGAGTCCAGGCAAATTTCTTCAGGATCAGGAAAACGATGATGAAAATGAAAAATGAAATAAGAAACAAGCCTAACGCGGGTTGCAACAGATCCATATAATTAGAATTTTATTATGTTGTTATGTTTGATACTTACTAATTTCAAATTGGCAAAGATTACTGCATCCTTTGCCCTGTGCGCCGGATGCAGTAAAGAGTTCGGCTTACATAACTACCGCCAACAGACCAGCGATTACACCGAAGAGGGCAACACCCTCAACCAGCGCAGCAGCCAGGATCATGTTTGCACGGATGTCGTTAGCAGCTTCTGGTTGACGAGCGATAGACTCCAGAGCGCTCTTACCGATGTTACCAACGCCGATACCAGCCGCGATAGCCGCGATACCAGCACCAACAGCACCACCAGCCTTAGCCAGACCAGATGCAGCAGCAGCCTGCAATAAAATAGACAAAAGTGCCATAATGAATATGTATTTGATTTATAAAAAACGTTATTTCTACAGTTGGAAGCTGTTCACATTTAGCTGTTGGCCTTTAATCGCAAACTAAGAACTAAATGCTAACGGCTAAAAGCTAATGGTGTGCTTCATCATGTGCACCTTCCATCGCCTGGCCTATAAATACAGCTGTCAGGTTGGCAAAAATGAATGCCTGGATAAATGCTACCAGCAGTTCCAGCATCATCATTACAATGTTGAACAATACAGTAACAGGCAGGAAGCTGTAACCAGCGATCTTATTTAAGGATCCAAATATAAACACCAGACAGATGATACTCAGAATGATAATGTGCCCCGCCAGGATATTGGCAAACAACCGGATGATCAGTGATATCGGCTTAGTGAATATACCAATCAGCTCTACCGGTACCAGGATGATCTTTACACCGAAAGGTACTGGAGGATTAAAGATATGACCCCAGAAATGCTTGTTGGTGCTGAGCAGGATAGCCACAAAGCTGATAATACCCAGTGCCGCTGTCACTGCCAGGTTACCCGTTACGTTGGCAGAACCAGGTAACAAACCCAACAGGTTGTTAATGAGGATGAAAAAGAATATAGTCAGAATAAAAGGAGTAAACTTCGCAGCACTTTTGCCAGGAATGTTAGGCTTCACTACTTCGTCACGCATAAATATAATTACCGGCTCCATCAAACTCTGGAAACCTTTAGGCGCTTTCTTGGAACCACGCACTTTATATGCCTTGGCCACATTCAGCATGAGCACTATCAGCAATACAGCCGCAATGATCATGGATGTGATATTTTTGGTGATAGAAAGATCGTAGATCTTCTCCCCTGTTGGATTATCGTTGCCATCTACTGCAATGATCTCATCCGTAGGATACTTCGCAGCATCCAGCCCTTTTTCCGCACGGTAATGAGGTGTCACTAAACGGTAGCCGTCATGTGCTTCATGCCCGTGATGGAACGCAGAAGAAGTAAATACGGAAGTTCCACGTACCGGGTTGTAAATGATCACAGGCAACGGAACCGTTACATGCGTTTCACCCAGCTCGAACAGATGCCAGTCGTGGGCATCCTTTACGTGGCCGAAAATCGTTTCCTTGATATCTACTTTCTTAGGTTCAGTCTCATCTCCCGGTTGTTCTGTCCCACTTTCCACAGCAGTTTCTGCTGGTTTCTCTGGATGACTGCCCTCGGCAAAGGAAAAATTACTAAAACTGTGAAGGCCTAAAACCATCACAAGTGCTACCATTCTATGTTTGAACCAATTGAAAGAAATCACCGTTTTCTGAAATTTTGCGCAAAGATACTCGTTTTTATCTTCAAAATTAAGCGACTACGAAAAAAAAGAACGATATATTCTAATTATATTGATAATCAGATCCTTGGCGTTGAAAAAATATAGCTTTTTCTCATAAAAAAAGACCACTGAAATCAGCAGTCCCGAAAAGTATTTCATATTAATATTTTCATAATTCATTGGCCGGTTGTTACAGACCCTCACCCACAGAACACCATCCGGTACATCCTCTCACGAAATCATCCTCCTGCTAATTTATTAAAAATAAAACATATATAAACAACAAAAGGGCAAACCCATGATTCACTTCCCGTAACCATGGCAAGTTGGTTACTTCGAAGCAAACTGCACAGGCAATTGCCCTTTTGTTTTTTAGAAGATGGATGCTTTTTAGTCGCCTTAGTTGACTAATTAAAGTACAGATCTCCCACTACTTAAACGAAACATACTTTTGCTCCGCTTTAATAATTCCATTGAAAAATGTTTCCAGCTGCTTGAAGTCAGCAGGCGCCACCACTTTATTACAGTTCGTTTTAAAATGCCTGTTGATCACCAGCCTGTCATCCGACTCCTTTTTGAATGCCAGCACGTAACTCATATCCTCCAGCTGCAAACTGGCACTACCCGGCACCTGTTCAAACTGTTTACCTGCCGGCAAACGGATACGGATTTCTGTGCTATAATCATCTGTATTCTCATAGTTGCCATACAGGAAAGGATGCTGACGGACCTCCGGCGTGAAAATATCTGCCGTAGCCACTATATCCATAAACGCCGGCTTGATCATACTGAAATCACCTACATTGATCACATCATTTTTCACAGTAAAACTGGATTGCATCCATACTGTATCTTCCAGGTTATCCAGGTTGCGGAAAGAAAAACTATCCAGTACAATCTGGTTCTTAAACATCCCGCTGATACCTCGCTGTACTGCATCCCTGGTCTCTTCCCGGGTTTTATGCTGGTAAGAATGCCTGATCTGCGAAGCCAGTTCTCCACTGTAAGCACAATAGGAATTAATCCGCTGATCACTGCCACTCAGATCTATATCCAGCTGACGGCGAATGGACTTAGGTGCAAAGTTACCAGCCGACAATACACTTATCTTCTCACCGGTCTTGTAATTATACGGGATGTTCAATATCTGTGCACCAGCCAGAGAGGATGACAGCGAATTAAACGGCAACGCATTATCCGTCAGCTCCAGGTAGTTGTATTGAATACCGGTTTTATACCGCACAATACAATGGTTAAAGTCCATGGAAGGCAGCTGCATATTATGCTGGCCATAGTCCTGCGTGCTGACCAGTATCAGGTTAGCTTCCAGTCCTGCCTTACGCGCAAACGCCAGGAACAGGGTGGATAAATCCTTGCAATCGCCCAACCGGGTGACCAGTGTTTTTCCCGCACGTTGCGGCACATAAGCACCCTGCCGGAATGATACGGAACTGTAGGCAATATTCTTTTCTATGTATTCGTAAATCTTCCTCGCTTTGGTAACATCATCCAGCTGTTCAACGCCGGCCGGAAAGATGTCCTTCCACGCTTCATTGATCTCAAAATCTTCCTTGGATTGTACCCGGGTAATATCGCTGTACCACTCGCCTATAGCGTCCCAGTCTTTCACGGTAGACAGGTGCAGCACTTTACCCACATCATTGATACTGGGCATATAAGATTCGCTGCGTAGGGCCGGTATATTTTCTTCTCTCCAGCTATACATCTTAAACTGCTCATGCTGGCTGATCTTAGGCTTTGCTGCGCCTCCGTTTACATACTCATAATACAATGGAATACTATCCGATATCAGTACGTTATAACTGGAAATATGCGTAGGCACATAAGCAGAAAAATACACCTTATCCCAATACTCTCTGCCTAAACGGCCACGTCCGAAGCTGTTGATTTTATAGTTGAAATAAATCACATCCCCCTCATCCAGCTTGGTAAACACGATTTCATTTTCATTGGTTTCTGCCGGTATCTTGGAGCCGTTGGCTTTGATCACTTCTGCTTTCACAATTATCACGTCCTGGTAAACAGTGTTGTAGGGAATAGAAATTTCCTTCCACCGGGAAATGCCTTTTTTATTGTTGATGATCATAGCCGTATTGATGGTCTGCTCTCCGGCGCCCTCCGGGTAAAGGATTACATTCTTTTCATCAAAAATATACGCATAGGACTGTGCCGAATCACGCGGCCCCTTCAACGCTTTTTCTATCTCCTTGTAGTAATCCAAAACCGGGAAATATTTATCCATAGGCGGCTTCTGCTCCAGGGTACGCAGTTTTTCCCGGTAACCAAATCCGCCCGCATACAACGTCAATGCCTGTTTGAAATAATATATCGCGGAATCATTTTGTTTCTTCTGAAGAAAACAATTCGCCATATCACCCAGCGGCACGTGACTATAAGGACTTATCTGATGTGCAATGCGCAGGTAATGCAGGGCGGAATCATATTCCTGCCGGGTATAATAAAATTTGATCAGCTTATTATAGGCTTTGACATCGTACTCCGTCAGATTTTTTATTCGTTGCATCACCTCCACAGCTGCGGCCGTTTTGCCCTGATTAAGATATTCATCTATCAGTGCGTCCTGCATAGAATAAAGCGACCTTTTCTCACAGAATTTTTCCAGCACAGCGAGTGCCTTGGCCGGATCGTTATTCACTTTGCCTTCATACAGGTACATGGTTTGCACGATGTCTGATGAAAAAGGATATTTCCCATACGCTATCTTCAGCAACTGCACCACACTATCGATCTTCTCCTGCGCTACCAGCAGCTGCAGCTTTTTAAAAGTGGTAAAGCGATGCTCGCCCCTCATGGCAATCATTCGTTCCAGCACTTCCATCGCCTCCGTATAATTTTTCTCTTCTTCCAGTTTATTCACTTTGGCGCCTAAAATCCAGTAATTATCCGGTGTCAGCATTTTAACCGTTTCCATTTTCTCCGCAATCTCGGTGCGGTCATTTTCGCTGGATAGGCAGTCTATGTAGCAACTCTGCAGCAGCATGTCTTTAGGATAATTTTTCTGCAGCTGATACATCACTGCTTTGGCCTTATCCCATTCCTCATTGCGTACATACACTCTGCTGAGCAATATGGCGATGGCGGGATCCGTTGGATGTAACGTCAATTCCCTCTTAAAATATTCCTCCGCGAAATGCACAATAGGCACCGCTGCTGTTTTGGACAGGTCCGGCTGATATGCTTCCGGCTGTGTTTTAGATGTAATCCCGGCTACCGGGTTATATTGCCCATCTGTTAACCGTACCATAAAGTGGGGAGAAGAATTAGTTTCTGTATAGCCAAGCTGCAGCAGCACGCGGTTATAGCCCTTGTTCAGGTGTACTTTCGTTTT
The DNA here is from genome assembly GCF_052114225.1 of Chitinophaga sp. RAB17. Classification (NCBI taxonomy): domain Bacteria; kingdom Pseudomonadati; phylum Bacteroidota; class Chitinophagia; order Chitinophagales; family Chitinophagaceae; genus Chitinophaga; species Chitinophaga sp. RAB17. Next base: position 193,387 of record NZ_JBFREI010000008.1, on the reverse strand, counting down.
CCACCAGTCTAACTCTGTAACCTGTTCTTCCGGCTGACTGATCATCAGCTTATCATTTACCCACAACTTCATGGTACCATTACCGGCCAGGCAAAGCAGCGCGTCCAGATCAGTGTCTGACTTCACAAAAGTTTGCAGGTAGCCTATTGCACTTCCCGCCGCAAGAGCAGAACCTACAAAGTTCCAGCCTTCGCGGGTGGTATAAAGCGGTACAAACCAATTTACCGGCGCGTTATTACTGGAAATAAAATTTCTTCCGGCAGGCTGTTTTGCCGGACCATAGTCCTTATCAAAACCGCTGCCCATGATATTATCAAACGGTCCCACATAGGCCCATTCCTCCAGGGCTCCCATCTGCGGGTATAATGTTTTGGCCAGATCGTTCTGGTTGCTGGCCATCAGGTGGTAGGCTTTAAAATAGCGGGCAGCAGCACGCAGGGAACCATTAAAATTCACAGAATCTGCAATGATACGGTCCAGGTTTTCCAGCTGTGTTCCCTGTTTCGCACTATAATCCCCCAGGAGCGATCCGTTAAACCAAAGGGCATACACGTAAGGCGCCGGGTTAGTAAATCCCGTAAGGGGGTTAAAATACGCACGGGGGAAGTCGTCCGCATAGTCAGTGGCAGTTTGGATAAACACCAGTGTGCTGATAGCGCTGTTCTTTTGAGTGCCACCGGATTTGATCACTTTTTGCAGATAAGTGATCGCCGTTTTCAAGTCATTTTTGTGAATGGCCTCCCAGGCCTTTTCGTAATCGCCTGCAAACAATGAAGCAGGGCACAACAGTAACAGGATAAGAATAGCGTTAACAACTCTTTTCATCAGGTATAAGGATTTTAGCTGCAATAAAAGTACAAATAAATTGCAGTCGTTATATCCTACTTACGATGTACGGGCTTATACTTTGCTGACGTTAAACTGCATGCTATGGAGCTTGTAGTAGAATCCTTCGAGTTTCAGCAGTTCTTCGTGAGTACCCATTTCTTTGATCTCCCCCTTATCAAGTACGATGATTTTGTCTGCTTTGCTGATGGTAGACAGGCGGTGAGCGATGATGATGGCGGTACGATCGGCGATGAGTTTATCAATCGCCTGCTGTATCATCATTTCGGATTCTGTGTCTACAGAAGATGTAGCTTCATCGAGCACCAGGATGGCCGGGTCATACAATAAGGCACGTACAAAGGAAATCAGCTGCCGCTGCCCGAGCGACAGGGTACTGCCCCGCTCCATCACCTGGTAATTGTATCCTCCGGGCAGCTGCATAATGAAATCATGGATGCCGATAAGGCGGGAAGCTTCTTCCACCTGCGCTCTGCTGATATTGCTGTTATGCAGGGTAATATTATCGAAAATAGATCCGGCAAACAGGAATACATCCTGTAATACCACACCTATCTTGCTGCGCAGGGATTCCAGGGAATATGCCGGCAAATCAATATTGTCTATTTTTATACTTCCCTTCTGTATTTCGTATAGCCGGTTCAGAATGCTGATGATAGTGGTTTTACCGGAACCGGTATGTCCCACAATCGCGACAGTATCTCCCGGGTTAGCATGGAAACTGATATTTTTCAGCACATAACGGTCATCTACATACGCAAAACTTACATTATCAAACGTAATAGCACCTTTCATGTTCCCTGCCGTCTGATGCCCTCTATCAGGGATATAGTCCTGGTTATCCAGCACTTTGAAAACGCGTTCACTGGCTACCATACCCATTTGCAGGGTATTGAATTTATCTGCCAGCATACGCAGCGGGCGAAACAGCATATTCAGGTACATGATAAAAGCAATCATCACCCCCTGGGTCACTTCGTAATTCAGTACCTTATTGGCTCCCCACCACACCATTAAACCCAGCGAAATAGCCAGGATAATTTCCACTACCGGGAAAAATACAGAATAAGCAAAAATGGCGTCAATATTGGCTTTCCGGTGTTCTTTGTTGATATGTTTGAACCGGGCAAACTCCCTTTTCTCAGCAGTAAATGCCTGTACCACCACCATACCGGTGAGGTGCTCCTGCACAAAGGCATTGAGCGCAGACACGGCATTGCGTACCCGGTAAAAGGATTTATTTACACTTTCTTTAAAAATATAAGTCGCGAAAATCAATATCGGAAAGGGCGACAGACTGATCAGGGTCAGGCGCCAGTCTTCCATAAACATCACCACCAGTATCGCTATGATCATCAGCAGATCTGCTACAATAGAGATGATACCTTCTGAAAAAACATCATTAATCGCTTCAATATCATTGATGGTACGGGTAGTCAGGGTACCGATAGGTGTTTTATCAAAAAAGGCCAGGTTCAGGTGTACAATCTTTTTATATACCGTTACCCGCAAATCTTTTACCACCGACTGCCCCAGCCAGTTGGTCAGATAGGAAAAGAAGAAACGTACGATGGTTTCCACCACCAGCAATCCTACCTGTACCACCGTCACCAGCAGGAGCATCTGCATCAGCTGGTTGGCAATGTATTTATCTACCGTTACCTGGATCAGGTAAGGGCGTAAGGGTGATATAGCGGCCAGTATAACCGTTAATATCATGGAGATGTAAAAGGAGCGTTTGTAAGGGGCCGCGAATGAGAATATGCGCCGTAATAAACTAAAATCTAATACTTTCTTTACCGCAAGATTTTCCAATGTGCCAGGTTTAAACTACACAACAAACCTACGATAAATAGCAGAAAGGATAAAGCAGAAAGCAAAAAGCGATGGGAGCGAATGCCTGTAGCGGGTATTAACCTTCGCTATAGTTATTCGCTCCCATCGCTTTTTACTTTCTGCTTAAGTTATTTCTTTTCGTCCTTCATAATCTGTTTGTAGGCCTTGATGAAAATGGCTCCCAGGTTTTTGTGAGGAGGCACATAATCGCTGAACAGGTCCTTGTTACGGGCATCTGTCGAAAATCTTCTGGTCAGCTGTGACCACATGATCACCCAGTCTACGTTTTTGCCGGCACGTACCTGATCTTCCAGTGTATGGATGATGGGTTCATTTACAAAACGGGTACCTACCTGTTTAGACGAAATGATATGTGCTTCGGGTGATTTCTCCAATACAGTAGCCAGGTTATGATAACCACCGCAGGAACCCAGCAGCACAATCTTTGCAGAGCTTTGGAGGTTTTCCAGTGTGGTATTGATATGGTAACTGTGACCACGGTGAATGAAAATAGTCGGATGAATATCGTTTTCGTCCAGGAAATCAGACAGCTTGGAAATAGCTTCCTTATCTGCTGGTTCGTCTGTTGGCAGGTTGGCAAAAATGGTGGTAGCCTTACCCTTTGTGGAAGTAATGGTAGCCCAGTATTTATTCTTGCTGATTCTCCATTCAGCAGCCGGGAAGTTCGTCATGAAGCTGGCGAAAGACTCCTGTCCGTCTTTATCTCCATAGAAAAATACCTGTTGATAAATTCTGCCACTGTCACTTTCCAGCGCAGCGGAAGAAACAAAGTTGATCGGAGGCAGCTGTAACTTGCTGGCCATATCCGTTGCCTTGGAGGAATCGTTTTCATCTTTCGACTCCGTTTCAAACAAGCTACTGAGCAATTGGTAAATAACAGTGCCTCTTTTATCATCATGCTTTTTCACATACGCCAGGTTCTTTTTCACTTCTACCCGCAGGAATTCCAGCAGTTTTTCATCCCGTATACTTCCAAAGGAGTTTGCCACATCCACCGCATCTTCCAGGTCCTCGGTTTTTTCCAGGTTCTGCACGTATTTCTGCATGAGGTAGTTGGAATTTTCCGGCGCCATGGACTTCAGGAAGTTGTCCAGGGTATTAAAACCGGCGGCCATGGCGATAAATTTCTTGAAGCGGTCAAAGTTAACCATCATCAGTAAGCTATCACCGCGGGGAGGTTTCATACGAACCATCATCTGATCGTATAAACCGGCGTTGTTATGGTTAGTATAACTGGAAGTATATAGTTCTTCCTGGCCGTTGATGATCAGGTAGTACAGTTCTTCCGGTGTAAAGTTTTTAACGCTGGCAAAACGAACGGGAGCCGGTTCTTCGTGCAGGTCGTTCACATCGCGGATATACAGCAGTGACTTCGCCTGCATATTTTCCATCATGGCTTTCAGTCCAAATGGATTTTGTCCTTCGTTTTTCAGTTTCTGCAGTGCAATAGTCGATTTCACCATTTGCTTGTAGTACTGATAGTCGTTATCTACGATGGTTTCCAGCTTGTCTACCGTGGTAGTACCGGCCAGGAGCTCATCTATGAAAGGCAATATTTTAGTGCTCTGGGGTGATTGTCCGATACGCACAATGGTTTGCACGATAGGATCCTGGTTACGCTTGATCACGGTAGCCATGGGCGTAAAGGAAGTAGCATAGGTAAGCACCTGGTTAGGGTATTTACGCGCTACAGCGGCAATGATAGAGTCTGTACCCGGATAGTTCAGGTAATCCCCCAGTTTGGGCATTACTGTTTCCAGGTTATTGAACGCGTATTTGGTAAATACGGTTCCCCTGGCTTCTTTGTAGCCGGGGTTATCCTGGAATAATTCTATCATTCTTTCGGATGCTTCGTAAGACAGGTGCTGAATATACGGCAGGATGCTCTGTCCTTTGATATCGGCGTGCATCATGTTACGGAATGCCTGTACCATAGCGGGCGCTTCTTCAGGATCGATGTTCCGGTGAGAGCGCTTTTGATTAAAGTCTTTCAGCATCACGTATATGCCGGAAAGGTACTTTACCTTCAGCCGGTGATCCAGCGCATCATTATCTTCGATTTCCTGCTGCATGTCGTCCACTTCTTTGAGAAGCGCGTTGGTTACCTGCAGGTTAATGGTTTGATCTTCTGATACCTTTACCAGATCATCAGCTTTGCCGTCGAATTTTGCGGCAGCAGCCTGTTCTTTGTCGATGTTATCATGAAATCCCTGTCTGCTGATTGGAATTGGATGATGGCTGGTTTGTGCCTGTAGCCAGCTGACTGCAAACACCGTCAGCGATAATATTAATAGAAATCTTCTCATACTAAAGTGATCTTTTCCCGAGGACCAGATAGCAAATTTACAACCAAAATACAGAGTTTGCCAGTGTTGTGTTGCTATCTTTTGTTTTTAAAGCCAAAATATATATAAATAATTCAATCTATAACTCCAACTGTCATTTCATGGTGGCGGCTGACACTATTTGGCAGTGGGAAAAGTGAAAATGTCCGGGCAGGGTAGCAATCACCCGCGTATGAATGTTGAATATTTATCATATCGGAGTGATATTGTTATTTGGCGTACCTTGCCTTTGGTCGCGGAAAACCAAGCTGATATTGAATTAACAATTTCATAATGTTAATTTTCCATTAATCACGGGGATGGCTTTATAATTTTGTCCCGTCTTTTTAAAAGCAAAATTTATGATAGACCAAGCGGTTGCAGGAAAAATTCTGGTAGTAGATGACGAGTTGGATATTCTGGAAATTATCAGTTACAATCTAAAAACAGCGGGTTACGATACCGTAACCGCAAAAGACGGCAGCGAGGCTATCCAGAAAGCTAAAATATTCAGACCGGATCTGATTATGCTGGATATCATGATGCCGAACAAGAACGGCATCGATACCTGCCGCGAAATCAGGAAAATCCCTGAATTCAAAGACACTATGGTATTATTTTTAACCGCCCTGAATGATGAGAAGTCTGAAGTAGACGGACTGAACATGGGTGCCGACGATTACATTGCCAAGCCCATCAAACCCAAATTGCTGGTAAGCAGGATCAATGCACTGTTCCGTCGTTTACACAAACCGGAAGAAACACGCGTTACCCTGGGCGATCTGATCATTGACCGTGAAAAGTTCACGGTGACTTACAAAGGGCAGGAAATCATCCTTGCCAAGAAAGAATTTGAGTTATTGCAGCTACTGGCATCCAAACCCGGTCGTGTATTCCTGCGTAATGAAATTCTGAACCAGGTATGGGGTACAGAAGTGATTGTTGGTGACCGCACCATCGATGTGCATATCCGTAAAATACGCCAGAAAATAGGCATTGATTTGATTACTACCGTAAAAGGAGTAGGATACAAGTTTGAGATGTAGTAGGAGTAGCTATTAGCTGGTTAGCCTTCTGCTATTAGTTATTAGCTACTGTCTTGAGTTGTTCGCGCAAACCGGTAGCGCGCCCGTATTCATTTTTAGTCTTCCTTAAATTTTCCACCAAAACATAACATTAGCTAAAAGCTAACAGCTAAGAGCTAACAGCTTTTTTATGGCAAGTAAGAAATTTAAAGTAATTTCCCATTATTATACTAATTACTCACTCTGGAGTATGTTTAAAGCAAAAAACCTGTCCCCGCAAAAGTTAGCGGGATTTACAGCCCTGGTGATATCAGCCATCATAGCATTGGGCAGCCTTCTGGTGGACGGCAATTGGAAAGTAGTAGTGGGAGCCTTTGTGCTAACCTTTCTCGTTTCATATTACCTGTACCTGTATACCCTGCAGAATTTTATTTACAGGAAAATAAAACTGATCTACAAGTTCATTTACCAAACCAAAGCCTCTAAAAGAGAGGAGTTTTTTCAGAAGAATATACTTCCCCTGAAAACCATTGAAGAGGTAAGTGAAGATGTGGAAAAATGGGCCAGCCAGAAAAAAGAAGAACTGGAAAACCTCCGCCGGAATGAAGAGTTCCGGAAGGAGTTCCTGCTGAACCTTTCCCATGAACTGAAAACGCCCATCTTTGCAGTGCAAGGCTACATCCACACCCTGCTGGATGGCGCACTGGAAGATCCTTCCGTAAATAAGCTGTTTCTGAAAAACGCCACCAAAAACATTGACCGCCTTTGCCGGCTGATCGATGACCTGGACGAAATATCCAAACTGGAAAGCGGTGAAATGACTGTCAACGCGGAAGTATTCGTTATCCAGGACCTGATAAAAGATGTATTTGATACCTTGTCATTGAAAGCCAATACCAAAGGCATCAAATTCCATATCAAAAAAGGTTGCGAAGCACCACAGCCCGTATACGCCGACAAAGAAAAAATCAGACAGGTACTCATTAACCTGGTAGATAACTCCATCAAATACGGCAAACCGGATGGTCATACCATCGCCAGCATTTACAGCATGGACGGCAAACGTGTACTGGTAGAAATTTCTGATGATGGCATTGGCATGGCAGAAGAACACCTGCCGCGCGTGTTTGAACGCTTTTACCGCACAGACAGAGCCCGTAGCCGCGATATTGGTGGCACCGGTCTTGGCCTGGCGATCGTAAAACACATAGTAGAAGCACACGACCAATCCATTACCGTACGCAGCAAACCTGAAATAGGCAGCACGTTTGGATTCACCATGGAATCCGGAAGAGAATAGAATTACGAATTTCAAATTACAAATTACGGATTTGCAGGTAGATAACCGGGGATATTACCCGCATTTATTATCTACCCACAAATCCGTAATTCGTAATTTGAAATTCGTAATTCTCTAAAACCTGTACTGCATTCTACAAGTCAGTACATTGTCCTTCAGATCTTCTTTATAGCCTTCCAGCTCCGTGCTTTCATTGGTTACCCAATCATAGTAGAACATGAATTTGAGGTGCTCATTGGCGTAATACAGGTAACCCAAACCCAGCGTATTATAGCGTATATCCGCTGCAGTGAGTCCTGCACCGGCCACCCCGATATCTTTTCCGGATACTTTCTTATTGGGATCGTACCAGTCATATTTTACCACTACCTGGTGTTTATCACTACCCAGGTTCTGAATAAAATACAGGTAGGCTCCGTCAAAATTGCGGATATAAAGCGGCTGGGGTTTGCCTTGCGATGTAACAGGTATAATGCCCGGTGTTTCTGATGTTAGAGCAGTGGAAGTTTGCTGTCCACGGATATATTCCGCCCTGAACTGTGTACTGCCCTTACCCGGGCCATTCGGAATTTTCAATTGTATATCAGCGCCGTAATAATGCCGGGGGGCAATTTCGCCCAGATTGGCTGCCGATGAATCCACGAGGTACCCCGGTTTACCGTTTACGGTCCCCATAGTGTTGATGGTGTTCGTAAACTGCTGCATGCCACCATACAACACAGATACCCCACCAGACAACAATGCTTTGGTGCCCTTTATTTTCCGGGGCTTAATGCCCACACGACCTATAAAATCCTTATGGCTGTCAAAATCAGTGGTAGCTGTCAGGCCCTGTCCGTTAAATGCTCCGGCATCTATTCTCAGGAAACGTAATGGATGATCTTTGCGCCGGGGCTCAAAGGTCAGCATCGCACCCAGGTCACGTTCCGTTTTCATCAGTATTTGCGACATACGACCCCTTTCCGGCGTTTCACGGTCGGCAGACGACAGATTGACCTCATAACCGAAAGGGCGGGCAAACATGCCCCCTACAAGCGACAATACGTTGAACTTATTTTCAAAGAAACGACCATAGAAATCCCGGATAAATACTCCCCGCTCCGAGCCATCAAACTGAAAAGCGAACTGAACAACCGGCATATCCGCTTTGTTGAAACGCTCATAATCCATACGGATACGGCCACGGCGAAGGGTAAAACGATTATCTACCGCAGCACCAAAGTCTCCACCGGCATAGCTTGCTGCTCCCCTGGCCTGTGCCATCTGGAACTGGGGCTGAATATAACCGCTGAAACGCAGGGCATCATATTTATGATACATGGAAATCATCCCCTTACCCAGCTCAGAAGTGGTGTCAATCATATCCATCAGGAATTGCGCATGGGCTGCCAGCGAAGAAATCAACATCAAAACAACAATCGGAAATATTCTGGCTATGCGCATCAGGTAGATGAATTATTGCGCAAAAATATAGAATTAGCAATTATTTAATACAGCTGCAAAACAACAATTGTTAACCACTTGTTAATCCGCCCCCATTCGGGCCGTTGTGAACCTTCCGGGTATCAAAATGATTAGATTAGAATCAGCCTCCAAAATATGCCTTCATGAAAACATCGACAATTAACCATTGGGAGAAAAAGATACAGCTGGCCATTGCATTATCACATGATGATCCTTACGGAGAAAGAGATCTCAAGACAGTAGCGTCTATGCTCGGCGAATCCCTGGATAACTTCTCACACAAGTTTGTAGAAATTTATGGGGAATCGTATATCCATTTTACTAAAAGAAGAAGACTGGAAGCCGGTGCGGGCTATCTGCGCCATAGTGATTTCGGCATCGGCCAAATCAGTGAAATGTGCGGCTATACACATTCGAGCTTCACCAAAGCATTCCGGGAATTATACAACGAAGCCCCTATCAGCTTCCGTGACCGGCTTTATCTGCCCAATGAAGAACATACGCTGGCCCGTACCAAAATAGCCACTACCCCACATGATGATCCGCATAGCCTCATTTTTACACCCGACAGAACCGAAGATGCAAGACTGCCGGAATATGTGCTGTACTATAACATCCTGCCCCGGAATAATGATCCGGTGAGAAGTATGGTGGAGTATATGAGCATCTATCAACAGCAACTCCATGCCATCAAAACATCGTTGATGCTACCTGGCGCCATGGTGATTACCGGTACCCTGGATGTGGTGCCAGTTACCAATTACGCTAAAATGATGATGTATGTGGGAATTATGGTGCCTGTGCTTAAAGCGTACGACATGGCACATCTGCAGATTCGGATGTCCTTCCAGGAACCATTTGGCTTGTTCACCAAATATGTTCCCGGAGGATACTATAAAAAGTTGCCGGTTCCCATGAGCTTCGTAGCTGCTGGTTTACCGATGTATGAATTTATTAACGGCAGTTGCCGGGCCGGTTACTTCAAAATGAGTGGTAACCATTTCTTTATCTCTCTAACCGGTGCAGATAATTGCGAAATCTTTATTCCCTGGCAAAGGCGATAAGGTCTAAAACTGGAAATAGATGGGAATCATTGGCTGGGTGCTTTTTACCTGCACCAGCAACCACATAAACACCACCATAATGGCTACGCTACCTGCAACAGGTAAGCGTCCCAATACTCTTTCCATAGAGAATTCTGCTTTGGAAGGCAGGAAGTGTAATACAAAACCCATCACCATTACCCAGAACACCGCTGTATAACCGTTGTACAGTTCCACCGCAATTTCCGGCTGGAAGTCGTAGAACACCTGGTGTATCAGCGACCAGGCATCATGGAAGGTAGCTGCCTTGAAGAACACCCAGCAGAAACACACAAAATGGAAGGTGATCAGGATACCCAGTATTTTGAAGAAGGTGGCTTTCCCACCTGAAATCACTGTTTTACTCTTTTTCAGCCAATCGATGCGCACCTTATCTATGGCCAATGCACCGCCATGCAGCGCACCCCAGAAGATAAAGTTCCAGCTGGCACCATGCCAGAAGCCACCAATCAACATGGTCAGCGCCAGGTTAATATACTGACGCACCTTGCCTTTACGGTTACCTCCGAGCGGAATGTAAATGTAATCTCTCAACCAGCTGGATAAAGAAATATGCCAGCGGCGCCAGAACTCTGTAATAGAAGAACTCTGGTAAGGAGAATCGAAGTTAGGCGGAATCTTAAACCCGGTCCAGCGGGCAATACCCAGCGCCATATCAGAATAACCGGAGAAATCACAATAGATCACTAACGCATATCCATACACGCCGATTAAACATTCCAGGCCCGTATGCTTACTGGGATCATCAAAAATATATTGTACAAAGTTCTGGTAGATGAAATCCGATATCACTATTTTTTTAAACAGCCCTGCCATGATCAGGTACATCCCCTTACCGATATCTTCTGAGCTCAGGCGGTAGGGCTGCGAGATCTGCGGGATAAAATCTGCCGCACGCACAATAGGCCCCATCATCAGTTTCGGGAAGAATGAAAGGAAGAACAGGTAGTCCATGAAATTGCTCACCGGCTTAATTTCATCACGATACACATCTATCGTATAGCTCAGGTTCTCGAATGTATAGAAGGAAATACCGATAGGCAGAATTAAGCTTAGCGGATGTATATGCCCGGATGTAAAATCATTGACAATACCAATGAAGAAGTTGGTGTACTTGAAATAAAACAACAACCCGATATTCAGCAGGATACTAATGACCAGCAAAGATTGCTTCTTTCTTTTATCCTGACTCTCATGAATCCACCGGGATAAATTAAAATCTACGATCGCGGAAAGTATTACCAGCCCTACATAGTAACCACAGGCTTTATAAAAGAAATAAAGCGAAAACACGGTATAAATCCACACTCTGGCAGTTTTACTTCTGCTGGCAAGCAGATAGCAAAACATGAACAAAGCAAAGAAATAAAAAAAGAAGCCACTGTTAAAGAGAACTGGATTCTTCTCATTGTACAACAGCTCTGCAAGCAGCTCATTAACGTTGATGATCATCGGAGGTAACTGGATTTTTCTTTGTTTGCTGTAAATAATGTGAGTAAGACTGCTGCAGGGCTTCGTATAATAATTGTCCCTGCACCTGGTATCCTCTCACATTAAAATGAATATGATCTGGCGCCCACGCCCCTGCAAATCTATCTTTCTGCGCTTTATTTACTGCATTAAAATTCCAGCAGGCAATACCATGCTGTCTGGCATATCCCATGATTTGCTGAGTGACCATGGAGATATATGGGTTTGGATAATACGCTGTATGATATATCATCCTGTATTTTTTCTTACCTATTTTCTTCCGGACACCTTTCCTTACAGCACGCATACAATCCGGCGGAGTAGTCAACAAAATATTTACGGCAGGATTTTGTTCCCGGATGAGTGTAACGGCTTTATCTATTTCATCTCTGAAGGCCAGTGGGTCCAGTCGGCCGTAAGCTTCATTCGTACCCAGGGAGATGATGACAAGCTGAGGTTTTAGCACGGCCATCTGCGCCAGGAGGATATTACTGATTTCATTGTAATGCTGATACATCGCACCGTTAATACCAACGCTATGATACAGCACACCATTACGTCCGTTCTGCATCACAGCGCCGTAGAAGCGGAAAGGGCCGTTGCCGGTACCTTCCCATCTTACCTGGAATGACTGGGAGGTTTGCAAAAAATCCAGGGTAGCCATACTCAGGGTAGATGAACCAGGAAAGGGTGCAGGCGTTACCGTTACCGAAGCATCAGGAGCTACCACCGTATTATTAGTATTTCCGGCATCATAAAGCAATTGCACCTTGCGGAAATTATTATCCATGTTACCATCCGGCTTACCAGCGAAAGACAGGTTGGGTGCATCATTCTGAGAAGTAATAGCAATAGCGCCAGGTCCAAGTACATCCGATTTGTTACGGTCTACTACGCGTTCCGACGACCATCTCACAGTGCTGTTCCACCTGAAATCTTCCGGACCATTGGTACCGGCCAGACTGTAAGGGAAAACATATCCTCTGCCTGCATAACCAAACTGCTGTTGCAGCAGGCTTGCCGTTGCCAGCGGGAAATAGCCTGCCTGCACATGGGAATCTCCCAGGTGAAGGATGGATATTACATTACTGTCTGCTGCAGAAAGGGAGTGAAAAACATTGTATAGCGCAGTGTCCTGCTGAATGTTGTTGACGTTTACCTGTTGTGCATAAGTTGTAATACCGGCGAGTAACAATGATAGCACTGCCACCCATCTTTTACTAAGGTTGTTGTGCCAGCCTGTATTCATTCATAATAGCTTTATAAAGCAGCGACCCTACTTTGGCTGCTCCCGTTCTGTTAAAGTGTGTATAGTCCTTGTTGGCCATCACCGTATCTCCCTCTACCCACTTTACCATGGATCCCTCGCCACCCATTGCGGCATAGAGATTCCAATACGCGGTACCGTGACCGGCAGCCAGGTCATGCTGTACTTTCAGCAGTGCTTCAACGCCTGGTGCGGTTATATATTTGTCAGCTTTTCTATAAGATTTATCTGCGGCACCTATGATCAGGAAAGAGGTTCCCGGCAGATCCTGCCGCAGAGAATCCAGGACTTTCTTCATCGGGCGCTCAAACCAGCTATAGTCGGTCAACTCCGGGCGGAACAATATATTGGCGCCATAGTGCATCACGATGAGATCGTACGGGCGTTCCTGCTGCATGCGGCGTACCATGTCGGCCGACAGGCGGCCCAGTTCAATACCACTGATACCTCTGAATGAGTAGTTATCTACATAAATACCATTGCCGTTCTCAAAGCAAAGTCCATAAAAAGGCTGTGCGGCACCGGAGTAGCGGAGCATTACAGACGGTTGTGCAGTATCCTGTTGCAGATCCAGCCTGTTTACTTCTGCATTTCCTGAAAGCGTATAGGCTTTATCGTTAATGGTAACGGTGCCAGCACTTGCAGGCCCGTATAAAAGTGATACCTCCTGGAATTTATCCAGCAGGGGTTTCTTCACGGGAGAATACTTTACCCAGCTGTTACCGCCGGGGTAAAAGGTATGTCCTGATAAACCCAGTGTAATATTGGAAGGGGGTGAATTTTTATAGTGGTAATCTTTCCAGTCGGTAGAGAACGTGTGGGTGATCGTTGTTCTGAAAGAAGCCACTACAGAGGTTACCGGCACAAAGCCTACACCTGCGCCACCAAAGAAACGCTGCAAACTGTCGCGCAGATCGCTGGTGATCAGGTCGCCCTCAATCATGGAGTCACCGAAATAAGCAATACGCACTTTGCGGCGCTTGCCTGCTTTCAGTTCTTTCAGGGCTGCCAGGAATTGCCTCATACCTACCACAGAATCACCTGGTATTGGGGAAGCATAATCCAGGATGCCCGTGTACGACATAAAATCATGTGCCTTGTCCGGATTGGGCACATGAGGATTGCCAGCAATACTATTGCTGTCTAAACCAGAAAGCTTACTGCTGTCGTTTCCGGCAGCAGTAAGCTTTTGGTTGTCCGGGGAAGGAGGAGTTGCTCTCAGATCTGATAACATATCCACTTTCCGGAATTGAAAGTCTTTATATGAAAAGCTGTAATTAAGCTGTGAAAGCCCTAACAGGCATACTAATGTTCCTAAAATAATATAGAACGGATAGGCAGACTTATTTTTGCCGGACATAGTTAATAATCAGTTAGCACATCACTGATCGCCAGCTGCCGGCATGCCTACGGTTAACCATTGTTTGGAGTCCGTTGCCACGCTATCCATGCTTGCGTCCAGCTTATACAATTTATAGCGGTTAATAATATTAGTCACTCTTCTTATCCACTCATGACCGGCAGAGGAATAACCACTATGGTTCATTTTCTTGAGCCATACGGAAAATTCCGGGTTACCTTTCATTTGCCCAAACCATTTTTTACTTGCCAACAGCTCCACAAAATGCTCATAGGAGGCCATGTCAGTTACATATTGTTTGTACACAGAATGGTGTCCTGGCTTAATCTGAGAAATGTTATTCTTACCTACAATTCCAAAGTGGTTATGCAGCAATTTCGCATTTCTACTGGTTCCGGTACCTGATTCCAGCATGGCTATTCCAAGAATAACACTGGCCGGGATACCCGTTTCCTGCATCAGCTCTACTGATACTGGTTTAAATTTCTTTAAATAATTGTTTGTGGATTGTTGTGCAAACCCAACATTGCTGAGCATTAGCAATAATAACACCGCACATAACCATACTGTCCTCTTAAAGAATGATGAAATTCTCATGGTAGTACTTTTTGTATCAGGTGATAGTTTTCTCTGTGTTTTCAGCATCACTTTCTTCCTCACATATCAACGATGATCACACCGCAATATTACTTTAAAAATTTAAATAATACGTCTCTTCTTCGTCTTCTTATCTATCCCGTTAATCGTTTGTTAAAAATATTGTACCCTTATATTTGTGCTAATCCCCTTTGATGCGGCAATGTGCCATACCAAAGGGGATTTTTTGCTACAAAAGCCTAGCTTCTTGCAAAGACTATACCAACATCGGCTGTTAGCATGTGGCCGCTAGCTTTTAGCATATTGTTATGGCTAATAGCTAATGGCAAAAAGCTATTTCACCAGACTGATTTTCAATTCATTAAGCTGCTCCTGACTGATCTCAGCAGGTGCATCCAGCATCACATCGCGACCTGAGTTATTTTTCGGGAAAGCGATAAAGTCACGGATACTTTCACTGCCACCCAGTAGCGAACACAGACGGTCAAATCCTAAGGCGATACCTCCATGTGGTGGTGCACCATACTCAAATGCACCTAACAGGAAGCCAAATTTATGTTCTGCCTCTTCTTTGCTCATTCCCAGGGCTGCAAACATCTTTTGCTGCAGGTCGCGCTGGAAAATACGAATAGAGCCACCACCTATCTCTGTACCATTTAATACTATATCGTAGGCGTTTGCCTTGATTTTACCATATTGGGAAGGATCATCCATCAGGGCTATCTGCTCTGGCTTTGGCGATGTAAACGGATGGTGACGGGCCACCCAGCGATTCTCTTCTTCGGCGTACTCAAATAACGGAAAGTCTATTACCCACAACGGTTTAAACTCGTTTTTGTTGCGGAATCCGAGCCGTTCGCCCATTTCAAGGCGGAGTTCGCTGGCAGCTTTACGAGTGCGCTCTTCCTTGCCAGCCAGCACCAGGATAAGATCTCCGGGTTGCGCCTGACATTTTTGCGCCCATAATTTTAATTGCTCCTCGTCAAAAAACTTATCCACAGAGCTCTTTAACGTGCCATCGGTGTTGTACCTCACATATACAAGGCCACTCATACCAATTTGCGGACGCTTCACCCAGTCTGTCAGCTCATCCAGTTGCTTCCGGGTGTAATCCACACAGCCTTTCGCTGCAATGGCCACTACCAGTTCTGCATCATCAAACACTTTAAAGCCTTTTTCCTTTACAGTATCGTTCAGGTTAACCAGCTTCATTTCAAAGCGGATATCGGGTTTATCGTTACCATAATACTCCATGGCATCATCGAATGTCATTCTTGGGAACGCATCCGGGAACTCGATTCCTTTTATTTCTCTGAAGATGTGCTTCAGCATATGTTCAAAGGTGGTCAGGATATCTTCCTGGTCCACAAAGCTCATTTCACAGTCGATCTGCGTAAACTCCGGCTGACGATCTGCACGCAAATCCTCATCCCTGAAGCATTTTACGATCTGGTAGTAACGGTCATACCCACTCACCATCAGCAATTGCTTGAAAGTTTGCGGAGACTGTGGCAGTCCGTAGAACTGGTTAGGGTTCATACGGCTGGGTACTACGAAATCGCGGGCACCTTCCGGAGTAGAGTTAATCAGGAAAGGCGTTTCTATATCCATGAAGCCAGCGGTATGCAGATAGTTACGTACAACACGTCCTATATTATAGCGCAGTTCCAGGTTCTGTCTTACTGCATTACGACGGAGATCGAGGAAACGGTATTTCATACGCAGTTCATCGCCACCATCTGTATCATCCTGAATAGTAAACGGCGGTGTTTTGGCCGCATTGAGGATGGTAAAATCACTCACTGTGATTTCAATATCACCAGTGGGAATATTTTTATTCTTATTGGAACGCTCGGTTACGGTACCTCTTACCTGGATAACAAATTCACGGCCCAGGGGCTGTGCATCCAGTTTGGCATTCAGGCTTTCACCGAATAACAATTGAGTAATACCATAGCGGTCTCGCAGATCAAAAAAATTGATGCTGCCAAACTTTCTTACTGTCTGTATCCATCCGGCCAAAGTTACTTCCTGGCCCACCTGTTCCATTCGTAATTCCCCGCAAGTGTGCGTCCTATACATGCGTAAATAGTTGATTTAGTTAGTTTTATGGTTGACATACGGGACAAGCTGTCATCAAATGGCGACCACTATCCAGTTGTTCACTTAGACCCATAAGGGGGGCAAAGATACGGTTTGGATCGGGCATTTTATGCCCGATGTATGTTAAAAATATCGTTGTAAGGCTATTTCCGGCATCAGTGGGGCATTGGCAACAAGCACATCCCTGAAATGAGCCGCCATAAAAGGCGCTAACGAACACCCCTTCGTACCAAGTCCGTTAAATATCCCAATAGCAGGGTAATTTGGGTGAAAACCAGCAATAGGACGCCGGTCATTTCCGGAAGGTCTCACGGCCGACAAATGGCCTACCACCTCATAAGGCACCTTTAAAAGCTGCCCAAGCCGCTGCTCCAATACTTCCCGCTGAGTAGCTGTTGGATGGTCATCTTCATAATCCCATACAAAAGAAGACCCCGCCCAGAACACCCCATTTTCCTGAGGCACCAGGGTAATACCCTTCTTTATAATATCAGTTGTTTCCAAACCCGGTACTTTCACCAGCAACACTTCCCCTTTATTGGGCAGAAATTTGACCGACTTAAAAAAAGAAAGTGCCGTAGTGGCAACTCCATCACAAAAGATAATCTTGTCGGCTTCTATATCTCCATATATAATACCTGTAGAAGAAATCTCCAGGGCGGCCATATCAAAATGCGTTTCCAGCAATGCCTCCTGCTCTATTAAATACAGCCGGTAAACGGGCAACAGCGATCGCAGGTTCACTGTGGCCCCATTCACAATCGCTGCACCAAAAGGCTGATCCAGGAACGCTTCATACTTCAACGCCGCCGGCAATTCTGTATAGTCATTAACAGTGGTTTTGTTTAAAAATGCCTCCCGCATCTGAGCAGATGGGAACACTGTCCATAGCTGACGTTCTGTGAAAACCGGTACCTGCAACAAAGCCGAAAGCTGCGAATAGGTATCTTTTGCAAACGGATAAATGGTATCATACATCCAGGCCGGCTCAAAGCGGCGGCCAGACACCGGGTTAATAATCCCGGCAGCCACCCTGGAAGCACTGTTGGATTTGGCGTCATCGATAACGATTACCTTTTTCCCTGCCTGTAGTAAGAACCAACTCAGCATAGTCCCCGCAATTCCCTGCCCTATAATAAGGTAATCTGCTTTTTTCATGGAAAACAAAGATAGAAATTACGAATTAGGAATTACGAATTACGGATTTGTAAGTAGATAACATCGGATAATATCCGCGTTTACCATCTACCCACAAATCCGTAATTCGTAATTCCTAATTCGTAATTCTCCCTACTCGGTCACTTTCACATTTAATCCCGCACTGTGCGCAGAAAACTCCGGCGCGTACATACACTGTGCAGTGCTGATGCCATTGGAGAACTTACCCTGATGCGTAACGAACAGCGCATATTCAAAGACGTAGGTTCCTTTTGGCAAATAGCTGAAGAAGAAATCAGTAGATGCATCCTTAGTGCTTTCATAATAGCTCAGTCCACCCTGCCATTTGCTGGCGCTGATCACATTGGTGGGCTCAAAACAAGCCGCACGCATGTCTTTCAGGTGAATGTACTCCATGGTTCTGTCGGCACGCAATACGATTCGCACTTTCACCTTATCACCTACTTTCAGTTCATTACCATCCGTGATTTTAGTCAGTACCGGCCCTTTATCACTGTTCACTTCTATGAACAATTCTTTTTCCAGTACCAACGGCGTTTTAGCCGTAGTGATTTTGTCCAGGTCCTCGAAATACTGCCAGTACACTGCACCCCAGGAAGGCTGTCCTTTGCTGTCCTTTACGGTAACGCTGATATTGCCCATATCGGCTTTCACCGCTTTACCATCAATCTTTTCCTTGAAATATCCGGTGCCCGCTTCGGTAGTAGCAGGTTTCACGGTAGTAGTACCTAACTGCACAGTTACTTCCGGGCTGGCGGCCAACCAGTTGCTGCCTTGCAGTAACATGGCATAACAGGCGTCTGCTGTAGCTTTGGTAGTATTCCAATTATTGGTTTGTTTATTTTTCAGCAACCATGTTTTCAGGTCAGCTACTGCTTCCGCATCTTTACCTACTACCTGGAAAACTTCAATCAGCAATGCCTGTGTTTCAATAGGGGCCTGCTGCCAGCTGTAACCAGCCGTTACATCTTTCCAGTACATCCCCATTTCCTTGCTGTTCATCGCCGTTTCTTTCAGCGATTTTAATATAGCCTTTGGCGTTATTGCATCCCCCTTTCTGAAGAGCGACAACGCAATCATACCTTGTGCGTACCTGTTTTGTTTGGTCCAGTATTGTTGTTCCTGCGCAAAGAAGAAATCAAATGATTTTTTCATGGCAGCAGGCACCGGCCGGTCAAAGAAGCTGCGCGCATACAGATAGTGGATCTGTTCCGCACTGATCTGTTGCTGCTTCAGGTTGGCTTTCACTTTTAAAAGATCGTAATAATCTTTATCCAGTTTTTTATCCAGGTAGTCGATGGCTTTGCTGGCCATGCTGATGGCTACCGGATCTTTTATCTGTGCCAGTTGTTGCAGGTGACCAATTCCTGCTACTATATATTGCGTAATGAAGCGGTCTTCCCACATACCGGAGAACCAGGAGAAAGCGCCATTAGGTAATTGTTTGGCTGCCAGCTGATCCAGTGCTGTTTTCCTCTCTTTCTGCATACGTTGCAAATCGAACAACAGTGCAATGTTCTTTTTCTGCTGTGCTTCACTCTTAGCTTCCAGTACCCACGGTGTTTGCTGCAGCAATACGGCTTTCAGCTCTTCATTTTTTTGCAGGTTGCTCTGCAGTGCTGCGGTATCTGAAATTTTCCACTTTTCGAAAATGGTTTTCAGACCAGGCGTTGCATCTGTAATATGTGTGGCCAGTGCGTTTGCATAGTAGCGGTTAAATACCTGTTCTGCACATTCATAAGGATACTCCATCAGGTAAGGCAATGCCTGTACAGCATACCAGGCTGGATTACTGGTGTATTCTACCGTTACTGCATGTTGTACCAATGTTTGGGAACTATCACTATGCAACAGCTTTTCGAAAGTAAAATCATGTTTACCATCACCACGAACCGGCAGTGGCAGGGCTTCTGTTACCATCATCCGGTTGGTTAATACCGGCAGTGCATTTTCTTCTCCATCGCTGAAGTTGGCTGCCTGTGCAGTAACCCTGTAAATCAGTGCGCTCTGGAAACCATGCGGTATCTGTATAGGGAAACTCACTACGGTGCTCTGTCCTGCTTTGGCAGTGAAATGCTGTAGTGGGAAAATATTCTGGAACCATCCGTCAACCGGCTGCATGGTAGTCGCATCCAGCAGTTCCAGGTGGGCCTGTCCTATCAGTAAAGTATCGGAGAGGTTGCTCACTTTAGCGGTGAACTCCATTTTATCGCCTTCACGTACAAAGCGTGGTGTATTAGGCTGTACCATCAGCACTTTCTGCGTAACGATACTGGCGCTGGTCATGCCGAAGGACAGATCTTTTGTATGGGCCAATGCCTGGAAGTTCCATTTGGTTAAGGCTTCCGGCATGGTGAATTCAAAAGTGATGTTACCTTCCTTATCTGTACGGAGATCCGGGAAGAAGAAGGCTGTTTCCTGGAAGTTTTTGCGGATGGATGGAGCGGGAGTTTCATTGCTGGCAGATTTGTCTGCATCAGCTTTATCCTTAGCCTTTCCATAGCCAACTGTGACCACAGACTCTGCCAGAGCGGCTGATGGGGGAGCTGGCGCAGAAGCCGCATCCTGTAGCACAGCCTCATTTTGTATTCCTCCTACTCTACCCCTTACAGCACCGGCCACACTTTTTTTGCTAAGCATAGCCGCCATCGGAGCACGCTCATACATCCTGTCTCCCCCTCCTTCTTCCATTACCCAGTCAAACAGGTTTAACGCATCATACGTTTTGCCTTCACTGGCATAACCAGGTGTTTCATGTTCATACTGAAGCGAGGACACTTCCATTTTGAAGCTTTCATTACCATTAAACTGTGTAATACCATTGGCATTGGGATAGATATATGGAATGCTCCAGTTATGCTTCACGAAGGCATCTAAAGAAGCATCGTACATAGATGCCAGCATTTCCGCCGCTACTTTTTCGTTTTTGTAACCGGAAATCTGAGCCGTCCATTTTTCCTTTTCGCCGGGTAATAGTTTATCACGATGTGTACCGAGTTTTACCTGCAGCTCCTTGTTATCCCAGGGAACAGAAACATCCATTTGTCCGTTAAATACACGGTTATCTTTTACAAACACATAAGCTACCTGTATACCTCCTCTGCTGTTTTCTGTCACCGGGTATTCCAGTTTTTTAATATCAGAAAGCTCCAGGCTGGTGCGCTCTTCTTTGCTGATAGCTGTCACTTTGGATTGAATGATATGGAGATCTTTGGCAGATGTACCTAATAAGATCTCTGCTGTTTTTCCAGGCTCCACTGCAGCTTCTGATTGATAAGACCACAGATAGGCAGGAGCAGACAGACTTTTAGCTTTTACATCAATTAACTCGAAAGTTGTTTTCTGTATCACCGGTTCATTGTTCTTGTCTTTCGTGCTTACTTCCAGTTCATAAAAACCAGGTGCTAATTTGGATGTATTGAACACAATCTTTCCATCCGGGCTGCTGGCAACGGTTTCGTTCACAACGGCAGCTTGGCGGGCCCACGTTTTATCATTGGCTTCGTCTTTATAAATATCTACCGGAAATGCCTGTACGTAGCTGGCTTCATCCATTACAAACTGGTCAGGTGCTTCCCAATAGCGTGGGCGCAACAGGCGTTTGTTAGGTTGCAACGGCTTCAGTTGCAGTGAGAAAGTAGCTGGTTCATAAGCACCATTCAGGTTTCTGGAGAAGATCCTGATATCCTGTAAGTCCTTTTGCTCCATGCGATCAGGTGCATTCACCGCTATTTCCATAGACTGGTAACCCACGCTTACGGATTGGTCCCCACTGCGGGTTTCTCCATTCAGATCGGTTACATCGGCATGTACTACATAGGTAAAAACAGGCTTGTTGGCTGGATCTACCGTCTTATCTGTGATAGCAGGGAATTTCACCGTAAATGCGCCATTGGCATCTGTAGTGGTTTCTCCATGTATGATTTCACGGGAAGAACCGTATGGGATGGATATCTTATAAAATAACCAGGGATAAGGATACCGTACCCGGCGTTCCACCCTGTATTTTACTTTGGCACCATCTATATTGTTACCGGCATAGGCCAGTGCTTTGGCGGTGGCGGTAACGGTATCGCCTAAACGATAGCTGCTTTTTACGGTATCAAATGCTACATAAAACTTAGGTCGTTTATATTCTTCTACTTTGAAGGCAAGAAACGCATCTGCTTTATCACTCCTCAGGCTAAAGCTGCCATTCATACGGCCTTCCGGTAATACAAACTTTCCGGAATAAGCACCGTATTCATTGGTGGTTACTTTGATAGAGTCTACCTTATCTCCATTCACATCATACAAAAACAGGGTAGTCTGGTAGTTGGCAAGGATATCGCTCTGTGTTTCTTTGGAACGCTTCTTTAGCACGATTCCTTTGAAGTAAATGATTTGACCCGGGCGATAAATGCTTCTGTCGGCGAAAAGAAAGGTTTGAGGGGAAGGCGCCGGAGCATTCTCACCCTGCGTATAGAAGTATTTATAATCATCTTCATATAGTTCATCCGCACCATTCTTCCAATGCAGGCGTAAGCGGCCACCCTCTTTAGTGGGAGCCAGCTTTACACTACCGTCTTTCCCGGCCACCAGCGATTGTTGCAGGATCCAGTTATCGTAGTCTCCACCATTTCTCAGCTTCTTCACATCAACGGTTATTCCACTCAGTGGTTTACCGCTGCTACGGTCCAGGGCATAATAGGTATCATTATTTTCTACGTAGCCGATGCCGGATACCCAGGTCAGGTGTACGGCAATAGGATTATCTTTTACGACAAACTTAGGGTCCACACTGGACAGTAGCATATAATGTCCTGCCGGCAGGGCGTCTATCTT
The DNA here is from genome assembly GCF_052114225.1 of Chitinophaga sp. RAB17. Lineage (NCBI taxonomy): Bacteria > Pseudomonadati > Bacteroidota > Chitinophagia > Chitinophagales > Chitinophagaceae > Chitinophaga > Chitinophaga sp. RAB17. Next base: position 170,668 of record NZ_JBFREI010000008.1, on the reverse strand, counting down.
TATTTCTGCTTTATGGGTAATGTAATCCTTAGGGTCTGGCAAAACCTGTTCCCATGCTTTTACCACAGGGCGACCAAGGATCATTTTCAGGTAAGCATTTTCTTTAGTGCTATAGTTATTCTGCGCCTTTTGTAATGATTGCAAAAATGCTTCATCTACCTTTACGATGCGCAGGTATATTTTATTAATATTCTGGTATCTCACGAGGGCGCGGAACGGGAGTGCCGGTACGTTTACGGCCTCTGTTACCAGTTCTATGGACATTGCCATAATCTGGTCCCGTATCATGGCACAAGCGATACCGCCGTCGGATTTCGGAGCCAGCTCTATAGCTTTATCGCAGATGGCTTTAGCCTTTCTCATGGCTTCACCTTTTCCCTCTTTCTCCGATTGACCCTGTTGCAGGTAATAAGCTGCCTGTAACTGCAATACATTGGTTACTTCCGGCTGGCCGGTGTAGGCCAGTAACATCTGGTCCAGCGCCTGCAGGTAAAGTGTTTCTTTATTTTCCATTACCGCCACCTGATTCATGTAGGAGATTCTTTCCACATCAACGTCCATTAGTGCGGCTTTATCGCCGGCGTGTAGGCGGATCAGTTCCTGCAGAATCAGCAGGGCATGATATTGCAGGGAAGTGCTATCCGTAGTGGTAAAATGGTGTGCGGCAAAAGTTGTTGCGGGAGCAAAAGCGGCGGGATCTGTCAGCTCAAACTGGTTACCCGGTTTGGTTACCCCCGATTCGTCGTACTTGAAATAATCCAATGCGCGATGCGCGAGCAAATCGTATAAGGTTCCCCGCAGCGCGCGTGTATTTCCCTTATGAAGAATGGGATCAAACGCAGAGAGGTCGGTCTTTTCCAGCAGCGCTTTATCCGACAGGGAAGCCTGGTAGGTAGCTGTAATTTGCTGATGCAGCTTATCGGCGCCCCAGGTGGTGATGTCCGTTCCTTCATCATTGGCGATGGCGGTACGGTTATAAAACCGATAGCGGTTATGCCGAAAATACTGGAGCAACATATCCCCTTTGATACTTTGCAATATGGCCTTTTGGGCACCGGTGGCGGCAGCAATCTGCTGGTCCATTTTCTGCATATTCTGCAGGGTGCTGCTGTCGTTGATCTGGGCGTTGTACTTCAGTTGGAAGATCAGGGCCTTGATTTGTTGCACAGTTGCCTTGTCTTTCACTGCGTGTGCATAGATGTCGTTAGCCACTTCCAGTGCGGACTTAGGCAATCCTTTTTCTTCCAGCGCGGCTATCTTCTTCCAGGAGTTATCATAATTAAACTGGGCCATCATCTTGTTGCTACTAAAGATTAAAACAATGAATATTCCGATGAATAAACGCATATAGGATCGTTATTTACAGTAAGTTACTTCTTTTAGAGAGGATGCAGGTACCTCCATGGTTTCCATAAATGGGGACAAAAAAGGGTGAAAAGTGATGGAATGACTCCCGCTCACTTTTCACCCGTTATATTTTTTTACCGGCAGATAATTATGCCAATACCGCTTTCTTGCTCAGTACTTCTGCCATTGTTTTACCAATGTTGGCAGGGCTTTCTACTACGGTCACACCGCATTCAGCCATGATTTTCATTTTCGCAGCAGCAGTATCTTCTGCACCACCAATGATTGCACCTGCGTGACCCATGCGGCGTCCCGGAGGAGCTGTCTGGCCAGCGATGAAACCTACTACTGGTTTAGTACCATGTTCCTTGATCCACTGGGCCGCTTCTGCTTCCATGCTACCACCAATTTCACCGATCATGATGATACCTTCTGTTTCAGGGTCGTTCATCAGCAGTTCTACCGCATCTTTGGTAGGTGTACCAATGATTGGATCTCCACCGATACCGATTGCTGTAGAAACGCCTAAACCAGCTTTAACTACCTGGTCAGCAGCTTCGTAAGTTAAAGTACCTGATTTAGAAACGATACCGATTTTACCTTTTTTGAAGATGAAGCCAGGCATGATACCTACTTTAGCTTCGTCTGCAGTGATAACACCAGGGCAGTTTGGTCCGATCAGGCGGGTAGTGGTCCCTTGCAGGAAGTTTTTCGCTTTGATCATATCCTGCACAGGAATACCTTCTGTGATACATACCACCAGCGCAATTCCTGCTTCGGTAGCTTCCATGATTGCATCAGCTGCAAAAGCCGGAGGTACAAAAATGATAGAAACATTTGCACCGGTTGCTTTTACTGCATCGGCCACCGTATTGAATACCGGGCGTTCCAGATGCGTGCTGCCACCTTTACCCGGTGTAACACCACCCACTACCTGGGTACCGTATTCAATCATCTGAGTAGCATGGAATGTACCTTCAGTACCGGTAAATCCCTGAACAATCACTTTACTATCCTTATTAACTAAAACACTCATCGCGCTTGTTTTATTGGTTTAATATTATATGTCTGATTCTTCTGGACGGCAAAAATAAGCCGATTTCTATAATTCTGCAATTTAGCACCTTTAAGATAAAGCTACCAATTGGTTTAGAAAATAATTGGCCACTCAGGAATATCTTAACCTTCATTTGGCAGGAGCTACATTCATATTAAAATAAATTACACACTATTTACAATTGAACTACATTAAAAAAAGAATCCCGGGAGTTCGACTTTCGTCTGCAACTACCGGGAATAATAATGTATTAAAAGAAAAAATATCTTTCGTTTAAGCTTTCTCTCCCCCCTGCTCTTTCTTCAGCTGATCCCGCCATTTACCATCCTTAAACATCTCCAGCTGCCGCATTTCCTTGGCTTCCCGCAGGAACTCAGACGCGAAAATAAAGTCGTTTAACTTCTGATCCTTGCTGAATACGATATCTTTATTACTACCCTCCCATTGCTTCTGGCCCTGGTACATATATACAATATGGTCACCGCTTTCCATTACGGTATTCATATCATGGGTATTAATAACGGTAGTGATATTGTATTCTTTGGTCAGCTCTGTGATAAGCTTATCTATGAGCAACGAGGTTTGCGGATCCAGACCGGAGTTAGGTTCATCGCAGAAAAGATACTTTGGATTAAGTACGATGGCGCGGGCAATACCTACTCTCTTCTTCATACCACCGCTGATTTCAGCCGGAAATTTCCTGGCTGCTTCTTTCAGTTGTACCCTTTCCAGGCATTCTTCCACACGGGCTTTCYTTTCTTTGATGCTGCCGGTACCGAACATTTCCAGGGGAAACATCACATTTTGTTCTACGGTCATACTGTCGAACAGGGCAGAACCCTGGAACAGCATCCCTATTTCCTGGCGTACTATTTTCTTTTCTTTTTCGTCCATGGCGGTAAAGTCCTGGTTGTCATACAGTACCTTTCCCTGATCCACGCCCATTAGTCCCACGATGCATTTCATCATCACGGTTTTACCACTACCGCTGGAACCGATGATCAGGTTAACCTTACCGGGCTCCATGATTGTTGATACGCCCTTCAGTATTTCCTTTTCGCCAAAGCTCTTTCTTATGTCTTGCAGTTCAATCATGATTACAGTAATATAGCCGTTAACGCATAGTCCATGAATAATATCAGCACACAGCTCACCACAACGGAGGTGGTGCTGGCCTTACCTATTTCCAGTGCTCCACCGGAAACATTGTAGCCATAATAGGCCGATACGCTGGCGATAATAAATCCAAACGTATAGGATTTGGCCATCGCAAAAAATACGTTGTAAGCCTTGAACTCCTGCCGGAGCCCCTGCATAAACTGTTCACCGGAAATAACCCCAGACAGTTCACCCGCAGCCTTTCCACCATAAATGCCGAGGAAACCAGCAATAGCTACCAATACAGGTATCATTAATATGGCGGCCATAATTTTGGGGGCAATCAGGTATCCCTTGGTATTGATACCCATAATTTCCAGGGCATCAATCTGTTCGGATATCCGCATATTACCCAGCTCGGAAGCTATTTTAGAACCCACCACACCGGCCAGTACAATACAGGTCAGCGTAGGCGCAAATTCCAGGATAATGGTATCACGTACCACCTGCGCGATGGTACTTTTGGGTATGATAGGACTTACCAGCTGATAAGCTGTTTGTAAAGTAGTTACACCTCCCATAAACAGGGAAATAATAAATACTATCCCAAACGACCCTACGCCGATATCCACACATTGCTGCATAAATTGCTTCCAGTACATCTTCATGTTTTCCGGACGGGAAAACATGCCTTTAAGCATGAGCAGGAAATTTCCGAAATGATAGAAGAATTTGAACTCCATAACTGATCAAAGATAGGAAGGATTTTTTCAATCAGATCCTAATTTAAGATTTAATACAGCCGTTAACGTAAACTACTCACCAACAAACGTTTCAAACTGCGCTCAATAATTTCCCCCATGGTTTTGCAACGGGAAAAAACTGCATCATGATAATATTCCGCCAGTTCGTTGCCCAGCTGCTGTATTTTTTCAGGGAACGAAACCCGGTCCGTCATAATCACATCCCGGAGGTCTTTAATACGGTGCCGCTGCACTTTTATACGGCGCGCAATCACAGCGCGCTCCTCCTGCTGATATTGTTTCACCACCTCTGCATTGAGATGCTTAATGGCTAAATCCACAAATATCCTGTTCTCCTTAAAATACTGCGGCATATATAAAGTACGTCTGCCTTCATAAAACTGCTGATCAAAATCGATGGCGCGGATACGGAATTGCACATCATCAAAATCAGGAGTAATATCAAAGATGAAATTATAGGAACGCATATCTCCCAGCAACCGCACAAAGCAACGCTCATTAAATTTCACGAACTCTTTGGCGATACGTTTGGGATTAAATTCCGGTCGGTTCAGGTAGTGCAGAATGAACTGATCTCCCGGCACTCCGGCAATATGTTCTTCTACCAGGGTATTACCATCTATCAGGAAGTTCATCCAGTAGGGAGATAAAATATGCTCCAGTTCCAATCCATAAATGCGGGATGCATCGGCTATCTTAATATAAAAATAGTCGTATACTTCGTTGTAATTATTGACAATCTTAATGCGGAACGGGTGAGAATTTCCAAAGGTGCAATAGTCAATACGCTCAATATGCAGATGCTCTTCTGCCGCCTGGTCCCCACCAGCTTTCAGGATAGAGTACACCCGCTTTAGCCCGGCATGAATAGGGCCTACCATGCTCTGGGGATAAAACACCGTTTCCCACAAAGTATCTTTCCCTTCTTTATCATACACGGATATCGACTGATCATAATAACGCAGTTCCTCGTACGATAAAGGCAGCTTCACTTCCCGCTCATACATTTTGAGATAGTTGCGGAAAGCAGAGTTAATCGGAAAGAATATTTTCTTACGGGAAATGGTTTGCATAGGATAAATATAGGAAAAAGCATAAAGCGAAAGGCATAAAGCAAAAAGCTATTGTTGCGGAGAATATTATATGTCAATCTTCGCAACAATAGCTTTTTGCTTTATGCCTTTCGCTTTATACTTTTAGCTTTTCTTTTTCTTCTTCTTTCCTTTCTCTTCTTCCGCTTGTCTGCAGCATTTTTCCTGTGCATCCACTACGGCGATGTTCACCATGTTAACGATTTGTCTTACGGTACTACCCAACTGCAGGATATGTACCGGCTTTTTCATTCCCAACAGAATGGGACCAATCGCATCAAATCCGGCCACTTCCTGTAACAGGTTATAGGCAATATTACCAGCTGCCAGGTTAGGGAAGATGAGGGTATTCACTTCTTCCTCCAGTAATTCTGTGAACGGATAATTGTCTCTCAGAATCTCTTTGTTAAAGGCCATAGCAGCCTGTATTTCACCATCTACAATCAGGGATGGATCGCGTTGTTTCACAATTTCACGGGCTTTGCTCATGGTTTGTGCTTCTGGTGTCTGGCTGCTGCCAAAGTTGGAATACGACAGCATGGCAATGCGCGGTGTAATATTAAAATGCTTCACTTCTTTCGCTACCATCATGGTAATATCTGCCAGTTCTTCTGCAGTAGGATTGAAGTTAACCGTAGTATCGGCGAGGAATAAAGGTCCACGTTTGGTTTCGATGATATACATACCGGCTACACGTTTCGCGCCTTCTTCCATACCAATTACCTGCAGTGCAGGACGGATGGTGTCAGGGTATTTACGGGTAAGACCGGAAATCAGCGCATCAGCTTCGCCTGTTTCCACCATCATACAACCGAAATAGTTACGTTCCCGCATAATCTTACGGGCTTCGTACAGGTTCAGACCTTTACGCTGGCGCTTTTCGAAGAACAGGTCACCAAAGCGATGACGCATTTCCTTCATTTCCTCACTCTTCGGATCAATGATCACTACATCGTCAATTTCGATAGCGTTTTCCAGCATCAGTTCGCGGATACGCGCTTCGTTGCCCAACAGGATGGGATGTGCAATCCCTTCATCGTTCACTACCTGTGCGGCCTTCAATACTTTCAGGTTATCTGCTTCCGCAAATACCACTTTCCTTGGATCGCGACGTGCTTTGGTGCCGATCACTCTGAACAACTGGTTGTCCAGTCCCAGACGGTGATTCAGCTCATTCCGGTAAGCTTCCCAATCCGTAATAGGACGGTGTGCCACACCACTATCCATGGCAGCTTTAGCTACGGCAGGCGCCACTGTACTCAGCAGGCGTGGATCCAGTGGTTTTGGAATGATATATTTAGGTCCGAAGAAAATATTTCTTTCGTTATAGGCCAGGTTCACGATATCGGGTACAGGAGACTTCGCCATTTCAGCCAATGCTCTTACTGCCGCGAGTTTCATTTCCTCATTGATTTGTGTGGCTCTAACGTCCAGGGCACCACGGAAAATGTAAGGGAAGCCCAGTACATTATTTACCTGGTTAGGATAGTCGGAACGACCTGTAGCCATGATGATATCCGGACGGGCAGCAATCGCTGTTTCGTAAGCAATTTCAGGATCCGGATTAGCCATAGCAAATACGATCGGATTCTTACCCATGCTCTTAATCATTTCCGCCGTCACCACATTACCAACAGAAAGACCCAGGAACACATCCGCACCTTTCAGGGCTTCTGCCAGTGTTGTTATTTTTGTATTGGTAACAAATTGTTTATGCCTGTCAGAAAGACCTTGCCGATCTTTATTCAAAACGCCGTCTTTATCAAACATGATAAAGTTTTCCGGCTTAGCACCCAGTGCCACATATAATTTTACGCAGGCCATGGCAGCAGCTCCTGCACCATTCACTACGATCTTTACTTTTTCTACTTTCTTCTTTACCAGCTCCAGTGCATTCAGCAGGGCGGCAGAAGAGATGATGGCCGTACCATGCTGATCATCGTGCATGATCGGAATTTTCAGCTCTTTGCGGAGTCTTTCCTCAATTTCAAAGCACTCCGGGCTTTTGATATCTTCCAGGTTAATACCACCAAATGTAGGCTCCAGGGCCTTTACAGCGGCAACGAAAGTATCAGGATCTTTAGCATCCAGCTCTATATCAAATACATCTATATCCGCGAATATTTTAAATAATACCGCTTTTCCTTCCATCACCGGTTTGCCGGCTTCCGGACCGATATCTCCTAAACCCAGCACGGCAGTACCATTGCTGATAACGCCCACCAGGTTACCCTTTGCGGTATATTTATAAACGTTTTCTACATCATTGAAAATTTCTTTGCAAGGCTCCGCCACTCCGGGAGAGTAAGCGAGTGAAAGATCCCATTGCGATTTAGTGTTCTTTGTAGGTATGACTTCAATTTTACCCGGCCTGCCCTTTGCATGATAGTCTAACGCATCCTGCTTATTCAGTTTCTTTGCCATATAAATATAAAGATTGTTATTGGGCGTGCAATATACGAAGTATTGCATTAAGCACATCCACCCAAATAGTGGGATATGTCCTCATAATTAAGCATTCTAACCATTAAAATTACTTACTTTTACAGCGTTAAACATTCATAAATATCATGATACAACGCATCCAGAGTCTCTATCTGCTATTGGCTGCCGCCGCAGGCGCTGCTGCTCTGTCTTTCGATCTGTGGAAAGCCACGCTTACCAATAGCACTAACCCTGTTTATGTAAACGCCTCCAGCAACTATCTCCTGTTTGTACTGTATATCATTATTATACTACTGTCGCTGGCCACTATTTTCCTTTTTAAGAAACGTAAACTCCAGTTTCGCCTGACAATTTTTAACATTCTTTTTGGTTTTGCCGCCCTCGCTTACCAATATTATGTGGTGCAGCAAACGGCGAACAAATTAAGTTCCGGTGGAGTAAGCATTGTTTCGGCATCCTATCTTCCCGCGTCCTTCTTACCCATCGTAGTAATCATTTTTTTATTCCTGGCTGTAAGAGGAATTTATAAAGATGAAAAACTGATCAAATCATTGGACAGGCTTAGATAAGCACGGATTTTCTCTGGTGTAGATTTAAGGGTAATTGCGGGTCATCGGCTATCTGCCGCGGCTGTCCTGGATGTCGGGGCTATCATCAACAATGATCCCATCTTAAAGGAACTTGAATTTGATTCCGGATCTCCTGGGAGACTGGCGCCAAAACAGCCACTGTTGATCAACTAACGGAATATGGTTCAAAGAATTGACCTTTACATACCGTAAAATATTAAACGGCCCGGAGTAATCACTCCGGGCCGTTCTTTTAAATATAATCTGCTTACAGGTACTTTCCTGTATAACTATCCTTTACTTTCTTCAACCCATCCGGTACACCGGCGTACAGCAGATTGCCGCCACCAACACCACCTTCCGGTCCCAGGTCAATCACCCAGTCGGCACTCCTGATTACATCCAGGTTATGCTCAATCACCAGCACGGTATGTCCCTGTTCTATTAGGGCATTAAAAGAATCCAGTAATTTCTTGATGTCATGGAAATGCAGACCAGTAGTAGGTTCATCGAAGATGAACATAATATGTCCCTGCGCTTTTCCCTTACCTAAGAAAGAGGCGAGTTTAACACGCTGCGCTTCTCCACCGCTTAGGGTATCGCTGCTTTGTCCGAGTTTCACATAGCCTAATCCCACACTGCTCAATGGGCGTATTTTATTGCACACATCTTTTTCTTCTTTGAAAAAGTCCAGTGCTTCATCCACCCCCATATCCAATACTTCGTAGATATTTTTATTCTTGTAGGTTACTTCCAGTACTTCATCTTTAAACCTTTTACCACCACAGCTTTCACAGGTAAGATGTACGTCTGCGAGGAACTGCATTTCTACAATTACTTCTCCTTCTCCTTTACATGCGTCACAACGACCACCATCTACGTTGAAAGAAAAATGTTTGGGCTGGAAGCCACGCATTTTACTCAGTGGTTGTTTGGAATACAGATCCCTGATTTCATCATATGCCTTGATATAAGTAACCGGGTTGGAACGGGATGATTTACCGATAGGATTCTGATCAATCATTTCCACCTGGGTAACATCATCTACTGCACCTTTCAATGCTTTGTGATTCCCTACCCTTTCTGCAAATTCACCTTTCAGTTTCATCAGGGCAGGATACAGGATCTGCTTTACCAGTGTGGTTTTACCGGATCCGCTCACACCACTGATCACGGTTAATACCTGTAAAGGAAAATCTACGGTGATATCTTTCAGGTTATGTTGTCTGGCGCCTTCAATGGTGATTGCCTTTTTCCACTTGCGCACTTTCGCAGGAGGATCAATGGTGAACTGACCACTGAGGTATTTACCTGTCAAACTATTCGCATCTTTTAAAATCTGCGGATAGGTGCCTGCAAAGATCACTTCTCCTCCCAGATGGCTGGCCAGCGGCCCCATATCAATGATATAGTCGGCTTCTTCCATCATCTGCTCATCATGCTCTACCACCACCACCGTGTTGCCCAGGTCACGCAGCTCCTTTAACACCGCAATCAGGCGATGGGTATCACGGGCATGCAAACCAATACTCGGTTCATCCAGGATGTACATGGAATTGGTCAGGTTACTGCCCAGTGTACGGGTCAGTTGAATACGCTGACTTTCTCCACCACTCAGGGTATTAGCCACCCTGTTTAGGGTAAGGTAGCCCAAACCTACATCCAGTAATGTTTTAAGACGATGATTTATTTCAATGAGAATACGTTTACCTATTTGCTGCTCGTATTCATTCAGTTGCAGTGTATCAAACCATTGTTTCAGATCAGACACCGGCAGGTCTACCAGTTCGGCTATATTGCGTTCTCCTACTTTGATGTACAATGCTTCTTTGCGTAAACGTCCGCCACCACATTCGGGGCAAACAGTACGGCCACGGTAGCGCGCCTGCAGTACACGGTATTGTACCTTGTACAGATTTTGCTCTACCATTTTAAAGAACTCATTCAGACCGTAGAAATGTTCATTGCCGGTCCAGAGTAATTTCACCTGTTCATCCGTCAGCTCTGCAATAGGTTTATGCACCGGGAAACCGAACTTACGGGCGGTTTTGATGAGCGCTTCTTTATATTCGCCCATCTTTTCTCCACGCCAGGGAGCAATAGCGCCTTCAAAAACGCTTAAGCGCTTGTCTGGTATTACCAGGTCGGCATCTATGCCCAATGTTTGTCCGAAACCTTCACAGGTAGGGCATGCACCGTAGGGGTTATTGAAGGAGAAGAGGTTAGGTACCGGTTCTTCGAATGCAATACCATCCAGCTCAAAGCGATTGGCAAAGTGGATGGTCTCTTTTCCATCTACTTCCAGATAACAATCGCCTTCGCTTTCGTAAAACGCAGTTTGCACGCTATCAGCAATCCGATGTTTATCATCTTCCTCAAAATCCTTTACTACCAGGCGATCTATCAGCACCCAGGCATCAGCAGATACTGTTATTTTCTTCTGCTCCAGCAGTTCTTCGATACGTAATAAGCCGGTGCCTTCGCTACCGGGAACGTATAAACGGGAAAAGCCTTTTTGCAGCAGTATATTCAGTTCTTCCTTTACCTCTCTTTTGGCGTGCCGGCGAAAAGGAGCCAACAGCAATACTTTGCTGCCATTTTTCAGCCTGGTGATATAATCTACCACATCGCTTACTTCATGTTTTTTTACCAGATTTCCGGAGATGGGGGAATATGTTTTGCCCACTCTGCCAAACAGTAGCCGGAGATAGTCATAAATTTCCGTCATAGATCCCACGGTAGACCGGGGAGTACGGGTAATAACTTTTTGCTCAATAGCTATAGCTGGGCAGATGCCTTTGATATAATCTACATCGGGCTTATTCATACGCATCAGGAACTGACGGGCGTAAGAACTTAAGCTTTCAGCATACCTGCGTTGCCCTTCCGCATACAAGGTGTCCATGGTGAGGGAAGACTTCCCAGAACCGGACACACCGGTAACAACTACCAGCTTGCTACGGGGGATAGATACGCTTACATTCTTGAGATTATGTACCCTGGCGCCTTTTATGAATATGTGGTCCTGCGGGCTAACTTCCTGAGGATCAATTATACTTGTTTGTTTCTTTACTTTTGTTGCCATGACGGAACAAATTTAAGGGAAAAGATGTTAGTGCAGAAGTTAGGTTTTTATATGCGTCCGTAATACGCTATAAGCTAATAGCGAAAGGCGATAGGCTATTTTTATTATTTGTTTTATTGAACTATTCTTCTATATTTGCATAGGACCAGATCTATCTCGCTGGATTTACCAAAAATTTATCTTTAACTTAAACTGTTCAATATCGCCTAAACTCTACTTAATTAAAACAACCAAACTGGCTGTAATACTGTAATTTATTTACTAACCCGCCTAGTTGTAGAAGTTTATGCAAGTAATGTACAAATTGTGCGATGAGCAGTTGATTACTCTCTTTAAAAAGGGACATTCTTCCGCATTAGAAGAGTTGGTACACCGTCACAAAGACAAGGTGTTCACTTCTATCCTATTACTGGTGAAAGATTCTTTCCTCGCAGAGGATATTTTCCAGGACACCTTCATTAAGATTATTGATACTATCAGGGCTGAACGTTATACGGAGAAAGGGAAGTTTTTACCCTGGGCTATGCGCATTGCACATAATTTATGTGTAGATCATTTCAGGAAGATCAAGCGTACACCTATGATAAGAACAGGTGATGATAAAGACATCTTTGATGTACTGGGATTCAGTGACAGTTGCGCAGAAGAAAAGATGATTACCCGTCAAAGCCATGACCGCGTTCGCAGAATGCTGGACATGCTGCCGGAAGAGCAACGGGAAGTAATTATTCTTCGCCATTACGCAGAACTAAGTTTTAAAGAAATTGCAGATCTCACGCAAGTGAGTATTAATACAGCATTAGGTCGGATGCGCTACGGTCTGATCAATCTCCGAAAAATGATGACGGAGAAACAAATCTGTCTATGATGAACCCTTTTTTTTGCTTGCCAGCAACGAGCGGCCGGATGTAATGTCCGACCGCTCGGTATTTTAGGGAAACCCTACTGAACTTTTCCTGCTCCCCTTTTTCAAAAACTACACCTTTTCAAATATCATTGCAGCGCCCTGGCCTACCCCCACACACATGGTAGCAAGACCGTATTTAGCCCCTGGTCTGCGTTTCATTTCATGTAATAACGTAGTAGTAATACGTACACCACTACAACCCAACGGGTGCCCGATAGCAATCGCTCCTCCATTCACATTTACAATATCAGGATTCAACGCCAGATCACGTATACATGCTATTGATTGCGCAGCGAAAGCTTCATTCAACTCCGCCAGGTGCAACTGATCTATAGTGATACCTGCGCGTTGCAACGCTTTCCTAGAAGCTGGTACCGGGCCAATTCCCATGATAGAAGGGTCCACTCCCGCTACCGCCATACTCTTTATTTGCGCCAATGGTTGCAGGTTAAACTGTTTCAATGCTTTTTCAGATACAATCAATACTGCAGCTGCACCGTCGTTGATACCGGAAGAATTTCCCGCTGTCACAGAACCATTTTTTGCAAAAGCAGGACGCAGTCCGGAAAGCTTTTCCAACGTGGTTTCCCGGGGATGCTCATCTTTTGAAAAGATCACCTGTTCGTCTTTATTGGGTGTAATTTCTACCGGCACAATTTCATCCTCCCATCTACCGGCATCCAATGCCTGCTTGTAAAGGGTTTGGCTGCGCAAAGCAAAAATGTCCTGTTCTTCTCTTCCGATATTCCATTGGTTTGCGACATTTTCCGCTGTTTCTCCCATCGCATACGGATGATACATGTCTGCCAGCTGCTTATTGGTAAATCGCCAGCCGATAGTAGTATCATATATCTCCGTTTTGCGACTGAAAGCTCCATCTGATTTCGCCATTACAAATGGTGCGCGCGTCATACTTTCTACGCCCCCGGCCAGGTACACATCGCCCTCTCCACACATCACTGCACGGGCAGCATCCATAATGGCCTGCATACCGGAAGCGCATAAACGATTTACGGTATTACCGGCTACTGTTACCGGTAATCCGGCCAACAATGCAGCCATACGGGCAACATTCCTGTTATCTTCTCCGGCCTGATTGGCTGCTCCGGCTATCAGATCTTCAATTACAGCGGGATCTAAAGTCGCATTTCTTTTCATTAATGCTTTGATCACATGCGCCAGCAGGTCATCCGGGCGGACAGTGCTTAAAGCGCCACCATAGCGGCCTATAGGTGTACGTACTGCATCTACTATGTAAGCAACTTGCATGTAAGTGTTTTGGTTTATATGCAAATAAAACATATCCTGCCAACTCGGCCAATAAAACATCACCCTCATTTATTGCGGCAGAAATACAAAACCCGCCAGATATAATCCTATTCCCGCCTTTCAGTAAATGGTGCTTGATCCATTTCCACAGTTAGTTAGCTTTGCAACCTATCATTTATCATATTTAATAAATATTAACCCCAAAAAAGATGRAACACGTACGTAGCCTCCTGTGGCTCGCAGCCCTGCTGTGCACCATTCCCATGATCACCAAAGCGCAGGTACCACCTGGAGAAAATGATGCAAATCTGTCTGAATTACTTTACAGACCTATTAAGCCTACCGCTAAAATTATGGAAGGTGAAGAACCTTCCAGGCAACAAAAACCGGTAGCTAATCCTGCTTTACGCAGCAATGTTAATGTAAGGGCGCTGAAGGCCGCGCCTAAATGGAATCGTATTACTGACAGCAAAACTGAGCTGATCAGTGTAGACAACCTCCATTTACTTCCCCCTAACAAGGTGACTGTTATGAAGGGAAATATGCCTGCATTCTGCACCACACCTACAGTTACCATTGGGTGCTGTGGCTATACCATTAAAGATCAGGCAGCCAATAAAAATCTCTTTTACGCATCACCCGCTTCTGTATTTGGCAATGAAGCAGATGCGAGGACTTATGCAGAAAGTCTGACGCCTAAAGTGCCTTTCTTCATGCCGTTTACAAATAGTAAAGTGTATCCTGCCGGTGCCTGGATCTATGACAGTGGCAGCGGCCATGGCTCTGTAGATTTTCTTAAAACATCCGATGCCTACGGCCCCGGTATTGATCCCACTTTTGGTGTGTATGCCTCGGCTTCCGGCAAAGTGGTAACTGCTATGTGGGATGCCTTCTTTGGCAATGTGGTGATTATCGAACATACCGGCTCCGATGGAACGCTTTACCGCACCGGCTATTTCCACCTGCGCGGCGGTTTTGATCATGATGTACAAAACGCGAAAAATACACCTGTAAGTGATCCTTCTAACAAAGATGCGCGGGATACGAAGTACAAGAAATTCGCTAATCTCCCTAACCCTTCCAAACTGTTATGGGGTACCAATGAACAGAAGCTGAAGGTGAAAGCCGGAGATCAGGTATATGCAGGCCAGCAGATCGCGTGGTCCGGTAACACCGGTTTTGGTGGCGCAGGATGGGGGCTTAACCAGGATGGTACGCCCAGTGATCCTAATACCGCTAATAATCACCTTCACTTTATGTTATGGATTAAAAGCCCGAATCCTTCTACGGGTGTAGACTGGATGGAGGTAGATGCCTATGGTGTTTATGCTAAAGCCGATAACAGTAACATTGATTGTTATGACATAGGTGCCAACAGTGCCTTTAACCGCTTCTTTGCACCTTTCTATCCTTCTTTTCACAATGTGCCGGTAGAGCATATCACCCGCTACTGGGGCTATTATACCGGTATGGGCATGGCGCTGCAAACCCTGAGCGTACATAAATCCGGCAACAAATACCTGGCCTCCGGCTCTTTCCAGTATGGGCTGCCATCACAATGGTATTGCCGTATTAATATGAGCGCCACCCAGTACCAGCAATACTTTGATGAGTATTATGGCAAGGGCTATATTCCCCGTCAGATTTCTGTGACCAACGATAATTCAGGTAATCCACTGTTTACCGTGATCTGGAAGCAACGTGGTGGTGAAAACTTTGCGGCCGTACACAATGTTACCGATGATGCTTACGCCGCTAAATGGAAAACTTATGTAGAACAGGGAAAAATGCGGGTAACAGAGCATGTGGTATATTATGTGGGAGGCAAACGCTATCATGCCGGTGTTTTTGGCAGCAGCAATCCAGGTGGATTTTATATGTATTATGGCATGAATACCACCGATTTTGCCAAAAAATTCGATGAAATGAATAAGGCGGGTCTGATGACCGTGAATGTGAATGTGGAGGAAAACGGTAACCAGAACAACGTAGGAGGGCTCTGGTGGCCTAAGAACAAAGCATATTATTCTTACATGAATATGAGTCCGGCCGATTACCAGGCCAAATTCAACGACCTCACCGGCCAGGGATTTCAGTTGTATCGTATCCAGGGATACGACAATTCTTCCCGCTTTGCCGCGATATGGATGAAATAAACCGAATACATAACTTACACAGATGCCACAGCTGGAAACGGCTGTGGCATTACTTTTAAGGGCACATTCTGTCAGTACGCCAATATTACGTATCTTTGCCGTTACTTTCCGACTGCCGTAAGGCAGCCATTTGCTCAATTAATGGTCAATAATGAAGTCTGACAATAAAAACATCCGGCATTTAAGTTTACCGGCTTTACAGGAATATTTCGGGTCAATAGGTGAAAAGCCTTTCCGCGCAAAACAGGTGTATGAGTGGCTTTGGCTGCGTCATGCTGATAGTTTTGAAGCTATGACCAATCTCTCCAAGGAATTAAGACAAAAACTAACAGAACATTTTTCATTGCCGGCCGTAAAGGTGGATACTGTACAACAGAGTACTGACGGTACCATTAAGAGTCGTTTCCGCTTACATGATAACCACCTGGTAGAAGGTGTGCTGATCCCGACAGATAGCAGGCAAACCGCCTGTGTGTCTTCCCAGGTAGGCTGTAGTTTAAGCTGTAAGTTTTGTGCTACGGGCTATATGGATCGTGCACGTAACCTGGACTACGATGAAATTTATGATGAAGTGGCCCTGATAAACCAGCAAGCCCTGAAATCATATGGCAAAAAACTCAGCAATATCGTATTTATGGGCATGGGTGAACCCCTGCTCAACTATAAGAACGTACTGCATGCTATAGAACGCATTACTTCTCCTGATGGTTTGGGCATGTCGCCAAAGCGTATTACCGTTTCAACCGCTGGTGTGGCCAAAATGATCCGGCAGCTGGGTGACGATAAAGTACGTTTTAACCTGGCCATTTCCTTACATGCCGCGAATGATAAAAAGCGCAGTGAAATCATGCCTATCAACGATTCCAACAATTTGAAGGAGTTGATAGCAGCACTGAACTACTTCTATAAGGCTACTGAAAATGAAATTTCTTTCGAATATATTCTCTTCAAAGATTTTAACGACTCAAAAGAAGATGCAGATGAGTTGATTAAAATTTACCGGCAGGTACCTGCTGACCTGGTGAACATCATCGAATACAATCCTATTGATGCTGCCCGTTTTCAAAAGCCGGATTCACAGACAGCGGAAGAGTTCATGGAATATCTTACAAAAAACCGGGTGAATGCAAGGCTGCGCCGCAGTCGTGGTAAAGATATCGATGCTGCATGTGGACAACTGGCCAATAAAGGCTGATCATTACAATAATATTTCTATTGGTCATGTACGCATGATCATCAATCAATAATAATTTATGAAGAAAAAACAACCTGCTAAAAAAGGGTTTGGCCCATCAAGGGATAATAAGTTTGGTAAAAGCGACAAACCAGCAGGCAACCGCAACCGCTCCTCCGCCGATGGCGAAAGGCCAGGAAGGGCATCTGCAAAAGATAACCGCAGTGGAGATGACAGACCATCTTCCCGTAAACCACGCTTTGAAGGCGAGAAATCGGGTGATGAGAAACCTTCTTTCCGCAAACGCACCTTCGACAGTACTGGCAGACCAGCCCGCAAACACGGACCGGCCACCGATAGCCTGGGCAACGATAAGCCGCAGCGTAAACGTACTTTCGGCAGCGATAGTGAAGATAAACCTAAACGCAGTTTCGGTAACAGTGAAGACAGACCTAAGCGCAGCTTCGGTGATAAAGACGAAAGACCTAAACGCAGTTTCGGTAGCAGCGAAGACAGACCTAAGCGTAGCTTCGGTGATAAAGACGAAAGACCTAAACGCAGTTTCGGTAGCAGCGAAGACAGACCTAAGCGCAGCTTCGGTGATAAAGACGAAAGACCTAAGCGTAGTTTCGGTAGCAGCGAAGACAGACCTAAGCGTAGCTTCGGTGATAAAGACGAAAAACGCTCTTTCGGCGGTCACAAACGTGACGACAAACCCGGCTCCCGCAAACGTTTTGACAGCGATGAAAAGCCTGCACATAAACGTGGCGGCTTTGACAGCGACAAAAAAGACAAACCAGACGGTGATCGTGCATTCAGCGCATTCAGAAAAGATGGCGAACGCCCCGAACGTACCCGTAGCTTCGATAAAGAAGACAATGGCGGTGAAAGACCACCACGGAAACGTACCTACGGAGCTGGAGCTGCAAAAAAAGGTGATGATAGCGCCTTCCACTTTCACGGTGAAAATAAAAAAGGTGGAAAATCCGCGCAAAGAGATACTCCGAGCGGATTTAACCGTAAAAAGTTCTTTGATAAAACCAATGAACGTTTCGCGGACAAACAAGATAAAAAAAAAGCCGGCAAAGTAAGGGGCGATCAAGAACAAGAAGGTAAGGAAAGCATTTTTGGCCCGGGTGAAATGCCGTTGAACAAATTTGTAGCCCATTGTGGTCTTTGCTCCCGCAGAAAAGCGGTAGACCTGATCAAAGAAGGAAAAGTAACCGTAAATGGTAAGGTAGTAACCGAGCCTGCTACCAAAGTGACCAGCAGCGATGTGGTAACGATGCAGGATAAAAAAATTACGCCAACCAAGAACCTGGTGTACATTCTTCTCAACAAACCAAAAGGCTACATCACCACTACCGATGACCCTGAAGGTCGCAAAACCGTAATGGATCTGATCCAGGACGCTGCTGAAAATGAAAGGGTGTATCCTGTGGGCCGTTTGGACCGCAATACTTCCGGTTTGCTGCTGCTCACCAATGATGGTGAACTGGCGCAAACATTGGCGCATCCAAAGCACAACATCAAAAAGATTTACCAGGTAGAACTGGATAAGCCGTTGACAAAAGGTGACTTTGAAAAAATCGTTGAAGGTGTAACCCTGGAAGATGGTGTTGCCTTTGTAGATGCACTCGGATACGTAGATCCTAAGGATAAGAAACAGGTGGGCATTGAAATTCACAGCGGTAAAAACCGTATTGTGCGTCGTATTTTTGAGCACCTGGAGTATACGGTAGAAAAGCTGGATCGTGTAATGTACGCAGGCCTTACCAAAAAAACATTGAACCGCGGCCAATGGCGCTTCCTCAATGAAAAAGAGGTCATCCTGCTGAAACATTTTAAAAAATAACTGCCGAATAACCTGATGCGATTAGTTGATCATATTATACTCGAAACGCCTGATTTTGTTGTTGTAAACAAGCCGTCAGGAATGCTTACCCTGCCTGATCGTCATGATAATGAGTTAGCATCGCTGATTGCTATCATGAAAAAGGCTTATGGTGAAATATTTACGGTGCATAGACTGGACCGTGAAACCAGTGGCATTATCCTGTTTGCACGCAACGAAGCAGCACATAAATACTTCTCTCAGCTTTTTGAAAGCAGGGATGTGAAAAAGTTTTACCTGGGGCTCGTAAGTGGCCAGCCTACGCCTAAACAAGGCAATGTAAGTGAGGGGATCATGGAACACCCTGTACAGAAAGGTAAAATGGTCACCAACAGAAAAGGCAAGCCCTCCTCTACTGATTATGAAGTGTTGGAAGAATTTGGTCTTTACAGCCTGGTAAGAATGCAGATTCACACCGGCCGTACGCACCAGATCAGGGTTCACATGAAATTCCTGGGGCATCCAATTGCTGTAGATGAATTTTATGGAAGTGCTGAACCAGTGTTGTTATCCAGTATCAAGAAGAAATTCAAACTGGGCAAGCATACAGAAGAAGAGCGTCCTTTATTGAGCAGGCTGGCATTACATGCGTCAATGCTGATCTTTAAGGATCCAAATGGTAAGGAATATACTATTGAGGCACCTTTGCCTAAAGATATGAGTGCCCTGTTGACGCAGTTGCGTAAGCACCGTGGCAAACAGCCTGTAAGCAGCGAAGAATAGCGTGGGGTTTGTCTTTGTTCAGGATGATACTGATGTACATGATTTTCACGATTTTTCCTTTGTGATACAGATGATTTTAAAAGATGAGGGCAGATATCAGCGGATAAATCCGCTGATATCTGCCCTCATCTTTTTAGCATAATCCGAAAAATCATCAAAATCAGTATCATCCTGTCCCAAAACAAAAGTATATCTCTTTCCACTGCTTCAGCCTGGTACGGAAGCTGCGCCACTATGGCCAATTCTGACCTTTATCCATCTTCTGATGCAATTTCATACGGGTTATATATCCCGAACTCATCCCCGCATCAAGTCCACCTCAAGTCCACCTCAAGTCCACATCAAGTCCACCTCTACTGCAATGATACGACACCTGCTTAGCGGGTGCTAAGCATAGCATCGGTATCCGTGATGCAGGCTTTCGGGCAGTTGGTAGCCTCAGATATGTAGCATTCTTCCCTTATAGATTGACTAAACTTTATGCTTAAAATTTACACTATTCCCCTGGTTTTCAACTTGATCCAGTATAATCCTGGACAAAGACAAAAACTTACGCGCATAAAAAAAACGGGGAGAAATCCCCGTTTCGTAAAAATCAAAAACCAACCATTAAAAAATCTTTATAAGAAGAGCCTTTCGGCTTCTTTGTGGTATTATTTGTTTGGCTGCGGTGTTGTTCTCAGGTAAGGCTTGATAATTTTATGGCCTTTCGGAAAACGTGCAGGAATATCTGCAGTAGGCACTGCTGCTGTAACGATTACATCTTCACCATCTTTCCAATCTGCCGGAGTAGCAACGCTGTATTTAGCAGTCAGCTGCAGAGAATCAAGTACACGCAGTACTTCAACGAAATTTCTGCCGGTAGAGGCCGGATAAGTGATGATGAGTTTTACTTTTTTGTCTGGTCCTATGATAAACAAGGATCTTACTGTAAAAGTTTCAGAGGCATTTGGATGAATCATGTCATACAAGTTAGCCACTGTTTTATTCTCATCTGCAATAATAGGAAAAGTTACGTCACACTGTTGTGTTTCGTTAATATCATTTATCCAGCTCAGGTGTTTATCCAATGGATCTACACTCACCGCCAGTACTTTGGTATTGCGTTTTGCGAATTCCTCCGCCAATAAAGCCGTTTTACCTAACTCAGTAGTACATACCGGAGTAAAATCTGCCGGGTGTGAAAACAATATACCCCAGCCCTCACCGAGGAAATCGTAAAAATCTATCTCTCCTAAAGTGGTATTGGCTTTGAAATTAGGAGCAGCATCTCCCAGTCTTAAACTCATAGTTTCACGATTTAATTGACCAAAAATAGCATTTTCCTACAAAATTTATAGACTTTAAGGGAATTTTTTCTCAATTTAACTGATATTTTTTCCTGGGAGAGGGAATTGGGGCTAACAAACAATGTACAACAGGGTTAATTCAAATGGATACAAAGGGGTTAAGGTCAACAGATAAAAGGGGTAATTCAATAGATAAAAATATGGATGACAGGGGCTTAAGTATTTGAGGTATGTAGCTGCCAGGCATAATAGGCCATACTGAATTTGTTATCATCCTCCAGTCCGGCTTTTATTCGGGCAGCTTCATCCCCGAGTTCTATCTCAATAAATCCAAGGTATAGGTTATAGGCATCATGGAGTAATTGTATACAGTACTCCATTCTCTCGTGTATATCATCCGCGTCATAGCGTGCAGCGGGTGGCAGGATGGGCACAACGGGTAGTTGTACTACCCTTTCTATATAGTAACACTCTTCATCTGCATATGCCTCCCAGTTATCATCCTGCTGCAGGCAGGGCCTTCTCATATAAAAAATCAGGTTATCAAAAACTACTGTTGTGCCCAGTTCCGCTTCCAGATCAATAATATCCGGAACACGACACATGTCTTCCAGCTTTTTCACAATCGTCATCTGCACAGCGTCATGCTTGTCCTGGCTGAAACGCAGCATGGTATTCATTACTTCATAAGTCGTTACAAAATCACAGGGGTACCACACATTATCCTGTAGCACCTGGCCCCAGAGCGTCAGGTAATTGGAATCATCCATAATGATCTGTCCAATTGAAATAGCCTGCATCTGCGTAATAGCTGTTGTTGTATTTACCTTATTCATAACCATCAGGTTTTAATAACAATACAAATCTAACCGCGCTGCACGCAAAGAATTTGCGTAGTGATCTTTTCGCTATAATTTTTTTAATCCTGTTTGCAAAAGCTGGAATTGCGTATTTTTATTATCTAAATTTTATCTTTTGCCAAAGAACAAAGACGCGGTGTCGCGCTACCGTTGGATTGACGAGCGCCTGCGCAACAAGCAGAAGCCCAAACCTACCCTGGAAGACCTGATCGAATATGTATCTGATAAAATGGGAACAGGAATATCCGTCCGTACCATCCAGAAAGACATCCAGGACATGCGCCAGGACCCGGAACTGAATTATATGGCGCCTATTGTGTACGACCGCAGTAGTGGTACCTACCGCTATTCGGAAGAAGGTTTTTCCATTGGTAACTCTCCTATTGAAGAAGCAGATCTCCAGGGACTGGAAATAGCAATCGGCATACTGGAACAATTCCGCAGTTTACCAGTGGTACAACAGTTTGAAGATGCCATTCTGAAAATAGCCGCCAGCCTCAAAATGAACAGGGAAGCCCTGCAACATAAAGGCCTGATCAAGTTTACCCGCACCTCTCAATACAAAGGAGCAGAGCATATTCCGGAAATAGTGGACGCCATCAAAAACCTGGAAGTTATACGCATTGCCTACCAGAGCTTTGACCGCGATGAGCCCAAGGAACATTGGGTAGAACCCTATCACCTGCGCGAATATCAACACCGCTTTTACCTCATAGGAAAAAGCCAGCAAACCCGCGGAGGAGCCGTGGTTACATTTGCACTGGACAGGGTCGTGAAACTCTGGCCTACCAATAAACATTTTGATGAAAAGAATTTTGATGATGCCAGCTATTTTCAACACGCTATCGGCATCACGGTACATGACGGAGAACCCGAAAATGTACTGCTGAGTTTTGTGCCCCGGCAAGGGAAATATGTGAAATCACAGCCTATTCACGCTTCTCAGAAAGTAGTAGAAGATAACAGCAAAGAATGCCGTATATCCCTGAACGTTGTTATCAACCCTGAACTCACCATGACCCTGCTCAGTTATGGCGCCCAGGTAAAAGTGCTGCAGCCGGCACACCTGGCAAAGAAAATGGCAGAAGAAGCCAAAGCAATGACCACACTATATAAATAATGGACAATTCAGATCAGCCGGTGATAAAGAAACATGTCCGGTAACACCAGCTGATCTGAATGAAAAATATTACTGTGGTTTTGAAAACAAAGTATCCGCAACCAGCTGATTGGTTTCTATCTTCACAATGTTAATTTTCACGCCACCCGGACTTTGTTCGGTAGTACCTGGATACGCAAGCCCGTCCGGCGTTTTCTTATAATCAGACATCAACGTTACTACTTCCACATCCTGCCCCTGGAGATTCACATTATTAGTAGCTTTCACTAACAAATAAGTTTTGGCATCCAGGAAAGCAGTACCTACCAAACCATCAGCTGACGTAATTTTCAGCTTATAGGCAGGAGATCCGTTTACAGAATCCTTTCCTAACAACTCTACCTTTTTGCCTTTGGTTTTATAATCATACAACTCTCCTCTTACATCCAGCTGGCTCTGCATCAGCTTCTGCATCTGAGGATCCATATCCTGTGCCTGCGTTTGCATCATCACCGGCATCAGGCTCCATCCATTGGTCCGCGTTACTACCTGAATGTTATCCGATCCCTGCACAGTAAACACCAAACGCATGGCTTCATCCTGTTTCACCCATCTTTTGATAGGCACCGTCATACCCTGCACTTCCATGTTGCCCTCTATATACTGCGATTTAATATCTTTCAGCTTCGATTGTCCACCCATGGCGACAATGTTCTTTGCGATGATTTCATCCACAGTCTGAGCGTAAGTGGCTGCACCTGCTATCAACAGCGCTGCTAACAGCGTAAAAAATTTAATCCTTGTCATAAAAGAATTTTTGATGCCAGTTTTTTAGGCAAATAAAGATAACCAAAAAACATCTCCTGCGCATCTTTCCAAAAAATAAGCCAGGCTTGAAAATGCGACCTATTTCTTAGATTTACAGCATGAATACATTCCAGATTTCAGGCAACCTGGTTGATATACTACAACAGGAAATATATCCGGCCACACTGCATATCGAAGAAGGCTATATCCGCAGGATTGAACGCAACACCAACAAATATCCGAACTACCTGCTCCCGGGCTTTACAGATGCCCATGTACACATAGAAAGCTCCATGCTCATTCCTTCGGAATTTGCGCGGCTGGCGGTTGTTCACGGCACAATTGCTACTGTCAGCGATCCTCATGAAATCGCCAACGTAATGGGTATAAAAGGGGTGGAATATATGCTGGAAAATGGAAAAAAAGTGCCTTTCCGGTTTAACTTCGGTGCACCCTCCTGCGTACCGGCTACAGTTTTTGAAACAGCCGGCGCTACTGTCAGCGTGGCCGACGTGGAAACACTGCTGCAACGCGATGATATCAAATACCTCACTGAAATGATGAACTTCCCGGGCGTACTGCACAAAGACCCGGAAGTACTGGCCAAAATAGCCGCCGCCAAAAAAGTGAATAAGCCCGTGGATGGCCATGCGCCGGGCCTCCGCGGCGAAGCTGCCCGCGAATATATCGCGGCCGGCATCAGCACCGATCATGAATGTTTTACGATAGAAGAAGCACTGGATAAGCTGCAACATGGCATGCACATTCTCATCCGGGAAGGAAGCGCCGCCAAAAACTTTGAAGCACTATATCCACTATTGCACGACCATCCCACCAGGATCATGTTCTGCAGTGATGATAAGCATCCTGACAACCTCGAAGAAGGACATATCAACCTGCTGGTAAAGCGCTCCCTGGCATATGGTATTGATCTCTTTAAAGTATTACTGGCCGCCTGTATCAACCCCGTACTGCATTACAAGCTGGATAACGGGTTACTGAAGGAAAATGACCCGGCGGATTTTATTATAGTAGACGATCTTCAAAACTTTAACATTCTTGCAACATATATCCGCGGCATAAAAGTCGCGGAAAACGGCCATACACTGATCGATTCCATTCCTTCTACGCCGGTTAACAATTTTGTATGCGCCCCGGTAAAGGCAGATGATTTTCGTATACCCGTTAGTGATAGTAACGCTACTGCCTTTCAGGCAAAAGTGATAGAAGCCCTGGACGGACAACTGATTACCAATGCCATCACTGCCGCATTACCTGTCAGCAATGGTGTATTACAAGGCAGCATCGAAGAAGATATTTTAAAACTGGCAGTGGTAAACCGATACCGGGCAGCACCACCTGCAGTAGCATTTATCAGGGGATTTGGTCTGCAACATGGCGCCATTGCATCTTCTGTTGCGCACGATAGCCATAACATTATTGCAGTAGGTACTGATGATGAAAGTCTTGCTGCTGCCATCAATGCCGTAATAGCCGAACAGGGTGGCATCAGTGTGGTAGCCAACAACACAGCGCAGGTATTACCATTACCCGTAGCCGGATTAATGAGTAACCTCAACGGATATACGGTGGCCGCACAATACAGCGCACTCGACAAAGCAGCCAAGGCACTGGGTGCTACACTGGCTTCTCCTTTTATGACCCTGTCATTTATGGCCCTGCTGGTCATCCCACATTTAAAACTGAGCGACCTCGGACTATTTGATGGAGATAAATTTGAACTTATAGCTATTAGCCATTAGCTTTTAGCTTTTAGCAAAATGCAGCGAAGACATGAGCGTAGTTATTGTTTAACTTTTGCTCATGTCTTCGCTGCATTTTGCTAAAAGCTAAAAGCTAATGGCTAACAGCTAACAACTCAACACGTCCATAGCGCTCCGTTAATCGAGTCTCTCGAAGCACCTGTTACCCCGCTCAATATATTATCTTCCTGTCTCCAGCGCAAAGTTCCAATCAGGGCCATTATCAGCGCTTCTTTGAAACTCACGGCCTGTTCATCAGGTACTTCTATCGTAATGCCCAGTGGTTCCAGCTGTTGCTGAATAGTATTAACGAGAAAGGTATTAAAAGCGCCACCACCAGTGATCAGCATTTTTCCCGGTCCTTCCGGCATTTGTGCTTTCAATGCTTTTACGGCATTTGTTACCTGCGTGGCAATATGCGCTACATAGGTACGCAGTTTACCCTGCACAGATATGCGCATAGGTGCTATCATAGGCAGGATGGTATTGATACCAAAGTCGTTGGCCAGCGATTTGGGCCAGGGGGCGGTATAATAAGAGAGTTGATTCAGCTGCTCCAGTAAGCTATTATCTGCCACACCACCTGCTGCCAGGGCGCCACCGTCGTCATATGGCTTGTTCAGCGCTGCTGCCAGGGCATTCAGCACCCTGTTGGCCGGGCAAATATCGAAGGCAACAAATTGCTCCGGCAGCTGTGCCGAAATATTGGCAATACCACCCAGGTTCAGCCAGTACTGGTATCCAGGGAACAGGTATTTTTCACCAATAGGGACAATAGGTGCTCCCTGTCCGCCCAGCGCCACATCTACGGCACGCAGGTCCGATATGACGGGCAAACTGGTCACCGCCGTGATAGCAGCGCCGTCTCCCAGTTGTGCCGTCATTTTATCTGCCGGCATGTGAAAGGTGGTATGGCCATGGGAGGCAATGAAATGTATTTTATGGTCCAGCTGATTTTTTTCTATAAAAGAGAGGATACGTTGCCCGGTATAATGTCCGTAAGCGGTGTGCAGCAACAGGTACTCCCTGGCTGGCAGCGTAGTGGCCTGGGACAGTTTCACCACCCATTCCGGCTCATAAGGCAGGCTCTCCGAGGCTTTGATCGCATAGGTCCACTGTCCGCGTATCTCCGTCAGTTCTGCAAAAACTATATCCAGTCCGTCTAATGAGCTACCAGACATGGTGCCAATCACGTTATATACCATTGACAAAAATTTCAGCAAAGGTAGTTTTAAAATATTTTTTTTACGATTTATGGAAACAGGGACCTCCGGACCATCCTATTGGCAGAAAATAATATCGCCATGAAAAAATATCTTGCTTTACTATTGCTCAGTTGCCTGGTGGCATTTACTGCGGCTGCACAGCAACAGCGAACCATCACCGGTGTAGTAACCGATAGTGTTGCCTCCTACCCCATCGCCAACGCCGTGGTACGTGTAAAAGGCACAGATTTTCTAACGGCTACAGACGCCAAAGGAGCTTTCAGCCTGAAAGTGCCCGCAGGGGCGTTAACTATTGAGGTAACTGCTACCAATTATAAGCAGGTGGCAATGAAGATCAGCGCCACCCAAACCACCTTAAAGGTGAAGCTAACCAAGCTGCAGCAGGTGATAAAAGCTGGTCAAAAGAACCGGTATGTTATGAAGGAAACCCAGGCCCTGTATGGTTCCAGAGCACCTTCGGCAATCGTAGAATATGCAGCTCCCGTTATCTCGGGAAATAACGTACAGAAGGCATCGGCTGGCCGTGTTGCCGGCGTAACCGCCGATGCGACTCCTGGTTATTATTACAGCCCGGCTCCTAATACAGAAGATTACAGTGCCATCAACGAAAATACCTTCCACGCCGCTACCGATCAGCCTTTAAGCACTTTCAGTATTGATGTGGACAGGGCTTCCTACAGCAATATGCGCCGGTTTCTGAATAATGGTGAGCTCCCGCCACCAGATGCAGTAAGAGTAGAAGAAATGATCAATTACTTTGATTATCGCTACAAAGCGCCTACTGGTAAAGATCCGGTAGCTATTTATACTGACATGGCCATCTGCCCCTGGAATACCGGCCACCAACTGGTTCGCATTGCTTTAAAAAGCAAACAGGTAGATACCAAAGACCTTCCTGCCACCAACCTGGTATTCCTGCTGGACGTTTCCGGCTCTATGGATGAGGAGAATAAACTCCCCCTGGTAAAGCGGGCATTCAAAGTGCTCACAGAGCAACTGCGACCACAGGATAAAGTAGCAATTGTGGTATATGCCGGTGCAGCGGGTGTGGTATTACCTGCTACCAGTGGTAACGACAAGAAAAAGATATTGACCGCATTAGAACAATTACAGGCTGGTGGCTCTACCGCAGGTGGAGAAGGAATAAAACTGGCTTATAACATTGCTGACGAACTACATTCCAAAAACAGCAACACCCGGGTGATACTAGCCACAGACGGAGATTTTAACGTGGGCATTTCCAGTGAAGGAGAGCTGACACGATTGATAGAAAGCGAAAGACAAAAAGGAGTTTCCCTTTCTGTGCTGGGCTTTGGTATGGGTAACTTAAAAGATAACACGCTGGAATTACTGGCCGATAAAGGCAATGGTAACTATGCTTACATTGATAATTTTGAAGAAGCCCGCAGAACGTTTGTGACTGAATTTGGCGGTACCCTCTTTACCGTGGCTAAAGATGTGAAGCTACAGGTGGAATTCAATCCGCAGTTCGTGCAGGCGTACCGGTTAGTAGGTTATGAAAACAGGATGTTGCAGAATGAAGATTTCAACAACGATAAGAAAGATGCAGGCGATATGGGTGTAGGCCATACTGTGACGGCACTTTATGAGCTCATTCCCTCCGGCAAAAAAGGAGAAAACGTCAATTGGGTAGATCCGTTGAAATACCAACAGGGCAAAATACTGGGCAACCAGAGCGAGGTATTGACGGTGAAGCTGCGCTACAAGCAGCCTTCCGCTGATGAAAGTCAATTGATGGAAAAGGTGTTGCCTTATAATGACCAGGCCATCACCGCTGCACCGGAAGATTTCCGCATGGCCACTGCAGTAGCCGCTTTTGGTCAATTGCTGCGCCACTCCGCATTCAAGGGCACTGCTACCTATGAACAGGTACTGTCCTGGGCAGGAAATGCACGTGGTGAAGATGCCGAAGGCTACCGCGCCGAATTTATACAGCTGGTGAAAAAAGCCAGGCTGCTGGACAAAGAGGACAAAGAGTAGTTACACTATTTTTTGGTAATTTGCGGCCTCAAAGGGATAGCTCATGATTATCAATTTAAGTGAAACCAATTCATTGGTTGGAGAATGGTTAAGCGAGATCAGAAATGTGGAGGTTCAGCAGGACCGTATGCGCTTCCGGCGTAATATGGAACGGCTGGGGGAAGTAGCGGCATATGAGATCAGTAAAACGCTGGATTACGAAGACAAAGAAGTGACGACCCCTATGGGTATTGCTACTTGCCGGGTATTGAAAGCACAACCGGTATTGGCCACTATTTTACGGGCCGGACTGGCACTGCACCAGGGTTTGCTGCATTACTTTGATAAAGCAGATCATGCCTTTGTTTCTGCCTATCGCAAACATAATCACGATGGTTCTTTTGATATCAGCCTGGAATATGTCAGCACCCCTTCCATAGACGGACAGGTACTGATCCTTTCCGATCCAATGCTGGCTACCGGCGCTTCCCTGGTGAAAACAATCGAACACCTGGAAGAAATTGGCAAACCCAGTCATATTCACCTGGTAGTAGCAATTGCCTGCACCGTTGGAATTGAATATGTGCTGCGTAATACGAAAGCTGATCTGACCATCTGGGCCGGAGATATTGATGATGAATTGACTGCTAAGGGCTATATAGTACCGGGGTTAGGGGATGCAGGGGATCTGGCTTTTGGAAATAAATTACAACAATAACACTGAATATATCGTTTTACGAATAGCAGTTTTGTATCTTTAAAAGAGCATAGCTGTTATTCGTATTTTTATTTCATCAACTTTTTTATACATGGATTTAATTTGAGATATGATTTAATTGATGTACCTTCACCCGTATTGCATAATACCCTATGCTTTAAGCTTTACTAATATGAAAAGAGCTTTACTATTCCTGGCCATATTGCTTTATGTGAATCCTTTGCGGGCGCAAGACCCGCACTTTTCGCAGTTTTTTGCCTCACCGCTTACACTTAATCCAGCTTATACAGGTTTGTTTTCAGGAGATTATCGTTTATCAGGTAACTACCGTTCACAATGGCGCAGCATTGCCACGCCGTTTGTAACAGGTACTGCTGCGATAGACTTCGGCATTCTGAAAAATGTCATTTCTTATACTGATATCTGGGGAGTGGGCTTTATGGCGATGTATGACAGAAGTGGCGGTGGTGCACTTACTTCCAGTTACCTTTCTTTCAGCACAGCCTATCACAAAGGACTTGATCCGGAAGGAAATCATACGCTGGCGATTGGTTTGCAAGGTACACTGGTGCAAAAAAGATTGGATAACAGCAAACTGCAGTTCGAAAATCAGATAGACAATAACGGGTATAATCCTATGATTCCCAGTAATGAAACACTGGTGAATCCTAAAATATCTTATTTCGATCCTAACGTTGGGATTTTGTATAACGGCCTGATCGGGGAATCTTCCAATATTTACCTGGGAGCCTCCTATTACCATATTACACAGCCTACAGAGTCTTTTATGAACCTCACCCAAAACCGGCTCAGCTACCGCTGGACGGTACACGGCGGAGGATCTGTTCCTGTTAACGGGAAAGACCGCTTTCACGGAAGTATCCTGTATATGAAGCAAAGTACAGCCTCTGAACTCACATTTGGGGGTGCCTACGGATTCTCTCTCAGCGATATGGACGACAACCCTACCACTTTTTATGTGGGTAGCTGGTATCGCCTGAAAGATGCGATCATACCCTACATTGGTATGGAAATCAAAGGTTTCCAGGTTGGTCTCACCTACGATACCAACGTATCCACCCTCAACCCTGCCTCTCATTACCGTGGTGGTATGGAAATCTCACTGATCTACATTCATACCCGGAACGAAAATAATAAATACAAAACGCTCTGTCCACGTTTCTAGTGAGCCGAAGGTAGAAAGTATAAGGCAAAAAGCTATTAAAGCGAATGATCTTGGCGGATATTATTCCTTCGCTGACATCATTCGCTTTAATAGCTTTTTGCCTTATGCTTTCTGCTTTTTGCTGTATAATATAGCAATCATAGTTATTTTTGCCTTAGTTTCGTTGCTCTTTCATAAAACAGGAACAAACACACATTCAGTTACATTAAAAATATTCAGGCGTTGTTTTCATTCAGAGAAGTACTGTCGGCTGTTCAGTCTTACGGAAAAGCCCACCAATTTATACTGCAGCATAAATTATGGAAATGGATACTGATACCAGGCATTATTTATTGCCTGTTATTTTTTACCGGCTTTTACTTTGTATGGGGATATTCTGGTGACTTCGTAGAATACCTGACTAAGCTGATGCACATTACAGAGTGGGTACAGGACCTGGAAAGCAGCTGGATAAGTTTCCTTTTTATATTAGTCGCCTTCTCTATCAGAATCGTTTTTGTTTTCTGGTATTTCTCTTATTTCAAATATTTGTTCCTCATAGTGGCATCTCCCGTTTTTTCTTATTTATCAGAGAAGACAGAGGCCATTCTTGATCACAAAGAATTCCCTTTCAGCTGGTCGCAGCTGGGACAGGATATCCTGAGGGGTATCAAAATGTCCTGCCGCAATATTGTTTATCAGACAGCCGCCATCCTGGTATTGTTACTGGTATCATTTATACCTGTGATTGGCTGGCTTACGCCGATGGTAGGATTCTTTATTGAATCTTATTTTTACGGTTTTTCTATGATGGATTACAGTTGTGAACGACATAAATTAAATATGTCGCAGAGCATCGATTTTATACGGCAGCATCGGGGCATGGCCCTGGGTAATGGCATGGTATTTTACCTGTTCATGCTTATTCCCGTGTTGGGTTGGATGCTGGCGCCTTCTTATGCAGTGATTGCTGCTACTATTGACTTACAAACTAAAAGACTGAAATAATGAATACCCCTGGCAAAGTGTACCTTGTCCCTACTGTGCTGAGCGCCGATGCCTTATTTAGCATTCCTGCATATGTAACTGCTATTGTGCAGCAGCTATCTGTTTTTTATGTAGAAAATGAACGCACCGCCCGCCGCTATTTAAAAGCGCTGGACAGAAATATAAATATAGACGCCCTGCAGTTGCTGATCATGAATGAAAATCAGCCCCCAGACCTGGCGCTCGCAAAAAAATTATTACTCGAAGGCAAGGATATTGGTGTGCTGAGTGAAGCCGGATGCCCTGCTATTGCAGATCCGGGAAACCTCATCGTACAGGTAGCTCACAGCGTAAATGCAAGAGTAATACCAATGATTGGCCCCAACTCCATGCTGCTGGCCCTGATGGGCTCCGGCTTAAATGGACAAAACTTCCAGTTTGCTGGCTATCTGCCCATCAAACCACCGGAAAGAACAAAAATGATCCGCGAACTGGAACAGGAATCTGAAAAGAAAAACCAAACACAGCTGTTTATAGAAACCCCTTACCGCAACAACCAGCTGATGAAAGATATACTGGATAACTGCAAGGACTATACGAAAGTATGTGTGGCAGCAGATATCACTGCTCCTACTGAATATATTAAAACAAAGACAGTGAAAGAATGGAAACAACAGATACCTGACCTTCACAAGAGGCCGGCCATATTTCTGCTGTTGGCAGCAAGCGAATAAAAGAATTACGAATTTCAAATTACGAATTACGGATTTGCAGGTAGATAACGTAAAGGATAATATCCACGTTTATCATCTACCCGCAAATCCGTAATTCGTAATTTGAAATTCGTAATTCTTTATGGAAGCTCCTGCCTGTTGGGATCTTTGATGGAAATAACACTGTCCACAATAAAGGGACTGTAACCTCTCCAGGGAATAGCGCCCAGGTACTCTTTATAATGCAGCTCAACTACTTTACCGCTGGCTGTCATCAATTGCTGCGCAACCCGTTCATTGGCCACGGAAAACTGGAATTCATTTGACTGAATCGTTCCTACCACCTTCCCCCGGTACCCTGACTGTATCAGCTTGCCTTCATAGGTTTTAAACACAAATCCCTTATTCACAAAATAATTCAGCTCACCTGCCTTTACTCCCTGTCCGAAAACAAAATAGTATTTATAGAAGAATATACCTCCCAGTACCAGTACAATAATACTTACAACAATAAAGACAAAGCGACCCATAAGGACATTTTAGTGATGGATGATCAGAAATTCAGATCTACAAGATAAATCAAACCGGCCATACCAAAAGCACCCAATTCCAGCTCTCTTTTATTCACCGCTTCAAATACATCGTTAGCGGCATGATGAATGTCGAAATAACGTTGTGAGTCAGGAAAAAGTTCAGCCATAGGCGTACCCAATGCCTCATTCAGCTGACCTACGTCTGTTCCACCACCTTCTTCTTTAAAATCATAGATGCCGTAAGGCTCAAACAGTGGTCTCCAGCTGGCAATTTTTGCTTTTTTAGCAGCATCCATCGTAGTGGAAAAACCACGTGGGGTAAAGCCACCCGCATCACTTTCCAGCGCAAAGATGTGTTGCTCGTTCTTTGCTTTTGCCACTGCCGCATATTTGGTACCACCACGGGTGCCATTTTCTTCGTTGGCAAACAATACCACTCTCAATGTATGTTCCGGCTTTATTCCCAGCGCTTTGAAAGCACGTAATACTTCAATAGACTGCACGCAACCGGCCCCGTCATCATGAGCACCTTCGGCTACATCCCAGGAATCGAGGTGGCCGCCCACGGTGAGGTATTGATCCGGATATTTGCTTCCCTTCAGTTCTCCGATCACATTATGGCCCACTACATCTTTCAGCATTTCGCAGTTGGTGCGCAGGAATACCCTGGCATCGGTATCGTCTTTAATGCGCTGGCTCAGGCGATCGGCATCTTCCAAACCAATGGCGACTGCAGGTATCCTGGGATAAGCACTGTCGTAGCGCATAGCGCCTGTATGCGGGAAGTTATTGGCGCCGTGAGACATAGAGCGCACAATGACTGCCAAAGCGCCGTATTTAGCCGCCCTGCTGGCTCCCACCCCACGATACATCACGGCATCACGATAGGAATGGAATGTTTTTATATAAGTGGGATTGAAATGAACATTATAGAAAACGATCTTTCCTTTTACCTTGTCTTTTTTGGCTTCCAGGTCATCAAAAGAAGCGACTTCCAGCACTTCCGCAGTCACTCCATCCGGGCCGCTGCCAACAGAGTTTCCCAAAGCCAGGACATTCAGTGGAGGTATAAAATCGCGGCGTTTGGAGATAATACGGGCTTCTTCCCTGGCTCCCCTCACCCAGTGCGGCACCATGCACTCCTGCAGGTATACCGTATCTGCACCTGCTGCCTTCAGCGCAGCTACTCCCCATTGTTCTGCCTTTGGCATCTGAGGAGATCCGGCTAAGCGGCCACCAATGTTTTTGGTGAGGTTGCGCAGATTTTCGTAAGCAGTGCTGTGAGTTAAGACTTCGTCAGCTAATTTTCTCATGGTGACTGAATCTTTCTCCTGCGCCATTGCCAGGGCTGGCAATGAACAGGCTAATAAAATTGGCACAATATATTTTCTCATGTAGCAGGTTAATTTATGGTTAAAACTACTAAAAAAGCCGAAGGCAAAAAGCATAAAGCTATCCAGGTGGGTGCCAGATAGCCACGGCCGCTTCCCATGGCCACTCCTGGCAGCGTTTTGCTTTATGCTGTATCCATTCTGCTTTTTAGTACCTTTGCAGAATGCAAAAAATTAACTCATGCGCATAGGAATAGTATGTTACCCTACTTACGGTGGTAGTGGGGTGCTGGCCACCGAGCTGGGTAAAGCTCTGGCAGACAAAGGCCACATGGTCCACTTTATCACATATCAACAGCCGGTAAGGCTTAACGCGTTTCACGCTAATATATATTATCACGAAGTACAGGTTCCCACATATCCACTTTTCGACTTCCCTCCCTATGAGTCTGCCCTAAGCAGCACCATGGTGGATGTGATCATTAACCAGAAACTGGATCTGCTGCACGTACATTATGCCATTCCACATGCCTCTACGGCATATATGGCGAAGCAAATCGTGAAAAAACATGGCAGAACGGTTCCCTTTATCACCACTTTGCACGGTACTGACATTACCCTGGTGGGTAAGGATAAGACCTACGAGCCGGTAGTTACCTTTTCCATCAATGAATCAGATGCTATTACCGCCGTATCTGAAAACCTGCGGGATGAAACCTACAAGTCCTTCCCTATAGAAAAGGATATCACGGTGATCTACAACTTTGTGGATACCCAGCGTTTCAGCCGCCGGGAACTGCCTCATTTCAGACAAGCAATAGCACCTAACGGTGAAAAAATATTACTGCATGTATCCAACTTCCGTAAAGTGAAGCGGGTGCCTGATGTTGTGAAAATATTTGCCCTGGTACGCAAAGAATTACCTGCCAAATTACTGCTGGTAGGTGATGGTCCGGACAGACCTTCTATTGAATGTCTTTGCCGGGAACTCGGTATTTGCGAAGATGTAAGATTTGTAGGAAAACAGGAGCAACTGGAAGATGTGATGTCTATCAGTGACCTGTTCCTGCTGCCATCAGAATATGAGAGCTTCGGTTTGGCGGCGCTGGAAGCCATGGCTGCACAAGTGCCTGTGATATCTTCCAATGCAGGTGGTTTACCTGAGATCAACATCCCCGGCCAGACAGGCTACATGAGTAATGTAGGCGATGTGGAAGGTATGGCTGCTCACGCCATCAAGTTGCTGACAGACGAAACATTGCTGGCACATGTACGGAAAGGTGCGCTGGAACAGGCCCAACGCTTTCATATAGATAATATCATTCCTCAATACGAGGCTTTATACGAAGAAGTATTGCTAAAACAGGTACAATTGCTTTAACGGGAACGGATCCATTTTTCAGGATTCTGTTTCACCATATTCCGGTATATCTGTAATTCTATCTCACCGGTATTACTACCAGGCCCGGAGGCGGCAGCGCCCAGTGTTTGACCACGTTTTACATTAGCACCTTTGCTAACACGTACATCCAGTAATCTCACATAATTGGTAAAATATTTTCCATGGCGTAGGGTAACCATATACCCTGCGCCTGGTACCATAAATACCATAATTACTTCTCCGTCAAAAATGGCTTTTACCGCAGCACCTCTTGCTGTAGCGATGATAATGCCGTTATGATCTACTTCAATTTTACCTACTCTTCCGGTGCCGAAATGCCCGGTAATACGACCAGCTTCCACCGGCCATGGTAAACGGCCACGGTTGGCTTCAAAGTCGCGCGACAGCGATAATGCTTCCGGCGTAGCTACCAGCACATCTTCGCTGGAGGCCTTCGCTACCGGAACATCCTCTTCCTCTTCTTCCTTCTCCTCTACCGGTTTTGCAGGTGGCTTTTTATGTGCTTTTCTGGCTGCTTCCAGCGCCGCTTTTCTACGGGCTGCCGCCAGCTCCCGCTGTTGTTTACGTTTCGCATCGGCGGCCTTTTTCCTTGCCAGTGCCTGTGCGGCGGCTTTTTTCTGTGCAGCTGCAATTTCTCGCCGGATGGCATCCTGGATGGCCTGGTCTACCTGCCGGGCTTCTGCCTTGCTTTTATTGATATGCTGCTGTAGTTCCTGCTCCTGGTCTTTCAGCTGGGCAATAGTTTGATCTGTTTCCTTTTTATCAGCAATAAGGGTTACCCGCTGTTGCTGTTCTGTATGTAATGCGCCCGCTTTCTGTGCCCGCTGTTCCTGTAATACCACCAACTTTTGTCCCAGTAACGCTTTGGTAGACAGTAGGTTTTCTGCCTGTTTTCGCCTGTTTTCCCGGTATTGCTGCAGGTATTGATAACGGCGCAGTGCATCATTAAAGCTGGTAGCGGAGAAAAAGAAGCTCAATACATCATAGGAATCACGGGTTTTATAGGCATACACTACCAGTTGCGCATAACGGGCCCGCAGGGAATCGACTTCTTTCTCCAGCGTTTGTACGTTATCGTTAGTACTGCTGATGTCTCCTTCAATTAAGCTGATTTCTTTGTTAATATTTACGATCTGCGCATTGCGGGAGGCGATCTTATCTTGCAGTTCCCGCTGCAGACTAAGGTTCTGGCGGGTAGATTTTTTTGTTTGCTGCAGGGCTCTATTGGCTTCTTCTATTTCTTTCAACAGTTCCTGCTTACGGTTCTCCAGTGCCGTGCGCGATTGTCTGTCACCCCGCTGTGCATACAACAGCGCAGGCAATAGCCATAGAGCCATCAAAAGAGGGATCAACTTTCTCAAAAAAAATGCATTTGGTTAGTAAGCGCAAAGCTGAAAGCATCATCAAATGCTTTCAGCTTTTATCTCTTATAGTTTCAGTTTCAGTTAAATTATCTTCTCCGGATCCACTGCTCAGGATTCTGTTTGGTAATACCTTTCCATATTTGCAGTTCCACCTCACCGGTGTTTTCAATATCATTGGTGCTGGCAGTACCTATTACCTGACCGGTTTTAACATTATCACCTTTCTTCACCCGGGTAGTTTGCAAACGTACATAGGTAGTGAAGTATTGTCCATGACGGATAATAATTACATATCCAGAGCCTGGCATTACCACTACAGATTTCACTTCACCATCGAAGATGGATTTCACGGCGCCGCCTTTGTTGGTAGCAATCACAATACCATCTGAAGGTACCTGGATATGTTCCATTACGGCGTGTTGGTGAATACCAAAATGTTCGATGATATT
This sequence comes from Chitinophaga sp. RAB17, assembly GCF_052114225.1. Lineage (NCBI taxonomy): Bacteria > Pseudomonadati > Bacteroidota > Chitinophagia > Chitinophagales > Chitinophagaceae > Chitinophaga > Chitinophaga sp. RAB17. The sequence continues at coordinate 133,403 of NZ_JBFREI010000008.1, read as the reverse complement.
ACCGGCATCTACCGGCCACGGGAGTTTACCACGGTTAGCTTCAAAACTTTCTGACAATGCCAGTGCTTCCGGTGTTGCTTCCAGTACGTTTTCAGTACGGGTAGTTTTTTCCGGTTCCGGGGTCGGCTCTGGTGTTTTAACCGGAGCTGGGGCAGGTTTTTCCGGCGCTGGGGCAGGGGTATTGTTAGCCGTATTATTGTTATTGTTTGCAGCAGCGGCAGCGGCGGCAGCTCTGGCTTTTTCCGCGGCAGCGAGTGCAGCGGCTTTACGTGCCTCTTCATCCCGTCTGCGTTTTTCTTCTGCGGCCTTACGGCGGGCTGTTTCTTCCTCTATAGCTTTACGGCGGGCATCTTCAATTTCTTTACGGATTACCGCCCTGATAGCCACCTGTACTTTCTGGGCATCTTTATTACGCTGGTTGATATCTGTTATCAACTCTTTTTCACGGCCCTTCAGTTTATTTAAGACTTCATCTTTTTCTTTCTTATCTACTTCCAGGGTAGTTCTTTGCTCCTGTTCTGTTTTAAGTGCATCGGAACGTTTTACCCGTTGTGATTCCAGGTTCTGTATTTTCTGATTTAACTGATCCTGTGTGCTCACAATGTTATCTGCCTGTCTGCGGCGGTATTCGCGGTATTGCTTTAAATACTGGAAGCGTTTCACTGCATCATTAAAACTCTGGGCAGAAAACACGAAGTTCAGCATATCATAGGAAGAGCGATTCTTATAAGCATATACCACCAGGAGTGCATATTGTGCTTTCAGGGTATCCAGGTCTTTCTGCAGGGTTTTTACATCCCGGTATGCGGAGTTGATATCGCCGTTGATAAAGTTTATTTCTTCATTGATATTGTTGATCAGCCGGGAACGCAGCGTAATTTTATCACGCAGTGCACGAAGTTGGCCAAGACTTTCTCTGGTAGATTTCTTGGTTTCCTTCAGTTGTTCATTTGCCTCATCTATTTCTCTTTGCAGCTCCTTTTTTCTTCGCTCCAGTTCCTCCCGCGATTGCTGCTGTTGCCCATTATTCTGGGCAACCAACATGGCTGGCATTAACCATAGCATCAACATCAACGGGATAATCTTCTTCAAATACAACATGACTGATTTTAGTAACTGCAAATTAAATAAATATACAACGTTTATTAGTTTAATGAAGATGACATTTACTCAGTTGCCATTTTACATGCGTTTATAGCTCGATGGCATACTAAACGGAAAACTGAGTGGGATATCAAAATCATAGCGCGTAAAATCCAGCGCTACTTTCGTTACATTTTTCTCTTCCACATATATACGGCGGGTAGTAGGGAATTTACGCCCGGCTACTTTGGTATAATCTCCATAGGTAAGTTCGCAGGAGCGCTTTACGACGCTGGCGCTATCCTTATCCATCACTTTGCTCTGTTGTAATCCATAATCATCTGCAAACACATTAAACAGGCTTACAAACTTTGAATGATTACAACTGAACGAAATAATAGAAGGTGTTTTCACCACCTGGTATACAGAGTCTGTCAGATATACCGGATTCCCAATGAGCATATCCTGCAGGGTCTGAAAATCAAATGGTATATTCAGCAGGTCCTCTGCGTCAGACATCTTCCGGAGAAATAATTGTTTATCCAGACGATTATACATTTTAAGGCTATCCGGCGTAATCACTGCCCTTATCACTTCATCTACAATCGGAGCCGAAATAGATATCCAGATGATGCTATCTTTTTTTATACGAAAAGTAGCATTCAGATTATTATGGCTTTTCTTATCTGTTTCAAATGCCAGCTTCATTTTGCCGGAAAAAGTATTAAAGTCGATATGATTGGCATGTATTCCCTTCAGCATATCGCTGGTAAACCGGGCCAGTTCCTCGTTAGATGAACTGTCTTTTACCACTGTTACCTTACTGGTATCAGCGGCTGGGAAGGAACTACGAGCCAGTTTTTTGGGATGGCGGCAGGCCACCATACCCAGGCCTATGGTTACAATTAAAAGTGTGACGATGGTTTTTCTCTTCATTGAGCGATGAACTTATAGCTAAAAGCTTATTGAATATATCTTTTTTCAGCGATCTTACGGGCGAGGTCTACAGAGGATGCTCCTTTGTCTTTCGCCATCTGCCAGTACTCTACTGCTTTTGTTACTTCTTTCAGATTAAACAGGATATCCCCGTAATGCTCCAATACATTCGGGTTTTTCTGTGCTTCCGGATATTGTAGTGCTTTTTCGATCCACTGTTTTGCTTCTCCAAACTTTTCCTGCCGGAAAAGAATCCAGGCGTAAGTATCCATGTAGGTTGGACTTTCCGGTTCCAGATCCAGGGATTGTTTTGACAATTCAGCGGCTCTATCCAGGTTTTCACCCCGTAAAGAGAGGTAATAGCTGTAATTGTTCATGATCAGCGCATCTTTAGGCCGGAGTACCAGTGCCTTTTCGTAGCTGCTGTCTGATTGACGGTGTTGTCCGGTAGCATGGTAAGAATCACCCAGCAGAGAATAAATATCTCCCAGGAATTTCTTCTCGCCGTTACCGATTTCCAATGCGGCATTCAAAGAATTAATCGCATTAGAATATTGTTGCAAAAGAAAACTGGCTACACCTTTAAAGTAATAGCCCATAAATTCTTTCGGGAATTTGGTGGTCACGTTATTGCTGAGTGTCAGCAAAGCAGTAGGGTCTTCTTTACGGGAGTAAATCCACATCAGTTGATACCAGACAGAGAAGCGGGTATCATCCAGGCTCAGGGCCTTTTTATAGCTGGCTTCTGCGCTGTCGAGCATATCGGCCTGCGAAAACATATCACCGCGTAAGGCGTATGCTTTGGCGTCTTTCGGGTGTGCTTTAATAATCAGGGACGTAAGATGCAGACCTTCTTCCAGCTTGGTAGTATCTGTGTTCATCATCTGGAGATAAGGATACACATAAGCTACTTTTTCATCGATGCTATAACCCGGATTGGCAAATGCTTTGGTGAGATTTGCCCAATAAGTGTTGATATCATTATTCTTCTTTGCGTAAGAAGCTAATGCAATCAATGCTCTCGGATTGTCCGGATCTTTTGTGAGGATAGTATGGTATACGTCTGCCGCATCTGCAATACGATCGTTGGCATCATATATTTCTGCCAGCAGGTAGTAGTACCTGATTTCCTGCGGCTCCTGGTTAATGAGTTTTTTTATTTCCGCTGCGGCTTCATCTACCATGCTCATTTTGAGCAACAGTTTTTGTTTTTGGTAGATGAGTTCTTCGACTACCCCTACTTTACTTTCCAGCTGGTTAAATGCAGCCAGTGCAGATGCCGCTTTATTGGCTTTTGCCAGTAGTACTCCCTTGTTGTAGAGATAGTCTTCGTTATCAGGATACTTATTGGTGAGTCCTTCGAAAACGAAAGCGGCGCTGTCGAACTTTTCATTCACTGCATATGCATCAGCCAGGGTTACCTGGAACCAATGGTTTTCAGGATCCAGCGCTGCCGCACGACGGGCAAAAATGAGTGCGTTGCCGGCGTTTTGTACTTCTATGAAGAGACGGGCCAATTCGTAATTAACGGTAGCATTATTTTTATTCAGCCGCAGATAGTCAGCATACTGGGTAATAGCCGTGCGATAGTCGCCCAGCATTTTAGATCGCTGAGCAGCAAAGAAAAGGCTATCTGCCCGCTGTGAAAGCACAGCAGCATTCTTAACGGAAGTGTTGCCACGTGATGCAGATTGCCTGGCACCACTACACGCCCCCATTAATAAAATACCTGCCAGCCCTATAACGGTGAAGTATATCCGCATTTATCAGGATTTACCGGTATGTCCAAAACCACCTACGCCTCTTACTGTTTCAGTGAGCACAGTTACCGGTTCTATTACCGCCTGTACAAAAGGGGCGATGATCATTTGGGCAATACGATCGCCGGGTTGTATGGTTTGCGGTTCGTTGGATAAGTTGATCATAATGATTTTAATCTCTCCGCGGTAGTCGGCATCTATAGTGCCGGGTGTATTCAGCAGGGTTAATCCCTGTTTGATAGCCAGACCGCTACGGGGACGGATTTGTGCTTCATGTCCTGCTGGTAATTCCATGAATAAACCAGTAGGGATCAGCATCCTTTCCAGTGACTGTAATGTAACTGCTGTTTCCAAATGTGCGCGGAGGTCCATTCCTGCCGCATCTGCCGTTGCATAAGCCGGTAATTCATTACCAGACTTATTGATGATTTTCACTATAATATCCGCCATTGAACAAAGATATTTTAAAATAATTACGAATTAGGCATTACGAATTCACCCGGGATAATAAACGAGAAGATAATCACACAATCCCGTAATTCGTAATTTGTAATTCTATTGGGTAATATGCTCCAGCAATACTACAGCGTGTGCTGTAACGCCTTCCTCGCGGCCTACGAAGCCTAGTTTTTCGGTAGTGGTAGCCTTCACAGATACGTCTTCGATACCGATATGCAGGGTTTCTGCAATCACGGCCTGCATAGCCGCTACGTATGGTTTTATTTTAGGCGCCTCCAAACAGAGGGTACTGTCTACGTTTACCACCTGGTACCCTTTTTCCCCAATCAGTTGTGCACAACGGGCTAATAATATCTTACTGTCGATGTTCTTATAGGCATTATCCGTGTCCGGAAAATGTACCCCGATATCACCTAAGGAAAGTGCACCCAACATAGCATCACAGATAGCATGTAACAGCACATCGGCATCACTGTGTCCCAGCGCTCCTTTATGATGAGGTACCAGTACACCGCCCAGCCAGAATTCACGACCTTCTACCAGCTGATGAAAATCTACCCCCAGTCCAATACGTATCCTACTCATATTTGTAATAATTTAATCATTTGCCAATCCGCAAGGTAAGGCAATAAATATAAAAATCCCCCCGTTTGGCGGAGGGATTCAACCGTTTAACCAGTTAATTATTTAGTTAAATAAAAGACAAAATGTTCATTACCAGCCTGTACGGGAATCCTCATCTCTTGGCCCCAGGTCAAAAGTCAGGGTAAACCGCAGTGTATTGGACAGCGGATTACGTTGAATACCAGATCCTGAAGGCACGAGGTAAGAAAAATTCAGGCCGAAGATGTCATATTTCACCCCGATACCGGCGGTAAAATACTTACGATTGCCCTTATTCTTATTTTCATTGAAATAGCCTGCTCTTACTGCAAACTGCTGGTTATACCAGTATTCCATACCCACGGAATACATCAGTTCCTGCAATTCTTCCTTAAATCCTCCCGGCGCATCTCCAAAGGAACTGAACATTCCTTCCAGTGAGCTCTTGCTTTTATATTTTCCAGCAGAATCCGGCGTAGGCACCAGTAATTTATTAATATCCAGGGCAAATGTTAACTGATTGGTTTCATCCAGGGCGATGGTGTAGGCAGTACCAATCCCCAGGTTGGTGGGTATAAAATCTTTTTCCTGTGCAGAGCTCAGGTAAGAAATTTTGGTACCCATATTGGAAATGGCCATCCCAATGTTTAATTTATTCACCAGGCCATCTGATTTCTCAAAATCCTTGGTATAGAACCCGGATAAGTCCACAGCAAATGCCTTAGCGGCTTTCACCTGAACACCATCCACAGATTGCCCGTTGGCCAGGTTGGAATAAATAAAATGCCCGGTTAACCCAATAGAAAAGTGTTCTGACAACTTACGGGCATAACCTGCATCCAATGCAAATTCACGGGCATGAAAATCCTGGATGGGATTTCCGTCTCTGTCGGTGAAAGCAATGGTGCCCAGCGAAAAATAACGCAGGGATCCGGAAATGGCCTGTTGCTCATCCAGTTTGGTATAACCATTCAGGCTGGCCAGAAACACATCGTTCACCAGTTCTTTTAACCAGGGAGTATAAGTAACTGCAAGACCAGCGCTCTTTTCGGCAAATGGCAGCTTGGCAAGATTGCTATATATGGAATAGGCATCTGCAGAAGTTCCCAACCCCACGTCCCCCATGGCTCCACTGCGTGCATCCGGTGTAATGCGCAAAAAAGGTACAGCGGTGTTAATAGGTACTGAACGACCATCAATTTGCCCCGTAGAAATTTGCGCTGAGGATTTAAAACTTATGAAAGTGCCGTAAATGAACACGAGGCCCATTGTTACCTTTCGGATCATGCAGATTTTGTATTTGATAAGGATGTAAAAATAATCTTATTTATTAATATAATACAGAAAGGGGTTTAATTGGGATAATGGCAAAAATTATCTTCCTTGCATAGGCTATAATAACACCAGCTTACCGCCCTTTATTTTAGTTCTTTTCGTGGTTCTGATTGTTAATCTGTAAACATATACTCCCGGGGGTAACTTTGCTCCCGAATCACTACGTCCGTCCCAGGGCATGCCATCATAACGACCGGCTGTGGAAATTATTGTACTACGCATTGTTTTTACCAAACTTCCTGCTACTGTAAATACCTGTAATGTTAGCTGTAGTTCCTCTCCCTGCTGATTATGCAGGAAGGTGAAACGTGTTCCATCATGGAAAGGGTTCGGATAGTTCCTCACCTCTTCTACTGCCAGCACTTCCTGTTCAGTTACTTTAAAATAAATAGTAGTGGTAGCAGCATTGTTGTAGGTATCCCATGCTTTAATTGTTATCCTATGTTCTCCTGCTAACAAACCATTCAAAGGGAACAATATATTCCCTTTTTTGTAACTGTTCAAAGATGACTCAAAATAATCATTTAATACAATATATCCAGTACTATCCAGAATTGCTATAATACTATGATTATCATTATTCCCTGACATATTGATACCACTACTGTCTGCCAGATCGATGATCAGCATAGGATCCGGGCCGGTTATATCTCCGCTTCTGAACTGGCGGTTATCCAGCCAGGCGTTTATAGCAGGTCCTGTTATGTCAGCTATAGGTCCCGCAATGATTCCACCGGTCGTAAAATTATCAAAATAACCATTTCCATCCAGCTGATCATTGCTGGTATAATAGCTGATCTTCCCCTTTCCGGTGCCTTCGCGAATATCGCGGGGAGCCACAAATGTAAGGGAAAACTTGCCTGCTGCTACTGTTTGTGTTCCATGAAACAAAACATTACGCTGTACCTTATACCCTTCTACACTGCTCCCGGCATCATTGCCCCTCGTTTTCTGCAGTGTGGGCTGGTCATATATAGTCGTATAGAGGACACCGTTATAGTCAGTTACAGCATTCCCCCGCGCATCAGCAATATGCCCCCTGATAGTATAGGTGCCTAACCCTTTCAGTGTATCTATGCCCGTCGGTACTACTCCATTCATAGAATCTGTGATTACTTTATAAGCCGGAAATGCCAGCGTTAATGCCGGATCCCCCAGCAGCTGAAATTTACGATTATTGACTGCATCCGCAGAGGTATTGTAAGTAACATTTTTAGCCTGCATAGCGGCCGTTCCCAGTGCAGGCATCTTCCCATTGGCTGCAGGGGTAAAAGCCACTTTCAGGTAATTGGCATTCATGAGCTGATTGGAAGCCGCAAAAACTGCGCGGGTAGTGGTCATCAGCGCAATAGCGCCTCCGGACTGCTGCAATAGTATTTTATGCCCCAACGAAGTTATTCCCGGATCATCGTAAGGTGCAAAGTCGCAGGTAGCAGTGATAAACAGGGGTAATTTATTATCGTTATGCCAGGCAGCAATGCTGTTGGCGTCCATAATATTTTCAGCTGCCAGGCGGGAATTGCTGCCATGACCCGAATAATTCAGCACCAGCGTACCCTTGTTGATCCGATTGGCAATAGCCGTATTCACCTCGGGATAAGTAGCGCCCCCTGAACTTGTTTCCTGCGGATAAGCATCCAGGTAAATCTTTTCTGTATTCAATATGGGGGCATTACCTGCGATGACCGTGGCCATTTTTTCGGCATCCTCCAGGTGCAGGTTATCGTCTTCATCGTCTGCCAGTACGGCCACCTGGTTACGCCAGGGCCCAAAGGCTGCCGGTTGCCGGTACCGTATTATCTTATCTACAGCCAAAGCAGCTTCACTTACATTGCGCGCCGGAATACGCCCTATTCCTATATCCAGCCGATCAGGTACACTGGTTTGGGTAATATCTCCCCCATCCTTCAGTATTCCGAAATAATCATCTGATACGTAGGAGCGGATAGCATCCAGAGAGGCTTCACTTTGCCAGGAGGGAACATCATTGGTATTATTCTTTATACGCTGCTGATAATCATACGAGGCCGCTCCAAACAACAGGAGGTAGCGGGGTGCGGGTCCCCGGTCATAAAACATTTTTACATAGTCCCGGATGGCGGTGGGATCGGGCGTACCAGAAGCAAATTCATTATATACCTGGTCAATGGTAGTTACCTGTACCGATAACTGATCCAGTGAACGGTGCATGGCAGCCAGTCTTTCTGCAGGCCCCTTTAATGCGGTGGTGGTAACAATGATCATATCTGCGGCGCCATTCCCATGCAGATCCTGATTAGGCACCTGGCCTGCAAATACAGGCAACAATGCAGCCTTGTCGTAGAAAGCAATGTATTCATGCAGGCGCTCATTCTTTCCGGTAAAAAGCAGGGAATCGCCCTGTGGCTGATACTTGACGGCCACGGGCTTTACCGGATCAGTGACATCCCATATTTTCGTTTGCACATCAGCGTTATGGAGTGCAAAGCGACTGTTTTGCCCGCTACCTGCGTAAAGTGCACTACGAAAATCGAGCATGCCTCCTGCCGGCATTACCAGCGGACAGGGCGCCTGTACTTCCAGGTAGTCCAGCCATCCCCGGTCATTAATATTATTGGGGGCGAGCTCCACGCCTATATCCAGCTGCGCCTGGGACGCATTAGCGCTGCCGGAGGCAGCCGCAGCAGTAGCTACGCCTTCAAAAATATTATCTGTTACGGGCAGCAGGTATAAATTGCTGACCGCTGTTGCATTATTCACGGTGGCATTAAAATTACATCCACCACCACTGCGGGCAGCTGCACGCATACTCAATGTAACTGGTCCTGCCGGTGCCGCCGGCAGCGTAAAGCGATAGCTGCGGGATAACCCCAACACCTTACTGAATTCCGTTCCCCACCACTGTTTGCCACTGCCCAGGAAGTTAAAGCTATCGCGTTCATAAAACGCACGATACGTGAAAGCATATTCGGGAGTACCGGTTGCCGGCGGGTTATTATCTGCCTGTACCCGTAATCCTTCTCCCCCCACTGTTATATAATAAAAAGAAGCATCTGAATAAAGATTACGTTGGTGGGTAAATGTCCGGGAGACCATATTATACGACCAGCAATGTGGACCAGGGGCATAAAAAAGCAGGTAGTCATTTCCGTCCAGTACGCCATCTCCTCCATCTTGCGCATACATGGCTACTTCCGGCAAATCGTCGTACCGTGGGGTGTTGTTGGGCTCCCCCAGCATTTGTCCACCATTACCAAACAGCCGGATGGCAGTAACCGGTAGCTGCTGGGTATTGATACCCATACTTTTCAGGAAGGCAACATCTATTTTATAGACCCCGGGATCGGTGATCGACAACTTATACCAGCTCCCGGCTGCCAGGGCGGAGTTTTTTTTATATTGACGAATACTGCTTTGGGCATATATTTCGGGTTGCCGCAGCAAAAAAATCAGGAACATCCCGATAAAAATATAATTGAGTTTCATTATCTTAATCGCAGTTTTTCGACCGGTTGATGTAGAAAACCCTTTATCAGCAGGGACGAATGGCAGCAAATTACAAATTAATTTTTTTCGCCATAAAATAAAAAAGAGTACATTTGCGTTTACTGTAAATATACTAGACTAAAGCTGTATCGCATGCGTAGATTAACCTCTTTATCATTGCTCGTAGGTACCAGCGTAATGCTATCCATGAGTGCCTGTCATAAAGACGGCGGGGGACTTTTCGGTAAGAAGAAGGAATCTTCTTCCGCTACGGGCTGGAACTACAACGACCAGAAAATGGGCGGTTTCAGCGTAGCTAAAAACGTTGCCCAGCAAACGGGCCCGGGCCTTGTTTTTGTACAAGGTGGTACCTTTGCGATGGGAGCAACGGAGCAGGATGTAATGGGCGACTGGAACAATATTCCACGTCGTATCACTGTTTCCTCTTTCTACATTGATGAATCTGAAGTAGCCAACGTACATTATCGTGAATATCTTTACTGGTTGAACCGCGTTTACGGCGAGTCATTCCCGGATGTTTACCGCAATGCACTGCCCGATACCCTGGTATGGCGTAGTGAACTGGCTTACAACGAACCATTGGTAGAATATTATTTCCGCCACCCGGCCTACAACGACTATCCGGTAGTAGGTGTTACCTGGAAACAGGCAACCGACTATTGTAAATGGCGTTCCAACCGTGTAAACGAAAAGTTGCTGATGGATAAAGGCCTGCTGTCCAAAGCAGATGTCGGTAACCAGTCAGACGACAATACTTTTGACACCAAGTCATACACCGCTGGTTTGTACGAAGGTACTCCCGGCAAGTTGTCTAAAAGTGCCAAAAATCAATTTAAAAACGCAGACGGAACTCCCCGCAATGCTGCCTTTGAAGATGGTGTAATGTTACCAAACTACCGCCTCCCAACAGAAGCAGAATGGGAATACGCCGCACTGGGTTATATTGGTCAGAACCCTGGCCCTTCCAAAAAAGAAGGCAAACACGGGGAAGAGCTGATCATGAACAAACAGGTATATTCCTGGGGTACCAACACCAGCGGATTACGTGATATCCGCCGCGGTACCATGCAGGGTCAGTTCCTGGCCAACTTCAAACGTGGTTCCGGTGATAACATGGGTGTGGCCGGTGGTTTGAATGACCGTGCTTCCATTCCAGGTCCTATCCGCTCCTTCTACCCTAATACGTTTGGCATCTATAACATGTCAGGTAACGTAGCAGAATGGGTACTGGACGTTTACAGACCTCTGAACCCGATCGATGGGGAAGACTTTAACTACTTCCGTGGTAACAAGTTCCAGACTGTTTACCAGAATGAAAATAAAGAACTGGAAAAAGATAGTCTCGGTCACCTGAAAATGCGTGATGTAACAGACGAAGAAAGTGCCAACCGTCTTAACTACCAGAAAGGTGATGTAATCAACTACCTGGATGGTGACTCCCTTTCACAGGTGGAATATGGTTACGGCGTTACTACGCTGATCAACGATAAATCACACGTGATCAAGGGTGGTAGCTGGAATGACCGCGCTTACTGGCTTTCACCTGGTACCCGCCGTTACATGCAGGAAGATATGGCCACTAACACCGTAGGTTTCCGTTGCGCCATGGATCGTGTAGGTAGCCCTGAAGGTAATAAGTTTAAAACCGGTAACCTGTTCAAGAAACAGCGTCAAAAGAGATAACAGTTTAAACTGTACATAAAAAAAGGAGCGAAGATCAATGATCTTCGCTCCTTTTTTTATGTACAGTTTTTTCGCTGACTATTTCCAGAGTTCCAGAATTTCTTCTGTATGATTTTTGGTATCCGGCTTTTTGATGATGTGAGCAATTACACCCTTTTCATCAATGAGAAAGGTAGTACGGTGAATGCCATCATAGGTTTTCCCCATCATTTGTTTTTCTCCCCAAACACCATACTGGTTCACGATCTTCTTGTCTTCATCTGCCAGTAAAGTAAAAGGCAGGTCAAACTTTTCTATAAACTTCTGGTGGCTTTGCTCGCTATCTGTGCTTACGCCTACTACTACATATCCCTTTTTCAACAGTGCATCATAATTATCACGCAGGTTGCAGGCCTGAGCCGTACATCCCGGGGTATTGTCTTTCGGATAAAAATACAGAACCACCCGCTTTCCTTTAAAGTCTGTCAGGGATACGGTTTTGCCGTGCTGATCATGTCCTTTAAAAACCGGGGCTTTATCGCCTTCATTTAAGTTTCCCATATATAAGGTTTTAGCTGTTTGAAATTATGTTCCTAACGTTTAAAAGATAGTCTGTATGTTCCTTCGTTGCCGGCAATATCTGTTACTTTCATCACCAGGATATGTGTACCCGGCTGGCAATGTTCATCAAACGTATAGGTAAGCACGTTACTCCTACGGGAAAACAATAACCATTTACCATCCAGTTCCGCCCGGTAACTTTTAATGCCGCTGGCATCGTTCATGGCAAAAGCTATTTTTGCGGCTTTAGCAAGATTTGCTCCTGGCTTCACACCCAATGGCGTTACTTTCGGCGCAATCGTATCAACTTCCAGGTGGAAGTTGCCAAAGTCACGGAACGTTCCTTTGTACCAACCGTTTTCCAGTGTAGTAGCGGAAGCATTGCTGCCCATTCCTTCTCTTACCATCACAACTTTAGGTTGCAGGTTTTCAGGAACCGTACGGGAAGCACGCAAACGTACATTGAAGAAATCATGTACCGGCACCAGTGGGTTGTGCAGATGATATACATTAGAATATGCTTTGGTGCTGACAGATGGCGTTTCTGCATAGTTAAAGCAGATCTTGTCGTACAAAGCTTCTTCATCCAGGTAAAATTCCACCTGGTTATTTTCGAAGATATTGCGTGAATCAGGATACATGAGGTTGGCGCAGCTTTTATCCGCGGCTTCAGGTCCACCCTGCTGCAGATGCAGTTTCACGGTAGACGTATTCCCATAAGCATCTTTTACCAGCAGCTTTACTTCGTGTACAGCACCATCCTCCAGGTGAATAGTACCATCTCCTTTCAGATCGTGGTAAATATCCAGTTTATTGCCTGGCAAAGAGAAGAGCAACTGGTAGTAGGGGCCACCACCTTTCTTCACTTTGTAATCTATATGCGCATTGAGGTAGCGGGTTTCTTCATAGCCGATGTTATCCAGCTGAAAGTCGATATCCGGCTCACCGTTTTGCAATAAAGTAACTTCGTATATGCCGTAGATGTTACCGGTATTCATGCGATCTACTGCACTCACCCCCAGGCCTGCTTTCACCGCATTTATTTTAATGACTGGCTGGGTGGTCACATATTCGCCGCCCACCTTTTTCACTGGCAACATAATGGGCTGCTGCTCATAAACACTTTTCTCCCGGTCGTAGATAGCAATGCGATATACGTCCGGCGCGTGGGTATCTGCAATATCGAATCCAAAGAGCAGCGGATTCAGCGGCTTTTCCGACTGGGTATTCCTGATTTCAAAGTGCAGGTGCGGGCCGGCAGAACCTCCGGTATTACCACTCCAGGCAACAAAGTCGCCTTTTTTTACCGGGAACAACCCGGCAGGAATATCCAGATCGCTTGCCCAGCTTTCCGCCTGGTATTGTTGTTTCTTTACATATTGTTGCAGCGCCGGGAAAAAGGCGTTCAGATGCGCATATACGGTCGTATATCCATTGGGGTGAGTAATGTATAATACATTCCCGAATCCCGTATGTGAAACGCCAATACGGCTCACATAACCATCTGCGGCAGCATGTACCGGCAGATTCTCCTTTTGCTGGGTTTTAATATCCATTCCTGAGTGGAAATGGTTAGGACGCAGCTCACCAAAATTCCCTGCCAGCTCTATTGGAACATTCAACGGATTTCTGAAATAGCCCTTGGGATAGTCCTTTACCGGAATGGTTTGCGCCTGTAATAATTGCGGTAGTAAACAAAATAGACCGATGACTCTCTTCATAATATTGCAAATGTAGGGAAAAGAGAAGTTTGTCATGCGGACACCCTTATTCCCTCCATCAGTTTTAACAGTTTTTAATATATACCATGGTAAAAAGATTTGGGGAGATGGATACCGCCATGGCAGTATCCATCTCCCCAAAAAAATTAAAAAAATATCGGTAAACTACAGCTGTTTTTTAATAGTGCTGATAAGCTCCTGGAATCCGGGTTCCTTACGGATTTCAGGCTGCCAGGCGAACCCCATTTTGCACAGGTCATATTCCTGCATAATGGTAGCCCCTTCTTTATTTTCCTCTTTTCCCAATACCCAAACGGTATCAGAAATAGCGGCCGCATTCTCAATATCATGGCTCACAATGATCAGGGTGTTTTCTTCATGCAATGTTGATACTTTTATCAACAGCTGAATCACCTTATCTATCATGAGAATGTCCAACCCTGAAAAGGGTTCATCCAGTAAAATGAACTTGTTGCCGGTAAGCACCTGTTGAATGATACTAACGCGTTGACGTTGTCCACCACTGATTTGGGCCGGGTACTTCTTCAGGTGTTCTGTCAGCTGAAAGGTAGCCGCATAATCTTCAATGATACGTTTTTTCTCGTCTTCTGTCAGTTTCACGGCTGCATTATCCAATCCTATTTTCAGGTTATGATAAATAGTGCGGTGGTTAAAGAGGATATAATTCTGCGGTACAATGCCCACCTCTCCTGCTTTCACCGGGTGTTGGTCTGTATCTATTTTCACCACTCCTTGCGTAGGCTGAATCAGGCCTGACAAGATTTTAAACAACTGGGTTTTACCAATACCACTGCGACCAATCAATGAAACCACCTGTCCCTGTTGTATATCAGGGCGGTGAATATCATGAATACAGAAATTAATATCGCGGAGAATGGTTTTCTCACCGTATTGCAGCGTAATGTGTTCTGCACACAGCAATGGCGCATGTTTCGTATATACGTTGGCGTTCATCAGCGGGTCGTGAGTTTAGTGTAAGGAAATAACCACTCCCGGAATTTGCCGAGAATATAGTCAAAGAAGATACCCAGCAGAAAGATGATCACCAGGGTACCGAATACCACATCCAGCTGTACATATTTGTTAGCGCGGATCAGCATTACACCAAGTCCCCCTTCACTCATGCTCAGTCCTTCTACGGAGGTGATCATGAGCCAGGCAATGGCAAAGTTCTGCCGCATCACTTCAAAAACCTGGTCCAGTCGTCCTACGATAATCACTTCCCATAAGGTTTTCCAACTGTTCATACGCAATGTGGTGCACAGCTCGAACTCCTGTTTATTGATGCCATCGATTACAGACAACAGCGAAGTAACGAAGAACGGAACGATACCGAAAATCAGGAGACTGAGTTTCAGTTCGTGTCCATCCTGTGTCCACAGGGTGAAGAGAAACGTTAAGCCGGTAAGGGTGAGGTAACGGCATTTGATCACAAAACGTGCGATCGGATTAAAAAAGGGAACAATAGAAAGATAGCTGATCACCAGGGCAATGACAATAGAAATAAACATGCCTTTGATGGTCAGTACCAGGCTACTGAAAAGATTGTCAATGAAAGAGGGGTCCTGTACTATCTTACCCAGTGTTTGCAATACTTTTACCGGAGTCGGAATTAAACCACCTCCACTCAGCTGCCAGCATATCAATGCTATTATTGCCTCAGCAATCACCAGCGACAACATCGCACGGCGGTTGAGTATGCGCAGTGGTTCAAAAAAAGATTTTATCACGTCTAAAATTATTGAGTCAATGTGTAGATGGGTCGGAGGGAAAATTGTCTGAACAGTGATGATTCACCATTCAGACAATTTCATATTATTGACCTAATACGATCTGTACGCGGCGGTTTTTCGCGCGACCATCATTGGTAGTATTATCTGCGATAGGCTTGGTATCACCATAACCTTTTGATTCGATACGTGCCTCTGGTAAACCTTTATCCAGCAGGTATTTCCTTACGGATTCGGCACGTTCGTTGGATAATTTTTCATTGGCAGTTGGATTACCTACGTTATCGGTATGGCCATACACACCTACTTTCAAGCCTTCCGCCACTACAGCGCTCTTCAGGATTTCATCCAGTACCGCGTGAGAAGCAGCTTTAATTACAGAGCTACCGGTTTCAAACTGTATCTGGTATGATTTGGAAGATACTTCTGAAGTGATGCTTTCCGCATATTTTTCCTTGATAGCAGCACCTTCCAGTAACTCAGGGTGGTTAGCCACCACAGAGGCGAGGAAGGACTTATCTACTACCTGGGTATATACAGGATAAGTAGGCATAATTTCAGGATACATCCTGGTCAGGATTTCACCGAAAGTAGTGTATACTATTTTGTAACGGTCAATGGCATCTTTACCCATACCGAAGGTGTTGGCAGCATCTGTCAGGTTAAATGCCATGGATCCTCCCAAAGGAATATTCAGGCCCTGCACATCTTTTTCTTCCACACCATTGTAGTATTTCAGCCAGTAAGCACCATTCTGCTCGTTGTACACTTTCGCAGATACGTCACCGGCAAAAGCTTTTGCTTCGTTGTAAGAACGAACCTGGTCGCCGGCCTGGGCCAGTGCAATGATCAGGTTTTCGATATCTGTACGGTGATCGTAAGCAAACTTCTTGATGGTAATGGTGATATTCGGCATCTGTGAAGAGTATTCTTTGGTAGATGCAATGTTCACCAGACCACCTTTCTTCTGTGCAATATTCACGTCACCAGGCGTCCAGGTAGCCACACCGTCTACACCAACAGTAGTGTCTTTGCTGGTTTTCTTACCATCAATCACCAGTTTGCGGGTTTCTTTGTAGCCTGCGATGTATTTCGCACCGGCATCCAGGAAGTCGTTGGCAGCAATGATGTTGATCGCATTGCGGTCATAGGAAGTTTCATCCGGATTTACAGGGATGTTGTTGTCACCAGCCCATTTCAGCATGATGTTGATATCACCATCGCGCAGAACACCGGCAACAGTTTTACCAATAGCTGTTTTAGGCTCTCTTTTCCACTCTACAGGTCCCATCAGTTTATCTTCACCATAGCTTTTACCCATGGTATAGAAAGCGATAGGCTGGTAATCAGCACCCAGTGGCTCCAGTTCCTTTGCCAGCGCGGCAAAGAAGGCTGGCATACCATCTCCCATGAAGGAAGCAAATACCCCTGCGGTGTTAGGATTCTTTTTATAGTCCTGTGCAAACTTTACCATGTCTGCCAGTGATTTATTACAGTCGTCCTGGCGTACCAGTTGCAGCTGCAGTTTTGCTTTATCTATCAGTGAACCTTTGGTGGTATTTACACCACCGTTGGCGTACATCAGCGCGAACTGAGAGTTCCACGCCATTACGCGCCAGGATATTTTAGTACCACCATTTAATGCTTCTGTACTTTCCGGTAAAGGCAACTTCACGGCATTACCACTCAGGGATGCTTCTGCCGCATCCGGCAACGCTACTTTCCCGATTTCAGTAGCTGCTTTAGCTTCCTGTGGGCGTTTATCCCACCATAACATTTTTCCTGCATAGATGGCACCTAACAGCAGTACGATGCCAAAAACCTTTCCACCGGGTTTTACTTTCACGGCCATAGTTGTAATATTTGTTGATTAGAGGTTATTGTTAACTTAACAGATCGTTGTAGTTGTCAGTACGTACAGTACCCGGTTGATGGGGTTCACGGGAAGGCTCCCACTTCTGTACATCCAGTTTATATGTTTTATCGGGGTCGTAAGACTCCAGCATTTTCAGTCCCTGCAGCTCATAGGTGGCATTATCCAGGTCAATAGAGCGCATAAAGTCTGTAGAATAGTTGATGGCTTTTTTCATGCTGGCCAGTTTGGTCGCAATATCCTCTTTCAGGAATTCCATAGACTGTTCTACCATCAGTTTTTTCTCCGGATCTCCGTTGAAAATTTTGAGTGCAGATGATAACGCTTTGTTACCGGAGGTGACAGACTTGTAAAGGTCTTTTTTCAGTTCCAGTTCATTGCGGGCATCTTCAATCATGTAACCGCTGTTCTTATGCACTTTGGTGAGGTAGTCACCAATGCGGGCGAGGTTATCACGTATAGGCGTGAGCTGTGCGATGTATTCTTTCACACGGGCAATCTGCCTGGTAGCGTTACCCAGTTCCGGCAACATGTTATTGTTTTGGGCGGCTTTGGCGCGGCTCAGGAGCTGCGTCATTTCCTTTTCCTTTTCGCTGATTTTGAGGTCGATCTTTTCCTTCTGGGCGTCTACATCAACGGATTGGGCGTACAGCTTTTCGCGCTGTTCTTCCATGTCGCCGATATAATCTTCCGCAATGAGGAAGGGGTCAAGTTCGATCACCAGTCCTACGAGTTTCTTCATGAGCCACTCATACAGGTAAAACAGGCTAAGGCGAAGTTTACGATGTGTGATACAGTACAGGAATACGCCAAGGCACACCAGTGCGATACCGAAGTTGAGTGTGTTCCAGACAACAGCGGTGAGGATGGGGATTACATAATACCCGATGGCTACCAGGAGTCCTAATCCAATCAGGAGTCCAAATTTACCACCCGGTCTGTTCCAGTAAGATTTCAGTTTCTGCCCCGATTCAGCGGCAGGAAAGATTTGCGTTTCCATAGCGTTAAAGCGATGTTTCTATTTTTTGAATGTCTGTGTTTATTTTTCTAACCATAGCCTCACAAGCCACCTGGTAACCCTGGCGGTTCGCTACTATTTTCTCTTCCTGTTCTGCCATTTGCGCCTTGAGCTGTTCTGACTTAGCCTGTGCTTCGGTGATTTCTTTGGTAAGTTGCTGGATCAGAGCGGCGTTATCAGCCATTTTCTTTTCCATGTCCTTCAGTTGTTGATGACGACCATCTACTTCCGTTGCAGCTTTGTCGCTGGCAGCTTTTTCAAATTCAGCCTTATCTTGTTCAATGATTTGTTTGTACTGGGCAGCGCTTTCAATCAGCCTGTTTTTGGTGAGGCCCTGAATGCTGAGTGTAGCATACACGGCCGCCATACGGGCGTTTTCGTCCTTTACATGCGCTTCCAGTGTGTCCATCATTTTCCAGAACTCGTAATAATCAGGTCCGGGAAAGTTGCTTTTTTCAAACAGCGCGCTGAAATGCTGTTCAAATTTGTCCATATCTGCGGTAGATAGGGCAACAGGTCCTGGTGGCCGAGCCGGCGCAGATCCTGAAGGATTACTAAGCGGGAATTTTTGCGACAGGGAAGGCTGTTCCGGCCTCCTGACATCGCTGTTTTCGTCGGGTTCAAATTCCACAAAAAGGCCCATTGCTTTTTTTAGAAAGTTTGACATCAAGTATTGGGTTGAAGCATGAAAGTGATTTTATATGTAGTGCTTTGCCTGTATAGGTTATATAACGTATAGGTATCAGGTTAAATGCAAGTTATATGCCAATGTCAGTGCAGGTATTTCTGTTCACATATATGTGCTAGTTAATTTGGCTATAAATATATATATATTTAAGAGAAGTAGTACCATATTAGTGTAAAAGCGTGCCGGAAGGCTTTAAAACCGTTCCGGATCCGGTAAAAACCGTACCAACGGCTGTATTTTTACCACGAAAAGTCCACTCAATCCCCTGCTGGCGGCAGCGTTATAGTTTATCCTCTTTTTATAGTACATTAGTTCCCGCAAAACGTGCAAGCATACATGTCTATCCAGGTATCAGAACTCAGTAAAGTATATGGCGAACAGCGGGCGGTAGATGGGATCTCCTTTGAACTCAAAAAGGGCGAAATCACTGGTTTTCTGGGGCCCAACGGCGCCGGAAAGTCCACCACCATGAAAATGATTACCGGTTTTTTGCCGCCTACCAGCGGAAAGGCCAGTGTATGTGGTTTTGACATTGTCACCCAGTCGCTGGAAGTACGCAAAAGAGTGGGATACCTGCCGGAATCGAATCCTTTGTATTACGATATGTATATCCGGGAGTTCCTGGAGTTCGTAGCTGGTATTCACCAGTTGGGAAAAGCAGGAGCAGAAAGGATTGCAACGGTTATGCAGCTCACCGGGCTGCAACCGGAGCGTCACAAAAAGATTGGCGCATTGTCTAACGGGTACAAACAACGGGTAGGATTGGCGCAGGCATTACTACACGACCCGGAAGTACTGATCCTGGATGAACCCACCACGGGCCTGGATCCTAATCAGCTGGCGGATATCCGGCAACTGATCAAAGAGCTGGGGGCCAACAAGACGGTGATCCTTTCCACGCATATTATGCAGGAAGTAGCGGCACTTTGTGACCGGGTAATCATCATCAACAAAGGAAAAATCGTAGCAGACGATAAATTATCCATCCTACAGCAAAACAATACGACCAATGGTTATTTACAGGTTACCTTTGCGGAACCTGTTACGGAAACCGAGTTGCTGACCATCGGTGGAATCACGCGCGTAGTGGGCCGGGAAGACCATAGCTGGCAATTATTTACCAGCCAGGTAGACGAAGTGAGAAAAAACCTGTTACAATTTGCTTTGATTAATAACAGGAACATACTTTCTTTGCAGAGCAATTCACAAAGCCTGGAAACCATTTTCCGGGAAATGACGAAAAGCTCCGATTAGCCTTTAGCAGTTAGCTTTTTAGCTTTTAGCAAATGCAGCGAAGACTACCATATGTTAATCTTCGCTGCATTTGCTAAAAGCTAACTGCTAAAGGCTAACAGCTAACCCGCTATATAAATCGCTAACAATAATAACTTTTCGAATTATGAGTACTATTTCAGAAATCCATGCCAGGCAGATTCTCGACAGCCGTGGTAATCCTACAATTGAGGTTGATGTAACCACAGAAGACGGCCATTTTGGTCGTGCAGCCGTTCCATCCGGTGCTTCCACAGGTAAGCACGAAGCGGTAGAACTGCGTGATAATGATAAAAGTGTTTACATGGGCAAAGGCGTACTGCAGGCCGTTAATAATGTAAATGACATCATTGCTGAAGAGCTGATTGGCTGGGAAGTTACAGACCAGGCCGGCATCGATAAAATGCTGATTCAACTCGATGGTACTCCAAATAAAGCCAAACTGGGTGCTAACGCTACCCTGGCAGTGAGCATGGCCGTAGCTAAAGCTGCCGCAGAAGAAAGCAACCAGCCACTCTACCGTTACCTCGGTGGTGTAAACGCTTTCACCCTGCCTATTCCTTTGATGAACATCATCAATGGTGGTGCGCATGCGGATAATAAAATTGACTTCCAGGAATTCATGATCGTACCGGTAGGTGCTCCTTCTTTCTCTGAAGGTTTGCGCTGGGGCGTGGAAATATTCCACCACCTGAAATCTGTACTGAAAAAGAAAGGTTACAGCACCAACGTAGGTGATGAAGGTGGCTTTGCTCCTGAAATCCAGAGCAACGAAGAAGCGATCGAAACTGTACTGGAAGCTATCAAAGCAGCTGGTTACGAACCAGGTACCCAGGTAGCTATTGCCCTGGATGCTGCCAGCAGCGAAATGTATGATGAAGCTACCAAGAGCTACAAATTCTACAAGAGCTCCCAAAAAGTAATCAGCAGCGATGAAATGGTCGCTTTCTGGACTGACTGGGCTAACAGATATCCTATCGTGTCTATCGAAGACGGTATGGCTGAAGATGATTGGGATGGCTGGAAAAAACTGACTGAATCTATCGGTAACCGCGTTCAGCTGGTAGGTGACGATTTATTCGTAACCAACGTACTGCGTCTGAAAGAAGGTATCGACAAAGGTATCGCTAACAGCATCCTGGTAAAAGTAAACCAGATCGGTACTGTAACGGAAACAATTGATGCAGTAAACATGGCACACAAAGCTGGTTATACTTCCATCATGAGCCACCGTTCCGGCGAAACTGAAGATACTACCATCGCTGACCTCGCAGTAGCACTGAATTGCGGTCAGATCAAAACCGGTTCCGCTTCCCGTACTGACCGTATGGCGAAATACAACCAGTTACTCCGTATCGAAGAAGCACTGGGTGAAGTAGCGATTTATCCTACCAACTCTATCAGCGTTAAAAAATAAATTTCAAATTACGAATTACGAATTACGAACCATCGGGGATCATTCCTTCCCCGTAATTCGTAATTTGTAATTCGTAATTCTTTAGTAAATTGCCATATGTCCTGGTCTACATCCATCAAAAAAGTGCCGAGTTTCCTGAAGAATAAGTTCTTCATAGCTTTTGCTGCCTTTGTAATATGGATCGCCTTCCTGGACAAAACCAACCTGATGTCTCAATATCAGTTCCAGTCGGAAGTAAATAAACTGGAAAGTCAGAAGGAATTCTTTATCCAGGAAATCAAACAAACCAAAGAAGAGCAACAGGAACTGCTTTCCAGCCCTGAAAAACTGGAAAAGTTTGCCCGCGAGAAATATTATATGAAAAAAGATAACGAAGACCTCTTCATTATCGCCCCTGCCCCTAAGCCTTAAGCACGCACTGCCCTTGCATTTCTTAAAAATTTATCTTAAATTAACAATAGATTCCGCGCTTATTTCGTTATAAAACAGAACCTATTTTAGTATTAAAATAATAATGCATGAGTAATTTTACACTTTCTGTACTATCAACCCTGTGTCTTGTTACAAAAAGCGACATCAAACATCACCAGGAGGAACTTTCTTTAACCCAGGAAGAGCAGGCTTGTTTTGACAATACCAAAGCCGCCCTTAACACAGTACGTTATGCTCCCCGGGTAGCCACCCTTCAGCTAATCTTTGATTATGCTGCCAACAAACAAACTCAGGAAGAAAAGTAGTAGCTGACCTTACTTTTTTCATTTTTCCTATCTTTATGGCATGACTCAAAAAGAGCGTTATGCATTTGTTCTCAAGTACTTTGAGGAACATGCACCCAATGCCGAAACGGAACTCATTTACGACAATCCTTACCAATTGCTGGTAGCTGTTATCCTGTCTGCTCAATGCACCGATAAACGGGTGAATATGACCACTCCTGCCATCTTTGCACAGTATCCGGATGTATATGCCCTCAGTAAGGCCACCTTTGATGACCTGTTTCCCCTGATCCGGAGTATCAGCTACCCCAACAACAAAACCAAACACCTCATAGGAATGGGCCAAATGGTGGTAGAAGACTTCAACGGGGAAATACCTGCTACGGTACCTGAACTAATCAAGCTGCCCGGCGTGGGCCGCAAAACGGCCAATGTGATCACCTCTGTGGTACATCATCAGCCCAATATGGCAGTGGACACCCATGTGTTCAGGGTATCCGCCCGCATTGGCCTTACCACCAATGCAACAACACCCCTGCAAACTGAGCTGCAACTGCTGAAACATATTCCAAAAGAGAAAGTACATATTGCACACCATTGGCTCATTTTGCATGGCCGATATATTTGTGTGGCCAGAAGCCCCAAATGCGGTGAATGCGGACTAAGACCGGCGTGTAAGTATTATGCCAAACTTATAAAAGCCAGTTAACCATGCGCCCATTTCTGACTGCTGCCTGGAGAAACTTACTGATGATCAACTTTGAAGCTGACCCGGCAGTACTCAAAGCATATTTACCTGCACATACAGAACTCGATACATGGAATAATACCAGCTATGTAAGCCTGGTAGGCTTCCTGTTCCAGGATACACGGGTAAAAGGGCTGAGTTTACCCGGACACCGTACTTTTGAAGAAGTAAATCTTCGTTTCTATGTCCGCTATAAACAAAACGGAATATGGAAAAGAGGGGTGGTATTTGTAAAAGAGCTGGTACCCAAACCATTTATTACGTTTGTAGCCAATACTATTTACAAAGAAAAATACGCGACGCATGTTATGGAACACAGCTGGGAATACCCGGATCCAGATACGTTGAAAGTAGCATATAAATGGAAAGTAAATAATGAATGGAATCATTTAACAGCCACTGCATTACAAGCTACTCAACCTATCATCACCGGCAGTGAAGAAGAATTTATTACAGAACATTACTGGGGTTATACGCGGGTAGATGACCTTACTACCGGCGAATACCAGGTTACCCATCCTCAGTGGCATACACATCCGGTTACCAGTTTCGATTATCATTGCAGCACCCGGGCGCTCTATGGTGCAGATTTTGAAAACATGCTGCAGCAACCTCCCCGCAGCGCCTTGCTGGCGGCAGGTTCCGAAATTTCGGTAATGCCCGGCACAAAGATCAGGACCAGTACTTTGTGAACGCGAAAAGTTTCTTTTGTCCATCATTAATTTAATAGGCAATTCTCAATTTTTATTAACTTAAGCGGTGCATTAAGATTCAATCAATAAAGCATTAGTCGTTATGAAATCAGCTGTCAGGATACAACTATCGTTTATGATGTTCCTCGAGTTCTTTATCTGGGGAGCATGGTTTGTAACATTGGGCACGTTTGTGCTAAAAAATCTGCAAGGCACCACCGATAGCCAGGTGGGTGTAGCTTTCCTTACGCAGTCCATCGGGGCCGTGATTGCTCCTTTCATTGTGGGGATTATTGCCGACCGTTTCATTTCTGCACAGGTGATCCTGGGCGTAATACACCTGGTGGGAGCTGCATTGCTATGGACGTGTTCGGGTATGACCAGTTTTGATAGCTTCTATCCGGTACTGTTGGTATATATGATCCTTTACATGCCAACACTGGCACTGGTGAACTCTATTTCCTTCCGACAGATGAGTGATCCCAGCAAAGAATTTTCCTTTATTCGTGTATTCGGCACTGTAGGATGGATCATTGCAGGTTTGCTGATTGGCTGGCTGCAATGGGAAAAAACAAATTCATTGGATCTCACCTTTAAAATGGCTGCAGGTGCGTCTTTACTGCTGGGGCTATTTAGTTTTACCTTACCGAAAACACCGCCTGCTAAAAAAGGCACACAGATATCTGTAAAAGAAATTCTGGGACTGGATGCCATCCGTATGCTGAAAAACCGTTCTTACCTGCTGTTTTTCCTGGCCTCTATTGCGATCTGTATTCCGCTGGCATTTTACTATAATTTCACCAATCCATTCCTGAATGAAATAGGCATGAATGCCGCTGCCGGCAAGCAATCCATGGGACAGATGTCTGAATTCCTGTTTATGCTGATAATGCCGTTGTTCTTTGTTCGGTTAGGTGTGAAGAAGATGCTGGCCTTAGGCATGCTGGCATGGGTAGTGCGTTATACTTTGTTTGCTTACGGCAACATTGACTCCAATTACTGGATGTTGATTGTGGGTATCGTACTGCATGGTATCTGTTATGATTTCTTCTTTGTAACCGGTCAGATTTACACCGATAAAGTAGCCGGTGAAGAATTCAAAAGTTCGGCCCAGGGCTTTGTTACACTGGCAACGTATGGTGTGGGTATGCTAATAGGATTTATTATTTCCGGTCCTATCGTAGCGGCTTATAAAACCAGTGAAACCATGCACGACTGGCATACTATCTGGCTGATACCTGCTGGTATTGCAGCAGTCGTATTAGTACTGTTTATGTTATTTTTCAGAGATAGCAATAAAGAGAAGGTTCTTAAAAATTAATCATCGGCAAAACGGTTTCTATGGCAAAAATAGCAATGCTTGGCTCAGGCTTTATTGCGCGGTTTTATGCAGATTCATTGCAGGGACAGCGCAGCCGCGATAAAATAGTAAGTGTGTATTCCCGCCGGGAAGAAAGCGCAAAGAAATTTGCGGAAGATTACCAGGTAGCATACCAAACAACAGAAATGGAGGCTGCGGTATCCAATCCGGAAGTGGAAGTAGTATGTATATCGTTGCCCAATAATTTGCATGAAGCAGCGGTGCTGCTTTGCTGCAAACACAAAAAGGCGGTCATCTGTACCAAGCCACTGGGCCGCAATGCAACAGAAGCCAGGAGAATGCTGGAAGCCGTTGAAAAAGCCGGTATCTTCCATGGTTACCTGGAAGACCTGGTATATACCCCCAAATTTCTGAAAGCATTAGAAAGCGTACAGAGTGGCGCGTTGGGCAGGATACTGTGGGCCAAATCCAGGGAAACGCATCCTGGCCCGCACAGCGAGTGGTTCTGGGATAAGGAACAAGCCGGTGGCGGCTGTATCCTTGACCTGGGCTGCCATTGCGTGGAAATTGGCCGCAATTTTATAGGGAAAGATATCCGACCGGTAGAAGTGATGTGCTGGGCTGATACTCAGGTAAAGCCGATTGATGCAGAAGACCATGCGATCGGACTGGTAAAATATGAAAACGGCGCCATCGGGCAGTTTGAAGTGAGCTGGACTTTCCGCGGCGGACTGGATCTCCGTGATGAAGTCATGGGCACAGAAGGAACGATCTGGACGAATAGTTTTTTACGCACCGGCTTTGATATGTTCACCACCGGCAAAGGTGCTGATTATGTAGCAGAAAAAGCAGAGAGCAACACCGGCTGGCTATTTCCGGTAGGTGATGAACTCAATGAACTGGGATATAATCACATGTTCACAGATATGTTTAACGCGATGGAGAGTGGACATGCTGCCAAAGAAACCTTCTATGATGGTTATGTGGTAAATGCGATCCTGGATGCCGCTTACAAAAGTGCCGCTACCAAGCAATGGGAACCGGTACAATTAGACATATGGCGTGGACAGGAAGGTGTTACCAAAATCAAAACATTAACAGATTATAACGATCAATACTACCTGGTAAAAGAAGAAATGACGCATTTTGGGGCGAAGAAACTGATCCTGAAAGATAAAGCGTCCGGGCAGATTATTGAGCAAACAGTATAGATCTTTTATGATAAACCTGGTGTGCGAAGATGATAGCATTGCCTGCCACCTTCTTCGCCCATCGGGGAAATCACCATCATTGGCAAACAAAGTGTTAGCTGACTTTCACAAAGAAAGCTTTGCCGAAAGTGTGGTTCACCTCTACCAATACCAGTGTACCGTTTTCGTATTTAAACACGTTCTTTTTCCCCTCGGGCAGTATTAGCTCATACATTCCTCCTCCGATAGATTTCAGCGGCAGAAACCTGCCCAATGTTTCAGAAAACACACGGGTGATCTGTTTGGGTTCCGCAAAGTAAAGGTCTGCCACACATTCTTCTATTTCGGCATTATTGATCACCGATTTTTCCCCATTCACTATAATCGTATATTCTTTACCGTTACGAATGGTCGTGGTATTTTTATCTTCCCCGTTTTTACCGGATATACGGGAAGATTTAGAAGAAGAGAGCACATTGTTACTGTATTCATTGGCAATATCGCTGTTAATTTTAGACAGCATCACCTGGATACGCGTTTTGATAATGATACTTTTTACCGGTCCGTTTGTTTTCCGGTTAGCTTCTATTGTACCTACCGCATGGTTTGCGATCCGCACTTCAAAAGTATTAGTTTGGGCATTTGCCTGCAAATACAATACAGCTACTGTTACAACGGTTAGCAATACACGAAAAAGGCTATACATAATAGTAAACTTAAACTAAAAAAAATCCTGGCAGAAGTAGCTGTGAATAGTCTGCCGATACAGGAAAATACAAAAAATCCTGTCACAACGGACAGGATTTTTTATTGTGCAATAAAATAATATGTTGTGGAGGAGCCTACGCCAGCATTTCTTTGATCTTAGTGATCAGTTCACCTTTGGTAATAGGAACACCCATAATCTTATTATAACCCTGTGCATCGATCAGGAATTGATCACGTATAATTTTGATCAGCTGACCATTATTAATTTCCGGGATCAGTACTTTATCGTAGCTGTGGAGTATTTCGCCCAGGTTTTTAGGGAACGGACGGATATAGCGGATGTGTGCATGCGCTACTTCGTGTCCTTCTGCTATCAGGTCCAGTACGGCACTTTTGATAGCACCATAGGTAGATCCCCAGCCGAGTACCAGTACTTTTCCTTTTTCCGGGCCTAGTTCAATTTTTTGTAAAGGAATATGATCCGCGATCTTATCTACCTTCTCCTGGCGGATCTTCACCATCAGCTGGTGGTTTTCCGGGTCGTAGCTTACATTACCTGTGATGTTTTGCTTTTCCAGACCACCGATGCGGTGTTCCAGGCCGGGTGTACCGGGAACAGCCCAGGGGCGTACCAGGTTTTCATCACGGTGATAAGGCAGGAATTGTTCTTCTCCTTCTTCCAGTCCTTTCTTGAATTTAACTTCAATAGACGGAAGGTCGGCAGCTTTAGGGAAGCGCCATGGTTCAGAACCGTTGGCAATGTACCCGTCGCTGAGGAAAATAACGGGTGTCATATGTTGCACGGAAATGCGGAATGCTTCAAACACCGCCTCAAAACAATCTGCCGGGGTGGATGCAGAAACGATTGGCATTGGGCACTCTCCGTTACGGCCGTAGTAGGCCTGTAACAGATCGGATTGTTCTGTTTTGGTAGGTAAGCCGGTAGAAGGGCCTCCACGTTGAATATCAACGATTATCAACGGAATTTCCAGCATTACTGCCAGTCCCATGGCTTCACCTTTTAATGCCATGCCCGGGCCGGAAGTAGTGGTAATCCCCATATGTCCGCCATAGGAAGCACCGATAGCAGAGGTTATCCCTGCAATTTCGTCTTCTGCCTGGAAGGTGCGGATACCAAAATTCTTAAAGCGGCTCAGTTCATGGAGGATATCGGAAGCCGGTGTAATAGGATAAGTTCCCAGGAACAGGGGCAGGTTAGCTTTCTGGGAAGCTGCTACCAGTCCGTATGACAGGGCCGTATTTCCGGTGATGCTGCGGTAGGTACCTGGTTCCATGCGGGCTTTTTCCACCCGGTAGCGGGTAGTAAAGGCTTCTACCGTATCGGCAAAGTTGTAGCCGGCGTGCAGTACTCTCAGGTTACTTTCCAGGATATCTGGTTTTTTACCAAACTTATCTTTCAGGAATACCTCGGTATTCTCCATGTTGCGGTCGTATAACCAGTAGAGGAATCCCAGTACAAACATATTTTTTGCACGGTCTTTCTCTTTCATACCCATGTTCATGTCCTTAAGCGCTTCGCGCGTCATTTTGGTCACGTCCATGGTATGGAGCTGATAGGGAGCCAGGGAACCATCTTCCAGCGGATTAACGCCTTCCGGATAGTTGGCCAGGCGGAGGTTCTTGGAGTCAAAACCATCAGTGTTGGCCAGGATGATCCCTCCTTTCTTAAGTCCTTTCAGGTTAGCTTTCAGCGCAGCAGCGTTCATGGCTACCAGTACATCACAGGCATCACCCGGGGTAAATATTCTGTTAGAAGAGAAATGTAGCTGGAATCCGCTCACGCCGGGCAAAGTACCTATTGGGGCACGTATTTCCGCCGGAAAATCCGGGAATGTGCTCAGGTCATTGCCGAACAAAGCGGTGTTGTTTGAAAACTGGGTACCTGTTAACTGCATCCCGTCTCCACTGTCGCCTGCAAATTTTATCACTACATCCTCCAGCTGTTGAATCGAAGTATTAGGCATCTATTTATTCTTTTAAGGTATTCTTTTTAAAGATGTAAATTTAGGTAATCGGGCGGTAGTATTATGCTACCCGCGAATATTATTCCCGATCCGATCACAAAAGTACACAACTTCAGTAGACTATTACGGTATAAATAGCGTATTCCCATTACTTCTGGTTATGGGTGATAACTAGTAGTTATTGGTTATAGAAATGCTAATTTTGGCAGTGTTTACCGGATTCTAATGTCCTTTTATCAAATCAAATCGTATTTTTAACCCATAAATTTAAACTATACTTTATGGCATTATTTCAATCGAACAATCCTGTACTGAAGCAAAGTGTATTTGATAAAGCACCGCATATTGCAGGTGAGGCCATGACTATCCGTGGTACTGTTAACAAAATGTCTTTCATGTTGCTGATGTTAATGGCAGCAGCTGTTTTTTCCTGGGGTGAATTTTCAAGAGGTGGCACTGCTGTGTTGCCGCTGGCGATAGGTGGAGCCATTGGCGGTTTTATACTGGCGATGGTCATTATTTTCAAAAAGGAATGGTCTCCGTATCTCGCTCCTGCTTACGCAATTGCGGAGGGTTTATTCCTTGGTGCTATTTCCGCGATGTTTGAATCGCAGTGGAATGGTATCGTATTGCAGGCGGTGGGTCTTACATTCGGTACTTTCATCGCAATGCTGATTTTGTACCGTACGGGAGTAATCCGTGCAACAGAGCGTTTTAAATCGATCGTATTCACTGCTACATTGGGTATTGGTATCTTTTACCTGATAGCAATAGTGCTGCGTCTTTTCAACATTGAGATGCCTTTAATACACAGCAGTGGTACATTTGGTATCGTATTCTCCCTCGTGGTGGTAGCCATAGCTGCACTGAACCTGATTCTTGATTTTGATATGATAGAGCAGGGTGCTGCACAGGGAGCTCCAAAATACTTTGAGTGGTATGCTTCCTTTGGTTTAATGGTTACCCTGGTATGGTTATACCTGGAAATACTACGACTCCTGAGTAAGTTGAACAGAAGATAATTTTAGTTGTTCATTCAGCGCTAAGAAGCCGTCACAGTAACTGTGACGGCTTCTTTATTTATGCAGCTGCTGCGAATTCTTTTTGTTAATGTCTTCCAAAAGATATGTTAAATGGCAGGTGTTCAAAATATTATGGCATCGTAATTGCAAAATTGGGTTTCAAACAGAAAGTTCTTTTACATCTTTAAAAAACAGAATAAAACAATGCTAACACCTTTACTTACCATATAACCTTTATTGTTAAACCATTTAAAATTGTAAGCTATGAAGAAGATAAAAGTAAGCATGTTAGCACTTGCAGCTGTAGCGTTTGGAGCATTCGCATTTAAGGGCGTTGATGGTGGATCCATAGCAGGAAAAGTAACACCGGCAGAGGGAGCCACTGAAGCCTGGGCCATTCAGGGAACAGATACATTAACATCACCCGTTACCGATGGTGCCTTTAGTTTTGAACATGCGAAAGTGGGTGCATACACCGTTATTATAGGAGCGAAAGCGCCTTTTAAGCCTGCAACTGTGACTGATGTAAAGGTGGACGAAGGAAAGTCCACTGATTTGGGAGAAATTAAATTAGCACATTAAATAAGAGCAATAGTTTGTTTTCATAGGGGTTAATCAAAAGCCGGTTCCGTACGTCTGTACGGCCGGCTTATTTTTTTATACCTGTTTCCGTACGGATGGCCAATCCCGGTCTTCCTCCCTCCTTCTCTTCTCCGGAAAATATTTTCCTGCATAGGGGTATGTTCTTCCATACACGTCATTTCTTAAAGCTCCTTAAAAGTGACGATATGAAAAAGCAATTTATAATTACATACACCAGCTTAAGTATTGGATGGCTGCTTTTGATGATAGCGATCTTCAGCATTATACTTTCCAGCTGTACCAAAGATAATATCAGCGGTTCCGGCCACGTAGTGTCTGAAACCCGCAGTATTAGTGCGCTCACGGATGTGGAAGTATCAGGGGATTTTGAAGTACACCTGAAACAGGCTGCAGTGACTGCTTTGGAAATAAAAGCAGAAGATAATATTATAGGTGTGGTAGAAACAGGTGTACGCGGTAATACGTTGTATGTGCGTATCCGGGAGCGGACATATATCAAGAATCATCTACCTATAAAAGTATATATACAGAGTCCGATTTTTCAGCGGTTGCAGTTTGACGGATCAGGTACGGCAGATAATCAGGACACCATACGTAGTTCTCTTTTCAAGTATGAAATTAATGGCAGTGGTAAAGGATGGCTTACATTGACTACTACCAATCTGACTACCACAATTAACGGTTCAGGGGATATGGTGCTGAAGGGCAATGCCGATACGCACAATAGCGAAATCAATGGCAGTGGCAGCATAGCGGGTATTGATATGGAAGTACAAAAAGCCAATATCGCGATCAGCGGTTCCGGTGAACATGAAGCATTTGTGCGTCAGTACCTGGATGTGGATATCAGCGGCAGCGGGGAGGTTCATTACAAGGGTGAACCTATTGTAGTAAGTAATATAGTAGGATCCGGCAAAGTGGTCAAACAATGAGCGATTAACTTCGTATAACCTACACTGTTATACTGTCTGTGTTTATAAAACGAAAAGGGCCCCCGCATCAGCGGAGGCCTTTTTTATTTTACAGGAGGAGCTTTTATCAGGCACCACCTAATTTGCATTTCTGCAGCACTTCCCATGATTTACCGTTGTGACGGAGAAAGTAGAGGTTATTTACCTTGAAGGTAGCCTCGTATTCCTTGTTTTCATAATCGGGCCATGCTTTATTAAACTGATCATCTTCCAGGTCTTTAAAGGCCACGGTAACGTGAGGTGTAAATCCTGTACGAGCCAGCATCGTACTGAAACCAAATTCCTTACGCAGGAAGTTGATCAGTTGACGGTGCATTGCAGACATGGTTTCACTTTTTTCCACGTTGATGAAGAGTACACGGTTTTGTTTGTTCGGGAAAGTACCGAAGCCTTTCAGGGAAACTTCGAAAGGTGCCTGTGTTTTGGCAAAATCCGTCAGTTCATCACAGAAAGCTTTTTCCAATGCCGGATCAGCCGTGAAAGGAACCTGCAGGGTAATATGCGGAAGCACTTTCAGTGCGTACATAGGACCGTATTGTTCTGCAAATTCCTGTTTGATTTTTATGATTTCTTTACCTACTTCTGCTGTTGGCAGGAGGGCGATAAAGTAAATTTTGTTATCAGGTTTTGGTTCAAAGCGTTGAGGTCTTCCACCCTGTCTTGGGCTTCCACCACCACGGTAACCACCGCCACCACCGCCGCGATCGTAACCACCGCCGCCACCGCCACGGTTGTAACCACCGCCGCCACCGCCGCGATCGTATCCACCACCGCCACCGCCGCGATTGTATCCACCACCGCCGCCGCCGCGATCGTAACCACCGCCGCCACCGCCGCGATTGTATCCGCCGCCGCCACCGCCGCGATCGTAACCACCACCGCCGCTGCCGCCGCGATCATAGCCACCACCACCGCCGCCACGGTTGTATCCACCACCGCCGCTTCCGCCGCGATCGTATCCACCACCGCCACTGCCGCCACGATCGTAACCACCACCGCCGCCACCGCCGCGATTATAGCCACCACCGCCGCCACCGCGGTCGTATCCACCACCACCGCTGCCGCCACCATAGCCGCCGCCACCGCGATTGTAGCCACCACCGCCGCTTCCGCCGCGATCATAACCACTACCACCGCCGCCGCTATAGCCGCCACCTGCGCCATCACGGTTGTAACCACCGCTACCACCATCACGGTTGTAGCCGCCGCCACCGCCATCACGGTTGTAACCACCACTTCCGCCTTCACGGTTGTAGCCGCCACCAGTGCCGCCATCACGATTGTAGTCTGTGCGCGGACGATATCCGCCTTCTCGATTGTAACCAGGGCGCCCCTCAGAGCTTCCACTGTTGTAGTCGGGTTTGCCGCCTTCCCGCTCGTTATTTACATTGGGTTTGTCATCGCCTTTCTCCTTATTGGGATCATTCTCTTTGTTGGTATCAGAAGAATAAGGCCTGCGGGGGCGTTCGTTTCTCTCAAAAGTCATCTTACTTAATTAAGCGTTTGAAGCAATATTAGCTATGATTTCATAAAAATGAAATACGTCTTGATAGGAGTTATATAAGGGTGCCGGTGATACCCTGATAACTCCAGGCTCTCTCCAATCAACGATTATTCCGGCATCGGTCATTCGTTGATGTATTTCTTTACCCTTGTCCAGGAACAATAAAGATAATTGAGCGCCTCTTTCATTAATTTTTTCCGGTGTAATAATCTGGAAATCTATGCCCTTTAACTGTCGTAACAGGAATTCAAGATAATTGGTCATTCCTTCACTTTTGATACGCAAAGCGCCGATACCGGCCGCTTCAAATAATTCCAGGGAGGCTTTCAGGCTAACCATATTGAACACCTGAGCGGTGCTTTGTTGCCATCCTTCAGCTTCTTTTTTAGGCACAAACCCTTTTTCCATTTTAAAACGTGCACTCTCTTCATTGCCCCACCAGCCACCTAAACGAAGAAAATCGCGGTTACTGGCATGTTTCTCATGCACAAATGCGCCTCCTACTGCGCCGGGACCGCCATTCAGGTACTTATAAGAGCACCAAACGGCAAAATCTACTTCCCAATCGTGCAAACTTACCGGTATATTTCCAGCTACGTGTGCCAGGTCGAAACCTGCGTAAGCGCCTGCCTTATGAGCAGCAACTGTTATAGCGGGTATATCAAAAAACTGTCCGGTATAGTAATTTATACCTCCAAATAAAACTAATGCTAAGCTATCACTTTCTCTGTTAATAATCTCTAAAATATCTTCTAATCTTATCAAATGTTCTCCGGGTCGCGGGGAAACTTCTATAATCGCACTTTCAGGATCGTAACCGTGAAACTTAACCTGCGTTTCAACCGCATATTGGTCACTGGGAAAAGCTCCTGCTTCCATTAACACTTTAAACCGCTGTTTGTTTGGCCGGTAAAAACTGAGCATCATCAGATGCAGATTTACCGTAAGCGTATTCATTACTGTCAACTCCTGCTGGCTGGCCCCTAAAATGGCTGTCAACGGCTTACTGCAATATTGTTGATAATATAACCATGGATTCTTAGCCGCCCAATAACCTTCTACCGCACATTGTTGCCAATCCGTCAATTCCTGTTCTATAGCCGCTTTCACGTTCTTTGGCTGTAATCCGAGCGAGTTGCCACATAAATAAATAGCATCCTTTCCGTTACGCTGTGGGAAATAAAACTGGTCTCTGAATTTATTTAATGGATCCTGTTGGTCCCTCTCTTTAGCAAATGCTAACGATGCTACGTACTCCATGGTCTTCCAATCTTGCGCCTTGGTATTATCTTTTAATGGCGATTCTGCTGTTTGTCAAGAAAAGCTGAACTTCTTATGTATATCTATCTTCTTTCTACTATTACTATTACAGGCAAATGGCCTAAGTGTTCAAAACAGACTGTCTTTTAATATTTTAGATCTTATTTATCATATGGCATATAAGGCTAAGGCTGTATATGGCTAGTAACGTGTAACTGTCTGAAGGGTCAAAAGTAATAAAGGCTATTCAAATGCCACTCATTCCAAATGTTAAAATTTGTTAATGGAATAAAAAAAACCAATTCGGCTACAATATACAAAAAAAATCCGTCCCGAAGAATCGGGACGGAGACTGTTAACCTACAACTGTTACACTGTATTGAAAAAAAACTTAATTAACGGAGATTCCACCCACTTTCTTCCCATTCACCGGCTCCTCTTCTACTTCAGGTTCCGGAAAGAAATCATATGGCTTGGCAGACAAATATTTAGGATCGTGTAACATCCTTACGTCTGACCGCTTCATGAATATTTTTATAAATAACACCAGGAATGGCACGTACTTGAGCCACCGTGGCATGTTATACTTATCCAATACATCTATAGAACGCTTATTCATGGCATACATTACCGGCACCATAATCAGTGTCAGGAAAGTGGCAAACACCAACCCGAATACCATGGTCCAGGCCAAAGGCCCCCAGAACGCTACGTTATCTCCCCCAAAGAAAATATGTGGTTTGAACTCACTGAACAATGACGCAAAGTCAATGTTAAAGCCCACTGCCAGCGGAATAAGCCCCAATATCGCAGCAATAGCTGTTAAGACCACCGGTGTCATACGGGTTTTTCCCGCTTCCACTACCGCCTCATTTACCGGCATCTTTTGCTGAATCAGCAAATCTGTAAATTCCACCAGTACGATACCATTACGCACCACGATACCCGCCAGCGCCATAATACCCACCCCGGTCATTACTATGGAAATACTCATCTTAAAGATGGAGAAGCCCAGGAACACCCCGATAATACTGAACAGGATTTCCATTAAGATGATCATCGGACGACCAATAGAGTTAAACTGGGTCACCATGATCATCAGGATCAGGCCAAATGCACCCAGCATCGCCATCAACAGGAAGTTCATCGTTTCCTGCTGATCTTCCTGCTCTCCTGTCATCTTAATCAATACCGAAGAAGGATGCGTGAAGTCATGCAGGGATGTTTCGATATGCTGCACTACCTCGTTGGCATTGAAGCCCGTCAATACGTTGGAATACAGCGTAATAACACGTTTCTGATCTATACGTTTGATACCTGCATAGGTATTGGAATAATGAATGTCCGCTACCGCCGACAGTGGCACCTGGCGAATAGCCCCGCCCATATTCATATCCCTGTATACCAGGTTAAGGTTCATCAGGTTGTTGATATTATTCCGTTGAGCCTCATTTAACCTTACCATGATCTTATACTCATCTTTCGCATCACGGATCTTGGATGCTTCCGCACCAAACAAGGCAGTACGGAGGGTTCCTCCAATCTGTCTGGTGGAAATACCTTCTGCATTGGCTCTTTCACGATCAATGTTCACCACTATCTCCGGCTTGTTATCTTCGAAATCACTTTTCAGTTCTTCCACCCCACCAATCTGTAAGGAGTCGAGGTAACGTTTAAGTCTGAACGAAGTATTGGTTAACTCATCGAAGTTATCACCGGTGATTTCGATATTCACGGGCTTACCTGTTGGCGGACCACCCTGCTCCTGTTCTACCGTGATGTTGGCACCCGGTATCCCTTTCACAGCGTCCCTGATTTTGTCAAGATACTGTACAGTAGACTGATTATTTCTGGCGCCAAATTCCACGAAGGCAACCGTTACTTTACCTTTTTGTGGTTGTACACTCATGTCCATCTGCGAAGGATCGCCGGCGCCTTTGGCCACATTGGAAATAATAGATTCCACGATAGGGTTATTCGTTCCTACCACTTTGGTAATGCGGTTCTCCACAATCTTGGTAATAGAATCCGTGTATTTCTGATCAGTACCGTTCGGTAATTCTATGTAAGTGTATATAAAGTTAGGATCTGCCTGCGGGAAGAATACCACCTTCGGATTTCGTATAGCCGTTAACACGATACTGAAAAACAGCAGGCCGAAAGCACCTATTACAATCCATACAGGACGCCATCCCAGCAGGCACCACTTCAGGATAATTTTATAACGCTCCTGCACTTTAGGCCAGAAACCATGTTGGAAGCGACGAGCCACGCCACCTAACCAGAAGCGTTCCAGCAAAATGACCAGGTAAAGGAAAATTACAAAGTTCCCTACTCCCACACTACCATTGGCATATCCGATGAGCGCAAATACTGCAAACACAGCAGAGAGAATCGTGAATTTCTTATCGAACTTCGGCTTGGGATGATTCTCCCCTTCATGCCGGTCCATAAAATCAACAGCAAAAACGGGGTTGATGATATAAGCTACAACCAGTGAAGCACCCAGTGTGGTAATAAGCGTTACCGGTAAGTAAAACATGAATTTACCGATGATGCCAGGCCAGAAAAGTAATGGGACGAAAGGCGCCAATACGGTAAGCGTACCCGAAAATACCGGCAGGAAGACCTCTCCCGCGGCTATCTTGGCCGCCTTCACAATACCCAGGTCTTTTCGCTCATTATAGATGCGGTGCACGTTTTCTATAACCACAATGGCATCATCCACCACAATACCCAATGCCAGGAGGAAAGAGAACAGTACCATCATATTCAGCGTAAAGCCATACGTGGGCATCAGCAGGAATGCAATGAACATGGAGATAGGTACCGACAGCGCCACGAAGATCGCATTCACTGCTCCCATGAAGAACATGAGGATTAGGGTTACCAGCAGGAAGCCGATGATGATGGTATTAATCAGATCGTGCAAGGTTACACGGGTAGATTTAGACTGATCTGCGGTGATGGTTACATTCAGATTTTTAGGGAAATAATTTTCCTGCATATCTTTCGTAATCGCCTGTATCTTATCAGATGCATCGATCAGGTTTTTACCACTCTGTTTGATCACGTTCAGCGTGATTACATTCTTACCTGCCAAACGGGCGTAGCTTTCCTGCTCCAGGAAGCCATCTACCACACTGGCAATATCTCTGAGGTATACTGTAGCACCTGACTGTCCGCGCACCACGATATTACCTATCCGTGCAGGATCTTTATATTCTCCTTTTACGCTGAGGGTACGTTTCTGACCATCCATTGCCACTAAACCGCCGGAGATGGTAATGTTTTCACCCTGTATGGCGAGA
Organism: Chitinophaga sp. RAB17; assembly: GCF_052114225.1. Taxonomy (NCBI): domain Bacteria; kingdom Pseudomonadati; phylum Bacteroidota; class Chitinophagia; order Chitinophagales; family Chitinophagaceae; genus Chitinophaga; species Chitinophaga sp. RAB17. The sequence goes on along the minus strand of NZ_JBFREI010000008.1, from coordinate 95,747 downwards.
ATGATATCATCGAAGCTGATTTTAGCCGCATCCATTTTGTATTTGTCCACGTTGATCTGGATCTCACGTTCCAGTTCACCTACCAGGTCTACACGGGTAATTTCATTGAGTGCCTCAATACGATCTTTCATATCATCTGCATACTTTTTCAGGGTTTGCAGGTCAAAGTCACCGGAGAGGTTTACGTTCATGATAGGAATCTGCGACACATCGATTTTTACGATCTGCGGTTCCTGTGTAAGGTTCGTTGGCAGATCCTTTTTGGCATCGTCTACTTTTTCACGCACCCGTTGACGGGCAGCTTCAATATCTTCATTGGCATTGAACTCGATGGTGATCGCAGAGAAATCCTGCATGGATGTACTCTTGATTTTTTTCACACCGGAGATACCGTTCAACTGCTTTTCAATAGGTTTCGTTATCGTTGTTTCCATATCTTCCGGAGAAGTACCGGCATTGACAGTATTGATATAGAACTGCGGAAACACTACTTCCGGAAACTGTTCCTTCGGCAGGCTATTATAGGAAAGGATACCTGCGAGCGCAATGATAATGGTGGCCACGTAAATGCTCACCTTATTATCAATGGCCCAACTGGTAGGCTTAAATTCTTTATTGAGATTATCTTGCATACACTTGATTTTAGCTGTTTGAAGCAGCTTTATAATTTAATCAGGTCGTTATCGTTCAGCCCCTGAAAACCTGTAGTGATAATTTTATCCCCTTTACCCAAACCAGTTTTTATTTCTGCCCTGTCATTATAGGTGCGGCCCAGTTCAATTGTTTTACGCTGTGCCACCAGTTTACCGTTGGCATTTTGTGCAACAATTACATATGGTTTACCGGAAGTATACTGGATCACGCTTACGGGAATCACTACTGCATTTTTGGCGGTGTAATCTACGATCCTGATGTGTGCAATCATGTTGGGACGCAGGCCGTTATCTGGTTTCAGCGGCACTTCAATTTTAATAGTGCGGCTTAGCGGATCGATGGTTCTGGAAGCGAAGCTGATATTGCTGCGTATTTCACGGTTAATATCCGGGAATGCAATCACTACAGCGTCGCCTGTTTTCAGCAGTCCTGCATATGCTTCTGCTACGTTGGCAGTAATCTTCAGGTTATTGGCGTTTACTACGCGGAAGGCGGGATTGCCTGGCGCAGCATTATCACCTACTTTAGCAATTACGGCATCCACTGTACCACTGATGGGTGCAATGATGCGGGTTTGTGATTGCTGATCCTGCAGGGTAGCCATTTTCCTTTCCAGACCTTCTTTCTGATTTTTGGCATTCAGATATTGTACTTCAGATCCTATTTTCTGCGACCACAAATTCTTTTGTTTTTCAAACAGGGTGTTGGCGAGTTCCATCTGTGTGCGGAGTTCTGCCATGTTAGCTTTCAACACCTGGTCATCTACCTGGGCCAATGTTTGTCCCTGACTTACAGCTTGTCCTTCTCTTACGGATATGCTGGTGATCACTCCTGGTACGCGGGCAGAAACATTCACGTTTTCGCGGGCGTCGACACTACCTTGTACGTCAATATAATGTTCAAATAAAGTATCAGTTACTTCAGTAACGGTGACATCTTTCATTTTCTGCACAGAGTCTGTTTTGCCTACCGCTTTTTCAAGTGCAGCAATTTTCTTGTCGATGTCTTCATTGTATTTTACTTTTTCCTGTTTCAACTGCTGCAGCTGTTCCGCTTTATTTCCGCCACCACCGCCGCAGGCAGCCAGTACAAGTGTGATGAAGGGGATCAGGAAAGAATATCTTTTGGTCATGTTATTAGTAGTGAATGGTGATTGAAATAGTTGAGCTTATAGTTTGCCGTATGATTTCAGCAGATCTATTTTAGCAACGATCGCATTGAACAAAGCAGTGAAATAATTATTTTGTGCAGTGAGCAGATCGTTTTCAGCAGTCGTCATTTCCAGGCTGGAACCTACGCCCTCCCTGTATTTGATCTGGGTGGTATGATACACATCCTGCGCCAGTCCCATATTTTTTTCCTGTGCTTCCAGGGTGAGTACGTTGTTGCGGAAAGTAGAAGCTGATTGTTCTCTTTCCAGGTCTATTCCCAACTTGGCATTTTCAATAGCCACTTCACTTTTCTTAACGGTCAGCCATGCCTGATCTACCTGGCGCTTACGTTGCAGGCCGGTAAAGATGGGTACGGAGAGATTGAGTCCTGTATTTACGTAACCATACCACATCGGGCTCTGAAAGTAATCGAATTTATCACTGCCCCTGAGTGCACCGGTAGATGCGAACAGTTGCAATGATGGCAAACCTTTCATCTTATATCTTTTCAGATCGTATTCATTCGCCTTCTTCTGTGTTTCCAGCAACTGGTATTCGATACGTTGGGAGTAATCGAATTTATCCATGTCGAGTACATCTTCCACAATTTTTTGGGTGGACAGTGTATCCTTCAATATAATAGCCTGTTTGAGTGGCATTCCCATCTGGTATTTCAGAGAGGCAACCCCCAATTCAATCAGGTTGCGGAGTTTGGTTTGTTCTGTCTGTAGATTGGTGTATTGCACTACGAGACGATCTACATCCAGTTTTTCCGCCAACCCGTTTTTATAAATCTCTTTGGTTTCACCAAGGATTTTTTCCAGTGAGCTAACGTTTTCAGAAAGGATGGTCAATGCTTTGTTGGCAGAGAGTACATTGTAGTATGCTTTATATACCTCTGACTTTACATCAATCTGGCTTTTTGTAACACCTTGTGACACCAGTATTTCCAGTGTTTTCCGGGCCTGCAATGCTACCAGTACGCTGGGGTCAAAGAGAGTTTGCGTCAGCTTTACTTCTCCTAGCATATTGTGTTTGAGCTGGAATGATACGGCAGTAAAGGAATCAACGGGAGAACCAAAGTTCTTGGCGTTAAACATTTGTTTCTGCACCATTGGGTTATACTGATAAGAACCCGCTCCTGCGATGTTAGGCAATGCCAAACCACTGATCTCTTTATTTTTAGCCAGCTGTATCAGTTCATCCAGTTTGGCAGTTTTCACGGAGCTCTGATTAGCCAGCGCGTAGTCTACCGCTTCTTTGGCAGACAGGCTGATTGGCTCAGTGAGATGCTGCTGTTGCTTGGCCCTGACGTTGATGGCCACTGACAGCAGCCACACCATAAAAGCCATACTGGTGAGCCTTTTGATTGATACCATAGTATTATTTATTTTGCGATAGTTGTTTATATTCTTCAATAAGCTGATATCCTTTCAGAGAAGCCACGCCGTATAAAAAATTCTCGAGCAACACTCTCTGTACTTTATTCATATCATATCCACCCGGGAAGAGTTCCGGTTTAAAACAGATCATACAGGCATGAATGCGGTAATGTGTTAATATTCTGATGTCGATATCCGGCCGGTATAACTCTTCGCTGATGCCTCTTTCCATATTTTCCCGGATCATGGTAGCGAGTGTGTTATTCTGGTACTCCTCGAAAGCCTGGAAAGCTTTTGTATGAAATTTATGGAGATCCAGCATAATGACGGGGTTCATATTGCGCAGCCGGCGGTCGATCATATCCATTACCAGGAAAAGCTCCTCGATAGCGTCCCTGGATTTTTGGCGATCTGCCAGGCATTCTTCATTTACCACTTGTATGAACCGGCTGATGGTCTGAGTGACCATATCATCCTTATCGGTGAAGTGGGCATACAATGTTTTCTTGGAGATGCCCATTCTTTCAGCGATATCATCCATGGTAATTGAGCGGGTACCAAATTGACGAAACAGGCTGAAAGCCGTGTCCATAATGCGTTCCTGTGCTTCCATAGTTTTACAGCAATAACCCTGTTGTTATGCACAACAAAACTATGGAAACTTTCCAAACTTCCAAAGTTTCCAGTAATTATTTTTTACATGTGGCAACATTCAATAATAAACTGATATTATAAAGGTTAACAGTTAAAAGTTTAGCGGAAAATGATCAGGACGGGGTGTGATATGATTGCGCGGATGCATGGCTTTTATACTTTCCGCGCATTATTGACTAATTTGCGCTTCTAATTATGAACCATGTCGCCAAAGCTTAGATTTAAAGTATTTGCATCAAGACTGTTGCGTTACTTCTTTCAGGGACTGCTCATACTGGCGCCCATTGGGATTACGGCGCTTACATTGTACTGGGCGTTTGTTACCATAGATAATATCATTCCTAAAGAGTTAATTCCGGAAGGCGCTTCTTTTAGTTTTCTGAAATATAAAGGGGTAGGATTCGCGGCGGTGCTGCTGTTGATCATTGGAGTAGGTTACCTCAGTTCTTCCTTTATCATAGGGCGGATTTTTGACTTATTTGATCATCTGCTGGAACGGACACCGTTTATCAAATACATCTACACTTCTATCAAAGATGTGTTTGATGCGTTTGTAGGTGAGAAGAAAAAATTTGACCATCCGGTGCTGGTGCAGATTTACGGAGTAGATGTTTGGGAGATGGGATTCATCACCCAGGCGGATGTGAGCAATTTTGGTCTGGAGGGATATATGGCAGTATATGTGCCGCATGCCTATGCTATTACCGGCAAAGTATTTATGGTGCCTAAAGACAGGGTCAAAGCACTGACCAATGTATCTGCCGGAGAGGCGATGAAATTTGCCGTAAGCGGTGGCGTAACAAATATTTAATACGCGTTCCCGGCGGATGACAAATGGTTTTTCCGGTTGGAAAAAATCTGGTTATCCGTCGGTTTGAAAAAGCGAAAATGGCTATATTCGTCTTCCCAAAAAATATAGCCATATGTTAACCCACGCCTACGTACGTATTTCCGTATTATTTGTTGTAATGATATTATCATGTGCAGAAGCCCGTGCCTGGGGATTCTTTGCGCATCAGCGAATCAACCGGCTGGCAGTATTTTGTTTGCCGCCGGAAATGCTGGTATTGTACAAGCCGCAGCTGGAGTACATTACCGTGCATGCCACGGATCCGGATAAGCGCCGCTATGCGGTAGCTGCAGAAGGGGCCCGGCACTTCATCGATATTGATTTATTTGACAAACCTCCGTATGATCATATTCCCCGTGCCTGGACAGACGCAGTAGCACGGTATACGGCTGATTCGCTGAACCGAAATGGCATATTACCGTGGCATCTGGAAAAGATGATGGCCATGCTCACCAAAGCTTTCCGGGAAAAAGACCAGCAGCGCATTTTGCGATTATCGGCTGAGCTGGGGCACTATATTGCAGATGCGCATGTACCCCTGCATGTATGCTCCAATCACAACGGTCAGCTTACCGGTCAGCAGGGGATTCATGGTTTATGGGAGTCGCGCATTCCTGAGCTGCTGGCTGATCAGGAGTTTGATTATTGGGCTGGCAAAGCGGAATATATTCCGGAGCCGCGCAAGTTTATCTGGGATATTATCCGGGTAAGCGGAATGGAGGCAGACACAGTACTGTTATACGAAAAACGATTAAGTCAACAATTTTCTCCGGGCCGTCGTTTTGCTTATGAAAACCGAAATGGGGTGTTGGTACGTACTTACGCCGATGACTATACGAAAGCTTATTATCTTTCTATGGGAGACATGGTAGAAAGGAGAATGAAAAATGCCATTGCAGGGGTAGCTGCTGCCTGGTATACTGCCTGGGTAAATGCAGGGCAGCCATCTTTACGGGAGCTGACGCATACAACCCTTACTACGGAAGAGTTACAGGAGGTGGAAAAGCTGCAACAGCAATGGCTGGAGGGTAAGCTACGGGTACGGGAAGAGTAATCCGGCTAAAATATTTAGGGTAATACTTAATAATTAGAAAAGAAATTTTATCTTTGCCCATACCATCTTTTAGCCTATCCTACACCACGCACCTTAGGTTTTAAAATACCCGTGCCGTTTTTTTTCCGTTTCCTTAGAAAAACCAAAACAAAGTGGAAAGATCAAAAAATGAATTTAATCTGAATCGCAACATGAAGGTGCATAATTTTAACGCAGGTCCTTCTGTATTACCCAACGAGGTATTGTACAAGGCCAGTAAAGCTCTGATTGACTTTGAAGGGTCAGGGATGTCTATACTGGAAATTGGCCACAGAACACAACCGTTTATAGCGGTGATGGACGAGGCGCGCAACCTGGTGAGGGAACTGATGCAGCTTGATGACGACTTTGAAGTACTCTTCTTACATGGCGGAGCCACCACGCAGTTTATGCAGGTGCCAATGAACCTGCTGGAAAGCAGTGAAACCGCCGCTTATGTAGATACCGGAGTATGGTCTAACAAGGCTATCAAAGAAGCAAAATTGTTTGGCTTCGCCGACGTTGTGGCGAGCTCCAAAGAAAGCAACTACAATCACATTCCCAAGCAGTTTACCATCCCGCCCCAGGCTAGTTATCTGCACATTACCACTAACAATACCATCTATGGTACACAGTGGCATATGACGCCTGTTACTGATGTTCCCCTCGTAGCAGATATGAGCAGTGACATCATGAGCCGCAACATGGACTTCAACAAGTACTCCCTGATCTATGCAGGTGTACAGAAAAACATGGGCGCCGCCGGTGCTACCATGGTGGCCATACGCAAAAGCATATTGGGCAAGGTATCGCGCAAAATACCCGCTATACTCGACTACAGGAACCATATAGAAAATGGCTCCATGCTGAATACCCCTCCTGTTTTTGCAGTATACATTTCAATGCTGACACTCCGCTGGTTAAAAGAGCAGGGAGGTATTCCAGCCATTGAAAAAATCAATGATAAGAAAGCAGCATTACTCTACGATGAAATTGACCACAACCCGCTGTTCCGCGGCACCGTGGTAAAGGAAGACCGTAGTAAAATGAACGCCTGCTTTATTATGGATAAGCCTGAAATGGAGGATGAGTTCCTGAAATTCTGTAAAAAAGAAGACATTGTAGGTATCAAAGGACACCGTCTCTCCGGCGGATTCCGCGTATCGATGTATAACGCCCTGCCTTATGAGAGTGTAGAAGTAATGGTAGAAGCCATGAAATACTTCTCCCTGAAGAAGGCGTAAAAAATTTTACACACCCGGTTATTACGGAGCTGCGGATAGATAATCTCACTGATATCTGGCTGCAGCTCCGTAATTCGTTAATGATCATTCATTGTTTTTTATTATTACATTTACCCCTCACTCATACATCATTCATCATGGCTATTATCAGACCCTTTAACGGATTAAGGCCAACAGAAGAATTGGCAGCAAAAGTAGCATCAAGGCCCTACGACGTACTTAGCTCGGAAGAGGCAAAAGCTGCAGCATCCGGTAACCCGCATTCATATTATCATGTTTCTAAATCCGAAATCGATCTGCCGGAAGGGATAGATACCCACAGCCAGCAGGTGTATGACAAAGCAGCAGAAAACCTGCATCGCCTTGTAACCGAAGGAGTACTTTCCCTGGAAGCACAACCAGCTTATTACATCTATAAACTGGTCATGAACGGCCGTGCACAAACAGGACTGGTATGCGTATCTTCCATTGCCGATTATAATAACGGCATCATCAAAAAACATGAGTTTACACGCCCGGACAAAGAACTGGACCGTATTAACCATATTAAAACCACCAAAGCGCAAACCGGCAACGTATTCCTGGCCTACAACGATGTGCCGGAAATCAATGCCCTGGTAGATCACTGGCAGGAACATAATAAGCCGGTGTACGACTTCACTGCTGAAGATGGGATCCAACATACCGTATGGGTGATCAACTCACCTGCAACCGTAACTGATATCACTTCCCTGTTTGCAGAAAAAGTTCCCTGCACTTATATCGCAGACGGGCATCATCGTGCCGCCTCTGCCAGCCTGGTGCAAAAAGAATTTGAAGCAGCCGGGAAAATTACATCGGTAGAAAATCCAATCAACTATTTCCTGACCACCATATTTCCCGCCAGCCAGCTGGCTATACTGGATTATAACCGCGTGGTAAAAGACCTGAACGGCCTTAGCAAAGAAGCGCTGTTATCGCGGCTGGACTATGACTTTACAGTAGAAGAAATTGGTCATTTACCACAACAACCTTCCATGCTGCATGAATTCAGCATGTACCTCGATGGCAGATGGTATCGCCTCGTAGCCAAAGAAGGTACCTATACTACTGATCCCATTGGCATCCTGGACGTGACCATTCTTTCTGACAACATACTTGATAAATTGCTCGGTATCAAAGACCAGCGCACCGATAAACGCATTGACTTTGTAGGCGGCATCCGTGGATTAGGTGAACTGGTAAAACGTGTTGACAGTGGCGAAATGAAAGTAGCATTTGCATTATTCCCGGTTACAATTCAACAACTGTTTGATATTGCCGACAGCGGAAACGTAATGCCACCAAAGAGTACCTGGTTTGAACCCAAGCTGAGAGATGGGTTGATTACACATATTATTTAATATCTTTATGGCCCCTGCTTATCCCGGCAGGGGCATTTTTTAATCACCTATATCGCCATTACCTATGTCTGTTATACAGCAACCTGATCTCCTGAAGGATGACTTTGAGTTGACCGTAACTCCTTATCCTTCCATGAAACAAGCATTCGTCTTTGGCGGTGCGCTCTTTTTCGCCAACCTGGCGTTTTTTTTATTTTTTGCTAATTATGCCTCTTTCCTACTATTGGCATTAGTACGCCCCGCATATTTGCTGAATGTAATGCTACCTGTTGCGCTGTTAGCCTTATACCTGTATAACCAACAAAGAAAGCGGAACGAGCCCCCACTCTCTTTAAGTATTCCCCAGGGAAATAATTTATGGATGTTGCTACTGATGGTGCCGGCTTTATATGTGATCGTGGCGATCCTAAAATATTTTCTTGAAACCAGTCCATTCGACTGGACGGGGTATGGATACTCCCGACGTCATCCACTGATCTATTGCGTAATATTCATATTCCTTCTTCCCGCCCTGCAGGAATACGTTTTCCGTGGAATCATTCTGAATGGGTTATTAAAAAGATATCCTGTTAATAAGGCCTTGGGAGCCATTACGCTGATAGCTGCGCTTCCCTATATTTATCCTACGTCCATTCTACTTTACCTGCCCATCTCCCTTTTCCTCGGCTGGCTTTATTACCGGTCCCGCAGCCTGATCTTTACTTTTATCTCCAACGCCATGCTCAGTCTTATTTCTTTACTCCTTAGCATGAGCGAAAAAGATAATTTGAATATACTGGGCGAGTTAACACGGGTGGCAGGCTTCCTGCCGGTGATAGCCATGGCTGTCATTATTTTCGGGGTAACGACTATTTTCTTCAATAAAGACATCATCGAATCAAATAAACAAATAAGTTAATATAAAAAATATATTTTCTCCGCCTCGCCTACCCATCGATTGATCCGTGGGACATTACCCCATTTTCCTTACTTTTACAACAAACGAACAGACAAGGAATGAACAAACGGTCATCTTTATTGAAAGCTTTTTTAGTTGCAGGAGTTTTATTCTCACAGGTAGTGGTTGCACAGGATGCCAAAGAGTTGTACAATACAGCTTCTGGCTTCATTCGCAGTGGAGACTATTCTAATGCCATCCTGGTGTTGAACCAGGCTTTACAATTGGAGCCGGATAATTATGAATATAAAAAACAGCTGGCTTTCACCTTCTATCTGAAAGGTGACCTGATTAAAGCGAAAAGTGTAGTAGAGCCGTTACTGAACCACCGGGACGTGGATGTACAGGCTTTCCAGATTGCCGGTAATATCTATGTAGGCAGGGAAGAATGGAAAACCGCTCAGCGTATGTATGAACGGGCACTTAAGAAATTTCCCAACAGTGGTGAGTTATATAACGACAACGGCACCCTGCTGATGAACTTTAAAATGTACGATGGTGCATTACGCAGCTGGATCAAAGGCATTGAACAGGATCCTGCATTTCCGGGCAACTACTACAACGCCACCAAAACATACGATTTCAGCAACAACCCGCTGTGGTGCATATTATACGGCGAAACCTTCATGAATATGGAAAGTTTTACCACCCGCACAGCTGAAATAAGGAACATTGTGCTGGAATCTTATAAGAAATTATTCAATGACCCATCGCTGTTTGATGCCATGCTACCGGACGATAAAAAGGGCAAAAAAAGCAACGCTGACTTTGTAGAAGCTTACAAAACGAGCATGGGCAAGCAGATGAGTGTGGTAACGGGAGGAATAGACCCGGAAGTACTGGTAATGGTGCGCACCCGTTTTCTGCTGGATTGGTTTAGCTTTTATGGCATGAAATATCCTTTTGCCCTCTTCGATTTTCAACGCAGCCTGTTGCGGGAGGGGATGTTTGAATCTTACAACCAGTGGCTGTTTGGCCCTGCTGCCAACCAGGCCGGTTATAAAGCATGGATAGGATTACATAAACAGGACTATGATGCATTCCTGAACTACCAACGTAACAATCCTTTAAAGCCAAGACCAGACGAATACTATAACGACGGAAGGTTTACGCTGATAAATTCGGGATATTAGTATTTAGACATTTTTTGATTTATAGATTTAGTCATTTAGTTGCTGTAGCAACTGAATGACTAAATCCGTAAATTGTAAATCTCAAATTCTGAATATGCTCGTTAACAAACACCAAAACATTATTGACAACGCTGTAAAAGCGAACCACGAACGAACTTTCTATTCGCAATATCCGGAGCATCCTAAAGCTTACGGCGAAGATGCCCATGCCAAGGGCGTTCAGAGCTATCAGCAACTGCTGGGAAAACCTTTCAAACAACTACTGCAAACCGGTGAAACCGGCTGGAGCGGAGAAGAGGTATCTCCTTATACCCGCGAAGTGCTGGGCGTTACATATCCCATTTTTGCCGTTAATGACCTGCTCGCAAAAGCAGCCATAGCAGGGAAAAGCTGGGGCAAAGTAGCCGTATCAGAAAGAGCCGGTATTCTTACGGAAACACTGGAACGGGTAAAAGACTACTTCTTTGATATTGCCAATGCCACCATGCATACTACCGGCCAGAGCTTTATGATGAGCTTTCAGGCTTCCGGCCCCCATGCCAACGACCGTGCACTGGAGGCGGTAGCCACCGGCTATCATGAGTTACAGCGCTACCCGCCTAATCTTACCTGGGAAAAGCCAATGGGCAAAACCAGTATCAAACTATACAAAACGTTTAAACCCATTCCGAAAGGCACCGGCCTCGTAATAGGCTGTTCTACCTTCCCGGTATGGAATACCCTGCCCGGCGTGTATGCTGATCTGATTACCGGCAATGCCGTAATCGTAAAGCCACATCCCAGGGCAATACTTCCTATAGCCATTGCTGTTAGTGCCATTCAACAGGCATTACAGGAAAACGGATATGACCCGAACCTGTGCCAGCTGGCAGCAGACAGCTCTGAACACCTGATCACCAAAGAGTTGTGTGAGCACCCGGAAGTTAGATTAATAGACTATACCGGAGGTAGCCCCTTTGGTAATTATATAGAATCACTACCCGGCAAAACCGTATTTACAGAAAAAGCCGGGGTGAACTCTGTGATACTCGACAGTGTGAAAGACCTGGATGCTGTTATCCAGAATCTCGCATTTTCTGTTAGCCTGTATTCCGGGCAGATGTGTACTGCGCCACAAAACTTCTTCATCCCCGAAAACGGGGTAAGTACCGATAATGGGCAGGTACCCTTTAACGAAGTAGTGCAGAAATTTAAAGATGCTGTAGTAGGCCTGGTCAACCATCCTAAGATGGGCGCCGGCACATTAGGTGCCATACAAAACGATAGTACCCTTGCCAGGGCTAAAGAAGCCCATCACCTGGGCGGAAAAGTAATACTGGAAGGCACGCCGGTGGTGAATGAAGAATTCGCCAATGCCAGGGTATGCGCCCCTACCATTCTGGAGGTCACCAGTGCAGATACGGCCATCTATGAAAAAGAACTTTTCGGACCGGTCATCCTGTTGATTAAAACCAGGGATACAGATCACAGCATTCAACTGGCCAGACAAATGGCCCTGAAATATGGTGCTATTACCTGCGGTGCTTATACCACCAATGGAGATACAAAAGAAAAGATTGCGGAAGAGATGAACAGCGTGTTTACCCCTGTATCTTTCAATCTCACTGGCTTTATATGGGTAAATCAGCATGCTGCATTTTCTGATTTTCATGTTACCGGCGGTAATCCGGCAGGCAATGCCAGTTTTACCAACCAGGAATTTATAGTGAAGCGATTTGTGTGGGTAGGCAACCGGGAACTGGCTGAATAGTAAAAACTATTAACAAGCGTCCCGGTTTTAAGGGGCGCTTGTTTTTTAAAGCATACATGTATTTATGAAAAAACTGCTATGTGTAATATTACTTTTTGTCGTTGGCATTATTGCCTGCGAACAGGCGCCTAAAGCTGACAAGGCGAAGATTACGGAAGCACAGACCGTACAGGCAGGTACTGGCAACGCTTATTTGCCAGATACCGTCAGCAGCCTGGTGACATGGACAGGTACCAAACCAACCGGTAAACATCACGGTTCCCTGAAACTGGCCGGTGGCGCCCTTTACGTCAAAGACAGTAACATTACAGGCGGACAATTCATTATTAATATGAATTCCCTGCAAGACCTCGACCTCGCAGCAGATACCGCCATGCAACGCAAACTGGAAACGGAGCTGAAAGGCGAAATGTTTTTCGATGTAAAAAAATATCCAGTTGCCACTTTTGAAATCACCAGTGTAGCACCTTTCCATCAGGCGGTGGGTGATGATCTCACCTTAAAAAATGCCACCCATATTATTAACGGCAACCTGACACTGAAGTCCATTACCAAAAACATCTCCTTTCCTGCGCAGGTAACCTTCAGCAGTAAGGCGCTCAATGCCATAGCCAACTTCAATATTGACCGTACCCAATGGGGTATCAGTTACAGAGCAGATAAATCTCTGCAGGACAAACTGATCAACTCTCAGGTGAATATCACCTTTAGTATCAAGGCCACCCGCTAAGTCTGCTTTTTTTCGTTTTTTTCTCCCTGAAGCCAATAAAATATTTTAAATTTAGTACAACCACTATTACCTAAAACTGACTTCAATGGAAACTACACAAGAAAGAGACGATCGACTTTGGCGTATAGCGAAGGCCAGGGCTGGATTCAAATCACATCTTATCATATATCTCGTTATTAATATGGGGTTATGGGCTGTTTGGTTTCTTACTGACAGCGATAAAACAAATGGCACACCATGGCCTGTATGGCCAGCACTGGGCTGGGGAATAGCGTTATCTTTTCAATACTTTAATGCCTATCATAAAGACCCTTTCGGAGATACACTGAAAGAATATGAAAAGCTGAAAGAACAACAACACACGCGCATTTGACATATTTGAGCCAAAACAAAATTACAGCAGCATGACGGACCAACCGCAACGACTATTTGATGTGATTTCTTACCAATTAGCTAACTATCCTAAAACAGATATGTTAGCCGGCAAAGAAAACGGGGAATGGAAAAAATATAGTACAAAAGAAGTAGCGGACATTACCCTCAAATTCAGTTCTGGCCTGCTCAAACTGGGCATCCGGGCGGGAATCAAACACAACGAAGAAAAAGATAAAATAGCGATCATTTCACCCAACAGACCAGAATGGATAATCACGGACCTGGCCTGTCAGCAACTGGGAGCTGTGCTCACTCCTATTTACCCAACGATCAGTGAAAACGAACTGGCCTACGTGCTAAACGATGCAGCAGCACGAATTCTCTTTGTAAGCGACAAAGAACTCTTAACCAAAATCAATGGCATGCGTGATAAGTTCCCTACCATCCGGGAAATATTCACCTTTAATAAAGTCGAAGGCGCCAGACACTGGAAAGAAGTGGTGGATCTGGGCGACGAAGCGGATTTTGAACAGATAGAAACCGTAAAGAAAAATATATCTCCCGAAGAACTGGTGACGATTATTTATACATCCGGCACCACAGGTACGCCTAAAGGTGTAATGCTCAGTCACCATAATATCATGAGCAATGTGCTGGCCTGTCAGCCTTATTTGCCTGTAAATAACAACGCAAAGGCCCTCAGCTTCCTTCCGCTGAATCATATATTTGAAAGAATGGTCACCTACCTGTATCTCACCTCCGGTGTGCCCATCTACTATGCAGAAAGCATGGACTCCATCGGTGATAACCTGAAAGAGGTAAAGCCGACCATTTTTACTACAGTGCCACGACTCCTGGAAAAAGTATACGAAAGGATTATGACTACCGGTCTGGAACTCAAAGGCATCAAAAGAGCCTTGTTTTTCTGGGCAGTAGACATCGGCAAACGATATGAGATCAACAAAGACCAGGGAGCCTGGTATAACCTGCAGCTTAAACTGGCTAACAAACTGATTTTCAGCAAGTGGCGCGCTGCCCTGGGAGGTAATATACAGTGCATTGTGAATGGCGCCGCCGCCTGCCAGGTGCGCTTACTGAAAATATTTACCGCGGGAGGCATTCCTATCATGGAAGGCTATGGCCTCACAGAAACATCCCCCGTTATCAGCGTAAACCGCTATAATGTTGAAGACAGGATGTTTGGCACTGTAGGTCCTGTTATCAGCAATGTGGAAGTTAAGCTGGCTGAAGATGGAGAAATTCTCTGTAAAGGCCCTAATATCACTATTGGATACTATAAACGCCCCGATCTCACCGCTGATGCCATCAAAGATGGCTGGTTCCATACCGGCGATATAGGCGTACTGATAGATAATAAATTCCTGAAAATAACGGACCGCAAAAAAGAACTGTTCAAAACCTCCGGTGGCAAGTTTGTGGCACCGCAACCCATTGAAAACAAGTTCAAGGAATCGCCTTTCATTGAACAGATCATGATAGTAGGTGAAGACCGCAAATTCACTGCAGCACTGATTGTCCCCTCTTTTGGCAACCTGCGTAACTGGGCCACCAAACATGGCATTTCAACCACCTCCAACGAGGAACTGGTGAAAAATACCGAAGTACTGGACCTCTTCAAACAGGCAGTAGATAAGTACAACCAGTTTTTCAGCCATATTGAACAGGTTAAAAAATTTGTACTGCTCCCCCATGAATGGACAGTTGATGCCGGGGAACTCACACCTACACTGAAAGCAAAGCGGAAAGTGATCCTGGAAAAATTCAAGAAAGAAATCGATGGGATCTATGCCCCTGCCAACGGGAAAGTAGATATAGAAAGTCTTTAAATATTAATTTAAAACCCTTACTTTTGCCACCCGATCCCAGAAATGGGGTATGGCCTCATAGTTCAATGGATAGAATAGAAGTTTCCTAAACTTTAGATACAGGTTCGATCCCTGTTGAGGCTACCAGAACGCTTACTCGCCCAATCTCAGCTTTACTGGGATTGGGCGTTTCTCTTTACTGGACGTGCATTTCAGAGCAAAGGACCATAAAGAGAGAAAAAGAGAAATTAACCTCCTGTGTACCCAACGTGTCCCCCCAAACCTATTGGGGTACACCAGAAAACATTTTGTTAACCTATTAATTTAATCCCTGAGAGATGGATATCCAATTTTATCTGAAAAGGCCGGGAGCTGATACTCCGACCAGCATTTTTGCCCGCATCATATATGAAGCGGGTGCTTTAAAATATTACCTACCGGAAAAAATCCAGCCCTGCTATTGGAATAAGAAAACACACGGGATTATCAAAGGGAAAGATTTTCCGGAATATTCAGAGTTTAACGCCAGATTGGACAATATCGAGCAGGTAATCAAGTAAGCTAAGTATAAATACTATCGGTGACCATATAAAACGGATTATTACGATTATGCGAGCGGTATAGCAACACAAATAGGATGCGTAGCATGATATTAATGTTGGAAATATTATTATGTTCTATAGAGTCATCAAATACTTGGAAAAAGTCAGTATCTCGGAAGCCATTAACAGGTTATCAAGATATAAGAGAAATATGGAAAAAGATATTAAATCCCAAAAAAAAGCTATTTTGGTTTTACAATAGATTACCCATTAAATTTAGAGTGCTACAAAGTGAACTATGAAATCTCAAATCATTGCCACAATCTTTAGGCAACAACCAAATGATCAATAGATTGAACCCATATTTTATCTAAATGGCCGCAAATCTGTTTGACTTGCCTATTTATAAGATATAATACATAGCTGAAATCCTAAATTGAATAATAAATATTTCAACAATTTAAAACCCCATAACACATGAAACAAATCAGCAAATCGTTGTTTTCACTATTGCCAACAAGACACTTTAAAAATGGAATACTTTTAGGAGCTTGTGCTGCTATGATTATTTCTTGTAAAAAAGAAATTGAGCAACCCATCAAAATATCTGATTTAAACAGCACAGGTAAAAGTAATGTTTTGGCCCCAAATAATAAGTCTATGGCGCTTTCAGAAACTTCACCTATAGCAGATGTAATTTCATACTTTCCATTAATGGAAGTAGATAAAACTGAATCGATTGAATGGATAGTTGTTGCGAATCGCGTAGGGCTGTTTAGCGTTAAATCAACTGAAGCAGTAACCATCTCAAAAGGTAATATAACAGGTTTTACCCATAATGGTAGCATGATAGCAAACTCGACGATTGGAGTTTCATGGTCAGAGGGTATCGTTCAGACCAGTTTCACCCCCAGAGTTGCGTTATCAAGTGTAAAAGGCACGCTAACATATGGTCTATTCAGTGCGCCAGCGGGAGGATTATTGAGCTTAAATGCCCGTAATTTTTAACAATCCGCTCATTCAATAAAAGTTACTCGCACCCATTTATTATCCTCTTACATAAAATGAGATACAAACAGGCTCAAATATTTATTCAATCTTTTTTAGCCGCTCTATTGGTTTTTGGCATTTTCATATCACTTTCATGTAATGAGAAGCAGCATAATGCTTTTCCGTTTAGGGGAAAGATTATCGCCAAAGCAATAATAAATGGTAAAGCGTGGCCAGATTTAGAGCAAATTTTCTATCTGCAAGGCCCCTATTTAATAGAAAGGAACTATAACATTACATGGTCTGGATTAGATAGCACTTCAGGTAAGGTAATTTCCTATGCTCCGGACGATGCCAGGTATAAAACTTTGACTGGATACTCTGTGACGGATATGTCTAAAAAAATCGTCTTACAATACGATACGGCATCCGCTAAACCAAGTATTCTTGCCAGGTTTCCTTTATCAGAAAAAAAGGATGGTTACCTATTCTTGACAGAGTTGAAAGAATTACAGAACAATCTTGAAGACTTTGTGTATACAGGGGATACCACAATTGAACATATTCATCTTAAGATATTAACAGATAGCATTCCCAGTATACAGGAAAATGGAGTTACCATAGAAAAAATGGTCGCGTATTTAAACCCTAACATTAAGAATTTCCCTGTTAAAGTCAGTAGCTTCTTAGATAAAAAGTTTGATGGGTGGGTTAGTTGTATATCCATTGACGGCAAAAAAGATTCGGTGACATCCAATACAACCTTCGAAGTTTCATATCAAAGTGAAATTAATAAGGAAGAGCAGCGCTTGCTGGACAAATTTATTAAACTAACTAAAGAAAACATTAGTAAAATAAATCATTAATCTAGGTAGAAATGTCCTCCATGTACGCACTTAAAAGAGCAACACTGAAAGCTATTAAATTATAAGCTCGTTCAATTTTCAGCTACTGGAGTTGGGCGAGTTTTGACGAGGCTACCAGAACGCTTACTCGCCCAATCTCAGCTTTACTGGGATTGGGCGTTTTTCTTTACTGAATTATGTTTCAAGGGCAAAAAACCGATCAGGGTAAAAACCTGGTGAATACCTTTTTCAATATGCGCTAAATGCCCATACACTCGCATTTGCCATTCTCAAATCCTCATAGAATTATCCTTTAATATTATACAATTCTCATGGCATTAGCTTTGGCTAATCCTCCATCTACTCCGCAAACGCGTTCCCCGAATTATGTTATATTTATAGTAATCAAAATAATCTCCCATGGCAAAACAAATGTCTATCATTTCTTTTACGGGAAAACTCGGGAATCTCATTGGGTATAAGCGCAATGGCCAATACTTTCTGCGCTCCATGCCTCAAAGCGTGCAGCAAACGGCTGCTACCCGCCGCGCATCCCGCCGCTTTGGCATCGCCAGCAGGAAAGCTGCTTTTATCCGTCATGCTTTTTACGGCCACCTGGATATCCATTGTGACGGTGGCCACATCAATCGGCTCAACAAGCTACTCATTGCTGCCGGCGATCATCATGCCGCCATCACTGGCTTCCGCTTCAATCAGCATACCGGAGTAGATCGTTTCTTTACAGTGGCTCCCCGGCTTCTCCCTAACGGGATATTAAATATTCCCGCACAACCCATCGCCGGGTATAAAGGCATTACTGCACTGGAAGTAAAAGTGATCGCAACCCGTATTGATTTTACGTCACGTCAGGTCGTGGGTAGCGAAACAGTTACGCTCATGATAGCGCCGGATACCACTTTCCAGGAAACAAATGTTTCACTGGAGGTACCCGGACAGGGCTCACTGGTAGTAGTTTTACAGGTAAGAGCGATGTACGGGGATGGCCCATCTGGCAACAGACAATATATGGCCGCGGATATCATTGCGGTGGCAGCCCCACAAGTACCCAAATATGTGAATAAACGCACCTACCCAAAGCGGACGAAATTGCTTCCCAAACTTATCTATACACACGCATATCCAGCTGTCATTCAACTGGAATAAAGTGATCCTTGCCTCCGCGAGATATTTTGATAAATAAACTTTTTATACCTGCTTCCTTTCAATAGTATACTTTTTCCCACAGCTACAGTTGACACTGAAGCAGCGCTGCTATGGCCAGTGCTGACCACCATCCGTCTGCTGATTCAATTTCATCCCGGTTATACATCCGGACGTCATCCCTGCATCAAGTCCACCTCTGCTGCACTGCTTCGGTAGGTGCTAAGCAGGTGCTAAGCATAGCCTCGACGGAGTCTACATAATGAAAGGTAACATGCAAAATATCATCTGGACATGCCCCCCTACTACCAAAAGCAGTATAATGCAACCTGCCCGATATATTCTTAACTGGCGCTCCATGTTTTTAATACGTGAGATCATAGATGTGTCCATCGCCTGGTGATTTGAGATTGGTTAGTAAATAATAAAGCTCCAATAATATACGAAATGATTCGTACACCAATATTCGCCGAATCTTCGTAAAACTTAAATTGAGCATTTTTCTTTACCACATCCCTCAAAATCTTCCGCATTTTCCGCATGAATTGTAATAAGCTACGATACGCACTACTTACAGTTGTCAATAACAACCACAAGTAGCATACATACAACCATAAGTTTCTGCATTTTTTTGATCGTGGAAATACCTGAGAATACCTTCGTAATATCAAAAAAATGAAAAAAATTATGCTAAATACTAAAACGATTGGCGATAGAATTGCCGAAGCACGAAAGAAAATAGACATTTCTCAAGCGCAACTTGGGCTGCGTTTATCCATCAGTTCTCAGGCAATCGGAAAGTGGGAGCGCGGAGAATCAATGCCGGACATCACTACTTTTAGCCGTCTTGCAGAAATTCTGGGTGTTGACCTTAACTATTTTTCAGAAAGCTTCTCCTCTGAAGCCACTGAGGCAGCACCTGTGGATTTCTTTGTTGAGCAATCGACTGAATCACCATCCGGAAACCAGCCCAAAAAGCCCAGATGGAATATGTCAGGCGAACACTGGGTAGATGCAGATTTCTCCGGGGCGAAAAATCTGCATGAAAAATTCAACTCCTCCCACATGGAACGCTGCAAGTTTATCGGTTCAGATTTGTCGGGGCTTATTCTAAAAAGCAACCATGTTGATAGCTGTGACTTCTCAAACTCCGATATCGGCAGCTGCGATATTCAGACTTCGCACTTAGAGAACAATATATTTCATAACTGTTCCATGAAAGAAGCTGAATTTTCAAGAAGCCATATCAATCGCTGCGATTTCTCCGGGGCCAATTTTACCGGAGCGGATCTTAAATCCGGGGTTTTTATTAATAATACAATTGCAAATGCAGTCTGGAATCGCACCTCTTTTAGTAGAATGCAGATTGAAAATATAGTTTTCGATGGCAAATTGGAGGAATGTTATTTTGAAAATTGCGCCTTTGACATGGTGACATTCCAGAACGCAACGCTTATTAACACCTACTTTAAAAACAAGAGCTTAAAATGGGTCCGGTTTATTGGCTGTAAGGCAGATCGGATGACATATGAGTTCCTGAAAAAAAATGGAGATGTAGACGTAACTGGTATCACGCTGTTAACATTATAAGGGAGGAAATAAGATGGTACAAATATTGGAAAGCCAGTATCTCTACTGGCTTTACTTAATTACCTTACACCCGCAACCATTTGAATGCCTGCATTGTTATTATATGCCTCAATGTTCATTTATATGCGTCATGGAAATCCGAACCAACTAAGCTTATTCCACTATGAAGTGGTACCTGTCAGAGGCACGTCTTACTTTATTATTCTTTCTCCCATTGAAAGGATAAAGGAAGTTGTGCGGGCGGCAAAAGAGGCACTTGGCAACCAAATTTCCTTGTCTGTAAACAATCTGAAGTCAATTGCACATATTTCTTTATTGAAGTTCACCGCTCCCGATGATGATGAACGAATCCGCAAACAGGTAAAAAGTGTGCTATCGTCTTGTCCTGGTTTCGACATTGTACTGGGCGGAAGCTTTATTTTCAAGCATGGAGATCAATCCAAATCGCTGGTATTAAAGATCAATAACCCCGCTCCCATTCACCAGCTTCATATGCACCTGCTAGCTGCCTTCTTTCCCAGATCGTCTAAAAAAATTACGCCACATATTACTATTGCCAGGGCCATCGCCAATGAAGACTTCGACAAAATAGATTTGTCAGCTTTTAATTATCAAGACTCCTTTCCATGTCAGGAAATTACGGTACTAAAGAAAGGACCGGGTGACCGGCGATATAAGATCTGCTTTAAATTATCGTTCTGTAAATAAGAATGCGTATATTCTCCATCCAATAACAACACGATGATACGACCCTACAAAGCAACTGATAAAAATGATTTACTCACTATTTTCAAGCTCAATACGCCGGAATATTTTGACCCTAAGGAACTGGTTGACTATGACACATATTTAAACGAAAATGCCCATCTCTACTTCACGATAGAACACGGAAATAATATTGCAGGAGGTGTGGGATACTACGTAAATGAGGCGAAGAAAGTGGGCCAGATCACCTGGATATTATTCCATCCGGCATATACGGGGCATGGGTTGGGAAGAAAAGCGATCGAACACTGTCTGACAATTTTTCAATCAGGTCCAACTATTGAAAAACTGGTGGTAACCACTTCTCAAAAAGCATATAAATTTTTTGAAAAATTTGGTTACAAGTTGGTAGAAACACAAAAAGATTATTGGGGCCAGGGCCTCGATCTATACCTGATGGAGCGGGCACTTTAATCAGGATAAATCTCCCTATTTAACAAGCATTCTAATATATCCCAAGGCATCCCTGCAAGAAGGATTAAAGAATTACCATCACAATTCCAGCAGTAAATTCATCGGCTTAATTTCTCCGTTGCTTCGGCTACAGTATTAACAAAATTAACCCTGCCACCTTTATTACTCTCGTAGATAAAATCTTTCAAACGCTGGCTGGTATACTTTGAGAAATCGCCCACTATGGCAAGCCGAACATTATAGGTAGAAAATTTCTGCAGGATCTCCCCTGCTATCCTTGTTTTTAAATCAAAGAAATCCGGAATGATATTTTTCTCATGCAAAATGATATTGTCTGCCCCCTGGTAGCTGCAATTGCCTAATATATCCAAAGCATCTTCCGTATTGTTTACTTCCATATTATCCGATATTATTTCAGCAATTCCTTTCCCATTTATATTAGTCAGTTCAATTTTCATAATGATGATATTTCCTGCAATAGTATTGCTTTTCTGGAAATAAAGGTCCTGAAAACTCAAGTACTTTGTCATCCTCAATAACTCGCCTGCCCTATCTCCAGCCGGGATATCTTACCCTCCTTATTCAACTGAAATTTAAAGTAGGTTTTAAAATCACCCCATTTATCACTGTGAAATTTACCATAAAGATCCAACCCGTTATTTTCAACTTTATCAATACTGGTAAAGCGTTCATGCCCTAATGCGCCTTCAGAAAACGACTTAAAATCAATTTTATTTCCATCATCAAACAACTCCGGGCCAGGAGTAAATAATGTATACCAGGCGTTCTTATCACCTGCCTGCAATGCCGTAATCGCTTTCTTTACAGTTTCATTGGTAAGTTTGTCTGTGTTCATCATGTTGTTTTTAGTTGGAGGAGTTCTGCGCTGTGCACTCATCGCCAGGGGCAATAAGCATATCGCTATATAAAGCAATGTTTTCATTTAATTCGTTTTTACGAGTGGATGCTGCAGGTAAATGATTACCAGGTTCAGGAGAAAGAAAGGCAGTTCAATAGCCGCCCCTTTGAGTTCCCGGTCAGCCAGGTGAAAACAGATGATCATTAAAATGGTAGCTGCCATCAGGAAGTTACCTAAAAGAAAGGTGCGGGGAAACAGGATCAGCAAAGCACTCAACACGGTTACTATCCCATTGATGGTAATAGCAGTAGGACTGAAATGCCATTTACCGAACATCGTTACCATTTCCGGCTTGTTGCCAATCATCGCCCAGCCCTGTTTCAGGCCCATAAATACGGCAAAAAGAATGAGTGCAGTGTTGAGTACTTTGAGTATCATGATAGTTGAATTTTAGTTGGTAGCACCGCCATTTACCAGCAGGTGCTGACCGGATACAAAAGAAGATAAATCACTTGCAAAAAATTCTGCCAGGTTGGCCACATCCTCTACTTCTGCGAGTCTGCCCATAGGACAGCTGTCCAGCAGTTGCTTTCTCAGTTCAGGATAAGCTGCCGGGTCCACAAAGATACCGGAATGATCTACTGCAAAAGGAATAATAGAATTCACCGTGATGCCTTTGTGTCCGATTTCTTTTGATAAAATATCCACGAGGTAGCGGGGCGTTGTTTTACTACCACCATACACGGCCATGCCGGGCACCGGGAAAGACGTGGTGCTGGAGGCGACGTAAATGATCCTGCCATTATTTTCCACGTGCTTTGCCGCCTGCTGCATAGTAAAGTAGGTGCCTTTGGTATTGATAGAAAATACTTTATCGAATTGTTCTTCTGTAAAATCGGTTACCGGTACTTCCACCATTTCAATACCTGCGTTGGCCACCACGATATCTATTTTACCAAAAGCCTCTTTGGCGGTGGCAAATAAATGTTCCAGGTCTGCCACTTTACTGACATCTGCCTGCACGGCAATAACGCGTACCCCCATGGCTGTTATATTACTCACTACTTCATCTGCAGAAGTTTTGTCACGGGAGTAGTTGATAACGATGTCTGCACCTAAAGCGGCATAACGTTCTGCAATGGCTTTACCTAATCCTCTGGCGGATCCTGTTACCAGGGCAACTTTATTTTTTAAACTGTTCATGTGATCTGATTTTAACAATTTTTAGAGAGACTTGTTTGCTGATGTGGTACTTATTATCAGGCCATACCACCATTGGCGCCAATATTCTGTGCGGTGATCCATTTAGCGTCATCGCTGGCCAGGAACAACACTACTTTTGCGATATCGTCCGGCTCACCGATGCGGTTAAAAGCTGACAGGGAGGCCAGGCGGGCAATGACTTCCTCTGATTTACCATTGGTAAATAATTCGGTGTTGGTAGGGCCTGGAGAAACGGAGTTCACATTGATACCTCTTGGTCCCACTTCTTTGGAAAATACACGGGTTAATTGTTCTACTGCTGCTTTGGTAGCCACATAGGTACCATAGGTAGGCAGCATAATACGATTTACAGAAGTAGAGAAGTTGATGATACTTCCTTTGTCTGCCAGGCGGGTAGCGGCTTCCCGCATGGTATTAAATGTACCTCTTACATTGATATCGAACTGACGGGTAAAGTCTTCATCGGTGGTATCCTTGATTAATTTGTTAATCATAATGCCGGCATTATTCACCAGCACATCGATACGGCCATAATGCGCAATTGCAGCGTCAAACAGGGCTTTTACTTCTTCTCCCCTGCTCACATCCGCCTGTAAAGCAATGGCTTCTCCCCCCTGTTGTTTAATTTCATTTACAACCTGTTCAGCAGCTTCTTTGCCACCGGCATAGTTAACAATTACGGTGGCGCCGGCAGCAGACAGCTGACGGGCAATAGTGGCGCCAATACCCCTGGAGGAACCAGTTACCAGGATAATCTTATCTTTTAAAGTGCTCATATTTCTTTGTTTTAAATGATAGAACAAAGGTGAAATATTCGCGGAGCCGAAAAGTATAAGAATTACACTATTAGTTACAAATATCTAAGATGCGGTGTTGCCGTGTTGTTTTCTGAATAAAACGGGGGAAATATCGGTTTGTTTCTTGAAGTAGTTGCTGAAGTGGGTGGCCTCTGTAAAGCCCAGCTGTGACGCAATCTGCTTAACAGACGCGGTGGAGTTTTGCAGCAGGGATTTGGCTTCGGCAATGGTTTTTTCGGCTATCCAGGTACCTATAGGCTTGCCTGTTTTACTTTTGATTACATTGCTCAGGTAGTTGGGATGGAGGTGTTGCGCATCGGCGTAATCCTGCACCCGGTATACCTTTTCGGCTTTTCCGTTTACCAGGTCACGGTAGTGCTGCTCCAGCATCCTTTTAAATGTTTTTACAATCTGGGAGCTGCGGTTACCTTCATAGATAGGATTATAATCTTCCCAGAAATATTCTTTTATTTTGAGCAGTAGTACTACAAAGAGGTTCCCTATCATCCGTGTTCTATAGGGAGAAGCAGACAAATACTCCTTCTCTATCTGCCCGTATAATTGTTCAAATTCGGCAAATACTTCGGGTTTCAACACCCTGGGAGGTACTGTTTCCGCCAGCAGGAAAGGGAACTCTTCAAATATTTTCGGATGCACATTTTCTTTCAGGAAGGACTCACTTAGGGTAATCAGGTGTACATCTTCAATCTGTTGCCATTCGAATGATTTGAAATGCCCCGGATTAGTAAAGTAAATAGTCCCCGGACACGTGTTAAAAACCTGCTCATCGGTAGTATACCTGCCGATGGCATCTTTCACAAAAACAAAAGAAAAGAAATTGGTTCTGTATACAATAGAGGTGTAAGGCAGTTCTTCATGAATAGCTTTGAGGTTATGGATGGTAAAATCCGTTTTAGCGTCAATGCTTTCAGTAGGCAGCCCCTGATAGATGTACTGATCCAGCAGGTTGTTGAATATTATTTTCTCGTCCGGCCGATGTGTAGGTTTCCTCATGCTATTATAGTTTCCGGAATATTAAGTTAAGCATTCATCTCCCAAAAATCATTCACCCATCCCAGCTTCATAAGTATGGCCATGATCACCGCTGCAATCAACAGCAATGCAATCCAGATACTGCGTTTATAACGCTCAGGGACGTTTTTGTTACGATACCCGGTCATAAAACCCCAGATGAGCAGTACAATGAGCAATACGCCACTTATTATAACTACTACCTTATTTTCTACAAATCTGATCACCACCATCAATAGGATAGCGAGGACACCGGTGATCCAGCCAAAACGTTCCAGCAATGAGCGCTGATCTCCTTCTGAGAAAGGCATGATACGCAAAAGCGCCGCCTCCAATTCATCCGCCCGTTCCATGCCGGCGGGGATCTGGATCACATCATACTGGTCCATTCCCCTGATAGTAATCACGCCGGTACTGTCTTTACTGATGCTGGAAATTTCCAGGCGGTTCAACTCCAGCTCGGGTGTATCGTCCTGCGTTCTGATAACAGCGTCTTCATTCACTTCTACGGAGAAGCTATCGAATAATTTTCTTCTCCGCTTCATCCCTCTGGAAATGCCTATTACCACGGCAAACAGCATGACCGGGAAGGTGATCAGGAGGGTTTCCATATCAAAACCGGCTGCTGCTGATCTGAAATTTGCTGCCAGTACAACGATTACCCCGAACAACATCACCGGTGCAAATCTTAGCAGGGCCTGTTTTCTAATAACAGCAAAGCCTTCGGGTTGTGTTTTAAATACGTTCATAGCATATGTGTCGTGGCAACAAAATAATACAATATTCATTGCAAAATAAAAAGACAGGCCCGTTGCCTGTCTTTTTATTTACTCTCTGATGGTATGTTTATCCGACAATGCCATTTTTGCGATGTCGTCTTTTCGTTTGAATACTACGCCCGGATGTTGTTTCATATAAGCAAACAGCTCACTGGTGGCCTTTACCAGCTGAGGGGTACCTCCTATGCGATCATGAAAACTGATCGACATCATGCGCCGGCGCCGGGCAGATTCTTCATACAGCTGATCAAATTCCATCTTTACCTGTTGCAGAAACTGATCGGTAGAAAACCATTGTCCGGCTACCAGCTGAATATCATTGCAGCGTAAAGTGTAGGGCACTACTGCAAAATCAATGTTATTCACTTTTGTGATAAAGGGCTCATCACGGCTCAGGTCATCGATATGATACAGAAATCCCAGCTCCTGGAGTATGGTGAGGGTATTTTCGCTACGGCGCATCCAGTTGGCATTGTAGCCTACAGGAGTAACGCCGGTGGCCTTTCTCACGGCTTCCATACCTTCCTGTATGAATTGCTTTTCTTCTTCGTATGGCATCATATATTGCGATGACCAGTCGCGGCCATGTGCGGCGGCCTCATGCCCACGCTGCACAATTTCTTTGGCCAGGGCAGGGTTCTTTTCTACTGCACTGCCTACCATATGTGAGGTAACTTTGATGCCGTGTTTATCCCAGTTATCGAGCATACGGGGTATACCTTCCTTGTAACCGTATTCATACCAGGTGTTTGCGGGCAGGTCTTTGTATCCCTTGAGCATATTTTGCGGGAAAGGGCTTTCCGGGCGGTCTTCTGGTTGTCCGCCGGCTTCAAACTGCATAGATACGGACACTACGAGGCGGGAGCCATCTGCCCAACCGGGACCGGCTTTCGATGCAGGGCGATGGTCAGGCTGTGCAATGACTGCACCCGGACTTACCATGCCGGCCAATCCAACCAGGCCGGCTGTTTTCAGGAATTCTTTTCTTGTAGCCATTATTTTTTTATAAGATGATCAACAGCGATGGTGTTATATTGAATAAAAGCCAGTAGCCCGGCGAAAAAAACAGCATGTATCAGCTGAGTAGGTATTGCTTCCCAGTTTTCAATCATAGCAGTACCAAATATCAGCACTATCATGACTACACTGCCACCTATCAGAGAACCACGGGTAAATAAGCCCAGCAGGAGCAATAAACCGATGATGAATTCGGCAATGGGTAATACATAGCTGAAGGGTACTACCAGCAGGTTGGGCAGCATGGATTTTTCAAAGCTTTTTACCATCCAGGCACTAAAGCCGTTTAGTTTGGGGAGTCTTACCAACCCGTGGCCAAACATACTGGCGGCTACTGTCAGACGGAGCAAAAAGAATACAATCGCATTATTTTCCATTTGTATGAGTTTATATAGCAAAGATCAATAGGAACCTGGCAAATAAAATTGTACAATTTTAGGATCATTCTGTATTTTTGCGGGTATGCTACAAGAGAACTTATATCAGCCTTTTGAGATTGAATACCGGGAATGTGCTGAATGCCCGATTGATCCTCACAAGCATAACTTTTTCGAACTCGTGTACATTGTAGAAGGCAATGGCATACAGTGTGTTAACAAAAACCAATTGCCTTACAGTCCAGGGAAACTGTTCCTGGTAATGCCGCAGGACTGTCACTCTTTTGATGTAAAGGAAAGCACGAAATTCTTCTTCATCCGCTTCAATAACATCTACCTTAAGAATCAGCAAAAAGAATGGATACAGCAACTGGAGTTCATTTTCCAGAATCACAATCATATGCCGGGTTGCATCTTAAAAAACAAAAACGATAAGCCCCTGGTAAAGTCGCTGGTGGAAGCGTTGATCCGGGAGCTGGTCAATCAGCAGCCTTATCACCGGGAAATGGCCCAACAGATCGTGAATACCATGATCATGGTCATTGCCAGGAATATATTACTGCAGATGCCGGAACAGCCCAAACATCCGGCGAAGCACGAAGCCTCCCTGAATATACTGCATTATATACACGAAAATATCTATTCACCGGAGAAGCTGCGCGCAGAGCAGATTGCATCTAATTTTAACATTTCGCCTACTTATCTAAGTGAGTATTTTAAGCGTAATAATGGCGATAGCTTACAACAATATATTACACAGTATAAGTTAAAGCTGGTAGAAACAAGGCTGCAGTACAGCAGCATGCGGGTAGGAGAAATTGCTGATGAACTGGGCTTTACAGACGAAAGTCATCTTAACAGGATGTTTAAAAAATACAGGGGTGTAAATCCCTCTGCCTACAGGAAAGAGTTACAGGCGGCGATAAACTAAGCCGGACATAAAAAAGCGCCCGTTGTGCACGGACGCTTTTTTATAATTCCTTTGTCGTTACTATTCTTCGTCCTCTTCTTCCTCACCGTCATCTTCCAGCCACTCCATGTAAGAGAAGTACCATTCTTCCAGCTGTTCCAGCAGTTCCTGTTTCTTCTCCGGTGTGTTTTTATAGAACTCTTCTACATTATCAATTTCGTGAACGATATCGATGTAGGCAGTTTCTTCATCTTCTTCTACACGTTTGGCGAAGAAGCGGGGTTTTTCGGTATGAAAAATATATTCATTTTCCGGATCTGTTACAGGATCGTCTGCAATCAGAAATTTAGGTAACTGTACCATAAAGGAGTTATTTACTTTTAATGATGTTGTACTCTTTTCAAGAACTACAAAATTATTGATAATTACCTTATAAAAAACATCTGCGAAGAATGAATAAAATTATAGATAAAATTTCACATCTTTATAGTCGTTAAAACCCATACCATATGCAGCAATATTGGACCAGATGGGAGAATTGGATGCAACAGCATGCCCCAAGACTGCTCAACATCCTTCATCCCGGCGTTACCTTTGAGGCGGTGGAGACACTTGAAAAACTAATAGGAACGGCGCTGCCGGCCTCTTTCAAAGCATTTTATTCCATACACAACGGACAGCAGAAAGCCAGGGCAGGACTGGTAGATGCAGATCAGCTATTGGGTGTAGAAGACATTATTCTACAATGGCAACACTGGAAAGACCAGCTGGACGCCGGCAATTTCACCTGGCATGATGAACCTATTCTTGCCGCACCAGACACGGGGATCAAAAACGACTGGTGGAATCCTCTGTGGATACCGTTTACCAGCGATGGCTTCGGCAATCACCTCTGTATAGACCTCGACCCGGCCCCCGAAGGGAAACGCGGGCAGATCATTACACTGTGGCACGATGACGGGCACCGCGTTATTGAAGCCGGTTCCTTTGAAGAATGGCTGCAGGACTACATCACTGCCCTTGAAAAAGGAGAATATATTTTTGTGAAGAAATGGGGCATTGTACACAAAGATACCTTCCTGAACTACAACGACTGATAATTGACCGGTGTACTACCCGTCCACCGCTTAAAAGCTCTTGTAAACGCACTTAACTCATTATAACCAAGCATCCACGAAATATCTTTCAAGGGATAATTACCGGAAGATATGTAATACACCGCCAATGAACGCCTTACGGCATCTGCAATATCCTGGTACTTTACTCCTTCTTCCTTCAGTTTCCGCTGCAAACTGCGTGGGCTGATATTGAAGTTGGCAGCCATATCGTTCAGCGAAGAAACTCCCAGGTAAGAATTGGCCAGGAGATAGTTATAAATCCTTGTTTGCAGCGTTTGCGGCTGAGCAGAAGGCTGGGGCATACTGCTGACCTTTTGCAGTAATAGGCTCTGTAATTCATAATTAGCCGTTAAAAGCGGTTCATCCCAATATTTGATATCAAATACCAGCACATACTCTCCAGCCCGTTTTGAGGGCTTACAACGAAAAACACGTTCATACTCCACCGGATCAGGAACTGTATAGGCCAAACGTACTGCCTGCGGAACAATTTTTTCCAGCAGCAATCCATCCAGTTCATGGATAACCAGCACCATAAGTAAATCTATCAGTTGCCGGAAAGCATAAGGAGGGGTAGCCCCATAGTCGGTTGCCGGCAACAGTTTCACGGTAAATGTTTTGACGGAGCGTTGTATTTCTATCCTGCACTCGTCTGTTACCAGGTGAGTGAGGGCGGCGGCATGCGTTAATGCATCTCCAACGGTGGCACTGCTTTGTATGATCTCTCCTACCGTACCCAAAGCGGCCGGTTGCAGCGCCTCTCCAAAATGAAGCCCAAACAGGGGATCATTGGTGAGCCTGCTGGCATTTAACCACAGGTCCTGTAATTGCTGCGCGGTTACCAGCGCCGCATTTTTCCGTTTCAGTGCCGTCAAATCAATGCCTGCCAGTTTACATAACTGTGTGGCATCTACATCCCGCTGCACCGCATAAGCAATCATACTTAATACCAGCTGTTTCATGCTATAAAGATATTCAACTCCCTGCTTACAAAAAACAGGGTGTCGTTAAATGGTAAGTAATTGTCGTGTTAAGGTAAATGATAAAGAAGTACACCGAAGTAGCTTTGCATTATCAATTTATCAACAAACTAAAAACTTATAAAAATGGAAAAGCAAACATTACAGGTAGTTACTGAATTTGTAACCGCAGTTCAACAGGTAAACCTCGAAAAATTAGGCGCCTTATTACACCCTGAAATCAACTGGGATCAGCCGGGCAGCAACCGGTTCTCCGGCACTAAAAAGTCCAGTGGAGAAGTATTCCAGATGGTAGGCGGTATGTTTGAAGTATCACAGAATACCATGTCCCTGTCTGATATCAAAACCATTGCAGTAAATGGCGACCAGGCTTCTGTAGTACTTACCTGGAAAGCCAGCAGACCAGGCGCAGAATTACACACTGATAACGTGGACGTATATACGGTGAAAGACGGCCAGATCATCGCCGCCAAGATATACGCTGCAGATATACAGCAGGAAGATATTTTCTGGGGTAATTAATACCTGGGAGAAGAACTGTCAACTACAAATGGGGGCAGACACACATACGGACAAAACCTTCCGGGCTACGGGCAGCCTGGGAGGTTTTTATTTACCTGCCATGCTGCAGGTTATGCAAAAAAGATGGCTGAGGAAAGAGCATTTATATTCATCAGAAAAACAAGAATCGTTTTTTCTTTTTCTTTTTTTCCAATACCGGTTCATCTTTATAAGTAATTGGTTGGGCAACCAGGGGTTGGACAAGCGGTTTAATCTCCTTAGTCGTTACGCATACCACACCAGTAGTATATGTTCTTTTCTTACTCTCATATGCCACCACCACTACTTCTGGTAAACCATAAGATTTAGCCGCAATGCTGGTATCGGCCAAAGGTGTTGGCACTATGCTCATTTCAATTTGTTCCAGTCCTCTCGTCTCAGCATGGCTTGCTGTTGCGATGCCAACCGCCAAACCTGCTGTCATAATCATAGCAGGAACAAATGAATGCCGCGGAGGTACAGGCATTGTAATACTTCTGTTCAGCTGGTCATCAGAAAATCTTCCACAAACAGCCCCCTTGCTGCTGTGGATAGCCGCAAAGATTTCTGCATCTGTTAATAAAGAAAAATCTATGATGGTTTTGCTGCAACTGCTGCAATGCCTGCCACCCGATACAGGCCGCATTTCATTCCAGCTTTGGTCACACGGAGTGGGAAGAGACAGGTACAATGCTTGTTTTGACTTCGTTGCCATGGTTCTGTTGATATGTTGAGATACTCCCGCTACTACTATTTCAGGCAGGTTGCGGATTTCAGATGAAGTGGCATCAGCAGCCGATGCGGTATCAACAAATGATGTACTTCCAACAGATGATGCAGGAATACTCCCCATTTCCATATGCGTTAATTATTTTTTTACAGCCTAAAGTTGCAATATCACCACAAGTCCAGCTGTGATCACCATAGCGGACACAAACTGGCTGCACACTGCTATCGCAGGCGAAACTTTTTTATGCGGCCAATCATCGGTAATGATTGCCACAAACACTCCCCTTACTGTTTTTTAACAACAGCAAAAATTTCAGCATCGGATAATAAGGAGAAATCAACTACCGTTTTGTTATAGCTACTACAATGCCTTCCGGCTGCAGTACGGTCATTTTGAGTCCAATTCTCCTCGCAAGGTGTAGGAACTAATAGAGACAGACCTTTATTCGTTGACTTCATAGGTATTTGGTTACCGGACATGAATATACGAAAATAAAATGGATCCCATGGGGGGAAAATCCCCGGTCTGCCACGCCAATACAGCAAAAATCATATTTGTAAAAAACTGGCAGTCATAGAACAAATGATATGGCATTATTGTTGAAATTAACCTACAAACAGGCAATCATTTTATTAAACATTAAAAGTAACAACATGAAAACTCCAATGCATATCTCAAAATTCTTATTTGCTGCCGCCCTTGGTGCAGTTATTTCCCTGGCTGGCCAGCATGCTTTTGCTCAGGGCATTGACAGTACCGCCAAAAAAATAGGCAACAAAACCGCTTCTATTGCTGTAAAAGGCGCCTCCGCAGTAACAGATAAAGTGTACAAAGACAAGGAAGGGCCAAACGGTGAAACCGTTTACATCAATAAGAAAGATCAGAAATATATTGTGAACGGAAAGGGAAAGAAAGTGTATCTGAAGAAATCACAAATACATGATAAAAAGAAAGACTAATTTTTCCATCAGAATAATATACAAAAGGCCGGAACAGGGAAACCCTACCGGCCTTTTTGTTGCTTATAATCTTCTTCCAGTATAGCATATGTAAAACCATCTATCCAATTACCCCTGATGGGTAATACCTTTCGCTTACAGCCTTCCCGTTGCATACCCACTTTCTCCAACACCCGCGCTGAAGCTGCATTATCTACCGCACAACCAGCCTCTACGCGATGTAGCTGTAATTTGTCAAAAGCATACGCCAGCAATACTTCTACCGCCTCTGTAGCCAAACCTTTGCCCCAATAGGTTACATCGATCTTGTAAGATACCTCCGCACTCCTGAAACGAGCAGCCTTAAACTTCATCGCAATCAGGCCAATAAATTCCCGTGTATCCTTTAACGTTATACGCCATACTTT
This sequence comes from Chitinophaga sp. RAB17, assembly GCF_052114225.1. Lineage (NCBI taxonomy): Bacteria > Pseudomonadati > Bacteroidota > Chitinophagia > Chitinophagales > Chitinophagaceae > Chitinophaga > Chitinophaga sp. RAB17. Next base: position 62,571 of record NZ_JBFREI010000008.1, on the reverse strand, counting down.
TTGATCCGCATCACTCAACCATCCATGTACTACGGCAGTGGTCACATCCACCGATGCGGGGATGCCCAATGTATTATATTCATCTGTTTCCGGCATACTATGCAGCCGGTGTATAGCGGCAATATCTGCGGTTGTTACAGGGTTTAACAACATTCGAAGGGAGCTTAATTCCATGTTTACAAGATAGTAATTGTTCCGTATATTCATATCATCGTTAAACATCCGCTTATGCAACTCACACCTGGCACCTGCTACAAAATAAATACCCGGACCATCACTGCACTGCAACAATTCGGGGAATACGAGTTTATTGTGATGGTGATCCACGCCAACGATACTTCAGACAGTGTAGTATTTGAATTCAGAAAAATACTCGGCGCCACTTCCGGGGAACAGGAAATCGCTACCAGACAGGCCGTAGAAACACATGCAGACGGCTTTTCCCTGGAAGATATCACCGGGAAACCATTGAATCTTTTACAATTTGAAAAAGAAAGTGCTTTCAGCAAATGGATTGCGGAAGGAGTCGCTACACTTTGTGATTGCAACCAGTAGAAAAATATTGTCATTACTCATACCGTAATGCCTCAATAGGATCCAGTCTGGATGCAGCCTGCGCCGGGTAATACCCAAAAAACACGCCTGTAAATGCACATACCACGAAAGACAGGATAATAGAAGATTCAGATACCATGGTAGGCCAGCCTAACGTAAGTGTAATTACTTTGGCAGAAGTAATACCTAATGCCACACCTATTAAGCCGCCGGTAATACTAATGATAATCGCTTCTACCAGGAACTGCAATAAGATATCAATTCCACGTGCGCCTATAGACATACGCAAGCCTATTTCGCGGGTACGTTCTGTTACAGATACATACATGATATTCATGATACCGATACCTCCTATAACGAGGGAAATACCGGCAATAGCGGTTAACAGGATAGTTAGCAGGCTGCTGGTAGAACTCAATGTCTTAATCAACTCTTCCATGGTTCTTACCTGGAAATTATTTTCATCGCTGGGACGCAGCCGGTGCGTGGTTCTCAGGATATCTATAATTTCATTTGTCGCAGCTTCAGAGGCACCTTCACTTACCGCTGAAGCATAAATACTCTGAAAATAAATAGTAGCCAGGATACGCTTTTGTACGGTCGTATATGGTGTAAGAATGATATCATCCTGATCCTGTCCGAAGGAGCTTTGTCCTTTGGGTGCCAATGTGCCGATTACCTGTAAGGGAATAGAGTTCAGCCGGATAACTTTTCCTACCGGGCTTTCACCACTGGGGAACAGGTTGTTGATCACGGTTTGTCCCAATAAACATACCTTGGCGGCCGTAGCCACATCTGCATCGGAGAAGCTGATGCCATCACTGACCGTAAGTTTACGGATATCAAAATAAGACGGTGCTACCCCCTGCAGCGTAGTAGGCCAGTTCAGTGCGCCGAAAATCGCCTGTCCTTTGGTGGAGGCAACCGGCGATACGCCATTTACATATTCTGCATTTTTCTGTATAGCCAATACATCTACGATGGTCAGCGACTGAAAACTGGTGCCACCTATTCTTACCCCGCCGGACACGTTACTACTGGGCAAAATCGTGATCATGTTAGATCCCATATTACCCAGCTGCGATTGAATACTTTGCTTGGAACCCTCTCCTATTGCCACCATAGCAATCACTGCTGCCACACCAATGATGATGCCCAGCATAGTCAGGAATGCGCGGAGTTTATTCCGCTGCAAAGCCCTTAAAGCGATCATTATGAGATTAATTGCACTCATCCTTACGGGTTAATTAATAATCTTCTGCCGGCGGCAAAGATGCGAGGGCTTCTTTTGCCGAACGTACATTTTCATTCTTACTGTCTTTTACCACCTTCCCATCCCGCAACATCACCGTTCTGCTGCTGAATGCAGCAATATCCGGCTCATGTGTTACGAATACGATCGTTTTCCCTTCCTGCTGATTCAGCTCCTGCATCAGCGCCATAATTTCGTAGGAAGTGCGGGTATCGAGGTTACCGGTAGCCTCATCTGCCAGGATCATCACCGGATGATTTACTAAAGCCCGTGCAATCGCTACACGCTGTTGCTGTCCGCCGGAAAGCTGACTGGGAGTATGCCCTTCCCTGTCTGCCAGCTTCACTGACCCAAGTGCTCCCAATGCCCGCTCCCTGCGCTCTTTGGTTGTCAACTCCGGATTGTAGAACAAAGGCAATTCTACATTTTCCAGGGCAGATGTACGGGGCAGCAGGTTATATGCCTGGAATACAAAGCCTATTTTATGATTGCGTAACCGCGCCAGTTCATTGCGCGATAAACTACTCACATTGATACCATCCAGCAGGTAATTCCCGGAAGTAGGTTTATCCAAACATCCGAGGATATTCAGCAGGGTAGTTTTACCGGAACCACTACTGCCCATGATGGTGACAAACTCTCCTTCAAATACATCAAAGGTTACCCCTTTCAGCGCACGCACGATTTCTGTGCCCATCACAAATTCACGCTTGATCTGCTGCAATTCTAATATTTTGCCATTGCTCATCGTCTACGCCCTCCCATTTTTGGTAAAAACGGACTACTGGTACCTCCCGCCGCTACTACAGCACCAGCAGCATTTACGCCCACTACTACCACATCATTTTCGTTTATCCCTGCCAGTACTTCGATATGTGTATTATCATTTAGTCCTGTTCTGATACGCTTCTGTACCAGTGTGTCGCCGCGCAACAGCCATACATAGTTGGAAGAGCCAATGCGCGCAGTACTTTTAAATGTTCTGCCGCTGGTATCTTTTCTTTCCGCCGGCGTTTTACGTACAGCACTTTGTATGATGTAATCCTTTAACTGTGCAGAATCCGGTCTGAACTTGAGCGCCTTTACAGGCAGCAGTAAGGCGGAATCCTTCTCTGCAGTATAAATGGTTACGTTAGCCGTCATGCCTGGCTTTAACTTCTTGTTATCGTTAGGTGCATTGATGATAGTATTGTAGGTGACCACATTGGCAGAAACAGAAGGTTGCAGCCTGATTTCCTGCACCCGCCCAGCAAACACATCTTCCAGATAAGCATCCACGGTAAAGGATACACGCTGGGAGTCCGTGACATTACCAATATCTGCTTCATCTACACTGGCTTCCACCTGCATTTTGGTAATATCTTTTGCGATTACAAATAAGGTAGGTGTATTGAAACTGGCCGCTACCGTTTGTCCTACGCTCACATTCCTGTTTAATACCACTCCCTCAATAGGAGAATGTATTTCTGTAAAGGAAAAATTCTTTAGTGCCGACGCCAGCTGTGCACTTACGCTGGCTACATTCGCTTTGCCCTGGTCCAGCTGGTTGCGGGCTACATCATAATCTGCTTTGCTGATGGCACCCGTTTTATATAATAGTTCCTGTCGTTCATAATTGTTTTTCTGATACGCGAGATTCGCCTGCGCTACCTGTACATTCGCTCTCAGCTGATCTACCTGCGCCTGGAATAAATCTTTATCCAGTTCTCCCAGCAGCTGCCCTTTCTTTACCTGGCTGTTAAAATCCACATACAGGTATTTGAGTGTACCAGACACCTGTGTACCTACCGCTACGGTATCTACCGGTTGAATAGTACCTGTAGCAGTAACGGTGGTAGCAATATGTCCGTAGGTGGGTTGGGCTGTTTCAAAAGAAACCGGCACTGTTTTTTTCCTGATAAAGAAATACCAGATAGCCACCACCAGCAGTATGATCACTATAGTTATGATAACACCTTTATATTTTCTCATACCTCATTTGCATTTATAGTTTGACCGGTATGCCCCTGTAAAAATCATATATCCTGATATTCAGAGCAGCATTGTATTTAGCCTGTATATAAGATTGTAATGCCTGTATATATAAATTCTTCTGCTGTAAAAAAACCACGATATTGGCTGCTCCTACTTTCAGTTGTTCACTCGCGATCCGATAGCCTTCCTGTGAGTACTTCAATTGTTCCACTGCAGCATCATATTGTGATTGTGCATTCAGCACATTGATATAAGACTGTTCTACTGTTTGCGAGAGATTTGTTTTGGTATCCTGTAGTGTAAGCCTCGACTGATCTATTTCTATCTTTGCTTTTTCCACATTTGTTTTTACTACACGGCGGGTGAAAATAGGCACAGATAAAGTGAGTCCTATCTGCTGATAAAAATTATTATCCAGCTGCTTAAAATAAGTACTACCTGTACCGCCACCATTATAAGACGAGCCCAATGCGCCACCGGCTGTCAACATTGGCCAATACCCTGTTCTTGCCTTTGCCAGATCCAGGTTGGCGACCTGTATGCCCAGTTCACTGCTTTTTATTTCAGGTCTGTTAGCCAACGCAGAATCCTGCGCTTCCTGTAAAGCATACAGATGTGTGTTGGAGATAAGTGTATCCGGTTCTGTTATTTCAAAGTCGTAGCCGCTGGGTAATTGCAACAACTGTTTCAATACCAGCTTATTTTGCCGGTGCTGGTTTTCTGCGGTAGTCAGCAGGTAACGATCATTAGACAACTGGGCCTTCAATTGCACCAGCCCTATCAATGCAATGCTACCTACATCATATTGTTGCTGCCCTTGTTTTACCTGGGCCTCGGACGTGGCTACCACATCTTTTACATATACAATGTTTTCCCTTGCCAGTAAAATATTGAGATAGGCCTGTGTAATAAGGACGGTGATATCGTTGACCTGCTGTGCAATGTTCAGTCCTGCTACCTGTGTTAACAGGTTCTTTTGTTTGATATCATAATTGAGGTAGCCACCCTGAAAAATGGTGACGTTGGAATTCACGGAGTAGTTGCCGGAAGTATACACTTCGTAGGGAGTTCCACCGGAAGCATTCGACGTTTTACCACCATTGAGCGACTGGGATCCGGATCCAGTCAGGTTGGGCAGCCTGGCAGCCCGGGACAGCAACTGGTCCTGTTCCGTGCTCATACGGCTCAGACGTAAACTGTTTAGCTGAATATTGTTTTTCATGGCATAGTCAAAACACTGCTGCAAGGTCCACTGTGCGGGGAGATTCACCGTACTGCTATCCTGTGCTTTGAGCAGGGGGTTGACTAAAAAGAAAAATAAACAGAAAAGTAAAATTCCCGGCTGTCTGAACCACATCATCGTTTAAGCATTGATGTTAGTAAAAGCTACTACTGGAATAAGGGGCTAAATAGTTATACAATATAACGAATTATTCGTCTTCATACATCAATTGGCTTGTTCATACCTGTGAGATTACTTTAATAAAAAATGCGGATCCACAGTATATAACCTGTAAATCCGCAATTTGTTAAAATTAGTTCGACTTTAATTATATCGCATTCTTAAACGTAGCATTTGATCTGCCTGTGCCTTCCGGTGGCCCCTGGTGCCAGTTTTCATCATAATAAACGAAGAAAGCCATCCAGATGGTGCGGGACCAACGCATGAGCATAGGCTGTAAAAGCAGCAGCAACATAGCATTTACGCCTAACCACCAGAAAATACGGTTATCATAAATAGAGAAGCCGATGAACAACCACCAGGCTATAAGGCTGGCCACACATACGGCTATTGACAGTGCATAACTCACATAGCCGGTACCGTAGTAAAAGCCTACCTCTACTTCTACCTGCTGTCCGCATACCGGGCATTTTTCCGGCATCTTCAGACAGTTTTTCAGATCGTATGGATTGTTGGTGGTATAAATAGATCCACGTCTGCAACGGGCACACTTGTTCCCCAACAGGCTTTTCAGCAGGTTGGGTTTTTCATGGTTTTTATCTGCACACATATAATGAAGATTTATCAGGAAATATTTTTCCGGAATTCCTCCGGTGTAACTCCTGCGTATTTTTTAAAAAACTTGGTGAAGTAAGAATTGTCTGCAAAATTCAGCTGCCAGGCGATGGCGGCAATACTCATATCTGCATTGATCAATAACCTTTTTGCCTCCAGCAGTACCCGGTCGCGGATAATTTCTCCGGCAGATTTTCCGAGCATATGCCGGCAAAAAGCATTGAGATAATTCGGTGTTACGTACAGCAGGGCAGCATATTCCTTTGGCAACCGTAGCTGCATATAATGCTGATCTACCAGTTTACGGAAGTTGCGCAGTAATACGTAATTGTGCGGCGGTTCCTGCCTGGATAGTCCCTGCCTGCTGGCTCGACTTACTGCGATAAACATTTCCAGTACCTGTAGTCGCAACATGTCCTGGCTGTACGCCTGCGTTCCGTCCATTTCCTTTAGCATGGATTCGAACAGCGCGGTTACTACAGGAATGGCAGGTTTAGGTAGTTGTACCACTCCTTCTGCACTTACGCCACTGAAAAAAGGAAATCGTTCCACATAGGCTGCATCCTGTAAAAAGGCATTAAAAAAACCAGCGGATACATTCATCACGTAGCCTTCTATCTGCCCTTCAAAAAACCAGCTGTGCACCTGCCCGGGCACCATAAAATACAACTGCCCTGTTTTCACCGGGAAACGTTCAAAGTCAATGGTATGACTGCCATCCCCGGCAGTAAAAAACGCCAGATGATAGAATGAATGCCGGTGAGGAAAATGAATGTCCCTGTGTGCCGCCAGGTATTCAGAAAACCGGGCCACCAGGATATCTTCAGATGCCGGCATTCCCATAGCCAGAGAACAAATATCGTATGTTGGAATGAGTGCCTTTGACATGATGAGACAAAGGTACAACGGAAGTTGTTAAAGGGGTTGTGGTATTAGGGGCTTTAATGGTACTTTTTACTTATTGTGATTTTTTGTCCTGTTCAGGATTATACTGATTCACATGATTAAAAATTCCTGTAATCATCTGAATCAGTATAATCCTGAACAAGACAAAAAGCCTATGGCTTTACATATTTCATTAACCATTCGTCCATCTCCCACAGCATATGCAGGATGCTTTCCTTCGCAGCATATCCATGGCTTTCCTGCGGTAAAAATACCAGCCGGGCAGTACCACCGTTGCCTTTGATGGCATTGTATAACCTTTCGCTCTGGATCGGGAAAGTACCGGAGTTATTATCCGCTTCCCCGTGAATCATCAGAATAGGTGCTTTGATTTTATCAGCATAAGAAAACGGAGACATCTTATAATATACCTCCGGCGCCTGCCAATAGGTACGCTGTTCATTCTGGAATCCAAAAGGTGTTAAGGTGCGGTTGTAAGCACCGCTGCGGGAAATACCGGCTTTAAAGAGATTCGTATGTGCCAGCAGGTTAGAGGTCATAAAAGCGCCATAAGAGTGGCCACCAACAGCAATGCGGTCTTTATCTCCCACACCCATTTCGGTGATCTTGTTTACCGCTGCATCGGCATTCATTACCAGTTGCTCAATAAAAGTATCATTGGGTTCCTTATCCCCTTCTCCCACAATAGGCATTTCGGTGGCATCCATGATCGCAAAACCGCGGGTTACCCAGAAAATGGGAGAACCATAATTTACACGGGTAAATCTATAGGCAGATCCACGTACCTGGGCGGCATCGCTGGCAGATTTATATTCACGCGGATAGGCCCACATCAGCACAGGCAAACGACCATCCTTAGCGGGATCATAACCTTCCGGCAGGTATAACATAGCGGTGAGGTCTACCCCATCCTTACGCTTATATTTCAGCAATTGTTTCTGTACTCCTTTCAATTGCGGTTGCGGATGAGGAAATGCCGTAAGGGCCACAGATGTTTTTTTCTTCAGGTCCTGCAGGTAGTAGTTTACGGGAGATGTAACAGACTCACGTGCCACCACCACTACGAGTTTAGCCGGATCTATCACACTCGCTACCTGTTCGTAATACGGCGCCTGAGAGCGCCAGAGGATACGTTGTTTACTATTATCCAGGTTAAATGCCGAGAGGAAAGGACGATCTCCTTCAGGAGATGCACCCGGCGCTGTCATCAGCAATTCATGTGCAGGAGAAACGTATAATACGGACCAGTTATATTGATTCTTCACCATCACCGGGTTTCCAGGATCATTATAACGATCATTTTCAGAACGGTCAATAATGGTCACCGGGGCCTGTTCCGGATGAGAAGGATCGATGCGGCTCACCTTTGTTTTTTGTTGTGTGCTGTTGGCATCAGACACCAGTGCCAGTTGGCTATTGGCCCAACTGATTCCTGCAAAACGATTTACTGTTTTTACCAGTGCGGTTGGGTCGGCGGTAAATGGCGCCGGAAGTACATTCACCACGTCACGGAAAGGCACGTCCTTTTTAGGGTCGCCACCATCCAGGGCTTGCACCCACCAGATAGTAGCCGCAGCATCGTTGCGCCACGAAAAATGACGTGGATAATTGCTCGTAGCATCAAACCCTTTGGGTCTTACTTCGTCCAACGGGTTGCTGGCTATTTTTTTTACCGGTTCGCCATTTATTTTCCAGATCTCTGTTTCTGTTGGGAAGCGATCGGCGCCCACCAGGTATGAATACGGACGATGCAGGCTTTCCACCAACAGGTATTGTTTATCGGGCGATGGAGCAGCTGTTGTATAAATAGCAGCTTTCCCGATCACCTGTTCTCCGTTATTGCTGATGATCACCGGTTCTGATTGAAAATAATAATCCACCAGTTTTTCATCGTATGGATTCTTGAGCATATCCTGGAAAGTAGCTGCCGGTGCAGCCTTACCACTGGTTTGTTGTACCGTAGGACCTTCCGGTGTCAATGGTTTTTCCGGCGCGTTGCCAATGGCAGCAGGAACTGCCAATACCAGTATGCGGTTATCGTCTATCCACGTAAACACCGGGCCTGCTATATCATTCAGGCGGCGGCTACTTAGCTGGGAAGCGGCGCCGGTAGCAATATCTGCTTTCCATAAAGTAATGGAGTTATAATTGGTAATGGTAAACGCAATACTTTTTTGTGTAGGCGACCAGTTCACATGGCTGATGCGCGCATTGGCCGGAAGTCCGGATACAGCATATTCTTTATTGCCTTTGATATCTTTAACACGAATAGCTGTCACATAACTCCCCCTGCTGGGACCGAAGTTCGCCGGGTTAATACGCAATCCTGCCAATCGATATTCCGGTTGTGATAATTCTTCAATTGTTGGGAAAGTAGCGCGATCCATTACCAGCATCACGTCCCCTTTACTACTAAAGTCTGTTTGTGGTGGAGGCGCTGCCATAGCTAATTGCAGTATACTTTCGGGAGGAGTCTGGTACTTCAGCGCATCTTGTGCATAGGCGCGGAAAGTAATAAATAAGGATAATGATAAAATCAATTTTCTCATATAGCGGTTGATGTTTATAAGCAGTTTGCCAAAATAAACTTATTGCCAGAGAGAACAAAGCAGAAAGTGATGAATGCGTTATTATCAGCGATTAAATGTATGAAAGACACGGTCCCATATGCTGGTATAAAATCCAAAATTACACTGCTCATTCCGATGATGCGTATGATGAAAGGTGGAAGTACCAAGATACTTCAGCACCGGCCACTGACGCACATTTGCAGGCAATGGTTCCATGCCCAGGTGCCCCGTCATACCGAAGATAACATTGATGATCAGGTAGATGATAATACCATAAATATTCAGCGGAAACAATAATAATAACAGCAGCCATAAAGCACCAAAACTGAGCGTTTCCAGTGGATGCAAAATAAACAGATCTATCGGTTCCGGGTCAACAGCTTTATGATGTAAGGTGTGCAGCAGCTGATACAAGGGCGTTTTATGAATCACATAATGGAATACATACATCAGGAAATCCATGGCGAAAAAAAGGAAGCAGGCATCGAGTAAGATCCTGCCTGAAAAAGCGGTGGTGAGGCGGATGGCGTCCTGTGTCCATAGCCAGTATCCTGCATAGGTGATGACAGTATTGAGGATGGTGGTAACGGCTGCAATACGCCACTGCCTCCGGGTATAGGCAAACATGTGATGGGATTTCCGCTGCAATCTGTTCCCCCAGGCAAGTACTCCTACTAAAATAGCAGTATTCTCCGCCAGGAAAATAATCCATAGCAGCCAGGAAGGCCAGTTTTGCAAGGTATTTAGCAGTGTATCCATCTGTTTTCAGTAAACAATCTCCCAAAAAATCTTCTCAAAAAAATAAAAAAAATAAAAAAGCGCTTATCTTTGCAATCATCAGATGATATGACGAATTTAAACATTTCTCCTTTAAAGCGACTCAGTCTGGCTGAGGAAGTAGCAGACAGGCTACAGGAATTAATCGTTGCCGGCAAATACTTAGTGGGGCAGCAACTCCCTACTGAGCCGGAGCTGATGACACAGTTTTCCGTTGGGCGATCCAGCATCCGGGAGGCCGTGAAAATATTGGCGCACAGAGGACTGGTACGTGTACAGCAGGGGCTCGGCACCTTTGTATTGTCTCAGTCGGGTCCCGGAGAGGCTTTATCGCAGCGGCTGCAGCGGGCAGATTTTGAAGACCTGAATGAAGTGCGTTTTTTACTGGAAGTAAAAATTGCGGAGAAGGCAGCGATGCATCGCAATAACAAGGATATAGAAAAAATGAAGGGCTTTTTGAAGAAGCGCTTTGAATATGCCGCCAGTAATCAGCTGGAACCTTGTATACAGGCGGATATCAATTTTCATAATGCGATTGCAGAAGCGGGCAGGAATGAGATCATGCGCGACCTTTACCGAACCGTATCAGAGCACTTAAAGACTTCGTTTCTGTTGCGTTATACCAACACTAATAGTTTTATAACAACCCAGCATTACCATGATGCGCTCTTGCAAAGTATTATAGATAAAGATCCAAAGAGGGCACTGGTTTGGGCCACCAAAATCAGTGACGTACCGCGAAGTATTTAGTGACGAAGGCTTGCTTTGGATCCAGGTTAACTTGAACTGGTTTTTGTTTATTTAAAAAGCGTTGGACGCAAGCCTGTCCGGCTTACAAAAGATATATGCTTAAACTTAACCGCACTGGTTTTGGAAATAAAACCATCACCGGCTTAAATAATTTTTTACCCTTAAACATCAGATGATCTGATCTCAAAAGAACAGAAATGGAAACAACATTTACCGATCAGCCCAAAGCTGCTGCACAGCAGGTAGCACAGCAAACGGTGCTGTCTATCCTTTTGGCATTAAGCTTTACCCACTTCCTGAACGACACCATGCAGTCGCTCATCCCCGCTATGTATCCTGTACTGAAGGATTCACTGAAACTAAATTTTACACAGGTAGGTTTAATTACCCTCACGTTCCAGATGTCGGCATCTTTGCTACAGCCGCTGGTAGGCTTGTACACCGATAAAAAGCCGCAACCCTATTCACTGGCCATTGGTATGGGCTTTACCCTGATAGGACTCGTCAGCTTGTCTATGGCACATAGCTTCCCTATGGTACTGGTATCCGTAGGACTGGTAGGTATTGGATCGGCGGTATTTCACCCCGAAGCATCCAGACTTGCTTACATGGCATCCGGTGGTAAGCATGGTATGGCACAGTCATTATTCCAGGTGGGGGGTAATGCCGGTAGTTCACTTGGTCCCCTGCTGGCAGCCATGGTGATTGTACCATTCGGTCAATTCCATGTGATCTGGTTTTCCGTGGCCGCATTAATTGCCATTGTGATCATGTTGAACATCAGCAAATGGTACCTGAACAATACGCATCGCATTAAGCCGAAGAAAGTAGTACAGCAGCCGGATCAACCTACCCTGTCTAACACCCGGATTGTTTTTTCCCTGGGTATATTACTGGTGCTGATTTTCTCCAAATATTTTTACATGGCCAGCATGACCAGCTACTATACTTTTTACCTGATGGATCGTTTCCATGTATCGGTACAAAGTGCGCAGGTATACCTGTTCATCTTCCTGTTTGCTGTAGCAGCAGGTACTTTCATTGGTGGCCCCATCGGTGATCGTATTGGCCGCAAATATGTGATCTGGATTTCTATTCTGGGCGTGGCGCCGTTTTCTTTATTGCTGCCACATGCTACCCTGATGTGGACTGCTGTATTAAGTGTATTCATTGGCGTTATACTCTCTTCTGCATTTTCTGCTATCCTGGTATATGCACAGGAACTGGTACCAGGTAAAGTAGGCATGATTGCCGGTCTGTTCTTTGGTCTTGCCTTTGGTATGGCTGGTGTAGGTTCTGCTTTACTGGGCCGCTTAGCCGATGCCACCAGTATTTCCTATGTATATGAAGTATGTGCGTATCTTCCTTTAATAGGAATCCTCACTGCACTTTTGCCCAATCTGGAAAAGAAGAAATAACCAATTTTGTGTTACTCCTGTTCAAAGGGAGTAACACAAAATTCATCTACTTTCGCACCCTAAAACAATTGTTTATGTGGAAAGGTATACTGCTGGTACTATTGGGTGCCTGCAGCTTTGGGATATTATCAACGATCGTTAAATCAGGGTATCACCAGGGATATACATTAGGAGAATTGTGCAGTGTGCAGGCGGGATTCGGTATGCTGGCATTATGGATGCTTCATTTATTATCGGGCCGTAAAACCTATGGACTTAATAATAGAGATGCACGTACTTGTTTTATACTGGGTAGTTCCACAGGTTTGGTAAGTATTACTTATTATCAGAGTGTACAATATATTCCGGCCAGTGTAGCCATTATACTGCTGATGCAGTTTACCTGGATGAGCATGCTCGCCGAGTGGGTTATTTACAAAAAGCGGCCTACTCCTATACAATGGCTGGCGGTATTTTTTATCCTGGGTGGTACATTGCTGGCAGGTGGGGTATTCAACGCGGGAGAAACGCCCCTTAACTGGAAAGGAATAGGCTTTGGGATGCTGGCCGCCATATGTTACACTGTATTCATTGTGGTGAGTGGCCGGGTAGCCGCATCGCTTGGGCCGGTATTGAAAAGCGCGTGGCTGGTTACCGGGGCATTTGTTATTATCTCCCTGATCTTTCCCCCGCTTTATCTGTTTAACGGCCGTTTTACCGGTACCAACCTGTGGATATGGGGAATTCCCCTGGCACTCTTTGGTACGGTGCTACCTCCTTTCCTCTTTTCCAAAGGGATGCCGCAAACAGGGGTATCCCTGGGCGCTATCCTCAGTGCGGCGGAGTTACCGGTAGCTATGCTGGCCGCCACCATTTTTCTGCATGAAAGCGTATCTGCCCTGCAGATACTGGGGGTGGTGATCATATTAAGTGCTATTGCTATGGCGAATCTGAAACGTCGTAAATGAAAACCCATGAGGTGTTTTTTTTATTTATCTTTGCACCCTCTATTAGTGATTTACGAACTGTTTTTTCATGAAAGCATTTAATTTTTTTATTCTATATCGCCTCCCGATAGGTATTATATTATTAGCAGGCGGTATTGCACTGGGCTTAACTGTAGGCTGGTGGGAAGCTACCATTGTGCTGGTGCTGGCACTGGTATGTTTGGTTACACACGTGATGTTTGGTCCCATGAGAATGGTACAGGAAGCCGTGGAAGCCGGAGATATTGAAAGGGCTACTGCCCTGATGAACCAGGTGAAGTTCCCTAAACTGCTGTACAAACCTATCCGCTCTGTATATTACTTTATGCAAAGCAACATGGCCATGTATTCCAATGACCTCGATAAAGCTGAATCTACTATCCGTCAGAGTATTAACTCCGGTAGTCCGATGAAGGAATACGAAGGCATGCAATACTTTCAGCTGGGCACCATTGCCTATCAGAAAAATGATTTAAAAACGGCTGACCAGAACCTGAAAATCGCCATGCGTAAAGGTTTGCCTGACAAGGAAAACACGGCTGCGGCCCTGTTAACCCTGGCCTCCATCGCCATGAGCCGCCGTGACTTCAAATCTGCCAAAGAATACTTCCGCAGAGCCAAGGCACAAAAGCCGACCACTGCACAGATCGTGAGCCAGATTAAAGAAATGGATAAATATATTTCCCGGATGCCGGGATAAGCTTTAGCAGTTAGCTTTTAGCTTTTAGAAATGCAGCGTAGATGAAGTAGCTAACTTTTATCTTCGCTGCATTTTTAGTTTTTTCTACATAAAAAATTAGCGGATGCAATTAAAACTTTACACTACTTTTCTTTTTACGCTGCTATACGTAGCTGCTATTGCACAGGATTCCAGCCGGATTAGTCAGTTGAATGAGGTTACTGTAACAGCCAACAAAGGCCCTCAAAAAGCCAGTGAAACCGGCAAAGTAGTTACCATTCTTTCTCATGAATACCTGCAACAGAATAGCGGCAAGAGCATTGCCAGTATCCTGAACCAGCAGGCAGGACTGGTATTAATAGGATCGGAAAATACGGCTGGTACCGTACCGTCTGTAATTATGCGTGGTGCTGCCAGTGGTAATGCGCTGATCCTGGTAGATGGCTTACCGGTTAGCGATGCCTCTCAGTCCAACAACAGCTTTGACCTTAATTTTATTACCCCGGACCAGGTAGAAAGAATTGAAATACTCCGTGGCAGCCAGTCTACATTATATGGCTCCAACGCCGTAGCCGGTGTGATCAATATTATTACCCGCAAAAGCGGAGATAAGAAATTTGGTGTGGGCTTAAACGGCAGTTACGGCAGCTACCGTGATTTCCAGGGCAATGTGAACGTACATGGCAACATACAGCGCTTTTCTTACCTGGTAAGCTATAAGCATGAAAAGACCGATGGTTTCTCTGACGCATATGACTCTACCGGCAAGGCTGGTTTTGATAAAGATGGCTTCCGGCAAAACGCCGTATTTGCCAAATTGGGACTGAGTGCCGGCTCCCGCTGGAATTTCCAGTACCTGCTGAACTGGAACGATTATCATCATTCCCTGGATGAAGATCGCTATGTGGATGATAAAGATTATACCGGTACCTCCAAGTACCTGCTGAATGGCTTCAGTAGTGAATACCGTTTTAAGAATGGGTCCTGGCACGTGCTGTACAGCTATCAGCGCACCAAACGCGCAGTGGTAAACGACTCTTCCTTCCAGGTGCCCACTGCCTATGCAAAGTTTGACAGCACCCTGTTTACGGCTAATACCCACCAGGTAGAAACCTATGTGAACTGGGATGTGACGAGCCAGATACGGCTGATCGGCGGCGCCTCGTATACCCGCTCCAATATGAAGCAACAGGACTATCTGCAGTCATTCTACAGCCCCCGGCCGGATACTACCTCTTTGTCTCCGGACAGCTCCCATACCAATCAAACCAGCCTCTRTGCCTCCCTGCTGTTACACAACCTCGGGGGCTTTAACCTGGAACTGGGCGGGCGGTTTAACTACCACAACTTATATGGTAATAACCAAACCATTTCTATTAACCCGTCTTACCTGATCAATGATCATCATAAACTATTTGTTAATATATCTTCTGCTTACAGTGTACCTTCCCTGTATCAGTTATATACAAACGGGTACGGCAACACCGGACTGAAACCGGAGACTACTACCAGTTACGAGGCGGGCTACCAGGCCAATGTGGCGCATAACCGGTTAGACTTCCGGGTAACCGGTTTTGCAAGAGAAACCCGCGACCTGATCATCTTCTTTTATGATCCGGCCACCATGGTCAGCCAGTATCGGAATGCCAACAAGCAAAAGGCCTATGGGGCCGAAGTGGAAGCTAGCTGGTTGATTACAAAGGGATTAGTATTAACTGCCAATTATACCTATGTAGATGGCCGTATTACCGTTTCACAGGACAAAAAAGATACTTCTTACTACAACCTGTACAGAATACCTAAACATGCGGTGAATGCGACTTTAGGGTATCAGGCCACTCCGGCCCTGTATGTGTCGGCTACATATAAGTATACCGGACAGCGGTTCGAAGCCAAAGTACCAATGGGGGATTATTATACCCTGGATTTATACGGTGAATATAAATTTGGTAACTTGCTTAAAATTTTCGCCGGATTTAGAAATATTACAGATTATCAGTATTTTGATATTTCCGGTTATAATTCACGTCGGTTTAACTTTACCACCGGCATCACAGTCAATTTGTAAACATTAAAACCAACATAATGTCTTTAAAGAATCTTAATCCGCGCTTTGGTGTATTGCTGCTTTTCATTCTGGCAGCAGGTGTAATACGCGTCTTGTTGGGAGCTGATGCGAACATGTCACCAATAGCTATGTTCACGCCTGTTGGCGCTATGGCCTTATTTGGCGGTGCTTCCTTTTCACAAAAGTGGAAATCATATGCTTTTCCTTTACTGGCCTTATTCATCAGTGATATTATCCTGATGCAGTTTTTCCATAAGCAATATGCAGATGGCTTACTGTACAAGGGTTGGATCTGGAACTACGCCAGCTTTGTGCTGATCGTATTACTGGGACAACTGATGATCAAAAAAGCAAGTGTGGTAAATATCCTGATGGGTTCTGCCGGCGCTGCACTCATTCACTTCCTGGTATCCAACTTTGGTGTGTGGATCAGCGGATCTACCAATCTGCTGACCGGATTGCCTTACACTAAGGATCTGGCGGGCTTCAGCAGTTGCTATATCCAGGCCATCCCTTACATGTGGTATACCCTGGTAGGCAATCTTATCTACAGCACTATTTTCTTCGGCAGCTTTGAAGTGGTAAAACGCAGACTGCGTTTTGCACAATAATATTTTGAATTTGTTTTTTAGAGATTTGGATATTGGGCAGATGACTACATTTGTCTGATTCCAAATCTCTAAATTATTATAGGGATTTCCCTCTTCTGCATCAGCATTCTGTACAGGCACCATCAATACAGTCACTAACTGTAATACCCATACGAAAACAAGACATACGTAAATAAATAACTAAACATGCGCAGCATTTCACGCAAATTCCAACTTTCTTTTATTGTAGCAGCCATATCTATAGCGGGTTTAGCCTCCTGCTCAAAAGATAACCAGGCAGAAGTAGTCGTTCCTCAGATTGTAGCTCCGGGTTTAAAAAATGGTAAAGACACGATCTATATTGGTGACAGCAGGGTATTGAATCCTCAGCTGGCAGATGTTAAAAATCCAACCTTCCAATGGCTGGTGAATGGTGTACAGAAGAGTACTGACTCAACTTTTACTTTTACCGCAACAGAAAGAGGTGATTATACCATCTCTTATAAAATAATTTCCGGCAATGCCATGGCTAGCTATTACTACCAGGTAAAAGTGCTGGGTAAATTTGAAAATGGATTTTTCCTGGTAAATGAAGGCTGGTTTGGACATGAGCCGGGTGATGTGAACTTCTACCGCAACGGCGAAGATTCCGTTTACCAGCATGTATTTCAACGTAATAATCCGGGTAAAACACTAGGCACCACTACAGAGTATGGCGCCGTTTTCAATAATAAAATTTACCTCGTATCCAAAGATGGAGCAGGTTTAGTAGTAGCAGATGCCGGCACCATGAAAGAAACCGGCCGTATCGATCAACTGCCGTCCAATGGCAATTCCTTCCTGGGTGTAAATACCGGTACTGGTCTTATTGGTACTGCTAACGGTCTGTATCCTATCAACCTGAACGCATTGACCGCAGGTAGCAAAATAAACAATGTAAACGGACAAATAGGCGGCCTGATTAAGGCGGGTGCCTATATTTTTGTAATGTCCCAGACAGATGGGGTATTGGCATTAAACATCAATGATTTCAGTGTGGCCAAACAAGTGCTTAATAAGGCAGATGTAGGTTTTGCCACAACACCTGATGGTCGTATCTGGGCTGCAGAGGGCCAATCACTCTTTGCGATTAATGCACAAACACTGGGAGTAGATACCATTGCTGTTCCATTTGCCGTGAACGGTTCCTGGGGCGCATGGAATGCTGGTATGCTGACTGCCTCTTCTGTTGAAAATGCCTTATTCATTGGCAAAACCAATAGCTGGGGAGCTGGTGGCAGAGAAATCTACAAATATACCGTAGGTAATAGCGCCTCCCTTTCCACTCCATTCCTTACTATTCCGGCTGGTCGCGAACTGATTGGCGCCGCCGTAAGATATAACCCTGGTAATAACACGCTGGTAGTAACAGATGTAAAATCGGGCTATGGCGACAATTATAAAGATAATGCACTTTACATCTATGATGCTTCCAGTGGTGGCCTGAAGAAAAGCGTAACCTACACCGGCTTTTTCTTCCCGGCGATGCCAGTATTTAACTAGCAGCCATTAGCTTTAGCAGGAAACTGCCGGTAACTAATGGCTAAAAGCTAAATATTACAACGCTGACAAAATGCTTTAACAATTACTTATCTAAAAGCTAACTGCTAAAAGCTACATGCTGATTCTAATTACAGGTGGTGCGCGGTCCGGTAAAAGCAGGTATGCGCAGGAAATGGCGCTATCACTGAGTGCGCACCCCATATATGTAGCTACCGCCAAAGTGTGGGATGATGATTTTGCACAACGGATACAGCGGCACAAGGCAGAGAGGGGCGCCATGTGGATCAACTATGAACAGGAATTGTATGTAAGCCGTTTGCCACTGGATGGACATACCGTAGTGGTAGACTGTGTTACCTTATGGCTTACGAATTTCTTTGAGCAACAGGCATATGATGTGAACAGTACCCTCGAAGCTATAAAAGCAGAAATACATGCACTGCAACAAAAGGCCGGTACTTTTATTGTAGTAACCAATGAGATAGGCATGGGCGTACATGCGGAAACTGCAGTCGGGCGACAGTTTACAGATTTGCAGGGTTGGGTAAACCAATACATTGCACGTATAGCCGACACCGTAGTGCTGATGGTATCCGGTATCCCCGTAGTCATAAAAAAGGAAGCGTAATAAATTCACCCGCATGATGAGCAATATCCGTATAACACCTGTGTCACAGGAATTGAGAGGAGCATTACAGGATAAAATAGATCAGAAAACCAAGCCGCCCGGATCATTGGGAAAGCTGGAAGGGATTGCATTGCAGGCAGGTCTTGTACAGAATACACTGACACCTGTTATCAAAAACCCATCTATTATTGTATTTGCAGGCGACCACGGCATTGCCGCTGATGGACAGGTAAACCCTTTTCCACAGGCAGTGACTGCGCAGATGGTGAATAATTTTCTGCAGGGCGGTGCTGCAATCAATGTTTTTTGCCGTCAGCATCACCTGCAATTGACCGTCGTAGATGCCGGTGTAAACCATGTTTTTGCACCACATCCGCTATTGAAAGACCGCAAAATGGGCATGGGGACGCAGAACTTCCTGCATATGCCTGCCATGTCGCTCGATCAGTGTAAACTTGCAATGCAGGCGGGTGCGGAAGAAGTAAAACTATTACACGAACAGGGTTGCAATATTGTAGGCTTCGGGGAAATGGGAATTGGCAACACTTCTGCAGCAGCATTGCTGATGAGCCATTTCACCAAAACACCGGTAGCCGAATGTGCGGGCGCAGGCACCGGCAGTAATGCACAACAGCTGGCACAAAAGCGGGCTGTATTACAACAGGTGGTAGCCAAACATGCTTCGCCTGCGTCACCGGAGCAGGCATTGGCCACATTCGGTGGTTTTGAGATAGCCATGATTTGTGGCGCTATACAGCAAGCTGCTGCGCTACAAATGCTGGTGGTGATAGATGGTTTCATTGTTACCGCAGCATTGCTGGTAGCAGCCAACATACAGCCTGCAGTAAAAGACTATTGTATTTTTGCACATTGCTCAGAAGAAAAAGGGCATAAAGCAATGCTGCAGCACCTCGAAGTAACACCTTTATTACAAATGGATATGCGCCTGGGAGAAGGCACCGGCGCGGCACTGGCGATACCGCTGGTACAAAGTGCCGTAGCTTTTCTGGCAGAAATGGCCAGCTTTAACAGTGCGCAGGTATCAAATCGTACCATATGAAAAAACAATGGCAGTTGTTGCTGACCGCTATCATGTTTTATACTCGTATACACGTTCCCGTTAGTGTTCCATATACACCGGAAATGCTTAATAAAGCTACCCGTTTTCTCCCCCTGATAGGATGGATAACGGGTAGTTTCATGATTGGCTTATTGTACATTCTGGGCACCATTGCTCCGCCCATGATCAGCATTTTGTTATCTATTATTATGGGTGTATGGGTAACCGGCGCCTTTCATGAAGATGGCTTTGCTGATATGTGCGATGGTTTTGGTGGCGGCTGGACAAAAGAAAAGATCCTGGATATCATGAAAGACAGCCGCATTGGCACTTATGGTATGCTGGGGCTTTTATTGATTATGACGCTCAAATTTTTAGCCCTGAGGGAGCTATCATTGCCGCTGGTCATGATTACTATTATTACGGCGCAGCCACTGAGTCGCTTTATGGCCATCACCGTAGTGTACACACACCAGTACGTACGCGAAAACGACGATAGTAAGGCCAAACCTATTGCACAGGGCATCAGTTTATCTGATCTGGCAATAGCCGCTATATGGGGCTGGCTGCCTTTTATAGGCGCCATTATTTATCTGCATAACTACACCCTGCTGTTGACTATTCCCGCGTTGATACTGGCCCGCTGGTACCTGGTGCGGCTAATGCAGAAGTGGATAGGAGGTTATACGGGCGATTGCCTGGGAGCTGTGCAACAGGTATCGGAAACCGTTATTTATTTATGCTTTTGTATTCTCACATGGAAATATACCTGATCCGGCATACCACACCGGCAATAGAAAGTGGCGTTTGTTATGGAGCATCTGACGTGGATGTTGCTGCTGGTTTTGACATAGAAGCAGCCAGGGTAAGGCCCCTGCTGCCTGCCAGAACAATGGATGTATATACCAGCCCTTTACAGCGTTGCGAAAAGCTGGCTGCGGCCTTGTTTGGTAGCAATTACATTAAAGACGACCGTCTGAAGGAAATGAATTTCGGCGACTGGGAAATGCTTCCCTGGGATAATATCAGTCGTACCGCGCTCCGTAAATGGGCCGACAACGTGGTTTTTGAGCACATTCCGGGCGGAGAAAGCTATGAAGAACTGTATACCCGCAGCATTCAATTACTGGAAGAAGTAATCGCCAAAGGAAATGATGCCGTATTGGTGACACATGGCGGAGTGATCCGGTGTATATTAGCGCATGTGACCGATACTGCATTGGTGGATGCTTTCGATATTCAAATCGATTATGGCCGGGTTTCGCATTTACAAGTGGAAAATGAGGAGGTAAAAGTGATATTTTCTAATTTGTAACTAATTGCCAGTAAGTCAATTATGTTAAAATATTTAAATATCTTCCCAAAAAACAAAAAAACTGGTAAATCGTGCTAACTTTATGTTTGCATTTACCGTATATAAAAGAACACAATTAAATCTGATATAATGACAACATCTTTTCTGAATATCCCGCTTTTATTTTTGCAGGAAATAGGTATCAAAGAATTGCTGCTGATAGCATTAGTAGTATTGTTATTGTTTGGTGGTAAGAAGATACCTGAGCTGATGCGTGGTTTGGGTAGCGGCATACGTGAATTCAAAGATGCCAAAGATGAACCATCAAAGAAAGGAAGCAATGCTGATGCTACAGACGCAAAAAGCTAATTGAATTCCTCTTATAAAAACAAAAGGCAAATCGCTCATATAGCATGAACGATTTGCCTTTTTTAATACACCTGTGATCAGGCAGCCAGCTGCACATCTGTTGTTAGTGTTGCAGCATTTTTATTGTTCACTGATTCAAATCTTTTTTTAAAATACCAGGCTGCCACTATCATCATCACAATACCGGTAACGGATACACCGAGTACTGCATCCATAAAAAACTGGCTCCACGACAACGACATTCCACTGAAATTCTTAAATAACATTACACACACACTTCCCAGGTAGCCAAACGAATCTGCCACGTAAATAATAAAGCCTACATTGCTCACGTACTTAAATACAGCAATCAACCGTTCGAAAAAAATACAGTTAAAAGGAATATAGCCCATATATAAACCGAGGCCCGTTAAAGTCATCCACCACACAGGATCCAGGTGATGCTGCTTGTATAATAATGTACTGATAAAGGCGATCGCAAAACCCGTGATCACAATAAAATGGTTCAGCATAAAGGCATGGAAATTATTCTTCACAAACACCAGCAATCCCATAATAACA
This sequence comes from Chitinophaga sp. RAB17, assembly GCF_052114225.1. Lineage (NCBI taxonomy): Bacteria > Pseudomonadati > Bacteroidota > Chitinophagia > Chitinophagales > Chitinophagaceae > Chitinophaga > Chitinophaga sp. RAB17. The sequence continues at coordinate 40,596 of NZ_JBFREI010000008.1, read as the reverse complement.
ATGATGGCAATAGAAATAGGGATTTCAGTCTGTGTAAAAATTCCCGCCTGCGCACCATAGCCCAGGTCCTTCCAGATATCTGCTGCAAAATTATCCCGCATATCTCTCAATACAGTTAACAGTACATAACTGGCTATCAGCAGTACCAGACCGGGTAAGAACGCTTGCAGAAAATCTTTTCGCTCCTGTTTATTCATCGGTGCACGCCGGGTTCGTAATTGCTCATCTTTTTCGCTTGGCGGCGGTATTTGTTCCAGTAATATCACACAAATAACGATGGGCAATGCAAATATCAGCCCCGTTACAAACGGCATCCAGTACTCTGTTACATGCCAGTCCACTACCGTCATTTTGCCCACCGACTTTACAAATCCTGATGAAAAGATGAAACTGATAGATAATACTGCTCCCATAAACTCCGTACTGCGCCTGCCTTCCAGGTAGCTAAATACCAGTCCCCATATCATTCCCAGAGGGAAGCCATTTAAGAAAAGAAAAGCAATATTATAAGGCGCCGGCACTACCGCAAAACAGAGCAATGCCAGCCAGGAAATGGCCATCAGCACTATAATACTCCTCGCCCGTTTATTCCCCTTCATTTCCGCAATAAAACGGATACCATAAAACTTACTGCAGGCATACCCGATGGTTTGCGTAATCACCAACCATATTTTATAATCTATCCCCAGAAAAGTTACGCCTTCGAAGATCCCCGCTGTAAAGGGCTTACGAAAGGCGTACATGCAGGAATAGGTACCAAAAGCTACTAAGGCAGCATATAAGGAAAAAGTAAGGTGATGCGCGTTCTGCAATCGTTTCTGTAACCAGGGAATATTCAGCATATCGTAACGAATGGTTTGGGACAAAGGTGAGGGTCCAATGTAAACACATTGTTAACAATAGCTGAACTTAATGTTAAGTTAAACTAAACTTCGTTTAGTTTAACAGCTTTTAGCCATTAGCTTTTAGCTTTTAGTAAAAATGCAGCGTAAATCAACAATTGTTGATCTACGCTGCATTTTTACTAAAAGCTAAAAGCTAATGGCCAAAAGCTATCAATGGGTTACTTTAATAGCCACATACTCGCATTGATATCATCTGTAGTTCCTTTAAACTGATTTTGCAGGGAAGCCGTCCAGTTAATAGTGTTAGCTGAGCGCTCTGAGTCAGGGTACTTAAAGCGTTTAGGGATAACACCACTGTTACCGGTGCCAGCACCTACGCTGAAAGTAGGTACACCGGTTCTTCTCCAGTTGATATACGCTTCCCAGCCGGAATTTTCAAAGAAGGCCAGGTATTTCTGTGTCAGGATCTGGGCAAGCCCCTGAGCATTGTCGCCCTGGTACTTAACAGTTGCCTGTTTGTAATAGCTGTTTTCGAAATCAAATGGTATTTCATAACGTTTACCACCATACGTTTTTACGATAGATCCCGGTGCTTCAGCAGGAACACCATAAAAGCCCAACGAAGCCTTAATACCTTTTTTATACCAGGCCTCTGCATCACCATCTACCCATTTACGGTTGATGGCTTCTGCCATATTAAAGCACAGCTCAGGAAAACCAAGGATAACACCAGGTTCCGCAGCATAATTGCTATAGTAACGGCTGCGGCTGCGAACGGAATATACCGCTGTATCTACGTTAGACATATTGGCCGACATATCACTCTGGCTGATACCTGGCTCCGCTCCTACATAAGCAGTAATATCTGCCGGTGTTTTGTGCGCCACTTTCAATTGTGCGGTAGCTGGTTCAGCAGTGACATAGGCACGCGGATCATTCAGTTTTACCAACGCATTAAGATAGGTAGCAGACATATTATAACGTGTAGCATCAAAGCCGAGATTATCCGGATTGGAGGGGTACTTATTGATGTTATTATAGATAAACTGCAGGTTCTGGTCCATTGATTCTATCAACGGATACTTAGTAGGATTACTAACAATTGCTTTGAACTGTTGCGCTACTTTCAAATCAGCATCGGCTGTTTTCTGACTCAATGTAATGAGTACACGTAAATGGAAAGTATTTACCGCACGTTGCCATTTAGTCATATCATTACCATAGTAGAAATCTCCTTTCAGTAACTGTCCTTCTGCGGTAATGCTTTTATCTGGATTGGCTATTTGCTGCGCCAGTTGTGTATTTGCATCTTCCAGCCACTGCAGGATCTGCATAAACACCGCCTTCTGATCATCATACTTAGGGGTTAGTCCCAACTTGCCCTGTAAGGCATCTTTCATTGGTAAATCTCCTACCAGGTTAGTCATACGATAAAAGAACCAGGCACGGAAAAACTTGCCAAGTGCATTATATGGATTCACGGCTTGTCCACCGAGGCGGCTGGCTTCCCCTTCCATTTGTTGCACGTTCATCATGGAGTAATAACTGTTAAAATCAGCACCGCCCCAGTCATAACGCTGATCACCATAGTAGTTGTAATTGCAGCAATCAAACTGGTTCCAGCGCATAATGTTGCTCCAGGGTTTATCTGCATTCATATCTGCCAATACCCCACCTAACACCAGGCTTGGCGGCACTTTAGAAGGTTTGTTGGTATTGACTGCGTAATCCTCATACTTCTTGTTACAACTGCTGAGGACAGCACCTGCTAAAGCGATGATGGTAAATATTTTAAATGATTTCATACAAAGCGTGTTTAATAATTGAAACAGATCAGAAGCTAACATTCAGGTTAAAGCCATATCTTTTAGTGGTAGGTGTTTGCAGGGTAGAAGATCCCTGATCTGCACCCGGATACTGGTCGACGTCCACATCTTTATTCTTCGCGAAATAAAGCAGGTTCCTGCCCACAAAAGATATGCTGGCTGCTCTGATAAAAGTACCTTTCAGTAAGGTTTGTGGCAAAGCATACCCAATAGTTACTTCCCGGAGTTTGGCAAATGTTTTACTGATCACATTCGCTTCATTGGTCTTATAGTATACGCTGATATAATCCTGCAGGAATGCTTTGGTGTTATTGGGTGCGTATTGCAGTTTATCATAGTTGGTAACGTTACCGTTATTGTCATATTGGATAGCCACATTGTTACTTACCACTACTCCCTGCCCCTGATAAGATTTCACACCTTTGTAATCCTGGTAGCGGGCTTCTCCCATAGCACCTTCTGTGGTTAGGATATTACGTCCACCGCGGAAAGTCTGCTGCTGAATATAATCAATCATACTGCCACCTACGCGGCCATCAAACTGGAAACTGAGGCTGATACCTTTATAGCTGAAGTTGTTATTGATACCCCAAACCCAGTCAGCGCTGGCATTACCAAGGAATTGCTGTGTAGGGTTTACAATTGGACGGCCATCGGAACCATTAATGATCTGACCATCCGCTGCTCTTACGAATTTAGTACCATAGATCTTATCTACCCTGTCTCCTACTCCTACATAAGCATTCAGTTTGGTTTCGTTACCATAAATGCTCACATACTTTTCCTGGAAGGTAGACCAGTTGGCCGTAACGTTCCAGTTCAGACCATTGGGGTTTCTTAGCGGGGAACCATTAAGGGAGATTTCATATCCTGTTTTCCGTGTATTCACACCATTGATACGGTTTTTAGCAAACCCTGTGGTGCTGGATATAATCACATCATAGATCTGTGGACCATTCTTGCTGGTGAAGTAGGTAGCGTCAATGCCTATACGATTTTTAAGAAAACGTATATCCATTCCAGTTTCAAACACCTTAGTAGCAAAAGGTTTCAGATCGGGATTGGCAATAGTTTGTGAAAGTGTGGCGCCTGCCTGATTCTGGTATACCGGTGTTACGTTATAGAATGGCGTATTATAAATAGGACCATCATAGGAAGACTGGTATTCAGAGCCGTATCCGAGCGGGTAAGTTGCCAGTGGTGTAGCACCGATAGTAGCCTGGGTAAAGCCTCCCTTCACATTGGCATAAGAGCCTCTGAGCTTCAGGAAGGATATTGCAGCAGGTAAAGCTACATAATCAGATACCACTGTACTTAAGGCTACAGACGGATAGGAATAAACATTATTCTGAATAGGCAGATTCGATGCTTTATCGATACGATCTGTCAACGATATAGTGGCATATTTTCCCAGATCAATATCTACATAGCCATAAGCACTCAATACCAGCATTGGCGCCTGGTAATTGGTAGCAAACAATGGATCACGTGTGTTACCAAATCCATACCATCCTGGTGCATTCAGGTAGTTGGTAGATACATAGCTGGAGTTGTATTTATAGGAACGTGCATTACCACCTACAGAAGCATGAATACCTATTTTACGAGGGAACATGTTGGTGTAGGATAACAATATGTCCGTGTTGTTTTCAAACATGGAACGCTTATCTTCCCTGTAGTCTCCCTTACCTTCTTCACGACCATAAGGATGAGCAGAGAAAGGTACTTTCTCATTTCTCATCAGGTCGTAGCTGGTAATTTGTGTACGGGCCAACAGCTCCAGCTTATCATTAATTTTGTAGTTCAGTTTTGCGTAACCGTTGATATCTGTTTTGTAGTGACCACGTAACCATTCATAAGTCATGAACCATGGATTATGGTAGCGTTGGTATTCTGCATAAATAGACTGAATACCTTCCTTACCAGGCTGCCAGTAGTTGCGCATATCATCCATGCTCCAGTCGGCGCCGGCCCATATCAGGGTGTTATAAATAATACTGTTGGGGCCATAGGTTACATCCGGGAAGTTATTGGAATACTGCCGGTTGTAGTTCATATAGGCATCCAGGCGCAGGCGGGAAGAAAAGTTGTAGCCTGCAGAGATGTTGAAGTTGGTAATATTCAGGGAAGTGTTGGGAACAATTCCTTTCTGATAAGAATGCGACAGAGAGAAGCGCAGGTCAGCCTTTTCGGTATGTGACGACACTGCGATGTTGTTGGTGCTCAGCATACCTGTTTGCAGGAAGCGTTGCAGGTTATTTTTACCACGTGCAATCCAGGGGGTACCGGCACGTACTCCTGTAGTAGGATCTACGGGGCTATCGTACTGCGGTATCAATTGGCCTTCAAATTTGGGACCCCAAACATCGTAGTCACCATCATTGGTACCATTACCTTTACCGTCAACAAAGGCATATTTTCCATGGTCGCCGGGGCCATACTCATCCTGCACTTTGGGGATGGCATTAAACCCCTTTTCGAACATGGTGCTGGAGTTAAAATCAATAGACAGGCCGCGTTTATCTTTTGTTCCTTTTTTGGTAGTGATCATAATGGCGCCGTTCAGACCACGGGAGCCATACAGTGCAGAAGCAGTTACGCCTTTCAGTACAGTATAGCTTTCAATATCATCCGGAGCAATGTTCCAGGTATCAGAGTTGATAGGTACACCATCCACTACATAGAGGCCTATATTATTACCACGTAATAATACCAGGGGGGCAGACAGTAATTCTGCAGAGGCTCCTACAGTGAGACCTGCTACTTTACCTACCAGGCCGTTGATGGGATTGGGTTCGCGGGCTTTGATCAGGTCCGCTCCTTTTACTTCCTGTACAGAATAACCTACACGCTTTACTTCTTTTCGTATACCCAGTGCTGTTACGACTACTTCATCCAGCGCTTTTTTATCTGGCTGAAGGGTGATGGTAACATCAGTAGCGCCTTTAAGCGGGTATAATTCGGGCAAGAAGCCAATAAAGGAAATTTGCAGCACATCGGTACTGGCAGCGGAGATAGCGAAACTACCGGTGGCATCAGTAACTGCGCCGCGGTTAGCTCCTTTTACTTTCACTGTAGCTCCTATAACGGGCTGACGATCGTCACCTGAGATGACTTTTCCCGTAATAGCTTGTTGTGCATAAAGAGTGGTGGTAGTGAATAGCAGCAATATTAAGGCGCATAGCTGCCTTATGAGCGCCCGATGTAGATTTGATTGCATGTAAATGTAGGTTTGGTACTATTTTATTTACATGCGAAGTTTGCGCTCTAATGTGATCAGAATGTTAACATATACTAAATTTAATGTTAAGTATTTGTATAGTTTACTTTTCGCTGTCGAGGAAGAAGTAAACCACCAGGATGAGTGCATTTTCTGCACCTATATTGCTGGGTTTATGCCCCAGGCGGCCATCGAAAAACAGGGAGTCCCCTTCTTCCAGCACATATTTTTCGTTGTCAATGAGGTATTCAACTGAGCCTTTGATGATGTATTTGTATTCATAGGCATCTGTTTTTACAGTCTGGGCGCGGGTAGCTCCTTTTTTTAGTTCCAGCAGGACGATGTCTACCGGGAAATTTTTCACATTTTTGGTAAGGACTCTTTTATATATAAATCCTTTAGCGGGTTCTTTTTCAAACTCCTGATAGGCGGCCTTTTGCTTGATGATTACTTTGGCGCTCTGGGTTTGCTGATCAATTTCATTGAAGAATTCGTTCATATCCAGCTGGAGAGCCTTGATAATATTGATCAACACCAGAAGTGAAGGAACAGTTCTATTGTTCTCTATCTGGGATATCAGCCCCTTGCTCACCTGTGCCCGGTCTGCGAGTTCCTGGATAGTAATGCCTTTTCCTTTTCTTTTCTCCTTGATCTTATTACTGATCTGAATGATAATATCCTCCGTCATATAAGTAGTATTAAAACAAATATAAGCAGAAAGCCGCTAGCATAAAACGTTCTGCATTCTGCCTATATTTACACAAATTAGCATTCATGTTCAGTATCGACCAAATTCTGGCTATTACCTTTACTTTATTTGCGGTCATTGACATTGTAGGCTCCATACCAGTACTCGTTTCCCTGAAAGAAAAGCTGGGTCATATAGATGCAGGCAAAGCCACGCTGGCTTCAGGCTTCCTGATGATCCTGTTCCTGCTGGTAGGGGAACCTTTTCTGAAATTACTGAGTGTAGATGTGCATTCCTTTGCTGTAGCAGGGTCTATTGTTATATTTGTTATCGGGCTGGAAATGATCCTGGGGCTGGAGTTTTTTAAAACGGACCAGGACGCCAAAGCCGGTAGTGTGGTACCTATTGCCTTTCCACTAATAGCTGGTTCGGGTACCCTGACCACTATTATGTCGCTAAAAGCTAACTTCGGACAGTACAATATCCTGGCGGGGATCTGTTTAAATCTGGTGATTGTGTACATCGTATTACGCTGCTTAAATTATATAGAACGCATGCTGGGCAAGGCTGGGCTGATGGTACTGCGTAAATTTTTCGGTGTAATTCTGCTGGCCATTGCAGTTAAAATATTCAAGAGTAACATCAATCTTTAATGTGATTTGGGATTATACTTTAGAAAATGTAGTTTTGCGTACTTTCCGGCCTCGTAGTACAATGGATAGTATAAGAGTTTCCGAAGCTCCAGATTCAAGTTCGATTCTTGACGAGGCTACAAACTAAAACCTTCAATAACGCCTGGGTGTGTATTGGAGGTTTTTTTTACCTGTTTTTTGTAGCCATAATACTTATCCCTAAAATGTAGATCTGTGAAAAAAAGTATCTTTTATTTACCCGGTTTGTTGATCCTTTCCCTAACAGCAAAAAGCCAAATTCAAAACCAGGCAACTGTTGCACAGCCAGCAAGCTTCTGGATTAATGGTATTGGTAACATGCGCTCGTCTGCTACCTATTCTCCTGTTGGTCAGGCACACTTAGTCCTATATAACGACTCTCTTGTAATCGGCAAACGACGCTGGGCACTCGGACTTACCAATGCCGCCACTGCTACTCCCAATAGTGGTGCTGATTTCGCGCTTTGGAATTATGATGATGCCGGAACTTTTATAGGAACAGCTTTCAGTGTTGCCAGGGCCAGTGGGCTTGTGAATGCACCTAAAGGCTTCTCCACGCCACTGATCAATTCCAATAATTCAGCTGGTGCTATAAGTATCCTCGGTGGCGCCACTGGTGTAGACAGCTACCGCGGTGCTGAAATAGGGCTCCGGGGAGGAACATATACTACAACGCCTGGTGAAATGAGTTTTCATACGGGAATTGGTGGCAGTGGCGCCTCCCAGCCGGAGAGAATGCGTATAGACGCTAATGGACTTGTTACTATGGGTTATGGTTTGAGATTAAACAATCCAACATCCAATAATATAAGCTTTGATCCCATTGGGTTGGGTGCGCCTACCTTTACTTCAAGAAGCCCAGGTACGAGGATCACGCTACATCCCGCGCTGGGGGCAGCATCAGGAGATTATGCCATGGGTATTGAATCTCAACACATGTGGTTTAGCATTAATGTCAGAAATAATATTAATGGCTTTAAGTTCTATGCGGGTACTGATCAGATAGGGCGGATCGACGGTGTCGGCAACAATCAATGGGAAGGACAGGGTCGATTTAAAGGCTGGCTCACAGGTACGGCTGCCGCGGGACCTGCGGCGGAAATTGGCGTTGCAAATGGAGTAGCAAGTATTATCGGATTTGACAGAACTCCGGGAGTAGCCAAATATATTCCGCTGGCACTTTCAGGGGGAACAACGTCAAGCAATCAAACAAGTGTTACTATTAACGAAGTAGGCATGGGCATCGGTACCACCACCTTCTTCGGAAAATTCAGTTTATATGATCCCAGCAACAACAAAGCATCTATTACTATGCAATCTGGTGGCGATAGCAGATTCTGGATCAATGAAGGTGATAACCTGTTAAAAATTGGTGCTACAGGTGGGTCAACCCCTCCGGCGCTGGGCGTAATCAATATTACCAATACCGGAAATGTAGGCATTGGCACCACGAGTCCTCAGTCAGAGTTTTCGGTCAAAGGTACCATTACCGCACAACGGGTAAAAGTAACCCAAACCGGCTGGGCTGATTATGTATTCCATAAAGACTATCACCTTCCAACTTTGCCGGAAGTAGAAAAATATGTCGCCACTCATCAACACCTGGAAGGAATTCCCTCTGCAGCTGAAGTGGAAAAAGATGGCATTGATGTAGGAGACATGAATAAAAAATTGCTGGCAAAGGTAGAAGAGTTGACGCTGTACCTTATTGAGCAGAATAAGAAGATAGCCGCATTGGAAGAATGGAAAATGCAGCAGGAGAAGAGCAAAAAGTAGCTAACAAATTATTATCGGATAGCCGTAAGCGTTATATCAGGCGCTTGCGGCTTTTATTTTAATATTATTGTTGCCCCCATAGCCACTTCCATCTTCTTTTCATTCTTTCCCGAAAAGTTGCTTTACGCATACACGTGACCACTACCTCGCCCGATAGATGTGGGCCCATTTCAATTTCGATTATAAGCGGCCCATTCTCCCGTACCGGTAATTCCTTTCTATTATATCCAATGTACGCAAACTGCAGGGTTACCTCCCTGTTACGCAAACTTTCCGGAACCTGCAACCGGAAGTTTCCTGTCGCATCAGTGGCAGTGCCAAAGGTTGTTCCTTTTATTATAACAGAAACGCCTGGTAAGGATGTTTTGTCCTGGCTGTCAATTATTTTTCCGACTATAACCCGCGATGTATCGAACGGCGGCGGTATAGCTGCTTTTGTTAGTTCTGCTGGTGCAGCAAATGGTATATGAATAAAAGGTACTTTAACCGAACTCGCAGTGGTTTTTGAAAGACCAGTGATCACCAGCAAAGTGGTTAATACCGCTGCAGAAAGCACACTTCCCTTTCTTTCCTGCTTATCCAGTATGCGATCCAGTTGAGAAGGATTAAAACGACCACAAATTTTTTGTGATGGCCCACTGAAGATATTGACAATTTCTGCATCGGTTAACGTGCTAAAATCAATTACTTTCTTTTGACAGCTACCACAGAATTTCCCACCGTCTGATGAGCTCATATCTCTCCAGGATTCCTGGCAGGGCTGGGGAATTGCGGCGGAAAAAGTACCTGATCTTTTCATGAAGTATAGTGACTATTCTAAATTACATTTTTCCCGAATGATTACCAATATTCACTACCAGTATATCTAAGCGATATATTCCATAAACAAAGAAGCAGGTCAGAAATGACCTGCTTCTTTGTTTATGGAATAACTGATTTATTCGCTCATTTCACTCAACTCCAGCCAGCGCATTCCCTTATCATCCAGTAATTGAATGATCTCTCCTATTCTGTGCGTCATGGGTTCCATTTTATCAAAAGCAAGTTCTCCATTGGCTAAAGAAGCTTCAATAGTTTTCTTTTCTGTTTCCAGTTTTTCTATTTCCTTTTCCAGCAATTCCAGTTCTCTTTTTTCTTTAAAAGACATTTTTTTGCCTTTGTTCTCAGCCGCAGGTGCTGCTACCACTACTGGTTCTGGCACTACTTCTTTTTTGGGAGCGATAGTCTTTTTCTTATCTTCCTCTTTCTGCCATTCACGGTACTGGGTATAGTTTCCAGGGTAATCGCGGATTTCTCCATCTCCCTCAAATACAAACAGGTGTTCTACCAGTTTATCCATGAAGTAACGATCATGGCTTACAATGATCACACAACCCTGGAAGTCCTGTAAAAAGCTTTCCAGGATGCTGAGTGTAGGCAAATCCAGGTCATTGGTAGGTTCATCCAATACCAGGAAGTTGGGGTTGCGGAATAAGATAGACAGCAGGTGCAATCTTCTTTTTTCACCACCACTCAACTTGGAAATATAAGTGTATTGTTTTTCCGGAGGAAAGAGGAATAGTTCCAGGAACTGGGCGGCACTCACTTTAGTACCATCTGCCAGCGGAAAATTTTCTGCGATATTCTTCACAAACTCTATCAGGCGCATATCTTCTTTCACCTCCAGACCTGTTTGGGAATAATTACCAAACACAATGGTTTCACCGATGTTGATCTTACCGGAGTCTGGTTGTTCTGTACCCAATAACATGTTCAGGAAGGTGGATTTACCGACCCCATTCTTACCTACTATACCTACCCGTTCTCCTTTTTTGAAGGTATAATCCATGCCTTTCAGAATTTTGAGATCGCCGAACGACTTGTATACCTTCTTCAGTTCCAGGATCTTTCCACCCAGACGAGTCATTTTAACATTCAGCTCCAGTTGTTGATCAGCTACTTTGGTACTGGCCTTTTCCTTTACCTCGTAAAAAGCATCCTGCCGGGATTTGGATTTTGTAGTACGGGCTTTAGGCTGCTTACGCATCCATTCCAGCTCTTTACGATACAGGTTGCGGGCTTTATCTACGCTGGATTTATCCATTTCCTCCCTTGCGGCCTTCTTTTCCAGGTAATTTTCATAATCTCCTTTGTAGATAAATAATTGCTCCTGGTCTATCTCCATTACTTCATTACATACACTGTCGAGGAAATAACGATCATGCGTTACCAGTAGTAAAGTCACTTTTTCCTGGTCAAGATAATTTTCCAGCCACTCGATCATGGATACGTCCAGATGGTTGGTTGGCTCATCCATGATCAACAAAACATGCTTATGTTCGAAGCCAATTTCGATCAATACCTTCGCCAGGGCAACTCTCTTTTGCTGTCCGCCGGACAAAGAACCCACTGGCTGATCCAGATTGTGTATATTAAGTTTTCCTAATATTTGTTTTACCTTGGTATCAAAATGCCAGGCATTTAATTCATCCATCCTGCTGATGGCATCTGTTAATTTATCAAGGTCCGCGATGTCCAGTTCATGGCCTTCCTCTGTAAGCAGTTCATATTCTTTAATGGCATTCAGAACAGGGTTGTCATGATTGAAGATGTTCTCAATCACTGTTTTAGACATATCGAAATCTGATTGTTGTTCCAACATTACGACAGTAACATCCTTATGTATCCATACTTTACCGCTGTCGGGCGCATCCTTTCCCAATAAAATCCGCAACAAGGTGGATTTACCGGTGCCGTTCAGCGCTACCAGCGCTATTTTATCTCCTTCTTCTATATGAAAAGAAATGTCTTTGAATAATGGTTTGGTCCCAAAAGATTTGGTAAGCCCTTCTACTGTAACGTAATGCATACCGCGAAGTTATAAATTATCAGCAACACTGTAAGGAAAGCGGGGATTATGTATTTGATATTATGTTTTTTTTCGTATATTCATTATAGGATAAGTGGAGTTTCCCGTACCTCATAACTTTTTATAGAAATACAGCATTTCGGCCCTTTGTCCATTATTATCCTCCCCCTCTTTGCGTTAAAATAATAAAAAAGCCCTTGCGCTGATAAAGCGGAAGGGCTTGCGTGTATTTATCATAAATACAAGGACTATCAATTAAAAATCATGTTTGGCTTCTCATCATCAGTTACTAAAAAGATTCTTTTCCGTCAGCAATCCATCAATGGCGTTACCCGTAATTTTAGGAATTTGACTACCAGAGAAGCTTTTGGCAGAACACCAATTCGTTGTTGGAAAATTTACTATTATACCACTGTTGCGCTTCTTCTTAAAAATCATTGCAGTAGCGGTGGTTTTAAAAACTCTGAACCCATAATCAAAGGCCAGCAACTCTACTTTATTAAACTTTAGAACTTTATTATCAATCACAGGAAATCCCTCTTTATCAAAACTTTCAAGAGGAGCACCATCATATTCTACAGTAGGACAATTAATGATATCTCCCTTCTTTATACTAAGCCCAGCGAATAACGGAGAAGAAGGATTGGTTATTTTAAAACCTTTCCAACCATCATTCTGACCCGAATTGCCATACCCGCCCAGGTCAAAGTTACAACCAATACTCTGATTGGTATGATACTTCAACAAAGCATTTGTCCATACGACATTCCTAAGTGAATCGGGCCCGGATGGTTCTTCAACCCCTCTGTAACAAATAACCTGATTTTTCTTATTGTTATATGAAATCTGCCACCACATTGTGTTGCCTGACAATATAAGCGCGTGATTTCCTTCATCCACCCATTTGTCAAAGTTACGCCTAGCCGTTCTTGTCCAATATTCACTATGTCCTATGATAATCAGTATTTTACCTTTTATATTTGAATAGTCTTCCAGGTCCACATCTGCGATCAGATTATATGAGTAGCGCTGTTTGTTTACCCATTTCAGGAATCCGTCAGCATAAATGCTGAGAGGAATAGGTCTTAAGAAAGATACCTTCTTAAGGTTAGGCTTTGTATAAAGACTTCTTCGCCCTGATTCGCAATATGCATTTTCAGTATTACTGGGATAGACTACGGTGAAATCAACACTTCCTGTGTTGTCTTTAATAACAATAGGTATTCTATTCGCCACAAGATAAATTCCGCTCTTTAGTGTTGGCACTTCAAAGCGCACAGGGTTGCTATATTGATACCCATCCTGAGAAGGTATTTCGCCCTGTGGTTCCTGGTGCCCAATTTTTTTAAAAGGTACATCAAACTGTCTTACCCCATTAACATCATAAATAGCGATTTTATTATCTGTATATGACTTGTCTGAAGAAAGATACAAACTGACACTATCTCCTACTTTGTAGGATTGCTTATCCGGGTAACCATTTTGTATAGCTTTGCTGTCCAGAGCATCTATTTCTCCTCCCACTCCGGGGTTTACTTCCCTTGCTAACCCGGACTTGGAGCAACCTTGCAACAAACCAACAAATATTAGACAGACATAGGGAATTAATCTGTAACGTAATCCGTTAATCATTATACTTCTTATTATTTAACTATAGCAACCAAAGCCCGATATATGGGTATACAATTATATTCTAAACGTTAGAATAATGATCCCCCCCTATTACTGCATCGCGCTTTTACCTAAAACATTGGTTTTCTCGGCGAAGACATCCACGTAAGTGCAGGCAATTGGTTAGGGACGGATTGCGTATTTAAAGTATCAGTAATTGTTTTTAAGAATGATATCAATTGCAGTTTTTCTTCATTAGTTAATTTCAATGGCTTTTCGGATAAAGTTTGATGTGGTAATACTATTCCCCAACCCTTTCCCCCACCTTTATCATAAAATTCAATCACTTCCTCAAGACTGCTATAAACGCCATTATGCATATAGGGAGCAGTCAGCGCTATGTTTCGTAAAGTTGGCGTTCTAAATGCATATAAATTGGGCCAGGCAGGATGCTGCAAATAACCTCCCTTATCGGGGTCAATCTTTTTCACATTCTTATCTACAGGTACACCAATAACCTCCATTTCACTCCTGTTAAATCTGGGAGGGACTGCACCATTAAACAAGGGAGCGAAGTGGCAGCTACCACATCTAGCTTTCCCCATATAAATGTTAAATCCTTTAATTTCAGTTGTACTCATTTGAGAATGATCACCTCTCACATATTTATCAAAGCGACTGTTCAGTGTTGTTAAGGAACGGATATAGGACGCTAATGCGTTTTGCAAATGGTAAGGGGTTACCACTTCTCCATCCATTGGAAATGCAACGTTAAAAAGCTTTCGATAGGCATCACTTTTCCTGAGTGTTGAAATAATAACATCAACGTTGCCGTTCAACTCATTCTTGTTTGAGATAACATCAGCTATCTGATCTTCCAGATAGGTTACACGGCTGTCATAAAAAAAGGCTGGCTGCAACCCTGCATTTATTAATGTCAGTGCATTACGCTGCGTAGTTTTACCGTGAACAATTCCGTTGCTGCGGCTCAAGCCATCTGTAAATGCTCTTCCCGGCTGATGGCAGGTTCCGCAAGAACGCTCTCTATTACCTGAAAGGACTGGATCAAAAAAAAGAAACTTCCCAAGCACCACTTTTTTATCCGTCAGTTGATCATCAACACTACTGGTAAAGTAGTCGGGCCTGAATGCTTCACTATCAAAAACACTTATTATTGAGGAATTTAACGGACTACTATTATCCGTTCCGGCTATTCCCAATTTATCGCCCGCTTCCTTTAATGCAGCGGCAATAGGATTAGCATAATTAATGATAAAAAACATTCTGTCGAAGCCGGAAAAATCCTCATGTTTCTCTATATACACCTTCGATCTGGAAAGCAGCTGGGATAATTTCTTGTAAGTATTGGGAGCTACTGCCGCTAATTGTGTACGGTATATTTCAGTTACTTTCTTCAGGGAAAATAGCATTTCCCCACTTTCTATAATGGCATTCCCTGATTTGTCGGTATCATAACCTACAAAACCGAGTGTTGTCATTTCTATCAGACTGCTCTTCAGTGCATCGAAAATAAGTGCATCCGACAAGTCCATATTTTCTGCATCTGTACGTAAGCGCCTGAAAAAATTATTCAATGCCTGGCTTTTTGCCACAAGCAGCTTTCTATCCTGTAAAGTCAGGGAATCCTCAAATAAAATGGCTTCAATTACCTGAAAGCCTTGCGGCATGATAACCTCGTTTAGGTTATCTTCTATTTCAACTTCAGGTACAGGAGGACCATTGATTAAGCGTGCCATTGCCGTATCATGATAGTCAATGAGGAATGCGCTTCTTTTATAGGCCAGCCTTGCTTGTTTAAACTGCTCCTGCAGTGATTTCACGCTTACATTGACCTGAGCCAATTGCTCACTTAACCGATGAAGAATATTATCACAATCATTAAGATTCTGAACATAGTACTTTTTCGTTTCCTGTATCGGGTCCTGGCTAACTGTGTTGCATGCGCATAAAATTAATCCTTTGATAATCAGAAGGAATAACGTACGCCGCTTCATATGCTTAATAATTTAATGAAATAAGTTCAATGTTTTACAACGGAGAACAATGTTATCACTTATTCAGACAATTGAGATAACACATTCATACTATTTAAGCTAAAAACGGATGAGAGCTGCTAATGTTACTAAAAGTCGTAATAAAGATTCCTGAAGCTGCTTCTTAAGCCAATACTAAAAATAAGGTCTTTTTTATCGGCGAGATCATTGTTCTCCCTTCTGGCTGCCAGAGACATTTCCAGTCTAAGGTTATTTTTAGGATTTAACACATAGGCAACCGTACCCTGTGCATACAACAAGTTAGTAGCGATACCTTGTCCTATATGATTACCATAACTGTTAACCCGGGTGTCATAGGATTTAAAAATATCCTGTCCGTAGTTGGTTTTCTGATCAGGATCTATCCCATATTGTGACCACATCAATTCCCCTTTAGCATACCAACGGTTTAGCCTATAGGTTGCAATACCCAATACTTCCCGGAAATTAGCCCCCAAAGGATGCGCTAAAGACTGGTAGAAATGAGCATAATTCGTGTTATTGGTTCTGTAAGAATAAGTATAGGGCCTTACTGTATTATACTCTCCCTGAAGATCCAACCCTCTTACTTTGAAAAGGTCAAAACTCCGGAATCCCATTTGTACTCCCCACTTATTTGCCCAGAAACCGTCACTACTGAACATTTGTTTCAATATAAATTCATCCAGCAATAATTGACCATATACAGTAGTTTTGGGCAAAACCTTATATTTTACGTTCATTCCTATCAGTGCATTATCTGATGATCCACCGGAGAACTCTGCTGGTCTCAGGAAAATAATGGGGTTCATATAACTCCAATCGAAACCTCGTTTCCGCCCGCTTGAATCTGAGTTCGGCCATATTACTGCATCAAATAATCCAATCGTTAATTTTTTACTTACATTCCAATCAAGAAAATGGAATACACCCCATTTTTTAGGATACCCAATGTCTTGATAGGCTTGTGTATATGACTCATCAGCCCTGTTAATAAACTGTGCCCACATGGCAGTATATTGAAACTGACCCAACTTGGCCGTTATCTTCAGATAAGGATAACTGAACTGTATATCTGATAATAACAAAGATCTATAGCCATCGCCAATAGCGTTCTGGCCATATCCAAATGTAAAATTCAGGTACTTATTGGGTGTATAGGAAATGAGAGCAGAAACATTGTTATAATCGAATCCTTTATTGTACAACTTCGTGCCACCCTGGCCAGGCACAATTCCTCTTTTGCGAATAGTTGAGTCGAGATAGGTGGGAAATACGCCCTGATTTTCATAAAATGAACTTTCGAAATAAAAGTTAGTCCCTATATTCCCCTGTACTCTGGCTCCGCGGGTATTGAGCCAGGTAGTTTTGCTACCATCCCTCGTTTTCCCTACCTGGAAATCCGGTAGAAAATCGATGAAAACATTGTAATCTTTTTCCCTAAACTCAAATAAATGCTCCAGCAACAGTTTACGATATACCCAACTGTGCTTCTGCGTAGCCGGTTGGGTATACATGGCAGAAGTATCTTCATGCAGAATAGGCTGTACAGCTGTGTGATGATTCACACTATCCATATACAATTCACGAATATTCAATGAATTATACATATTGAGAACAGGCAGCTTTTCCTGTGCGTAACTCTTAATACCCAGTAAAAGTACTACTGCGGTCCAAAGAAAATGTTTCATTGATAATGAGGTTTGCAATAAAAAAATGGATCCCTAAGTCTAATGGAAATAACCAAAGACACTTTTCGTAATTAATAAAAATGATGTCAATTATTTTCTCGACCAACCATGCATCAGAATATCTTTGTACACTGCTGATATTCCATCCGTTAACTTTATCCTTGCCTGCCACCCAAGATTATTCAACTTACTTACATCCATTAGTTTTCTGTAAGTGCCATCAGGTTTGGTGGTATCAAACACCAGTTTTCCTTCATACCCAACAATACCGGCAATCATATGCGCCAGATCACTGATTCTGATATCCTCACCTACTCCGATATTTATCAGACCGGGTTGATCATACGCTTGCATCAGATAAAAACAGGCATCAGCCATATCATCGGCATGTAGAAATTCTCTTCTCGGCTCACCCGTTCCCCATATCACGACCTCTTCTTTTCTTTCTTCCTTTGCTTCATGAAACTTTCTCAGTAAGGCGGGCAATACATGAGAATTGGTTAAATCGTAGTTATCATTCAGCCCATAAAGATTAGTGGGCATAACAGAAATAAAGTTGCAACCATATTGATCACGGTAAGCATCACACATTTTTATTCCTGCAATTTTTGCTATTGCATATGGTTCATTAGTCGGTTCCAACACGCCGGTAAGCAGGTATTCTTCTTTTAACGGTTGAGGGGCATGCTTGGGATATATACATGATGAACCAAGAAAAAGCAATTTTTTTACTTTTTGCAAATAAGCCTGGTGTATCACGTTATTTTGAATCATCAGATTTTCATAAATAAAATCTCCTTTAAAGGTATTATTGGCAACAATACCACCAACTTTAGCAGCTGCGAGGATAACGTAATCTGGTTGTTCTGTTTCAAAAAATGCAGTTACAGCTGCCTGATTACGGAGATCCAGTGTATCTGACGTTCTTGTAATTATGTTGTCGAAGCCACTTTGACGTAGTTTTCTAAGAATCGCTGATCCAACCATTCCACGGTGACCAGCTACATAAATTTTTTCCGACGGGTTCATAAACAGGTTATTCAAACTGATTCAAAACTTTGTATCCTGCGTCTTTTAATACCTTCTCTTTATTGAACAATTCCAGATCTGCACTTACCATTTCCTTTACTAATGCAGGCAAGTCATATTCTGGTTCCCAGCCTAACTGTTTTTTAGCTTTTGTTGGATCACCAATAAGTAACTCTACTTCGGTTGGTCGGAAATACCTTGGATCCACAGCCACCACTTCCTGGCCCGCTTTGATTTTAGATTGAGGATCTGCAACACTTTTCGCAAAACCCTTTTCATCAATACCAGTTCCTCGAAATTCAAGCGTAACACCAACTTCAGAAAACGCCATCTCTATAAAATCTCTCACACGGGTGGTAATACCTGTAGCAATCACAAAATCGTCCGGAGTTTCCTGTTGCATCATCAGCCACATTGCTTTCACGTAGTCTTTTGCATGTCCCCAGTCACGTTGGGCATCCAGATTCCCCATAAACAATTTGTCTTGTAACCCCAGTGACATCTTTGCCACAGCCCGGGTAATCTTCCTGGTAACGAAAGTTTCGCCTCTCAACGGGCTTTCGTGGTTAAACAGTATACCATTACAGGCAAACATATTATAAGCCTCACGATAGTTAACAACAATCCAGTAGGCATATAATTTAGCGACTGCATAAGGGGAGCGGGGATAAAAGGGTGTTTTTTCAGTTTGAGGTACTTCCTGAACCAGTCCATAAAGTTCTGAGGTGGAAGCCTGATAAAATCTGGTCTTTTGGGTAAGTCCCAAAAGACGCATGGCTTCCAATAACCGCAATGTTCCGGTGCCATCCACATTTGCTGTATATTCGGGGGTTTCAAAACTAACCTGCACATGGCTCATAGCGCCCAGATTGTAAATCTCATCTGGCTGTACTTCCTGGATGATGCGAATCAGATTTGTAGAATCCGCCAGATCCCCGTAATGCAGTTTAAGCCGAACATTTGTTTCATGGGGGTCCTGATATAAATGATCAATTCTATCTGTATTAAGCAGAGAACTTCTTCTTTTAATACCATGCACTTCGTAGCCTTTGGCCAAGAGTAATTGTGCAAGATACGCGCCATCCTGCCCTGTAATTCCTGTTATAAGTGCCTTTTTCATAATTGTAAAACCTGTTCAAATATGGCAAAAATAAACATTTCATATGGTAAAGAAAGCATCTCAAATACTGCCCGTCTATTCACACTGCTTTTTCACCATATTAATAACCTTAGAAACTCCTGGCCGGCAAGTCTTTGAAAACTTTATACGGAAGGTCTGATTCAGGGGAAAATATCACCCAGGCTGTCAGGAAAACTATCTTCATATCCGTCAAAAAAGAAAAATTACGCTGATACCATAGTTCTAATTCTCCTTTATAAGGTGCAATCACCTGCGCATAATATTCTTTGGGTGGTAATGTGGTTTCTGACAGCATTTTCTCCTCATCCCTAAAGATAATGGAGCCTATTCCTGTGATACCGGGAGGAACGTCGTAAATACGCTCTTTTACGTGCTCCGGGTATACATCAAAATCAACCTTCATTTGCGGTCGTGGGCCGACAATGGACATATTACCTATTAGTACATTAATAATTTGTGGTAGTTCATTCAGTTTGGTGATACGCAGAAAGCGGCCAACATGTGTAACACGTGGATCATTACGAAGCGTCAAGGACCCTGTACCCATATTAGGACTATTTTTCAACATGGTAGCAAACTTCCAGATATTGAAATATTCGTTCTTATACCCAATTCTCTTCTGAAAATAAAATATTTCACCTTCCCCCGTGAAACGTAGTAACAACAGGATGGGAATAAGAAATGGCAATAGAATTAATAGTATGGTAATCGCTACAATCAGGTCAATTATTCTTTTAATAACTCTGTACATGGTATGGTTATTAATTACATTTTCTGGTCAAGAGACTTACCAGTCTCAATATGTTGAAAGTCGGGCAGATAATCCTGCAGCAGGTGTACTATTTCTTTTTTAGAGAGCTGATCATTTTCAAAAAGCTGTTGGAATTTCAGTAACAATAGCTCCAATTCCTCCAGATTTTTCTGTGGCACGTCCTTTATTATGCCCAGCATTTGGAAAGACGACCAGTCGATTTTTTCGTTTTCCGTGTAAAATTCTTCATAAGGTTTCTCACCAGATGTATCTGAATTGAAGAAATACACCGGATACGCTTTACTATCGTCCCGAAGATTAACAGCGATCTCTCTTGCTTCGTCCTCCGAATTAGTATATCTGATTTCAAATCCCAACTCCTTCAGCAGTTCTTCGGCGATAAAAGTAAAGGTGTGCATATCCTTTTCAGCATCCAATCTTGGGAAGAAAATATCACCTGACTTACCAAGTAAACAGGCCATCATGCATATCTCTCCGGATTCTTCGGGCGATACAAAAAAACGTTTGATGTCCTTTGGCGCAGAAAACGGTTGTCTCCGGGTAAGCCGTTCCATAAATCCAAATGGCAGGCTCCCATTAGAAAAAGCAACATTGGCGAACCTTGCGGTAGTAATTTTCATTTTACCAGCATATCCCATTATCACATCCTCCATCATTTTTTTGCTGGCGCCCATTATATTTACGGGGTTAGCCGCTTTATCGGTGGAAACGCAAAAAAAATGTGATGGCGGCTGCTTCATTAACTTATCCAGTAGATCTTTGGCTTTTAGTACATTGTTCTGGATCATTGCTTCAATCGACAATTCATCCTTTTCACTTCGTACGTGTTTATGTGCAGCAAAATTTGCTACAATATCAAACCGTCCATATCTCGACAGGATTTTGTCAAAGATCGGATCTGAAAAATTCACCGGATAAGTAAGTAAAGTATCCGGAACGCTCAGATTATTGCTACTTCTTATATCCCGTATAACTTCCGTAAGTCCGTTCTCATTAATATCTACAATAATCAGCCGGGAAGGTTTTCCGTTTCTAAGCAACGCTTTTACAAAGGAACTACCTATAGTGCCGGCACCGCCTATCACCAATATATTTTTTCCGTCAATCTCTTTTGAAAGTAATTGTTTGTTTGCTGCAATGTCTTCAGACAACAGACTTTGTTTTCTGCCTGTTATCTTCTTTATAAAATTGTATAAATCAAAATTACGCACCTGTATATCCTTTTTAGTGAAGAATCTATTGCTGACTGAAATAGCTGTAT
This sequence comes from Chitinophaga sp. RAB17, assembly GCF_052114225.1. NCBI lineage: Bacteria > Pseudomonadati > Bacteroidota > Chitinophagia > Chitinophagales > Chitinophagaceae > Chitinophaga > Chitinophaga sp. RAB17. The sequence continues at coordinate 19,184 of NZ_JBFREI010000008.1, read as the reverse complement.
TTATACATTTAAAACAGGAATGGCTTCCCTGATAGTACTAACAACTCTTTTCAGGTCAGTATCCGTGAGATCCGATCCGGAGGGTAAACAAAGGCCATCTGCAAACAGCTGCTCTGAAGTACCATTACCATAAAACGGGCTTGTCTGGTAAATGGGCTGCATATGCATGGGTTTCCAAAGAGGACGGGATTCAATATTATTCTGTTGTAGTTTAGCTGCAATATCCTGTCTTGTTATGCCTCCGGTTTGAACCGGATCGATAATGATAGTGGTTAACCAGCGATTGCTTTTAACGCCTTCTTGCTCTGAGAGAAAACTAACTCCCTCGAGTTGAAGATGTTGTTCATAAAAATTATAATTGCTCCGGCGCTTTTCTATACGATCTGCCAACACGATCATTTGGCCTCTGCCTGCTCCGGCACATAAATTACTCATCCTATAATTATATCCTATTTCCGTATGCTCATAATGCGGTGCGGGATCCTTTGCCTGCGATCCAAGAAATTTAGCCTTGTTTGTATAATCTTCATTGTAGGAAACCAATGCTCCGCCACTTGAAGTAGTAATAATCTTATTTCCATTAAATGATAATATACTCATTGTTCCGAAAGTCCCGCATTGCTTGCCGTCAATAGAAGAACCCAGGGCTTCTGCAGCATCCTCTATAACGGGAATATTATATCGTGCCGCAACTTCCAGTATATCGACCATCTGCGCAGGCATACCATATAAATGCACAGGAATAATTGCTTTTGGAACTTTCCCTGTCAATTTTATTCTATCTTTTATCGCTTCTTCCAGCAGATTGACGTCCATATTCCAGGTCAACTTTTCGCTATCGATAAAAACAGGAGTAGCTCCCAGATATCTGCAGGGATTGGCAGAAGCTGCAAAGGTCATACTCTGACAGATGACTTCATCGCCCACCTGAACACCTGCTATAATCAGTGCCAGATGCAATGCTGCTGTGCCCGAACTCAGTGCTGTTACCTTTATATTTGTATCCATAAATGCAGAAAGATCGGATTCAAACCCATCTACATTAGGGCCTAATGGAGTTACCCATCCGTTATCAACTGCATCTACTATAAATGCTTTCTCATGACCACCCATGTGGGGTGCTGACAATATAATTCTTGATTGGCTTGACATAACCTAGTAATATCGTATGAATTTTCAGGATTAATATAAATTATTTTTTGTTCCCGGCTACCGCCAGCTTTAATACTTTCACGTTACCTATCAACGATCCAAAACCGTATGAAAAGTGTAATGTTGCGAAAGCTCTTATCAACTGAAGCCAGTTTGTTCCTTTATCACGTATTTCTCTTGTAATAGTTGCAATAAACAGGAAGTAGAAAAGTAATACTGCCCCTCCAAGCCACCAAAAAACAGGATGCAAAAAACCAAGAATCAAAGCCCCTAACAATCCCAGCACAAACATCAAAGGTACGAAGTGCCTCAATGACAGGCTTTGAATTGTACCAGAATAATACACTGTGAGCGGATTCCAATACCCATTTTGATAATTCTTCCTGGAAAAACTTTTAAGATCCTCTGCTGAAAAATAATCTACGGAAACATCCGGAACCAACAATATCTTCCCTCCCTGATTCTTAATTCTCTTATTAATTTCTATATCCTGGTTCCGCACCAGGTCTTCATTAAAATAGCCATACTTAGTAAAAACACGGCGATTATAACAACCATAAGCAACGGTATCCACTTCCTGTACTTCCGTATTCTCCATCTTGTACATAGAATCACCCACGCCCCATCTGTGACTTAAAGCAGTTCGGATGGCCACCGATAAAGGGGTCTCATGTTTTGCCTTAACATACACTCTTCCTCCAACAATATCTGCATCGGTATCCTTCCCGTACTTGACAAGCTTACTGATGTAATTAGCAGGATAGGTACAATGTGCTCCCATAAGTATCACAAAATCTCCTTTAGCCTCCCTGGCCCCAATGTTAAATCCTGTTGTCGAAATCTTCTTTTCGTTACTAAAACAGAAAATATTCTTATGGTCCTTTGCCAATTCTTCAACTATAGCAACGGTGTTGTCGGTACTCTTTCCATCTATGATGAGAATTTCTGTCAATTCAGCGGGGAAATCCTGTTTAAGCAGGCTGGTAACACATTCTCTGATGTATCGTTCTTCGTTCCGACAAGCCAATATTAGGGAAACTACGCACATATTGTTTTTTCTACGAATATAAAATGGCTAAAATTACAATTTTTGGTGCGAAATAGCTCATTTTTAATAATTACTAAATTAAGAATTCAGCCAACATAAACTCTTCACTAACGCTATAGGGCAAGGACTACATCATTCTTCATTGTTTTTTACTACTTATTTTGTTCCCCGAAACAGACATGTTGAACGGTACATAATATTGACGAATATAGCCGTCTCTGCTGATGCTTGAGCTCTCATTGAGGATCAGATTTCTCTGACCTACGGCCTTTATTCTTGAATCACTGACAGGAAGCGCCTTCGACAGGGCATTAACAGAAGAGGAAGCTCTGGCGCTAACGTCGGATACGGCTGATCCTGCATTTGCTGCCGTAGGGAGAATTCTGATAATTTGATTATTGGCAATTGTTCCTCCCAAAGCAGGTGCCCCCCTTATAACTATTGCAGGTGATGCCGAAGTATCCCTCAGATAGATGGTGTTATTGTCGATGTTTACTGAATCTCCTGCTAAATTAGTACCATCTTTCCTGTCTGACCCTCCGTGCATGTCAAACACTTGTTCCAATGGAATAGAATTTGGCAATACGAGGTTGTAAGAAGCTCTGTAGCCCGTGCCAGCCACCCCTGTGCCGGCAACAGCATGACGATTATAATCAAAAATATTACCACGAATAAGCGCTGATCCTTTATCAAGGCTGACACCATACCCCAAACCTATGCGTCTGTTATGATGAATATAGTTATGATCGATAAAGGCAACCGCTGAATTTCTGACAAAAATGGCACTATGACTCCAGCCATAGATCTCGTTATTAGTAATCTTCACATTTTTAACGCCATTACACTGAATTCCATCGGAAACAGGTAAACCATAAGGTTTATCTCTTATTTCCTGATCAGGACCTTTTATCCTGAGTCCGGTTATCGTAGCATTGCTGTTGGGTGAAAACAAGGGTGATTTGTCATAGCTGTCTGTAAATAATAATGCGCCCTTGCTCTTGTTTCTTCCCCGGTCACTGGCTAATATAACACCGTCTGGAATAATGACATTTTTCTCCGTACTCAAATCTATTGTAGCATTTCCCTTTACGAAAACAACCTGTCCAGATTTTGCCTTTGACAACGCCGATAGTAACGAAGTCTTGTCACTAACGGTAAAGTCCCCCGAAGTATAACCTCCTTTATAAGAAGGATATAACAAGGCTAAGCCACTACTGACCTTTACTCCTCCTACACTATTACCGTCCACAGTTAGCATTCCTGACTGCGCAACAGCTGTTTGAGAGCAAAATATCACAACAATGATAATTGCAAAAAAAAGGAATCCAACATCAAGGGTCTTCCTAAAAAAAGGATTTGGTTTTAACGGTTTCAATAATAACATAAAAATGTTTTTTGAGATGCAAGTTTTAGTTTTTAAATAATTACGGCTAACGATATGATGAAGTTACACAATGTCCAACAATAATCAGCAGTATTGATCCAGCCGCCTAACGTCCGAATAGCAATAGATATACTACAAAGAACATACCCTGAATGTTTTCTAATGAAATTCTAATCTTTACGCTAAAGGTTTTAAGCTGTTTTTAATTCTTTCTATAACAGAATACATCTACCTTTAAATTGTGAATACACCTGTAACAAATATATAGTTTACCTGGTTAATCGTTTCTCATCCAAAAATTTATTCTTCAGTTTAACATCTATTCATTACAAACAATATCTCTTGTTACACAGTCTATTTAAACTACGCTGTTGCAGGAAAACACGGCTATTACAGGAATCCATTGTATCATCGCCTACATCCACAAACTATACCTATCCTGTTAGATAAAAAAACATTCACCTAATAGAGGGGAATGAATCATATAACGTTCTTAAGAAAAGATATTCAACAGTTGAGGCCAAATAACATTAGCCTGATTGTTAGTGGGAAGAAGTATTAGATAAGTTTTAAAAAGCGGAACCAAGTATGTGCGGTATCTCAGGCGTTATTTCGCCTACAAACCCTATTGCAGACCTTAGAGGAATTATTGAAGCCATTGTATCAGATCAATACAGACGCGGCCCAGACAAAAGTAAAATAGCAGTTGTATCTGAAAGTCCTTTCAATGTAGTCTTTGGTCACAACCGATTAAGTATTGTTGATCTTAGCCAGGCATCTGATCAGCCTTTATGGGATCATGAATCTGTTGTTTGCATCACCTTCAATGGAGAAATTTATAATTTTCTCGAATTAAAAAATGAGTTGCTAAAAAACAATGCTGTATTTAAAACAAGCGGTGATACTGAAGTTTTACTGGAAGCGTATAAGATGTGGGGCATCAGTTTTCTTAGTAAATTAAATGGTATGTTTTCATTCGCACTATTTGACAAAAGGCTTGAAAAAATTTTCATAGTGCGTGACAGATTTGGAGTTAAACCATTGTACTATCATCACGGTAAAGGCGCTTTCACTTTTGCATCTACTACGCGCGTGATAGCAGAAAAATATCAGGCCTCCATTGACTACTCCTATTTATCCAAAGGAATCAGATATTATATTTATGAGGACGATTCCAACACTTCTTCATACAATAATATCTATTCACTGAAACCCGGCCATTTTCTTGCAGTGTCTCTTGAGCATTCGCAGCTTTCCGTTTGCGAGCAACAATATTACCATCTTCAGGAACAACGCGATGGCGGTATGAAGAAATATAAGGAGATCTCATCAAACAACTATCCCAATCAACTTGAAGCATTATTACATGATGCGGTAAAAATACGATTGAGAGCAGATGTACCGGTGGCTATATCATTAAGCGGAGGGCTTGATTCGTCAATACTCGCGTCTATTGCCGCAAAGCAGCAAAAGGGTATAGTAGGGTTTCACTATGGCCATCCAGATGCAGCTGCATCAGAAGGTCCACTTGTTGCAAAATTAGCTAAGAAAATAAAAATTGACATCCAATATTGCTGGCCAAAACGAGAYGAAATAATTGAAGCATTTTATGCCTGCGCAGATGCACAAGAAGCTCCATACGCCGGTCCTGCTGTAATGGCGCAAAACATGGTATATAAACTTGCGGCTAAAAATGGGATCAAAGTATTACTGGGCGGACAAGGAGGCGATGAATTCTTTATGGGGTACAGGAAATATCAGTTCTATCAGCTGTTTCAATTCTTAAAAGATAAAAAGTTGAAAGATGCGGTCAAACAAGGTACCAACCTACTAAGACTTTTCTGGATTGAGAAAAACAGACTTTCCATGTATATCAAGTTCAGCAAGCGTTACTTCAATTCCTCCGGACTGGAAACACTATTGGATATTGAAAAAACATCTTACCAGATGAATTATAAAAACAATGATGTACAGTATGCTCAACTAATGGACATCTACAAAACAAGCCTACCTACGCTACTACGTTATGAGGATCGAAATTCTATGTACCATAGCATGGAGAGCCGGCTGCCGTTTATGGATTACAGATTGGCTGAATTCGCGTTTTCAATGCCCAATGAGCTTAAGGTAAATAAAGGGTATGGCAAATGGGCCCTTCGTTCCATTACCGAGGGACAGATACCTGATGAGATAAGGTTGGCTCGATATAAAAGAGGGTTTGACGTTTCACAAAACTGGTATGAAAATGGTTTGGGGGGCGTAATCCGTGATGAAATAAGAAAGAATGTTCACAAATTCAAAGGTATACTTCCTTCAGATCTAAATATTACAGCCAGGTATTCGGATAAAAATCTCCGGGACAATAATATCAATTTTGTAGAAGCAAGTACATTACTTTGGTTAGCAAGAAAATATTAAACCGCTGCCAGAATATATTACCTGATTTTTCCCTTCTCTCATTATCAGAAATGACTACCCTGCTTATAAATTTCATATGCATAAAAAATCCTGACTCATTCTTTATTAAATGAGTCAGGATTTTTAAATAAATCGCCATTTTTTTCACCTCCTACAGGCATACCGGAGCTAGCTGATACCGATTAGATCATCCACGATCATCTTCGCAGACTGTCCATCTCCATAGAGTGCTTTATTGAAATCGGTGTGCATGTTTTTCAATGTGTTATATGCTTCATTAATCCTGCCTGTATTTGCACCCACCAGAATATTAAATCCATTACTCACCAGCTCCACCCACTCAGTTTCATCGCGCATGGTGATGCAATATTTTTGAAAGAAAAACGCCTCTTTCTGCAATCCTCCACTATCTGTCATCACAAGTTTGCTTTTCTGGATAAGCGCAATCATATCGAAGTATCCAACCGGATCAATTACTTCACAATCCAGTATAATATTATTTTTCTTCAGAATCTGCTGCGTACGGGGATGTAATGGAATTAATACCGAAGTTTCTTTATTAATCCTATTCAGTGCAATTACAATGTCATTCAACCGCCGAAGATCATCCGTGTTCTCTGCACGATGGAGAGTACAAAGGATGAACCCGTCCTGGTCAAATCTATCAGCTATAGATGACCTTCCTTTAATTTTTTCAGAATAATAAAGTGCGGCATCATACATTACATCCCCGGATTTCCTGACAACACTATCGGATACCCCTTCTTTCTTAAGATTTTCAACTGCTGTATCTGTTGGACAAAATAAAATATCGGAAATCCGGTCGGTGAGAATACGGTTTACTTCTTCCGGCATACGCATATTAAATGACCGCAGACCGGCCTCTATATGAGCAACTTTAATATGGAGTTTCTTTGCAGCCAGCGCACCAGCTATTGTTGAATTAGTATCACCATATACCAGTAACCAATCCGGCTTTTCCGTTATCAATACTTCTTCTATTTTCTCTAACATTCGTCCAGTCATAGCACCATGACTAAGACTATGGATGTTCAGATTATATCCAGGTTTTGGAATTTCCATCTCTTCAAAGAAAACATCCGTCATATTATGATCGAAGTGCTGCCCAGTATGTACAATGATCTCACTAACATCATTCCTTTTAAAGATCTCACGACTTATGACTGCGGCTTTAACAAATTGAGGCCTCGCCCCCACTATAGTAACTATTTTCATACTAGGAATTCAGAAGTGTTTTATAGATATTATTCAGTTGAATCGCTTCGTGTTTCCAATTGTATTTTTCGAGAATTAATTTGCGGCCATTGAGCCCCATTTCTCTACATTTTTCCTGATCGCCAAGCAAATCCTTGATGGCGGTTCTGATACCAGATACGTTATACGGGTCAACACAAATACCACAATTATTTTTCTCTATTAAGTCCCGCCACAGTGGAAAATTAGAGCAAACTACTGCCAGACCAGCCTCCATATACTCAAACAGCTTATTGGGCTGAGAGTCTGTATGGTTAGGGCCCGGATGAAATAATAGTAACCCAATTTTTGAAGTATCTCTTACCTGTTCAGCTTCTCTGAAAGGAAGCGAGCCCACATAATTTATATTTTTCCATCCCGGACGTTTCTCTACATCATGCAATAAACTTTCCTCCTCAAACCTTCCAGCAATAATAAATTTGCCAACCGGCTCTTCAAAAGAATCCACCATCTGATTAAGACCTCGGCGCTCAGAAATGAGACCTGCATAACATATCTGTTCATTCTTTGTGTCATAGTCAAATTTCTCCCGCTCAGGAATTTGCGGAAAATTGTTGATTACTTTGGCTTTATTGTACTTGATAAACAGCCCCTCTATAAAGGGGGTGGCTGTTATGATGTAATCAAATTTTTTAACTGCATAGTATTGATACTGCTTGAAAAAAAGGGCGACTGGCTTTCTTATAAGTTTAGGAATCCATTTTTTAGTAAGAATATCACTCACCACATCTTCATGGATATCATAGATAACCTTTTTACCCTTCTTCTTTAATTTAAGCCCCAAAGGGATTAATTCGGGATCATGAAAATGATATACCTCTGCATCTATTTCCATTGCTCTGTTATACAGCAAACCAGCGGAATTTAAAAATCTGTCCTTCCTTGAGGTTAGTACTCCAGTATCACGAATATACACACCTTCTTTCACCTCATCCCCTTTTCCATCGGCGACAACCAAATAGACTTCATGCTCCTTCGCAAGGCTTATGCATTCTTTCATAAAAATCCGTACATCATACCTCTGATGTACGCTGGTCAAATGACAAATTCTACTCATGCATCAATCTCATTTTTTTACTATCGCCCGAATATCTTAAAAAAAGACTGATAAATATAGCTACCAGAAAGGGGCAGTAAGTTATAAATACGTATAAAAAGTTTAAATTATCAAATTCCCCCTTGGGGTAAATCATAATAAAAGCCAGCGAAATCAATATCAGCAACAAATAGTTCCAATAATTCCTTGACTTGATCACAAAAACGTAAAATGCCTTGATCGCGACTCCCAATGCAAACATTCCGAGAAATGGTCCTACCGGCCCAAAATTTATATACATTTCGGCAACTCCCGTGGGTGGCAGATTTCCTGTGGGGACATAGGCATACCATAAATTTTTTATAATAGCACTGGGTTGATATCCTATCGGCTTTATAGCGGATGGCAGGATGTTCACCATCCATGAAACGAGTGATTCTCCGTACATATAGCCATGATCAGTTTTCCAGGAATCCAGCACCTTAATAAAAATAGCCGTATTAGGCATGTTACCTTTATCTATAATACTGAAAGCCATTGTATCTTTAAATTCCACTGCCATATCCAATGCGTTGCCTTTATCCAGTACCCCCATCTCCTTGAGGCTACTCAACAACCTGAGAAAATAGGTGGCAATAGCCAGTATCGGAATCAACACCATAGAAGCAATATATGTTTTATTCTTCAGCGGCCGGTTGTTCACAACATTCCTAAAGTAAAAAATTGCGATAAAAGAAACGAAATAGATAATAGTGGAATAGATTCTACCGTTTGATCCCTGTAAAATGGCACCTGTAATTACACAGAGCCAAAATAACCAATCCGGGTTCTTGTCTTTTCTCAAATACGAAAAAGCCAGCAGGTAGGTTCCCATATAATAGAATATATATCCTACGGTAGTGCCTGAATTAGCACCGGCTTCCTCAAACTGATGTTTACGTAATGCTATTTGAGACAGGTAAGTTAGTGGGTTTCCTCCAGCATATATAAGCACATTGTAGAAAAAGTTAAGAATCCCAAGCCCCATCATGGCCATTACTACCAGGTTGAGTACATATGGATTGATGACTTCTTTATTTTCAAATTTTATAGGCTTGAAAGCTGGTTGCTTTATTACGCTGAAACCTAAAATAATAGATATTAAACCGACAAAATAGTAAAACGAGCTCCAATTAAACAGTGTAATATAATTGTGATGCAATGTCACTTTTTCAAGATACGGTGTCATGTCAAAGTGGTTTCCCATATAGTAAAAGTCCACTAAAACAATAGTCGAATAATATATACAAAACAAATTAATAGGCGAAAATATAATCAATTTCGTTTGAAGCCGGAGATATCCGTAGATAATAAGCAATGTGAGCAGTGACCATAGTTTTACATAAACAAATATGTCCTCTGTCCACCAACAACTGATTATATAAACAGCAATGGCAACAAAAAATAAAAATAGCTCAGTAAATTTACTTTGAAACCTGCTCATAATAAAGCAATTAGATGTTGTTTGTTACCAAATTAATAAAAACCAAATCACAACACTCTTCCTTCCTCCACTACCGCTAACAGTGATTTCGTTTTCTTAATTACAGCTTCATGATCGTATTCCAACATCAGCAGTCTCCTGTTCCGCTCTTTTTCGTCATTATTCAATGGAAGATTAATACTCGTATTATTCAACTCGTCTTGAAAAGAATAAACAGCAAATCCTTTATCCTTCAGATATAAGAATACCGGGTTCTTTTCAGAAAGAAATATTTTACATCCGAGCCATAACAATGCAATGAGGTTACCAACGCCTTGCTGCCTATTATGATTCATAATAGCCGTACTGCATTGCTTCAGGAGAGAAAGGTATGCGTCAGAGGAGTAATATTCAAGTAATGGGTGAAAATTATTTTCGAATAACTTCCTCCCATTTTCCAATACGACTTCTTTATAATCAGCTGGCTCTCCATAATTTAGTGGAACCAACAGCTCACGTTCCCCTATTTCGAACTGCTTTATCTTTTCAAACACATCAAGATGATTAGATTCCGGCGCCACGGAATTCCCTATAAGAATGGCATCCCCTTTTGTGAATTCTTGTTCATATTCTCTGCCACGGAATAAATTTTGAATAGACTCATATGAAAACAAAACCTGATCCGCCTTAAAAAATGGAAATTCTCTGAGGATATTAATTTCATAAGGAATAACAGTAGCGCAGTAGTTCACACGACTTACTGCCTTTTGGTAGGCGGCCGCCGGAAACATACCAGTATAAGAAAAATAATACAGATTTCTCAATGCCGCTATTGCTTTCCCTTTAATACTTTTACGCTGCTGAATTGCCGCTGCCCTGGTAATTGGCTGATAAAGTTCCTTTTTATAAAATGGTGTATTATAAATATCAGTTCCCCAGGAAAGCCAAACAATTTTCTTTGATGCATCCTTTATTCTGTTAACGATCCAACGCTTATCTATACACATTGCATGAACAACAAGTACATCAAAATCTGCTCTATCAACTATTGCTTTAAACGCTTTTGTTCTACGCTGTGCCACAATAATTTTATCTGATAATGTAGTATGGCGAAGCGGCTGATCTATATTCTTAACCCCAATCAGAACACGGTTATTTCCGGGATTACATTCCTCAAACGATGCAATAGCAAAGTTTGTAAACACCGTATCATCTATTAAATGGAGATATCTCATATCAGGCTATTTAATCTTGTTCTGGCTGGATGTCTATACTTCTGATACTCCTTGCCGGAACCCCAACTACTACTACATTATCTGGTATATTTTTGGTTACCAAAGCCCCTGCACCTATAATAACGTTATTGCCCACTTTCACCTTTGGAAGTAGTGTAGCTCCTGCACCAACAAAACAATTATCTCCTATTTCCACATTACCGAGTACCTGTACTTTGGGCGAAATTTCACAAAATGCGCCTATTTTGACGTCATGATGAATATTGCTCCCATAATTTAAAAGTGACCCCATTCCTATCTCTACACTATTACTTATAAATACATTGTTCATAATATTTAGGCCTTTACCAAGACTTACATCAAAGGTGCCGATCAAAGCATTTTCGCTTATTACACTCACCAGGTTTCCTCCTAATTCTTCTAATTTCGTGCTTAACATCTTTCTGTTCGTAGGACCCCCAATTCCTAAAACAAAATCGGGATATTGTTTCAGAAAAATACTTAGTTCATTAAACGACTTAATGACTTTAAATTGTTTATACAGCAGTGTCTCCGGATTTATATTGTCAAAGAACCTCAATTCCGACAAGGTGTACCGGGAGACCAATATCTGCAATATTTCTTTCGCRTGTCCTCTCGCTCCTACAACTAACATTGCTTATCGTTTTATTGCGTTCCTGCTGCTGTTTACTGTATCTGGTACTAACAATTCTTTAAAATCACCTTTACAATCATATCCTGATCTTCCTTCTTTAGCGTGTGATACAACGGAAGACAAAGCACTCTCTCTGCAACCGATTCAGAAACAGCACATTTGCTTTGATCAATGTATTCCAGGGTATTTAAAGATGGATAAAAATATCTTCTTGGCTGCACATATTGCAGGTTAAGTGCTGTTGTTACTTTCTGCAATGCTTTTTCGTTTTCCAAAACAATCGGGAAATATGCATAATTAAACTCGCAACCAAGTGTAAGTTTAAGCAGCTGGATTCCTGTCTTACCCTTTAACATCGCTTCATAGTGCAGCCATTGTTCTTTTCTCACTTTAAAAATGTCATCCATATAGGGCAATACGCATAGCCCCATGGCAGCATGCATCTCAGAATTTTTCGCGTTAATTCCAACACTTCCAAAAGTCACAGGTGAAGTATGCCCAAAATTCCTCAGTAATCCCATGGCTTCTGCCAACAAAGGATCTTTACTGAATACAGCCCCTCCTTCGATGGTATGAAACAACTTGGTAGCATGAAAGCTACTGGTGCTGATATCACCATATTCAAATATTGACTGCCCATTATACTTTGTCCCGAAACAATGCGCCGCATCATAGATCACTTTCAGCTGATGCTTATCTGCAATCGCTTTGATAGCATCGATATCACACGCGTTTCCAAAAACGTGTGTAACCAGAATAGCCGAAGTATTTTCAGTAATTGCCGCCTCTATTAATGAGGGATCAATATTAAAAGTACCAGCATCAATATCTACAAAGATGGGGTGACAGTTTTCCCAAACGATGGAAGAAGTTGTCGCCACATAAGAAAATGGTGTTGTAATAATCTCTCCTTTCAATGCAAGAGCCTTCAATGCAATCTGGATAGCAAGGGTTCCATTCGCAAGGAACAGGATATTGGAGACCTTTAGGTATTCTTTCAATTTGGTTTCCAACTCATTCACCAATGGCCCATTGTTGGTTAGCCAATGCCGCTCCCAAATGGCATGAATATATTTGTTATACTCTTCTTCAGCAGGAAGAAAAGGCTTTGTAACTGGAATCATTTCTTTAAAATTAATTGCCTGAAATCAGTTATCGCTGGCATTCTCAAATAATAACCAGCGCATAAATAAATACCCAGATATGCCAGGCCGATGCCCGCAATTCTGAAAATATCATTGGCCCGTAAATAGCTTACAGCAAAGTGATCCAGATAGTAAGCGATAAAACCTATTGCTATAGCCAATACAAAAGTTGGAATAATATCCCGTACCTGCTCTTTAATAGAATAATCAATCATTCTACCACTATAAAACGTATTGATGTAAAAAGAAATCACCGATATAACTATCTGAACATATAGCAGACCATATATACCAAATGGCAAGCTGCAAAGTATACCCAATGCGATGATGATCTTCTTTATTATCTCCAATCGTAGAAAGAGATCACTACGTCCTTTTACATAGAGGATGTTGAGATTATAGACCTGCAACGGATACAAAGCAGCAGACACACAAAGAATCCGAAAGTAAGGAACTATTGGCAACCATTTTTCGGTTAATAAAAACCTGAATAAGGGTTCTGCAATAATGCCCAGGAATATCATTGCCGGAGTTATCCAGAAGATTACCTGTAACATAAGTTTCTTATAGGCCATCTTCAGCTTCACATTATCGTTTTGTATAGCTGCAAACATAGGATATGTCACTTTATTGAGAGCCGTAGATACATTCTGCACGGGTAACATTCTGATCATATCTGCCCGGTTATAGAAACCAAGCTGTGTAGCGCTAAAGTACTTTCCTATTACTAAATTATAAATATTATTGAATAATGTATTCAATAACCCTGACAAGGTAATCTTATATCCAAATTTAAAATGATGCTTCAGTTTCTCTTTATCTATGATCCATTCTGGATACCAACCAGTGCGAAACCAATGTTGTATTGTAAAAAGAAAAGATTGTGTCAGTTCCATCCATACCAGACTCCAAACACCATATCCAGCCCGGGCCAACACAATTCCCACAATTCCTCCGATAATAACAGACGGTATCTGCATCAGCATCTGTATCCTGAAATTCATTTCTTTGGTCAGCCTTGCTGTTTGCACCCCAACAAATCCCCGGATAATAATGGAAATCATATAAACCCGGATAATATTAGTTAACAAGTCCTGCTTGTAGAATAATGCAATAAATGGAGCTGTTAAAAACAATATCGCATAAACAACAGCGCTACCTATCAGATTCATAAAGAACACTGTAGAGTAATCTCTTTGGTCCGGCTCCCCTGTTCTTATCAGAGAAGTAGTCAATCCACTGTCCATCAAAGAGTTTCCAATACCAATGAACACCGTAAGCATGGCAATCAGTCCAAATTCAGAAGGAAGCAGCAATCTTGCCAGAACAATCTGAACAATAAAGTTGATTAACTGTACGCTAAATTGCTGGCTGAATGTCCAGAATATTCCTGAAATTGTTTTTTGCTGTAAACTCACTTTTCCACTCTTTATCCAAATAAAAATTCAAAATATCAAGGTAACCTACTATCGGATAACAGATCATTTTTCATAAATCCGCTGTATAATCTCCACCACCTTCAGTCCTTCAAGTGCGTTTGTGGTAATGGCTGCCCTGCCTTTTAAAACATCTATTACATTTTCTATGATATAATGATGATTTTGTGCAGAACCTTTATATGCACCATAGTCATTTCCAGGATTTGTAGGCTCCAGCTCTGGCATTGTATAGTCTTTAACATGACAATACTCCACTTCATTCATGTACTGACCACCAATTTTCACTGAGCCATTCTCTGCAATAATAGTCATTGAACTTTCCAGATTCTGGTTCCAGACGGAGGTAGAAAAATTAAGACATCCCATCCCTCCATTCACAAAGTCAAAACTCACGAATCCGCTATCTTCAAACTCTGTTAAATGGCTATGGTTGTGACAGGCAAGCTTAGCTTTAATATTCTCAATATCTCCAAAAAGCCAATAGAGAATATCAATAAAATGCGAGAATTGAGTAAACAATGTACCTCCATCGGCGTCTTTGGTACCGTGCCAGCTATCTGGCTTATAGTATCGTTCATCTCTATTCCAGTAACAATTCAACTGAACCATGTATATATCACCCAAACGACCGGAATCCACCATTTCTTTTATCCATACTGATGGGGGCGAGTATCTGTTTTGCATTACAGCAAAAACATGTTTATGCACATGCAGCGCTTTAAAAATCACCTTTTCAGCATCATTTTTTGTTAATGCAATCGGCTTTTCTATTACTACATGTTTCCGGGCTCCCAACCCCGCCAAAGCATGCTCTGCATGAAATCCATTAGGAGACGCAATATTGATAACATCCACATTTATTCCGGAAGCGAGAAACGCTTCAAGTGAATTAAAAAATGGAATATCATAGTTATCAATATTCAATTGTTCTTTGGGCTTCACGTCAATCAATGCCACCAGTTCAGCTTCTTCATTACGACGTATCATCTCGCTATGACGTTTTCCAATATGGCCGCAACCCACTACGGCAAATTTTATTTTCTCGTCTTTTGCTACCATTATTTAATCCTTTTAACAGTGTTGTTACTTAACTGATACTCCTGCCCGCTTTCAGGGCAAACTGCCACATTATCATCATTGAACTGCAGTTTATGACCAAATTCACTCATCCAACCAATATGATGTGCCGGATTTCCTACCACAAGTGCAAATGGAGGTATTGTTTTGGTAACAACTGCACCCGCACCAATAAACGCATACTCTCCAATGTCATGGCCACATACAATGGTTGCATTTGCACCAATTGATGCACCTTTCCCTACATGAGTTCTTGCATATTGCCCACGACGATTAACGGCGCTACGTGGATTCGTAACATTTGTAAACACGCAGGAAGGTCCAAGAAAAACATCGTCATCACAAGTAACCCCCGTGTAAATGGATACATTATTCTGAATTTTCACATTCTTACCAAGTACTACTTCAGGAGAGATGACCACATTCTGTCCAATGTTACAATTCTCTCCGATTTTACAATTAGGTAAAATGTGAGAGAAATGCCAGATCTTAGTTCCGTCCCCGATCTCACAACCTTCATCAATAATTGCAGTTGGATGCGCAAAAAAACTCATAACCTATTTTTTCAAAAATTCCTTAATCTTATTAATAATGTAATCCTGCTCTTCTGTTGTCAACTCAGTATGAATAGGCAACGACAAAACAGTTTTACACAAAGATTGTGTTACTGTCAGATCTCCAATCACCTTTCCAATACCACGGAATGCTTCCTGCTCATTTAGTGGCACCGGATAGTAAATCATTGCAGGTATACTATTCGCTTCCAAAAATGCTTTCAATGCATCCCTGTTACTTTCTACTTTCAAAGTATATTGGTGGAATACATGTGTTGAATCAGCTACTCTCACGGGAGTCGTGATACCAGGAAGCCCGGCCAGTTCCTGATCATAATAATCAGCAGCTTTTAAACGTGCAGCAGCATATTCATCCAGATACTTAAGCTTCACATTCAGTATAGCGGCCTGAATGGTATCTAATCTGGAATTCACGCCAATGTACTTATGTACATATTTCTTTATCTGACCGTGGTTGGCTATAACTTTCAGCTTTTCGCCAAGTGCTTCATCATTTGTAAATATAGCACCTCCATCTCCATAGCAGCCCAGGTTCTTCGAAGGGAAGAAAGATGTACAACCAATATGTCCGATTGTTCCTACCCGTTGCTTTCTTCCATCTTTAAAAGTATAAGTAGCTCCGATAGCCTGCGCAGTATCTTCAATAACATAAAGCTGACGTGCATCTGCTATTTGCATTATTGCTTCCATGGGAGCACTCTGACCAAACAAATGGACAGGAACTATTGCTTTGGTTTTGGATGTAATTGCAGCCTCAATATCTTCTTTCCTCAGGTTAAATGTAATTGGATCCACATCCACCATTACAGGAACAAGCCCCAACAGACCAATTACTTCTGCCGTCGCGATATAGGTAAAAGATGGTACTATTATTTCATCTCCCGGCTCTAATTCCAGTGCCATCATAGCGATCTGCAACGCATCTGTTCCATTTGCGCAGGGGATCACTTTTTTAACTTTCAGGTAGTCCTGCAAAGCTGTTGCGAACTTTTGTACATCAGGCCCATTGATAAAAGCAGTGCTCTGAATACAATCCAGCACAGCATGGTCAATTTCTGTTTTGATTTTATTATACTGACCCTTGAGGTCAACCATTTGAATGTTTTTCATAACCTATAAGCGTCCGTCTACAATATTTCTTGGCAGAAAAGATTTGGTGTCAAAAATAACAGAGTTCTGTCCATTTCCCATTTTGCTGAAATCCAGCGTCAAAAATTCATTGTGAGAAACAGCTAAAATGATGGCATCATAACTGCCGTTAATCTTATCAATAAGATCAATGGCATATTCCTCTTTCACATGTTCTTTGTCCGCATGTGGATCATAAACATCTACCACCACACCAAACTGAGTAAGCTCATTATGTATATCTATTACCCGTGAATTACGAATATCAGGGCAATTTTCTTTGAATGTGACTCCAAGTATCAAGGCTTTGGCACCATCTACTTTATGTCCTTTTCTGATCATCAGCTTTACCACTTTATTGGCAACGAACATCCCCATATTATCATTTACCCTTCTGCCAGAAAGAATAACCTGAGGATGATAACCCAGAGCCTGGGCTTTATGCGCCAGATAATAGGGATCTACACCAATGCAATGACCACCAACCAAACCTGGCTTGTATTTCAGAAAATTCCATTTGGTACCGGYAGCTTCAATTACATCACTGGTATCAATACCAATGCGGTCAAATATCAACGCCAGTTCATTAACAAAACTGATATTAACATCTCTCTGGGCATTTTCTATAGCTTTAGATGCTTCTGCCACTTTCATTGAAGGAGCTTTGTGAGTACCAGCTATAATTATACTTTTATAAAGATTATCTACTACCTCTGCGATCTCAGGTGTTGAACCGGAAGTTACTTTGATAATCTTTGTCAGGGTATTAACTTTATCACCAGGATTAATACGTTCAGGCGAATAGCCACAGAAGAAATCCTGATTAAATTTCAGTCCTGAGTCCTTTTCCAACGCCGGTACACAATCCTCTTCAGTACATCCAGGATATACAGTTGATTCATAAATAACAATATCTCCCTTGGATAAAACCTTTCCCAGCATGGCAGATGCTTTCAACAGGGGCGTTAAATCCGGAGATTTGAACTGATCTATTGGAGTAGGAACTGTAACGATATAAACATTGTAAGACTTTAATGATGCAATATCATTTGAAAAATGTAAGCCAATCCCATTCTGTTGATCTTTATAGTTCATTGCTTCTTTCAAACCATCAATATCTGCCTCCCGAGTGTGATCTTCTCCTCTTGATAATTCCTTAATGCGCTTTTCATTAATATCAAATCCCAATACATCATACTTCTTACCAAATTCAATCGCTAAAGGCAGGCCAACATATCCCAAACCGATTACAGCAATTTTGTGCTGTGAAGATGTCATATAAAAAAATTTATCATTATCAAATAATAGGTAATTATTTCTAATAAAAATTAACGCAACATAATGCTTTTAAATAAGCGCCTCAAAATCAGCACCACACATATCAGAAAACCTCCAATAATCCCTCCCAAAACAATTCCCTTCGCCTTACCAAGTTTTTTAACTTTCAAAGGGAGAATAGGACTATCTACAATCTGGATAATCGGTGTCTCCTGCGCCATTGACATTCTACTTAACTCAAGGTTTTTTATTACTTCAGTGTACATTGTCTGCAAAACAATTTTGTCGCGCGAAGCTACTTCAGTTGCAACAGAAGCCACTTGCCTGGCTGGATTCATATTTATATCCTGTTTAACCGCAATAGCATATGTTTTTTTATTCAGTAATAATTCAATTGAGTCCGCGGTAAGTTGTAGCTTATCTACATTTGTCTTTGAGCGTTTGATTTTAGTTGCAACATAAAAATCTGTAGCCTCTGTCACCAATCTTTCTACAAAAAACTTAGAAAACACTTCATTCTTGGAAACACATTTTGCAGTAACAAAACTTAACTTCTTATCTGGCTTAAAAACTTCAAGATTATCATTCAGAAGCGTAGTAAAAATCACGCCTAAAATACTATCCTGTTCAAGTGTAAAACTTTTCCTATCAGCTCCTGGTGGATAATGAAGAGATACTAGTTTCGGATATTTCGCCCAACCTTTGTTAAGTTCATATGACTCTATAAACAAATCTACCAGGCTTTTAACCTTTCCACCATCCTTCACCGGCGAAAGTAAAGTTTTTTCCACCATCAGCCTTGATTTCAGAAACTCGATAATGTTATCGCCAGAAAACAAGCCACTGGAAGCGCCTCCTGTAATATCTAATCCAAATT
>NZ_JBFREI010000007.1:0-428439 GCF_052114225.1 Chitinophaga sp. RAB17 | reverse complement strand
ATCTGAATGATTCTTCGCTAAAAACTTATTATCAATAGTGTCCTTCCAAGGGAAAAATAATGCCTCCTCACCCTGATAATAAAAAACGATATACCCTTTTTGATTGCGGATTACATCCTTTTGGGGAACAAGCAAGGCCCGATTACAGGACATGCAAAAAAAAAGCAAGCAGGAGATTAAATATATTTTCATAATAATCTATTCTACAAAATGGTTAAAGATAAAATTATTTCCTTGTTGTTGTTGTCTGGCTCGAAGATCCTTACCCCAGTTATTCCAATGTATTTGGTGGATAATGGGTGTGGGAGAAACTGATCTGTTCATTATATCATTAGGCCCTACTGCTTTTTTTGCTTCTGCAGTTTTATACCAGTCTTTTAACCCGAATAAATGCATTACTTCGTGGAAGGCAGTATGTGGTGAGCCATAATAAGGTCCATTGCCATCTTTTGAATTACCCATTTTCACCTTAAAATCAGCAAAAAACTCCATCCCAATTTTATCCCATTGGCCAGTTGCGGGATTCTTTTCCTTGCTGTAAATCTCTTTGCTGGAGCCACCGGAAGCTGACTGATGTTCATTATTCTCTAATTTCATTAAATTATCACCATTACGGGTGTTCTCATTTTCAACCCGCGCAATGTCCTCATCGGTGGCTAATACATACTTAAAATCCAGGTTAGTAGTCGTTGTGGTGGTACCATCTTCATTCTTGGCTGTATTAGTCATCAAGTTGGGATGGTCTTTTAAATACTGATTATATTCCCCAACCCGTTCGTCTGCGCCGTATCCTGTTACATATATTGTTGAGGAAAGTGTAATTGTCCAGTTACCATTTATATCCCGCTGAATGCCAATCCTAACATCCTGACCATCGGGATCTACATAATTAACAGGGCTATTTAGAGTATAGTTATAAGGTGAATAGCTGTTCCATTTATCTACTAAAGGATCTATCGAATGCCATCTGCCCAACTGTACATCATACATCCTCGCCCCATAATCATACCACTCCAGCCCACTCCCATCTCCAAATTCCTTATTCTGCAACTCCTTCCCATTATATTTGAGTCTATTCTCCGCATAATTTGAACCTTTCAATGCGTTGGAAGATATCCCTGCCATCGTCAACCCAAACGGATAATAATGTGTCTCTTCCAATAACGGACCTGAATTTACGGCAAGTAGCACGTTATCAAAGTATACATCCTGGGCGCTTTCATTGCTCGTATAAACATAAAGAAAACCACTCTTTTCCATCACCATTTTATCCTGCGCCAATGTTTGCAGCACATCTGGTTCCGCTTTTACCTGCTTAACACCACTGTTCCCGTCCACTAATTTAAACTGATCGTCAAACAAAACAAAATTAAGATATGCCTTGGGTTTATCAGGGTTATACTGATCAGATTCTTTTTCTTTCAAATGCTGGTAGTCATTATTATAAAAATTGGCATCAAAAGGCGTCAGTTGATTCCCAGCCGCAACTCCATGCATCCCATCCGGGTCGCTATTGCCGTTGAATGCCTGCACCAGATCAGCCAACATATTTTCAGCCATTGAAGTCCCTGGATTTTGATCTTTGGGACCACCGGACTTGTAAAATGCCTTTGTGCTCATCTGAACAGTATCTCCTGCCATAACACGTAATACAATAGATGGTCCTATTTTCTTAGCTCCATTGACTGCGCTTAATTTTGCAACAGAGGCGTTACTACCCGCACTTTCATCAGCAGGATAACCAACCGGTTTAGCTGTCCGGGAATCATCTATATTGCTGAACAAGGCTGTTTCTATTGGGGCGGCGCCGGCTTCCATGGTTGCCGCATACATTGCAAAATCCGTTTGCTCTGTTAATACCAACCGAACATTTCCCAGGTGGTCCTTTACGAAATAGTCATATTTGAATGCTACTGGTTGTCCAGATTGAAAAATAGCACGCACACGTCCTTCCTCATGCGCTAAAAACTGCAAGGTGTCGTTTTGATACACAAACCCATCTATATAGTCCGTTGTAGTTACTTTGGCTGGCGAAACTGTATTATCCGTAACGATTTTCCGCTGTTTTTCTCCAGTAGCACCGTACTGATATTTTATCAATCCTTTACCCGTTATTGCAATGCTATCGGGCAGATTCAAGTAGTTATAACGGATACCTGCGATATTCTTATTGGCATCACTGGTCAGATTACCGTTCGCATCATAGGTATAATCAATTGTTTCGTTATTATTAATCTCCTTAAAATCGCCCAGCAGCCCTTGCGTATTGTTTTTTCTGTCTGTTACAAATGAAAGCTTATTACTGCTGGTCTGGTAACCATATTTTAGGCTATCAATTGTCTGAATGGTAGTACCATTCATTCCTTTCTGAGTCATGAATTGGATATTCCCATTAGCATCATAGGCAAGGCCGCTAACAGAAAAATTCTTCTGGTCATTTGTCCAGTTGATACTGCCAGAATTTTGTTGGGTAAAATCTGCTACTGTTAAACGATTCACCTTGTCATAACTATATCCATAAGCCCTTGCAATTCCATCCCCACGGCTTTTCCATTTGGCACCGGCAATATTACCGTTGTATTGGTTAGCCGTAAAGCCATAGTCGTAACTGAGATCCTGCCCAAACCAGTTCTGTGTACTCCCTGCTGTATTCACGAACGATTTGTTAACACTTTTCAGCCACCCCCTGATGTTAAACTCATAGTCCAACGCTTCCAATTGTGTATTTGTCCCCGTTACTCCCAATCACTTGTTTTTCTGCAGCCCCAACTCACTATAAATATTTACGGCAAGTGTCCTTAATAAAGTATCCCGATCATTCACCATTTTCTTGACAGAATCCATACGTTCGGCATCATCATAGTGATACATCGTTAATAAAGTGGTTTGGGGAGTCACACCACTTCGAGGATTTGTATGCCTCTGATATGAACTTAAAAGTTTCCCTGAAAAATCATACAAGTATGTTTCCGTAGTTTTACCACCATTGATATTTTCCGAAATAGATTGAATCGCTTTACCAATATCATTGTAATAAAGAGAGGTGGTTAACCATTGATTAGTACCAATTACACGAATTTTAGTGCCAGTGATCAATCCGCGGGTCAATTTGCTTTCCTGTGCTGGCAGTGCTTCCACATACGGATTACTTCCTGCTTTTACCAGATTAATATCTCCTGGATTGTAATTAAGTTTCAGATCATAATTATAATCGTCATAAAACGAATAAGTCATAGGAGTTAAAGCAGCTATGGGGATACCAGGAAGCGGATTATTTACCGTAATAGCAGTGGTCCCATTATTAACGCCGGCATTAATCTCCACCATAAGCTCTGTACTGTTGGTCTCAAATCCGTTCTCCAACATAATACTGTTTGTTGCCTGTATAAGTGTCTCGTTATTATAACTTCCGATAACCAGGTCTGCAGCCCCAGGGAATGTATAGGAAATATTTTGACTCCCCGGAGATGCCTCGCTTAATGTTGACTGGAGGCTACTCCGGCTAACACCAGGCGCTTTATATAACGCCGTCATAACCGGCCTATTCAATCCATCATAAAAAGTAGTCTTCCAGTTATCTTGTGCCTTCAGACTTGCATCTCTTGAAAATACAAGACGGTCGCGGGTATCATAGACCATTTCAGTAGAGTCAGTACCTGGCACCTTGCTAACAATTACCCTTGCACGATTATCATATCTATAAATAAAGCACAATTCCGCCGCCACCGTATTGGTAATCACCCAATTTGATGCAATAGCCTCAACAGCCTTTGGTGGAATTACAAATAACAGGTTACCCATATCATCGTACACATAGTAAGTACATAGCCATCCATCATGACTAATTCCGGGTAGATCACCTATCTGTTCCTTCTTCAAAACAACCTGGTCTTCAGCGTCTTTATATACAATCGTCCTGCTTCCATGTTCATTCACAGAAACAACTTTTGATAATTGCCCGGCAGGGTAAACCCCAGTAGATACTGGAATGATACTGTTGCCATCCCACACACGAACACCTTCTTCTAAAGTATTCATCAGATACTGGTTGCTGGCGGGATGATTACCTCCCGCTTTGGCCCAATTATTTCCAGGTTCATAAACTTTCAACACTCGGCCAAGAGGCGAGCTTTCTGTTTCAGTTTCGCTATAATAAATACTTTCTCCTGATACGCCTGGATTCAATGTCAGGCTCTTATAAAATGTACTTTGTTCTGTAAAGGGTGATACTTTAAAACTTCCGTCCGTATTGACTCCTGTTTGTGCGGAATAAGGTAAATACTTGTACTTTTCTTTTCCAAATTCATCATAAACAACCGGTATTACGATATCTTTTCCACTGGAAGATCCTTTTCTTATCACCGTCTGAATCATCCGACCCAGGCCATCATAGTATTGTGTATTTAATTTTACCTCCTTAACAGGTCTGCTGACCGACTTCACGTAGGCAGTATCTTTTACAGGAATACTGGCAGACCAGAGCTTGTAGTAATTACCAGCCGGGGTACTATAGGCTCCTGGCATCTGCACGGGAGTAGCAGCTACAGGTACCGCATTTTGTACAGGTAGGTTCTGAGCTGATGCACTCTCACTATTCAATAGCAATAGCAGTGTTAAAAAAAACGTATATCTGAAATAGCTGGGAATATGTTTCATAATAGTATCGAGAGAATTAACGGATAAAACGATCACATCACTTGTCATAAAGGGATGGCTGTTACACGTATCTGAACAACGGTTCCTGCTGTATATACCAATCCCGTCACCTTTCCTGTAATCTGCGTGGTACCTATCTGCACAAAAACGCTGCTCATAAAACTGGATCCTTTGGGTTCAATAGAAAAGGCCCCGGGATGCAATGAAGTGCTGGTTGAACCGGGGATTTTTCTCACATATAATAAATCTCCATCGCCTCCACCCGGATAGGTAACATCAATTTTAATCTGCAAATCCAGATCCGAATAGGTAGTTTCATTAATCAGCTCAAATTGCACATCGCTGGTAGGCAAGCAGGCTGCATGGCTGTCTACGTAACTTTGCCCGTAATGCATCATATCATAATCAGCAAGACTATCAACAATCCGCTGGCTGACAAGAGACCTGTATTTACCAAAATTCACATTATACGCCATTGTTTCGCCCAACTTGGTGCAACCAGTTTTCATATAAGTCAATGACCTGCTTGGGCTTAAAAAGTAGCACTTTCCTAACCTGTTGGCGTAAGCCTGTAAACTATCCTGCAACTCCTTTTTTGCTTTTACGGTTGCATCGAAAACGGAAATCCTTGAAAAATACTTACTGGCTGGAACAGTATACGCAATTACTTCTCCCACTGTAGAACAATTATTCTTAGCTATGCTGTCTGTTACCATCGTGCTGTAATACAGTTTACTTGGAAGCTGCGACCTGTAAACGCTTCCGTAAGACATTGCCTGCAACACATAATCCCTATAATCCCTTACTGTGGCCAATTTACTCATACCATAATAATCATATCTCTTAAAAAGCCCGTTTACATTAAATGCAGCTTGCATGCCTACACCTGGTTCAAAGGAATACGTTTCCATCTGACTGGTCGCCGGGTATAATCTCAGTTCATCAATAATACCAGTTCCTGTGATGGTAACCGCCGTTGCCGCACTGATCTTATGCTCATATAATGCCCAGGTACCAACCGTTACTTTTTTCTGGTAAACAGCACTTCCGTTTATACTCAGGGGCCCAGTAGTGGAGTAATAAGAAATTATATAATCATCTCCTGTCAGATTGGATTTCGAAATTGTCCGGCCATTGATATTATATACTGTTTTGCCGGAAGGTGTGCTTTGCACCTGCGTACCTGCAACAGGATAAGTCCAACCACCACTTTCATTATTTTCAAAAGAAGTGTACGCCACATTAGTACTTACAGCATTCTGAATACTGGCAATTAATTGTGAATTTCGACTTCCCCAGATAAATGCTCTTATCCCGCTGCGCTGATCTGCCTGAATAATGTTTGCCCCACCGTCATATGTCACAGCTACTTCTTTCTTGAACATTTGTGGGTTGTAAATATTTAAAATCGGATATGTAAGCGTGCCGCTCATCCCCAGCGAGGCTGCTGTCAACTTTCCCTCACGCTCATAATTATATGACTCCGTTAGCAAAAACTGATTTCCACTTTTGATATACTTACTGAGATTTGATTTAACCAGGATACCTTTCTTAAAAATATAATTCCCGATTTGCGGATTATAAAACCCTGCTTTCATGGCTGCTACAGGAATCCCAAAATTATTCAACGTATCCAGGTCGCTTGCAAACACATTAATCCCCCGACTTATGGAAGTGCCGTTTCTGAACAATTCATGGGATGTTTCATTTGCATGCGAGGGGCTTTCATACTTATAGGCTATGGAGTCGCTTGATGCAAACACGCCGTTTATATAAGTATCGGATACTTCTGCCCTTTTGAATATACCCTGGTTGCCGATCCGATAGCCATCCATAAAATACACCGTAAAAGAGGGCTTCTCAAATAAGAAACATACTCTGTCAGTACTCCAGCTTGCAAGAGGTACTGACTCAATATCATGTTCCGGTTCTGAATTCGGTGGAAAAGTATAATGACCATTCGGAAATGCACATCTGTCCGGGATCGTATAAGAATTACAAATTTCATCCTTGTTCATGCCACTGAACTTTAAGGCTCTGAGTATTCCCGGATATACTTTGGACGAATAATAATATTTATTACGCTTGACGATTGTTCCGGTACTGTCGTACATATTTTGTTCCTTCAATTCTCCCCTTAGTAAATTCATTCTCCTATATTTCGGCAACCAGGAAGGATAGTTGCTTATTTCACCGGCTCCACATTGATTCAGTATTCCATCGCAAATATTCAGATAAAAGGAAGAATCAGTAGTATTGAAATCATCGTGGTAATAGTATTCTTCATATCCGTTTTTCATCCCGGAATGCCCGCGAGTGACCTTTACATACCGGTAAGAAACCACCTGATCATTAGAAAAATCATCATACATATTTTCGCTGGAAACATAATACCTGTTGAGGGGTACCCCATTTACACAGGTCCATGGCACCTCTACCGGCAATACCATCGATGGCGGTATATACAGGTGACCCGATGATTGAAAATTATACCCCATCAATGGCTCCTTCAAAACATAAGCATAAGAGATTTCCGAAGAATCATTTTTCACGGGATCATAGGTCGTTATCCGCTTAATTCTAAGCCCTCCTATCGTATCAATACTATAGGGAGTGATCCAATTCACATAATTCTCAAAGAAAGTAAAACCATTATCATTTTCTCTGACGGAGCCCACCTTATGCGGTTCATACTCAAAAGAAACTCTCCCCCCTGTCGGGGATGTAATACTTGTCAATGCATCCCGCTGCATAGCCGGCCAGGCCGATTTACGCGACACACCCCTCCGGTCCTTCTTTACGGGCACCAGGCTCCCATAGGCTTCATTCTCCAATGCGTCATTATAATAACCCCAGTAATCCTGGGCATACTGACTAAAAGAGATTGTCCTCCCATTAAAAGTGAAATTCCTAAATGTGGTATCGTAATAATTGAAAGTATAAATCTGACTACTATCCGTGGCAAAATCTTTTATTTGGAGGTTCTCCAGCTTTAAGCGGTCAGATTTAAATAAGGCATATCTGAAATAAACTGAGCGGATAATGTTACCTCCAATCAGGTCCTTGATAATAATGGAATCAATTTTAGTATGCAGGGCCCCTCTGCTTGTCCAATAGTGCGATGTGAAAAAATCAATATTTTCAGTAGTCGTCTTAATATTGTTAATAATAGCCGCTCGGGTAGTTTTATTCTGCGGCGAGCCACCTGAGGTCGATGAAATCCATGAATTAGCTGTATCAAAAACATTTCTTTCTGCAAAGTACCCCATCGACATTATTTCTTTATTCAGGGTCGTATGTCTCAGGTATTGAAAAGATACAGTATCCGCATTATCCTTGCTAACAATACGGTTTACATCCCACGAAACATCAAATCCTCCATAACGGGAGTTGGGAACTATCGTTCTGGCACTATCATTTTCTGCAAAATAATATTCAAGACCATCCGGCGTAGTAAGCTTCCAGGAACTGAACACAAAGCGGGAAGTATTGATATCACTGGTTTGCTTTATGCCATACTGAATATTGATATCATTACGTTTTGGAATAAACACAGGTGTTGAACCATTTAGACAAAAACGTCCTCCGCTACCTTTAATAGTATAATAATACACATCTGGCTCGGTATCCAACAAACCGCTCGTCAGCATAGAAACATCCGCTGCATCTACATAATTTTTATTCAGCACCACCACACTATCGTGTACAACCAGCGCCCGCTGTAAATAAGGCAAAGAAAAATCCTGATTCTGTGTAAGCCAGCCACCCGTTAAATGATATTGGTCAGCAATGGAATCCAATGGTGAAGGCCAAACAGACCCGATAACCTGTCCACCTGCATTATAGACTGGTACTTTTGAACTGTTCAAAAATATGCCTTCATCAGGATTCCCTCTTATTTTACGACTAAGCCCGGCGCCATAGTCAAGACTCCAGCCCAGTCCATAGACCCCGGCATCTTCACTGGCCTTAATTCCGCCCGACTGATACTTTAACACGATAGGTATATTTATACCTTTCTTACCCTTAATCATGTACAAAGGCACTTCAATCGATGGAACCCCGCTAAAATAACTTACAGGAACATCCACCATCTTAGTGATCGCTGCTGCTTCAGGAGGGGTGTTCTTAATATTATCGGTTATCCCAACCAGGTTTCCCTGGGCCGAAACCGCGGAAATCCACAATAAGGTTACAGTAAGGAAAATACAGGACTTTAAAGACAAGATACTTTGCCTAGATACAGGGAAATATTTATCAGACATACAGAAAAGAGATAATAAATTGAAAACCAGCGTAAGTTGGCGCTGATGGTTACCAAAAGTTCTTTAAATATTGATTGACAGAATTTGGGTATAAAACTATAGGTATACTTTTATCTTCAAAAAAATTCAGGCTAATGTTCACTTATCGCCTAATGACGCATAAATGTATAGCAAAATTTGAGATAAAAAAATATAATTGGAATATATTTACCGCATTACTTATTTCTGCAAAGATGCCTCCATGAAGAGCCTGGAAAGCCCGCTGTCACCAACCGACTTTATAAGGATTAACCAGTCCTTCCTTGTCAATATATCTGCACTAAGAATACGGTAAAGCATACACGCCTGAAACATTGCTTTAATTCGGCTTTAAACCCACTATGTTCCGATGATGCCCTTACGCATATTCACTTACATGCGGCACATCATGTGTCATTAATAAATAATACAAAACGATCTTTTTTAGGAGATATTAAGTAACTTTCATTACACTAAAACATTCTGTCATGGCAAAATTTGTTATCTCCAAAGACTCTAAAGGTGAATTTCGTTTTAAACTAAAAGCTGGTAACGGTGAAGTTATCTTGGTCAGCGAGGGATACACCTCCAGATCTGGCTGCGACAACGGCATCGAGTCCGTAAGAACCAATTCCCAGATTGATGAAAGGTTTGAGAAAAAAACTTCCACAAATGGGAAGTATTATTTTAACCTTAAAGCTGCGAATGGACAGGTCGTTGGTACTAGTGAAATGTACGAGAGCTCTTCCAGCCGAGACAACGGAATTGCCTCCGTCAAAACCAATGCACCTAAAGCTACAGTTGAAGAACCAACAGCCTAATTCTGTTTAAAATGATGGCTGGTCAGTCTACTAAGCTGACCAGCCATCATCAAACTATTGTTACCCCCTTATCAGTATTTCATAAATTGGTAGACTGTTTCCTCCTTCAGCCCTGAATAGCGGCAGAACTCTTCCACACTCACCAGGTCTCCTTTCTTTTTTCCATTGGACTCTCTTATTTGCTGCAGCATCTTCCTGGCGGTTCGTTCGCTCCTACCGGTAATTTTTATGATGTCTTTTGCATAAATCACTATGCGATGAGGTATAAATATTTGCGAATTCGGCATAAACGGAATCGAGATTTTGTTGGGTTAAAATGCCGGTTTATGTTTGGTGTGGTTAATCACAAATCTACTACATTCTGCGCAGATGTGAGCCTAACGGGCTTGGCTATGTAAACAGCCCTTATTGTTAATCCAAAAATGTTTTTCTTATGGCAAAACAAATGGGAATTATCCCCCTGAAGGGAACGATAGGTAATATTACCTTTTATAAAACGAAAGCTGGTCATCTGGCTCGTGAGAAAGGAGGGATTGATGCCAATCGTATCGCAACGGATCCAGCGTTTGTGCGTACCCGTGAAAACGGATCTGAGTTTGGTCGGGCTGGCAAAGCCAGTAAAATCCTGCGGACGGCGTTTCGTGCCCTGCTCTTAAACGTTGGTGATAGCTATATGCCCTCTCGCCTTACCCGTGAAATGGTAAAGGTGATCCAGGCAGATGTCACCAATTTAAGAGGGCAACGTAATGTGATCGATGGAGAAGCTGAAATGGTCAAAGGTTTTGAATTCAGCATCAACGCACGCCTGGCGAGCACTTTATATGCTCCTTTCACTGCAGGCATAGATCGTGTTGCCGGCACCCTTAAAGTTGACATTCCGGCTTTCATTTCGATCAACATGCTGGCTAGTCCTGCCGGCGCCACGCATTTCAAGATCCTGGTTGCTGGTGCTGAGATCGACTTCGAGGCGGAGACCTTCATAAATGCGAGTGCCGCGAGTGCTGAATTAGCTATCAACGCTACCGCAACAGAGGTCATGAACTTGTCCGTTAATGTAACAGCTAACAGCACTAAACCGCTGTTTCTTGTATTGGGCGTAGAGTTCTACCAACAGGTAAACGGAGCGCTGTACAGTCTTAAAAACGGCGCTTTCAATGCACTGGCTGTAGTAGAGGTTTCCGGTATGCCGGCTCCTCCCCCAGGTCCGTAATGAAATGTTAGCCTCGACAAGAATGTCCAGGTAATTCTTAATCTTTAAAAAGCGTTTTATGGAGTTAATGAAACGTCTTACAGCAGCAACACCACCTTTTTTTAGCAAGGTGCGTAACATAGGATTGATTCTAACTGCAATTAGCGGGGCCTTGATGGGTATTCCCGCATTGCCGTTGATCATCGCTAAAGTAGCAGGATACCTTGCTGTTGCAGGTACGGTGATGACAGGAGTAAGTCAGACTGCCGTAAGTGAAGAAGGTGGTTAGTATTGCCTTAAATAGTTCTCCGGTTTAAAGGTGTGGTTACCTTATGGGATTGTTTGATGTAAAAGGGCTCTCGCAAAATTGCGGGAGCCCTTTTTTATCCAATCAAAGATTGCAATTTTGATTTTGTTAGAAAGGCTTCAACAACCGCTAAAACATGCACTTTGTCTTCCGGTAATAGCTGATCAAAATGCAGCAATTGGGTTGCTTCATCATCAGTAATTGGTCCTTTCTCGGTAGTTATCCCATTAACCAGGTAGTCAATGGAGACATTCAACGCCTTCGCAATTTTAGCAGCTACGTCAATCGATGGCGTTATGAAATCTCTCTCGTATTTGCTTACAATATTTCCACTGGTGCCGATTAAAGCACCCAGTTCCGACTGATTAATATTTTTTTGTTTACGCATTATTGTTACGCGTTGTCCAAATGTCATGTTTTCTTTTTTTGATTGGGTTAATTCAAATCAATTGAAGTAAAATTTCAAACTACCATAAATCTATGAAGAAGCTGAGATATTACAATTACATAAGTTTAAATACTAATATTAAAATTGTACTGATAGGTAAAAAAATAGTTCAAATAAATGACAAAAATTAGACTTAAATGTACAAAAAAGTATCTTTAAGACTTGTTTATTATTGTATTTATAAGTACATTTATGTATCAATAAGTACAAATATGGAATGCAAAAACAAAACCCGACACTTAACAGTGAAGTACATTCATCAGGAACGTACCTATGATTCAAAATTGGTTTCCTGTATTTCTCTGGCTGGTATTTGGCTACAGGATGCCGGCTTTATAGTTGGCGATAAAGTGACTGTGCAGGTAGAAAGTAACCGCATAGTAATAAGCAACCTAAGACAAGAAAAGCCAGTAATACAACCAGAACCACAAGAAGGAAAAGCAGTAATGCGTGAAATAGCACGGCGTTACAGTGAATAATTAAGCCCCCTCTTTTATTGTTAACCCTGACAACCGGATGCCTGCGGACGGACCGTATCTGTGATCTTTCCGCCCACGGGGATCGGGTTGTTAACCAAACCATGTTTTTAATGAAAAAGTTTCGCATCAGCGAACAAAAAATGTTTGCTAAAAACCTTGCAAAATTATTTCCTCCGGCACCTTTATCAGATAATGAATTGCATGATACCTATACGAGGTTATGCAATTTTCCATTATACATTAAAGAATACCTGCGCCGGGAGTTTGGCTGGACTGAATCCCAATTTTCAGAATTGGTATTGCCAACACTTGGAGGTAGGAATATACGGCCAACTGATGAGGAACTAGAGCAGGCCCGTATAATTATTAAAGCGCAACTCTCCTACCTGCTGCGATACCTGGATATTTCCCCGGGACTCGTACATGGGCTGAATAGCGGTAGCACCGTTGAAATACAGCCTTGTGGCCACTAAGTATCCCCTACTTAGTTTGTAACCTCTCCTTTCATTTTTTAATTGTTAATCATGTTGAATGTTTATACTGACACCTCCGTAATTGGGGGATGTTTCGACCATGAATTTAAAGATCATAGCCAGGCACTTTGGGAAGAATTTAGGAATGGAATAAAAAAATTGATTTTGTCAGACTTGGTTAGAATGGAACTGGACGGTGCAAGAAAAGAAGTAAAGGCAAAGCTAACAGAGGTGCCGTCCATTTACAAAGTAAACATTAAAACTACAGTAAAAGCGTCTAAATTAGCTGAAGTATATATTGCGGAAGGGGCATTAAGCAACAAGTGCTACAATGATGCGCTGCATATTGCATTAGCTACCTTGCATAGTGCAGACATATTGGCTAGTTGGAATTTTAAACATATTGTAAACCTTGATAAAATTAAACTGTATAATTCCATAAATTTGCGAATGGGTTACCGTTTAATTGAGATTAGAACACCCAGAGAAATTTTAAAACCAAACGACCATGAAAAAAAGTAAAGAGTACGATGCAGTGGCCGAGGTGCGAAAGATCCGCGAAGAATTAAGCCTGAAATATTGGGGCCACACTGATTTATTATTAAAAGACCTTAAGGCCATCAGAAAAAAATACAAGGCTGAGGAAAAGGCCCTAAAAAGCCACTAGTTTCATTTATAGCATTATCCTCCCCCTTGTTTAACCCTGGTAATGCAACAATCATTAAATTTTAAAGAAAGCAAATAAATACCGGCCGTGATCGATGATTCGCCTGTGTGCTGAGCTATGTACTATCGTTGACAGTAGTACAAATGCCTGGCCATGTTCTGAAGTCTAAAACGACATCTATCATGGCTGGTATTTGCGTTTATCCAGGTGGTGCCCGCCGCGTTGTTGTGTAGATGTATTGTTGTTACTCAGTCAGAAAGAAAACTCAATTTGATCATACAACGCGCTAACGTCCGGGAGAATAGATGATGGGCTACTACAGCTGGGCCTATGATCCTCCGTTGGTCAAAGTGATACAGCTGAGCCTATATTCTATCGATGCCCCCATCATCTGTTCTCACGGACGCCGCGCGATAGTACACTGTCGATCAAGGTACTGATGCTGGTGTTCGCGCAGCTTATTCTCCTGTCGCTTAATCAGTGTTCTATCGTTCAGTGCTATAACCTCCCGCTAAATAGCGTTACTGTCGCCCCGCCCCGCCGCCCATCCACCCCCGGCCGCTGCGGCGGTAGCCAGAGCGCAGGCCCTGGAGCGCAGCGGAAGGGCCGAGCGAGGGCGAGCCGCAGCAGGCCGCGCCTTCGACCTTTGTCTCGCCGGGAGCGCCAGCGGACGGCAAATCAAAAATGGAAGGCCGGGGGTGGCGGGCGGGGGCGGACAAAGTGGGTAGCGAAGGGATGGCGGGCATTAAAGCGACCAATGTTAGAAACTGCCCTTAGCCAGACCGGGAGCTACCCGAACGGAGGCTGAGGGAGTGCAAAAAGGGTGACAGGGTGGAGCGCAGCCCCTGAAGCGCAGCGGAAGGGGCAAGCGGAAGCCTGGCGACCTTTTTGCCGACTGAGGCCGCAGTGAGACCTTATTATAGTCTGAAATAATTCAATCATGAAAGTATTACTAACAATTGACTCATTGGTAATTATATAAATTTCGTATATCTAACATTACTCATAAAATACGTTTTATTTAATAGTAGTTATTTGTTAAATTGTCAGGAATTGGCGAATTTTTAATGGTAAATTTGCTGCTTTTACGACTTTATGGAAAAATTAGTGCAGGTACAGCTAGAGCTTGAAGGATTGCTTGATAAACAAGATGACCTTAAAAAAAACGACTCTTTAAAGGTGAATATTCCTCATATTATCAAATATATGGGTTCTAAAAAGCCGATTATTGATTTCATTACTAATAGCATAAGCGAAATACATATAAATGATAATTATGTTTGCGATCTCTTCGCGGGTTCATGTTCGATCTCAGCCGCGCTAAAAAAAGACTATAATTTTATTTCCAATGATATCCAAGATTACTCTAGAATCCTAGCACATACTTACTTTTCAGACCTAAGCATGTTTACCTATGAGGAACTGATTGAATTAATAGAAGATGCGGCAAGAATTCATGTTTTAAGATTTACCGAGAATTATAATAATCTCTTTATTGACTACTCAAAGATTAACAGCACAGAGGAATATCAGAGAATCGAACTTTTACAAAGAAATTTGCTTGAAGGTGGGCAATTTAACTTTGATTACTATTTATTTACAAAATATTATTCTGGGACTTACTGGTCATTTGAACAATGTGTTTGGATCGACGCCTTGAGAAAAGTTGCGGATAATTTCATTGATTCTTCCGTTTATTATTCTATTCTCTCTAGCATAATGTATGCGATGTCTTATGCAGCACAGAGCACTGGCCATTTTGCACAATATAGGGATGGAAATTCACCAGAGGCTGTAAATGATATTTTACTATATAGACAAAAAGATGTTTTTACATTATTCAAAAGGAAATTACAAGAATTGGCAAGTTGTTTAAATAATTCAGTTAAGGAACTAATAGCCTATACAAATAGCTTTGAAAGTTGTTTAGAAAATATACCAGAAGGCACAACTGTGTATGCTGACCCTCCATATGCTCCAGTACACTACTCTAGATTTTATCACGCTCTTGAAACCCTAATTAAATATGATTACCCAGACATCGAACATAAAGGCAGATACCGCAATGATAGACATCAGTCCGATTTTTCACAAAAGACCAAAGCCCTTAAAGCCTTTGGAACTTTATTTAATGGTATCATTACGAAAAATTCCCAAATGATATTAAGTTATAGTAGTACTGGAGTGGTTCCAATAAACGATATTATCGCGTTAGGAAATGAGTTGTATGCAAATGAAAAGTACGAAATCATAGTTAGAACATTTGATCATAAACATAGTACCATGGGACGATTTGAGGACAGAGATAGAGATGTAGTTGAGTACTTAATAATTGCAAAATTTAGATAAGAATGAATACAATACCAGATATTAAATTATTGAAGTCGTCATGGACTAAATATGATTCGGTTAAGATCATTCAAATTGTAGCTAAAGGTGAACTCGATGCATGTATAAAGGAGATTGCAATTGATGAACCGGTGTTAAGACATTTTTTAGGAGTAGAAAAATTAAATGATCCTCTTCCATATTATTGGACTGAGATTTACAAATATCCTGAACAAGTTAGTTTGTTTGCCCTAATGGCTGCTTTATTTACCCACCATGAAAATATCGAACGATTTGCCAAACAATATAGTAAAGGCTATATGCAAGGGGTATTCGTTGTGGAAGAAGGTAAATATTTTACCAATATTAGAAGTGCCCTTGTAGAAAGTGGTGCCGCTGAAAAAATTTTCCGGAGAAAGCCCGAGGTTCCATACGATCTTTCTAAACTATTTGAGATAGGCGATGTAGGTATCTTAATGAAGTCCTTATTGAAAGATCGATTATCAGAAATTGGGTACCCCAACGAGGACCTTACTAATAACTTTTACCAAATATGCGAGAGATACAGTTTTAATGATGTATTTAGCCTAACTTCTAAGCAATTTACAGAATGGACCAGTGGCAAAGGTGTTTCCGACTCCCTTTATGAGCTAACCCGAAATGGAATCACCTACGAGAAATATGGCAGAATTAAGGCTCTTAAGGTAAATCAATGGTTAGCTGAGTGGAATACAATACCTAGGTATGGACAAAAAAACCGGAGGCTTCCCAATCCACATTTCTATCAATTTAATATCCCTGCTCTGCTCTTAAAGCGTATTTATGATGTGCATTCAAGAAGAGCATTCACTGAAAGAAAAGATGAACAATATAGTCAAAGAAAGGTAAGTGAACAAAGAACCTTGGAAATTAAAGAATATGTAAAAGGAGGATATCCGTGGTCTACCATATCTCGCGAACAAAGGGAAAGCGAGACCTACAAAAATCTCCAAATGCCTGGATGGCTCCCAACAAGCATCATATCAAACATATTAAGTCCTAATAGCGAACGAAAGCAAAATAAAATCGAGAATGATTCAGTAATTCAAATTGAAGACATAGGAAATGGGCTGGTGGATATTATATTGCCTGAAAAAATATGGACTGATGAGTGGACTCCATTAGTATCTCCAATCGAAATAATTGACGGCCAACATCGAATAAAATCCTTTGATACCGTGAGAGAGCTAAATGGAGAATATGAATTCCCTATCATAGCCTTCTATGATTTGGATTTCACATGGCAAGCGTATCTTTTTTATACAATCAATATTAAGCCCAAAAGAATTAATACCAGTTTAGCTTATGATTTAATGCCGCTACTTAGAATTCAGGATTGGCTGGAACATGACTTGGATGGACCTGAAATATATAAGAAGGTACGAGCACAGGAACTAACAGAGTTATTATGGAGTTGCAAAATTAGCCCTTGGTTTAACAGGATTAATATGTTAGGAGAAACAGGCGAAAACAAAGGAGGCCCTGTTTCACAAAATGCTTTCATCAATTCACTCACAACAAGCTTTGTAAAGCGATGGGATGGAAGACTCGGTGGGTTATTTGGCGGTGAAATGAATAAAGATGAAGAAGACATTATCCAATGGGACAAAGAGACACAAGCTGCATATCTAATTTTGATATGGAAAGCAATAAATTATTCAATTGCAAAAAGCAAAGCTGAATGGGTTATTGATCTAAAAAATAGACCATTTGAGTTATCTAACATCGAAGTCACTCAGGAGACTCAACTGCCATTTATTCACCCATTGAGCTTCTTTACAACCGATCAGGGAATTCGGCCCGTTCTATTTATATTCAATGATATGTCATTTGTAGCAAATCAGGTATTAGGCCTAAACAAATTTTTTGCTGATATAGACTATGAACTTTATTCCACAAATGATACTATAGAATTAATTATTGATAAATTCAAGAAGGATACTATTATCAGCGGATTTATTTCTGCAATCGCAAATGATTTGATTAATAATTTTGACTGGCGAACTCCCTCTGCTTTTGATTCACGTGACCCCGACCAAGATAGAAAAAGACAGTTTCAAAATCAGTTTAGAGGTAGCGGTGGATACAGGGAGTTAAGAATGCAGCTAATAAAAATCCTAACCTCTTCTAAAGGTGAAGTAAAAAACCCAGAAACAAATACCATTGTCAAAATTAGCGATATAGCTTTGAGTGTACAATCTAAATATGGATTTTAATTATGGCTTCTATTCCCCCTATTAGTAATTTGGCACAAGCTTCCAACAATCATATTCTCACTGCATTATCTAACTTAAAATCAAGATATAATACAAGCAATACATGGATTGATCCTAATAATAGATATATTGTTAATACTGTTGATAAAATCAAGACTGACTTTGCAGCGAACACAATAAATGATCAAGAATTAATCGACTACATTTCCTCATCAATATTCCTTCATTGCTTTAATGGATGGTCTTATTTATCGGCTTCTATTAACTCTTTAATAGAAGGAGATTATGCTAATGCTATACACAACGCATACTATGCTGAGTTAAGAGCTATAATGTCTTTTCTTGCATCTCAGGGGATCGGCGTTTTTAATGGACAAAATGTAATTGTTAATTCGCACGGTCAAGCTATAAAGGCAGTTCCAAGTCAACAAACCCATATTTTCGCAAAAAATGTCTTTGATCAATGGTTAAGCAGTCCTTCTAACTTAAACACGTTATTAAATCAGTTAAGGATAAATAGCAGCTCTCTTAAAGACTGGTTTAATGCATTCGGGTGGTCACCCGGTTCCAGTGTTCCCGGAAATGTTGCTAAAGATTGGCTTAATACATGGAGTGTAGATATGGCCATCATCCAAGAAGAAAAAAACTTCAGAAATTTTGTCAGTTACAATCCACAATGTTTTGATCAAACAATTAGTCGATTTTCAGACGACATCACGTTGCGTTTAGAGTTCATTAATGAATTATGGAAATTATGTGCTCCAAATAATCTATTCTCCGACTCAATTTTGAGAAGCGCACTTGAGATATTATCTCCCAATATCTTTAGCAAACCTCTTAGTAGTTTAGACCCAGCCACGGAATGGGCTCCTATCTTTACACGATTGGGACTTGGACCTCAGGATTTAAAAAGAAATCATTATTCCTCATTTTTCAGTAGAAAAACTGAGTCTCTGGATAATCTAGTATTCGACTATGCCAAAAACAAAAGGTTTTCGATTCCGGTAACCGAAAGCGATACAGACCCAGTTGGTATCATTTCGAGAGCAGCTTTGCTTTTACTTTTCAACACAATGATTAATGAGAGCATCTTACGTCAAACAGGTACATCGAAAACCCACCTCAAATTTTGGCTCGATAGTATTGGTTTAAAATTTGGGTACTGGGATTCTCTCTCAGAACCTTATATATATTCAGATCTATGGGAAGATATTTGGTTCGACATAGATGAGATAAAAATTTGGCTCAAGGATACACAAATTGCTCATTCACCCTATAACTTTAAGAAAACGCCAAAAATTTATTCTCATAATATTCAACACTTTAATAAAACATTCTTATGGAGTGTGGGATTATAGCCTATGTAGGTAGAGCTTAGAATAATGACATCAATTTCTTTTGTCAGCTGTATTTATATTATAAGCAATAAGGTTGAACATCGCCCTCATTCTACTTCTCAACCGATTCCCGTAAAACTCCTCCAGCTCCTCGCTATTCAAATTCGTCGTCACATGCGTTATCATCTTATTCGATATAAACAGGTCATACCGAGAAAGCAATATCTCCCCCATCACATTGCAATTATTCCCCCAATAATTAACACTCTGCTCTAGTCCCAGATCATCAAAACAATGAACCCTTGGCACGTTCGTATATGGAAAGAAGGCATTCTTACTATACCGGCTTATAGCATCGTACCCTATCCGACTAAACTCAAAGCTGATCTCGCGGCAGGAAACCATATGCGCCCGATAGGACTCCGGAGCCAGGGGCCTCATAAGCGTCATAAGAGAGGTCTTACCGCAGCCAATCTTGCCGGTAAGCAGGATCCCCTTGTGTAAGTCTATCCCCTCAGCTGCAGCAATTTTTTCATCTTGTAGGAAGTAAGCAAGTAGTTTCACCACCACCGGCCGGTCTATATCATCAATCCGGAACCGCTCGCCATACACATTCTTTCCATGCTCCTCCAGCTGCTGCATCAGCAGGTAGTAATCATAAGGGCTCTGAATAGCTTTTGTTTTCATTGACATGGAGCCTTCCTGGCCCGGTTGATTGTTTGGTGTATCTGTCATGGGTTACAGTTTTTAGAGAGGGAATATTTAGTATCCATTTGTGGGCTGCCGCCTGCCAGTCGGTGATCAGTGTCTTGCCCGATTGTCGCCAGTCATTGGCCTGGTAGTGGTGAAAAAACTTGCCTGCTTCCATCGCCGGGTAGAGGTGGGTATTAAAAAAGTCCTGCACCTGGGGCAAGGTGGGGAGAAGACGCCTGGCAGCATCTGCATTTTCCGCGCGGGGTGTATACTGATCGCTTTGGGGATTTTTAATTTCATTTTTATAATTTTTTTTTGAGAGCGGGAGTATGTTTTCTCTCTCTCGTTTATACTTGTTTATTTGTTTATTAAAGTGTCGCAAAATTGCGACTGGTATAGTATCACTTTTGCGACAAGGCATAGTCGCAATTTTGAGACACGAACCAGTATCATTTTTGCGACACGGCGTAGTCGCATTTTTGGGACTATCGCCGGTATCAATTTTGCGACTGAAGTGGCTATTTGGAGGATCTGGTTTCCCCCCATTTAGTTCATCAAATAACTGAAGTTGGGTAGTGTCATCCTCAGATGATCCCGGAAGCGGAAGAATGGTAACAATACCAGGCATGGTCAACCGGCCTGTTGATACAGAATGTACCCATAGCAATGCAGCTCTTTTATACAACGGCTATATGTATTCATGGAACCGATGCGGCTGAGCGAAATGACTTCGTCGCGCAGGATGGGAAAAGACTGTTTAAAATGCCGTTGATTCCATACTTGGAATAAAGCCATATAAAGGCTGACATGATTGGTATGTAAGCGATCATCTCTCCTCACCTGCGCGAAGAAGGCATTCACATGCCTGATGTAGTTGGGCTGTGCAGCTGTTTTCATCAGGAATGTTTTAAGTCTTTCTTTTTGCTACCTAATAGTTTGAGGATATCATCATGATCGTAAAAGATCAGGCCGCCAATTTTGGTATAAGCAAGCGTACCATTTATACGCATGTTTTGGAGGGTACCAGGTGAAATACTAAGGAGGTCACGGACCTCATGGGATTTTAGCCATTTGCGGGGTTGAATGGCTGGAGCATTATGTAATTCGCGTAGCTCTCTGAATAATTCTGTTTTGAAGACCGCGAAATCTTCGCGTGTTAGAATTTCTACTGCCATAAGTTTTGAGGTTGTTTGGTATGGCAGCAAAGGAAAAAATATTTCCTACACGGGAACAGTCACAGGGGTACTGGTACCCCCTGTAACTATCTGATTATTAATAGGAAGAATTTGGCATAATTATTTTCACCATATGATATTTAATAGTGAAAGCCTATATTATCATAGAAATACTCAGCGTAAAGAAAGCGGCAACGCTCATTCCCTTATGAGAGAATTTAACCAGGTCAGTTAAAATATCGCGCACTGTTTTCGACACAGCTGCGTTGTCTTTATAGAAATTACTTCGCAGACTGCCGGGAGAAACGCTGTCCTGTTTAACAGTGGTAAAGAAATGAGAAAAGAAATCCAGTACCTCCGTTCTGTTCTTATTGAGATAAAAACCACTCTCCATCAGCAATCTGAGAAAATTGCCAAGTTGAGGCACGGAGAAGTTCGTCAGTACTTTAAAGTCTTTCCAACGGCCCAGCTCTTCAGAGGTATGACTGCTGCCTTCTAAGGATTCTTTATCTTTCTGGTAATTGATCTCTTCTGCCAACCAGGACTGTAACTGACTTTGAAGGGAAGCACGTAGTTTACTATAGGCAAATCCAGGTTTAACGGTAGCCTGGTTAACCTTCTTTTGAAGATAAATAAGCCTGTCGAGTTTTTCGCGGATGGTAGGTAAATTTTCAATTTCGGTATTAATAGCTTCCGTCCAGTAATCGAAATATTGTACACTGTTAAAATTGAGGTAATGTAAAACCTTCTTTAATCTCTCTGTTAAATCATCTGCCCTACCATCCAGCAATTCAAACAGCTGCTTCTTCATTTCCTTTAAGAAATAAAGTTGCCGGTAAGTAATTGAAGAATCTCTCCGATCAGCTTTTATACAATCAGTGAATGGCTGAAATACTATTGACAGTAAATGCTTATCAACGGCCGTTGCTTCAAACCGCTCTCTTAGCAAGTCAATATCCTGGAACAGGGTAGTCTTAGCAGTTATCAGATACGAAGATGGAAGCCGGCAATCAATGTCCAAATAACACTCAAACTTACGCTCCAGAAATGAAAGGAGTTCACATAAGTTACAGTAAATAATCTTATAAAGATTTAGCCAGGTAGCTTCTGTTAATGATACCTGCTGACAGATAAGATCAGCCTCTGGCAGGCAGGTCGCCATTTCCTCCATGAGTAATACCAGTTGGTGCTGATGCATACTGACATACCAATCTACTTGTTTTCTTTTCCCAAGATCACAGAGGTATTGATTGAAGTTTTGCAACATACTGTTCTTGTTACTGATAATATCTGAAACCGAGAAAGCAAAAAAAGTGCTGTCAGGTTCTTTTTGCTTGGAAGTAGCTTGTTTGAGATCAACATGAATCAGTTTTTCGAAATAGGAAAGTTGATAATGCTGGTGCTGCATAATAATGGATGATTTTGGGGGTGATTACGTCAAGTTTGGGTTATCTACAAAAAAAGCTAGTAATTAGCTTTCACACGACTGGAAATAATATTCAGGGCATCAACACAACAATAGCTATATAACTACATTTTAAATGAATATAAGCATACTTCACAAAAAAGAAGTTATCATTTATTAAAATCTGATAATTAAAATATGCTTATGAAAATCAAGGTGGGCAATGATAACACCCCACCTTGATAAGTTTGCATTAGGCAGCGGCATGCGATGTAAGAGAAACCGGTAGAGAAAGGTTAAATATGCTCTTCAACGTCTTCATATCTCCGCTGACTTTACTGGCAACAATCTTCGCATAGATCTGCGTTGTCCGGATAGATTTATGTCCCAGCATGGCACTTACTGTTTCCAGCGGTACCCCGTTGGCTAACGTAACGGTTGTGGCAAATGTATGCCGGGCGGTATGGGTAGTAAGGTTCTTATTGATACCACAAAGATCCGCCACCTCTTTGAGGTACCCATTGAAACGTTGATTGCTGTTGATTGGCAGGAGAACATTGTTCGCCACGCAATAGGGATGATTTTTATATTTAGCTAGAATTTCCTTTGCGATGGGCAACAAGGGAACGTTTTCACGGCACCAGGTCTTTTCTCTATTCTTTATGATCCAGTCTTCGCCGTCAAAGAATTTGGAGATATTATCAGGGCTCAGCATCAGCGCATCTTTATAGGCGTAGCCGGTAAGCGCCATAAAAAGATAGGCGTCTTTGGTTTCCTGCAGACGTGGAATTTTGAACTCTTTGTGATATAAGGTGCTCAACTCCTCAATGCTCAGGATATCGCGCTCCGGATTTACATAGGTACATACGTAGTCCTCCAAAGGATTTGAACTAAGCCATTTTCTTTGAACTGCCAGCTTTAAAGCCTGCTTTATATTTTTCAAGTACTTCATGGCGGTGTTATCCTGTATCCCTTCCGTAAGGGTCATGTGATCAAAGAAGTCTTCCGCAAAAGCATATTCAATCCTTTCCGTTGGGATATCGGGGAGCTTAAATACTGTTCTTAGAAAAGTAACTACCTTTTCCTTTGTGGTGTACCATTTCTTCAGCGTGCCTTCAGAACGTTTTTCTTTTTCTACTTTCTCTTTGAATTTTTCGTTGTGGTAGTCGATGACCTGTATTAAGGTCTTTTTCTCAATGCCCACACCCTGATAAGCATTCTTTAGCATGGTAGGTGTAACGGTAGGACCTTGTGCCTTCAAAAGGTTATAGTAACGGATCAGCTCTCCCCTTACATGGAGAATATGTTTGTTAATCTCGATGGCCTCCATCGATTTGCCGGCAACTTCAGCGGCTTTGTTATTGAACCTCACCGGTTCCACCTGGTACCCCAGTGAGAAACCATCCCGCTGACCATCGATGATAATACGCAGCATAATAGTTGCCTTGCCGGCGGGATTCTTGTTGTCCTTCCTTAACCAGAATGAAATTGATAATTCTTGACTGACTTTCATCTTGTTTGTGGGTTTAGGTTAACACTTGTGGTGTTGTTTGGTGTTAATTGTTTT
The DNA here is from genome assembly GCF_052114225.1 of Chitinophaga sp. RAB17. Taxonomy (NCBI): domain Bacteria; kingdom Pseudomonadati; phylum Bacteroidota; class Chitinophagia; order Chitinophagales; family Chitinophagaceae; genus Chitinophaga; species Chitinophaga sp. RAB17. The sequence continues at coordinate 404,356 of NZ_JBFREI010000007.1, read as the reverse complement.
GGTTTGAAGTCCTAAAACCCTGATCAGTGAAGCATTACAGAGAGAAAGGTTACACTAAATTTAAGTATTGCAGGTGTAACCTTTTATGTTACCATTCACCTTCGTTTTGAATGATAAACCTTTATATCCCAAAAACAGAAAAGCCGCGTAAATCGTGCGATTTATGCGGCTTTGATACTGTTTGTATTCTTTGTTGTGATCCCCTTGGGACTCGAACCCAAGACCCATACATTAAAAGTGTATTGCTCTACCAACTGAGCTAGGGAATCCTTTGCTGTTAAGCGGTTGCAAAAATAACAATATTTTTTTTCCTGCCAAATTTTTCTTCTAAAAACCTCCAAACACAACGTGGACAAGCATTACAAACAACTAAACATAAAAAGCGGCAGTTACAGTAATGTAAATAAGAAGTAATAAAATGCTGTTACTATCATCTTCTCGCCTATTTTTGTGGGGCTTAAATTATACCCATGAAAACATACTTTCAAAACAAGACGGTTGTCATCACCGGTGGATCGTCCGGAATTGGAAAAGCACTGGTATCAGAATTACTGGCGCATGGTGCTACGGTAGCCGTTTGTGGCAGAAAGCAAAATGCCCTCGATGCCTTACAACAGGAAATCAATAACAAAGCGCTATATACTTTTGTAGCGGATGTCAGCATAGAGACAGACTGCAAAGCGTTTATTGAAAGTACGATTGCGAAGTTCGGGAAGATAGATATACTCATTAACAACGCGGGTATTTCTATGCGTGCCATGTTCCGTGATCTGGAGGTGGGTGTGTTGAAGTCGCTGATGGATATCAATTTCTGGGGTACTGTGTATTGTACCAAATTTGCGTTTGAATCTATTCTGGCAAATAAGGGAACAATTGTAGGGGTATCGTCTATTGCTGGGTACAGGGGCTTGCCGGCACGTACGGGTTATTCAGCTTCTAAGTTTGCGATGCAGGGCTTCCTGGAAGCGCTGCGGACAGAAAATTTACATACAGGCGTTAACGTGATGTGGGTATGCCCCGGCTTCACGGCATCGAACATACGTAATACAGCCTTGAACCCTAAGGGGCAGGCACAGAGCGAAACGCCGCTGGAAGAAGGAAAGCTGATGAGTGCTGAGGCGGTGGCTGCTGCTATAGCGAAAGCAATTGCCAAACGTAAACGTACCCTGGTACTCACCGGTCAGGGCAAGTTAACGGTGCTGCTCAGCAAACTGTTACCGGGCTTTCTGGATGGTATGGTATACAATCACTTTAAAAAAGAACCGGGTTCTCCCCTGCAGTAATAAACAATTATTTCACTTTAGCCGTTAACGTTAGTGTGAAAAAATTCCACCTAAATAACGATCGCATCGGGTTTTTTGTCTTTATTTGCACTAAGTTTAGCTCACATAACCCCCATGGCATCTTTTTTGGAAGGAAAGCGCACATTTAATTTGTCATTCTGATTGTGAGAAAACAGATAGCATAGTGAGGACGGGATTTGAATTGTGGGTTTTGAACATAGGGATTTGGATTTAGATTTTCTGGCATGTCCATCATAACATTAACATCAGACATAGGAATGCAGGATTACCTGGTAGGTGCCATTAAAGGGCAGCTCTGGCAATACTGCCCGGAATGTCATGTTACGGACATCACACACCACATAAGCCCTTTTAACTTACCACAGGCTGCTTATATCTGTAAAAGCGCCTTCGCTTACTTCCCGCTGGGTACCTTCCATTTTGTATTGATCAATTTATTTGACAAGCGACCGGATCATGTACTGGTGGCGGAACACAACGGGCAATACATGGGTTGCGCCGATAACGGACTGCTAACTATGATTGTTGGAGGTATGCCGGAGAAGGTGATCAAAATACCGCTGCCTGCTGATGCACCCAAAAATACCTTTACTATCATACAACTCCTGGCATCAGCTGCCAGAGAATTAAGCCGCGGCAAGGCGCTGGGCGAACTGGGACCATTAACCCAACAGATCAATGTAAAGAACAACCTGCAACCGCTGGTAGGCGATGACTTCATAGAAGGGCAAATCATTCATATCGACAGCTTCGAGAACGTGGTGGTGAACATCACCCGGCAACAGTTCGATATGCAATGCAAAAATCGCCGCTTCCGTATCTTCTTCCGCCGCGATGAGGTCATCAACCAGGTCAGCGAAACATATGCCGATGTACCGGAAGGAACCAAACTGGCCCTCTTCAATGCGGCCGGATACCTGGAAATCGCCATTAATAAAGGAAATGCTGCCGGCCTTTTCGGCCTCCAGGGCTTTAGAAGAGATCAGCTTACCCAGCCCTCGGGATACCAGCAACTGTCGTACTACCAAACTGTAAGAATAATTTTTCAATGATTAACCGTATCGTTAAAATGGAATTTGACCCGGAAAAAGTAAACAGCTTCCGGGCCCTCTTTTCGCAACAACAACAGCTGATCCGCCATTTCCCCGGATGTACACACCTGGAACTATGGGAACATCCCGCTTCCGGAAATACCTGGTTTACCTTCAGCCAATGGGAATCTGAAGCCGCGCTAGAGAAGTACCGTGAGTCAGACCTCTTCCGCGAAACCTGGGCCGCTACCAAAGTCCTGTTCAACGCAAAACCTGCCGCCTGGACCGTCCAAACCGCCGTTAGCCTCTAAGTAATTGAAGTTTAATGCTTTTTTAAGCTCCCCTCTAACGCAAAACGGGAGCCTAAAAGCTAATACCTAAAGGCTAACAGCTAAAAAGATATTTACAAAAAGTTAAAACTGTTCGTCAGATTAGCATAATTTGCTGTTTTTTATATTTTTGTCGGACCTTAAAACAACCTTATGAATTTTAAAAGGACCAACAACATGGTCGGCTGGGTCATCTGCATCATTGCCTGCTTTGTTTACATTAAAACGATGGAAGCTACAGGCAGCTTGTGGGACTGCGGCGAGTTTATTTCAAGTGCTTACAAAGTACAGGTTCCACATCCGCCCGGAGCACCGTTGTTCGTGTTGCTTGGAAGATTGTTTAGTATGTTCCTGAAACCTTCTCAGGCTGCATTGGGCGTTAATACGATGACTGCCCTGGCCAGTGGTTTCACTATTTTGTTCCTGTTCTGGACCATCACCCACTTCGCACGCCGACTGATGGTGAAAGCCGGTGAAGAAATTTCACAGGAAAAAATGATTGCCATCATGGGTGCTGGTGCCGTAGGTGCACTGGCTTATACCTTTTCCGATTCATTCTGGTTTTCCGCCGTTGAAGGTGAAGTATATGGTATGTCCTCTTTCTTTACCGCCATCGTTTTCTGGGCGATCCTGAAATGGGAACATGAAGCCGATGAACCTTATGCAGACCGCTGGATCGTATTGATCGGCTACCTGCTGGGACTCTCTATCGGTGTCCATCTCCTTAACCTCCTCACCATCCCTGCCATGGTAATGGTGTACTACTTCAGACGCTTCAAAGTAACCGGATGGGGTACTTTCTGGGCGTTTGTAGCTGGTTGTGGTATCACTGGTCTGGTACAGAAATACCTGATCCAGGATACTGTTAAGGCTTCCGGTTACATGGACGTATTCTTCGTAAACACCCTCGGAATGGGATATTTCTCCGGATTTATCTTCTATTTCCTGTTGATCATAGCAATACTGGTGATTGGCTACAGAAAACCGAAATTCGGCCTGTACGCTCCTTTCATCGTAATCGCCACTGTTATCCTGGTACCTGCATTTAATGATGCCAGCGGTGGGGTTATCTTCTTCAAATTTGTACTGGCAGCGTTCTTTGTAGCCATCCCTTACCTCATGAAAGTGGTAGGTATAAAAACAGATTTCGCCAAAGCCACCCACTTCAGCCGCCTCACGATCACTTTCGTGCTGTTCATGCTGCTGGGCTACTCTACTTATATTACTACTATGGTACGTTCTACTGCCAATCCTTCAGTAGATATGTACAATGTAGACAACCCCATTTCCCTGGTAGGTTACCTGGGTCGTGAACAATACGGTGATTTCCCGCTGATCTATGGTCAGGTATTTACGGCTCGTCCGGTGGAATACAAAGAAGGCGGTAACATCTATGCACGTGGTCCTAAAAAATATGTGATAGCTGGTAAAAAAATGGATCCGGTATATGCACCCGAAGACATGATGCTGTTCCCACGTGTATGGGATGCCAGCAATGATCAGGGTCATGCTGATTTCTATAAATCCTGGCTGGGATTACAGCAGGGCGAAAAACCAGGTTTGGTGGACAACGTGAAGTTCTTCCTCCAATACCAGGTGAACTTTATGTACTTCCGCTACTTCATGTGGAACTTTGCCGGTAAACAAAATGATACACAAGGCTACGGTAACGTACGCGATGGTAACTGGATTTCCGGTATTCCTTTTATAGATAACCTGATTTATGGCGACCAGGGCATGTTGCCGGACAGTCTGAAAGATAACAAGGCACACAATACCCTGTTCTTCCTGCCGTTCATTCTCGGTCTCCTGGGCTTCTTCTACCAATATAATAACCACAGGAAAGATACCCTCATCGTATCACTGCTGTTCTTCTTTACTGGTTTTGCGATCATTATTTACCTGAACCAGGCCGGTAACCAGCCGCGTGAACGTGACTACGCTTTTGTAGGCTCTTTCTACGCATATGCGATCTGGATTGGCTTAGGCGTATTGTCGGTATACAGTTTCCTGAGAAAGAAAATTAAAGGCGCCGCCAGTCCTGTTCTGGCTACCGCCATCTGTTTGCTGACAGTACCGGTACTCATGGCATTCCAGGAATGGGATGACCACGATCGTTCTACCAAGTACGTAGCAAGAGATGTGGCGAAAGACTACCTGGAATCCTGCCAGAAAAATGCAATCCTGTTTACCGTAGGTGATAACGATACTTATCCGCTCTGGTACGCACAGGAAGTAGAAGGCATCCGTCCGGATATCCGCGTGATCAACCTGAGTCTCCTCGGTGTTGACTGGTACATTGATCAGATGCGCAGAGCCGTAAACGAAAGCCCTGCTATTCCAATGACCTGGTCTGCTGATAAATACCAGGGCGAAAACCGCAACTACATCCGCTTCTTCGATCCGGGTAATATTCCTGCCAACAAGTCCTTTAACCTGATTGAGATCATGAACTTCATGGGAAGCGATGATCCTAACAGTAAAGTGACTACCCAGGATGGTGGTGCAGAAAACTTCCTGCCTACCCGTCAGTTGTATATTCCGGTAGACAAACAGGCCATTCTAGCGAATGGCGTGGTGGCTGCGAAAGACAGTGCGAAGATTTTACCTTCCATGCCTTTCAAAATCACTAAAAACTACCTGCTGAAAAATGACCTCGCTGTATATGACATCATTTCTGCCAACAACTGGAAAAGACCTATCTACTTTACCAGCCCTACTGATCTCGGCCTGAATGAATATATGCAGACAGATGGTCTCACCTACCACCTCGTGCCATTGGCTAAGCAAACAGCTGCTGATCCGCTGGGCATGGATATCAATGCGAACGTAGGCGTGATGTATGATAACCTGATGCACAAATTTGAGTTCGGTGGCGCACAAACCCGCGGTACTTACTTCGATGAGCCCAACAGGAAAATGATCATGTACCTCCGTCAGGCATTCACTAAATTGTCTGTAGCCATGACACAGAATGGTATGTCGAAAGACAGCGCCCTGAATGTGCTTCATTATATGGATAAGGGTATACTGGAAACTAACTTCCCGTATGCAATGACTACTCCGGGCAACATGCACAACTATACCTCTATCCAAACCATCTACGCTTATTACATAGCGGGTGATGCGAAGAGGGCCGATGAACTGGCAGACAAAGTGATCAGAGATTGCGAGCAACAGCTGCGCTACTATGCACAACTACCTGCCAGCAAAATGACCAACGACTTACAACGCGATGGCCAGAATGCACAACAGTTCATCACCTGGTTACACCAAATGAAATCTGACTATGGTGTAAACGGCACTAAAAGAAACAAAGAAGGCGTAATACAAATGAATACAGAAGATTCCAACGCAGTACAAGCTGCAGAAGATACTTCGAAGTAATCATCTGCCGAAAAAAAGGAAAGCCCATACCGTTGCTGGTATGGGCTTTCCTTTTTTTATATACTACCTGTTATAGTTTCCCTTCGGGAGAAGTCCTGCCGACTGCCATCTCCCCCGCTTTTAATTTCCCTTCGGGAGAAGTAAACCCCTCGCAGGGCACTTTCAACAATGCGCTCACAACAATGCAAATCATCTGCATCAGTATAATCCTGGTAAAGACAATCGCCAAAGGCGATCCCCTCCTCTTCCAGCAACAATAAAAAATCCGGAGATCCCGGTGAAGCATCACCGTTATCTCCGGACCACATCATCCCGGGGATGAAAAGTTAATTACAGGTTAGACACCATTGTTCTCCAGAAAGCAGCACTGGCTTTCACTTCTGGCACATTGTTATCCCAGTTATATTCATATTCAGCAGAAAACAATCCTTTGAACTTCTGGTTCTTCAGGGTTTCCAGTACTTTAGGCATCTGGCTAACACCGTTACCCCAGATAACGTCATGTGAATCTGCAGATTTATCGTTCAGATCTTTAAAATGCAGGCTTACAATATGACCTTCCAGTTTTTTAATACATTCTACCGGATCCAGACCTGAGCGCACCCAGTGGCCAATATCAGCGCAGGCGCCCATTAATTTGCTTCTGCCTTTGATAGCTGCCAGCACAATTTCAGGATTCCAGTAATGACTTGGTTTAGGGTGATCATGGATCGCCAGTTTAATATTGTACTGGTCACACAGGGAAGAAATCAGGTCCAGGTCTTCTTCCTTAGGTTCGGAAGTGATGCTCTGAATACCCATTCTGTTGGCGAAATCAAACAACATGCGCCATTCTGCCGCAGATCCGGGTACTACTACACCAAATGCCATCAGCACCTTGTGTTTCTTTTTAAATAAAGATTTCACCTTTTCCTGCTGTTCCGGTGACATGTGGTAATCAAATTTACCTTCAATACCACCACCAATTACCTGGCCTGGAAAAGCTTCCACATACTGGATGCCGCAGCTATCCATTTTATCCAGCGCTTCTGCTAATGTAAAATGATTGAATGTCCATGCCTGCGCTCCCAGCTTCCAGCCCAATGCATCTGCCCTGGCTTGTCCAGCCGCAGATTTTGCAAATAATGCAACTGCTAATCCGCCTGCCAGCATCAATGCATTTCTCAGTTTTTTCATATGAATATTTTTTTGATGATTGAAAGTAGTTGCTTTCAGGATAAAATGCAAGTTTTCACGCAAGAAATTGTAGCGGAGGAGATCGCCTGCGGCGATTGTCTTTAGCAGGATTATATTGATTTTGATGATTGTAGCTTATCCTAAAAATAGTATTATCCTTTACTTAAAGCTTCCGGAAAAGAAGAAAGCAGCGCTATAAAAAGAAATAAAATCATCAAAATCAGTATAATCCTGCCAAAGACAAGCACCGAAAGGCACTCCTATCAAGCTCTTCGCAATAGGGTGTACTTTCTAACCGAAAAGTGGTAAATTTAATTCAGAAGACGTGCTATGAGAGGAATACAATTTACCAGGTTCAACCCGGACGAAAATAAAAAACCACCTTTCCAGAAACTACTGGACCTTTTTACCCAACTCCTCACCTACACCAGTGGAGATGTTTCAGAAGCGCTACAGTGGCTCACTGAGCTGGACAAGGAATATAATCTTACTAACCAGGATTATGGTATCGGCGACTTTATACAGGAGCTGAAAGACAAAGGATATCTTCGCGAAAACGAGGAAAGCGGAGCCGTGGAACTTACTTCCAAAGCGGAACAAACCATCCGTAAAAACGCATTGGAAGAAATCTTCGGTAAACTGAAGAAGTCGGCCACCGGCAATCATAATGTCCGCAAATCCGGCATGGGCGATGAGCTCAATGCCGAAACACGCCCATTCGAATTTGGCGATGGCGTGGACCAGCTGGACATTACCGCCTCCATCCGCAACGCCCAGATCAATCACGGCATAGACAGTTTCTCTATCAGCCAGGACGACCTGGAAGTGAAAGAAACGGATTTCAAAACACAAACGTCTACCGCCCTGATGATCGATATCTCCCACTCCATGATCCTTTATGGAGAAGACAGGATCACACCCGCCAAAAAGGTGGCCATGGCCCTGGCAGAACTGATCACTACCCGGTATCCCAAAGATACCCTCGACATCATCGTATTCGGAAATGATGCGTGGCAGATAGAGATCAAGGATCTCCCCTATCTGCAGGTAGGACCTTTCCATACCAATACCGTTGCTGGCCTGGAACTGGCGATGGACCTTCTCCGCCGCCGGCGCAATCCTAACAAACAAATATTTATGATCACTGACGGCAAGCCCACCTGCCTGAAAATAGGATCTCAATATTATAAAAACAGCTTCGGCCTCGACAGGAAAATACTGAACCGTACCCTTAACCTGGCCGCACAATGCAAAAAATTGAAAATACCTATTACTACCTTCATGGTAGCCACAGATCCATGGCTGCAAAAGTTCGTTCAGGAATTTACCGAAACCAACAACGGTAAAGCCTTCTTTTCCGGCACAGATAAACTGGGACAATTTCTCTTCCGCGACTTTGAAAGCGGTAAAAGAAAATTCTATTAAGAGATCCGCAACATCTCATTCACAAACCGTAATCCGTAATTTGTAATTCGTAATTATAGAAGATGAATACAAGCATAAAAACATTAGGCGAACTTAAAAAAAGTGGCTATAAATCAGTATCAGTAAAAGAAGAGATCAGACGTAACCTGATTAAAAAATTAAAAGATAAAGAAAGCACCTTCCCTGGTATCATCGGTTATGAAGACACTGTAATACCCGATACAGAAAGAGCCCTGCTCTCCAGGCACAACATCCTTTTCCTTGGTTTACGCGGACAGGCAAAAACACGTATGGCCAGGCAAATGACGGACCTCCTCGACGAATATATTCCAATCATCGAAGGTTCCGAAGTCAATGACGATCCGTTTAATCCGCTGTCACGCTACGCGCGCGACCTCATAGCAGAAAAAGGTGACCAAACACCGATCACATGGCTGCACAGCAGCGCACGATATGGCGAAAAGCTGGCTACACCCGATGTTTCCGTAGCTGACCTCGTGGGGGATATTGACCCCATCAAGGCCGCCAACCTGAAACTCAGCTACGCCGATGAAAGAGTGATCCACTTCGGTATCATTCCCCGCTCTAACCGCGGCATCTTCGTGATCAACGAATTACCCGATCTGCAGGCACGTATACAGGTATCCCTGTTTAATATCCTCCAGGAAGGCGATATACAGATCAGAGGCTTCAAAGTAAGGATGCCACTGGATATCCTGTTTATCTTCACCGCTAACCCGGAAGACTATACGAACCGCGGCTCTATCGTTACTCCGTTGAAAGACAGGATCGAAAGCCAGATCATCACCCACTACCCGAAAACAATCGAAAACGCCCTGCTCATCACCGAACAGGAAGCCGATATACATGCCGATCAGCTCACAAAAGTGCAGATCGCCGACATGGTAAAACGCCTCATTGAACAGGTGTCTTTCGAAGCACGCACCAGTGAATATGTAGATAAAAAAAGTGGTGTGTCTGCCCGTCTCACCATCGCGGCCTACGAAAACGCGGTCAGCGCCGGAGAACGCCGTGCCATCATCAACAAGGAAAAAGAAACACAGGTGCGGATAGCCGATTTACAGGCCATCATCCCTGCTATTACCGGTAAAATAGAACTGGTATACGAAGGCGAACAGGAAGGCCCCCTGCAGGTAGCGCATAACCTGCTCGACAAAGCCATTCGTACCCTCTTCGCCCTTTACTTCCCCAACCCCGATTCTTTCAAGAAAAAGAAACAGGGCGCTCCCGCTGAAAATCCCTACCGCAGTGTTATTCAGTGGTTCGACAAAGGCAATGCCGTACAATTATTACAGGATGTCAGCGATAAACAATACGAAGCTACCCTCAGCAAAGTGGAAGGCCTTAAGGAACTGATTAAAGCCAGATTCCCTAAAGCCAATAACAAAGAGGCCCTGCTCCTCATGGAATTTGTACTCCATGGCCTGTCGTCCTATTCACTCATCAGCAAAAAAGTAGTGGAAAATGAAACCCGCTTCAGTGACCTGCTGGGCACCATGATGAACTTCAGCCTGGGCGGCGATAGCGAAGAACCGGAAGAAGAATAATACAGCGAGTTTTTGTCGAAGGCAGGATTATACTGATTTTGATGATTTTCCCGATTTTACTTTTTGATTTTATAAGATAAAAAAAGATTAGCGAAGATGGCCATATTATGTGGTGATCTTCGCTAATCTTTTTGATCGGGAAAACAAAATCGGGAAAATCATCAAAATCAGTATAATCCTGCCTTCGACAAAAACCGCTGAAATCATCGCTAATTTTCTCTATTTTGTATATTTAAGTGTCAATTCCACAATTACAAAAAACCGTTTTATTACATGAACAATTCCCGTAGAAACTTCATCAAATCTGCCTCTACGCTGATGGCTGGAGCCGGATTGGTATCTGCCCTGCCAGCCTCTCTGCAGGCATTACCGCTGAGATCCGTGGCAGCCAGCGATAGACTTAACATCGCTGCCATTGGCATTAATGGAATGGGCTGGGCCGATTTAACAGCCATGCTGAAAAACCCGGCAGCACAATGCGTAGCCCTCTGCGACGTCGACAATAATGTACTCGACAAACGTGTAGGCGAACTGGCGCAGAAAGGCATCAAAGTAAAAGCTTACAGCGATTACCGTAAACTGCTGGAAGATAAAAACATCGATGCTGTGATCATTGGTACCCCCGATCATTGGCATTGCCTGCAAATGACAGATGCCTGTTCTGCCGGCAAAGATGTATACGTAGAAAAGCCCATGGGCAACTCCATCATTGAATGTCGTGCTATGGTAGCTGCGCAACAGCAACACAGCCGCGCCGTACAGGTAGGACAATGGCAGCGCAGCCAGCAACATTTCAGAGATGCCATCGAATTTGTACATTCCGGCAAACTAGGCAAAGTACGCCTGGTAAAGGCCTGGGCATATATGGGCTGGATGAAATCCATTCCTGTAAAACCAGACGGCACCCCGCCACCGGGAGTTGACTACCAATCATGGCTGGGCCCCGCCACCAACAGACCATTCAACGAAAACCGCTTCCATTTTAACTTTCGCTGGTACTGGGATTATGCCGGTGGACTGATGACCGACTGGGGCGTACATCTCCTGGATTATGCCCTGCTGGGTATGAAATCCGGTGCACCTAAATCTATTATGGCTGCAGGTGGTAAGTTTGCTTACCCCGATGACGCCGCAGAAACACCGGATACCCTCACTACCGTATACGAATTTGAAGACTATAATATTCAGTGGGAACAGGCAACAGGTATCGATGGCGGTCCTTATGGCCGTGATCATGGTATTGCATTTATCGGCAACAATGGTACCCTGGTGCTGGACCGCGGCGGCTGGGAAGTGATTCCTGAAAAAGGTAAAATGGAAGCCGTACCCAGACAAAAATCAGTGGACAACGGCCTAGATCTTCATACCACCAATTTTGTGGAAGTAGTGAAATCCCGTAAGCTGGACGATCTCCATGCCCCCGTACAGGTAGGCGCCCTGGTGGCCACTACTGCACAAATGGGTAACATCGCGTATCGTACCGGCAGAAAAGTTTACTGGGACGACGCCAAAGGTAAATTTACCGATAGGACTGCCAATAAACTGTTAGCAGCGCAATACCATAACGGCTATAGGCTTCCTAACGTAAGCGTATAAACGACAACGACAACACCATTTTCATCTACCAAAAAAATAAAAAGACATATGCGTACGTTATTTCTTTCTGCCTGCACGCTGCTATCCCTTGCTGCAGCGGCGCAAAACAATGAGCAGATGAAACCCGAAGCCACAGAGGTTTGGGAGCCGGTTCCCAAAGTAATTAATGCCGGAACAGAAACATTAACCGCTCCCTCTGATGCCATCATCCTGTTCAACGGTAAAAACCTGGACAACTGGGAAGCAGAAAAAGGAGGCCCCGCTACGTGGGAAGTGAAAAATGATGCGATGACGGTGGTAAAAGGCAGCGGCCTTATTAAAACCAAACAACAGTTCGAAGATTTTCAACTGCATATCGAATGGCGCACACCTGCTGAAGTAAAAGGAGAAAGCCAGGGACGCGGCAACAGCGGTATTTTCATGCAGGAGTACTATGAACTGCAGGTATTGGATAATTACAATAACCGCACCTACTCCAACGGGCAGGCCGGCAGCTTCTATAAACAAAAAATTCCGTTGGTAAATGCCTGCAAAAAACCAGGCGAATGGCAAACCTACGATGTGATCTGGACCGCTCCCCGCTTTAACGATGATGGGTCCCTGAAATCGCCCGCACGTGCTACGGTACTACAAAACGGTGTGCTGGTACAAAATAATGTGGAATTGGAAGGACAAACACAATACATAGGCAAGCCTTTTTACGTAAAGCATGGCCCTAAGTCTATCGCCTTACAGGACCATGGTAACCCGGTAAGCTATAGAAATATCTGGATCAGGCAACTGTAAACAGTTGCAGCTTTTAGCCATTAGCTGTTAGCTTTTAGGAAATGCAGCGAAGACAATGTTATGTTAATCATCCGCTGCATTTCCTAAAAGCTAATGGCTAAAAGCTGGCTCGCTAAACCGTTGCTTCTTCTATATTCAGCGATAAATACACCGCATCACTGATAGGATTATCATAATACGCCGCTATGGGCTGAAATCCTAATGAAGTATATAAATCAATAGCCGGTCGCATATGCGCCAGGGTATCCAGCAAAATACGTTTATAACCCAGCTTCTTACTCTCTTCAATAGCTGCGCTGGCAAGGGCCTTCCCTACACCATGTCCCTTAAATACATCCTTTACAAAAAGACGTTTCATTTCTGCAGTACTGTTGTCGAATGACCGAACCGCCACACAGCCGGCCAGTTTTCCATCTACCTGTGCCAGAAACAATGCTCCGGCAGGAGGTACATACACACCCGGCAAGTGTGACAGCTCTTCTTCAAATTGCTGAAAACTAAGGTCAACATTTAACCAATTGGCATATTCGCGGAAAAGCAGCTTCACCTGGTCCAGGTGCTTGGAATCTTCGGCGGTTACTTTAATAATCTCTGTCATAACCACTTCTTTTAATTGTATATAAAACGCAAAAAGCCTTCTGCATGCAGAAGGCTTTTTGCTTGGATAAATTTAGACAACACCTCTTTTTAGTAGACATGCTGCCGGATATCTTCATTATCAAATTACATACGCTGTGTAATATAGCTCTGGTATATCATTGATAAATTTCATGCCTCCTGCTTACTCGTCCTGCCTGATGCGGGGGGATGCAATATAACCTTTTACATTGACATTATCACAGCTATTTTAATAAATATTTTCGACGACTGAAACCTGCCAGCAGTAAGCCTCTACGCATTTGTCTGGCAGCAGATCGGGAGATCATGAACATTCACAGAACTATTTTTAGCCGGAAGATCATAAAATGATAAAAAACTGATTAATAGCCTCTTTTTTTACGCTTATAAATAACTAACAAAAGTGTGAAATCAGGAGCTGCTATTGTCCGGGAGGATAGCTGGCTGTAGCTGTAGATCTGCTACAGGATGTGTATAAAAAGAAAAAGCCGCGATATACGCGGCTTTTTCTTTTTCAGAGGTTTCGAGCGGATTCGAACCGCTGTACGAGGTTTTGCAGACCTCTGCCTAGCCACTCGGCCACGAAACCATCTCTTTCAAAACGTCCGCCTTAACTCCCCCACTGGCGTACATCTCATTCGTTTTGTGGGATTGCAAAAGTAGTAAATTTCTGATTACTACCAAATATTATTTAAAAAATATCTGAAAAAATATTTTGATAATAAGGCAGAACAAAGGAATATTGAGTCTGGAAAACAGGAAAAGTTGATTCGTGAAAAATAAAAATTAGTACAATGGATAATCGTATTGCAGAATCAGAACTGATCATCAACAGCCGCGGAGCGGTGTATCACCTGGACGTAAGACCGGATGAACTGGCTCACACTATCATCACTGTAGGAGACCCGGACCGTGTAAGTGCAGTAAGTCAACACTTCGATAAAATAGAAGGTAAGTTTCAACACCGGGAGTTTGTTACTCATACCGGTTATATCGGTAATAAACGCCTGTCTGTAGTTTCTACCGGCATTGGTACCGACAATATCGATATTGTGCTCAATGAGCTCGATGCACTGGTAAATATTGATTTCAATACCCGTCTCGTTAAATCCGAACTCACTTCATTACAGATTATACGCCTTGGTACTTCCGGTGCTTTACAGGAAGCCATTCCTGTAGATAGCTTCGTGGTATCTTCTCATGGCCTGGGCCTCGACAACCTGATGCCCTACTATGCTTTTGAAAATACCATTGCCGAAAAACAACTGCTGGAAGCCTTCCGTGGACAGGTATTCCTGCAACCCGGGGGCGCCAATCCATGCCTCTTTGAAGCATCCGGAAAATTACATAACCATTTCAGAGATGGTTTTCATACAGGCATCACCGTTACCTGCCCCGGTTTTTATGCACCACAGGGCCGGGTACTGCGCGGCACCTTATCCAATCCCAATCTGATCGATAACCTGACAGGCTTCTCCTACGAATCACACCGCATCACCAACTTCGAAATGGAGACATCTGGTATCTATGGTATGGGCCGTGTACTGGGGCACGAATGCCTCTCTATCAGCGCCATCGTGGCCAACCGCATCAGCAGGGAGTTCAGTAAAGATGGCGGCGCAGCAGTAGCAGCACTGATTGAAAAAGGACTAGGCATTATCGCGGGTATATAAGCGCGAAGGTGGGCGCCTCCGGCGCCTGTCTTTACCAGCATTTTGATAATTTCGATGATTTTGACTTTCCCATGTAAAAGATAATCTCCGGAAAGAATGTAATAACATCAACAAAATCAGTTTAATCCTGCTAAAGACAATCGCCGAAGGCGATTCCCTCCACATCATTGCTTATTTTTTTATCTTTGTCATCATGAACAATATCCACTTTTATAAATATCAGGGTACCGGAAATGATTTTGTGATCATGGATAACCGGGACGGGAAATACGACTGGCTTACAGACGAACAGGTGAATGAATTGTGTGATCGCCGCTTTGGCATCGGTGCAGATGGATTAATGTTGCTGAATAAAAGCGAAGACTACGACTTTGCCATGAAATACTACAATGCGGATGGCCGCGAAGGTACCATGTGCGGCAATGGCGGCAGATGCCTCGTTGCCTTTGCGCATAAAATGGGCGTAGGTGATGGTAACCTGTATTTCATTGCTGTAGATGGTGAACACGAAGCCACCATGGATGGTGATAGCTGGGTAAACCTGAAAATGTCGGATGTACATGATGTGGAACATGGTCCCCTCTACTATTACCTGAATACCGGCTCCCCGCATTTCGTAAAATTTGTGGAAGATGTACAGGCCGTAGATGTTTTCAACGAAGGCCGTGGCATCCGCTACAACGAACGCTTTGCTGAAGAAGGTACCAATGTCAACTTCGTACAACCATTCGAAAGTGGCATCTTTGTCCGCACCTACGAAAGAGGTGTGGAAGATGAAACCTATTCCTGCGGTACCGGCGTAACTGCAGCCGCACTCACCTTTGCCGGCAAAGAAGAAAAAGAATACGTAGTACCCGTGCAAACGTTAGGCGGCCAACTGGAAGTACGTTTCTCTAAAACCGGAGAACGCACCTTCAGCGAAATCTGGCTCTGCGGCCCCGCTACATTGGTATTTGAAGGCAATATCACCGTAAAATAATTATACCCGCTTTAGACCGTTTTTGCCGGAAACTCCGGTAAAAGCGGCCACTATCCGGCCCCTATCCAATCATAGCAGCAGCATAAACAGGAATGCATGAATTATCATTTAATGGTCGATGACAAGTTCATCAACGGCTTTATTCACGATGCAGAAAAAGTAGCTCCCGGGAAAAATGTCTATATCATTGATAACTGGAAGAATAAAGCCAAATTTGTAAAATCTGACCTGGTAACCTTTGCACCCTTTTATACCCCTGCTTTTACGGCTATTTTAAAAAAAGTGACAGATAAAGACAAAGTATTTGTACACTGGGCATCTGATCTGGCCGTAAACGCAGTACTGAGCCTCCCTCCCAACGTTACAACGGGCATGTTCTTCTGGGGCGGCGATGTAGTGGAAATCCCCGCCTTCCGCTTCAAAAAAACGATATATGGCCCATTAAGCCTGGCATATTTTGAAAAAAATGAAGAACGACCTCAGCTGAAGTTCAATCCCATGCGCCCTAAAAGGGTACTAACGTCCTTTGCCCAACGTTTTTTCAACTACAGAGGACCAGAACGTGAAGTAGCCCGCACCCGGGACCTCTTTTTTAAACGATTAAACCTCTTTCTCCACTGGAGTCATATCGATTATGAATGGGTATTAAATCATTATACCACTCCGGCAGAACATAAATACTTCTATTACGATGTTGGCCAAAAGCCTGATGCAGCCGAACATGCATTTATGAATGCACCTAAAGACAACAGCGTTACCACTATCCTGCTGGGCAATTCAGACACCATCACCAATAACCACCTCGAAGCGTTACAAGCCTTATCGGCCTATAGGGACATGCCCATTAAGCTGGTCATCCCCCTCAACTATGGCAACGATAAATATGGCGACCTCGTGGAAAGTGAGGCCATCCGCATCTTCGGAGCCGATAAGGTCATGGCCTTACGCAGCTTCCTCCAGCGTGACGACTACTATAAACTGCTGGCACAGGTGGATGTGGCAGTGATGTTCCATTATCGCTCCCAGGCAGCCGGAAATGTGCTGGCATTGCTATACAGAGGCAAAAAGATTTTCATTCATAGCAATAGTACGCTGTACCAGTTACTGAAAACAAACGATGTTGCCGTTTTTGATTCCAAAGAAATCAGTGAGACGGATTTCAAACAATTTATTGCGCCACTGGATCAGCACACTATTGATGAAAATATTGCGATTGTAGATAGATTATTTAATGAAAAGGAAAAACTGGAGGCACTGAAAAGTATATTGAATTAATACGCTTCCTTCATCGATAGGCCAGAGATCCAGCCTTCATAACATGCCGGTATTTACAGGATGATACAGCCCGGCTAGCAGCAACAATAGTCTATTCCTATCCCCTTCTCCTTAACTTGTCAATCGTTGAATAAACAGTACTGTTAATATCATCAGACACCCGAAGCGCCAGTATCAGCGAAACAAATATCACCGCAAACAACGCCCCTCTGATGGCGATATCAATAAACGGATGTATTATAAACGGGATCCACATGGTACCCAAATAAGCTACCAGCGCCACACCTATTGCTTTCAAAGTATTCACGGTAAAAGGTTGTAAGCCAAATTTCATCCAGATAAACACATATCTGATAAGATTAAACACCGATATGGAAATCAACTCGGCATAACCAGAACCCGTCATCCCAAAATCACGAATCAGGAAATAATTCAACGGGAAAGACAACGCCAGCAAAACTATCGAGCTATACAAATCATAACGCCAGAAACGGGAAGTAGCCAACACCTGGCTATTCAACCCCGTCCCCATATCAATTACCCTCGCTATACACAGGTATAGCACCACATATTTGCCCTGACTGTAGTTCGCCGGTAGCAACTGGAAAAAATTATCGATGTTCAGCCAGATAACGAGAAAAATAAACAATCCATAAATTAACTGCAGCAAAGACGATTTGGTATACACCTCATCTATCTTCTTCATATCCCGCTCCTTCCAGGCCTGTGCCAGTACCGGCAAGCCAATGGCGGAAATACTACGCTGCGGAATCAATATCAGTGTCGATACATAATTAACAATGGTGAGGTAGGCCACATCTCCCAGCCCCTTGGTACTGGCCAGAATCAGCGGCGCTATATTCTTCGCCAACAACGAAAATAAGATCGCTCCCAGCAACGAAAACGAATAGGTAGCCATCTTCCCGGACAATCTACGCGTAACCTTACTCACCTTAAAGGTGAAATGCAGAAAGTGATGCTGGTGCAGGTATACCAGTAATGCCAGCAGCAATACGCCATATAAAAGGGAAAATAGCCATAGAAAAGCATCAATACCAATCCATTTAAAATAATAAGCTACAATCAGTACCGTGGTCAGTAAACGCAGGGCCAGCTCCTTCAGGAAGTTAGGAAATACTGACAGGTGCCGGGAACCGCTGTAGCTCTCAAAAACGGCAAACACCGCAAATAAAAAAACATTGGGATATAACAGGTAGAAATAAGTGATAAACAACGGCGACTTCTCTATATACGCGTTGATGATCATACCCTTGAAAAAGAAAGTACCTACCGCAAATAATGTAAACCCTATCAGGGTCGCCAATAGCGCCCAGGTTAACATATCATTATCTTTGTCCTTCAGGTGACTGGAATAATAAGGAAAAAAACGACTGATAGTGGGCACTGAACTCAGGGTACAGACTGGTACCAGGATCATGGCAATTTCAGGTAACAGGCGGGTCAGCGCAAACTGCTCCTCAGTGAATAAATGGGGGAATAAAAAAACAATATTAATACCGCCCACCGCAAAACCAATGTAAATCAGCAATGTCGAATTTATACTCTGTTGCTTTATGACTCCCATTTATATATAAATAAAATTAACTATTCCCTAATGTGCAATATTACACCAAATGGGAACATGATTCAACATTTTAAGTACCTTTGCGCCCGATGATCCAGTATTTCACAAATATAGATTCCAAAACTGTAGAAATAAAACAGCCGGAAAACGGTGTATGGGTAAATATTACCCCTCCCCTTAAACAGGCCGAATTTGAACAGTTATCGGAGGAGTTGGATATTCCCCTCGACTTCCTCACGGATTCCCTGGATATCGACGAAAAATCAAGGTTTGAGCTGGAAGACAATGTAAAGCTCATTGTACTGAAAACCCCTACCGAAAACAATTCGATCAACGAAAGTGAAGCCTTCTATATCACCATTCCGATTGTGATTATCCTGACCCATCACCAGATCATCACAGTCAATTCTTTCGATAATACCGCTATCAAAAAATTCCTGAACACCTTTCATAACCGCTCCCCGGAGAAAAGGAATATGATGGTGCTGAAAATATTTGAAAAGGTAGTTATCAACTTCCTGGATTATCTGAAAGAAATTAACCAGCGCAGAAACATGCTGGAAGCTAAACTCTACGATTCCAACCGGAACGAAGAGCTCCTGGGTATTATGCGTATCCAGAAAAGCCTCGTATACTTCGTTACTGCCCTCCGCAGCAATGAACTCCTGCTCATGAAACTGGAGCGTACCAATTTCCTCGGCCTCAACGAAGATGAAAAGGAATTTCTGCAGGATCTGATTGTAGATACTTCACAGGCACTGGAAATGGCCAACGTATATACCAACATTCTGAGCAGTACCATGGATGCCTTTGCCAGCATCATTTCCAATAACCTGAATGTGGTGATGAAGCGATTGACCTCCATTACCATTATCCTTACATTTCCCATGCTGGTGGCCAGCATCTATGGCATGAACGTAGATATTCCCTATCAGCATACCATGCACGCTTTTTATATACCGGTCATTCTTTCTATCGCTATTTCTGTAGTGATCAGCTGGTATTTTATGAAGAAGAAATGGTTCTAACCCTCATCTATACTTGAATATGCAAACAGGATTTAACGTAAGAGTATACGGCATCATGATCAACGATCACCAACAGGTGCTGGTGAGTGATGAGTATATCCGTGGCGGTTACTATACCAAGTTCCCCGGCGGCGGACTGGAATTTGGAGAAGGTACCCTCGAATGTATTGTAAGAGAGTGGCAGGAAGAACTGGGACAGGATGTAAAAGTAGTAGAGCACATCTACACAACAGACTTCTTCCAGATCTCAGCTTTCGATAATGAAACACAGATCATCTCCATCTATTACCTGGTAACGCCTACCTCGCCCTTTACCGCAAATGTAAGCACCGTTCCGTTCGATTTTACCATACCGGAAGGTGTGGAAGAAGTAGAGCGCGCCCGCTGGATAGACTGGAATGAGTTTTCGGCAGCAGCCGTTACTTTACCTATTGATAAAGTAGTAGCAGATATTGTTAAAGAAAGATATTGATTAAAGCGAAAAGCTGAAAGCAAAAAGCTATTAAAGCGGATACCAGTGTTATACTTATATCCGCTTTAATAGCTTTTTGCTTTATGCTTTCAGCTTTTCGCTTTAATCATTCGTTATCGGATCCTCATAAGGATGTTCTTTACCCATGGCGGCTGCCTTCATCTTCTTCGCTACATCATGTCCCAGGTAGCGTTCTATCTGATGTTCCAGTAAATAGATCAATGGTGTAAGTGCCACCGCCAATACAAATTTATAGCTGTAGTTCACCATACAAATAGCCAGTACCCGCTGCCAGCTCCAGTTATTACCCAGCTTAAACGCAATGAATAACACAATAAAACTGTCTACCAGCTGCGATACAACCGTAGATCCGGTAGCTCTCAGCCATACGTGCTTGTCGCCAGTACGTTTTTTGATACGGTGAAATACCGTTACATCCACAATCTGGCTTACCAGGAAAGCCGTTAAGCTACCCAGGATGATCCACATACCTTGTCCGAAAATACTGGTGAACGCCGTTTGCATATTCGGAATCCCATCAGCAGCCTTACTCCCCAGCCACCAGCTGTCTGCCGGCACACTCATGGCCACCAGGAACATAATGAAGGCATACGAAATCAACGCCACCGCGATATAGGAAATACGGCGCACCGCTTTAGGCCCAAAATATTCATTCACAATATCTGTCATCACAAACTCTAACGGCCATAATAATACCCCGGCGGTTAAGGTATAGGACAATCCACTTTCTCCAAATAAAGAGAACTTGTGTGGCGTTAATCCAAATACTTGCTCCAGCGAAAACAGTTTACCGCCAATACATTCCGCGATGAGCGCGTTGGCCACAAAAAAACTGGTAAATATGACGAACAGTTTAGTGGGCTTGTCGTTTAACAGATTCCTGATCATTTAATAATTAACTATAAGTTGAAATATAAAAATGGCAATGTTGAGCAAATATAACCAGGGAGGCAATGTCTTCCATTGTATTTTTTTTAACAACAACAGCAAACCTGTCAGCACACATACCAACCCATTCAACGGGAAAGCTATCCCCACACCCAATACCAGCACGTGATTCACGATGGAATCTAACGCATGATCATATACGGTAATACGCAGAATTTCACTGATCAGAAAGCACAGATTGCATATAAATGTAAATTTTAAGAGGAACCGGATCCAGCGCATATTGAAATTTCGGATAAATTACAGTTATTTTTGTTTCTTTAAAACTAAATCCAAAATATCCGATGAAGCAAAACTGGCTAAAAGCCATTCTTCCGCACCTTGCAGCAATAGGTATCTTCCTCCTGCTGGCAATGGTGTATTGTTCTCCCGTCCTGGAAGGCAAAGTTGTAAACCAGGCCGACATGAAGAATGTGGAGGGAATGGCGAAAGAGGCAAAGGACTACTATGAAGCAACCGGTGAGCGCCCTTTATGGACCAACAGCATGTTCTCTGGTATGCCTTCCTACGTGATTTACACCGGTCCGGGTACCAACAAAATGGGGTACATGAACTGGGTGATCACTTTGAAGACGCCCTTCCCTGTTAATATGTTGTTCCTGGCCATGATGAGCATGTACCTGCTCTTATGCATACTGGACTTTAAATACTGGATCCGCGTCATGGGTGCCATTGCCTTTGCATTTTGCTCCTACAATGTCATCATCATAGACGTAGGTCACATCACCAAAATGTTCGACATTGCCCTGATGCCTGCTGTACTGGCTGGTATCATCCTCACCTACCGGGGCAAACTACTCACCGGCGCGGCATTAACCGCATTGGCTACGGGCATGCTTATCTACAATAATCACCTCCAGATCATCTATTATACACTGATTATGGTGGGCTGTCTTGCTATAGGCGCCTTTATTCATGCCTTTAGGGAGAAGCAACTGCCACAGTTCTTTAAAGCATCCGGTCTGCTGGCCATTGCCGGCGCACTGGCTATCCTTACTTCTATGGATAGCCTGTTAATGCTCCGTGAGTATACCGATTATACGATGCGTGGCAGCAAATCAGAACTCACCCTGGACCAGGGCGATGTGGTACAAAAGAAATCTACCGGTCTGGATATCGACTATGCATATGACTGGAGCTATGGTAAAGCCGAATCAGGTACCTTCCTCATTCCTGGTTATGTTGGTAACTCCTCCGCTCAGAAATTAAGCAACAGCTCCAATTTCGGCCAGCAAATGATCAGTCTCGGGGTACCTGCTGCCCAGGTAGATCAGTTCCTGGAACAACAGAAATTACCGGTTTACTACGGCGCACAATCCAAAGGTACTTCCGGCCCTGTTTATGTAGGCGCTATCATCTGCTTCCTTTTCGTATTGTCTTTACTGTTAGTAAAGAGCTGGCATAAATGGTGGCTTGTTGCAGTCACCGTCATCGGCTTTATACTGGCATGGGGTAAAAACCTGGCTTTCATCAACGATTTCCTGTTCTATCATCTCCCCCTCTACAATAAATTCCGTGCACCTGCGCAGGCATTGGTGCTGCCATCACTCACCTTTGTGGTGCTGGGATGCTGGGGGTTGCAGGAAGTAGCTGCCAGCAAACTGACCAAAGAGGCCTTACTGAAAAAACTGAAAGAAGCATTACTGATCACCGGTGGTATACTGGCAGGCTTTGTGCTGATCAGCAATTTCTTTACAGGATTCAGCAGCGCGAGCGATGCCAGCATGCTCAACTATTTCGCTCAAATGATGGGCGGCGAGGAAAATGGTAAACTCCTTATCCGCGCCCTGGAAAAAGATCGCAGCAGCCTGTTGCTGAAAGATGCTTTCCGCTCCGTGATATTCATCCTCATCGCGGCAGCCGCCATCTGGGCTTTCCTGAAAACAAAAATAAAATGGCAGACAGCTGCACTGATCATCACCGCTGCTGTTACCATTGACCTGTTACAGGTAGATAAAAATTACCTGAACAACGACAGCTTTGTAGATGATATGAGCTATATGCAGGTAATGCAACCCTCCCCTGCTGATCAGCAGATCAAACAGGATCCGGATCCATACTACCGTGTATTCAATCTCACTACATCACCATTCGATGATGCATCTCCTTCCTATTTCCACAAAAACATCGGCGGTTACAGCCCTGCGAAATTGTGGGTCTACCAGGATCTTATCACCCATCAGATCTCCAAACAAAATATGCACGTGCTGAACATGCTCAACACGAAATATTTTATTGTACCAGATCAGAAAAGCGGACAACCGGTAGCACAACGCAATCCTGGCGCTTATGGAAACGCATGGTTTGTAAAAGATATCATCTGGGCACCGGATGCCAATACAGAAATGAAAACGCTGGATTACCTGAACTCCCGCGACTCTGCTGTTATTGACAAACGATTTGCAGCACAGTTAGGTAACTTCAAACCAAACGCAGATAGCAGTGCTACCATCATGCTCACCAAATATGGTCTGAATAAACTGCAATATGTGTCGCATAACCCACAGGAAGGTTTTGGGGTGTTCTCCGAAATATACTACCCTGCAGGCTGGAAAGCGTTCATCGATGGCAATCCTGCTGACATCATCCGCACCGATTATGCACTACGCGGCTTGAAAATACCCGCTGGTGATCATAAAATTGAAATGCGGTTTGAACCGACCAAAGTCTTCACTGGTCTGAAGATTGCCGGCATTTCTTCTACCTTGTTACTGTTACTGGTGATCGTCATCTTTGGATGGGAATGCTATCAGTATATCAAAAGTGACGGACAAAAAACAGCATAAAACAGAAAGCTATCAAAGCGAAGGCCTGAGCAAATCTGCTCAGGCCTTCGCTTTGATAGCCAACATTCGCTGCATTTCCTAAAAGCTAATAGCTAACAGCTAACAGCTAAATCAATATCTCTTCGAAAAAATATAACGCAGTCCTATAAACAGATGATGGGCAAAATTGGGAATATGTCCATAATACCGGCTCAATATTTTATACCGTTCCTTCCACGCCAGTTGCTGATGCTGCTTGGAAGTGCCTCCCACCCTGAACCGCGCTACTACTTCATGTGTATTGCATATGTTGCGGGATGCTTTCAAGGTACGGATCATCCAGTCTATATCTGCACAAACTTTATACTGCAAATCATATAGCGGACTTAAACTGCGGCGAATCACATACGCCTGATGCGACACCACCATGCCATGTTTTAAACTTTTCCACGTGAGCTGATCCGGCACTTTATGCGGTGTTTGCTCAGATCGCAAACCGATATCTGCGCCATTTTCATCCATGAACATAGCCTCACCATAATAGACATCTGCATCGGCACAGGTAGCAAACATTTTATGGATCACCTCTTCATTTGCCAGCACATCGTCTGCATTCAGGAACAACAGGTAATCCCCGGTAGCCAGCTGCATGCCCTTATTCATGGCATCATACAAGCCCTTGTCTTTTTCAGAAACAACGGTAGCAATATGGGAACGGTATTTCTCCACCACACCCATGGTATTATCTCTGGAGGCTCCATCCACAATAATATATTCGATATGCGGATACGTTTGCGACAGCACACTTTGTATGGTGCTTTCTATAAATTTCTCCGCATTAAAACATACGGTGATAATGCTCAATACCGGGTTAGCTGCTTTGGTCATGTAAATAATTATAGTGGCTCCTTTACCACGGATTGAAACAACTCATAATACTGTGCGGCTACTACCTTCATACCGAAACGCTGTTCCACATAGGTTCTGGCCGATTTGCCAAATTGCCGGCAGGTGGCCGGATCATTCAGCAAAGACAAGGTGTGCTCGGCAAACTGCTGCTGGTTGCCCGGTGCAATTACGTACCCCGTTTCACCATCCTTTACGATCTCCCTGCAACCGCCCACATCAAAGGTAATACAGGCCGTTTCACAACTACCTGCTTCTATCAGTACGTTGGGCAGGTTATCTGCTTTGGTAGGATAAAAGAAAATATCGCTGGCACTGTAGCACTGCATCATTTTTTGTGTATCCTTTACATAACCGGTATACACACATTCCAGGTGCTTAAATGTGCCTGGTAAACGATCCTTCCCTATCATGAGCAGATATACCTTACGATCCAGCTGCTCATCCAGCAGGTGTAAAATGTTCAGTAGTTCTGCTCCTCCTTTAAACTCACTGTTAAACAGCCGTTCAGACACAAAGGTAATCACCTGCGCGGTTGCGGGCAATCCCAGTGCCTGCCTGGAAGCAGCCTTGTCCTGAGGCCGGAAATAATCCGTGTCAATTGGATTGGGAATATGATACAGCGGTTCTTCTCTTGTCAGTGGACTTTCCATCGTCATATCATATAACCATTCAGAGGGAGATACAATATGAAGATCACTGGCGGCGTACAGGCGCTGTTTTCTACGCATCAGGTAGTTGCCATTGGGCAATCCCATAGATGGTGAATGCTTATGCTCCGACTTGCCTGCTCTGCCTGATTTCCAGGCCGTGTCACCAAAGGTGTGGGCCGCATTACCGGTCAATGCCCACATATCATGCAGGGTCCATACAATAGGTGCTACCACGGATAGGCGCGGCAATAAAGTGGCGTCAAAATAGCCACCGTGTATATTATGTAAACTGATCACATCCGGCTTAAATGCATGTGCTGCACGCATGATGGCCGGCGATGAAAAAGGAAAATATAAGTATTGTAATCCCACCTTATTGCTGAGTACATTGAGACCTCTTTCTATCACATTGCGTATCATACCCGGGCGGGTCACCGTTACATCCGCAGATGCCTGATGGGTGCCCACTACGAAATGATTCTCGGTATGATAATACTGAGAGAGCCCTTCCGCAATCCGTTGTGCCGCTATTGCAGCACCGCCGCTGTTCTCATATTTATTGATAAAAAGTATTTTCACCCGCTAATATTTAAAGAACTGTTGCATATGCTTCCGAAACACGTCAATGGGCCAGTCACGCACCAGGATACGGGGCAAGGCATAAGGATTACTCCAGCTATGCACCTGTCCGTAGTAATTGGCCGTTACCAGCTGCAAGCCCAGTGCCTTACAGGCTTTTATACTGTCTGCATTATAGTAGCGTTTGGTACCCAGGAATTTCCTGCCACCAAAAGGATAGGAAAAATGCGCCTGTGGAGTACCCAGCACCCCTTCCAGTATTTCTTTGGRCATTCCTATTTCGGTATACTGCTCTTCATAGCTAAGCATGCCTACTGCAGGATGCCGGTGCGTATGACAACCAATAGTAGCATAAGCAGCGTTGCCCATTGCCTTCACTTCCTCCCAGGTCATGAGGCGGTGAGAAGGCCTTCCGGTAGCATTTTTACCGGACCACTCATATAATTGTTCCAGGGCTGATTCAATCACGGCCGGCTTGCAGAAACGCAGCACCTGCTGCAGGGCATAATAGGTTTCCCGTATAGCCATGAGCGTACCGGTAGCATATTGCCACGATTGGCCGTTGATATTAATGCGCAGCTCCGGTGGCAGATTTCCTACGGTCAGTAGTATGCGTTCCAGGTCATCCCACCATAACTCGTAATCCGTATTAATTTTTGAAGTGGTAATATAAAACAAGGCGGGTACCTGGCGTTGGGTCAGTATAGGCAATGCTTCATGATAGTTATCTGCATAACCATCGTCAAACGTAATAAATACTGATCTTTCGGGGAAAGCCTTTTTATTTTTTACATGGTATAAAAAACGATCGGCATCCAAAACATGGTAATCGGATGCCAGATGTGTGAGCTGTGCATTGAAATTGGCGGGTGTAACAGACAGTTCCTGTGGGTCCTGCTGCAGGGTAGTTACCCGGTGATACAATAAAATAACCGCCGGTCGCTGCACTTTGTTGGCCACATAGTGCATAGCTGAAAATACTTTTTGACTCACGTTTCCCATCAGATAGTGCTACATTTTATCGTGTTACGCCTTTTTGGCCCTCACTGCAATGATAATCGGATACACCGGATCCTGATAATTTAATTCTTCCGGTAATAATTCTTCGGCAGAAATTCCCTGTAGGATAGCCGTACAGGTGAGTACATTACCGTAAGAAATGATCTCTATATTTTCTTCTCCAAAAATTTCACCAAATACTTTAGCGGCGGATTGTGCAGTAAAGCGCCAATAGTCGCCCCAGCGCTGTTGATCGTAAGCCGATATCTGTGTGGCGCCGGCCAGTGTAGCCAGCAGTACACCGCCTGGTTTTAACAGGTGATGTGCCCCTTCAATGGCGGTTTTAAAATCGTAAATGAAATTAAATGTCTGTGTACAGATGAAGCAATCAATTTTATCGGCAGGTAAAGACGCCTTGTTTGTCAGATCTCCGATAATGGTAACATTTGCGCCTGCCTGCACATGCAGTACTTCAAAACTGCTGACCTGTGCACCAAATTGCTTTGAATAACTGCTCTCCGCTATTTCCAGTACATGACCGTGAATATCGGTGCGGTGTGCATCCAGGAAGGTGGTGATATAATGACGATCCACCGGTGTGCCCCTGCTCCATCCAAAAGCCGGAGATACGGGTTGCAGCTTTCTTAAATTATCCCAGGAAACCGGCGAAATCAGGTCCCGCTTTATTTTTCTGAATATGTTACGCATTACCTTAAGCATGGCCGGTTATTTTTTTCCAGTATTGTTTAAGCCTGTTTTTAATCTTCGCAGGAATGGTCATGCCTGCATTTGCACGCAGGAATTTTGCAAACACTTTCTCCATGGGCAGGTTATTCTCCACCGGAATATTTCCTACCGGCACAGGTGCCTGGTATATCTCGGTATATAACCAATCTTCTTCTTTATAATGATGAGTAGCAGCAGCTACATTTCCATCATGCCTTACCAGTGATTTCACCGGGTACAGTGTGAGCATATCATGCAGGTAGGCCGTAGCTCTCCAGCGAATGGCCCAGGAGCTCACTTTGCCATTCTTATGCTGATGCAGCATTCTGAAGAAAGGATAAGCCCCCCAGAAATCAAATGCCCGCTTCAGTCCCTTCAATTTTATCAGCTCAATTACTTTATGGGTATCCGGCTCAAATTTCTTCCAGGCCCTGCTCCAGGTACCCCATCCGAGGCTCCCCGGATCATGCACCAGGAAAGTAGAAGCGGTATAATCTGCCGGCACCTTAAATGGATACAGATAACCATGCACCGCCAATAACTTTTCTTCCTGCGCATATTTAGTGAGCGCATCGTTCATAAATTTCAGGAAGAAAGGCGATACGGTGAGGTCATCTTCCAAAACAATAATTTTACCATGCTTACCGATGACTTCCGTTACCCCGTCAATCACGGCAGTAGCCAGACCTTTGTTCTTTTCTGCTTCCAGGATCACCACCTTACCACACCATTGCCGGCTGTGTACTATTTCCCGCACCTGTTTTATCAGCTGCAGCTGTTCCGGAGAGGCACCTGCTTTGGCTCCATCACAATATACATACAAGGTACTTTCTTTCGCTTCCTCATTCCTGCTAAGATACTCTAAGGTGTTGAGCGTCAAATCCGGCCGGTTGTATACAAATAATACGATGGGAGCAAATTCCATGATATGAAAGGTCCTGCATAAGGCAGGTGATTAAGTTAAAAGGGTAAAAATCGTATAAAATTAACAATAAAACAAATGTGTAGAGCGGGTTAAAGTCGTCCTCCACCGGCGAAATACCTCTTCCAGTAAGGCTCTTTAAGATCACTGATCATCACCCCTGCACTGGTAGATGCATGTACAAATTTATCATTCTCGAGATAGATGCCTACATGAGAAATACGCTTCTTATGAATCCTGAAAAATACCAGGTCGCCTTCATGTAAATCACGTACGGGTAATCTTTTTACCTGTGTAAAAAGATCGGTAGAATTTCCGGAGAGTCCCAGCTGAAACACTGCATTCATCAGTGTATTTACAAATCCGGAACAATCAATACCGGATCTTGTTTTTCCTCCTAAGCGATAAGGAGTGCCCCACCATTCTTCAATAAAGCTATACAGCTTCTGATTTAATACGTCTTCTACAGGAACATCCAGTAACTGTGCATATTTAAACTGCCAGCTCTGCGCATTTTCCAGGTTGGCACTGCCCCTGGAAATATTTTTACTGATACTGACGTCTTTGCTGTTATAATTACTGTTGTTGCGGGGATGACGGTTGGTGGCTATGCCATCTATAAATTCAACGGGTCTGTTGTTGGCGGTAGCAGGTGTGGTGGAGGGTTTCTTACTGGTAGTACTTTTCTTTAGTGAAGCGCAGGAACTAAGTGACAATGCACAAATCGATAACTTCACAAATAGATGTCCCTTTACTCTGATCATAAGCGTCTGGCTAAATTTTCGCTAAAATACAAAAGTACAAGCAGAAAGCAGAAAGCAAAAAGCTATTGAAGCAAATAATCGATTTTGTTATTCGCTTCAAACACCCACTCCTACGGCTTTTTGCTTTTTGCTTTCTGCTTTCTGCTTTTTCCCGTACTTTTGCTCTTTGACGAAAACGACTCGCTGATGAATTTCTCCCACCTTCACGTACATACGCAATACTCATTACTGGATGGCGCCGCCGACATCAAATCGCTGTATAAAAAGGCGATGTCTTCTAATCAGCCTGCCCTGGCGATTACAGACCATGGTAATATGTTTGGCGCATTTCAGTTTGTGGCAGAAGCATATAATAATAAATTAAATCCGGGTGATCCGAAAGATAAAAGGCTGAAAGTAAAACCTATTGTAGGCTGCGAATTTTATGTCGTGGAAAACCGCCATAAACGTGCGTTTACAAGAGAAGAAAAAGATGTGCGTTATCACCAGGTATTGCTGGCCAAAGATGATGAAGGTTATCGCAACCTCATCAAGCTCTGTTCCCTGGGATATATGGAGGGCCTCTATGGTAAATATCCACGTATCGATAAGGAATTAGTACTGCAATATCACAAAGGACTGATTGCTACTACCTGCTGCCTTGGCGCTTCTGTTCCCCGCATCATTCTTCGCAAAGGAGAAGAGGAAGGAGAAAAAGAATTCCGTTGGTGGCTGGATATTTTCGGAGAAGATTTTTATGTAGAACTTCAACGCCACGGTATTCCGGAGCAGGAGCAGGTAAACGTCGTATTACTGCGCTTTGCAGAAAAATACAATGTAAAGGTAATTGCCTCCAACGATTCCCACTATGTGGATCAGGCAGATGCCAACGCCCACGACATCCTGCTTTGTATCAACACCGGTGAAAAGAAAAGCACCCCTACCAATAAAGATTTTTCGGACGATGATTCCGCCGGCCCGAAGAACAGGCGCTTCGCTTTTTATAACGACCAGTTCTATTTCAAGACTACGGAAGAAATGACCAAACTGTTTCATGATCTTCCACAGGCCATTGATAATACCAACGAAATTGTAGATAAAGTACAGCTGCTGGATCTCAAAAGAGATATCCTGCTGCCCAACTTCCCTATTCCAAAAGAATTTATCACCCAGGACCAGTACCTGCGGCACATTACCTATGAAGGTGCCCGCAACCGGTACATGGAAATGAACGCCGATATTGAAGAACGTATCAACTTTGAGTTACAGGTAATCGAAAACATGGGGTTTGCCGGTTACTTCCTCATTGTGGCCGACTTCATCAAGGCCGGTCGTGAACTGGGCGTATTCATCGGCCCCGGACGTGGTTCCGCTGCAGGATCTGCAGTGGCCTACTGTATAGGCATCACCAATATAGATCCCATTAAGTATAACCTGCTGTTTGAGCGTTTCCTGAATCCGGAACGCAAGAGCATGCCCGATATTGATACGGACTTCGATGATGAGGGCCGTCAGAAAGTAATTGACTACGTAGTACAGAAATACGGCCGTAACCAGGTAGCACAAATTATCACCTATGGTACCATGGCAGCCAAGATGAGTATCAAGGATGTGGCCCGCGTAATGGACCTCCCGCTCGTGGAATCCAACATCCTCGCCAAAATGGTACCAGACAAACCGGGTATCCAGCTGGACCGTATCTTCAACGCGCCCCTGGAAGGAGAAAAAAGCCTGGCCGATAAAGAAGGTCTCGCTGGTGAAGACATTGAAAACGTAAAAAAGCTGCGGGAACTCATCAAAGGTGATGACCTGCAGGGAGAAGTACTCCGCGAAGCCTGTGTACTGGAAGGATCGGTTCGTAACACCGGTATCCACGCAGCGGGTATCATCATTGCCCCGCAGGACCTGTACGATCTCATTCCTGTATCCACTGCAAAAGACTCCGACTTGCTGGTAACCCAGTTCGAAGGAAGCATTATTGAGTCTGCCGGCGTTATCAAGATGGACTTTTTGGGGCTGAAAACCCTTACCATCATTAAAGGTGCGCTGGAACTGATCCGCCAGAACCATGGCATCACCATCGAAATAGATAATATTCCGCTGGACGATGCCAAAACATATGACCTGTACCAAAAGGGCGAAACCAACGCTACATTCCAGTTCGAGTCGCCCGGAATGCAGAAATACCTGCGCGAGCTGAAACCGGATAGGTTCGATGACCTCATCGCGATGAACGCCCTGTACCGTCCGGGACCACTGGAGTACATTCCTTCCTTTATCCGCCGTAAACACGGGCTGGAACCGGTACAATACGATATTGCCGAAATGGAGGAATACCTCAATGATACCTACGGTATCACGGTATACCAGGAACAGGTGATGTTGCTGAGCCAGAAACTGGCAGGCTTCTCCAAAGGTGATGCGGACGTACTCCGTAAAGCCATGGGTAAAAAGCAGATCGCGGTACTGAATAAGATGAAGGCGCAATTCATGGAAGGCTGCGCCAAAAATGGCCACGATCCTAAAGTATGTGAAAAAGTATGGACCGACTGGGAAGCCTTCGCCTCCTACGCCTTCAATAAGTCCCACTCTACCTGCTATGCTTTTGTAGCCTACCAGACTGCTTACCTGAAAGCCCACTACCCTTCTGAGTATATGGCTGCCGTACTGAACTGCGCCAGCAACATTGAAAAGATCACCTTCTTCATGGAAGAATCCAAACGCATGGGCATCGATGTATTGCCGCCTGATGTGAATGAATCTTTCAAAGGTTTTGCTGTAAACAAACAGGGCCAGGTCCGCTTCGGACTCGGTGGGTTGAAAGGTGTGGGTGAGGCCGCTATCGAAAATCTGCTGGAAGAGCGGAAAAAAGAAGGTCCTTTTAAAAACATATTCGACTTTATCAAACGCGTGAATCAACGCGCTGTCAATAAAAAATCACTGGAAGCCATGGTGATGTCCGGCGCTTTCGACAGCTTCCCGGAATTTCACCGTGCACAATACTTCCACAAGCCGGAAGGTGAAGCCCTCACCGGCCTGGATAAAATCGTGAAATTCGGTCAGCAGGTAACAGCAGGCTCCTCCAATATGGGCAGTCTCTTCGGTGCCGATGACATGCCGGATGTGGAACCACCTAAAATACCTACCTGCGATGCGTGGCCACTGATCATGAAGCTGAACAACGAAAAGGATATCACCGGTATCTATATCTCCGGACATCCTCTCGATGATTATCGCTTTGAAATGAAACACTACCACATGAACTCCGTGCAGGAACTGGTGGAATACCAGACCGAAATAGCCCAGCCCGGAGGCAGCGGAGGCCGCTCCAGGGAACGCAACTTCAGGTTGGCGGTGTATATCACCAATGCCCAGGAAAGGATTTCCCGCAACAACCGGCAGTTTGGAGTAATGACCATTGAAGATTATACCGGCAAATTTGAATTCGCCCTCTGGAGTGAAGATTTTATCCGCTTCGCCCCTTATCTGAAACCGGGGTTATGCCTCTTTATCAATGGTGGCTTCAAATCCAAGCGTTTCAATGATAATGAATATGAGTTTAAGGTAAGTGGTATACAACTGCTGCAGGAAGTAAAGAAAACACATACCAAACAGGTATATCTGAATACCATGCCCAAGTACATCAACAAACAAACCGTTGATTTCCTGGTAGACAATGTAAACCGCTTCCCCGGCAACAGTATCCTGCATGTACACCTGACCGACCGGGATGATCAGACACAGGCAAAACTGCATACTTTTAACCGGAATATTGAGATGAATGACGAGTTGGCGGGTTTCCTGCATAAACAGCCGGATATTGATGTGTACATAGAGATTATCAATAAGTAGGATGCCAAAAATGCAGTAATTTGCACTCGGATCAAGATTTGATCATAATATAACACGAATCAGAAAATCAAAACAATCGTTAAATAAAACTTTTTAAATCACAGAATATGGCTTTAGAAATCACTGATGCGAACTTTGAAACGGAAGTTCTGAATTCCGATAAATTAACTGTTATTGACTTCTGGGCAGAATGGTGTGGCCCTTGTCGCGCTATCGGTCCGGTAATTGAAGAACTGTCTAAAGATTACGCAGGTAAAGTAAATATCGGAAAAGTTAACGTGGATCAGAATCCGCAACTGTCTATAAATTACGGTATTACCAGCATTCCAGCTATCCTTTTCGTTAAAGGCGGCCAGGTAGTTGACAAACAAGTAGGCGCTGTGCCTAAATCCGTGCTGGATAAAAAAATACAGGCCAATATGTAATTTTTATAAAAACTGAGTTTAGGAGCGTTCCGGTTTATTCCGGAGCGTTTTTTTTTGTCTTATTCTGAGCCGGAAAAAATCCGAAGCTTTCCCGTATCTTCATTTTCAAATTCTACTTTTTTGCGCCATTACTTTATTATCCTTCTTACCTTTTTCTCTTGCGCTACTGCTATGGCACAGCGTAAATGCGGTACCGCGGAAGCCTTGCAACAACGGGTAAAAGAAATCCCCCGCCTACAGGAACTCCTGCAGAAAAATGAAACCCTCATGCTGCAAGGACAAAGACTGCAGCGGCTCAACGCACGCACAGAAGACATTCCGCAAACAGTATCTATTCCCGTAGTGGTACATGTGGTGCTTGATGATACTGCCGCTGTTACATATGCACAGATTCAATCTCAACTGGATGTGTTGAACCGCGACTATAACGCCGGCAATACCGATATTTCCCTGGTCCCTGCTGTCTGGAAGCCGCTGATCGGTAACACAAAAATCAATTTCTGTCTGGCACAACGAACTCCCGGCGATGAACCAACGAGTGGTGTGGTGAAAGTGAAGACCGGACCCGGGCAAAGTTTTTCAATCAACAACGGCGCAGCCGATGTAAAATATCAATCAACTGGTGGTTCCGATGCCTGGGATCATTCCAGATACCTGAATGTATGGGTAACCCGCCTGTCTGGTAATTACCTGGGAGTGGCAGCTCCCCCGGGCACCGGCTACCCGGTAGAACAGGAAGGCGTAGCGATACAATACACCGCCTTTGGTACTACCGGCAGTGTAACCGGGGTGTATAATCTGGGTAGAACAGCTACGCATGAAATTGGTCATTATTTTGGTTTAAAACATGTTTGGGGAGATGATAACGGCAGCTGCAGTATCGATGATGGAATCGCCGATACGCCGCTTCAGGGTGATAATACCTACGGTTGCCCCACTTTCCCTAAACTGGATAACTGTACCAGTACCGCACCGGGTATTATGTTCATGAACTATATGGATTATACCGATGATGCCTGTATGCACCTCTTTACCGCCGGACAGGTAGATCGTATGCGTTTTGTACTGGAGAACATCATTCCCAGTCTGATGACCTCCAATGGCTGCGTACCACCCTTACTGGTCAACAACGATGCCTCCCTGGTGAGCATCACCGCTCCCGACGGTAAAATATGCAACACCCATATTGCACCAGTAGTGATCCTGCGCAACCGTGGCGCCAATTCCCTGACCAATGTCACCATCTGGTATCAGCTGAACAGCGGACCACTCACGTCCTATAAATGGACCGGTAACCTGGGCAGTCTGCAACAAACAACCGTTACCCTGCCAGGCGCTGATGTGACTATTAACAGCTATAACCTGAAAGCCTATACGCAATCACCGAACGGACAACCGGATGCCAATCTTTCCAACGATACTGCGAATATCCGTTTCCGTTATGATGCAGAAGTAACACTACCTTTTACACAGGGCTTTGAAGATGACAGCTTCCCTCCTCCGGGCTGGGACCTGTATAATCCTGACCACAGCTTTACCTGGGAGCGCTCCCGTGATGTAGGCAAAGGCAGTCAGGCTTCCGCCCTGATCCGGAACCTTGGCTATAATACGAACGACCAGACAGATGACCTCATTACGCCGGTAATCGATCCCGAGGGACACGATTCCGTATTCCTGTTTTTTGATGTGGCCGCCGCCGTGTTTTCCGACCCGGCTACGCCCGGCATCTCCTGGGATACCTTGCAGGTGATCGTCACCTCCGACTGCCGCCAGACCGGTACTATGCTGTACTCCAAATGGGGAGCTAACCTTATTACACGCGCCAAACCCATACAAACAGAGTTCGTTCCGCTTGCCAGTGAATGGCGCCGGGATTCACTGGATTTGACCGCTCTTTCACATAAAGGTAAGTTTCAAGTAGCATTCAGAAATATCTCAAATTCAGAGAATAATATCTATATTGATAATATAAATATTGTAACGAAAGATGTCAACCCATTACTCCGGGAAAAAGGCGTTTTAGTCAATCCTAACCCCACCACCGGCATTTTTTGGGTAACGTTTTACCAGGTACCGGAAGACCTGGTACAGGTATCTGTTTACAACGCAGCAGGGCAGTTTATGATGAGTAAACCTGCAGCAGATATCAGCGCTGGCAACCGGCTGACCTTTAATTTGGTAAATGAGCCAAATGGTGTTTATTTTGTAAAATTAATTTACAGGAACAGGGCCAACACCATCAAATTAATGAAAGTAAGATGACGACGAGAAAAGATAATCCGGCTGTTCAAACGCTTCTTCAGCAAGCCAACCTGGACGCAGAATTGAAGCGCATTGCAGAAAAGATCCTTCAACAGGAAAGAATTACGCCCGATGAAGGGCTGATCTTATTTGAGAAAGGCGATATCGGCCTTCTGGGTGCTTTAGCCAATCATGTACGAGAGCGCATGCACGGTGACAAGACTTACTTCAACCGTAATTTTCATATAGAACCTACCAACGTCTGCATATTTACCTGTCACTTCTGCTCCTATTCCCGCTTGTATAAAAACAGGGAAGACGGATGGGAACTGAGTATAGATCAGATGATGGATATCGTTAAAAAATACGATAACCAACCCGTTACCGAAGTACATATAGTTGGTGGCGTACATCCTAAAATGCAGCTGGACTTTTTCGTGGAACTGATCAAACAAATCAGGGCCCATCGTCCGGGCCTGCACATCAAAGGCTTTACCGCTGTGGAGCTGGATTATATGTTCCGCAAAGCCAAAGTAAGTGTAGATGAAGGTATGCGCATTCTCAATGAAGCCGGCCTGCAATCTATGCCTGGTGGTGGTGCAGAAATCTTCGCACCGGAAGTACGTGCTAAAATATGCCATGATAAAGTAGATGCAGATGGATGGCTCGCCATTCATAAAGCCGCTCACCTCCGTGGTATGCACACCAACGCTACCATGCTGTACGGACATGTAGAATCTTTTGCTGATCGCATCGATCACATGGAACGCTTACGCTCCCTGCAGGACGAAACCGGTGGCTTCAACACATTCATTCCGCTGAAATTCCGCAATAAAGGCAATGATATGTCCCATATTGCAGAAAGCTCTATCGTGGAAGATCTCAGACTATACGCGATTGCCCGTTTATACATGGATAACTTCCCTCACCTGAAAGCCTACTGGCCTATGCTGGGAAGAAATACCGCACAACTGACACTTTCCTTCGGTGTAAATGACCTCGATGGCACCATAGATGATACCACCAAAATATACTCTATGGCCGGATCAGAAGAACAAAATCCGTCTATGAACACTGCCCAGCTGGCCATGCTGATTAAGAAGGCCGGCAGAAGACCGGTAGAAAGAGACACCGTTTACAACGAAATAAAAGATTATACTGAAGTAGTTTTTTCTGATGAAGAACTGCTGACCAAATAGTACTTCTGTCTTATGCAATTACACCTGAAATGTATATTGATCGCCAGTTTATACATAGCCGGCTGTCATCAGAATACAGGCAACAGTAACAACAATGGAGTTGATACCGCTACGGCGGCACCAACAACAGTCGCAGTTACGGAAACCTCCAATGGCAGCGCATTTAAAAAACAGGCTACCCTGGCTTTTCTGTCAAAATCCGGTGCAGATACCCTGCGTAAAATTGATATACAGCTGGCGCAAACCGATGAACAGCGCGCCGATGGACTGATGTACCGCAAAACGATGACAGATGATCAGGGCATGCTCTTTATTTTTCCGGATATGGAAGAACGTGCCTTCTGGATGAAAAACACCTATATCTCCCTGGATATTATTTATATAGCAGATAACATGGAGATTGTGTCCGTTCAGAAATATGCCACTCCTTTATCAGAAGAGAGTTTACCTTCTTACAAGAAAGCGAAATATGTGCTGGAAGTAAATGGAGGTTTCTGCGATAAGTATCACATTGCATACGGGGATAAGATAGCATATCAGTAAAAGCTGAAGGCATAAAGCATAAAGCAAAAAGCTATTTAGGCGAATGATCAAAGCAAACATTATTTCCGCTTTGATCATTCGCCTAAATAGCTTTTTGCTTTATGCTTTATGCCTTCAGCGCCCTATCTATCTCTTGCCCCACGCTCAAAATAAGCAGCTGCGTTTTTCCTGCAGGTACTTCCCAGTCAATCACATCACCGGTGCTGTAGCCCAGTAAGGCGGTGCCTATGGGCGACAGGATCGATAATTTGCCTTCCTGTAAGTTGCTCATAGCAGGCAATACCAGCTGTACACTTCGCACGGTCCCACTTCGTTCATCTCTGAACTGCAACATTGAATTTACCTGTACTACATGATCAGGGACCTTTCCTTTTTTTACCACAGCCCGCTCCAGCTCTTCTTTCAGCTTATCGGTGGCAGGCGCCTCATAGCAGAGGGTTTTAAGGATTTCGTAATCATGTAGGGACACAATAATCTGTTTCTTTTTCATGATAACCGGGTTTTAAATCAATTATAAATAGCTTTTAGCGGCTAGCTTTTAGCGGCTAAAAGCTGATGGCTAAGTGCTAAAAGCTGTTTCGGTGCATATATTTCTTCATAAGATCGTATATCCGTTCTCGTTACTCTTCTGTATAAGGCCGCAGGACTTACCTTCTCTGCCGAAGCAAAGCCACACGCACCCATCAGCTCCGCCAGTGCCGCAATGGTATTACGGTGATAATTAGCCACGCGCACCCGTTTGTCGGCTACATTCACTCCCTGATAAAGCGTAGGATCCTGTGTAGCCACCCCTACCGGGCAACTGCCACTATCACACTGCAATGCCTGGATACAGCCTAAAGCGAGCATCATGCCGCGGGCACTGTAACATGCGTCTGCACCCATTGCCAATACTTTCATAATGTCAAAGCCGGTAATGATTTTACCACTGGCCATAATACGGATATGTTGCTTCAGTTTATAATGCCGCAGCAGGTTGATCACCAATGCCAGCGCATCATACAACGGCATCCCGATGGAGTCGGTAAACTCCAGCGGCGCTGCACCGGTACCACCTTCTGCACCATCTACAGTAATAAAGTCAGGATAAATACCCGTGTTTACCATAGCCGTGCAAATACGCTCAAACTCATCAGCACGGCCCACACACAGCTTAAACCCTACCGGCTTGCCTCCGGAAAGCTTACGTAACTGCTGTATAAAAGCCAGCATCTCATACTCATTGGAGAAGGCGGTATGCGCAGCGGGCGACAATACACTGATGCCTGCTTTTACTTTACGGATGGCTGCAATTTCAGGTGTATTTTTAGCAGCAGGCAACACGCCACCTTTGCCGGGTTTAGCGCCCTGACTCAGTTTCAGCTCAATCATTTTCACAGCAGGTTCCGCTGCCGCTGTTGCAAATATCTCAGGAGAGAAATTGCCTTTTTCATCGCGGCAACCAAAATAGCCGGTACCAATCTGCCAGATCAGGTGGCCACCATGTTGCAGGTGGTAAGGACTAATACCTCCTTCTCCGGTGTTATGGGCAAAGCCTCCCAGCTGCGCGCCACCATTCAGGGACGCAATGGCTGTTTTACTTAATGCACCATAACTCATGGCACTTACATTCAGTAAACTGGCATTATATGGCTGATCACATTGTGCATTGCCAATGTTAACCCTTAAATCTTCTGGTTTTACTTTCGTTGGAAACGCTGTATGGGCGGCCCATTCATAGCCCGGCTCATACATGTTATCCAGTGCACCGAAGGCAACAGTTTGTTTTACATCTTTGGCGCGCTGATACACCACCGCGCGCTGACGACGATTGAATGGCCTGCCATCCGTATCCGATTCAAAAAAGTACTGACGCATTTCCGGCCTGATCTGCTCCAGCAGGTAACGCAAACGCCCCAGTAACGGGTAGTTGCGCAACAAAGCATGTTTTCCCTGCAGCCGGTCGTATATAGTCAACAGGCTGATACCTACTGCCACCGGCAACAGGAACCATCCGGTTAAATATCCACGATAAAGGCTCGCAGCGACGCTCACATCCAGCAACAGGCATAAAAAGTAAACTGCCCATCGTGCTATCCGATGATTCATAAAACTGATTTTATAAGATTGTTTTGGAAAAATACTAGCGGAATAAAACTACATAGGTAGTCATCCCCCCGGGTACAACGCTTTATAAACTAAAAGTTGCCCGGGATTAAGTGTTGAAGTCTTTAGGACAGGATAAGAACGGCAACAGGAACCCGCAGGTACGTTTGATCGTACGGGGTGTGTTTTGAAAGAGTAATATGGTAGTTGCCGGATTCAATTAATAATTAATTGTAATCCGGCAAATATAAGGCTTTTATTTACAACAAACTATCAATTCGCCAATTCACTGGCTGTGAAAGGCTTCTGACGGCCTGTATTCAACTTACGCACCTGCTGTATATCAGCAGCTGTTACTTTGTCGGCTTTGTTTTTCCAGGCACTACGCAGGAAAGTCAGTAGCTGTGCAATATCCGCATCGCTGAATTCATCGCTGCCACCAATTCCCGGCATATCACCATTTATTTCAGGCGCTTTATACATTTTCCCATGTACTTCCACCGGCCCCGTCAGGCCGTATAATACAATAGAAATAAATGCTTTCTTATTGCCATTTACCCAATTGCTTTCATTAAGAGGTGGCGCCATAGAAGCAATCCCCTCCCCGCTTTTACCATGACAGGTCTGGCAAACGGTGTTGAATATTTTATAGCCACGTGGCAATGATTTTCTCAATTCCTCCATCTTTTTAGCATTGGCTTTGCTGTCCATGTTTTTCAACACGGCTTCCAGCTGCCGCCGCAATACCAGCGTGGTATCAGGATTCCAGGTAATTACCTCTTTCAGTAATACAGCTTCTCTATTCACTGCATTATTCACCAATGCTGCTGCAACATAACGGTTAGGGGCATACGCTTTTATCATTTTGTCTTCCAGCCTGCTGGCATTCACTTTATCAAACTTCGCAACTGTTGGCAACAGGTAGGCTACTGCCGGTGCCAGGTAAGGATTATCAGACAAGGTATCCAGTGCCGCCACCATCGCTTTTACATTGCTGCCACTTAATACACCTGGCAATGCGGCCAATGCCTGCATTTTCAGTGCTGCATTCTTCTCTTTCCATATACCACTGAGATCCTCTGCAGTCAGCTGATGCAACCCTTCCAGCGTCCACAGTGCATGTATCTGGCTCAACGGATCTTTCAGCAGGTTCCGTAAATCAGGCGCCGCTGCGACCAGGTGCTGGTCAATGATTACCTGCTGCGCTTTATCCCGTAGCACACCATTGGGTGACTGTAACTGACTGACTAACCCCTGCGCTCCATACATTTTAGGAGGCATCGGCTCATGTGTACCTGCAGGCACAATACGATAAATACGCCCACCATTCAGCGGCTGCGTCAGGCTCCGCATTTTCACCTCGTTTTTTAAATACTCCGTGATGTATGTTTTGTGCTGCAGAATACCCCGGTACATATCTGCGATATAGATAGCGCCATCAGGTCCTGTTTTCAAGTCTACCGGCCGGAAACGTTCATCGGTACTGGCGAGGAACTCTTTATGCTGATAAGCTTGTACACCTTTCACCACATAACTGCTATCTGATAAAATATTTCTTTTGATCAGGTTAGCCGAAGGCTCCGCCACAAAGGCGTTGCCGCGATACTCCCCAGGCAGTAAGTCTGCGCGATAGATCATAGGGCCACAGGCGGCGGTCATGTTCACCAGGCGCAGACTGTCGTCCAGTGTGCCTTTCTGGTACCCTCTGTTTACACCCGGCGTTGGATGAATTGGATAAGTACGGTTGTCCGGCACTATTTTCTGATCAAAGCCGGCAGCATTTTGTTGTGCCGGATTGGTGCCACCTAAGCCTGGCGGGAAATAGTCGCCCAGCAGGTTCTCTGAGTTGTTATTATAATAAAGGCGTCCCTGGTTATCCTGGGTAATACCCCATTGACCGCGGAAATGGGTAGTTTCTTTCAACCATTTATTGCCCACCTTACGGTAACGCCTATCCGATTTTGCATTATAGATCCAGTTGTCCATAGCGCGGAGCAGTCCATTGGGCTGATGCTCCACGTTGCCGCCTGCTGCATATTGATCATCGACCAGCGTTCTTTTACCGGGTTTATCCTTATTGTTTTCGATGAACCAGAGTTGTGGTGGAGTGGCCACCAGTACACCATTCTCTACTAAACATACTGCCCTGGGCAATACCAGGGAATCCAGGAATACGGTTCTTTTGTCCATCACCCCGTCACCGGTGGTATCTTCCAGAATGACAATTTTACCATCGGGTTTATCTTCTCCTGTACCAACCGTATCAGGCATGAAGCCGGTCATTTCCACCACCCACATTCTGCCGCGTTCATCAAAGGTCATGGCCACAGGTGCTACCACCATGGGTTCAGCTGCTACCAGCTGTACTTC
The DNA here is from genome assembly GCF_052114225.1 of Chitinophaga sp. RAB17. Lineage (NCBI taxonomy): Bacteria > Pseudomonadati > Bacteroidota > Chitinophagia > Chitinophagales > Chitinophagaceae > Chitinophaga > Chitinophaga sp. RAB17. The sequence goes on along the minus strand of NZ_JBFREI010000007.1, from coordinate 362,147 downwards.
CAGTCCTTTATCGAACTGCATATGACTGATGGCTGTTTTTCCATCGAGTACCGGTGATGTGGCAAACTGCTCCCGCATTGCCAGAGAATCCGTTTCGTGTTTGTTTCCCTTCTTGTGTTGATTCCCCTGTCCACAGGCAAATAAAGCAAGAGATAACGTGGTGGTAATAAGATAGTGAATACGCTGCATTGTTATTATTCGGTTGCGAAAAAGTAAAAATACATTTCTGAATATATTTTTTTTGAAAAATTATATGAGATAACAGTTTCGCGTCTGAGCGACCCCAAAAAAACTTATCTTCGTCGCTTCATTGCATACATTTTACGATTTATTTGCATTTATGGAACGCTTTCAGGGCATTATAGGCATTGTTCTTATTCTGGGTATCGCCTTTTTGTTTTCTAACAACAAGAAAAAGATCAACTACAGGTTGGTATTGAGTGGCATTGGTTTGCAGGTAGCGATTGGTCTTTTGGTATTTAAAGTCCCTCCTATTACATGGTTTTTCCAACGGGTGGGAGATGCAATGGGTAAGCTGGAAGCTTTTGCCCGCCAGGGTGCAGCCTTTGTGTATGGCGGCATTGGTATCACCCAACATGATGGTAGTGTAAAAGACTATGCCGGCGGTGGTTTTGTATTTGCCTTTAATGTTACAGCCACCATTATCCTGGTATGTGTGTTGGTAGCCGTTTTATATCACTATGGTATTATGCAGCGGGTAGTAGCGGTCATTGCGCGCGCCATGAATTTTGTGATGCGGGTAAGTGGTGCAGAAGCATTGAGCAATGTGGCCAGTGCTTTTGTGGGACAGGTAGAAGCGCAGGTAATGATCCGTCCTTACTTATCGAGCATGACTAAAAGTGAAATCCTCGCATCTATGAGTGGGAGTCTTGCCTGTATCGCAGGTGGTATCCTGGTGGTATACGTAAACATGGGCTTACAGGCGGGTTTACATATTGCACCGTTCCTTATTACGGCCAGTCTCATGGCGGCTCCTGGGGCATTGGTGATTTCCAAGATTGTATTTCCGGAAACGGAGGAAAGCGTGACTATGGGTCGTGTAAAAATGGAAGTGAAGAGTAATTACACCAACGTTATTGACGCCATCTCACATGGTGCCGGCGATGGTTTTAAAATAGCCATGAACGTGATCGCTATGCTGATAGGTTTTATCGCCTTCATCGCATTGATCGACTGGTGCCTGATTCATATTGGTCATATTTTCAACCCTGCCTTTAACCTGAGTCTCGATTGGATTTTTGGAAAACTGTTTATGCCAATGGCCTGGGCTATAGGTGTACCGCAAACCGATGTTCAAAGCGTAGCTACATTACTGGGACAGAAATTAACCATCAATGAATTTGTGGCCTTTAAGAGCATGACCGATAAAACGGTGCCTGTGTTAACTTCCAAAGGTATTGCCATTGTAACCATTGCCATTGCTGGTTTTGCGAACTTCAGCAGTGTGGGTATGCAGATTGGTGGTATCGGGGAACTGGCGCCGGACAGAAGAGCGGACCTGGCCAAACTGGGGCTGAAAGCCTTGCTGTGTGGCACGTTGGCATCTTACATGTCTGCCGCCATTGCAGGGATATTAATTTAGGAAGATAAATATTTCAATGATATTGCAAAGGGCTGATCTTACTGATCAGTCCTTTTTTTTGTCGGGTCCGGGCAGGAGCTTCGTTACTGATAAAATACCGCAGTACTCATCTTCCTAAAATAGAAAAACAGCGGACAGTCAACAGGTAATTACCTGCGTCGCTATCCGCTGTAGAAATAATATGGTGGAAAACAGATTTTATCTACATAAAAATCCGCGCGAACAATACCGTGGTAAAACAGTCGCCTACCCCCGGTTTGTCTAAACCTGTTGAAAATTAATCCAAACGCTTAATCAGGCCCGCCTGCACTGCAGCCCAGGCTTCACCCTGACCAGCATCTTCCCAGTAATTCTTCATTTCAGAAGACGCTACAATTTTATTAACTGCAGCAATCGCCTGATTTCTGAGTGCACGGGTACCGATGAGATTCAGTACATCCAGCTGATCAAGCGGGTCTTCCGGAAAGTCCTCGCTAGGGCGGCCCACCAACGCTGAAACCAGTTCAGCAGCTGCCAGCGCCTCTTCGCAATCCGATACTTCCAGTGTTTCGATGTTATTGATGATACGTGCTAACGTATCGGCAACTAATCCACCGTCTTTGTTTTCAATCAGGTCAAATATCCAATCCTGTGATCCATCATTTTCAAAATTCCTGGTGCCCCATGCGCCCATAGTGTTTACGTTTTTTTATTTTTTTAGAATAAAGAATAAAAGTAATCGAATCTCTTTACAACAACTAAACCAACCGACTAGTTCAAACTTCTGAAATCTACCGGTACCAGCTTACTGACTCCCGGTTCCTGCATGGTTACGCCATAGATCACGTCTACAGCAGCCATGGTTTGCTTGTTGTGTGTTACAATAATAAATTGTGAATTATCTGAAAACTTCCTGATCATGTTGGTAAACTTGCCCACATTGGCATCATCCAGTGGTGCATCTACCTCATCAAGGATACAGAAAGGTGCTGGCTTAATCAGGTAAATGGCAAACAACAACGCGGTAGCGGTGAGTGTTTTTTCTCCTCCGGACAACTGTGTAATGGCTGCCGGACGTTTACCTTTCGGTTTGGCGATAATTTCAATACCGGTATCGGCCAGGTTAGCGGGATCACTCAGGATCATATCACACTGATCTTCCTCCGTAAACAGGGCTTTAAATACCCGGATGAAATTCTCTTTTACTGCATTGAAAGTATCCAGGAACTTCTGGTTAGCAGTAGACTCCACCTCCTGGATAGTTGCCAGCAGGGAATCTTTCGCATTTACCAGGTCAGTTTTCTGTTCCAGGATAAACTCATACCTTTTTTTCATTTCCTGATAAGCTTCAATGGCGGTAGGGTTAATTTCTCCCATATTCTCCATTCGCTTTTTCAGTCTTTCCGCACTTCCCTGCAACTCTTCTACCGGCAGTTCGGAACTGCGCTGTTCATCAATGATTTCATCCAGGTTCACTTTGAACTCTACGCTGAGCCTTTCCTTCATGGTGGTCAGTTGCAGTTTCAGCTCATTCACCTTATCCTTGATGGTATTGAGTTGTTGTTCCAGTTGTTCTCTGGCGCGTTGTTTTGTTCTCAGCGTGCTTTCCAGCTCCTGCAGGTGGTTACGGAAATTATAGTATTCCTGATCTTTTTCGTTGAGTGCTTTTTCCTCTTCTTCACGCTGACGGAACAGTTCTACCAGTCCATCATCTGCGTGGCTCAGTTTTTCTACGGCGGCCGCAATATGGCCTACCGCATCTTCCAACTGTGTTTTATTACTGGTGATCTGTACATGCAGGTCGGACAGTTGCTTGCGTTTAAACTCCAGCTCCTGTTTGAGTGCCTGTACTTTGCTTTGCTGGCGGGTATGTTGCAGGTTCTGGTTATTGAACTGCACAGTGGCCATGTTAAACTGCTGTTCTGATTCCTGGGCCGTCCTGTCGGCATCCACGATGCTTTCCTGCAATTCGGTCACCCTGTCATTGAGACCTTCCAGTTCATCTTTCACGCCGGAAATGCTTTCCTGGTTGGTTTCCAGGGATTGCTGCATTTCTTCCAGGCGTTTATCACCGGCTTCAATGAGGTGGTGGAAGTTTTCAATCCTGTTCTGGAGGCCAAACAGCTGATTGCTCAACTGGTTTACCCTTTCCCTGGCAGCATTAATATTATTTTCATTCAGCTGGCTGTTATAGCCTAATACTTCATCGTGTTTGCTTTGCAGGGCTACTTTCAGCTGACCTACTACCCTTTCGAGATCTTTGATCTCTACTTCCAGCTTTTCCAGGTTTTTGGCCCGGCCCAGCTTCTTGCCTTCAAATAATCCTACAGATCCACCGCTGATATTGTATTTACCTCGGTGCATACGGCCGGATTTTTCCACCAGCAACATCCTTTCATCAGCCAGTTGGCTGAATTCCAGGCGGGTGAGGTCTTCCCCTATAAATACTTTGCCCAGCAGGTGCTGGCCAAGACCCTTATACTTTTCTTCAATTTCCACTACGTCCAGTGCCGGAATGGTGCCCGGGGGCGCCAGCAATGGGGCATTATCGGAGCGGAACTGGTCCAGTATAAAGAAGTTTGCCTTTCCTTTTTTATTGTTATCCAACAGCTGTATGGCCTGTACTGCTTCGTGTACATTGTTGACCACATAGTAGCTCAGATACGGTTCCAGCAGGTTTTCCACGCAGGTGCGGTATTCTTCCTTACAAAAGAATATATCACTCAGAATGGGGGCATTATTATTCCAATCGGGATTTTTCTTCAAAAATTTGATACTCTCGGGGTAACCTTCCAGGCTGTCTACCAGGGATTTGAGGAGGTCGAACTCGTTCTTTTTTGAATCGAGGGTACGGTTCTCATCCACCAGTTTATCCCGCAGGCCTTCGATATCGGATTGGGTAGCGAGGATTTTGCCTTTGGTTTCTTCCTGGAACTGCACCATGGCTTCCAGTTCCGTTTTGCTGCCACTAAGTGTTTGTTGCAGTGCCTCTTTTTCTGTTTCCAGCTGGGCGATCTGCTGCTGGCGATTGGCCTTTTCTTCCTGTAGCTGCTGCATGCTGCGTTGCAGGTTTTGTACAGAGGTATCGGCTACGGCTACTTTCTTTTCTGCCTCAAACTGTTGGCGCTGCCAGCGTTGCTGGTCATTGCGCAATGTTTCGAGGGCTTGTTTTTTCTGCTGGAAACGTTCTTTCTTCTCCTCCACCATATCGCGGAGGGTTTCCAGTTCGTCTGCCATGGTTTCAAATACCTCTCCTTCTTCTTCTACCTGTTTCTCGGTAAATTCAATGGAGGTCGTCAATCCCTGTAGTTGTCCTTCCGCGTTGTTGAGGAAGTCATTGATATTTTTTTCGCGTTCACGCAGATAGGTTAGTTGCTGGGTGGCGAGATTTTTATCATTTTCTTTGGTGCGGATGGTAGAAACGAGTTCATTGAAAGATTTCTGCATGGTTTGCAGTTCTCTTTCTTTGGCTACGAAGTGGAGCTTATCCTGTTCTACCGCGGCTTCTGCTGTCAGGATTTCTGTTTCCAGCGCCAGTTTACGGTCACTTTCCGATTGCTGGGTATCTGACAGTTCTTTGAAGGTAACGTTAAAGCCTTCCAGTGCGGCTTTCGCCAGTTCTATACTTATTTCGCGATATTCCTTCTTTACTTCGTAGAAGCGTTCGGCTTTGCGGGCCTGGCTTTCCAGTGTTTTGAGGTTGTTATTGATTTCAAACAACAGGTCCTCAATACGGTTCAGGTCACCTTCTGTTGCGTCCAGCTTGGATTTAGCTTCTTTTTTACGGGTTTTGTATATGGAGATGCCCGCCGCTTGTTCCAGCATTCTGCGACGGCTGTTTTCCTTATCCTTAATGATATCGTCTACCATTCCCAGCTCAATAATGGCATAGGAATCGGTGCTCACCCCTGTATCCATGAACAGGTTGTGAATATCTTTCAGGCGGCAGGCTACGTCATTGAGACGGTATTCGCTGTCGCCGTTTTTATAAAATTTGCGTGTAATCGTCACCGTAGTAAATTCGGTGGGCAGTACGTTTTTGGTATTTTCAAAGGTAAGGCTAACTTCGGCCATACCGCTTGCAGAGCGGCTTTTGGAGCCATTGAACACCAATCCGGCCTGGTTATCAGAGCGGAGGTTGCTGATCTTATGCTCGCCGATTACCCAGCGAATGGAGTCGATGATATTACTTTTGCCACAACCGTTTGGCCCAATCACGCCGGTGATGCCCTCGTCGAAGTTCAAAACGGTTTTATCTGCAAAACTTTTAAAGCCTTTAATTTCTAGTGTTTTTAAGCGCACGTCGTACTCCGAGGTTTTTTAAGGCGTCAAAGATATAATTTTACCCGAATCAAAAAGTAATTTAAGTGAGATGCAATTATATTACCTAATTATTTATACACAATTAGGGCTCATTTGCTCTCGCTCGCAGCACGCTTCAAAACTATAATAGACTGGTTATAAATATAGTAAAAAGAACAATTACAATTAAATTTGGTGTGAGAAAAAAGCAGAAAGCAAAAAGGATAAAGCAAAAAGCCTATCGAAGCGACTGATCGGTAAGGATAATATACCCGGAAGATTAATAAGAAAAATTATCTGTGCCGATCAGTCGCTTCGATAGGCTTTTTGCTTTATCCTTTCCGCTTTTTGCTATCTTCGCGCCATCAAAAACCTATTTACGTTTGCGTACAGAACAGCGGATCAATAACATCAAAAATTTCCTTTACAGTTATCATTTCAGCAACGGTATGCGTACTACCATCAGTGTGGTAGTGCCTTCCCTTGTATTTGCCTGGTTCGGACAACTGGGTCTTGGCATTGCGATGTCTATGGGCGCATTATGTACTGCCCTCAGCGATGTTCCCGGCACCATTATCCATAAACGGAACGGCCTGATCATCAGCACCATCCTGATCTTTTTTACGGCGCTGGGCACCGGGCTGCTCATCCCCTATACCATCCCCATGGGGATCTGGATAGCTATCTGTTGCTTTATGTTTGCCATGTTACTGGTATATGGCAACCGCGGAGGTAATATCGGTACGGGCTGTTTGCTGGTGTTGGTATCCATACTGGGCGAAACACAGTTAACGCCTTCGCTCACGCTGCTGCATTCTTCCATGGTGCTGCTGGGCAGTATCTGGTACGCTATACTGGCTCTCACCCTCTGGCAAATACGTCCCTACCTCAACGTACAGCAGGCATTGGGCGACTGTATCATTCAAACTGCCCGTTACCTCGAAGTAAGGGCCAATTTCTATACCCCCGGCGTAAATGTCACTGATAATTACAAGGCTGTGCTGGAACAACAGGTCATCGTCAACGAAAAACAGGAAAATGTAAGGGAACTGCTCCTGAAAAGACGTTCTGATCAACAGGGTACTACCAGCATCAACAAAAGCATGGTGCTGATATTCCTGGATATGGTAGATCTGCAGGAACAGATCATGGCTTCTCAAACGGACTATAACGCCCTGCAGGCCGATTTCAAAGACGAAGACATCCTGGAAAAGTTCCATGCCCTCATCCTGGAATTCACAGAAGAACTCCGGAATATTGGCATGGCGGTAGCATCCGGGCAACGCTCCCTCCCCAAAACCAACCTGAAGTTTGAAATGGAAAAGGTAAAGCAGGCCATCGCCAGCATTACCATGAAATTCCCTACCCTCAAGGAAAGAACACGCACTATTCCGCTGACCAACATTCTGCAGAACCTGCAGGATATGGCCCAGCGCATCTATAACCTACACCGGCTTACCCGCCTGGAAAGACTGAAAGATGAATCGATAGATCCTAAACTGGAACTTTCCAAGTTTACAACCCGTCAGAAATACGATTTTGAAACCTTCCGGGACAACCTCACGTTGAAATCACATATCTTTCGCCATGCCATTCGTGTGAGCCTGGCTACTGTATTGGGTTATGGACTGGGTATGGTGCTGCACCTGGACCGGGTGTACTGGATACTCCTGACCATTGTGGTGATCCTTAAACCTGGCTTCGGGCTGACTAAGTCACGCAGCATACAGCGTTTAATCGGTACCGTTACTGGTGCTTTGTTTGCCGCCGGACTATTATATGTTACCCATAACAACACGGTTATTTTTATAGTGATGCTGTTATGTATCCTGGGCGCCTATAGTTTCATGAGCTTCCAGTATACACTCAGCGTATTCTTTGTCACCCCATTCATCATCTTCCTGTTGCATTTTCTGCATCCATCGGACTTGTATAATGTTGCCCAGCGGGTACTCGATACGTTCATTGGCGGAAGCATTGCCTTCTTCGCCAATATGCTGCTGTGGCCTACCTGGGAGCATAATTTCCTGCCGGATTATATGAAGAAGATGATGGAGGCGAACCGTAAATACTTTGAACTGGTGATGCGGGCCTATTCCAATGAAAAGGTATCCGTCACTGATTTTAAGCTGGCCAGAAAAGATACCTATGTAGCTTCCGCCAACATGATGTCTGCTTTCCAGCGTATGCTCTCCGAACCAAAGAGCAAACAGAAAAACGGCTCACAGGTATATCACTATGTGGTACTGAATCATACGCTTACTTCGCATACCGCCACCCTGGCGGCTTACAGTCTGCACCACGGCGTACAGTTTCCCCGGCCGGAATACCGGGAAATAACGGATTACCTGCTGCATTACATGGATCAACTCCTGCTGCTGTTGGATCCCGCTACCAGTGCCAGCGCCAACCCATCACCCCAGGTGCATGCGTTTGAACGCCTCGATAATCACCTGGAGGATCTCGTACACAAAAGACAACAGGAAATCAATGAAGGCCAGGGACCTACGGCTACGCGGGATGAAATGCTGGAAACCAAACAGGTACATGATCAGCTGATGGCGATATTATCGCTGGTGAAAGACATGTGCAAAGCACTGACCCAGAAAGGATAAATAATTAATATAAACGGGGAAGGCGTTTTGTTGTTAGTCAACAAAACGCCTTCCCCGTTTATAATAGCTGCTACTCGGATTTCAAGCTCTTCACCGGATCCGCCAGGGCGGCCTTGACAGACTGAAAACTGATGGTCATAAATGTGATGGCGACAATCGCAACGCCGGCTGCTATAAATACGCCGGGTCCCAGATGAATACTGTAAGCAAAACCTTTTAACCACTGGCTGGTCATCCACCCCGCTAATGGAAAGGCGATGAGCATGGCTATTACCACCAGTTTCAGGAATTCCTTTGATAACATCACCACGATGGTACCTACTGTGGCACCCAATACTTTCCGGATACCAATTTCTTTATTCCTGCGCTGGGCAGTGAAAGCGGCGAGTCCGAATAAGCCCAGACAGGATATCAGGATAGCGAGACCAGCAAAGTACCTGGACAAAAGCGATACCTGGTTTTCTGCAGTGTATATGGACTGGTAGTTTTCGTCAAGAAATTTATAATCGAAGGAAAAACCAGGATTAAACTGCTGATATAACTGCTTCAATTGCGCAATAGCTGTTTTTTCTTTCCCTGTCTGCACTTTCACCATGAACCGGTAAGTTTCTGAAGGAGACAGTATAAAAAAAAGTGGTTTTACTTTTTCATGCAATGATTGGAAGTGGAAGTCTTTCACTACGCCGCCAATCTGCATATTAGTCCCCCATAACTCCACATTCTTTCCAATGGGATCTTTCATGCCCATGAATTTGATGGCAGCTTCGTTGAAGATGATCATAGTTGTATCTGAGCCATAGCTGCGGGAAAAATCCCTGCCTTCTTTTATTTTTATGTCCAGCGTTTTCAGCATGTCAAAATCTACCGTTACTGTCTCGAATTCAGTTTTATCCTTCAAATCCTTTCCCTGCCATTTAACGCCTGAAGTGCCGCTGCTATGGCCTGTCAGGCTGTGTCCTATACTGGAGGCGTTTAATACGCCAGGTATGTTCCTTGCTTCGGCCAGGAAAGTTTGCTGCAGCTGCTCCTCTTTTAGTTTACCTTCTTTGGAGAAAGTAATCACATGATTTTTGTCGTAGCCGAGGTCCTTTGTTTGTATGAAGCTGATCTGTCTGTAAACCACCAGCACTGCTATAATCAATACAATAGAAAGCGTGAATTGAAATACCACCAGTCCTTTTCTGATTACCAGCTCGCCGGCAGAGCCTTTGAGCTTCCCTTTCAACACCATGGCGGGTTTGAAGGCAGAAAGATAAAGGGCCGGATAGCTACCGGCCAACAGGCCGGTTAACAGGGTGATACCAAGTACAGCGTATATTAATGTGGTATCAAGATGAGAGAGCGACAACTGTTTTCCTGTGATACCATTGAAGGCAGAAAGGGAAATGTATACCAGCACCACTGCCAGGAACAATGAGGTGAAGGCCATCAGCATTGATTCTCCGAGAAATTGCAGTACCAGCGCTCCACGACCGGCTCCCATTGCTTTTTTAATCCCTACTTCTTTTGCTCTTCCGGATGCTTTTGCTGTAGAGAGATTCATGAAGTTGATACAGGCGATCACCAGTATAAAAATGGCAATGAGAGAGAACAGTCGTACATAATCAATTCTACCGCCCATCTGTATGCCGTTTTCGTAGCGACCATGCAGGTAAACGGAGGAGTATTGCTGGATGAAGGGGGTACGGTAAGTAATATCATTATTTGTATTGCGCTTAATGAAGTCCGCAATTTTGATATTGAACTTTGCGGGATCAGTACCGGGTTTCAGGGTGATGAAAGTATAATTGCCTGTATTGCCCCAGTTGTCGATATTTTGTCCTATCTCAGCCATGGCGAGCGCCGGTAACACAAAATCAAACTGGTCAGAGGAATGCTGGCCGGGCGCTTTGAAAATGCCGGCAACAACGTACTGCTGCTCATGCTGCAGCTCTACTCTTTTACCAATGACGTTTTCGGTGCTACCAAATAATTTCGCTGCCATCACATCGGACAATACAATCGTATTTTTATCTACCAGTACCTGGTTCGCGTTTCCTGCGATCAGGTCGTAGGAAAACATGTTAAAGAAATCCTTACCGGCATATTTCCCTTTTGTTTTGATGTTTTTTTCATTATTAACGGAGAGCGTTACTTCCCTGGAAGGCATAGTCAGGGTCGCATATTCCACCTCCGGCATATCTTTGGCCAACGCGTCTGCTGTGGGTACAGATGAGGTGCGCGCGGTCCAGATACCGCTCGCCTGGATGCGGTTTTCCATTACCTGGTAAAGCGTTGCGTCCCTTTTATGGAACCGGTCCATACTCAACTCATCATTTACCCATATGTAAATCAACAGCGCACAAGCCAGGCCGGTGGATAATCCAATTAAATTAAGGAGGGCAAATCTGCGGTCTTTTACGAGATTGCGCCAGGCAATCTTAAAGTAGTTTATAAGCATAGTAGTATGTTGCTCCTCCGTTGGGACAAAGGAGATGCCATGGCCATGCCATATTACTCATCAGAATAATATATATTAAAAATTTATTAAACCTGTTCGGTATTGTACGATGGGCGTTCGTATATGACACATGATTACAGCTGCATCCTATTCATTGGGCACATCCAGTACTGTAAACTGATCTGTTACCGGTGTAATGGCGGCCAGCACCCGATCGAAAAAGGCCGGGCCTTCTGCAGCATACCAGGGCAGCAGGTTTTCCTTACGCTCCTGTAAAGAACCTGCGGGAAACAGTTTATTTTTGATTTGCCTGATCTGATCTGTTTGCCAGGCAAATTTTTTCTTTTCAGCGCGGAGGAATTTGTGTTCCAGCTTACCAATAGACTTCAATGCTTTCTTTCGTTCAGACCCCGTGGTGGCTACCAGGGTAATATCAATGCTGCGGGCTTTCTCTTCCAGTGCATCAAATAAATGCTCTATGGCAGCATATTCATCTTTCAACACCAGGGAAGCATTGGTATGCTGTTTCACATAGTCGTTGACAATATCTTCGGTGGTCTTAAAAAGTTCTGCAGTAGTGATACCCAGTTTGTGCATTCTCTGGCGGGACACTTCATCCGTCAGCAGCAGGGAATTGCGCAACAATAATATGGGGAAAGGAACTTTATAGTGTGCAAACAGTTGCTGTAACTCCAGCCAGTAGGCGATTTCACCACCACCACCAATAAAAGCGATGTTAGGTAGAATGGTTTCCTGGAACATACCACGTAAAATCACATTCGGACTGAATCTTTCCGGATGCGCTTCCAGCTCGGCTTCCAGGGAGGCGGCGGTGAAAGTCAACGAGGTGTGTAATACTTTCCACTGATCGCCTTCCTGTACGATACGCTCCCGCATACCGTCCTGTAAATAAAAAAGATTTATTTCCCTGGGATTGGCCTGCATTTTATAGTGCGTGGTCAACTTTTCCAATGTATCATTTACGATGGCATGAGAAGCCTGATGAAACAATTCGTCCTTTATAACGGGAAGGTATAAACGTTTTAACGCAGGGCTGTCCGGAACCAGCACCACCAGGCCAAAGCGGCCAAACAGTGCATCTACCAGGTAGAGGGTCGCTTCCTGGATATTCTTATGTTCCAGGTAGGCTTTTTGCAGGAGCGCCATCAGCTCCTCTGCATGTGGGGCGTAGCCCAGTCCTTTTTTAATTTCAGCCAGCATCACCTCCAGTCCTTCCGGCTGCATACGGCCTACAGCGCCCTGCTGAGGGGTGTTCCAGGTCAGTGTTTTACCATCCAGGTAAATGCTGCCCAGTTCTTCCAGGTCCGCATCCTCACTGCCCATATAGTATACCGGCACAAAGTTATGCTGCGGAAATTCCTGTTTCAGTGTGGTGCAAAGCTTTATTGTTTGCAGAATTTTATAAGCGAAATAAAGATAGCCGGTGAAGATGTTGGGCTGGTGTGCGGTACACACCGTAAAGGTGGTAGGTTGCAGGAGAGCAGCAATATTATCCTTTACTGCTTTTACCGATTCGAGTGCTGCATATTGTGCTTCCAGCGCGGCCACCAGTGCGGTTCTCGGTGTATCAAAGTTTTGCCTGGCCTGAATAGCCGCTGCAAAGTCCGGATGTACAGGAGAATAGGTATAAAATGGTCTTATCTGCGGATGCTCTGCTAAAAAATCTGTTACCAGCTGGTTAAAATAACCAGTTTTCCCATAAGGAATATACTCCAGCATATTAAGTTGCGAATTACAAATTACCAATTAAAAAAAGGATGCAGTGCCAATACATCGAAATTTTTGAATGTACGAAGTTAGGTAAATAGTTAATTGGTTGATCAGATTATTGGTTGGCCGGTATCCAATACGGCCGGAAGGTTTTCTTTGGCGCTTGTTTTGACAATGGTAACGGGATGGATGGCCGTATGGCCACCTCTTTCATTCAAAAAGACTCAATATGAAGATAGCGATACTGGCACCAATAGCATGGCGTACTCCTCCCAGGCATTACGGTCCCTGGGAACAAATGGCCAGCAACCTGGCAGAAGGATTAGTGGCAAAAGGAGCAGATGTGACCCTTTTTGCGACAGCTGACGCTATTACATCAGGCAAACTATCGGCTATCTGTGCCAAAGGCTACGCAGAGGATCCACATGCTGATGCCAAAGTAAATGAGTGTATGCATATCAGTTACCTGATGGAACAGGCCCGGGACTTCGATATCATTCACAATCATTTCGATTTCCTGCCCCTCACCTATTCAAGATTGGTTAAAACGCCCATGGTAACAACGATCCATGGCTTTTCTTCTCCCAAAATATTACCGGTATACCAGCGCTTCAATGATATTGTCAGATATGTATCTATCAGTAACTCGGATCGCCATCCAACGCTGCATTACGCGGCCACCATATATAATGGCATCCGCACCGCTGATTTTGCCTTTGAGCCCAGTCCCGATAATTACCTGCTGTATTATGGCCGTATCCATCCGGACAAGGGTACCCATGAAGCGGTGCAGATAGCCCTCCACACCGGCCGTAAACTCGTCATAGCAGGTATTATTCAGGATGAAGGATACTACAATGAAAAAGTGAAACCCTTTATTGACGAAAACCAGATCCGGTATATAGGCGCCGTAGGCGGCAAAAAACGCAGTGAGCTGTTGGGTAGTGCACAGGCATTACTGCATCCCATCAGTTTTAATGAGCCCTTTGGCCTGAGCGTGGCGGAGGCGATGCTTTGCGGTACACCTGTAATTGCCTTTAATAAAGGATCTATGCCCGAGCTGATTACAGACCGCAAAACTGGCTTCCTGGTAAACAATATACACGAAGCAGCGGCCGCAGTGGAAGATCTAAGCCTGATCAACCGGCGGGACTGTTATTTACACGCCAGGGAAAAATTCAGTGCAGAAAAAATGGTGGAACAATATATGGCGTTGTACGATACTATGTAGTACCCATCTCTCCGGAAAATATCCACAGACTGTCCCTCGTATCGAAACCTCGTCTACGGCAAAAATAGCGTCAATATTTGCCGGAATAATGGAATTTTTCCTCCTGCCAATTGCACTACATTTAGTTAGCAGGAAATATCTATGACGTCAATTTTAGAAGAGTCGTAATGGGATCGACTAAGGACTATAATGAACAAGCACTATTGTCAATGGTTGCCTCGGGCAATGAATTGGCTTTCCTACAACTGTTTAATCACCACAAGGCTAAAGTTTACTCCGTTTTATTGGCACTTACCCGTTCACAGGTAAGCGCAGAGGAATTACTACAGGATGTTTTCATTATTATATGGAAAAGGCGGGAGCATCTTCTGCAACTGGATTGTTTTGAATCATACCTGTTTATCATCGCGCGCAACAAGTCGTATAAGGCGCTTAAGAAAACAGCGATAGAAAAAAAGAAGGCTGCCACCTTTCGTCCGGAGGAGTTGCATCACAATGATGCCATGGAATCCATACTTGTTTCAGAATACCAGCAACTACTTCACAAAGCCGTTAATCGATTGTCTCCTCAGCAGAAACAGGTATATCAGCTGGTAAAAATAGAGGGCTTGTCAAGAGAACAGTCTGCCCATGTAATGCATATCCATCCTGAAACCGTAAAAGCGCATCTCGCGAAAGCATTAAAATCTATCCGTGCTTATTGCAAGGCAAGCTTCAAAGTATTTTTGATCTGTTGACTGCTGCTTTTCCGCAGAAAATATTTTTTTCTCCACTAACCCACCACCCTACCTGGGGTACTCTTTATTATCAGACTATTGGTTTAATTAAAATGACAGAGGAAAGATTAACACACCTGTTCTACCGCTACATACGTAAGGAGGCCGATGAGGAAGAAGAACGGGAGTTGATGGATATAGTACTCCAGGAGCAATATAAGCCGGTTCTGATGGCGATCCTGCAGGAATATGTAACGAATGCTCCGCCATTGGCTAATCCTTCAGATTCCCCGGAAAAGGCGCTGGTAGCATTTCTCCGGATGGGTAATCCGATAAAGAAACCGATTACCGGCAGGCGCCGGTGGCTGATGCCGGCGGCAGCTGTGTGTACGATACTGATATTGACAACCTCGTTTTTTTTTATACAGCAGCGTATTCACCACGCCCCTGCCAAACAGTTAGCGATGGCTGATGTGCCGCCCGGCCGTACAGGTGCGGTGCTTACGCTGGATAATGGAAAAGAGATTGTATTGAATGCCACCGGGGACGGAGAGTTGGCTGAGCAAGGCAATGCGCTGATCCGCAAATCAGGAGATGTAGTCAGTTATGTACCCGTTAGTGGAGAGGTGCTGCCGGTGGTATATAATACCATGAGCACACCAAAGGGGCAGCAGATCTCCCTGGTGCTGGCAGATGGCTCCAGGGTGTGGTTGAACGCTGCCAGCAGCATCCGGTTTCCTTCTGCATTTACAGGTGATGTACGTAAAGTGGAAGTGACAGGAGAAGTTTATTTTGAAGTAGCGCATGCAAATGATCCCCGGCGGAAACGGAGCATTCCTTTCAGCGTTGTTGCCAATGGCACTACCGTAGAAGTGCTGGGAACACATTTTAACGTCAACGCCTATACGGATGAACCATTTATTACCACCACGTTATTAGAAGGCGCAGTGAATGTAAAAAAAGGCAGCCAGGAAGTACGATTGTCGCCTGGACAGCAATCAGTGCTGGCGCCCGATGGTCAGTTAACTATAAATACACATGTCAACACAGAAGAGATAATGGCCTGGAAAGAAGGATATTTTCACTTCGAAAGCGCTTCGCTTGCTACAGTACTCCGCCAGTTTTCGAGATGGTATAATGTAGATATTGTTTTCGAAGGGAAAATGCCTGAAGAAAAGTTTTTTGCGATTGTAAAACGCAGCAGTAGTTTATCCACGGTTTTGAAAGTATTACAAGCCACAAATGTACATTTCAGCATTGAAGAAAAAGTAAACGCCACCACGGGAAGAAAACTGATTATAAGATAGCTCCAGCAACAAACTATTGCCCAAAAAGAAGCCAGGAGTGGCCTTAACACTCCTGGCAGGATCCGGGCTTTTAAATACCGTCGAGAAACAGATTCACAAACCCAAAACATTGCAAAACTATGCAATTAATTCCGATTTCCATTTTATCAAACCAAGAGGGCGGGAAGCTCATTCTAAAAGTTTTGAGGATCATGAAAGCGACAGCATTCTTAATGCTCTTTGCATGCCTGCAGTCCGTTGCCAGCACCAACGGACAGAGTATCACCTTAACTGTAAAGGATGTACCGGCCCGGGAAGTATTCCGGGAGATACAAAAGCAAACAGGGAAGAGCCTGGTGGTCAGCGAAGGGGTACTTTCCAGGATAGGAAAAATTACACTCGACGTCAGAGCTCAGCCGATCCAAAAGGTGTTGGATCTTTGTCTTCGAAAAGACCGTTTTACATACAACGATGTAGACGGCATTATTGTCATCACCGATAAATCGGAAGTGGTGCCCCCAAAGGTACCGGCACCTGCTATAGATACCCCGGGATTTGTCGTCTCGGGAAGGATTGTTGATGCCGGAGGCACCCCGCTTCCGGGCGCATCTGTATCAAGAGTGGGCACTAAAGAAGGTGCCGCAGCTGACGCCAGCGGCAACTTCAGATTGAAGCTTCCAACCGGCGGGGCTACACTGCTGATATCTTATCTGGGGTATCAGCAGATACGCATGCAGGTTTCCAAATCGGATTTCCTGACCATCGTATTAAAGCCATCGGAGGCTAAAGTAGAAGAAGTAGTGGTAGTAGGCTATGGTACACAGAAAAAGGCCAGCCTTACTTCTGCCATCAGCAGTATAGATACCAAAGATATGATGAGCATTCCGGCCTCCAATCTTTCCAATGTGCTGGCGGGAAGAGCTTCCGGAACATTTGTGCAATCAGGCAGCGGCGTACCGGGCAAGTCATCTATTGTCCGTATCCGTTCCTCATCCTCCTGGAACAGCTCCGGACCACTGATCGTGATTGATGGTGTTGCCCGTGACCAGGCAGCCTTTGATGCCCTTGACCCTAACCAGGTGCAGAATATTACCATCCTGAAAGATGCCGCGTCAGCAGCGATCTATGGTTCCCGCTCATCAGACGGCGTGTTGCTGGTAACTACCAAAACCGGCAAGGCGGGCAAGGCAACAGTACAATTCAATTCCATATTCGGCGTTTACAGCAAACCGGAGATCGATGTGAAATATCTCAGCATGGACGAGAGCATGGATATGTACAACTCCACACACACAGGCGCCGCGGATTTCCGCTTCAATCAATACGACCGCGACTGGATACACAAGAACAACCCGGATGGCAACCTTCATTATGACGAGGCATACCAGCGGCCTTTTACCCAGCGGCATTCACTGAACGTTTCCGGAGGTACGGATCGTGTCACCTATTTTATTGGTGGTACCTTTTATGATGAGAAAGGATTTCTGCCGCAACTGGCCTATCAGAAATATAGTTTGCGCAGCAACGTACAGGTGGCCATTACAAAAGACCTGAGCCTGGGATTGAACCTGAGCTACAACAAGGGAGCGCGCAGCAGATTCTTTGCCATTGAAGGAAAAGATGATGACCTGTCAGGATTTTATGAGAAGCTGAAGTATATCATGCCCCCCACCACTTTCGCATACATAGATGGCAAGCCCATGGCACCTACCTGGGTCACCAATCCCATCGAGATGATGAAGAACGGTGGCTATATGCATATCAACAAACAATACATAGATGGTATCATCAACCTGGAATATAAGGTGCCATTCATCAAAGGCCTTACCTTAAAGGGTGTGGCAGACTTATATAACGGAAACGATTTCTCCAAAGCATACGCCATCCAGCCTTTGTTATATCAATTCAAACTTGATCCGAAAAGTGGTATTCAACAAATATATACCAACGAAATTATCGGTACGAAGACCGCGACCTCTCCTGCTCAGCCTTTTATCGGAAATGAAAATGGCCGGACCAATTCCTATCAGGTGAATGCAATTGCCACCTATGACAGGAACTTCGGAAATCATCACCTGAACATTGTAGGTGTGTATGAACAGTCGGACGGTTACTATAATTATTCCAGCATCTATAAATACAATTTTCCGGTTTATACCAGGGACCAATTCCCGTTTGCCAGCCGTGCTTCCGGCGACACCAAAGCAGACGGATATGAAACCTACCTGGATGCGCGTGTATCTTATGTTGGCAGGGTGAACTATGATTATCAGCATAAATACCTTGTATCAGCATCTGTACGTGCAGATGGTTCATCCAAGTTTGCGAAAGACAAACGATGGGGATACTTTCCGGCGGCCTCCCTGGGATGGGTGATGTCGGAAGAGTCTTTCCTCGCGGGACTGAAGAAAAGCGGTATTGATATGTTGAAACTCCGCCTTTCATACGGAGCCACCGGTAATGATAACATCCCGGCATGGCTTTTCAAGGAGCTATACAATGCCTCTGCCTCACCATTTTATCTGGGCGATCCGACATCATCAAAATCGATACTGGCATATAACGGTATCGCACAAACGAATTATACCTGGGAGGGTGCCAAGTCCTACAATGCGGGGGTTGATCTGAACTTCAGACAGCACTGGAGTTTTGTAGCCGATGTGTGGACAAAAAAAACCTTCAATATCCTTGGTCAGCGTATACTGGAAACGCCGGTGGAATTTGGTTCAAGTTATCCGATCGAGAACTATGGCAGGATGAATGCAAAAGGAATGGATATAGAGCTGGGATATATATATGGCAAAATAGGAAAGGATTTTACATTTGATATAAAAGCCAACTTTGGACTGGCTACTACCCATGTGCTGATAAAAGACAAGGCGCTGGGCGCTACACCAGCAGATGATCCGGTAGGCAAACCACTTAACTACCAGGCGGGATACCAGGCCGCCGGAATCCTGCGCACTGATGCAGATGTAACAGCGCTGCCGGCAGGATATACCATCTTCGGGGTGAAACCGGAAAAGGGCATGATGAACTTTACTGATGTAAACGGGCCTAATGGCAAGCCGGATGGCCTGATCGACAGCTACGACAAAGTAGTGCTGGCGCAATATTCCAATGCGGTAGTCCCGGGCAGCAACAATCAGTCGAACAATGCTCCTATCTCCTATGGGCTGAGCATCAGCATGGCATACAAAAATTTCAGACTGAGCATGTTGCTGAGTGGTCTTGCCGGATACAAAGTTATTTATAACGATCCATGGGGACGTAACGGTGGCAATATTCCCTATCCTGCCTATTACGGAGATGCGTACTCCGAATCCAATCCCAACGGAAAATTCCCTAAACTGTACAATGCTAACGGCAACCAGCGTCAGGATTATTCTGTGGTATCAGCACTGAATACGTTCAATGGCGATTTCCTGCGATTGAAAAACCTGAACCTGTCGTACGACTTCTCACAAACATTGCTTAAAAAAGCAGGGCTGAGTTCCGCGCAGGTATTTGCCGGCGCCACCAATCTCTTTTGCCTGAGAAAATTCAAACTCTACGATCCTGAAGTGTATTCCTTTGGCAGCTATCCTATCATGACCAATGTTTCATTAGGCTTCAATGTTCAGTTCTAATTTTAAAAAGTGATTCCATGAAAAAAAGTTTTCTGAAATATATAATACCGGCGGCCTTTATACTTATCTCTTTCATTGGTTGTCGCAAAATACTGGAGCGGGATCCGTTGAATGCCCTCACCAACAAGCAGGTATGGGAGTCGGAGCGGGCAGCTACCGCCTATCTGGACACCGTGTACTATGACCTCATGCCCTGCTGGCCCTACGGAATGGCTAATCCCGGCGGATGTTCGCGGGTATACAACAATTGGTTCTGGGATAGTTGGGTAAAAAACTGGCAATTTGTGAATTTCGGCAATGGTAATGGCACCGATGAAGCCATTTCTCCGCACCGTTATTCCGACAAGGTACTGCTGGGTACTGCTACCTATGACTGGCTGGAGAACTATGACAACGCTGCAGCGGGCGTAAAGCTCAACTGGGCAGTAAACACCTATGGGGATATCCGTACCTGTAATAACATACTTGATAATATCGACAAGGCCACTTTTGAACAGGCCGGGAAGAACCGTATCAAAGGACAGGCCCTGTTCTGGCGCGCCTGGGCCTACTACAAACTAGTGAAAGATGTAGGTGGCGTGCCGCTCATTTTAAAAACACAGGATGCGGTAAGTGATGTGTCACAGATACAACTACCCCGCAACAAAACATCAGAATGTGTAACGCAGATATTAAAAGATCTTGATGACGCAGTGGCACTGCTGCCAGATGCCTGGAAGGGCGCCGACCTTGGACGTATCGATAAAGGAGCTGCCATGGCATTTAAAGGAAGGGTGTTGCTTTTCTTCGCAAGCCCGTTATTTCGCGGTCTGGGCGGAGTAGCCTCCTGGCAGAAAACTTATGAAGCCACCCTGGCGGCTAAAAATTTCCTCGCCGGCATGGGAAAAGGATTGTATCCCGTTTACGGAGATATCTGGAATGTAGAGCTGAATAAAGAACAGGTGATGTTCCGGCGCTTTACCTACCCTGATGCCTACTATGCCATGCCAGGAAATGCACCGTTGCGCTACTCGGCAGACGACTGGGATAATGATATGCCTTCACTTGAATTAGTGAACGCATTCCCTATGAAAGATGGCAGCCGTTTTGTGCCGGCAGCTTCCAATTATCCTACGCTGTTTAAAAACAGAGATGACCGCTTCTATGCTTCCATCTACTACAACGGCGCACCGGTTCAGTTTACACCCAAAATGGTAGAGAAGAAAGAATACTATTGGACATATCTTACTAATCCCTCTTTTACATCAGCAGGGGGTGTTACGGGTACTTTAAACGCCCTGGTTACAGATGGGAATTGGATTGGACAGGGTATGGGAGAATTGAACGGATTCTTCCTGAAGTTAAAAGGTGTGGACAGGGATGCATCTGTAGTTGAACAGTCAGATGTCGATTGGCCCGAGATCCGCTATGCAGAGGTATTGATGAATTATGGTGAAGCTGCCAACGAACTGGGTAAGATCGGCGAGGCACTGCAGGTATTGTATGATATCCGTCAGCGGGCCGGCGTTTCAGCCGGAGCCGGCAACTATGGCATCACTGCCACAACTCAGGAAGACATCAGGAAAGCATACCAGGACGAGCGCTTCGTGGAGTTTGCCTTCGAAGGCAAACGCTGGGACGACCTGCGCCGCTGGAAAAAATTTGACCTGTTAAGAGGAACACAACGCCACAGCCTCGCCATTACGCTCAAGCCAGGTCAAACAGATCCTGTCCCTATGGATGATATCAATAAGGTATACAACAGGTTTGATTATACAGTGATCACTACTGATAAGTCAAACCTTGCTGTCCCCGAGAAAATGTATATATACGGATTGCCTTTCAGCTTTCTGTCCAGGAATCCGAAGTTGCAACAAAATATGATGTGGGGAGGCACTTTTGACCCCCTCCTCTAATTCGAATAGGTGATAACAAGGCAAATCTCACGGCCTCCCGTTCCCGGGAGGCCTTTTTTATTAATTCAACCCCAGTGGCCTAACGCCCATGAAAGATTTGTTGGGCAAAAAAACGCAGGTATTTGTTAATATAACAGTTGCAGGTTGATTTCCTTTTTGCATATTTTGCGCTCAGCCGACATATCACATAGCAGGAAATGATATCCTGATAGTTTTCACAATGACCAGGAAAGCACTTGCAGTGGCGTCAACATACGCACAAAGATAAAAGTGGAGGCCAATACGGTACAAACACAAATACTACTCCCTTCCGGCGCACAAGCCATATGATAAGGCCAATTATATGAGCTATCATATCCGGTATGCAAAAAAAACATTGCAATTGATCAAATTAGAAGTAGTTAATAGGCGAATAATTACCAAATTTTATATTGTTGAAATATCGGAACAGTGGAACTTCATCAGGTAGAATTATCATTCGTTTGGCAGTCGGAGAATGCAATACATCTATTTACCTCAACAGAGAATATATTAAAGGAAATAAATACCAGGAATATTGATCATAGGGGATACTGATGTCCCTGCATGATTCATGTAAATTTAAAAAAAGGATTTACAAATCCCAGCTGTTCTTATGTCTGGAAAGTAATTGTGACAACGAAACGATTTTAATCCATATTCTGCGAATTTCCTTCGCACGCAGATTTTACTACATCCGTCCTCGCTGAATTCACAGTGTTAGATTATATTAAGGGACATAACTGACACTGATGAACTCACGTGGAATTATAAAATAGATTTCGCCGTTCCCGGCGAAATATTATAAAGCAGACGTAGTTAAGACAGTACGCGATTTGTATTTACACATGTGAATTATCTCCTGCAAAAATAGCATCTGTAATAGTCAAATTAAGCTTTGTGTAAAGAGCTAGATAATTTGACCTTTAAGACAGAATTAAGACATCATCAACCAGTCAAACAGTGAATTAGCATTGCACGAAATTTATTACTTGAGATAGTATAGAGACATCGTCAACAATGCAGTACATCAATCGAACAGTGAATTAGCATTCCACAAAATTTATTACTTAAGATAGTATAGAGACATTATCAACAAGGGAGTATATCAATTGAACAATGAAATAACATTCCACAAAATTTGATACTTAGGATAGCATTGAAATATTATCAACCAAACAGTATATCAGTCACACAGTGAATTAGGATTCTAAAAATTTACCACCTATTCAATTTTTTTTATGAGCCAAACCAAATCGTTACTATGGGCGATAGCGTTATTGTGCATCATGCTACAATGCACGCGCATTTATTCCCAAAACAAGATGAACGTAAAAGGTGTAGTCACCGATTCCACAGGTGCGCCGCTCCCTGGTGCAACCGTCAGCCAGGAAGGGAATTTAAAAAACGGCACCATCACTGGTCCCGAAGGCCGTTTTGAGTTAAACGCCCCTTCCGGTAGCCGGCTGAAAATCACAATGACCGGGTTTCACACGGCTTTTGCCATGGCCGGGGCATCGCCAATTAATATTGCGTTGCGCCAAACTACCACTGAATTAACAGATGTGGTAGTAGTGGGTTATGGTACACAAAAGCGGGCTAAAATGACTTCTGCTGTTTCCTCTATGAATGCAAAAGATATACAGCTTATTCCTGCTACCAATTTATCAAATGTATTGGCAGGACGCTTATCCGGTACGTTTATCAGCTCACCTACAGGTACGCCCGGTATTGGATCAAATGTTAAAGTCCGGTCCCGCTCTTCATTTAGTAATAGCGCTGTTGAACCATTATATGTTATTGATGGAATAGTGAGGGACAAAACCAGTTTCGATGCGTTAGATCCTAATGAAGTAGCAGATATTACAATATTGAAAGATGCTTCCTCTGCGGCCATTTACGGCTCCCGCTCTTCTAATGGTGCCATTCTGGTAACAACAAAAACAGGCAAGAGTGGTGCGGCAGTTATAAATTTCAATGCTACCTACAACACACAACGCGTAGGTAAGCTACCCGAATACATGCCCGTTAAAGATGGATTGAATTTAAGCAAAGCAGTTAATGGAGGTTTAAGCGATGAGGAAATTAACTGGGTGCTGAAGAATAATCCTAACGGCGACAACTACTACAAAGCTGCTTATACCAATCCGTCCAGCCAGCGTTATGCGCTAAGCGTTTCCGGAGGTAGTGAAAAGCTGAGAGGTTACATAGGAGGTTCTTATATTAAAGAAGATGGCTTTCTGCCACAGGTGTCATATAAGAAGTACAATCTGCGTGGAAACGTACAGGCCAATCTGGTAAAAAACCTTACTCTTGGTTTAAACATGGGTACAAGTTATGGTACCCGTAGCCGTTTCAACTTCACCTATGATTATGGTTCCGATGACCTGAATAACCTTTGGGGTAAATTACTGTACTGGGATGTATTTGCAAGCCCTTACATAGATGGCAAACCTAATAACCCCGGTTGGCTGGGCAATCCAATAGAAATGATGAAAAACGGGGGCTATTGGCGTAACAGCAACCAACAAATAGATGCGTTGGTGACTGCTGAATACAAAATACCCTTTGTAGAAGGACTGAGCATAAAGGGTACCTACAGCAAAAATTTTGATAACAGCTATATAAAAACTTTTGCTAAAAAACAGCAGCTGTATAATTTTAAGAAAACAGGTCCCAATGGTTTGATTTACACCGATACATTAGTGGGCACTACTTTAAGTGGTGATCCAGGTACTCAGTATTTGGGCAATGAATATAATAAATCCAATACTTATCAGTTAAACGCACAGATTAATTACGACCGGACATTTGGAAAACATACCATTGGCGCGCTGGCTGTTTATGAGCAATATGAGGGATACACCAATTATTTCAGCCTGTATCGATATAATTTCCCCCTCATTGCGACAGACCAGTTTTTATATACCAGCGCAAACAATGCTGACTGGTCAACAAATGGCAACGAAGGTCAGATAGGCAGGTTGTCTTACATCGGAAGGATTAATTATGATTACGATGCCAAATACCTTTTTAGTGCATCTGTCCGGAGAGACGGCTCTACCAACTTTGCGCCGGATAAGCGCTGGGGTTGGTTTCCATCAGTATCAGGAGGTTGGGTAATTTCAAGAGAAGGTTTCTTCCAATCATCCAAACTTGGCCAGGTGGTGGATTTCTTAAAGCTGAGAGCATCCTATGCTACCACCGGTAATGATATTCTGGATAAAGATGATCCCAACAGCAGATGGAGATGGATGGAGCAATATATTATCCAGGGCGGTACCTATTATATGGGAGCTTCAGGTACTCCTGCGCCACGCCTCGCCTATGGTGGTTTACCTAACAGCAATCTAACCTGGGAAAAATCAAATTCTGCAGGAATAGGTGTGGACGCAACACTTTTTAAAAACGTGCGATTCAGCTTCGATTATTGGAAACGAAAATCCTATGATATATTAGGTAGCCGCATCCTCGCTATTCCGAATGAATTTGGCGCATCCTTACCACCAGAAAACTACGGAAAAGTTAGTTCCAATGGTATTGAAATAGAGCTGGGCTATAATAATAACATCGGCAAAAATTTCAGCTATAATGTAAAAGGTGTATTCACTTATGCTACCAATAAGGCGATAAAGAAAGACGTTGCAGCAAACACACAGGACTATGCAAACCCGATCGGAAAAACGTTGGCATATGGACGCGGTTACCAGGCCTTAGGTGTAATACGCACACAGGACGATTTGAATAAATTACCGGCTGGTTATACCATCAATGGAGTTGCACCTGCTTTAGGCGATATGTTATTAGCGGATCTCAGTGGTCCGGACGGAAAGCCCGATAATAAAGTAGATAGTTACGATCAAATGGTGCTGGGCAACTATTTTGGAGCAGATAATGCCCCCATCGCCTATGGCTTGAATATTTCTTTATCGTATAAAGGCTTTACAGTAGAAGCACTATTTTCCGGCCTTACAGGATATAAGATAAGTTACAATGATGCCTGGGGCAGGAATTTTGGCGGAGGAGGAAAAGTTCCTCAATACCATGCTGATTCCTGGAGCACGGAAAATCCCAATGGCACTACGCCTAAAATGTATCCATGGGGAGATCCCCATTCAGCAGGTTATACCTGGACTTCTACCTTCAACGTGTATAATGGCGGTTTTTTACGAATGAAATACCTGAACATCAATTATAAACTCCCGGATATAGTATTAAATAAATTAGCGATTAAAGATACCAGGATTTTTCTGGCAGGATCCAACCTGTTTAACATCACCAAATTTAAGTTGTACGATCCTGAAGTATCCCAATTTATGAGCTACCCAACCATGAGAACTTTTACCGCAGGAATTGATATAAAGTTGTAGAAAAGCGTGTTTAAATTAAAAACTAAGAAAAATGAAGAATAAGTTAAATATAGCAGTACTCATCTTTTTCGTTCCTTTTTTATTGATGGGTTGCAGTAAGGTACTTGATAAAACAAATCTTTCTGCTGTTGGTCCGGATCAGGTATGGTCGGATGTAAATATGGCTACGGCCTATTTAAATCAGATCTATGCAGATCTGATGCCAGGCAATAGGTCTGGGACTGGAAACAACACTGATGAAGGCGTTCCTTACCAGAAACAAACAAATGACTGGTTCAGAGGTACAGCCACCTTTGACTCACAAAATAACTTTGGAACATATAATAGTATACGAACCATTAATATTTTGTTGTCCAATATCGACAAAGCCAGTTTCGGCCAGGCAGACAAAGACAAAATTAAGGGACAGGCATTATTCTGGAGAGCCTGGGCATATCATAACCTGGTCAGTAACTATGGCGGCGTCCCCCTCATATTGGAAGCACAGATGCCCAGTACAGATTTAACAACCCTGCAAAGGCCCCGCAATAAAACATCGGAGTGTGTAACACAGATTTTAAAAGATATAGACGATGCGACTGCATTACTGCCCAATGCTTTTACAGATGATGATATGGGCAGAGTAGATAAAGGCGTTGCCATGGCTTTTAAAGGAAGAGTACTATTGTTTTATGCCAGCCCTTTGTTTAATGGTTTGGGAGGAGTAGCTACCTGGCAAAAAGCATACGACGCCAATAAAGCGGCTAAAGAATTTTTAGATGCCCGTGGTAAAGGGTTGTATAGTCCATACAGTAAAATATGGGATGATGAGTTAAACAAAGAAGTGGTGATGGTTCGCCGGTTCAACTATCCACAGGCAACCTATTTCCAGGGAGGCTTAATTCCATTGGATTGGTCTAAAGATGATGTAGGTTATGACCGGCCTTCATTGGAACTGGTAAATACTTTTCCTATGAAAGATGGCTCCAGCTGGGAATCACAACCAAGAAACTACGATACGTTGTTTTTTAACAGGGATGACCGGTTTTATGCCAATATTTATTATAACGGATCTCCCAACCAATATTTAAAAGGGATGCGTGATGGTAAAACCTATCTGTGGACCTATTTTACCAGCATAACAAATTATAATGGTAACACAGGCCTTGAAGGAGTGCATAACCCAATAACACTGGACCCTTTGTGGTCTAACTCAAGTTTCTACCGCATAAAAGCAATTGATAAAACGATTGATAAAGGTACTGTTTACAATGCAGGCGTTGATTGGGTTGAAATCCGTTATGCTGAAGTATTAATGAATTATGGTGAATGCGCCAATGAAACAGGCAACACTGCAGTAGCACTGGATATATTAAAACAAATCAGGGCCCGCGCAGGCGTGTTGCCAGGTATTGCCGGCAACTATGGTATTACAGCTGTGCTGCAGCCTGATGTGCGCAAGGCGTATCAAAAAGAACGTTTTGTTGAGTTTTGTTTTGAAGGCAAACGTATGAATGATCTGCGCCGCTGGAAAATGTTTGATTACCTGCGAAGTCTTACCCAACGTCATGGAATCGCGGTGTTGCTGAAACCCGGACAATCGGATGTAAGCCCTATGTCGGATATAAATACGGTGTGGAACAAATTTACTTCTACTGTTATTCCAACAGACGCGGTTAACATAGCTATCAAGGATCAATACTACATTTACGGTATTCCAAAATCCATTCTGGACAGGAATCCATTATTCAAACAAAATAGTAACTGGGGTGGAGAGTTCGATCCACTGCAATAGATTTTCATTTAAGTGGTTTGACCGATAATCAGAAGAAAAAGGGGGTATCTCAAAGTCATTTTGAGATACCCCCTTTTAACGAATAACGGTTATCTATACGCCGTCTGCTTTTATCTGCGACAGCAATTTCTCGAGGTTTACTGTGGCAAATCCCGAAGCATAATCGGATAAGCCATACGGAATAATGAGTTCATCGTTGTGGATCATAGACCCGCAGGAGTACAGTACGTTGGGAACATACCCTTCACGTTCGTCCTTATTGGGCATCAGCAGGGGCTCACGTAAGCGACCTATTTCTATGCCCGGGTTTTCCAGGTCCAGGAGACTGGCACCAATGCAATACGTACGCATAGGTCCTACTCCATGGGTAATCACTAACCACCCTTCCGGTGTTTCAATGGGAGAACCACAGTTACCTACCTGTACAAATTCCCACGCATATTTAGGTGTATGCAGTATTTGCGGGTTTTCCCAGATATTGATTTTATCAGAATACATGATATATCCATTGATACCATCAATACGGGAGATCATGACGTATTTGCCGTTTATTTTGCGTGGAAACAGCGCCAGGTTCTTGTTCTGTGCGCCTTCTCCATACAGGGGCATGATCTTGAAATTATAAAAGTCTTTCGTTTGCAGTAGCTTTGGCTGGATAGTAATTCCATCATATGCGGTATAGGTAGCGTAGTAGGTAATACTACCGTTTTCGCTGGTATACTTCACAAAGCGGGCATCTTCTATCCCCCTGCTTTCTGCATCAGAGTAGGGAAAAATAACACGATCGGACAGATCTGTATCCAGTGAAAAATTCAGCTCATAGTAAGAGTCTGCCAACCATAAGATCCTTTCCAGTCCTTTTTTCAGCAGGTGATCTACCTGGAAACGCTGCTGCATTTCCCGGATCACTTTCTTGAGAGCGAGGTATTCAAACTGGTCGGGGAGGCTATTTTGTACTTCCTGCATGACTGAATCTGGCAACCTGATAGAAGCGGCGTTTTGGAAAAAAGTATTTTTCCGGTAGATGGAGTTGCGGATAATTTCCGCTTCATCTACGTAATTGCCCGGAGCTATCAGGGAAATTTCATTGTTCTTATCAATGATACCAGACCTGAAGGCAATGGAGGACACATGTCCTTCTCCCACTGCGCGGAAGCTCATAATCACACGTTTCTGTCCTTCTTCCAAACCGCTCTGATCTACATCTTCGATGAGGGAGGGATTAAAAAAAGCAGCAGATTCAATAGAATATTCGTTGGTAAAATAGGAGCCTGTCAGTAATTTCCGTTTAAGCGACAGTCCTTCATAATCAATCTGCAAGCCGGGATACAGGTGTCGCAGCCGGTCTGCATGTCTTTCAAAAATTCGGGTAATATTCCTGTGGCGTCGGGAAAATTCTCTTAGTATAGGCATAATCGTTATGTCTACCTCCGGATCGCCCATAGCAGCTACCAATTGAATGATAGATTTAGCCCTGGCCTCTCCATTGAAAAAAAATCTCGCTACTACGCGCTTCAGATCAGGATAAATCTTTGTGGATTTCCGCTCTATTGACAATCGCATGTTTTTCGTTTTGTTAAATACTGAATCCGTCTTCCAGGACAACTCCCTTTTTAACAACAACAATGCCGTCTTTCACTGTATATTTCTCAAAGTCCCCATCAGCTAAGTGTTTCCCGCCATTTATATGTACGCCGTTTCCGATGCTGCAGTTTTTATCGATGATGGCGTTATTAATAATACAGTTCTCTCCAATGCCCATGGTAGGTCGTCCTTCTGCCCTGGCATTTTCAATTTCTTCCAGGGTCTGATAGTAGTCGCTACCCATGATATAGGCATTACTGATTTCAGAGCCTTTACCGATCCGGGTACGTATACCTACCACTACCCTTTCGAGGCGGTTTGCCATTATAATACAACCATCTGCAATCATTGTTTTCTCCATGGTCCCGGAAATTTTTGCCGGAGGCAGCATTCTGGCCCTGGAGTAGATGGTTTGAGATTCGTCAAAGAGGTTAAATAAAGGGATTTCATCAGTCAGTCCGATATTGGCTTCGAAAAACGACTCAATATTACCGATGTCTGTCCAATAGCCTTCATACTGGTAGCTGAAGATCCTGCGTTTGGCTTCAATGGCCTGTGGAATGAGCTGTTTACCAAAGTCGGCAGCTTCCGGCTGGTCATTGAGCATATCAAAAAGTACCTGTCTGTTGAAGATATAGATCCCCATGCTGGCCAGGTATACACGGCCTTCTTTCTGCATTTCTTCACTTACTTCAGAAGCCCATGGTGGCAAAACGGCCTGGGAAGGCTTCTCTGTAAAGGAAACGATAGCGCCTTTGTCATCTTCCTTAAGAATACCAAAATCAGAAGCATCCCTGGCACTTACCGGAATGGTGGCAATAGAGATCTCCGCGCGGGTGTCGATGTGGTGCCGGATCATCTTCTTAAAATCCATCTGGTACAACTGGTCACCGGATAAAATGAGTATATATTCAAACTCAAAGTTCTCCATGTGATGAATACATTGTCTTACCGCATCCGCTGTACCCTGGTACCAGGTAGGGTTATCGGGTGTTTGTTCAGCTGCCAGGATATCCACGAATCCCTTATCAAAATTGCTGAAGTGATAAGTGTTCTTGATATGTTTGTTCAGGGAGGCCGAATTAAACTGCGTCAATACAAAGATGCGGTTCAGTTCAGCATTCAAACAATTGGAGATGGGAATATCCACCAGTCTGTATTTACCGGCTAAAGGCACCGCTGGTTTTGAACGGCGACGGGTAAGCGGATACAGGCGGGTGCCGGCCCCTCCTCCGAGAATAATGGATATTACATCGTTAGTCATAATGGGAATTGGTTTTAGAAAGTCATCATTCAATATTCTAAACTATTTCATACTGCTGTACATGTCAATGTAACGTTGTGCAGAACTGCCCCAGGAATGATCAATGTTCATGCCT
This sequence comes from Chitinophaga sp. RAB17, assembly GCF_052114225.1. NCBI lineage: Bacteria > Pseudomonadati > Bacteroidota > Chitinophagia > Chitinophagales > Chitinophagaceae > Chitinophaga > Chitinophaga sp. RAB17. Next base: position 331,595 of record NZ_JBFREI010000007.1, on the reverse strand, counting down.
CTCAAACGTACTTCCTCCAGATGTGTGGCATCATGATACAATTCTATCGCCCGTTTAACCGAGTAACAAACATCCCAGACACCTGCCTGGTTAAAGCGAATCCCCACACCGTCTTTATCTCCAAAGTCGGTGACGGTATCTTTCAATCCCCCGGTGCTGCGCACCATCGGCACCGTTCCATAACGCAGGGCATACATCTGATTCAGCCCGCAAGGCTCTACCCGTGAGGGCATCAACAGAAAATCACTGCCCGCATAAATAAGATGGGATAAAGATTCATCGTACCCGATATGTACATTGAAACCATAGCTCACCAACTGACGCGTTTGCTGCAATGACCACTCAATATGTGGTTCCCCACTCCCCAGAACGAGGAAGTTGACTTCTCCGGGCAGTTCGTGCAGCGAGCGCCCAATGATTTCAGGTAACAGGTCTGCGCCCTTATCTCCTACCAGTCTGCCTATAAAGGAGATCAGCGGTAAAGTTGCATCCAATCCGAAGCGTTCACACAGCAATTGTTTATTTTCTTCTTTACCGGCTACAGCGGTATCAATATCAAAATTCCGGACCAGCATATGGTCCGTAGCGGGATCCCATACCAGGGTATCGATTCCGTTCAGAATCCCTACCATCTTCGCTTTTTCCTGGCTGATCAGGCTTTCGAGGCCGTTGGCATTAGAAAACAGTTCTTCCAGGTAACCCGGCGAAACAGTAGTTACGCGCCAGGCACATTTGATAGCGGCAGCCAGCGGATTGATGGCGCCACCCCAATCCAGTAAGCCTGCCTTCCACAGGTCAAAAGAAGGGAGCAGGTATAGCTTATCCCATCCAAACTGGCCCTGGTATTGTGCATTATGAATAGTCAGTACAGACGGAATATCTTTCAGCCGGGCATATTTGTAACAATAATTCAACAGAAAAGGGATGAGCCCTGTATGGTGATCATGGCAATGGATCACATCCGGCTGATGCTGCCATTCGTTGATCCAGTCCAGCACCGCAACCTGGAAGGCCAGAAAGCGTTCCGTATCATTGGGATAGCCATATACACCAGGGGTATCGAGCAAACCGGGAATATCCACCAGGTACAGGTCGAAACCCAGTTCGTTGCTGCGTTCTTTTAATACATTGAAATGGTACCAGTCGTGCCCCAGCCACATACCAGCCTGGTGTACCACATCAAATTCGTGGGTGTCATAATACTTGGTCCGGTAGGCGGGCACCACTACCTTGGCAAAATTTCCTAACTGGTGCTGATATTTGGGTAATGCCCCCACCACATCACCTAGTCCACCTACCTTGGCTACCGGGTAACATTCCGCGCTAATGTGTAAAATCTCCATGCTAAATAATTGATAATCTTTATTAAGTTACCTTGGAAAAATAAGAAAACAAAGGGGGAGACGGAATTTATTTTAACGCGGATTTTGTCTGGGTCAGGATTATACTGATTTTGATGATTACCTGATTAATTTTATTGTGATTTTTAAGATTAGCGGAGATAGTTGTGGTTATATCCACAGTTATCTTCCAAAATCATAAAAGAAAATCGGAAAAATCAGTATAATCAGTATAATCCTGGGTAAGACAAAATCCGTGGGGTATATTTGTATTCCTTATTGTCATGTGTTCATCCTCTAAAAGCGCCTGTTATGGATTTTGGTCGTGTTCCTACTCCCGAATTATCAGACATTGATTTTAAATTGCCTGCAGAACCTGCCTTTAATAAGAAGGTATTGAAAGGCAAGCCCGTCAAAAAACCGCTGGCCTACCTGGGCTGCGCCAAATGGGGCAGAAAGGAATGGATAGGGAAAATATATCCCAAAGGTACCAAGGAGGCCGATTTCCTCGGGGAATATGTAAAACACTTCAACAGCATAGAGCTCAATGCTACCCATTACCAGATATATGGACCGGCTACCATTTCCAAATGGGATGTGAAAGCCCAGGGCATGGATTTTAAGTTCTGCCCCAAAGTACCGCAAAGTATCAGTCATTTCAGCAACCTGGTAAGCGCTGGCGACAAAACCACGTCTTTCCTGGAAGGCGTGCTGGCATTCGGTTCTCACCTGGGACCTATTTTTTTACAATTGAGTGATAAATATGGCCCGGCCAAACGGGAATACCTATACGAATACCTCGCCTCCCTGCCGAAAGACCTGCAGTTTTTTGTAGAACTGCGGCATAAAGCGTGGTATGAGGATGAAGCCGTACGCCTGGAACTATTTGAAAAGCTCCGGGAACTCAATGTAGGCATCATTATCACCGACACCGCCGGCAGAAGGGATGTGGCACATATGTACCTGACCATCCCCAAAATATTTATCCGGTTTGTAGGCAATAGCCTGCATCCTACCGATTATACCCGGATCGATGACTGGGCCAACCGCATCAAATACTGGCTGGACAACGGTTTGAAGGAAGTATATTTTTTCATGCACATGCACGATGAGGCCAAATCCCCCGAGCTGGCCGTATACCTGATTGATAAACTGGAAGCGGTTTGCGGCCTACAAGTAAAAAAGCCCCAATTTGTAAAAGAATAGTGCTTTTTTTGACGAATACATTACAAGGCATGAAAAAGCCGGACTGAAATATTAATTTCGCCCTTTCAAAACCGGTACTAAAAATGATGCGCGACAAGCTAGAGCAATTGGCCCAGCAACTGAAAGRCAAGCTTTATACAGACGATACCATGCGAACACTTTATGCCACTGATGCATCGGCATACCGTGAAATGCCGCTGGCAGTAGCTATTCCGCAGCATATCGATGATCTGAAGACACTGATCAGCTTTGCGCGTGAAAATAAAACCTCCCTGATCCCACGTACGGCCGGCACCTCACTAGCCGGACAAGTAGTAGGCAACGGAATCATTACCGACGTATCCCGCACCTTTACCAACATACTGGAATTTAATAAAGAAGAAGGCTGGGTACGTGTACAGCCAGGCGTGATCCGCGATGAACTCAACATGTTCCTGAAACCACATGGCTTTTACTTTGGCCCGGAAACCTCCACGGCTAACCGCGCCATGATAGGCGGCATGGTAGGTAACAACTCCTGCGGCTCCAACTCCGTGGTATATGGCAGCACCCGCGAACATCTTCTGGAAGTAAAAGCCCTGCTAAGCAACGGCGAAGAAGTGACCTTCGGCAGCATGGATGCCGAAAGCTTCCACCAGAAATGCGAAGGCCCTGATACCCTGGAAACGAAGATCTATAAACAGATCCGTAGCAGTCTGAGTAACCACAGCTACCAAACCGAGATCAGGAAAGAGTTCCCAAAGAAAAGCATCCCCCGCCGCAATACCGGCTACGCGGTAGACATGCTGCTGGACACCAACCCCTTCACCGCCGGCACAGAAGATTTCAACTTCTGCAAGCTGATAGCAGGTTCTGAAGGTACCCTCGCTTTTCTGACAGAAATAAAACTGCATGTAGATCCCCTGCCTCCCAAAGAAACAGGCCTGATCTGCATTCACTTCAATAATATTGATGAGTCACTCCGCGCCAACATCCTGGTGATGGAATATAAGCCCAGCGCCAGCGAGCTGATTGACCATTATATACTGGAATGTACCAAGGATAATATCGAGCAGAGCAAAAACCGCTTCTTTGTACAGGGAGATCCCGGCGCTATCCTGGTAGTGGAGTTTTGCCGCAACACCCGCGAAGAAGTAGTGGAGATTGCCGGCAAACTGGAAGCTACCCTGCGCGCAGCAGGACTGGGTTACCACTTCCCCCTCCTCTTCGGCGATGACAGCAAAAAGATATGGGCACTCCGCAAAGCGGGTCTGGGCCTGCTCAGCAACCTGCCCGGCGATGAAAAAGCCGTGCCGGTGATTGAAGACACCGCCGTAGCAGTAGAAGACCTGCCTGACTTTATCCGTGATTTCAACGATATCCTGCAGCAATATAAACTGTACGCTGTCCACTACGCACATGCCGGTAGCGGTGAAATTCACCTCCGTCCCATCATCAACCTGAAAACAGAAGAAGGAAATTTACTGTTCCGCAAAATTGCCGAAGAAATTGCCACCCTCGTTAAAAAGTACAATGGCTCCCTCAGTGGAGAACATGGTGACGGCCGGCTCCGGGGTGAATTCATCAAACAGATGGTGGGCGACAAAAATTATGAACTACTACGACAGATTAAATATACCTGGGATCCGGAAAATATTTTCAATCCCAACAAGATCGTAGACACGCCGTCTATGAATAGTATGTTGCGCTACGAGCCTGGACAACAGGTGCCGGAAATAAAAACCATCTTTCATTTCCCGCAACAAACCATGCTGCAACATGCCGAGCAGTGCAACGGCTCCGGTGATTGCCGTAAAACACAACTGAGCGGCGGCACCATGTGTCCCAGCTATATGGCTACACGGAATGAAAAAGATACTACCCGCGCCAGGGCAAATATCCTCCGCGAATTCCTGACACATAGCAACAAAGAAAACCGCTTTGATCATAAGGAAATTTATGAGGTGCTGGACCTTTGTCTTGCTTGTAAAGGTTGTAAATCAGAATGCCCGTCCAACGTAGATATGGCCAAGCTGAAAATGGAATTCCTGCAGCATTATTATGATGCCAACGGCGTACCGATGCGGGCTAAAATGATCGGCAACTACTCCAAATTATCGGCACTGGCAGCTATTGCACCAGGAGTATACAATGCCATGATCAATAATTCCTTTACCGGAGGCATCATCCGTAAATTCGCCGGCTTTGCCGCGAAACGCTCCTTACCAGGCCTGCACAACACCACCTTACGTAAATGGTTCAACGAAAAATGGCCCAAAGAAAAGCAAGGTGCTACCGGTAATAAAAAAGTATATCTTTTCTGTGACGAGTTCACCAACTATAACGATACGGCTATCGGTATCAAAGCCGTACAACTGCTGCACCGCCTGGGCTATGATGTTCAAATGATCGAACATCCTGAAAGTGCCCGCGCTTATATGTCGAAAGGACTCCTGCGTAAAGCACGCGAATATGCAGAGAATAATGTTCGTATATTCAGTAACGTTATTAACGAAAACGTACCGCTGCTCGGCGTAGAACCTTCTGCCATACTGAGTTTCCGGGATGAATATCCAGACCTGGTACGTGAAAATTTACGCGCATCCGCCAAAGCACTGGCGAAACATGTGTACCTGATAGACGAATTCCTGGCAGCAGAAGCCGACAAAGGACATATCACTGCCGCACAGTTTACCAGTGATAAACAACATATTAAATTACATGGCCACTGTCAGCAGAAAGCGTTGTCTTCTGCACTGCACAGTAAAAAGATGTTGTCACTGCCACAGAACTATTCTGTGGAAGTGATTCCTTCCGGTTGTTGCGGTATGGCAGGGTCTTTCGGCTATGAAAAAGAGCACTATGACCTGAGTATGCAAATAGGTGAAATGGTGTTGTTCCCGGCGGTGCGTAATGCTGCCAGCGGTACTATCATTGCTGCTCCTGGCACCAGCTGCAGACATCAGGTAAAAGATGGAACCGGGGTGAAAGCCCTTCACCCGGTGGAGATATTGTATAATAGCCTGGCATAGCGGATGCTTGTCTTTGTCCGGTATGATACTGATTTTCAGGATTTTTTATTTGTGATTTTTGATAATTTAAAAAGATAAGAGGAGATATAAGCGAACTATATACGCTTATATCTCCTCTCATCTTTTAATCATTTATAATCCTAAAAATAAAAATCCGGAAATCATCAAAATCAGTACAACCCTGGACAAAAACTCGCGTTCAGACTTTTCCTGTATACACCTTCGTTTCATAGTGAAACTTCACCATGCCCTGTTCCTGGTATTTCCAGAACAGGTCTTCCAGGGCTTTGATCATGTCTTCATACACAGGGTGGCCTTTTTCAGGCGCATAGGAAGAAGACAACAGCCGTCCTTTCAGCGCAGCAAAATCGAAGATCTGTGCATTTTGGAAAGTCTTCTCGTGGATGGTGTCAGGCTGAAAAAACGCGGCTAACTGTGACGTCCCTACGTTTCTGTGCTGCATGTCTTTATAATCGGTACCAAACTGGTGCAGGAGTTTTTCATAGCCCTTTTCGAAAGGCAGTTCCGCCTGTCTTACGTTCCACATCAGTACAACATGGGCATCTTTGCGGCCTATGCGTCTGAATTCCGTGGCCGTAGCGGTTTGATCAAACCAGTGAAAAGCGGTCCCCGCAACAATCAGGTCTATAGATGCTGCCGGCAGGGTGGTATGTTCTGCAGCACCTGCCAATGCGGAAAACCCCGGATAGCGTTGCAGTAATTGCTGCGACTTCTCTCTCATTTCTGCATTGGGTTCTATCGCATACACCTTGTTGCCATTATCGAGGAAAGGCTGAGCAGAGATGCCGGTACCGGCACCAATATCCGCCACGATGGTATCGCGCGTTAAACCCACTTCTGTAGCCAGATATGGAATAATGGCCACAGGATAATGCGGCCGGTATTTTACATAGTTATCTACCCGTGTGCTAAAACGTTCCGTATTTTTCATGATAATGAAGTTAGGTTATTCTCCTAAACCTTTAGGTTTCTTGTCTTCATTACCATTCGCTTCCAGGTCGGCCAGTTTCTTCTTGCCATAAGCCATCTTGGTGATGAGTACATACAATACAGGGACCGTGAAAATACCCAGTAAAGTAGCTGCCAGCATACCTCCTACTACGGTGAAGCCTATATTAACACGGGAAGCAGCACCTGCACCTTTCGCCAGACACAGTGGCAACACCCCTAATATGAAGGCAAAGGAAGTCATCAGAATAGGACGTAAACGCAGCTTCACGGCTTCCAGCGTAGCGTCCAGCAATGGCATCCCCCTGTCTACACGTTCTTTACAGAACTCAACAATCAGGATGGCATTTTTCGCAGCCAGACCAATCAGGGTAATCAACCCGATCTGAGAGTATACGCTATTGGCCTGTTTGGTTAACGACAGTGCCAGGATGGAACCAAATAATGCAATGGGTACCGCCAGCAATACGGAGAACGGAACCGACCAGCTTTCATACAAGGCGGTGAGCAGCAGGAATACAAACAGGATAGATAATGCGAAGATGAGCACACTACTATTACCTGCTTCAATTTCCTGCAATGATACGTTGGCCCACTCATAACCAAAGTTTTCAGGCAATACTTTAGCCGCCACTTCTTTCAGTGCATTGATGGCATCACCACTGCTATAGCCTGTTTTACTATCTCCATCAATTTCAACGGAACGATACAGGTTAAAGTGATTGATTACCGGCGCACCTGCTGATTTTCTGGTGGTGATCAATGCGCTGAGTGGCACCATCGACCCTGTGTTATTTCTGACATAGTACGTACTCAGGTTATTGATGCTGGTACGGTATAATGAATCTGCCTGCAACACCACGCGGAAGCTACGGCTGAACTTTGTAAAGTCATTAACGTAAAGTCCTCCGAGGAATGTTTGCAGCGCATTAAATACATCGCTGACGGCTACACCGAGTTGCTTACATTTATCACGATCTACATCCACGTTAAACTGTGGGGTATTGGCGCTGAAAAAAGCATATGCCCTGGCAATTTCCGGCCGCTGATTGGCTGCCATGAGGAACTGCCCCATTACCTGCAGGAATTGATTGATGTCCGGATTACTTCGTTGTTCCAATATAAAGGAGAACCCACCCGAAGTACCCAAACCACGCAGCGTTGGTGCCGGAATACAAATAATATTGGCCCCTATAATTCTGCTGGTCGCCATTTGTATACGGCCTAATACAGTGCCTATATTGTCGCCATGCTTATATCGTTCATCCCATGGTTTGAGGCTCACGAAAAACGTACCGGAGTTGGGTTTGGTGGCATTGGCCACGAAGTTGATACCGGTGATGCCGAAGAAATGTATAACAGCACTATCTTTCAATAAAATATCACTGATCTGTGCCACCACTTCTTTTGTTCTTTCAGTAGAAGAGGCCTCCGGCAGTTCCAGTGCTATATACAGGGCACCCATATCTTCCTGGGGCACAAAGGTAGTCGGTGTTTTCTTGAAGAGGAAAAAGGCTACGGCAAATATGATTCCCATGATAATGAGTACCACCGGAGTTTTGCGGATGGAGAACATCACTCCTTTTCCATAGTTATTGGTCACCCGCGTAAACCATTCATTAAATTTAAAGAAGATCTTATTCAGACCATGCGATTTTTGGGTAAGGTGTGCAGGTCTTAACAGGATGGCCGTCAATGCAGGTGTAAAGGTCAGCGCCAGGAATGCAGACAACAACACGGAAAAGGCGATCGTTAAGGCAAACTGCTGATACAATCGTCCGCTTACACCGGGAATGAATGCCACGGGCACAAATACCGCTGCCAGGATGAGTGCGATGGCAATTACCGGTCCCTGTACCTCCGACATAGCTTTAAAGGTGGCATCCCGGGGCGACATCAGGTCTGCATCTATATGATGCTGCACCGCCTCTACCACCACAATGGCATCATCCACCACAATACCGATGGCCAGCACAAAACCAAACAGGGTCAGGGTATTGATGGAAAAACCGAGTAGCTGGAAAAAGATAAAGGTACCTATCAGGGAAATCGGAATTACCAGGATAGGAATCAGTGTGGCCCGCCAGTTCTGTAAGAATATAAATACCACGATCACCACGAGGATCAGGGCTTCAATAAATGTCTGGATTACCTCCTCAATAGAGATCCGCACAAAGGACGTGGTTTCAAAAGGCACCAGCCAGTTCACATCTTCCGGAAAATTCTTTGCCATATCCGCCATCTTGGTCATTACCTTGTCGTTTACATCCAGCGCATTGGCGCCGGGAGACAGGTAAATTGCCATACCGCTACCTGTTTTACCATCTGCTTTGGCTTCGATGGAATAGGTAAAAGATCCGAGGTTGATACGGGCTACGTCCCGCAGTCTTACCAGGCTGCCGTTTTTACTTTTAGCCACTACTACGTTGCCGAATTCTTCTGAGGTAGCCAAACGGCCTCTCACACTTACGGTATATTCAAATGCCTGTGAATGACTCATGGGTGGTGCACCGATACTACCGGCAGGCACCTGTTGGTTTTGTTCGCTAATGGCAGCGGCGATATCACCTGCAGTCAGGCCGAGGGCGGCCATCTTATCAGGGTTCAGCCATATGCGCATACTATAATCCTGTGAGAAGGCATTCACATCACCTACTCCTACAATACGTGCCAGCTCCGGTTTCAGGTAAATGTTCATGTAGTTATCCAGGAACTCGCGGGAGTGCTTTCCCTTGGGAGAGTTTAACGCAATTACCATCAACATATCGTTGGACCGCTTCTTCACTGTTACGCCTACACGCCGTACTTCATCCGGTGTACTTGGCAACGCCAGGCTCACACGGTTTTGTACATCCAGCGTAGAGATATCGGGATTGGTACCCAGGTTAAAGGTGACAGTAATACTCATAGATCCATCGTTGGCACTCACGGACTGAATATACATGGCGCCGGGGGTACCGTTTACCTGGTTTTCTATGGGGGTGGTCACTGTTTCTTCTACCGTAGTGGAGTTGGCTCCTACGTAACTGGCCCTTACATCTGTTACTGGTGGTGCTATATCCGGCAACTGCGCAATGGGTAGGTTAAACATGCAGATGAGCCCTACAATCACAATGATGATAGCAATTACGATAGTAGTATTCTTGCGCTCTATAAATGTTTTTGAGATCATACTGTGATGGTGATTTAGTATTATTATTTTCCTGCCGGTGCTCCTGCCGGTGCCCCTGCTCCCGCAATATTGACAGTGTCTCCGGGTTTCACCCGCTGTATACCTTCCACCACTATCCTGTCGCCGGCTTTCAATCCGCTGTTGATCAGCAGCATGGTATCTGTAATGGCTCCCGGCACAATATCCCTGGCCCCGATCACATTGTCTTTGCTGATCGTATACACGCTGGTTTCAGATAAATTCTGGATCATAGCTTTTGCAGGGATAGCCAGCTGGGTGGCCGGGGTACCATATTGCATCACTACCACGATGCTCATACCTGATTTTAGCATATCATCTTTGTTTTGAAACACGAGCCGCACACGGACAGTTCCGGTTTGGGCATCAACGATATTATTGATCGTCAGCACCTTCCCTTCTTCTCCGTATCGGGTACCATCACCAAACTGAATAAAGAATTTTTCATCTCCCTGTCCTTTCTGGATGCGGAGAAATTCCGGCAGCCGGGACTGTGGAATATCCATATCGGCAAACATGGGATGTTCGTTGACGATAGTATTGATCAGTGTTTGGCCGGCATTCACGATATCTCCTACTTTAATCTGGACGATACCTATTTTACCGGTTACCGGTGCTTTTACGATGGCATGGTTCACATCCGTACCGGCTTTGGCCACTGATGCTTTGGCGGCGGCCACATTGGCCTGCGATGTCAGCATGGCTGTGTAGGCCTGGTCTACCGTTTGTTTTGAGATGGCATCATGTTCCAGCAGGGACTTATATCTTTCGTAATCACGTGTTTTCTGTGCCAGATCGGCTTCCGCCTGTTGCTGGGTAGCGGCTACCTGACCATATGCAGCGGCAGCACGACTTCTGTCTATATCATATAATGCCTGCCCTTTGGTAACGTTACTACCGTCTTGTACCCGGATGGCTTCGAGGTAGCCGGAAACATCCGGGCGGAGTTCCACTACATCATGCGCCAGGAGGGTAGCAGGAAATTTTTCTGCTACGGTATAAACGGCAGGAACCACTTCCGCAGCTACCACCGTAGGTTTCATCTTCCCCATCATAGCGGCCTGCTGCTGTTGCTTTTTGCTGTTGCCACAGGCTACACAGAGTATCATTCCTGCCACATAAAAGGTCCGCTTGTTATTTATTAGATACATATGAGAAATTAATTGCGAATTACGAATACAAAAAAGCTAACTGCTTATTTAATTTTGCCCATGGCTTTATCGAGGTCTGTTTTACTGATCAGTGTATTCAGCAGAGCCTGCACATAATCTACCTGCGCCTGTTTCAGGTCACTTTCCGCCGAGGTAACATCCAGACTGGTGGCCACTCCCTGTTCAAATTTGAGCACGATGCGATCGTATATTCCCTGGGTAAGCCCCATGTTGGTTTTCTGTGTTACAAACCTTGATCTGTTGTTGAGATATTGGGTATTGGAATTGGTCACATCCAGTTTGATCTGTTGGCTCAGATAATCCAGGTCATTTTGCGACTTTTTTAATGTTATCTTGTTTTCCCGGATCTGATGTAGTCTTTCCGTACCTGCAAAAATGGGCCAGGTAAGACTTAGCCCAAGCGCAGAAGCCCCATAACCGGTTTTATACAGGTCTCCGAAAGTGGAGGCGAAGTAATTATATCCGTAGTTGACGTAAGCATTCAGGGTTGGCAGGTATCCCAGGCGCTTACTTTTCAGGTTCAGTTCATTCAGTGCGATCTGGGTGGTTTGTATGCTGTATTCAATTCTATCCTGCACCTGGTAATCAATGGTATCTGAAATAAATGAGTCCACATTCAGGTCCTGTACTGTTTCGGTGAGGGTGAGCTTTGTTTCCTGGGGCATGCCCATCTGGAACTTCAATAACTGCATCGTATATACGAGAACCCGGATCTGGGTTTCAATGTCTGTCACCACATTATTATAGGACACCTGTATTCTGTCTACGTCTACCCTTTCTGCCACGCCCACATCGTAACGGGCCTTGGTATCCGAGAGGGTTTTGCTCAGCTGGGCCATATTGGATTTGGCCAACCGGATATTTTCTTCATTGGCCAGCACCGCATAATAGGCTTTGGTGATGGCTACCCTGGTGTCTATTTCTGTACGTTTATAGGTCTTTTGCGACAAGCCCCCATACACCCTGGAAGCCTTCAGTCCCAGGAAGTAATCACTGTTAAAGATGGCCTGGTCTACCTGTCCCGTAACCCCGGAAGACCATTTAGTGCCAAATTGCACCGGGATCTTTTTATCATAGTTACCACTGGCGATATCCGGAATCAGGGAGGTCTGTAGTTTGAGGTTATCTACCAGACTTCCGTTAATATTTACGTGGGGTAATAACTTACCGGTAGCTTCTTTTATCTGTTCCTGGGAGAATGCTACATCCAGCCGGGCATTTACCACATCATTCTGATGAGCGAGTCCGTATTGTATGCAATTGACCAGATTATAAGCATAGCTGCCTGGCTGTGTAGTATCCACCTGCCCGTAAGCTGCTGTTATTCCTGACAATAAAAGAAGGGTGAAGAGGAAAAAACGACAATGCATACTTATTACTTTGAAAGTATATGATGATTGATAAATACTTAACAACAAACAGGTAAAAAGGTTGAGCGGATATTGTCTCTTTTCGGGAGGCAGCATCCGGCAAATGCATGGTAAACGCTAATAGCTGTCAGCTAATAGCTATTTTCGTATCTTTCGGAAAAGTTATTGTTAACTATGTCTATGTCTGTTATAAAAGAACCCAAACCGTTTCATCGTGAGTTTGAGCTGGAACGATTGATCCTTTTCAGCGATGCGGTGTTCGCCATTGCCGTTACTTTACTGATTATTGAAATCAAATTGCCTGTCCTTCCTGGAAAGATGCCTGCCAACGGCTACTGGGATCTGCTGCAGCCGACTGTTATCGAATTTCTGACTTTTACTGCCAGCTTTGTATTTATTTGTAACTTTTGGGTACGGCATCTTCATTTATGCCGCTTCCTCCAAAATTACAACGAAGGATTGATTCATCGCAATCTTTTCTTTTTATTTTTTATTGTGTCGTTTCCATTTTCGACTTCGGCGATTTTGCATACGAGCACTCATTTTATGTTGCCCGTCTTTATCTATCTCTGCAACCTGACGGGCTGTCTGGCGGCCTTATTCTGGATCAGTTACTATGTTTTTCAGAAAAATCCAAACCTGGCTGTGCCGGGCCATCATACAGAGAAGGAGTTATTATACCAGCGCTTTAAATACGGATTTCTCACTATGGCAACGGGTTTTACCTGTATTGCCATGACCTATTTCCTGTATCCGGAAAATACTGCGTACCAGCGTGTCAGTTATATGATTATTCCGGCGCTGGGTTTGTTTAATTATTTCCGTTTAAAGATAAAAAAGCGAAATACCCTGCGCCTGGTACACCGGGTGGAGAAAACAACTGAATAGATCGTCTATGATGGAACTGGACAAAAGGGAAGCACAATTACTCCGCCGGGCAATCAACACCTGGCAGAAGGAGCAGCTCATTACGGAGGAGCAGGCAGGTAAACTGCAGCAAAGCTATAAAGTGGTGAGTACGGATTGGCAAACAATTACCCTTTACATATTCATCGCTGCCATTTCCTGTGCACTGATGGCTTTTGGCTCACTGGTACTTGATGAAAAGTGGATAGAGATCATCCGGAAAAAGTTTTCGCTGACAGATAGCGTGATTGCCTTACTATTTGCCGGACTGACCATATTTCTTTGTTATGAGGGCTGGCGGCGTAATAAACATCAGCCGGTATTTTCTTTTAACCGGGAGCTTTTCTGGCTGTTGCCTGTGCTTAGTATAGGCGTGAGCGTGGTATACCTGGGCAAGAGTGTAAATTATCTCGATGGCAACTATGGCGCCTTCTGGTTGCTGGCAACCGCCTGTTACGGTGTGTTGGGCGTTACACTTCATTCGAGGCTGTTGTGGGCCGCTACGCTGTTGTGCCTCATACCGGCTTATGTAAAACTCACCTATTATCTTACGGGGGATGCTTCTTTTTTCCTGGGTATGAACCTGCCCTGCCGCATGGCCCTGTTGGGTGCTTTGCTGGTGCTGGTGGCCTGGTTGTTACGGCAATTCCGGGTATATGCGCCCATCAAGGATATTACCTGGAGTGGCGGCTGGCTGTTGTTTATCATTTCCGGCTGGCTCATCTCCATTTTCGGTAACTGTGGTACCTGGGACGAATGGCAGCAGCTCCGACAGATACATTTGTTACAGTGGGTAATCATTTACACCCTGCAATGTGTGGGCATGCTGCTACTGGGCATCCGCATGAAAGATGACCTGTTGCGTGACCTGGCCGTGGTTTTTCTTTTACTGGACCTTTATACCCGCTACTTTGAATATCTCTGGGACCATACCAACAAAGGACTGTTTTTTGGCATACTGGCCATTTCCTTCTGGTGGGTGGGCCGGTTGATAGAGAAACGGATGAAACAGCGATAAACATATCCGGCGTTTGTTGTTTTCCCTTACAGACAAACGCCGGAAGCTTTTCCTTATGCGGCCACCACTTCTTTCACTTCCATACCATACCTGCCGGTATCACTGACACTCCAGTCGTAATTACCCGTAATCCAGGAACGTAGTACAGATACATAACGGAGCAGTTCATAATCTCTTTCATCTCCTTTCAGCGGTAATAATTTTTCGAGGGTAGCAAAAATTGCTACTTCTTCATTGTGCATCCGGGCGGCCTGGTTCACCGCATCCTGCAGACTAATCTGTCCGTGGTGCTGCAACACCAGTACGAGGTTATGGACATCGCCCTGCCGGGATTCTTTGGCACAGGAAAACAAATCGTTTGACCAGCATACAATGTTATTGCAGGCCTGTATCATGCGTTGCATCAAAGGCTGTTCTATTACCGTGCGGGGGAGATAAATTTTTTCAATGATTTCAATGGCTTCGATATCTGCCAGGAGGGCGCCGGTGAAGGGGCGCATGTGTACGTAATCTGCCAGAGAAGGGACGATGCCTGCTTCCCGGTTCTCAGCTTCCCAGATACAGGAAGTAAAATAATCATCCATACTGCGTATAAAGCGGAGGCGCCAGGCGGGGCTTCCGATAGCACGCATACGGTCCCAGATACTACTCAGCGCGGCAGGCAGCGGGCCGCCGTTGTCTGGTGTTATCTGCCGGTTATGCTGCAGGATGTCCATGAATCCGGCCATCATGCTTTTCAGGTAGTCTGCCTTACGGCCGGCAGTGGCCTCATCACACTGGTCGTCTAAAATAAACAGCCAGGTATTAAAATCGGCCACAATGCAAAGTTCATGCAGGGCGGCATCGGGGAAAGCACGGGCCGCCAACCATGCAAAGCGGGCCTTATGAAAGCGGTGCCAGGCTTTTTCTGTGGAGAGCAAACCATAAAATTTTACCCAGGAGGCAACGTGGTTCTGGGCTTCGTTGACATGTTGATTAATTCCAGAAGGGAATGGATACCTGATTTCAGGCATTTGGAGAGTTGTCATGTGTCAGTTGATTTAATAGTTAATTATTGAGGGTAGTAAATAGCATAGGTGTTACCGGGCTTGTCCTGGTAAGGTGGCTAAAGGGCATAGAAATAACTGCCGTATCAAGGCAGTAAGCAGATAGGTGCTGTAAATTTCACTTCATTAAACCGCTCCGGTTAACAGCAAATTGGCATAGCTAAACAAAAACTAAAAATTATACACCGGCAGCATTGATCGGGATATTCATATACTGCAATACCAGTGGTAATGCGCGATGAAACCAGATAGTAAATGAGGCTGGCTCTTTTTCCATTAATTCCATAATCTGACCGGAAGACAAATATTGGTAATCACATACTTCAGTTGGATTAGGATATATGTTGCCATTATAGGTACCCAGCAACACATGGTCAAATTCATGTTCGGTTAAACCATTATCAAATTCCGCTCTATAGGTAAACGTAAAAATTTCCTTCATGTTGCAATCGAAGCCCATTTCTTCCTCCAACCGGCGATGTGCGGCTGCATCTGTAGCTTCCCCCGGAAACGGATGACTACAGCAGGCATTGGTCCACAATCCCCCGGAATGATATTTTTCCAGCGCACGGCGTTGTAATAATATCTCTCCGGCATCATTGATGATAAATACGGAAAAAGCACGATGCAGCAATCCTTTATGATGTGCTTCCATCTTCTCCATTGTACCAATAGCTTCATCTTGCTCGTTCACTAAAATTATGTCCGGTGATTTCATAGTATCACAAATATATTTTAATTAAACTTTTGGCAGACGGAAAATAGGATAAACTACCAAAAAACAACTCCCTTTACAGATATATATTGGTTGAATGGTTAACGACAATTACTTTAACGGTTACTACGCTAAATATATAGAAATTTCCGGACTTTTGCAGTATAACAACATCGATTATGGCAGAAGACTTACATATCATCAGGGGCGATAAAGCGGAACAATATACTTCACTGATCCCGCAAATAAAGGGGTTGCTGGAAGGAGAAACAGACCTCGTGGCAAACTTAGCCAATGTTGCCGCTGCGCTGAAAGAGCAGTTTGGATGGTTTTGGGTGGGATTTTACCTGGTGAAGGAAGATGAACTGGTGCTGGGACCTTTTCAGGGCCCTGTAGCGTGTACCCGTATTCGTAAGAACAGAGGCGTATGTGGCAGCAGCTGGGCACAGGCTGCAACATTGATTGTACCTGATGTGGAAGCATTTCCCGGACATATTGCCTGCAGCAGTCTTTCCCGGTCAGAAATAGTGGTGCCACTGATCCGCAACAATGAAGTAAAAGCAATACTGGACGTAGACAGCGAGCACCTCTCCCACTTTGACACCACCGATCAGCAATTTCTGGAAGAAATTGTGGCACTGATTGTGTTATAACACAGCGAAATTTTGTGACATTGACTTATTGAAAAACCATTATGCTTTTTTTTCGTAAAAAAAATATCGAAACAATATTGCCGGCAGACTTGCTGGCGTTTATGGCTACAGACATTCATTCCCATCTCCTGCCCGGCATTGATGATGGAGTGCCGGATGCTGCCACATCGTTACATTTTATAGATCAGCTGCAACAACTGGGTATCAAAAAAATTATTACTACTCCGCATATCATGATGGATCGTTATCCCAATTCAACAGATACGATGACGGGACCTTATCAGGAAGTAGTGACGGCACTTAAACAAAAAGATATCCGGGTCGATTTTAGCTATGCTGCTGAATATTACCTGGATGAACAATTCATCCCTTTACTTCAAAAGCCATTGTTAACGCTTTCCGGTAACCTGGTGTTGGTAGAAATCTCTTTCATGTCTGCGCCGATGCAGCTGGGTCAGTGGCTGTTTGATCTGCAGGCGGCTGGCTATCAGCCGGTAATGGCACACCCTGAACGTTATTCCTATTATCACAAGGATATGGAACAATATCAGCAACTGAAACAACAGGGCTGTCTGTTACAGGTGAACCTGCTCTCTCTTGTAGGCTACTATGGCAAACATGTACAGCAGGCGGCAGAAAAACTCATGTCCGCCGGACTCATAGATCTGATCGGTACGGATCTTCATCATGAAAAACACCTGAAGGCTATTACAGATATTGCCAGGAATACGAAGCTGAGAAGAATACTGGAAACTTATTCCTTCAGAAATAATACCCTTTAATTTACCGGACCAGTGTAACGACTCCTGTTTGCTTAAGCGCCTGCTGTTTACTATCTGTATAGGTAAGTACCCATACATAGGTGGCGGCGGACTGTTGTTGGCCCTTTAATTCGCCATTCCAGCCGCTTTCAGGGCTGGTTGTACTAAATACCAGTTGTCCCCATCGGCTATAAACGTCCAGATGAAAATCATGGACATCATCATGTAATTTTACACGAAACAGATCATTCTGCCCATCACCATTTGGTGAAAATGCAGTAGGAACAAACACAGCACACTCTCTTATATTTTTGATTATTTCTGCACTTCCATGTACCTGGCAATTATTTTTATCTTTTACCTGATAATAGTAAGTACCTGCATCCAGTTTACTCAAAATATTATCCGTTTGCCACTCATTTGTTTCCAGGCGGTAAGCATATGGCGCCGTCCCTCCTGTTACGTTCAATGCAATCTTTCCATCAATCGTACTGGTACAGCTGGTACCGGTTGTTTTTACTTCCGTAATTTCCAGCGGCAATGGTTCCTGCAGCTTTATATTCTCCAAACTATTAGCACAACCATGTTCGTCTTTTACTCTTACCTGGTAACTTCCCGGTCTTAGGTCCTTAAATACAGGCGTGTAACTGGCATGATCATTTTTATTCAGATAATATTGATAAGGCGGTATTCCTCCTGTAGTATTTATCAATATCTGATTCTTATTCTCTCCACTACAATCAGAGGATATGGTAGTAACTTCACTCTTCAAATCAGTATTCCGGATAGCAGTACTGGCGGTGGCTTGTGTTCCATTAGCTGCGGTAACGGTTACTTCATAGGTTCCTACATCCAGATTTGCAATACTGCTGGTAGTTTGTCCGCCTGGCTTCCATAAATAAGTATAGGGAGGTGTAACGCCTGATACATTCGCTGAAAGGCGGCCATTGGCTGCACCTATGCAGGTATGTTCCACATTGAAAGTAATCTGAGGTACTTCCCGCATGGTGGCGGATAAATTATCTATCAATAAGGCGGAGCCATATTTACTTTTATCACATGCTGCTGAAACATACGCCGCAAGAATAATATATTTAAAGCTCCGGGTAGTTGTGAACTGAGCGGTATGCCGTTGCCAATCCGTATGATAAAACTGTCCGGATCTCCATAATAGCTCCGTGGGTGTTGTGGGCGTATCGCTTCCATAAATAGCTAAATCACCATAACATGCTCTGAAAATATACAAAGGGGCGTACGCCAGATCAAAGGAAAACGTATAGGTACGTCCTCCTTTTAAGTTGACCTCCTGGGAAATTCCTTCCAGTTCGTCTTTCCCACTGTGCAAACCAACGTAGGTAGCTCCAAGTGAAGCTGGTAAAGTAATCCCCAAAACACCGGGTTGTATATCTGGCGTATTAAAGGCTACAATCCAATATGGTGGTGCTTTTGTTTGTCCACGCACACCTTCCAGTGAAGGATTTTTTATCTGAATGTCCTGTGCGGATACATATTGTAACGAGAGAAGAAAGACAAGCAGGAGTATACTGCTCCATTTTTTCAACCGCCAGAAGTAGGTTAAAAAAGTTGGCGCGCGGATTTTCAGCAGCACAGAATAAGATGCAGAAGATATGGTTTTCATAAAAAAATTCACATTTCAAATAGCGAAGGCATAGCCTCGTAACGAACATTCTGAACATACAACGTTTTACATAGCCCGCTTGTTCAAGAATAACATTCTCACAAATGTAAAATTATTTTATATGTTTTTTATGAATAAAACAATTATTTAATAAATAGCTTTCCTCACTAAATAGGACGATAAAGAAAAATGAACAGCAATGGTTATCAGATAAAATCTATAAGAAATAAAGGTTTCCATCTATTGCGACTATAACGGCAGGTAGTATTAAAATATTATCCTGTGTTGTAAAAGTAACGAAGATTTACAATTGGTAAAATATCAAAAAAGATGTTGGTTGATAAAATGCATCACTATATTCAGGCCACTACCGTGAGTGGTGGTACAACAACTCCCTGCTTTACAACAGCATGCCTTGTTATAATGGCTCCGGGTCCTATTACAGCACCTTTTTCAATAACAGCACCACCACCAATATAGGCATTGGCAGACACGTGTACGAAGTCGCCGATAACAGCGTCATGATCAATCACAGCACCAGCATTAATAATCACGTGATTCCCGATCCGGCTGTTTGCCTGTACTACGGCATTGGCCAGCACCACGCTCCCTTCTCCTATAGCAGCGTTCGCCGCCACATAAGAAGTACTGTGCAATAACCCGGTAAATGAATGGGCTACTTTTTCCGCCAATATTTCCCTGACATTGTTATTCCCAATACCCAATACCAATGGTAATTCAGGAAAAAGAAGCGGATCGTAGGAGCGGATAATCGTATTGTTGCGGCTACCATGATGTGCAGCATCATCTGAGAACATCACAGGCACCTCTGCACCGGTGAGCATTCCAAGATCAGCCAGCACGTTAGCATGACCTCCCGCACCGTAAATAAGAAATGATGTGGACATTATGCAGCTAGTTTAGGTTTTAATCCCGGTTTTAAAATTACATATATCAGCACCAGCGGTACACCAACAATCGCTATATTCGTCAGCAGACTATTTTGATTACTGATGATGAATACATCGATAGCCGCCTGTACGGCTACATACAATGAAGCCACCAGTAAGTGCGGCATCTTTCTTTCATTGACAAGTAGCTGGTAAAAATGTAACCGGTGTGCTTTAAAAATATTCTGTTTCAGTGTTAAGCGATGGATAATGGTCAGAACGGTATCTACCCCATAAACCGACAGCAAAAGCAGGTATTTCCATTCGCCTGTAAATAAAATGAGTTTCAACAGCAACGTAATAATCCAGAAAGCAATCGTTACGCTACCTACATCTCCTGCAAAACAAGCCGCCTTCTTCCTGAAATTAAAAAACAGGAAAACAGCACATGCCAGCATGGGCAGCCAGATCATATCTTCATTGATGAAATGAATATGCCGTATGTTTACAACCTGCAGGGCGCCCAGGGTAACCAGGCTGTATAAACCGGTGATACCGTTAATACCATCCATAAAATTGTAGGCATTAATGATACCGATGACCAGTATATACAAAGCGATGATAGCATAAACAGGGAAGTTCCCGAATACCGACAGATAGAAAAACATCAGTGACACAGCTGTTATGTGAAACAGTAACCTTACTTTATTGGGTAAAGAATAAATATCATCCAGAAAACTTATGACACCAATAATAATCACACCTGCGGCAGGAATACCAAATCCATTAAAATCAAGCATCAGCGTTATCAGGGCTGCCATTACAAAAACGATGCCTCCTCCCCTGATAGTAATACTGGTATGAGAACTGCGCTCATTGGGCTTATCAATAATATTGTAATGATTAGCCAACTTAAAATAAACTTTGATCAGCAAAAAAAATGCTGCTGCAAATGCCAGGTACATCATACTATAAATCTTATTTTCTCTGTAACAACTGATGGCTTCCAGTTAAGCAAATTCCTCGCTTTAACATCGCTGAAGGTCAGTGTTGTCGTAATTTTTTTAAGCTTGCTGCTGTTCACCGGAAATTTATCTCCCAGCAAATCCCCCATCAGCGCCAGTAGTTTTGCCACCGGAAAAGGGATACGCAACGGATCTTTTTTACCCATACCGCGGGCGATACTGTGTTCCAGCTCCCGAAAACTGGGATGATCCCCATCTGTTAAATTATATGTTCCGCCTATTTCCGCCACAGCAGGAAGAATAGCAGCAATGTCTTTCGCCCATACAATACTTTTCTTTGCATTGGCCTTGCCAATGCTCAGGTACTTTCCACTCCTGATACCGCGGATCATCGCTTTAAGATTTCCGGGAGGGTTGCTACCCGCTATTAATGGCAAACGTAAAATACTCAGTTTTACCTGGTGCTTCGCACACCACTCTTCGAGGTATTGCTCTGCCATGATCTTACTTTCTGCATATGGTGTATCGCCGGCCAACGGATGATCTTCAGCAATCAAAACACCTTCCTCCTTTCCATACACGGCCACTGTGCTGATAAAAACGAATGCCTCCGGAAGCGCCGTCGCCTTCTCCAGCGACTGGCACAGATTGACGGTTCCCTGAAAATTTACTTTATAAAAATCTTCCCTCTCCGCCACATTTCCCGGTATGCTATGCGCTTTTCCTGCACAATGAATAACATATTTAACGGCAGGCAAATTGATGACCATACCGCTGCCCAGATCGGCTGCGATATGTCTCCCGCCGGAAACCGGCGATTGCCGCCCCAACGTAATAAAGTGGTACCTGCCATCGAGAGTGCCAATAATTTCTCCTCCCAAAAAGCCCGAAGCACCGGTTAATAATATATCAATTTTCACTTGCTGTCATTTTTAGATATTTATCCAGGATAATTTCCCTGGTATATTTTGTTTCCGCCAGAGACCTCGCCCTTTCGCCCTTACTTTTAAGCTGTGAGACATCTTCAGGAGACAAGCTGTTAAAAAAATCAAGCAACGTGCGGGTATCATTCGTCGCATAGCACCAGCCTACATCGTTCTCATGGATCATTCTGGCAATCTCGCTTTCGTCATCACCAATAAAGAGTATCGGCTTTCCCGCTGCCAGGATATTGTAAGATTTTGATGGCACACCGAGGCCGGCCATCCCTTCCTGCAGCGAAACAATACCTACATCGCCGGCGTTTAAAAACTCACGCTGCTGACTACGGGAAAAAGAATCCAGCATGGATACGTTACGCAGATGATTAACAGCTACAAATTGCTTCATTTCTTCCTTCACAGCACCTTCTCCGATAAACATAAAATGCACCAATGGATTCCGGATCTGTTTGATAACGTTACATAACTCCATCAGTCCCTGTACACGACCCAGATTTCCGGCAAATTGAAAAATGATTTTTTCTGTAATCCCCAACTGCTGCACAATCCTGTTTTCATCTTTCCCTGTAGGGAAAATGCTTTTTGTATCGGCCCAATTCTCGACTACGTATATGGCTGGCTTCCTTTTATACCCTTTTAGCTTCTTCTCAAAAACTTCTTTCATATCTCTTCCCAGCACAAACAATACCGCCATTTTACTATATGCCTTGTTAAAAATCCATTTCAACAATTTATAGCCAATACTGCTGGTTTTCATTAACCTGGCTGCTACCAGGTTTTCCGGGAAAACATCGTGTACAATCGTAAAGCATTTCAGCCCCTTTAACCTGCTGATCAAAGATACCAACAGCACTATTGGCGCAGGATTGGTAACAATCAGTACACGATCGCCCCTACCTGCCTTTGCCAGCAGTTTAAATGAAAGCTGCACACTTAATAACATCATTCTGAGGGAACGCTGTAATAGCTTATCCTTACTCAACGGCAGCGCCTTTACGCGGTGAATTTTCACACTTTCATTTGCAAAGGCATCGTTGGATACAATATTTGATTTTTGGTAAGAAGATGGGCCACATATCACGTGCACTTCACTGTTTTGCGCAATGTGTGCACTGACTTCCGTCATGATATACGCTGTAGACGTTTCTTCCGGAAAAAATAGCTCGGTTACTACCCATAATTTATTCCCCATAATTATTCATAGTTTTTCCAAACTGTTTTTTTAATATAGTCGGTGTAGGAAATAATTATCCTTACCACTTTATCTGCTACGTTGGGCATGGAGTAATCAGCCACTTCCCGGAAGTTCCTGGTATCTCTTTCCTGATATTCCAGTTGTTTTAATCCCTGCAAGATCCTTTCCGGGTTCAGCCCTACCATCATCACCGAGGCTTCTTCCATTGCTTCCGGTCTTTCATGCGCTTCCCGGATGTTTAGTGCCGGGAAGTTAAGGATCGACGACTCTTCCGAAATAGTACCGCTATCTGACAATACTGCTTTAGCCTGCATTTGCAGTGCGATATAGTCACTGAGTCCATATGGCTTCATCAGCTTTACCAGTGGATCAAAGGTTACACCCTTTGCCTCAATCATTTTACGGGTACGGGGATGTGCACTCACAATCACCGGCAAACCAAATATGCCTGCAATCTGGTTGAGCGAGGTAACAAGGTTATCAAAGTTCCTGTCGGAGTTAATGTTTTCCTCCCGATGTGCCGATACAACAAAATATTCCTGTTCTTTCAACTGTAGCTCATCCAGGATATGCGACTGCCGGATCTTTGGCATATAGTGATGCAACACCTCATACATAGGGCTGCCGGTCTTGATGATCCTGTCGGCCGGCAATCCCTCGCGCAGTAAATATTCTCTGGCGATATCTGAATAGGTCAGGTTGATATCACTGATATGGTCTACTATTTTCCGGTTGGTTTCTTCCGGCACGCGTTGATCAAAACAACGGTTGCCTGCTTCCATATGAAAAATAGGAATCTTTCTTTTTTTGGCTGGAATAGCACATAAACAGCTATTGGTATCTCCCAGTACCAGGAAAGCATCCGGCTGCTCCGCTTCCAGCAGCGGATCAATCTTTATAAGGATCTGGCCGATTGTTTCCGTGGCGGTTTTGCCCGCAGCTTCCAGAAAATGATCAGGTTTGCGCAGGCCCAGGTCTTCAAAGAAGATCTGGTTTAACTCATAATCGTAGTTTTGCCCGGTATGCACCAGTACATGCTCTATTGCTTCCGACTCATCCAACTTAGCCAATACCCTTGATAATCTTATTATTTCCGGTCTGGTGCCCACTACTGTCAGCACCTTCAATTTCTTTATAGCTGTACTCATGATGATGATTGTTAAAAAACTTTTTAAACGGTTTCAAAGTAGGTATCAGGATCCTGCAGATCAAAAAACTCATTAATCCAGAATACTGTATATAATTCTTCTTCTCCGATGTTCTTAATATTATGCGTGTACCAAACCGGCATATCTACGTATGATGGCTCGTTTCCATCCAGTTCGAAATTCAGTACTTCTTCCGTATTATATTTCCGTAACTGAATCAGTGCCTTCCCTCTGATGACCAGGAATCTTTCAATTTTCCGCGTATGGAAATGATTCCCCCTGGTGATACCGGCATGGGTGGTAGAAAAAGATACCTGTCCGCCTACCTGCAGCTTTACCATCTCCACAAAAACACCCCTGTTATCCGCATGTTGCTTCAATTTAAAGGGGAAGTAAGTTTTATGGTCGATATAACTTCTGAAAGTATTAAACAGGTGGATGCTGAATGCATCCGGAAGCGCCGGGATCACTCCCTGTTCCAGGTACAGTTTCTTAAAATCTGTCAATTTTGAAAGGATCTCAGACACATACAATTCTGCCGTAGGCTTTACTTCATAATTGCGCTGATGATCGTTGTTACGAATGGCATCAATGATCAGGGCGGCCAGTTCATCCACATGAATCAACTTTAAAAAACCATCCTGGTCTATTTTAGGCGTTTGATCATTACAAAGCTGGTGGCAGAAAGTAGCGACTACAGAATTATAAAATGGCTTCCCAAAAGGCCCAAATACATTCGGGATTACCAATCCCGAAAAATTTGCCTGATAGCTGACAGCCCACTTCTCCAGCAGTTCACGTCCACCTTTCTTGGATTTACCATAAAGATTATCCCTTTCTTCCTGGGTAGAGGAAGAAAAGATGACGTGCGGATGATTCCCCGCTTTGGAGAGTGCTGTTACCAGTTGCTGTACCAGCCCGAGATTGGTATCATGGATCAGCTGCGGATCCGGATCACGGTTCATGGCCGCCAGGTGTACAATTACGTCACATTGTTTCACCCATTCGGTTAGTTGTGCCTCCGAATCAAAATAAGATCTGCTGAAAGGGATGAGCGTAAACTCATCTTTCAGTAAACTTATTTTGTTAAACAGGTAAGATCCTACAAAGCCATTCTGGCCGGTAATTCCTATTCTTTTCATTTTATAATTTATTCCAGTCCAACCATAGTGAAGCATCAAAAGACCAGCGGTCTTCTCCCGATTGTTGCACATCCAGATCTGAATATACCATTAAGATGGAACCTGGCTCCAGTGCTTTTATACCATTGGCATACCCCGGAGGGATGCTTAATACCGCAGGTTCGGCTTCATTCAATATAAGGTATTCTGCCTTCAGATCCTTCGAAGGCTGGCTCCAGTCATCAATTTCCACCCACGCCAGTGCAAATTTCCCTTTGGGAACATAAAAATATTTTTGTTCCACTTTGTGGCCCTGCCATGCGCGTACAACACTTATGTCCGGATGCACAATCTGGTAGAAACGCTTTACGTCCGGGAAAGTAAACTCATTTACAAATCCCAGTGTTCCCCTTGCATCGGCAAAAGAACCGCCTTTTATTAGTTCTACTGATGCCATTAGTTCTTCAGTTCCTGCTGAACATAGTCCAGTTTGAGTAATAATGCTTTCAGTTCTTCGTCGCTTAATCTGTATGTATTATGGGAGTGGTAATCCTGTGCTTCTGCAATCTTGCTATCACCTTCAGAAAAATACTTGGCGTAGTTCAGATCACGGTCATCGGCAGCAATACGGTAATAATCACCCAGGTCTTCTGCTTTTCCAAACTCTTCCCGTGTCAGTAATGTTTCGTAGAGTTTTTCCCCATGGCGGGTACCGATTACTTTTATTTCATTTTTCGCTTTGAAAATTTCGCAGAGCGCTTCCGCTACCTGCCTGATAGTAGCAGCAGGTGATTTCTGTACAAAGATATCACCCGGATTGGCATTTTCATAGGCAAACAATACCAGTTCCACGGCATTATCCAGCGACATCATAAAGCGTGTCATTTCAGGATCGGTGATGGTGAGTGGTTTACCTGCCTTGATCTGGGAAATAAACAAGGGAATTACCGATCCCCTGCTGGCCATTACGTTGCCATAGCGGGTACAGGTGATCAGCGGATTGGTACGTAAGCGGGCTTTGGAAATTGCCACCTTTTCCATCATGGCTTTGGAAATACCCATAGCATTGATGGGATATACGGCCTTATCTGTACCTAAGCAGATGATCTTGCTTACGTTATTTTTAATGGCAGCTTCCAGTACATTTTCTGTACCCAGCACATTGGTTCTTACGGCTTCCATAGGATAAAATTCACAGGAAGGCACCTGTTTCAGTGCAGCGGCATGAAATACATAATCCACGCCCTCCATAGCACCATCGATGCTTCTGAAATCACGAACATCTCCCATATAAAACTTTACCTTTTCGCTGCGGAGCAGGTTGCGCATATCATCCTGTTTCTTCTCATCGCGGCTGAATATGCGTATTTCCCTGATATCAGTATGTAAAAAACGATTCAGAACAGCGTTACCAAATGATCCGGTACCGCCGGTTATCAATAAAGATTTTCCTTCAAACATGATTAATTCAATTTTAATAAAACGTCAACGATTCTTTCTGCAGTTTTTCCATCCCATAATGGCGGGATGCCGCCCTTTTTCCAGTTACCGGAAAAGAGCTTTTCAAAGGCCGGAGGAATGGCAGCAGGACTAATCCCCAGCAGTTCATTTGTACCTATGTCGCAGGTTTCCGGTCTTTCGGTATTAGCCCGCAGCGTCATACATGGGATATGCATGACAGTAGTTTCTTCCGTAATACCACCGGAATCAGTGATG
Source organism: Chitinophaga sp. RAB17 (assembly GCF_052114225.1). Taxonomy (NCBI): domain Bacteria; kingdom Pseudomonadati; phylum Bacteroidota; class Chitinophagia; order Chitinophagales; family Chitinophagaceae; genus Chitinophaga; species Chitinophaga sp. RAB17. The sequence goes on along the minus strand of NZ_JBFREI010000007.1, from coordinate 304,623 downwards.
ACTGCCCGGGCATATTGAACGAGGTAGTTAAACTCCAGGTATCCTAATGGTTCCACCATATGGAGGTTAGGTGCTTTGATGCCAATATTGGCGAGCATTTTTGCTGTACGTGGATGTACCGGAAACACCAGGGGAAGCCCCTTTGATGAGCTGATAATACCATCCATCAACAGTTTGAGATTTTGTTCCTGGTCCACATTGCCGGGGCGATGCAGGGTCATCACGATGTATCCTCCTTTTTGCAGTCCCAGTTCATTCCAGATATCCGGTTGTTTGAAATGTGGCTGGTGTTTCAATAAGGTATCAATCATGGTGTTTCCCACCAGGAACAGGCGTTCTTCTGTTACGCCGGATTTCCGTAGGTTATCGTTGGCGGTTTCTGTGGTCGTAAAAAAATAGTCTGTGATAGCATCCGTGAGCAACCGGTTGATTTCTTCCGGCATGGTCCAGTCTCCGCTACGGATACCGGCTTCCACGTGTGCTACTTTTATATTGTTTAATTTTTTGGCAGCCATGGCACAAGCGATAGAAGACGTAACATCTCCCACTACCAGCACCAGGTCTGGCCTGGTATCCATTAAGATCTTTTCGTATCGTACCATAATGGCCGCTGTTTGTTCCGCCTGCGTACCACCACCTGCTTCCAGGTTGATATCAGGTTCCGGAATACCCAGCTGCTCAAAAAAATCAGCACTCATCTTTTTATCGTAGTGCTGACCTGTGTGAATGAGCCTGTAACGAATCCCCTCTTCCTTTCTTTGTTTTATAGCTTCAATAATCGGAGCTATTTTCATGAAATTGGGTCTGGCTCCGGCTATAATATCTATCAACATAACTTAGCTTTTATATTGTTTAAAATCCTGTATGATATGTTCTATTTGTTCCGGCTGCAATGCTGACTGAAAATGCCCGATATACTTTTTGAGGGCATCTTCCGGCATGTCCCACCATTTGAGGGTTTCCAGCTGCTGAATTATTTCTTCCGAAAATCTATACTTAATAATCTTCGCGGGCACTCCTCCTACAATGGCATATGGAGGAACATCTTTTGTCACCACAGAGTGGGCGGCAATGATAGCACCGTTACCAATCTTTACTCCTCCCATTACTGAAGAATTTAACCCTATCCAAACATCATTTCCAATCGTAACAGGAGCAGGACGATCATCAAACTTATCTTCCGTAATCCATGAATACCCCGTACCATTATTTACAGAGAAAAATAAGGGCGACGTAGAAATAAAGTCTGTTGGATGTGTACCAATACCGATAATGATATTCTTTGAGAACGAACAGTATTTACCGATCGTGGCACTGTTAATATTGGTGCCATGTCCTATATAAGAATACTTGTCGATGGTACTTTGTCTTATTACTACAGATCTTTGTATGCGACATTTTTCAGAAATCACCGTTACTTTATCATAAAAGACAAAGAATGACAGGTGACGATTTTTCCACCAGTCTTTGAAATGCTTTACGCTGAAATGATGAAGGATCAGATCAAGCATGCTTCCTCCTTTTTAAAGCATATTCCACTGCGCCCATGATAGAACCAGCCATTTGTTCCGGTGTTCTGTTGTTGCGATAGTGTTCCTGCGCATTTTTCCCCATCCGGATCACTTCCTCTTTATTTTCTATGATCCATTGCATTTGCTGCTGGAGTGCTTCTACCCCACCTTCGTAGATAATTCCGTTTTTCCCGTTGGTGATATTCAATACTTCCCCACCGGTGATCGCATTTTTCTCCGTTACAAAAATGGTGGCGTATCCCATGCTGGTCAGTACAGACAACCCTGCCTGGTTAGGCGAAATACAGGCCAGCGCCTTTGTGTAGAATGTCTTAAGGATTTCGCTGTCGTAGATGGCGCCATGCAGGAAAATTTTGTCTTCCAGTCCTTCTTCTTTTACCCATTTCTCAATGGAAGCACGTTCAGGCCCTTCGCCAATAATATTTAAGACGGGCAGCGCTTCACGGCTGGTTTTAATTTTGCTGTACGCCTGCAAAAGAATATCAATACCTTTTTCCTTATACAGGGTGCCTACAAAAAGAAAAGTATTTCTTTCCGCTACCAGGCCGTTCACCGGGCTTACGTAGGTCGTATTGTTGGCAACAAAAATTTTATCCGCGCTAAAACCTGCCTGCACAAATTTGGTTTTAGGATAATCGCTATAGAAGATGAGGGACTCGGCCTTTTTACCAAAGAAATTCCTTACAAAGTCCCACTGCTTTTTATCATCAAATTTATTGCTGTAAGAGGCAGATACACCTATGCCCCAGAAAGACATGCTATATTTTCTCCAGGGATTCAGCATCAGCGCCATGAGGCGCAACCAGCGCAGTTCATAGAGCCCTATCACGGCATCGAACTGTGCGCATAACTTGTGTAGCGATTCTTTATGAATAAAAAAAGGTCCTACCTGTTTACCGGGTGTGAATACGGTTTTATATGGATATTTTTTGTTTAAAAACTTAGGATCCGTATAAGCCACAGTTAAGTCGTACTTCTCATTAATAAGTTCAAATATTTTTTCCCGGTATGGCCATACTTTGTTATAAACAATCAGTAGTTTCATTACATTCTTTTTAATACAAAAAATTAAGGGTTATCTTTTTAATGCTTTCAGGATCTGATCACTGTATATTATCACCTGGCTATCGTGACGCTGAACAAAGCTCTCCAGGTTTGGAGCTTCCTTTAGCATCTGTGGTTGTTTCTGCTTATAGTAATAAACTTCCCCATCCCAGAATACTACGCCTGCAGGCCGGTTGCCATTCACTTCTGCACCCATGATTTTTTTAACATAGGCAGAAAATGCGTCCATTGGTACCAGTGTCATAAATGACGCTCCTTTACCCTGCCAACGCGGCCACACAAAAGGAAGTACAGGCTTATTCAGTTCCTTGCCCAGTTCCAGCGCTATCCGCAGGTTATTCTCTATATATTTCTCGTTATAACTTCTGCTTACCACTCTTTCTGAATAAATCATGTAAAGCGATGGACAAATAACATCTACATACTTTAACAGGTCTCTCAGCTGATAACACTGGTTCTGCCATTTTTCATTAGCAGTAACCGTTCTGAATGGCAGTCCATAAATACCCCATTGTACATTCGGCCGTTCCTGTTTTGCAATCGTGATAGCTCTTCTAAACTGCGTGGCAATCTTCTGATAATCCTGGTTACCGGAGTGGTTGTTGGTCAGTATTTCCAGGGCCTCTCCTTCCCAGTCCAATATGCATACGCCGCCGGCGCCTTTATCCGGGTATATTTTCCGGATGCTGGTAACGAGCAAATTGCTGTCTACGTTCAGACTATTCTTCGCTACAATGCTGCTCTGGCCAATAATCTTCGCCACGGCAATATTCTGCTGCCCCTGTATATAGGTATTTGCTTTGTCGCCCAGCCCGCTGATGGCAATGTATAACCGAGGATTGCTGCTGGCGGGTTTTGCTGTTTGCGCCGATGCAGCATGCAGTATACCTGCAAGACCCAGCAGCAGTATACCCGTAAACACTTTATATGTTTTTATCCAATACATCATCATAATCAGTTTAAAGATTCATCGAAAGGCTTGTTCTTTATTTCAAAAAACAATGCAAGCAGTATCCATAATCCGGGAGTAATAAAGATCCCCCCGGAAGTCATTGACAATAATAAATATCCAAGCAAAATCAATAGCAAGGCAATATGACGGTGTAGCCGGTATCTGCTGGCATGGCCTGCTTTGATGAGCACCTCAAAGAGAATCAGCAGAAAGAGGATGCCACCAACAGCTCCCAACGACATCAGTAATTCAAGGAATACGTTATGCGGATAAATATGGCTATGATCCGTCACATATTTATCTCCGATAAAAGGGTGATTACTGAACTGGTCCCAGGCACTGGCATATTCATAGTCCCGGTCTTCCTTCTCGCCATTGGCTACGTTATCAAAAAAGTGGGTTAACCGATAAAAGAGGAATACATCATCCGAAAATATCTTTGATCCTATACCACTCATCATCAGGCCGCCCAACAGCATAAAAATAACCAGGGCCGACTTTAACACGATGCTCACCGTATTACGGGACATTCTTAACTTAAAATAAAAGAGTATGCACACCGATAATATGAGGGAAAGGAAGGGTCCTCTGGATGCGCCCAGCAGTACGTTGGCCACTCCGATGATCACACATATAAAAAATGCGATACCGCCTTTTATGGTTTTCGGTGCATCAAAAAGCAGTTTGCTCAGTGCTAAAACAGCCAGCAACATGCCATAGAAGCTGATGGTAATCGGGTTAATCATGGCTTCGCTGGGATCATCGCCCACTGCACCTCTGGTAGACATCAGTGCCATCGTAATACCATTACTTGTAAAGAAGGATACAAAGATGATGATATTGCTGACAAACGTGAAGATGAATGCCCATTTCAGGAACTGCTTTATATTGATATAAGGCGCTGCCGCTGCCACCGCAATCACCGGCAGAAAACAGTTGGCGAATGCCATGGAATACATAAAGAAAGTACTGTACCTGCCATTACCAAACTCTATTCCACGCAGACTCACATCTACAAAAAGACGGCAGGAATAAATGAACCATAACAACAATAAAAGGAAAGTACCTTTCGATACTTTCTTCATCGAAAATGGTACACGGGCAATCACTACCAGCGACGCAAGCGCTATCAACACCCGAAAAGCGGCGTTAACAGGCGTTGAATTGACTTTCAGGAACAATGGAACAGCACACTGAATAGGATACCCCAGCGCCAGAAACAGCACGATAGCACTCCCAAAAAAATTGGCGATTTTGCTATGGCGGTTATATGCTGCATCCAGCGCCATATGATTCACGGCTATATCTTTATATTCCAACTGTATCATGCTTGCTTATTCACTTTTCGTACTACTTCCAGCCAGGAGTCAGCCCATCTTTCTGCGTTAAAACTGTATTTTATGGTGTCAATGGCATTTTTAGCCACCCTTTTTCTTTCTTCGGGGTTATTCACCAGGTACTCTATAGCCCCCATAATGTTTTCGGCAAACGGCATTGTCAGCATGCCATTGTAGTTGTTCAATAAAATATTATTGATCCCGCCTATATTGCAGGCTACCACCGCGCATCCTGCGCCCATTGCTTCCAGTAGCGAAAAAGAAGTACCTTCTGATGCCAATGTTGGCACCACCGCAATATGGAAATTGCCATGAAACCTCAGGGAGTCATTAAAGTCGTATTTGGTAATATGAACATTGGAGAGATGCTTAAATCGCTCCGTCAACAAGGGTTCCAGTTCCCCTTCCCCTGCAAATGTGAAGCTCAGATTTGAGTATCTTTTATTCAGGTTTTCTACAATATCCACCATCACTGCAATACCTCTGATCTTGGTAAAACGCCTGGCGATGAGTATCTTAATGGTTTCCCCACCCGCTCCGCCAAAATTGATATTGGGCGTTTGACTCACACTTGCAAAATTGGGAATTACGAAAATCTTCTCTTCTCCTTCCCTCGAAGTGAACGTGCGGTACCACGATAAATAATTGTAATCCACACAAACCTTATACTCTGATTTGGTAAAGTAACTGTAGGCTTTGAAAGACTGCATTAATTTGGTCACCACATTCAACTGCATTTGCGCCATCAGCTTGCGCATGCCTGTATTTAATTCCAGCGAATCGAAATATACGCCATGCTGGATACTGATCGTTTTATAAGGCGCAATTTTTACAGACAGGGTATCGGCACCCCAGATCACCAGGTCGTTCAGCGGATCAATCTGTGATATGTGGCGATCAAACAACGGCTTCATCTGGCGTTTCGACAGATTATAGCCTACCAGGTTAACGTCGTTATCAATTTTCCTGTTAAAATCTTTGTTTCCAAACTGTACAATGGATACATCGAGTCCCTCGCCTGCCAACACAGCAGCCAGCGACAGCAGATAGGTTTGTACACCTCCTACTGTTACATGTCCTCCGTCAAAATCATATACACGGGGGTAAAATATATGTACTTTAAACTTACTCATAATCTAAAATTTACGTGCTACAGTTCCTGAATGGCTTGTCTGAATAAAGAAAACATCTGATCTCCCCGGGCAATCTCTCTGTCAAGATCTGTTTGGAAAAGACGGATCCTGTTTGCATAGTCAGCACGGATCTGTTCTACATAATTTACCAGCTGGTTAACATCAAACGGGTATTTCCAGCAGTCGAACGATTTAAAGTTATCGCTGACGATTTTCAGTTTCTGTTCCACTTCAATGCACACTGCAGGCTTGTTGAGCAGCGCAGCAAAAATAGCCCCATGGAACCTGGCAGTAACGAACATATCAATACCTGCCAGTTCCTGGATGAATGCTTTGAAGGTATATCGTCTGGCATCCCAGATCATGGCTTCGATATTTTCCCGCTTAATAATATCCAACCATTCAGGATCGCGTTCTTCGGAAAAAAGAATATATTTTACTTCGTATCCCTTTTGCTGCCAGATGCGGGTAGCTTCCAGTAACTTACCGTAATAGGCATGTCCTTCATCTGTATGTTTCCAGTCACGCACGATGATACCAATCACACGTGGATCGGCAGCGGGTTTTGTTTTTGTAAAATAGTTACTGACAAAAGAGGAATTAAAACATAAGTCGCTACCCAGGAACAATCCTTTGGATTCCCACGATTTACACATATCATAACTCACCACATCGCGAACCAGTGCCTGATCCAGCTGACGGAAAGTTTGCATTGCTACCCGCTCTTCTACAGAATCTTTTACAAACGGACCTACGCCAATACCGATGGCCACTGTTTTGGCAGCTTTGATGCCGCTTACTTTCTTAAACCCTCTTAAACGGGGTAGTACAACGGATTTGAGGGTTTTATAGTCAAAGAAATATTTCAATTTCTTCAGGGTCATTTTAGGAAGATACTTGACCTGCGTGTTAGGGAAAGAGAAAAACTGGGTACCTCCTCCGTAAACGAGCATATCTACATCCAGCTTACTAAAAAGATCTTCGGAAGAAATAATTCTTGCTGCAGGAAGTAACTCGTTAAAGTAATCTGCCTTGGTGCAATAGAAGCCAAATTCATCTTCACGCAGAATATCTTTTATGTGATCATACATTGTAATCATCAATGCATCATCGCCAAAGTTATTCAGTCCGTATCCCCCTCTTACCAATACTTTCATGTTATCTGGTTATTATATGGTTTTTCATATGGTTATCAAATGTCTTCCCTGTCAGTGCTACTGCTGTAGTGTACCCAGCTGCTTGGCCCTGAAGTATATTTTATTCTCGCTTTTAAGCTTGTTGTAATGTGAAGCGTCTCTGCTACCGATTACTTTCGCGGGATTGCCTGCTACAATAGAAAACGGCGCTACAGTGCCTGTTACCACGCTTCCTGCGCCGATGATGCTGCCCTCCCCAATACTTGTGCCGGGTACGATAATTACATTCCCACCGATCCAAACATTTTCGCCAATGCTCACAGGTTTGGTGTCCACCCGGTGATCGTAAGGAATATAATGTGCGTCTCTGAATACGTGATTGGCGGAGTATATCGTTACATCAGGTCCTATAATGGTTCCCTTTTCGATGGTAATACCACCTACACCATATAGTTTGGCGCCAGGGCCAATATAAGTGTACTCCCCAATAGAGATGTTACGTTCCCCGCTGCAGTGAAACGGGCGACCTATTGACACACCTGCACCCAGCAGGTGGAACTTTGTCCGCCTGATACCCGCTTTGTGAATGCTGTTGGCAACAGCATTGTATATTTTACTAAGAAACAGACCTGACATGTTTATAAATTCTATAAAATATCCATAAAATAATGGCGCATGCAACGAGCAAAATCAATAGCCGCACGTATATGCTCAACTTGAACATCATCATCACTATAAATGCTATAAAGATGATTCCCCAGATAGCCAATGATTCAGGAGATATCAGGAAATAAGCATCTGCCAGTTGCTTTTTTATATAGAAAGGAACAAATGCCACGGTACTGATAAAGTAGGCAAATGCATAAGCACCCGCACGGCCTTCCGAACCGCCCTGCTTAATTCCCATCATATAGAAAATAGCCAGTAGCCCCCAGATACCGTTGCTTAACATGCTCCACCACATAAAGCTACCTGCTGCAAAATTTCTGGCTATACCCTGCCGGTGTGCAATAACGATAGTACCTATCATTACGATCACCACTGTACCATTTAAATTGCCGGATGTAAAATCCTTACCAAAAGCGATACCTGCCATTTCCGGCACCAGTATAAAAGGCAGCGATAAAAATATACCGATACCCCAGGGAACAAAATTGTTGATCGCCTCCAGTTTAGCATTCCGCTGTTTAAAATTGCGGATTACCTGCGGCAGCAAAGCCTGCCCCAGCGTAGTATTTACCACACTGATAATAAGTGAAATACTGAGTGCTGCATTATATACCCCGAGATGCGCATAACCTGTTGGTTCTTTTGCCAGCAGCACATTACAATACCAGTTTACCGGTAATACCAGTATGCCACTTAAAACCGCTGGTAAACTGAAAGTGTACAATACCTTTAACTCCTTGCGGTAATCTTTTTCATTTACATTGATACCAAATTTCTTTGTTTCCTTTTTGATCTCTACCCAACTCAACACGGCAATTAAAAGTGCATTGATGGTTAAACTCAGAATAGCACCGTTTACGCCCATTAAATAAGTAAGCCCTATGGAAATCGGCAGGTTAATAACCCCGGCCATCAGGTTAACCTTCGCTATCTTTTTAAACGCTTCCAGACCGGCCAGGATTCCAGTTTGAACGCCATTAATAGCGTAGAAAAGGATCGCCCAGGAACCATATCTCAGCCCGGTGCCGAGGTGGGCATTCTCCAACGAATGCTCTGCCAGCGGACTCGCCGAAAAAAACAACGAAACACTGATAATCAATCCCATTAAAATAGCCATATGCATGGCCATCTTTGCTATTCTGCCCGCTTTCTGTTTATCAGTATCCCTGAATTCCGCAATAAATTTTGTGGTGGTGATACCCAGACCGAATATGGAGAAAACGATAAACATGTCGATCGTTGACCGGATCATTCCCATCTCTCCGAAACCTTCTTTTTTAAGCATGCGGGCGATCACAATAGAAGATAAAAAGATCAGGGCTCTGAAGACCACCGTTCCCAGAAATGTCCAGAAAACACCGTGTACTATCTTCTTACCAACTTCTGATTTGTTAACCTTCGCTTTCAGCGCAAATATGATATCTGCAAGCCGCGGCATATACTTCTGGATAATTATCATCTTAGTATCTTGATCGGAAAATATTTTACATATTTTCCGTTGTGATTCCGTTTAACCTTTATTTTGTAACAGCCGTTTTTTCCAGAATAGCATCGATAATCCTGGCACTAGCTTTACCATCACCATAAGGATTATGTAACATGCTCATAGCAGCATATCTTTCACTATCCAGTATGAGCCACTCCGTTTCATAGAAGATCTTTTCAGCAGAGGTACCTACCAGTATGACGGTTCCTGCATCTACCGCTTCCGGACGCTCAGTGGTGTCTCTCATGACCAATACGGGCTTACCCAGACTTGGTGCTTCCTCCTGAATACCGCCGCTATCTGTCAGCACCAGGTAACAATGTTTCATGAGATAAATAAATGGCAGGTAATCCAGTGGTTTGGTCAGGTATATATTTTCAATGCCACCCAGTTTATTATAAACAGGCTCCTGCACATTGGGATTCAGGTGAACCGGGTAAACGATGTCCACATCCGGAAAGCGGGTGGCAATATTTTTCAAGGCATCACAAATATTCAGGAAACCATCTCCAAAACTTTCCCTTCTGTGCCCTGTTACCAGGATAAATTGCCTGCCTTTTGAAATATCATATCCGCTCTCCAATAAAATTCGTTCCAATGATAATTTCAACGATGCATCGCTTTCTATTTTATCCAGTGCCAGCAGCAATGTATCTATTACGGTGTTGCCGGTAATAAATATGCTTGATTTTGGCATTCCTTCATTCAATAAATTAGCTTTAGACTTTTCGGTAGGTACAAAGCAGAGGTCCGCAATTTTGTCTACTACCTGCCGGTTAAATTCTTCCGGCCACGGTGAATGAATGTTAAAGGTTCTCAACCCCGCTTCCACATGTCCTATCTGAATCTTTTCATAAAAGGCCGCGAGCGAAACCACAAAAGCGGTAGTAGTGTCACCATGCACAAGGATCAGGTCAGGCCGGAACTCTTTCAACACTACTTTCATTCTTGACAGAATGTTGATAGTGATATCATAGAGATCCTGCGATTGCTGCATGATATCCAGGTCGAAATCAGGTGTAATATTGAAAGTTTCCAGTACGCTGTCCAGCATATGCCGGTGCTGGCCTGTTACACAGGTTCTTGCATCAATCAGGTCACTATGTCTGGCCAGTTCCATTACAACCGGAACCATTTTTATAGCTTCCGGCCGGGTGCCAAAAACTACCATTACTTTTTTCTTTTTGATATGGTTCATCCTTCTTATTTATGGGTCTTTCAACAAAAGGTTTCTCAACTAAGGGTTTTCAACAATCCTGTATTTATGAAAATCGGGTATGGTAACCGCTTTTCGCTATAGTCTTCCGTCTACCAGAGATCGGTCTAAAATGGCTTTCGCATCAAACAGCACTGCATCATGACCATTCTTCAAGGCGTTATAATCAATTGCCTGGAATTCATTGTGTGCCACTGCTACCAAAATAGCATCATATTGTTTTGACACATTATCAATCAGCTCCAGACCATATTCTTCTTTTACCTCTGCCTTATCTGCATGTGGATCATACACATCGACCTTCATTCCAAATTCCGTCAACTCCTTGCAGATGTCCACCACTTTGGAATTACGTATATCAGGGCAATTTTCTTTAAACGTAATACCGAGGATCAGTGCTTTTCCTCCTTCCACTCTGCGTCCTTTCTTTACCATCAGTTTAAGGATCTTGTTAGCGATAAATACCGCCATCATATCATTTACACGTCTTCCGCTCAGAATCACCTGCGGATGGTAGCCCAATGCTTCCGCTTTGTGCGCCAGGTAATAAGGATCTACGCTGATGCAATGCCCACCAACGAGTCCGGGTCTGAATCTCAGAAAGTTCCATTTGGTTCCGGCAGCATCCAGTACATCGTTGGTATCAATACCAAGGCGATCAAAGATTAATGCCAGTTCATTTACAAAAGAAATATTGACATCCCGCTGTGCATTTTCTATGGCTTTGGCAGCTTCGGCTACTTTTATGCTCGGCGCTTTATGCGTACCGGCTTTGATGATACTTTTATATAACTGGTCTACTCTTTCTGCCACCTCAGGTGTAGAGCCGGAAGTAATTTTTTTGATGGTAGTTAACGTATTCACTTTATCACCTGGTACAATACGCTCCGGAGAATATCCGGCGAAGAAATCCACATTAAACTTCAGGCCGGATATTTTCTCCAGCAAGGGAATGCAGTCTTCCTCTGTACAACCAGGGAATACAGTAGATTCATAAATAATAGTATCTCCCTTTTTCAGAATACTACCCAGCATTTCTGTGGCCTTGAGTAAAGGCCGTAGATCAGGTGCATTAAAACGATCAATTGGAGTGGGTACTGTAACAATGAAAGTATTGTAGGCTTTAAGTTCTTCCTTTTTATCAGAGAAGCTCAGTCCTTTTCCTTTGCCATCTTTCTTTTTCTCTATTGCTTCCTTCATCCCTTCGAGATCAGCCTCCAGGGTATGATCAAAGCCACTTCTCAGCTCTTCTACCCTATGACTGTTAATATCGAATCCCAATGTACTATATAGCTTTCCAAACTCAATCGCCAGCGGTAAGCCAACATAACCCAGTCCGATGATCGCAATTTTTGATTCCTGATTCATTTTATTGATAATTTGATTAGAATAGTTTCTTATAATATTACTTACCGAATATTACTTTGATTTTTTTAGATAATCCTTTCTCTGAATTGGCATTATAACCGTATCCATAGCCATATCCATAGCTGTATCCATATCCTTTCCCAGCTTTTACATCATTTACAATGATGTTCATTTTAGGCATTTTATGGAAGATGAAAAGCTCTTTGGATATCTGGAGCTGTTGCTTGAAAGTATATCCCTGTCTTACCAGGTAAAGGGTAGCATCCGCGAAGCTACCGAGTAGCTGGGCATCCGTTACCAGTCCAACCGGAGGCGCATCCACAACAATATAATCGAAGCGGGAACGGAGGGTCTGAAACAATTCTTTTGTGGCATCTGTCAGCAGCAGTTCAGCCGGATTTGGCGGAATGGGCCCGGAGCTGATCATCCAGCAATTTTCATTGATGCCGGAGGGTTTGATTAGTTCATTCAGTGGCGTTTTTCCAATCGACCAGGTACTGAATCCGGTACGATTATCCAGACCCAGTTTTTCTGATATTTTGGGTTTACGGAGATCCATTTCCATCAACAGCACTTTCTTCCCTGACAATGATAAAACCGCCGCCAGGTTGGTGGCGATAAACGTTTTTCCTTCACCACTCATACTGGATGTCAGGAGGATTACTTTCTCGGATGGATTACGCAATACAAACTGTAAGTTGGTACGCAGCGCTCTGAATTGTTCTGCTACCGGCGTCACGGAATCTTTTGATATAATCACGGCTGTTTTTACATCAGTATGTCCTACTTCTGCCAGTATAGGCGCAGGTGTATTTTCGGTGATATCCAGTTTGTTGACTACACGGCGACTTAATATACCCCGCAGATATAAACCAATAGAAGGTAAAATAATACCCAGTATCATTCCCAGCAGGTAAATCAAAGCCCGCTTAGGCATATAAGGGAATGCTTCACTTTTGGCGAGATCAATGATTCTTGCACCAGCCAGGTTGGAAGATTTGGAAATAGCAGATTCTTCACGCTTCTTGAGTAAAAACAGGTAGAGTTCCTGCTTAACCGCCTGTTGGCGGGAATAATCCAGGAATACCCTTTCCTTGGCGGGCACCTGCTGAATCTTCCTGTCAATGGCGCCGGATCTTTGCTGCAACTGACCAATACTTGTTTGTATGCCGGTTTTAAAAGAAGACAAGTTGCTTTTCAAATCTCCCCTGAGACCAACCAGCTGTTCATCAATGTTTTTCACTGCCGGATTAGACGGCGTGTTTGACATCAGCAACCGCTCTCTTTCCAACTCCAGACCATTATACTTTCCAATAATAGATACAAAGTTGGGATCTTCCAGAACAAGTGAAGAGGGCACAATCCGTTTATTATTTGTTTCGTCATTGATGTATTTTTCCAGGGATTCAATGACGCTTAATTTAACCTGCTGTTCTGTTAGTTGCCTGGAGAAGTCGCCCGTACTCGATATTAAGAGTTTAGCCTGTTCTCCTAGATCAGCCAGCTGGTTATTCTGCTTGAAAGTCTGAATATCTTTTTCTACGCCTGACAGCTCACGGCTTACCAGTGCCAGACGATTGTCTACAAAGGCGATAGTGCTGTCTGCAATCCTGTTTTTGGCATCCACGCTTAACTGCATATAGGCATTAATCAGCTCATTTAATATGAGCTCCCCTTTTTCCGGGATAGTACTTGTCATCGTCAGGTCGATAGTACTTACCTGCTTATTAGGAATATTTACAGCTAATTTATTTCGGTAAACGGTTACTGCTTTATCAACAGATACCACTCTCACCACATAGTTTTCCTTAATCAGGTTATTACCTGGCTGTCGCATCACCTTCATCACTCCTTCCGGTAAATGCAGCGTGTCGTTCCAGGAAATATCCTTATTCACGATCCCTTCGGCACTTACGTGTACTTTAGATTCGGACAATGGGCGCACAACATATTCAGCATCTGGCAGTGTATCATTCAGATTGGTCCATTGCACGGCGAAGGGCAGTTTACGGAATTGTTCTGCTGTTTTCAATCTGCCTTCCAGCCAATAGGATACATTCAGTTGCAGGTCCCTGACCGTTTTCTCCATTAATGAACGGGACTTTATAATTTCCATTTCATTATCCACATTGCTCTTGCTATTGAATATCTGCAATTGCTGTAACATATCCTTTTCCGGACTGTCGCCGCCTTTCTGATCATCCTGTATCAATATTTTGGCGTTCACTTTATAATCGGGTGTTGCATACCTCAGGTATAGCCACGACAATGCGATGCCAGCCACTACACAGAGAAGGAACCAGTACCAGTAACTGATCACTTTGTCGAGCAGCTTCCTGAGATCAAAAACCTTATCAGGTTCATTATGCTGATGTAAAACACCATTTACATTTACAGCAGTTTGTCCATTACCATTATAATTCTCCGACATAAACAGCAAACATTTAAAAATTAACCCTTGAAAAGATTACAACCAGCAGCGTCAGAACGGATGATATAATTGTAATATTCCTCAAACGGGCTGCATCCGTGGAAACCACCTTTGACTTATTCGGTTCAACATATACCACGTCTCCCTGTTGCAGATAGTAATAAGGAGAAGTAAATAAATTGCTGCTATTGAGATTAAATCTGATAAATTCCTTTTTCCCTTCTATTTCCCGAATCAATAAAACGTTTTCTCTTTTACCATAAATAGTAAGATCTCCAGCCATGCCTATCGCATCCAGCAAAGTAACTTTCTCATTAGGCATTACATAAGTCGCTGGTTTAGTTACCTCCCCCAGTACCGTTACTTTAAAATTTATAAACCGAACATTTACTACAGGATCTTTATAAAATTCTGCCGCTTTAGCACGAATAGCTTCCTGTACATCTCCGGTTGTTTTTCCTTTCACCAGTATTTTCCCCACCAGTGGCAGTGTTACAAATCCCAGTTTATCTACGAGGTAGCCCGGACTGCTGGCGGCAGCGGCTCCGGCTGCACCGGAAGTACCACCTACCGACCAGTTTGGTGAATTCTGCTGATTCATTAGTGCGGTAGATGCAGGATCCAGCGTTTGGATAGTTACCTGCAAAATATCATCCGGCTGTATAACAGGCGTAGTGTATGTTGCCATCTCCACCATCTGCCGTTTAACTGTATCAGGCACATCTTTGAAGTATGCAATATTTTTTTGTGATGAGCAGCCACCCATAAATAAGGCGAGCATGCTCCCCATTAAAACAAGTAAACTTCTAAAACGTCTGAAACGGGACAAGCCCTGATTAATTATTTTCATTACTGGCAAACAGTTTAAATAAATCGTCCCCTGCTGCGAGCCCAGGGCTTGCAGAAAAGATATTTTTACAGTATAATTTTACATCCTTATTTTACCTTGTCCAGTTCTTCATAAGCTGAATTTTTGCTGATGAACTCTGGCACCAATTCCTTCATCCTGGCCACGGTTGGTGTGAGGTAATGTTTTTGAGCTGACTCTATCAGTTGATTCACCCGCTCATTGATTTCCGTGAAATCAGATTGCCTTACTTTGGCGATCATGATTTTTTCATGATAAGTGGGCAATGTATTTTCTGCATTATTCAGTAGTTCTTCGTAGAGTTTTTCTCCCGGACGCAATCCGGTGAAAACAATCTGAATATCCTTACCTGGTTCTTTGCCTGTCATCCGTATCATTTTCCTGGCCAGGTCGGCAATCTTCATGGGCTTACCCATGTCAAACACAAATATCTCGCCACCCTGCCCCATTGCTCCTGCTTCCAGCACCAGCTGGCAAGCTTCGGGAATGGTCATAAAATAACGGGTGATATCCGGATGCGTAACCGTTAATGGTCCACCCTTTTCCAATTGTTGTTTGAAACGGGGAATAACAGAGCCATTGGAACCCAGCACATTTCCAAAACGTGTGGTAATAAAACGTGTTGGTGGTGCGCTGTACACCGGCCCCATTTTCTGATATTTTTCGCTCAGGTGATTATTGAAAGATTGAGAGAAAATCTCTGCAATACGCTTGGAAGCACCCATTACGTTTGTAGGATTTACGGCCTTATCCGTTGATACCATTACAAACTTCTCCGCGCCGTATTCAACGGCAAGTTCCGCTACTGTTTTGGTGCCCAGCACATTGTTCATCACAGCGATGGACGGATTTTTTTCCATCATCGGCACATGTTTATAGGCGGCGGCATGATATACGATAGCAGGTGCATAAATTTCAAACAACTGCTGCATGCGAACTTTATCACACACATTTCCGATGAAGGGAATAATAGGTACGGTGACCATTTTTTCCGCTATCTCCAGCTCCAGTTCATGCAACGGTGATTCTGCTTTGTCACAAAGCACAATGACCGATGGTTCATACCCCACCAGTTGCCTTACAATCTCGCTGCCAATTGACCCGGCAGCTCCTGTTACTAAAACACTTTTACCTTTCAGCTCTTTACTGAGTTCCAGGTTTTTAATATTGATAACAGACCGTTCCAGCAGATCTTCAATATTGATATCTTTCAATTGAACGCTGTTATTATTAGAACCTTCTGTCCATTGACTCACGGGAATAATTTTTTGGACCCTTATATTCAATGTAATACATTCCTCTACCAGCTCATTCAGGTGTGCTGCATCCAGGTGATCATTAGGAATGAGCAATACCTTGATCTTTCCTTCCTTCACCATTTTAAAGAGTTGGCCTTTACGGGAAGCATATACAGGAAGACCTTCTATTGACTTCCCGGCATGTGCGTTTGTATCAGCTAAAAATGCGGTTATTTTCACATCTGACTGAGGATCGTCATGAATAGCCTTACGCAGCATCAGACTTGAATGGCCGGTATAATAAATAGCAGCGGAGATACGACTATGATTGCGGAAGTTATTATGGTACCTGAAGATCCATTTTACGAGCAGGCGATAAGATAACATACAGGAAGAACTGATGAAGAAATTAATCAGTATCACCGAAATCGGGAAGATGTTGAGATTTGCATCCGGTACACGGCTATAGCCAAAAGTAAACAGGATCAGGCAACTGATAAGATTCAGTCCTGTAATGCGGCCAATATCTGTGAGACTCGTAAATCTCACGATACCGCGGTAAGTACGTAATAGCAACGACAATACCAGGTATACACCCAAAACTGCCGCTCCGATTTTCTCCACAGGAAAATACAAGTAGGCATCTACATCAAAATTCAATCTGAGAAGAAAAGCTAAATTGATTGCGATAACAGAACACCCCAGGTCTAATAGTAAAATTAGCCATGACGGGGTAATCCACGATGAACTACGCACCATAGGTTCAATGATAAGATATGGTTATTAAATGTCTTTACGTTCGCCTGGTCAACTACATCCACGCATTTTTCAAGGTTTTCATAGTAGCGCGTCAATTAAACCAGAACTGGTATACGAAAATGATTACAAACTATTCGGTTTTCAAAGTTAGCACAAAGTAAATACTAAAATTGATAAGTTCTGTTATGAAAAAGTAAACTGTTGAAAACTTTTTTTTCAAGTCCACCTCTAAAACAAAACGATAGTACATAACATTCCCGAACCGGCTTAAAAAAGCGATTATGAAAAAGATATCCGCAATCATCATCTACTGAAACACTGTCCCAACGGGCCGATACAGCAAATAAAATTTTGGATATACGGAAAAATAGGCGGATCAGCTAAATGCGCTGTCCATATTAAATATTACTAAAGAAATTTTACCAGTGATGCAACATTGGTGGTGATGCAACTGAACTTTGGGCTGTAACGTCTTGCTTTTCTCTGATTGCTCTAAAGTGTTAAATAGATGATACATGGTCTTTCAATTTTTCTGGTTAACGCAGCGTATGACTAAAATATGGCTATATAATATGGTTAAAAAATCTGCGTTAAAATGATTCTTACAACGCTCGCAATCAAACAAACACCATACCAATTTACTAATTTATTTAATTTCCAACACAAAAAGTTAGTAAAGTTTTTATTAAATAGTATGGTTATTAAAAAATAACTAACATTATACCTGGCCCGTCTGATATGGACCCCTTACAATGTAAGCGGCCTCACCTGTCAACAGGTGAGGCCGCTTCTAACATAGAAGTATATACGTAAATGCTATTCGCCGGTAATAAATACCACCAGGCTTTTGGCACCATGAGCGCCCAGTACCAGCGACTGTTCTATATCGGCTGTTTTGGAAGGGCCGGCAATGAACACGCCGAAACCGGTTTGTGGCGCACCTATTTTTTCGTAGGCTTCATGCATCGTGGGCAGTATACGCTGCCGGGGTAATACGATGGCTAAGTGCTGGCAGATAAAGGGCAGTACTCTTACCTGCATCTCCTGCTCCGTGAGCCAGATAGCCCCATTTTCTGCTACCCCCCATTGTCCCGGTACAACAGCCATATCCACATCTTCCAGCAGATGAGGATCTTCGTTCACCCATGCACGTTGCATATCGGTAGCCGTAATGATACGTTTTAAATGGGGATAATGTTCCGCCAGCAAAGCTGGTATCTCTGTTTCACTTTTTATTTCAAACAAACTGCCCCCTAATGCTTCCAATACTTTTCGGTAAGCTTCCAGGGTGCCGGGCATATTGCCGGATAGCCCCTGCAAAGCTGGCAATGCTGCCGCCTCCGGCTGGTTCTGTTTTACGGCGGCTAATATTTTATCCCTGCTGCTCATGAAGATTTTTTATTTTTTTTATACCATTCGGAGAATGATTGTGCCGGCGGGGCAGGCATTTCCCGTTGCTTGTACCATGGGTTCAGACGATTATTTACCATACCGGGGAAAGCACGCATCACCCAGCGTCCCATTTTACCCGCGGTTTTATAGGTCCGTGGCGCTGATAATACCCCGCTCATTATTTTCATACTGGCGGTTTTTGCAGCCGTTGTATGCCCTTCCTTTACCAATACCTGCCGCCATTTATACAGCTGCTGGTGAATATCTATTTTCACCGGGCATACATTTGAACAGGAGCCACATAATGTCGAAGCAAAGGGCAGATCTGCATAATCCTTCATATCCAGGTTAGGCGCCAGAATAGCCCCGATAGGACCTGCCACGGCGGTATGATAGCTGTGCCCCCCGCTGCGCCGGTATACCGGGCAGGTGTTCATACAGGCTCCACAACGGATACACTTCAATGAGTTGCGGAAGTCCTCCCGGCCCAGCTGCCTGCTGCGACCATTATCGACCAACACGATATGCAACTCCTGACCAGCCCTGGGCTGCCTGAAATGACTCGAATAAGTGGTGATGGGCTGTCCCGTAGCACTACGCGCCAACAGGCGTAAAAACACCCCCAGGTGCTTACGCTGTGGAATTATTTTCTCAATGCCCATACAGGCAATATGTACATTAGCCAGGTGCGCTCCCATATCTGCATTCCCTTCATTGGTACATACCACCATCTCCCCTGTTTCTGCTACTGCAAAATTCACCCCCGTAATAGCAGCGTTTGCCTGGAGAAACTCCTTTCGCAGATGCAGCCTTGCTGCCGCCGTCAGGAACTGCGGATCCGCATTTCCTGCGGGCGTACCCAGGTGTTCGTGAAACAGCTCGCCTATTTCTTCTTTCTTTTTATGAATACAGGGCAGTACAATATGACTGGGAGGTTCTTTTGCCAGCTGTACTATTCTTTCGCCCAGATCTGTATCTATCACTTCGATACCGTTGGCTGCCAGGTGTGGGTTCAGGTGGCATTCTTCTGTCAGCATCGATTTACTTTTCACCATCCGCTGCACACCATGCTTTTTCAATATGGCGGTAACGATCTGGTTATGTTCTGCTGCATCGGCGGCCCAATGCACGATCGCTCCATTTTGTTGGGCCTGTTGCTCAAACTGCAGGAGGTAATCATACAGGTTCCCCAATGCATTGAGCTTTATCTGCGAAGCCGTTTCCCTCAACAGTTCCCATTCGGGAATACTCCATGCCATGCGGTCGCGCTTTGCCCGCACCCACCACAAAGTTTCATCGTGCCAGTTTACCCTGGCTTCGTCCTCGTTGAACTTGTCCGCCAGCGTTGCGTGATCAGCTGTTTGCCTGTTCATGGATATTTTGATTGAGAATTTCAGCAATATGCATCACCTTCACTCCGGCATGCTGCCGGCGTAAAATGCCTTCCATGTGCATGAGGCAACTCACATCTGTTCCGGTGATTACCTCCGCGCCATGTTTAACGTGATCGGCTACACGATCCTTTCCCATTTTTACGGACACCGCTTCTTCTGCCACACAGAAAGTGCCTCCAAAACCACAGCACTCATCCTGTCTGTCCAGCGGCACCAGCTCTACACCTGCTACCATACGCAGCAGCTTTTCCGGTTTGGAAAAAGGTGCGGCCACCAGCTCACTCATTTGTGCCAGCGCCAATCCACGTTGTCCGTGGCAGCTCTGGTGCAACCCTACCTTACAGGGAAAACGGGCAGGGAGAGATTCCACCTTCAGGATGTCTGTCAGGAATTCCGTCAGTTCGTATATACGTTGGCGTATGTGCGTGGCCTTATCCTCCACTACCGGATCGTGCAAATGATCCTTGATATGCAATACGCAGCTGCCGGAGGGACCTACAATATAATCGTAGTCAGCAAAATTTTTGATGAACAGGGTATTACACTGATGCGTAAGATGTTCGTATCCTGAATTGGCCATCGGCTGGCCACAACAGGTTTGTCCCTGTGGGTATTCCACTTCACAACCCAGTTTCTGTAGCAGCTGCAGGGTGGCAATGCCTACCTGCGGATAGAACTGGTCAATATAACATGGTATAAATAATCCTACTTTCACGGGTAAAGTAATTTAGATGATCATTGCTGACATGCAAATTTAGCGGGCAATGCGACAGTAATCCTACCTCTTTTTTACCGGTTACTGGCTTATTTTTGCTTTTAGCTATTAGCCATTGGCTTTTAGCAAAATACAATCCAGAACAAATATTGGCAACCCGGGCTATCCTGCTTTAGCTTTTAGCCATTAGCTTTTAGCTTTTAGCTTTTAGCTTTTAGCTTTTAGCTTTTAGGAAAAATGCAGCGAAGGACATATATGCTATGTTCTCCGCTGCATTTTTCCTAAAAGCTAAAAGCTAATGGCTAAAAGCTGGTTCGCTATCTCATGATTTGTTCTTCCTGTTTCTTCTTCAGGTACCATTGTACGACGCGGATTTCCGCGAAGCTGGCGGATTCTCCTACTCTTTCCTTGATAGGACCTGCAGCTGTAGCGCCCAGCTCTCCGATATGTTTCAGGATGAGGCGCATGGTCCTTTCGGATACAAACTTATGGATATCCATCTCTCCTGCTTCCACGCATTGTGCCAGGTGGCTTTCTATGGTGCCTACTGCGAGTTGTCTTGCTGTGGCAATATCTGCAACAGACTTACCTGCCAGGAATAGTTCCAGTGTACCGCGACGGCTGGCACCTTTTTCCACTTTCCCTTTTGCGGCCTTTTCTTTGGCAGCGGCGGCTGGAATAGCAGCTGCGGCGGCTTCTGCATCCCTTAGTTTGGTATAATCTTTCAGGCCGGTAGTAAATGCCAGGTCAGCGTAGGATACTTCCCACACATGCCGCAGTTTATTCCAGCAGTCAGACTCCAGGGCCATGAGTTGCAACAGATATTTTTTGGACTTTGCTTTCTTCACATCCGCGATGTGGGCCTGCAAAGGTAGTATCAGGTCTTCATAGATGCTTTGGGTAAAGTAGCCGATGGCTTTGTTCACCCGCAGTTGTAATTGTTCCATTTCGCCGGTTTGTACGGCGGTATCCAGCAACTGATGCAGCTGCACTACAAATTTAGCGGCTACTTCCTGTTGCTGTTCCACTTTGGCAGACATGCTGCGGCTCAGTTTTATAGCTGCATCAAAATCGGGTACTTTTTTATCCTGGATCCATACGGCATGACTGCGAATAGTGGCCTGCATACGGTACCAGTCGAACAGTTGCAGCAGAGAAGTGGCCTGGAATTTCTTCCGTTCCATTTCCAGCAGTACGACCAGTTCATTGGCTTCATTTTCTTTTTCAGCAAATTCGATGACCTGCCGGTCTGTTTTAATACTGCCATGCCCAATGCGGGAATGCAGTACCAGGCCATCCAGCGAAGTACAGCGGCTGAGTGCCACGTATACCTGCCCGGGTGCAAAAGCATAGCCCGCGTCGATAATCGCGCGTTCAAACGTAAGCCCCTGGCTTTTATGAATAGTGATCGCCCAGGCCAGACGGATAGGAAACTGCGTGAAACTGCCGATTTCTTCCTCCTCGATGCTGTTCTCTTCCTGGTTGTAGGAGTAGCGGATATTACGCCAGGTTTCTTTACCCAGTTTGAGTTCCTCATGAGAGCCGGACAACACCAGTACTATTTCTTCCTCATTGATTTCCTTAACGATGGCGATTTTTCCGTTGTAATAACGACGTGGCTGCGCCAGGTCATTTTTCAGGAACATCACCTGTGCTCCTACTTTCAGTTGCAACAGCAATTCTGTGGGCAGGGCTTTGTCACTGAAATCACCTTCAATTTTACCTTCAAAACGATACACTTTGCCAGGCATGTCTGCCAGGCGCCGGGCATTGATTTCATCCGCCTTTCTGTTATGGGTGGTAAGTACGATATACTCTTCGTCTTCTCCCTTAAAATTTGGCTGATAATGTTCATTCAGCATTACCAGGTCTTCGTGCAGTACTTCATTGTTACGTACCCGGTTAAGTACATCGATGAATGCCTGTTCGTTTTGCCGGTAAATTTTCTTCAGCTCAATATACAGTGGCGGCGCCTGTTCTATTACTTTGGAGGCAAAGAAGAATGTGCTGGTGTAGTATTCGGAGAGCATGCGCCATTCTGCGTCCGGAACTACCGGAGGCAGCTGGTACAGGTCACCTATAAACAACACCTGTACACCACCAAAAGGCAGCAGGGGTTTATTGCGGAAATGACGGAGGATCACATCAATAGCGTCCAGCATATCACAACGCACCATACTTACCTCATCGATGATGAGTAATTCCATTTCCTGTAACAGCACTTTCTTATCATTCGTAAAACGAATGTTACGGAACAAACTATGTTTATCCGTGCTGCTGATTTCATCCATTCCAAAGCCTCTTTTGGTGCCGGGAACAAAAGGTCCAAAGGGCAACTGAAAAAAAGAGTGCATGGTAACACCACCGGCGTTGATGGCGGCTACACCTGTAGGCGCCACAACTACCGTATTTTTACGGGTATGTTCTTTTATATATTTCAGGAACGTAGTTTTCCCCGTACCAGCTTTACCGGTAAGGAAGATATGGCGGTGTGTATGGTTTATGAAATCTGCCGCCAGGTGAAAGATGATATTTGTATTATCCGGTTGGGGCATTTAATTTTAAATTGAAAGGGCGAATATACAGAAAAGCTGCGAAAACAGCGTCAATATTGCGCATAACTAAATGGGGTGTATATTCGTTTTAGTTTTTGCCAACAAAATATTAATGAGATGGAAACCATAAAAATAGCAACGGCTCAATTTGAAAACAGGAGCAATGACAAAGCCTATAACCTGGGGGTTATCCGCAAATTATCTGCACAGGCAGCCGCCGATGGCGCCCATGCTGTCGCCTTTCACGAATGTGCTGTAACCGGCTATACTTTTGCCCGGCATTTATCCAGGGAGCAGATGCTGGAACTCTCTGAATTTATCCCCGATGGCCCTTCTATCAAGGCGTTACAAGACATTGCAGCAGAAAATAATATTGCGGTGCTGGCAGGATTATTTGAAAAAGATGCCGACGATAATTTATTCAAGGCATATGTGTGTGTAGACAAAAACGGGTTAGTAGCGAAATACCGGAAGCTGCATCCGTTTATTAATCCTTATCTGACACCGGGAAATGAGTATATCGTATTTGATCTGTTGGGATGGAAATGTGGTATGCTGATTTGTTACGATAATAATATCATAGAAAATGTTCGCGCCACGGCTTTGCTGGGTGCAGAAATCATTTTCATGCCACACGTGACAATGTGTACGCCATCTACCAGGCCGGGTGCGGGTTTTGTGGATCCTAAGTTATGGGAAAACCGCGAGAACGATCCGACTTCCCTGCGGCTGGAATTTGATGGCATGAAGGGACGGTCCTGGTTGATGAAGTGGCTACCGGCGCGTGCATACGACAATGGCATTTATGCCGTTTTCTCCAATCCGATTGGCATGGATGATGACCAGTTAAAGAATGGTTGTTCCATGATCCTGGACCCATTTGGTGATGTGGTGGCGGAATGCCGGAAACTGGGTGATGATGTAGTAACGGCAACGCTTACACGCAATAAGCTGAAGGAAGCCGGTGGCTGCCGGTATCGTTTGGCCCGCAGACCTGATTTATACGGCTCAGTAATTGCAGCACCGCATGCATCTGTGCAAAAAGTAGTGTGGCTACAGGAAGAAAAATAGCCTGAAATGAGCGCTTGATAATTTATAAAATTATCTAATAAATAACAAGATCCGCTGTAATGGCGGATCTTATTATTTAACCCCAAAAATAAGTGAATGATATCTAAATGATGAAAATGGCCGCCTTTCTCAGCTACAGCCTGCTACAGCAGCGCTACTATGGCCCTTTCCGGCCTCTATCGGTCTTTCTTATTGGGTAGTACATCCCCGGATCAAGTCCACATCAAGTCCACCTTATCTCCACATCAAGTCCACCTCAGCTGCTGTGCTTCTATAGGTACATAGCCGGTGCTAAGCATAGCATCGACGGAGCCGATATAATGACTCTACACTTTTGCAGGTAATGTTGGCTGTAATGATGGAGGTTCTTAAGCGTATTTAGATACAGGGAAAATAAAGTCCTTCTACAACAGCCGTGATGAAGGCTTAGATCAGTAGCATTCACCCTTAAAAATAATGCATAAAAAAAACCGCCCTGGCATAGCCAGCGCGGTTTATAACAAAACTATTATAAAATAAATTATGCCAGTCTTACGTTAACAGCATTCGGGCCTTTTCTGCCTTCTTCCACGTCAAATACTACGCGGTCATTTTCGCCGATGCTTTCTTTGATACCAGATACGTGAACAAAAATTTCTTGTCCGGAACCTTCGATTTTAATGAATCCAAAACCTTTAGCTTCATTAAAAAATTTTACTACACCTGTTTGCATTATATTTAATATTTAATTGTGAACGTGTTCTCGCCATTTATTACTGCAGGCGGCTACCTGGGCGACTACAAGAAAAAGTGTAAGAAAAAGCTGAATGTGAGAGGTGATCTACCAACAGAATTGAAATACATTATCTTAAAGAAGCGGTACGAAGATAGGTGATTTCCTGAATACAACCCTAATTTTTTTAAAAGATTTTCTTGCGCTGGACGGGGGCATTGGCCCATAATTCCAGATTAAAATATATTTTCGCATTATATATGAAACATCCTGACGCATGGCGAATAAAAGCCATATTAACCGGATCAGCCGGCAACCTGGTAGAATGGTACGACTGGTACATTTACGCGACTTTTTCTCTCTATTTTGCGCCTGTTTTTTTCCCAAAGGGTAGTTATACGGCTCAGCTGCTCAATACAGCCGCCATTTTTGCCGTAGGTTTTCTGATGCGGCCCATAGGAGGCTGGATGTTTGGCCGCATAGCCGATAAACAAGGACGTAAAGCCTCTATGACATTATCGGTATTACTGATGTCGCTGGGCTCCTTACTCATTGCATTTACGCCTTCCTACAACAGTATCGGTTTGGCCGCACCGGCATTGCTCCTGCTGGCCAGGTTGTTACAAGGGTTAAGCGTAGGCGGGGAATATGGTACCTCTGCCACCTACCTGAGCGAAGTAGCTACCAAAGAGCTGCGGGGCTTTTATTCCAGTTTTCAGTATGTTACCCTGATTGGCGGGCAACTCATTGCACTGGGCGTACAAATGCTGCTACAGAAATTGTTTCTAACGCCTGCCCAGTTACATGAATGGGGCTGGCGCATTCCATTTATCATTGGCGCTGCACTGGCTTTTTTTGCGCTTTACCTGCGCAGGCATATGCAGGAATCTACTTCTTTCGAAAAAATAAAAAACGAAAAGGAGAAGGGCTCCCTGAAGTTGTTGTTCCGGCAGCATCCGAGGGCCGTGCTGACCGTGGTAGGACTTACCATGGGTGGTACCCTCGCCTTTTATACCTACACTACCTATATGCAGAAGTTCCTGGTGAATACGGTGCATCTGAGTATTGAACATGCGACTACCATTACGTTCTTCCTCATGCTGATCTTTGCCTGTTTGCAGCCCTTATTTGGCTGGATTTCAGACATATACGGCCGCAAGCCCCTCCTGGTAGGTTTCGGAGTACTGGGCACCCTGCTTACTGTACCTATTCTCACCGCTATCAGCAACACCAGTTCAGAATGGACAGCCTTCTGGCTCATTCTCCTCGCCTTGGTGATTGTGAGTGGCTATACGTCTATTAATGCGGTGGTAAAAGCGGAGATGTTCCCGGCGGAAATACGGGCATTGGGAGTCGGTTTCCCCTATGCCCTTACAGTAGCTATCTTTGGTGGTACTGCAGAACCCATTGCCCTGTATTTTAAAAAGACAGGGCATGAGCCGATGTATTACTGGTATGTGACCATTTGTATTTTTATCTCACTGCTGGTGTACCTCAGTTCACGCGATACTAAAAAGACGTCTTTGCTGGATAAGGATGTGTGATCTCCCTGACGCTACCATCCTGATTACCGATGATCAACCTGCTGGCGTAGTCGAGAAATAAACCGTTTTCTACTACGCCAGGGATATTATTGAGTTGCGTATGCAACGCCGGCGCATTATGAATTTTCTGATAATGACAATCCAGGATATAATTACCGTTGTCCGTTACAAAGCGGTTATTATCTTTTAGCCGCAGTACCGGACGGGCGCCCAGTGCCACCAGTTGTTTGAAGGTAAGCTCCCAGCCAAAGGTGGCTACTTCTACCGGCAATGGAAATTTGCCCAGATGCTTCACCAGCTTGTGCTCATCTATCACCACCAGCATTTCTTTTGAAGCCGCCGCAATAATTTTTTCACGGAGCAAAGCCCCTCCTCCCCCTTTGATTAACTGCAGCTGCGCGTCTGCTTCATCTGCCCCATCAATATCTATATCTATTCTTTCCACTTTATCAAAATCAACCAGTGGGATCTCCTGTTCTCTTGCCAGTTGTTCTGATTGCGCAGAAGTAGCTACCGCTTTAATTTCCAGCCCCGCCCTAACTAGTTCGCCTATACGGAGAATAGTATAGTATGCAGTACTGCCGGTACCTAATCCAACCGTCATACCTGATTTAATATATTCCGCTGCTTTTTCTCCCGCAGCCTTTTTTCCGATATCTGTTGTTCCTTGCATGGACCAAATATAGTGATTTAGCTTTTAGTCATTAGCTTTTAGCTTTTAGCAAAATGCAGCGGAGATAGACATATATTATGTTCTCCGCTGCATTTTGCTAAAAGCTAAAAGCTAATGGCTAACAGCCTACCGGTATCTCGCCGGAGAAAAAGCAGTGATATCAATACTTGTTTTACCGTTGTTGGCCAGTTCGGCTAACAGCTTGCCGGTAGCAGGTCCCAGGCTAAGGCCCATCATGGCATGTCCGCCACCTAACAACAGATTGCTGAACTGCGGTACATAGCCAATATAAGGCAATCCATCGGGGGAACAGGGCCTGCATCCACTCCACACGGCTGTTTTATCAGGCATGTTTACCGGGAGATTGGTAAAGTAACGTTGTATAGAGTCTACGATACCGGCAACGCGGTTCATATTCACCGTTTCGTTTACGGGCGCCACTTCCATTGTACCACCATAACGTAACCTGTTTCCCATAGGTGTTAATGCCACCCGGGCTTCACACAGAATAGCCGGAATATTTAAATTTACCGCCGGATATTCCAGTGTAACGGAGTATCCTTTACCTGGCATCATAGGAACGGAAACACCCGCTAAACGTGCCACTGCCGGCGTCCAGGAGCCGGTGGCCAGTACAAACATATCGGCAGCATGCGTTTCGTTCCCTGTTACTACGGCGGTTACTTTCTGTCCATTGGTTTTTATACCTGTTATTTCTTTATCAGGGAGAAATTGCACCTGTTGTTGTTGCAGATATGCGATCAGTTGCCGCATCAGGTCATTGGGATACAGGTGTCCATCACAGCGGTAATGTACCCCTCCCAACACATCCATCTGCACCTGTGGTTCCAGTGCCTGCAGGGCTGCTTTATCCAGCACCACCGCATCTAATCCCATGTCATTGGCCTGTTTGGCAAGATGTGCTTCTTCTTCCGCTACTGCAGACGTTTTATAATACATGATGATCCCCTTGCGTTCGAGGCCAAAATGAAAGGCTTCCTTTTGAGCAAGATCTGTATACAGGGAGCGGCTGAAGAGATTAATATCCCGCAGTGGCAGCGCCGATGCAGCGACATGCTGTGCGTTGGCACTTTTCATGAACTTTAATCCCCAGCTGATCAATTGTTTATTCAGGGCAGGCTTTACATAAAAAGGGCTTTTACTGTTGAACATCCAGCGGATACCCTGTGATATAATACCTGGTGCCGCCAGTGGTACAAAATGACTCGGCACTATCATGCCCATATTGCCATAGGAACAGTTGTTGCTGAAATCTCCCTTATCGATGACAGTTACTTCCCAGCCGCTTTCCTGCAGGTAATAAGCGCTGCAAAGACCAATAATACCACCGCCGATGACGATTGCTTTCATATACTTAAAATGATTTGATCACGGGAGTCTTGCGTCCATTGGGATCATTGTTCCCGATAATAGTTCTATAGGACCTGAAAACCGTGCACATACGGATCATCATCATCCAGGATAATAGTGTTAAAACCTGTTACCATTGCCCAGCCTTCAATGCCCGGAACAATAGCTGGTTTACCCGCCACGGTGGTTTCTTCTTCGATGGTACCGGTAAATTGGGAGCCAATAATACTTTCATGAATGAAGCGATCCCCTTTACGCAGTTTTCCCTTTGCATACCATTGCGCCATTCTTGCAGAAGTGCCGGTACCACAGGGAGAGCGGTCAATGGCTTTATCGCCGTAGAACACCGCGTTGCGGGCGGTGGCTTCCGGGCTGATGGTGGCACCGGTCCACAGCAGATGACTCAACCCTTTGATGTGCTCATTTTCCGGATGCACGAAAGTATATGCTTCGTTTAGTCTTTTCCGTAGTTCACGGCTCCAGGAAATCAACTGATCAGCAGTATAATTTTCCAGGCCGGAGAAATGCTCCTGTGGATCAACGATGGCGTAGAAGTTACCTCCATAGGCTACATCCACGTGTAAAGTACCCAGATCCGGGCAGTTGACTTCCAGGTTTTCTGCTGCCAGGAAAGATTTTACATTCGTCAGCTTTACTGATTTCACCTTCTTCCCTTCCTGTACATAGTCCACCAGCACCAATCCTGCCGGAGTTTCCAGGCGCAATTTACCCGGCACTTTTGGGGTAATCAATCCCTGCTCAATGGCAATAGTCACTGTACCGATGGTACCATGACCACACATAGGCAAACAGCCGCTGGTTTCGATATACAATACACCAATATCGTTAGCTTCATCGGAAGGCGGATACAGGATACTGCCACTCATCATATCATGCCCGCGGGGTTCAAACATGAGGCCTTTACGGATCCAGTCGAACTCCTGCAAAAAATGCAGGCGTTTCTCCATCATATTATTCCCCCGGAGGATAGGCCCGCCTCCGGCAACCAGTCTTACCGGGTTACCGCAGGTATGGGCATCTATGCAAAAAAAAGTTTTAGTCGACATACACATTCAAAATTATTTTCTGACAGCATCGCGTGTCAGCTGACCATCCAGCCGGCGCCAGATGCCTAAAGGATTTTCGTCTTTCAGTGCTGCCGGGAGCAGCGCTGCCGGCCAGTCCTGGTAACATAAAGGCCTTGCAAAACGTACAATAGCCGAAGCCCCCACAGACGTACTTCGTATATCCGTGGTAGCTGGAAATGGTCCGCCATGGTGCATGGCATAACCCGGTTCCACTCCTGTAGGTACATTATTCAAAATGATACGGCCTACCTTTTCGGCCAACAGCGCAATAGCAGGGCTAAAGCGTTGCAGGTCTGCTGCTTCTCCCATCACCGTACCGGTTAATTGTCCGTGTAATTGTGTTAATACGGTTTGTAGTTCCGCATCGTCATCACATACCACCAGTAAAGCAGCTGGTCCAAATACTTCCTGCTGCAGTTCTGTGCTGGCGATAAAGTTTTTTGCATTCACGCGGTATAATGCCGGTGAACCTTTGGTAGCTGCAGATTCCAGGTTGCCGGCAAAAAGGGTTTCTACTCSTTTTCTGCGCGATAGCTGGTCCCTGTTTTCATAATAATGATAACAGATACCGGGGTTAAGCATGGTGCCGGCGTGGATAGCCGACAGCTCCTGTTGTAATACCGCAGCGAATTGTGTGGTGGCATCATCTGCCAGGGCAATCAGCAAACCAGGGTTGGTACAAAACTGTCCGGTGCCCAGGGTGATGGACTGTGCATATTGTTTAGCTACGCTTTCTGCTGCTGTAGCCAGTTTGGCAGGCAACAGCAATACAGGATTGATACTGCCCATTTCTGCATATACCGGAATAGGTTCCGGTCTTTGTGTAACAGCATCAAAGATAGCAGTACCGGCTTTAAACGAACCGGTAAATCCGATCGCTTTTATACCGTGGTGTTTTACCAGTTGTTGTCCCAGTGCCGGTCCGGCGCCGGTAAGACTTGAAAATACACCATCCGGCATACCACATGTTTGTGCGGCTCTTTGAATAGCAATAGCCACCAGTTCATTGGTGCCTGGGTGCGATTCATGTGCTTTTACAATTACCGGATTGCCTGCTGCCAGTGCAGATGCAGTATCGCCGCCGGCAGTGGAAAAAGCAAGTGGGAAATTGCTGGCCGGGAATACCAGTACGGGTCCCAACGGTACCAGCATTTTTCGTATATCCGCCCGTGGTAGTGGAGTACGGTCCGGTTGTGCCGGATCTATCACTGCCTCTACCCAGGAGCCTTCGCGTAATATGTTGGCAAAAAGCCGCAGCTGGGAAACGGTGCGCATCCTTTCTCCCGTGATACGACCCAGTGGCAGGCCTGATTCCGCTACGGCTCTTTCCAGTAGCAGATCGCCCAAGGCTAATATTTCATTCGCAATGGTTTCCAGAAAAACCGCTCTGTCTTCCGGAGAAGAAAGGCGGTATTCCATGAAAGCGGTGGTAGCTTTATCCACCGCCTGATTTACCTCTGCAGCAGTGGCTACAGCAAATGTTTCAGGCAAAGCAGCATTACTAACGGGATCGTACGCACGAAGTACCTCATTCCCTTCTCCGGAAGTAGCGAAGCCTATTATATTTTTTCCTGTAATCATGCAGGGAGATTTAAATACTCTGGTAACACGGGGCGGGTGGCCAATGCGTCAGCAATTACTTTTTCCGCGTGTGCTTTTTCTGCTCCCTGAGGCAACAGGCGTGGTGCGCGTAAGTTTGTGTTGCCAATACCGGTAGCCGTAGCAGCCATTTTAATATACTGTACCAGTTTGGGATCGATATCGAGTTCCAGCAAAGGCATGAACCAACGGTAAATAGCGAGTGCTTCTGCAATACGACCTGCTTTTACGAGGCGGTAGATAGCTACTGTTTCACGTGGGAAAGCATCCACCAGACCGGCTACCCAGCCATTGGCTCCCAGGACGATGCTCTCTAACGCCAGCGTATCTACGCCGCAGAGTACACTGAAACGGTCACCGAAACGATTGATCATCCGGATAACGTTGGTAGTATCACGGGTAGACTCCTTCACAGCCTGAATATTAGGCGCTTTCGACAGTTGCTCAAACATATCCAGGGTCACCATAATCTTATAATCTATCGGATTATTGTAGATCATAATAGGCAGTGGAGTACTGCTGGCCACTGCAAGGAAATAGGCTACTGTTTCGGCATCATCCGCTTTATAGCGCATAGGAGGCAACAGCATCAGGCCAGCAGCGCCGGCAACTTCAGCTGCCTGAGCACAGGCAATAGCAGCAGTGGTAGTTTGCTCTGCAATATTCATAATGACGGGTATTTTACCACCCAGAAAAGCAACCGCATGTTTTACCAATGCATACTTCTCTTCATTCTGTAAACTGCTGGCTTCTCCCAGTGAGCCGCCCAGAATAATACCATTAACGCCTGCGTCAACCTGCGCCTGCAGGTTTTTGTCGAACATCTCATAATCAATATGATCGTCGGCGGTGAAAGGGGTGAGCAATGCGGGAAATACGCCTTGCCAGTTAACTTGTGCCATTTTCCTATCTTTTTTTATGCCAACAAAAATAGCGGGAGGCCTGCGATAGCACGCTACTGTAATTAATCAATTATACGCAGATTTTAACCAAAAAAAGGGCATTTTTAGCTATATAGAAAAAATATCTGCATAGATTCTTCCCTGCGATCTGGATTTTTTTTCTTAATTTATGCCAATTCCTGCGTAATTGCTATACCCATGTATTTTGTGCGATTTTTTGCCTATCTCCTGATGTTGTTATCCTTTGCCCAAATGGCCAGGACACAGTCCTGTGACCAGATTGGTCAAACGCCTTCCTCTGCTTTTCCGGTATGTGGCACCCAGGTATTCAAACAACTCTCTGTACCTGTTTGTGGCACAACAACTATACCCGGCCCTGTTTGTAACACCCCGGGAGATTTTAATCACTCTGATAAAAATCCTTTCTGGTATAAATTTACCTGTTATCAAACCGGTACGCTCGGATTTACGATTACACCGCTTATACTGGCTGAAGACTACGACTGGCAGATATTCGATATTACCGGCCGCAATCCGAATGACGTTTACACTGATGGGAGTCTTTTCGTAACGATGAACTGGTCCGGAGAATTTGGTCTTACCGGCGCATCTGCTGCAGGAACCAACATCGCTGTTTGTGGCGGCTACGGCCAGCCTTTATTCAGCAAGATGGCGGTGCTGCAGCAAGGCCACCAATACCTGTTGCTGATCAGTCATTTTTCCGATACGCAAAGCGGTTATGAACTCGCCTTTGGCGGCGGCACCGCCGTGATCACAGATCCAACCATACCTCACCTGCAGCAGTCGGCCTATAATTGCGGCCCTTTTTCAGTAGGAATTAAACTCAGCAAAAAGGTACAATGCAACAGCATCTCCAAAGATGGAAGTGAGTTTTCCCTTACCACGCCAGGCATAAACATCACCGGCGTAACCGGTGTTGGCTGCACGAATGGTTTTGATACGGATTCATTGCTGGTACAATTAGATAAAATGCTCCCGGTCGGGACGCATTCCCTGGTATCAAAAAATGGCATCGATAACAATACGTTCCTGGATGCCTGCGGCAACCAGCTTCCCGTAGGAGAGCGTGCTACCTTTACGGTAGTACAAACCTTTCCGGTAAAGATGGGTAATATTAAAACGCTGCCCTGTGCACCAGATCAACTGCAACTGGTATTTGATGCACCGATCCGGTGCGCATCAATTTCTCCGGATGGAAAAGACTTTGTACTGAGCGGCCCTCCGGGAGTAAAGATTACCGGTGCTACCGGCAATTGCAGCAGTGATGGGCTGACGACCATCATCACACTAAAACTGGATAAAAGAATACTGATAGCAGGGAACTATAAGGTAACGCTCGTAAAAGGACCCGATGGCAATACAATTGAAAGCGAATGCCATATAGAAACGCCAGCGGGACAGGAAGCCACATTTAACATACCTCCGCAGCCCTATGTGCCACTGCCCCCTGTTACGCCTCCACCCTGCGCGCCCAACGAAATACAACTGGTATTTAATGAGTCGATCCGTTGCAGTTCTGTAGCAGCCGATGGCAGCGACTTCACCATCACCGGGCCTATTCCCATCGTGATCAGCAAAGCCGTTACTGTGTGCGATGCAAACGGACTAACCAAAACGGTTACCCTTCAATTAAAAGACCGGATACTAAAAGATGGCAATTACCTGGTACAGCTGAAAGCCGGAAAAGACGGGAACACACTGCAAAGTGAATGCTGGCAGGAAACGCCCACCGGCGCCCAACAGCCTTTTACGATTGCTCCGCAACCAAGTGCATTGATACGTGGTACCGCCCCCGCTACCTGTACCCCGGTGAGTATAAAAATAGGTGTCTCCGTCCCGGTGCGCTGCAGCTCTATAGCACCCGATGGCAGCGACTTTACCATCAGCGGCCCGAAGCCGGTAACGATTGTAAAGGCAACAGGGATCTGCAATAGTAATAACCTGGCCGACACCGTGGAACTACAGCTATCAGCCACCATTCAAAATGCAGGTGATTACGTCATCACCCTCCGGAATGGAACTGATGGCAATACTTTGCAGACGGAATGCTGGCAGCCCTCTGCGCTTAATCAGCAAACTACTTTTCGTGCAGCCGATACCGTTAATGCCTCGTTTGGCTATTCTATTGAGCAGAACTGCCGTATTACCACTCTGCATTTACAGCATAATGGTAAAAACCAGGTGAATCAGTGGAAATGGACCTTTGATGACGGCGACTCCTTTACGACACAAAATCCAGTGAAAGTATATACCACACTCGGCATGAAGCACCTGCAGCTCACCGTTTCCAATGGTGTATGTTCTGATACAAAAAGTAAAGACACCCTTTTCAGAAGTGAAGTCACTGCATTGTTCGACGTAGATCCAGGCCCCTATTGCCCGCTGGACCTGGTATTACCGCAGAATAAAAGTCTTGGTAAAATAATGTCCTGGAACTGGGACTATGGCAACGGCGCCCGTACTAACGGTGCCACTCCCATCCGCATGCAGTATTATCCCACACAAAAGGAACAACAATACCTGATCCGGCTGATTGTTAAAAACGATGCGAACTGCCTGGATACCGCCGATCATTATATTACTGCTGTATCCAGTTGTTATATAGATGTGCCTACTGCGTTTTCTCCCAACAACGATGGACAAAACGATTATCTCTATCCATTGAATGCCTATAAAGCGGTGGATCTTCATTTTGCTATTTATAACCGGGTGGGCAATCTCCTGTTTGAAACCACTGACTGGCGGCGTAAATGGG
The DNA here is from genome assembly GCF_052114225.1 of Chitinophaga sp. RAB17. Classification (NCBI taxonomy): domain Bacteria; kingdom Pseudomonadati; phylum Bacteroidota; class Chitinophagia; order Chitinophagales; family Chitinophagaceae; genus Chitinophaga; species Chitinophaga sp. RAB17. The sequence continues at coordinate 269,641 of NZ_JBFREI010000007.1, read as the reverse complement.
ATGGCACCGTCAATGGAAAAACTGCCGACGTGGGCACCTATGTATGGATGCTGGAATACACAGAGAAAGTCAGCGGCAAGCGGGTATTCCGCAAAGGCACCACTGTACTGCTCCGGTAACCCATTTTTGGAATTGTAAGGGAAGTCCCCTAATTTTTGCCCTGAATAAACCGCGCATACATTGAAAGTACCCATCATATTATCCATGGCTGCCACTTTGTTGGGCAGCTACGCAAAAGCACAAGACTCCACTGCCATCAAAGCCATCAATGCCGGCAGTTTTGCACAGCACATCAAAGTACTGGCCTCCGATGCATTTGAAGGCCGTAAACCTTTTACCCGGGGCGAAGACAGCACCATTCAATACCTCGCCGCCCAATTTAAACAACTGGGATTGCAACCCGGTAATGGCAACAGCTATTTCCAGGAAGTACCGATGGTATCTATCAGCTCCAAACCTGCAAGCAACCTGGTGATCAGGGGAAGTGGCGGAGAAGTATCCCTGCAGTACCTGGAAGACTTTGTAGCCGCTACCCGCCGTGTACAGGACCAGGTGAATATCCGCAACTCCGCACTGGTATTTGCAGGCTACGGCATTGTAGCACCGGAATACAACTGGAACGACTATAAAGGACTGGATGTAAAAGGGAAAACCGTGATCGTACTCATCAACGACCCCGGCTTTGCAGACAGCTCCCTGTTCAAAGGTCGCACCATGACATATTACGGCCGCTGGACCTATAAATTTGAAGAAGCCGCACGACAGGGCGCTACCGGCGTTATCATCATTCATGAAACCGCCGCCGCCAGCTATCCCTGGAAAGTAGTACGCAGCGGATGGTCTAACTCAAAGCTGTATTTGCAAACAGCTGATAACAACCAACACCGCACCGCTCTCGAAGGATGGATCACACAGGACGCCGCCAAAAAAATATTCCAGCTGGCCGGCATATCACCGGATATCATGCAAAAGGCCAGGACAAAAGGTTTCAAGCCGGTAGACCTCCACTTACAAACATCTCTTGATATTAACAACACCATAAAAAAATCCACCTCCCATAATGTGCTGGCGGTTTTACCGGGCGCCAAACGCCCGCAGGAATGTGTTGTATATTCCGCCCACTGGGATCATTTTGGTATAGGCGAGCCCGTGAAAGGAGATTCTATCTATAACGGCGCAGTAGACAACGCCACCGGCACGGCCGGTCTGCTGGAACTGGCCACCGCATTCACCCGCCTGCCACAAAAGCCGGAACGCTCCGTATTGTTCCTTTCTGTTACCGGAGAAGAACAGGGCCTGTTGGGATCAGAATACTATGCTGCCCATCCTACCTTTAAGATGGAGAAAATAGTTGCTGATATTAACCTGGACGTACTGAATACTTTTGGTCGCACTAAAGATATTACCGTGATCGGCTATGGTCAGTCTGAACTTGACGACTACGCCCTGCATGCTGCCCGGAAACAAGGCCGCATCACCATCCCGGAATCCAACCCGGAAGGAGGATGGTTTTTCCGTTCCGACCATTTCAACTTCGCCAAGAAAGGTGTACCCGGATTGTACATAGGACCAGGTACAGATGTCATCGGCCATGAAGCCGGCTGGGGAAAAGAACAAACAGCTTCGTACAACCGTTTACGTTACCACTCTCCTGCCGATGAATTTGACCCGGCCACCTGGATAATGGATGGCATGGTAGAAGATATCCGGCTGTTGTTTGACGTAGGCTACCACCTCAGCAACGAAAGCAGTTTCCCCGCATGGAAGAAAGGATCAGAGTTTAAAGCATATAGAAAATAAATAGCCATGGTTTTATTCGGATTGATAATGATCGGATTGATCCTGTCACTGTACTTTGTAAATATGTACAGTCGCAGGAAAGGAAGAAAAACAGCCGTACCTGAAGGGTACCAGTCGCTCCTGGAAGAGCATGTACGCTACTACCAACAGCTTACCCCCGCGGACAAAACGCGGTTTGAATCCATGGTACAGCGCTTCCTCAAAAGAACCAGCATAGAAGGCGTAGGCACGGAAGTAGAACCGCTGGACCGCGTACTCGTAGCCGCCAGCGCCATCATCCCCATCTTCGGATTCAAAGACTGGGAGTATTTCAATCTTACTAACGTAATCCTTTACCCCGATACTTTTGATGAAACCTATCAGTACGAAGGTAATCGCCGCAACATTCTCGGCATGGTAGGCAGCGGCGCCTTAAACGGACAAATGATCCTCTCCCGCTCCGCCCTGCGGGAAGGGTTCTCCAACACCACCGATAAAAACAATACCGCCATTCATGAATTTGTACACCTCCTCGATAAAACCGATGGCTCCATTGATGGCTTCCCCACCAAGCTGCTGGACCATAGCTACAGTATTCCGTGGATGAAATTGGTACATCAAACAATACAACAGATTTCGGAAGGGCATACAGATATTAATCCCTATGCCGCGATGAATGAAGCAGAGTTTTTTGCGGTGATATCGGAATATTTCTTTGAGCGGCCGGATTTACTGGCAGAGAAACATCCGGAGTTGTATGAAATGCTCGCGCGGATGTTCAGGCAGGACCCGGTGGGAAAAGTGGGATGATTTTTTCCAGGCGTTAGCATAGAGGTTGCTGGCGCCTGGGGATACTGCCAAGTAAAGTGGAGATGTCGATGCAAATTATATCGTTCCTTATTACAAATAATATCAAAATGTTCTTTATTCTCTTTTTAATCCTTCTTTTAATCTTCCTCATTCTTGCGATATCGTCAATAGTAATTATCAATAATGCTATTGATCGTCATATTAAGGATATCTTAAAAAAGCATAACTGCACACTGATTTCCATTTCAAACACCCATAAAACGTTCCGACATAGCAATGAACCAACAAAACCAACCTGGAAGAACTTCGGAATAATGGGATATTCAACCGCTCAAACAACCACGTTTAAACAAGTAAGTTTCAATACCAGCGATAATAAAAAAATCACTTCTTTAGTGGCAATTGATAGCTTATTCCTATTATCTCATAAAATATTTTTTGAAGTTAACCTGGATACTTTATAAAAAACTATATCACACTAAAGCTATAAGCCATCTCTTTTATCAACTCTTTATAACGATTATAACTATTTTCATTCACAAAAAACGACACTAAATATACTGTATCTCCCTGCTCTAAAAAATACTGTACTGCTATCAAATTCGCCTTGTCCACTAAAAAGTGTTGCGTAACTTCCTTACCCTTCAAAGCATTAATTTCAACGTCATCTGTAGACAGCACCTCTACAATTGCATGCACTTTACTTTTTTCAATAGTCTCATTTATAACGCTATTTATATTTTTACCATTTCTTGTTAATACAGCAATATTAAAACTGGCATTCCAACTAAGACTATCGCTGAAACCCGCCAATGGGACAAAAGGCGCTAAATGTTCTTTTAGTATCCAGTTACCCGGAGTATTAACTTTTAGCGGTCTATTCAAATAAATGCTCCAATCTACAGTATATGAACTATCATTAATATTATAGCGCCAAATTCCTTTTTTTAGGCCTTCGTCATAATTACCTTCTGCCTTCACCGTCCCATCTTCGTTATAATACGTCCATTTCCCAACACGGAATCCCTGTGATATTAATACTCCGGCACTCTTGGTATGCCCATTCTCGTAATATTCAATATATTTCGCGTTTCCTCTATCAACAATGATTTCACTTTTAATTTTCCCATTAGAGTAATACAACTGATCCTTACTTTTACCTCTACAGCTTACCGCTACCATGTAGAGTGCGATTACGTTAAAAAGCAAAATTCTATTCATTTTATTCCTCCTTTCTTTTACGCTTTAACTCTAATTTAATTTCTCCTTTTACCCCAATTAAAAATGCGGCCTCTGCTCCGACCCCTACAGACGCTTTATTATAGCTTTCGCCTGTTTTCAAATCACGCTCCCCTCCACCACTAACAGCAATACCATCTACAGAAATCCCCCCCTCCGTTGAAATCTTCTGCTCTCTCATCTTAATTCCACTACTTCCAACGTTAACAGTACCTTCATGAACAACTTCACCGCCAGCACCAACAACAAATCCAGGCGCAACAGGGGCATTAACATCCATCTTATACTCTTGATTAAATTTAATATTACCTCTATTTAATAATGCATCTCCTCCCGTTGTATTCTGGAGACCTTCTGAAGATAGCATCATGCCTGCCTTTAATGAGAATAGTTCTACACTTCCAGCATTCACCTTACCTCCAACTGTTTTTTGGACTTCCACTCCCATCTGAGCCCCCAACGTAATATTTACCTCCGCTTTCAACTCAACTGTTGTGTTCTTCATAACATCCCGAGCCTCCTCCTTAGCAGCCCTGACCACTCCCGCTGCAGCATTATAAATGGCTCGTCTGATTGCATTTTTCGCATAATTCTTTACGTATTTTAATGCATCCCCCACCGGATCAATTGGACCAGACCACATTCCATCAGGATCTATAAATCTTATAGGATTATCAAATGCATAAACATAGGGACTCCAACGTCGTCCTTTCTCACTTAACGGATCCACTACCGACCACCGTCCTATCTGCGCATCGTACATCCTTGCTCCATAATCATATAACTCCAGCCCACTTCCATCAGCAAATTCCCTATTCTGTAACTCTTTCCCATTATACTTCGTCTTATTTTCCACATAATCCGCACCCTTCAAGGCATTTGTACTAATCCCCGCCATCGTCAACCCAAACGGATAATAATGCGTCTCTTCCAACAACGGTCCACTACTATGTGACACCACCAGGTTATCAAAGAACACATCCTGCGCACTTTCATTACTGGTATAAATATAGATAAATCCTGTCTTTTTAATCACCATTCTATCTGTAGCCAGGGTCTGTAATACATCCGGCGTTCCCTGTACCTGCTTTACGCCACTATTCTCATTAACCATCACGAACTGGTCATCAAACAGTGCATAATTAAGATACGATTTAGGTTTATCTGACAAGTTTTGCGAAGGATCCTTCTGTTTCAAATTGTCATATGCCGAATTATTAAATGTCACCGCCAGTGGGGAACCAGGGCCAGTGGCGGCATGTGCACCGTCTCTAATTCCTTCACCGCCGAATGCCTGCAGCAGGGCCGCCAACATATCAGTAGTAGTGGTAGCTGGTGTACTGGCAGCAGTACTTTTATAAAATGCCTTGCTGCCTATCTGCAGTGTATCCCCCGCCATCACTCTCAGCACCAGAGACGGACCAATCTTCTGTCCGTTGGTCGCATTCAGTCTGGCTACATAGTCATTAGGAGATGTAGTGGCATCTGCCGGGTAGCCAACAGGTTTTGGAATGCGGGTATTATCAAGATTACTGAACAAGGCGTTTTCGGCAGGCGCAGGGGCTGTTTCCATTGTGGCCGCATACACACCAAGATCAGATTGCTCTGTTAACACCACGCGTATATCTCCCAGATGATCCTTTACAAAATAATCATACTTATATGCCACCGGTTGGCCTGTCTTTAATACCGCGCGAATACGGCCCTCTTCGTGTGCTAAAAACTGTAATGTATCATTCTCATAAACAAATCCCTTGATATAATCAGTGGTAGTCACCTTGGGTATTGTTCCCGTGCTATCTGTCACGATCTTTTCCAGCTTATTACCACTGGCATCATAACGATACGTGATGCTACCTTTACCTGTAATGGCAATACTTTGCGGCAGATTCAGATGATTATAAGTGATAGCGCGGATATTTTTATTGAAGTCACTTTTCAGGTTGCCACTTGTATCGTAGTTATAATCATTATTACCCGTGCCGTTGATCTCTTTGAAGTCACCTAATGTGGAGGTGGGGTCATTGACTGCGTCAGCCACGCCTTGTAACTTGTTGCTGATCTGGTTTTGCTGATAAGTATAAGTAAGTTGATCTATCGTGCTGCGGATTGTGCCCTTCATCCCTTTTTGCGTCATGCTTAGGATGTTTCCATTGGCATCATACGCAGTTGCAGGATTAATACCATTGCCCATCGTTACAGTGAAGTCAATTTTGCTGTTACTCCAGGTTCCTCCATCATTTTGCGCAAAATCAGCTTTTAGCAAGCGGTTAGCCGGATCATAATTATAGCCGTAGGCACGGCTTATATCGGCAGACTTACTTTTCCATTTTATACCCGAGATGTTTCCGTTGTATTGATTTTTCTGGAAGCCATCATCGTAATTCAGCTCCTGTCCAAACCAGTTTGAGGCGCCACCGGCGTTATTTACATAGTCTTTGTTAATTCCCTTCAGCCAACCATGAATATTATATTCATAATCCAGTGTTTCAATAGGCACATTATTTTTCACCCCGATATTTTTACGCTTCAATTGCCCCAGTTCATCATAGGCAATCTGTGCAACTGTTCTCCGCGCAAGCGAATCATCGTTTAACTGCTTAATTACCTGGGTCAACCTACCTACATTGTCATACGTCATCATCGTGAGCACGGTTGTTTGGGGAGTGGTACCACTTCTTGGATTTTTGTGGCGCAGATAATTGCTAAGCAGTTTCCCCTTAAAGTCATACAGGTTGGTCAGGATATCCTGGCCACCACTTATATTATCTGAAGTCACCTGCGCCACCCGACCTTTACCATTATAGTAGGTAGTAGTCGTTAGCCATTTGTCAGTGCCCAGTACTCTTACTTTTGCGCCGGTTACCAGTCCTGTTGTAACATTGCTAATACTTCCTACAGATTCAGCATAAGGATTAGCGCCTGCCTTTGGTTTAGTGGAATCTGCTGCCAGATAAGGCTGTACTCCCGCAAAGCTGTAATCATTATAGTAGGTATAACTGAGTGGCGTTAAATCATTAATGGAAATACCTGGTAGTGGATTGCTGATAGTTACCGTCGTTTGCCCTTCAGTAACATTAGGATTAATAAGGACCTGCAGTGAATCGGCCAGACCTGAATCAAAACCACTTACCAGGGTAACACTTTGTGTTGCCTGGTAAATGGGCCTGTCATGGACAGCTACCACCAGGTCAGCGACACCCGGAAAAGTATAGGCGATGGATTGGGAGGTTGTAGCGGCATTCATGGCTGTTTGCAGGGATGCCCTGGTAGCCGCAGAATTATTATACAAAGCTGTCATGGTGGGTCGGTTAAGTCCATCATAAAAGGTAACGAACCATTGGGGCGTGGTATTGGTTTTAAGATTACCATCTCTATTAAATATCAGTCTGTCTCTTATATCATATACCATTTCGGACGAATCGGCTCCCGGCATTTTTTTCATGATCAGCCGGTTTCTGCTATCATATCTGTATAAAAAACATAACTCCTGTATAATAATATCTGCTATTACCCAGCTGTTTTTTATCAGCTCTACCGCTTTTGGGGGAATTACGCAACGAAGGTCACCCAGATCATCATACACATAATAGGTACATAAACAGCTATCATGACCAGCTGGAACACCGGTACCCAATCCAACCTTCTTCAATACCACCCGACCTTCTTTGTCTTTAAACTCAACGATAGGACTACCACGTTCATCTATAGTCACATTCTTATATAACTGGCCGGGGGCGTAAATTTGAGCGCTGACGGGCTTTATTGCTGCAACTGRCATATTCCAGACCCTCACACTGTCAGCAGTTATATTTACCAGGTATTGCTGAGCGGTGGGCCGGTTACCTCCTGTTGATGCCCAGTTGTTACCCGGTGAGTAAGATTTAAGTATGCGGTTTAAAGGAGAAGCTTCATACGCTATCTGATTGTAATAAATACTTTCTCCGGCAGTACCGGGGTTCAATACCGAATCTTTGTAGAATGCTTTTTGATTATTAAATGGATCTGTTTTGAATTTCCCATCACTGCTATTACCTGACTGATGCACATAGGGAAGATACCTGTATTGTTCTCTACCTAATGAGTCGTATATAACGGGAGTTACCATATCTTTTCCGCTCGAGCTGACTCCCTTATTTACTGTTTGTAATATTCTGGCAAGACCGTCAAAATACTGCGTGGTCTGTTTTACTTCCGCGGTTGTACGGCTGGCAGCTTTCACCGCTGCCGTATCAGTAGTGGGCATGGAGGGCTCCCAGGTGCGGATATAATTAATGGTACTGCTCCCATAAGCACCAGGTGCATTCACTGGTGTTGCCGCCGATCTGCTACTTCCGGTTGGAAAATTTTGTGCAGCTAAGGATGTCGCACATACGATACCAAGCAGTATTCCGAATATTTTTTTTATGCTGAGATAGATACCAGGCATATCGCTAATTTTAAATAGGGTTATTGGGTCAGGGAAACCTGATATTGATAATCATATTGTTTTACGATCCGGCCATCCTGATCATTTACCGTCATAAGCCTTCCCAGACCATCATAGGTATAATATAAGATGGTATTCCGCGCATCACATTGGCTGGTCATTCCCACCAAAGGTGAATAGGTATAGGTAGTCATTTGGGCGGAAGAAGGAAAGAGCCGTAATTCATCAATCAATGCCGTACCACCGACGGTAATATTTTGAACGGTCGGCGTAAACTTATATTCGTAGAGTGTCCATCCTTTGCGTTGTGCTTTAGCCGTGGCCTGCGCGCCATTGATGCTAACCGTCCCCCCTTTCGCCCAGAAAGTAACATAGTATTCTGTGTTGAGCACTACATTTGCTTTCGTGATACTGCCGTTGCTTAACGAGTAAGCATATTGCCCCGTAATAGCATCCGCATTATTGCGCTGGCTACCTGCTACCGTCCACCCACCGTTATTGTCTGCCTCAAAACTGGTATAAGCAATACTTTCTTTTCCTGCATTAATAGCACTGGCTGCCAATAAACAGCTATTATAATCCCACAACAGGGAGGTTACAAATCCATCTTTTACAAATTCCTGCACATTGCCTAATGGGTCAAATGCGGTGATATTATATTGGCTTTTCAACAGCGTGTCCTCTCCTCTCGTGGTAATGTATTTATACGGTTGTACAATCAGGTTGTTGTTGTCCTGTAGTTTATAGTCAATGGTATTACGCATCTGAACAACGCCGCTTCTTGAGGAGGTTACGTCTGCAGGAAGCGATATATTATTGCGGCTTTTAACCGAATCGGACAGTGCATTTGAATTAAGTTGCCAATAATATTTAAAGGCAGTACTTAGTGTTTCTCCTTTGCTGGATTGACTAGTGTTCTCTTTAAGAAGTGTATAAGGTGCTGTGTTATATGTATTCGTGCTGGTTGACTGCAATAATCCTGGGCCATTCAGCGCATATTCTGTCTCTACAGTAGATAACAGCTTTTTCTCCTGGTAAACAATCGGATAGTCATTGATATAATATGCCTGGTATTCCACCGGTTGGGGAGGCTCCCACTGACAAAGAGAAGTATAAATTTTCTTTACATTGAAATTATATCCGAGTCGCTGATATGTTTCCTCATATGTTTTCCGGATCGTCTTTTGGATAGTGATATTATTTGTATTCCTGTTTCGTGCGTAAAAAGTAGTTAAGGTATCTCCTATTAAATAATCAGGAAGGATACCATATGGGGTATTGGCAATACGCCCATTTCGCATACCGGCATAAAAAATCGGATTATATTTATATCGGTATTCTACGGATCTGTCAATGGAATCTTTACCCTCCGTTGTTTCTATCACCGACTCATGATAACAGGTATTTGTGCCGATCAATGACGTAGGCGTATTTGTATTATTGGTACGAACCAGATAGGTACAGGAAGTATATTCATCGCAATTCCATAATCCTCCGCAACTTCTGAACATAGGGATCCTGGAAGAACTCACAAATTTTGGTTCCGGTTGAATCCGGAAGGTTGAGTACTTACCGGTTTCTTTATAAGCGTAGCTATAGCTTTTTCTGATTTCGGTTTTGGCAACGTTGTCTTTACTGATAATGGCGGCTACACTTAGTCCTCCTATCGGAGCATCCCTCATTAACGTGTCTGGCGGGGCGGATTGATAGTAGATAGTTACCAGAGACCTTACGAGGGATCCAGCTGCCGTCAATCTCACATGATAGTCTATAGAATCCAGTGCAACAGAATCCGGTGTCTGCGCATTATTTACCGGCATGGCTGTTTTAGAATAAATAGCATAGTCATTATCATACAACAGATATATCCCCCCTTCATTATGAGAAGCCGGCCTGGTGGGATCCGGATTTACCACTTTGAAATCAACGACTGCTTTTTGTTTGAAAGTACTTACAAAATCACCATTATTTTCCTGCACAGTACTTGTTCCTGATCCTGTTACACTACCAACATAGGTCGCCGGGTGTTTCACGATGTATTGCTCCCTGGTTCTATTGAAAGCGTATACTATGCTGTCGTACCCTCCGGTAGGGTATACAATTTTGTTCAGCAAACCATATTGCATTTTAGTCGTATCGGGAGTACGATTGCCAAACCGGGCGGGATACCCTTCTGAGTAATAAGTCAGATCAGGATATTCATCAGTAACGGGTGTTAAAAGATAACTGTTGTTAATGCCGTTATTATAACCAAAGTAATCCTGAGCACCAGAAAGGCGGGCAGGCAACTGGTTACCATTTAAATAAGAAAAGGCGTAATCATAACTGGGTGATGCATCTTCGAGAGACGGTGTAATGCTGAGTTTATCCAATGCCAGCCGGTAAAGCAGCGATGAATCGTTGTTCATTCCATTCACGTTGAGAAAACCACCGAAACTAGCTGCTTTAAAGTAGGTGTAACTGAATCTGGCTGTTCTGATAAAGTCTCCTTTATTGTTAATCAGTGAGATGGCGTTTAACCACTGTCCGCCTGGTATATCTTTTCTGGGACCGGCAAAATCTTCACCATAATCAAACTCGAGAGATCCGTTTCTGAAATTTATCTGCGAGAGTAACTTAGCGTTAATCGTCTGATTGGTAAAGCAGTTGTCAAAAGTGCCGGAAAACCGCTGGCAGCCCATACCGGCAGAGCCATCTGAGCAGGCCCACGCCTCAGACGCTATTGCTATGGATTCCGTTTCGCTGACATCAACATAATAGGAATGAAAATTACTGATGTATTGAAAAGTGATGGTATCCTGCCCCGGCTGAATAATACTGGATAAATACCAGGCATTACCCACTTTAACGGTCCTCCCGGAAGTTCTGTCGGCACAATAAGAACCACCTCTCTGATAGGTGGAAGTATCGCAGTCATTAAACGAATAATGAATGCCTTTGTCATCAATAATTTCAATGCCACGCCGTAAATCACTAAGCGTAGTAACTACTTTGTAATTCTTATCTTCCAGTAAAATTGCTTTGCCATCGGGACCAAAAATAAATCGGCCGGAAATCATTCCATTAACAGAAAAGTCAAAGACGTCGCTTTCCCTATCTGTTTCCGCATTCAGATAATTCAATGTAGCCCTGTCATAATTTTCAGGATCTGGTTTGGTAAAATTATTGGGATAAATACTACTCGTCCTGGTTTCATCAGGTAACCCATAACAGGTTCTGCTTATCACACCGCCATAGTTCAGGCTCCATCCCAAACCAACAATACCCGCCGCTTCGTTCACTTTAATTCCGGTGGAAGCATAGTTTAATGTCACCGGCAAACTCAAAAATCTTGACTTAACATTAAAAAGAGGAATAGACACATTCGGCGTTCCTGATGACAGGTTCACGTTGACGTCCCCGCCTTTGTTCATGGTAGCGGCATTTACCGGCGGTGGGTAAAGGGCGTTAGGATTAAAGTTATACGCATTATCTCCTCCGGGTGGTGTTGCAGTTCTGGTTTGCACCTGAGAAAATACGGGCATACGGCTGTTAATGATCATTACAACTGGTAGTGCCAGGAAAAGTATGCTCCTCGTCATTTGTTGGTAGGGGGGACAATGTCTCATCTCAATATGGTAAAAGTTTTGGACTGCTCATTTCTACTATGATAAATCAGCCATCCTTTGGTTGAAAATACTATCTCTTAAAAGTTATAGCCCAGTCTCACCTTCACCGGATCCGTTCTGGGCACATGCGAATTATACAAAAAATCAAACAACACCATCATATTCCCTTTCAGCTTACTATTAATCTTATACTTCTTACTAATACCTATCAACCCGCTCTGTGTCCACTTCTGTCCCAGTCCTTCCGGTACACCAGCATAATCCGGCTGATAATTCTGCTCATACCCACCATTCAGGAAAAAAGTCCCTTTGAGTTTCCAGTCGATGAAAGAGCGAATCCCCATCCCCTGACCGGAGAACCGGATGTTATCAAAACCAGTACCCATGCCCAGTTTATACGAAAGACCAATACCCGCGCTTCCGTTTTTATGAAACTTATAGGCGGCCTGTCCGGCGAGGTCACCAGTGGTAGGGAAAAATTTATTGCTACGCTGGAACTGTACGTTGCTGCCAAATTCCAACCGCTGTAAAAAGCTTTTGGTCTTCATTTCTTTGGGCTTGAAATCCGACATTTCGGCGGCGTTGTCCAAATCAGGGAACTTACTTTTCAGCTCATCAAATTTGCTGCGGGCTTCTGCCATCTGTTGGCTTACTGCTGCGCTGGCATTGGGGCCGCTGCCAATACGTTGCTGGATAAGTTGCTCCACCTGGCTACGGGTTTGTAATCCCTCCAGGCTTTGTGCAGAGGCGGTGGCGCCTTGTATATTAAACAGACTGGCCAGCTGTGAATGCTTTTGCATAAAGTCATTATAGGCAGGTAGCTTCTTAATGACCTCCATCGCCTTCTGCTCTGCTTTCTTCTTATCTTTAAAAACTTCTTTATACTCTTTCAGTTGCTGTGCGTAATAGTAGGCTTCTTTATTCATCTTCTGCAGATCTTTCGTAAACCCGGTGTACTGCGCTAATTGCTCTTTCAGCAGCTGTTTACGTTCCCGGATATACGCCTTGATCTGCTCTGCCTGTGCAAGTTTATCTTTCAGGTTATCTACTGATTTTAAAGACCCGTTCAACTTATCTGTGACGCCTTTGGATTGCGTCAGGAGTCCTTTTGATTGTTTTAAAAAGGCCAGGGAGTTACCCAAGCTATCAAGATATGCACCGCCCCCTGATTGTGACAGGGCACCGGAATACTTTCCAAGCTTACCTTTCATGCGTGATTTAAGGCTTCCTAATGAATCAATAGAATGTGCAAAAAGGTTATTCGCTTTCAGGGAATCAATTCGTCCCAAACGCCGCTTCAGCTTTTCCTCCTGCTTCATAAACCGGCTCAACGCCTGTTCGCTGCGTTTGGAAATCTGTCGCTCCATTTTGTCGGATTTCTGCTTTACCTGTGAAAGATATTTTCCCGGTATAGGGGTGATCTTCTTCATCAGGCTATCCTGTGCCTGAGCAGCAAAGGAGCAGATAAACAAGGACAGGACAAAGGGACAGAATAATTTCATGACAGGGATATTATTATTTAGCACTCACTTTTTCTTTAAGGTCTTTCATTTCATTTGTCAGCGTGTTAATTTTCTTATTCATCTCGATAATATATAACATCTGCTCTTCTATCTTCTGTAATAACTTTTGGTTGATTTCACCCAGATCAATGCCATCTTTTGTCACTTCAGCTGCACTTGGAATATCGCGAAGATGCTTATTGATGCTGATGAAATCTTCTACTTCCTGTAAAGAGGGTAACTTGTAATCTGAGTCAAAAACAAAATCTGCCCAGGGGGTCACCTGCGTAACTTTTATTTTACGCGCACCAATGGTGCCCTCCACTGCAAGTTTATAAGGGCCTGGTGCTATAGTCCCAATACCTACATTACCGTTCGCCTTAATCATCAACAAATTGGAGTCCCCATTATTAACCGTCAGCACGTTGTTGTAAACTAACCGCCCTGCGGATTTGGTCCTTCCATTCAAAATGATAGCGCCGAATGCGGCATCCGATGCCGGAGGCGTAACATCCTCCGGTTCTCCGATGATGTAAAGCCCTAAAGAACGACCTGGCGCATAAGAACGCCCTAATAAAGTGGGAAAATAAACAGTGGGAGAATTAGTCCCATTCAGGATGGAGAAGAAGCCATCGGTGCTGGGTATTCCTGATTGCGAAAATCTTGCCGACACAGAATTCTGTTTTCCGGACACATGTAATCTGGCATTAGGCAATGTTTCTCCTATGCCCATATTACCATTCTCTATTATCCTCATCACTTCTGACAGGCTATCACCTCTCACAAAAAACTTCATAGCCGATCTCCTTCCGGAGGCCACTGTTCGTTCCACTTCCAACCTTCCTACGTCCGTACCTGCCATATTAAATTTCAGGGCGCCTACCGAGCCCAAAATGTCGCTAAAATTGGTAAGTTTTATGTTTGACAGGGTATTGGAATATATCTCCAACTTCTCTGTAGGAGCTAAGATACCAATACCTGCATTACCTGTAGAATCCAGTCTATTGGTTCTCTGGCCGCTGGCATTCAGGCATGCGGCAAAAAGCAAGGACAAAAAGAAGACGTGCTTCATAGCTAAGGGTATAATTTTATTATGGTTTATTTTTCAAGGTTAATACTGCTACCTAAATAGAATAAATATGTAAAATCGTTCCGAACACTAATGGAGTAAAAGCTACAGTTAATTCAATTACAAAACAATACAAACCGGTTAACATTATCTGCAAAGGAAGTAACTTATTACAAACAAATCACTACAACTTTAGTTGTATTAAATCCATGATAGACAAAATTTTAAGTAGTATTTACCAGACATCCGCCTTGCATAAAACATCTTACTTTCGCACCATGCCAATCACCCATCTCATAGTTATCAAGACTGCTCAACTCGCCATGCAAGCTGAGTTTTATACCCGTCTTGGATTTGAATTTCACTATCACCAACATGGAACTGGTCCTTTTCATTATGCCAGTACCGGCGAAGGCGTAGTCCTGGAAATTTATCCTTTACCCAGGGGTGTAACAGTAGCGGATAATACTACCCGATTAGGTTTTAAAGTAGATGATATAGATACCCTGATGAAGACCTTGCCAGCGGAGTACATCATTACGGCGGCAACACAAACGGAATGGGGATACACCGCACTGGTAAAAGACCTGGATGGCAGGAAAATAGAACTCCTCCAAAAATAAAAAAGCCGTTCTTACAAAGTGTAAGAACGGCCAAAATAATTCAGAAAATGCTTACAGTGTTTTCACTCTCATATGCCTGAAACGCACCGTAGATCCATGTCCGAGGAAACCAATATGACCAGTTTCATTTTTCAGACCAGGATGATCTTTATGATCCAGTGTACCGTTTTTACGGGCATCTGCAATATCTCCATCCAGGATCACGGTACCGTTCAATATTACTTTGATATGGGTACCATCTACAATTGCTTCTTCCACATTCCATTCACCAACAGGTTTAAGGAAGCCACGTTTGGCAGCGATCACACCATATACGGAGCCATGATACTGGTATACATGCAGGTCTTTGTAAACGTCTGCTTCGTTGTCCAGGATCTGTAATTCCATACCCATGTAGGCAGCATCGCCCTCCAGTGGAGCACGTACCCCCAAACCGTTGTTGGCGCCGGGTGTAAGCTGGAATTCAAAACGGAAAGAGAAATTTTTGTATTCATCTTTCGTATAGAGATTACCATGTCCACCGTTGGAAGGATCTATGATCAGGTCGCCGTTATCAATGACGTAGTCTTTGGTGTTACCAATCCATTCGTGCATGTTGGTACCATCGAACAACAATTTATATCCGGCTTTCTTTTCTTCATCGCTCAGCACATAAGGCTTCGGACGCGGAATTTCCTTTACATACAGATCACGGTAAGCAACGTAAGTACCATGTGCCTGCAGTTCTATCTGCTCATCGGGGAAGATAGGTAAACCACGATCCCAGTAGTTTTCCAGGATGGTGTTATCTGTTACCAGTTCACCGTTGAGGTATACCGTTACACGATCCCCTTTCATGAGGATACGGAAATGATTCCATTCGCCGATGGCATTATCAGCTAGTTTCAGCGGCTTGCTTTCATGTTGCTGGTTATTGTATAAACCACCGGAACCTACCTGTGCGCCTACATCTGTGCGGGATGTATCCCAGATCTGTACCTGCGGGGAACCACGGAGATAGATACCGGCATCGCCCTGTGCAGTGATCTTCCAGTCTACCAGCATTTCAAAATCGCCATATTTTTTCTCGGTGCAGAGATTGTCTCCGCTGCCACCGAATACCAGCAAACCGTCTTTTACGGACCAGCCTTTGCGCATGTTGTCATCAGCTTTCTGTTGTGCTTTAGCGAGATTTTTAGCATCCATTTTGCCGCGGGCAATAGGATTTTCCACCAGTCCTTTCCAGCCGCTCAGGTCTTTACCATTGAAGATGGCTACGTATCCATCGCCGGCGGGCATTTCAGCGAGGTATTTGCTGATGGACTGGCGCTGATAATCGGCATCCTGTCCTTTCAGTACCTGGGATGTTTTTTCGAGGAGCGCACGAACGGTGGCACCATTATAGCTTTTATCGGCCAGTGCAATATTCATCACGGCGTTGGCTGCTGCCTGTTGCACGGCTGTATTGTCGAGGTAGTTACCGGCAAACAATAATGCAGGCAATATTTTGCAACGCTCCGCACCTTCCAGTATTTTTTTCTGTACTACCGGTGTCGTGGATAATTCCATGGCATTGCGCAGCATCAGCAACTGTTGTTCTGCGGGGAATGCAGAGCGGCGGGTCAATCCTACGTAGCCTGCCAGTGCCTCTTCGCGGTAGTCGCTGTTGGCCTTATCTCTGGCAATCTGTAATAATGCGGGGGCCGCGGCGGCATCTTTCCAGGAAGATAACGCCAGCAGCGCTGCTTTTTTCGTAGCGGCATCACCGTTATTAAAGGCGGATACCACAGGTATTAAGGCAGCTTTTTCACCGATACCCGCCAATACAGGAAGGTAACGTGATTGTTTATCGGCAGCCACCTGCTTCATTTGTGTCAGCACATCGGCGCTGTTGGCGCCGGCGCTGATCAATGCCGCCTGGAGGTTGCTGATATCGGTAGCATTGCTGCTATTATTCAGTAAAGTAAACAGTTCAGAGAGGTTGGATTTGGTCGCCACATCTTTCAGCGCGCTGATGGCAGCACTGCGGGTAGCGGCATCTGTGCTGGCAGTAAGTGGCAATACATCATTCACACGGCTGTCTGCTTTACGTGCAGCCAGTACCGTTAGTAATGCTGTTTGCGCGGATGCAGGCATGGTAGCCAGTGAAGCACCGGATTGCGCAGCCACTTCGTCACCAGGCATAATCAGCAGGGCATTCTTTACCGCTTCTACCGTAGTGGCATCGCCGGTTTTCATGGTTTGCAGCAATGCAGGTAATGCAGCAGCGCCACCAATCTGACCAGCTGCTTTGATCGCCGCCAGTTTTACGGTTTCATCCTTGCTGCCCAGTAATTTCTGGATAGCAGGTAAAGCAGCGGCCACTTTATTATCTCCCAACATACCCACTACAGCAGCTTTATTGGCATTATCTGCGCCTGCCAGTTTCTTTAACCAGAGCGCGTTACCGGCTAATCCGTTCTGACCTGCAAACTTCAGGGCAGCATCACGGTACTCGTGGTTTTTATCATCGGCAGCAGCTAACAGCAGGGGCATGTTCTTTTCGCCACGGATGGTAGTGAGCAGTTTTAATGCGGCAGTGCGGGTATGTACCTGACCGTCTGTTTTCGCTTGTTTCAGGATATTGTCGGCGATCTTCTCAGCAGCAGCCTTATCGGATAAGGTAGCAGCATAATAAAGATAGGAAGCCGTGGCATCTGTTACATCGTATGCGTAACCGCTTTTGGCGGCGGCAGCAGCAAGTACCGGAGCAGAAGCAGGAGCGCCGATCTGCGCCAGCGCGTAGAGGCCCACTTTTGCCAGTCGCTTGTCTGCGTCATTGGCCAGTGGTGCAATGGCAGCAGCAGCTGCGGTGTAACGACTATCCCCCAACGCTTCTGTGAGGGTGATGCGGTTAAAACCGTTAGCAGCAGGCAATGCCTGTAATAAAGCCTGTTGTGCTGCCGGAGTATTGATTTTCACCAGTGCACGGGCAGCAGGATCACAAAGACGATCGTCTGCAAGACAAGCCTGCAGCGTGCTTACGGCGGCATCGTCACCTACGGTTTGCAGCTGTGTGAGCAGAAATACCTTATTTTCCGGATCATTGGCTTTAGGCAATGCTTTGCAGAGTGCGGCAACCGCTTGTTTACGGGCTGCTTCCTTTCCTGGTTGCGTCACATAATAAGCATATCCGGCTATCGCATACTGCAATTGCGTATTATCCCCTTTTCCGGGCGCTGCGAGCATACCGGCGATGGTAGTAAGCCCTTCTTCACCCAGGGACGCAATCGCCTCCATATTGGCGTTAAACTGCGTTTTATTGGGGGCTGGCATCAATGCCAGGACATCGGCTACTTTAGTATGGAAGGCACGCTGATCTGATGGTCCCTGTGCGGAAACCAGGCTACTCCAGCCAACCAGTAATGCAATGAGTAAGTGTAATATCTTTTTCATAATTCATTTACTTGTTTGTTCTGATTCCGGCTGTTTTAGATAGTCCATGGTCCGCGCATAGGCTGATAAACGAGGGCGTTAGCACCTGCATCATCAATGAATTCCTGTTTCACCGGGTCGAATTTTAAAGAACGGTTAAGACGCAGTGCGATCTTACCCATATTCACCAGGGTGGCAGAACGGTGACCATTTTCTTCATTCAGCGCAAATTTGCGGCGGTTCTTCACGGCGTCCACAAAATCTGTTTGCTGAGGAGCGGGATCAGGGAAGGCGGCCAGTTTCTTTTCAAGGTCTTGTATATCCGAGCGGAAACCAGGATACAGTTTACCTTTTGGTCCTTCTATATAGGCAGCTTTTTCATCAGCACCATCTCCATCGAGGATAATCTGGCATCCATCGGCATAGGTGTAGGTAATTCTTCTCCAGGTGCCTACGGCATCAGGATGTTGCTGTGGTGCATCTACTTCTACGCTTACCGGGCTGGTATCGTCCTTACCCAGGAAGTACTGGATAGGATCCAGGTAATGCTGTCCCATATCTCCCAAACCACCACCATCATAATCCCAGTAGCCACGGAAGGTCTGGTGCACACGGTGTGGGTTATACGGACGATAAGGAGCTGGTCCCAGCCACATATCATAGTCCAGTTCTTTTGGTACTGCCATCGCTTCCAGGTTGGTTTTGCCTACCCAGTAAAATTTCCAGTCAAAGCCGGTATGCTTGCTCACGGTTACTTTCAGTGGCCATCCCAGCAGACCGCTGTCTACCAGTTTTTTAATCGGCTTCACAGTAGTACCCATTCCATAAAATCTGTCTTCAAAGCGGAACCAGGTATTCAGGCGGAAAATTCTGCCATGCTGTTGTACTGCTTCCACCAGGCGTTTGCCTTCACCGATAGTGGCGGTCATTGGCTTTTCACACCAGATGTCTTTCCCTGCACGGGCAGCATCTGCTGCGATGATACCATGCCAGTGTGGTGGTGTCGCAATGTGTACAATATCTACTTCGGGTAAGGTGATGACTTCACGGTAATCGGCAAAAGTTTTAACGCCTTTGCTTTTATCTCCCAACTGATCCATTGCCAGTTTCAGGTGGCTGCGGTCTACATCGCAGAGCGCCACTACCCGGGTGCCCGCATAGCCAAAGTGGCCACGTCCCATGCCACCAGTGCCTATTACGGCTTTGGTCAACTGGTCACTCGGAGCCAGGTAACCGCGACCCAGCACATGTCTGGGCACAATAGTAAATGCAGCAAGCGCTCCCAGGGAATTTTTAAGAAATGCCCGCCTTGAATCGCTGTTTTGTTTCGCCATATTTCAGTTTAATTGAATGCCGGATTGATAAATTAGGTTTTGGTCTGATAGTATTCGTTCACTGTATGATAATAAATTCACCGTCTTATTCGATTCTGGCTTGTCGACTGGTAAGATATAATCTAACACCGTGATATGCAAATACCAGAAAGGAAATTTGATAAGCGGCAAAAAAATGGTCCTGTTTAATACCCGGGATTTTGCTTCATATCCGGATTGGACAATGTTTCTTTTTCCGGTATAGGCCACAGGTAATCACGATCAATATAGGAACGATCCTGCACCTTCACTGCCACACCTGTTTGTGGATCGGTAGCACCAAGTACCTGCCCGTTCATCACCTGCTTTACAATACCCCATCTGCGGATATCAAAATAACGCTGTCCTTCAAAAGCCAGCTCCGATTGACGCTCGCGGCGTACCAGCTGCCGCAGCAGGGCTGCGCTGTTATACTTTTGCAGGTCAACTGCCGGCATCCCTGCACGTGTGCGGATATCATTCAGATGCAACGCTATGGCCGGATTTTTCCAGTCATCCAGCTCTATCAATGATTCTACATAAATCAGCAATACTTCACTGTAACGGATAATCATAAAATCAAGCTTACCGTCCCTTGCCTGCCGGTCGCGCGCATCCAGGTATTTACGGATCCAGTAACCAGTAGCGGTAGACTTCTGCACCCCTATCTTATCAGGATTCACCGGTGAATTATCAAAAGGAGACAAGATATAATTGGCATCCAGGAACTGTTCTCCGGGATACAGGATGGACGCTACTAAACGGGGATCTCTGTTGTTTTTGTAATTAGGATCTTTACGGTAGATGGCTACAGAATCTGCCCCCAGCTCTGCGGGCGTTTTCCCCTGCTTTGTTTCAAAATTATCTACTACTGCCGCAGTAGGCGATACATATGTTTCTCCACCAATACCATAGGGTGCAAAGGTGACCCAGGCAGTTCCACAGCCATCGGCCTTAAAAAATATTCTTTCTTTATTTAACTCACCGGTATAGCTGAATAATTCGGCGAAACTGTTGACGTTTGGTTTTTCACTGCGGTATAATTTATATACACCGGAACTAATTACCTTAGCAGCAGCATCTCTGGCCACATCATAATGATGATAAAATATGGCCAGCTTTGCAATCAGTGCGTTACAGGTGCCGGCTGAAATACGCCAGGTTTCATCACTGTCATATTCCTGCGGCAGATGCTCCGCACAGTCCTTTAGTTCACTCAATACAAATGCATATACTTTATCTGCCGGATCTCTTTTCAGGTGATTTTCCAATGGCGTCACCGAAGTGGTAACAATAGGAATATCACCAAAAAAAAGCATGATCTCCATATGATAAAAAGCACGGAGCGCGCGGGCTTCATACTTCATACGAGTGCGCAGTGCATCATCCATAAAACATTTATCTACGTTTTCCAGGAAACGACAGGCACGGCGTATATCAATATAATCATCTCTCCAGATCCATTCCGCTACATCCCAGGTAGAGTTTTGCAAGCCACGCGTGTAAATATCGTAGTTGCCCTTGAAATCACCGCGACATACCGCTTCGTCACTGAGACCCGACCAAAACATCATATTTCGGCCAGATGAGCCGGCAGGTATACCCGCGTAAACAGAGCCCAGCGCACCATAAGCATGGCTCTCCGTTTTCCACCACTCCGCATCAGTAACGCCCGAAGGATTATCGTGGGTAAGAAATTTTTTGCAGGCCGGTAAAGACAATAACGTCAGGGCCCATATCATCATCATGCTATATTTCTTCTTCATCGCGAAAAATTTATTGATTATAACTGTATGCTCACCCCTGCGGTGTACATTTTCATAATACCATATGTCCACTGATTTCCCTGACTTTCCGGATCTACCAGTTTCATAGAGGTAAACACAAATGGATTCTGTGCATTTACATATACCCTGCCACCGTTAATGCCCATACGTTTTAACCGGGTGCTGGTAAAATTATAGCCCAGCTGGATATATTTCATCCGCACATAGGCCCCGTTCTGCTGCCAGAAATCAGACGATAGTTTATTAACATTGGGTGAAGTAGTCAGACGCGGGAAACGAGCGTTGGTGCGCTGTGGCGTCCAGTAATTATCCGCATAGTACTGCGTGGGTACACCTCCATCGTAAGACATATCCAGCGGATACGCCAGCATACCACTCAACACAGCATCGTTTTTATTAACGCCCTGCAACAACATTTCCAATTCCCATTTTTTATAGGTAATACGGAAATTGGCAAAGAAATCGGCTTTAGGTGTAGGGTTACCAATTACGGTTTGGTCGTTGCCATCAATAATGTTATCGCCATTCTGATCTACATACCGGATATCTCCTGGTTGTTGTTTTGAAATAATGGGGACCAGCGGGGTGCCATCCGGTTTGAAATCACTGGCCTGCAGCAACCCATTGGTTTTGTAACCGTAAATGCTGTTAAGCGAATACCCCTCTTTATTGATAGAACCACCGCTTATATATGGGCCTCCCAGCAACGTAAGCAGGGTATTGTTATTATAGGAAATACCCGGACGTACTGACAACGTCACGTTTTTTCCAATGTTGCTGTTGTAATTCAGTGACAGTTCCATGCCCCTGTTACGTAATTTACCAGCATTAATAGGCGTCTTACCTAACCCACCTACATATGATACCGGCGGTAGCAGGATAATGCCATTGGTGGTTTTGTTGTAATAATCAAAGGTGAGTTCCAGCTTACTTTGGAAGAGGGCCAGGTCCATCCCCAAATCCAGCATGTCTACTGTTTCCCAGGTGATATCAGGATTACCAAAAATCTTATCGGTACCATCGCCGGTGTTAATCATATTCTGATACAGGTACATACCAATATTCTCATTGCCCAAACGGCCAAAAGACGCGCGCAACTTCAGGTTATTAACTGCCCGTATAGATTGCATGAAATTTTCCTTATGCACATTCCAACCTAATGCGACAGAGGGGAAAGTGCCATATTTATGACCAGGACCGAACCGGGACGAACCATCGGTGCGCATTGCTCCTTCCAGCAGGAATTTATCTTTATAGGAATAATTCACTTTCGCATAAAAGGATAACAACGATGTTACGTCCCAGGAGCCACTATTATTTTCTTCCTGGGAATAGCCACCCATTACATAGAAATGATGGTCTTTCAGATCATAGGTATAATCTGCCGTTACGCCAGCATAGTAATAAGTCGTTCTCCCCATAGTGGCATCCCGCTGCACACCCCAGGTCTGCGCCAGTTTGCCTGTATAGTAATCGAAGAAATAATAATTATTACGCGTGGTTCTGGTAACATCACTGTTTAAGCGGAAACTGAACTGTCCACGGAGATTCAGCCCCGGCAATATTTCCCACTTAGGTTGCAGGTTAATACTGGACTGTCCGTATTCGTTGGCAGCACGTCCGCCATGTTCTGCATAAGCCACCGGGTTCACAATATCTACATAGCGGCCATAGATAACAGGCGTGCCATCTTTCTGCGGATATTTAGGTAAAATGGTGGGGGGTACCCGGAAAATATCTTCCAGTATCCTGTTACCATCATTACCATTAGGACGGTTAGGGTAAAAAGTATTTCTCTTGATAGCCAGCATGTCCATGTACACCAGGAATTTTTTATTCAGGGTAATGGAAGTGTTGGCGCGGATATTATATTTATTGGAATGATTCAGTGGAATCATGCCCTGTTGATTCTGATAATTGGCGGTGAGTGCAAAACGCGCCAGACTATTACCACCACTCACTCCCACCGAGTGGCTGGTAATAGGGGCTGCCGGGTTAATGATTTCTTTCTGCCAGTTGGTGTTAGGATATTTAATCGGATCATCACCGGCTTCGGTATGTTTAATATCTGCCTCCGCATAAAAAGGCGCGTTACCGGCATTTACCTGTGCTTCATTGAACATGCGCATATACTGGGGCGCCTCCACCAATTTAGGCATAGTAGAAGGTGATTGCACGCCATAATATCCATCATAGGTAACCGCAACCCTACCTGCTACCCCCCTTTTGGTGGTAACGAGAATAACACCGTTGGCTGCGCGCGCGCCATACACGGCGGCGGCGGCAGCATCTTTCAGTATTGTTACACTTTCTACCGTAACGGGATCTATATAATCCATGTCCATTGGCACACCATCTACCAGCACCAATGGGTTGGAGGCGTTAACAGTGCTGATACCCCGGATTTTGATCACGGCAGCATCCCCGCCCGGCAGGCCGGAACTCTGCGATACCTGTATCCCTGTTACACCGCCCTGCAATGCCTGCGACAAAGCAGTAATCGGTTTGCCATTGGTTTGCTGGGCAATGTTCACCGTACTGATAGAGCTGGCAATATGCTTTTTCTGCTGCTCTGAAAGGCCTACTACCACTACTTCGTCGAGGGCAGATACATTTTCCTTCAGGGAAATATTGAGTGCATTCAAACTGCGGATGACGGTATATTCTTCCGGCAGATAGCCCATCTGGGTAAAAACGAGGACGGCATTTTTCCTCGTCTTTAATGAAAAATAACCATCAGCATCGGTAGTGGTACCGATGCTGTTATTGTCTTTTACGCGGATAGTCACACCGGGCAATGCCTGCGGCGGTTCGTGCATATCGTATACCCTTCCCCGTATCACATAGGCGCTGTCTTCCAGCTGTGTAGTGGGACCGGTGAGACTGCCGTTCTTACTTTTTTCTCTGGGAATGATGGCCACCTGGTTGCGCAAAATGCGATAGCTCAGGTTGGTATTGGCCAGTGCTTTGTCCAGGACTTCGTTGATCTTTTTGTCCTGCAGTTCCAGGGTGAGTGGTTGCTCCCTGGCCACCAGGTCATCTTTATAAAAGATGCGCCAGGTGCTTTGTGACTGGATCTGGCTGAACAACTGAGGTAGCGTACCCTGTTGTAATTTAACAGTAAGGTGATTATCCTGGGATCTGCCGGTGGCAGAGATACCAAGGATACCGGTGAATAGCAAAATTACAGTTAGTTTCATTGTTCTAAGTAATTTAGCGGCAAAAGCTTTGCCTGGCGGCACGCGCCATTGTGCATAGATTTTTTTCATAACTTCACTACGTTTTTTTTCGTTAAACAAAAAGACAAGCCCGTCCCCCGCTTTGCAGCGGGGGCAGTGCGACCGGAAGATGTCCCACCATCTTCCGGTTTTTTTTGGTGATATGTATTGTTTTTACTCTTTCTCTTTTAGTACGATGCGCTGTCCATGGCGCTCATAGCGCAGCGAGTTGGTAGCACAGATGACATCCAGTACATCGTCAAGGTTTTCCTCCAGGTTAAGGTCGCCGGAACAGGTTTCCAGTCCGGGTTGTGTCGATGCAAGGTCTAGCTGTATATTATAGTATCGCGTTAATTTTTTCAGGATATCCTTCATCGGGGTGCGGACAAACAGCAGGCGTCCGTCTTTCCAGGCAGTATAGGTCATCACATTTACGCGGCTTACCTGCAGGTCACCTCCTTTGGGACTGACCGTCGCCATTTGGGACGGTTCCAGCTGTTGTGCATGTTTGCCGAATAAGCCATGCTCCCGCAGGTGCAGGCGTACACTTCCAGACACCAGTACCAGGTTTTGTTGTGCATCATCCGGGTAAGCACTCACATTAAAAGTAGTGCCCAATACTTCCGTTTCTATACCGGAGGCATATACAAAAAATGGTGACTGTGCATTGGGGGCAATGTCGAAGAAAGCCTCACCTTCCAGGTATACTTCTCTTTTATTATCTTTAAAAGAAGCCGGATATACCAGGCGGGATCCGGCATTAAGGATCGCAACGGTCCCGTCTTCCAGCTGCACGCGGGAACGACGGCCATAGGGTACCAGCAGGGTATTATAGGCATCGGCCGGTATGGCGGTGCTGTTGGCGTTAATGGTTACACCGGTACCACCACCGGCATATATCAGTGAGGAGTTTTTTCCTTTTACCACTACTGATTTATTTTGTCCCAGGATCAAACGGGTATCTGTAGCGCTTTCTATAGGGCCCTGCTGCTGTGCAAATTGCACCAACGCACTATGTTGCCTCGGCCACAGGAGCCAGGCGCCAGCGGTCAGCAATAATAACACCGCGGCAGCTATTTTCAGGAACAGGTAGCGATAACGGAATTTTTCAGGTACAAGGTGACCGGCAATATCCTGCCATAACGATTCTTTATCGGCAGGATCCCATGCTTCATTACCGGCATTCGTGATCATACGCTGTACAGCAGCTGCCAGCTCCAGTTGCGCAGGGTCTTCATTTTGCGCGGTTGGTGGCTGATCATTGCCAAGTATATCTTCCAGTTTCAGTTGTTTCTTGCCGGGCTTCATACAGGGTATTTACTATAAAGAGAAGCAAACAGCCGCGACATAGACTCCTGAAAGCAATTATTTTTTAATTATTTTTTTGAGCGAGCCAGGACATTAACAGGACAAGGAGCGGGAGTACGGGCATTTTTTCCATATTGGTGCGGAGTTGCCGGAAGGCTCTGTAGGCGAGTGTACGACAGGTAGGAATGCTTATTTTCATAATGCCTGCCACTTCATCATAAGACAGGTCGCAATTAAATTTCAGGAACAGCACCTCCTTTTGGCGGGCGGGCAAAGCATTCAATTCCTCTGCAAGGAGGCGGAGCATTTGTTGCTGCTGTTCTGCAGCAATGATAAGTTCTTCCGCATCCGGCTCATAGTTTACGGAGAAGTAATCTTCTGCGTCAGTGGTCTGGCTTATGGCAGCGCCTTTTTTGATGGCCACATGTATTTTCCGGCGGAATGACCGGAGCAGGTAATATCGGATATTTACTTTGGGAGATAGATTTCGTCTGTAGTGGTAAAGGTCTGTGAAAAGGTCCTGTATACAGTCTTTTATAGTAGCCGTATCCTGTATATAACGCAATCCGTAGCGGTAAAGCATCTCTGCAAACAGCTCATATAATTCCCTGTAGGCTTCCTGATCACCCTGGATGATGTTTTCCCACAAGATATTATTGGCCGCAGTTGACACGTCGTTCAAACAGTAAATATTTAGAAGTGGTTGATGCGCCCAATATAAATCTTTTTTAGCTTTTAGCCATTAGCTTTTAGCTATTAGGAAATGCAGCGGAGATTAACATATGAAATTTTCCGCTGCATTTCCCTAATAGCTAAAAGCTAATGGTTAAAAGCTAATATGAAATTCTCCGCTACATTTCCTAATAGCTAACAGCTAATGTCTACAAGCTAACATAAAATTCTCCGCTGCATTTCCTAACAGCTAACAGCTAATGGCTAAAAGCTAACATGAAATTCTCCGCTGCATTTCCTAACAGCTAACAGCTAATGGCTAAAAGCTAACATGAAATTCTCCGCTACATTTCCTAATAGCTAACAGCTAATGGCTAAAAGCTAACATGAAATTCTCCGCTGCATTTCCTAACAGCTAACAGCTAATGGCTAAAAGCTAACATGAAATTCTCCGCTGCATTTCCTAATAGCTAACAGCTAATGGCTAAAAGCTAACATGAAATTCTCCGCTGCATTTCCTAACAGCTAACAGCTAATGGCTAAAAGCTAAATACCATAGACTCGCCGCGCCAATCAGGGCAGCAGCTTCACCTAAGCTGGCGGTGACTACCGGAATATTGATCTGATGTTGTTGCAGTGTTGTAATCAGTAATGGAAAAAAGAGGTCAGCTGCGTTGGCGATGTTGCCGCCAATCACAATAGCTTCCGGTTGTTCGGCCTGTACAAAATCGATGAGGAAGGTGGCCAGGTTGTGGGCAAATTCATTAAAGAGTTCGGGAATACTATCGTCAACGGCTATACGTGCAATCAGTGCTTTCACGTCTGGTACTGTTTCGCCGCTTACTTCCTGGTAGCGTTTTACAAACCAGCGGGTAGACAGATAATCTTCCGCTATTCCATCTTTAAAGGGGGAGCACCAACGGTTGGCATCGTTTGCCACGCCATCGCGATAAACGGCGGAACCTAAACCGGTACCTAAAGTAAGACCGATTACCCGTTGGTAGTTTTTACCGGCGCCGCTGAACACCTCGCCCTGCAGGAAACAGCCGGCGTCGTTGATAAAGCGGATCTGCTCCGGTTGAATGCCCAGTTTGTCTGCCAGTAAGTCTTTTACATGTAGCTTATATAGTGCATCATACTTATGCTGCCCTTTCATCAGGCTAATGCCTTGCTCATAATCGAAGGGGCCAGGCATGCCAATACCAATATGTTTAATGCCTGCCGGCGCTTTGGTAAATACTTCGCTGATAACGGCCGACCATGACGCTATAATGTCAGCAGCTGCTCCCTGTGAGTCAATACGCGTGCGGTTCCAGGAACCTTCTATGATAGTTCTTGTGCCCAGATCAACCAGTGCTGCGGTAATATGAGAGCCGCCAATATCTATTCCTAACGCCGTGGAATTCTCCATAAAAATTCAAGATAGAATGTTTGCTAAATCGTTTAACCATAACAAATATAAAAAATTATTTGGTTGATTTGCTCAGAAAAATCGTTTTAGCAACGTGAAAAATGGTTAAACAGCTCCAATATAGGGCGTTTTTTGAAAAATCAAAAAAACAGGGTAGCCTTTTCAAAAGAAATCTATCCGAAATATTTTGACGGATGAAAAATAATCATCACTTTTACATCGTAATTCATTACTACAATGGAATCTGACAATTGCTCCGGCAACAATATTCTTATCGCTTTCATAGCCACAAACTTTAATACCTCTCCTCCCCATTTCTGAAATACGTCTGCACAGCCCAAATTCTGAACTGACATGTCCGTCAGCAGCATCACTGTGTACCGTACAAATGCATTACCTAAACACTTAACAACAACCCAACAATGGAAAACACTGTTATCAAATGGGCCGTGCTCATTGGCGTGCCCCTGCTATGCCTGTTACTGTACAAGGTAATTCTTCGTATATGCTTTGGCGTAGTAATTGTACCGGAAGACCGTATCGGTCTGGTGACTAAAAAATTCGTGCTCCTGGGCAAGCAGGAACTCCCCGAAGGCCGCATCCTGGCTTCCAATGGTGAAGCAGGCTTCCAGGCCCAAACCCTGGCTCCCGGCGTGTATTTCTGGAGATGGATATGGCAATACAGCGTGGCATTTCAGCCCTTTACCATCATCCCTACCGGCAAAATCGGACTGGTGCTGGCGAAAGACGGATCGGAACTGGAAACAGGTTCTATCCTCGCGCGTAAAGTTCCCTGCGACTCCTTCCAGGATGCGGTAGCATTCCTGCAGAATGGTGGCCGCAAAGGACGCCAAACAGCCATTATCACCCCCGGATCTTATCGTATCAATACCTTCCTGTTTGAAGTGGAAATCACAGACATGCTGTCTATCCCCGACAACGCAGTAGGTATCGTCACCACCCTGGAAGGGCAAGCCATAGAAACCGGCTCCATTGCAGGTAAAACCATTGAAAAGCACAATAACTTCCAGGACGTGGATGCCTTCCTCGATAAAGGTGGCTACAAAGGTCTGCAGGAACAGGTAATACTGGCCGGTTCCTACTTCATCAACCCCTGGTTTGCCAAACTGGAAATGGTAAAGATGACAGAAATCGCCATCGGACACGTGGGCGTAGTCATTTCCTTCGTAGGTAACGATGGTGTAGACATCAGCGGCGCAGAATTCAAACACGGTAACATCGTGGCTAAAGGCACCAAAGGTGTATGGGCAGAACCATTAGGACCCGGTAAATACCCGGTAAACCCCTACATCATGAAAGTGGAACTGGTACCTACCACCAACCTGGTACTGAACTGGGCCTCTGCCAGAAGCGAAGCCCACCAGCTGGATAAAAACCTGTCTACCATTACGGTGAGAAGCCGCGACGGTTTTACCTTTAACCTGGACGTTGCCCAGATCATTCATATCCCTACCAACGAAGCGCCTAAAGTAATTGCCCGATTCGGTAATATGAGTAACCTGGTGACACAGGTACTGGAACCAACCATCGGTAACTACTTCCGTAACTCGGCCCAGGGCTCTGATGTAATCAGCTTCCTCACCAGCCGTAAGGAAAGACAAACCTCAGCCAAAGAACATATCGGACAGGTACTCGATCAGTATAATGTGTTTGGTGTAGATACCCTCATTGGTGACATCGTGCCCCCTGAAACACTGATGAAAACACTGACAGACCGTAAAATAGCGGAAGAACAGAAGATCACCTACGATACAGAAAGACTGGCACAGGAAACCCGTCAGTCGCTCGAAAAAGAAACGGCGATTGCAGAAATGCAGAAAGAAATCGTAAAAGCCGATCAGGGCGTATGGATCGCGGAAAGACATGCGGATGCCTCTGTAAAGAAAGCGACCGGTGACGCCAACAGCGTACGTCTGCAGGCTAACGCAGAAAGTGATCGTATGAAATTACTGGCAGGTGGTGAAGCGGAAAAAGTACGATTGCTCGCGAAAGCAGAAGCAGAACGTACCGAATGGATCGCGAAAGCAGATGCGGAAAAAATTGCCCTCACCGGTAAAGCGGAAGCGGAAAAGATCCTGGCGATCGGTCAGTCCAGCGCAGAATCGTACAAACTGGCCGTAGAAGCGATGGGTGGCAACAACTTTACACAACTGAAAGTAATGGAAGCTATCGGCGCACAAAACATCCGCATCATGCCGGATGTGCTGATCAGCGGCGGCGATGGTGCCAACGGCCCTATCAGCGGACTGCTCGGACTGAAATTACTGGAAGATGTGGCAAAGAAAAATGAAGCAGATAAAAAGACAGAATAACACAATCCCCTATACTTATGAAAAAAGAATGCAGCGAAGAAGATTCTTCGCTGCATTTCACTAAAAACCAACCGCTACTTATCGGCTGGTAACTCTACCCCTCGAGCGTTATATGTTTTACCATCAATCGTATACTCTCTTTTCAGCCCCTCTCCCGATTCTGAAGTAGAAGACGCTTTTCTGAAAGGAAGTACCGGTTCATTCTTTGTATTAATGAGTCCTGCTTCGCTGACCTCACCATTTTCCCTCCGAACCATCGCCGAACCACCACTAAAGGTGGCTGAAGCCGATGAATAGATGCAGGGAATCACCAACGCACCTTTGGTATTAATAAACCCATAATTTCCACCAGCCACTCTTACCCGTGCCAATCCGTCAGAAAAAGGTTCTGCATCTACATATCCTTTCAGGTCGATCGCTTTCTTCCCTTTATTATCTATAAAATAAATTTTATGTGCTTTGTCAATGACCAGCAAAAAGCCGCTATGATAGCTGCCACCGGAAGTGTAGAAGGCATCAGGTGATATCAGATGTCCATTGTAATCATACAACGTATTGATGCCCTGCAGTGGCCCGTCCTCTTCGGTTTTATTTGCATACAGTACCGCTTCTTCCGGGTCCTGGTAAATAGCATCATAAGCGGCTGGAATGATCAGGTTGCCATTGCCATCCATCAAACCCATAGAATTGGCCTTACCTTCTTTATGTACAGTAGCCAGTTGTGAGTTTAGTTCTTTGACTACATCATCTATCTTCACCAGCTTCCGGCCTGCAGTATCCAGCCGATAATAGTAAATCCCGTTATAGTCCTCATTCACAAAAAAGTAAGCATTGAGGGCAGATAATTTTTTATAGGTGGGAGCAATCGCAAATTTGCCACTGGCATCTGTGAAGCCATAGTTACCGCTCTTACCATCTTTTGTCAGAAACAGCCCGGCATAATTGGGCTCCAGATTTTTCAGGGTCATTTGCTTCTTTTCTGAATGACGGCTATCTGCCATGTATACATTTACTTTCGCTACATTACCTCTGTAATATCCTTCTGTGTACCCATTATGGCCTTCGTCAAAGGGCGATCCATCCGGCATTTCAGCGGCAATTTCCTTTTGCAGTGCCGCTACATCTTTAAAAGCGCCTTTATCCAGTTTACGGATCAACCCTTTCAGTGTTTTACTGAAATTCAGCAGCAAACGTGTCATATCTTCGGGATTATTAGCACCGCTGTTGGTGCTGCTATATCCTAATGGCTTACCATCTTTATTCAAAGCCTCCACATGAATATAGTCCTTGAATGCGCTGTCTCCCATCATTAACCGCACCCGGTTATCGTTCATCTTATCAATCTTTATTTCAGCACCTTTATAAGTGAGTTTGTCGTGTTGTTTGTCCAGCGTAAGTACTATAATTTTTGTAGGATAGCTGTAGCTGACATCGGCTACGATACTATCCATTGTTTTCACTACCGGAATGTTGGTGGAAGCATCCATGGCATATGACTTCGTGTCCGTAGTACCATCATGGAAAAATATCTTCGCGGTGGTAAAGTCGGGTGCATCGATCCCGGAGAAGTCACTGCTGCTGCGAAATGCGCCATCTGTACCTACTGTGCTGTTAGGCGCCTCCATGATCTGTTTGAAACCTATACCATCGAAGTAAGCGTTGTACTTGGCAGCATATTCTTCTGCTGGTGTTAACTTAAATGGTTGGTCAAATTCCTCTTCTTCCGGCTTAAAGCTTTTAGGCTTTTCCTTTTCGAAGCTTTTCATAAAATCGATGAAGCTGGTTACTTTTTCACTTTCTGAATTCAGTAACTCCCGCGCTTCCGGTAATGTTTTCCCATCAAATGATTTCACAAATTCAAGTACTTCGGCAGATGGGGGCTGCTTTGATTTACAGGCACCGGCAGCGATAATAACCAGGGCGATAAAGGTGATGCGTTTATTGAACGTCATTATAGTATAGTTAATGGGCGATTAATTCACGGCGAATTGTACTTCCCCGTTTTTATTGATGGCAACATAATAGTCCAGCGGATAAATATTGGCAGCATCTTCCAGGTAAAACGCCGGTCTGTCGCTGCCATCCGAAGGCAATAATTTAGCAAAGCGGCCATCTGGTGTAATGTACAGGGTGGCTTTCTCATCCAGCTTACTACCGGTAGCCCCTTTGGCTCTTTCCATAATGTTTGTCCAGGCCGACTGGCTATCTGTTGCTTTAAACTGGTACCAGGCTATTTGCTTATTTTGCTCCAGCGGGAACAGCAAATTTTCCAGTTGCTCCGCTTCCTTTTTTTCGTATGCTTCCTGCAGTTTGTGATAATGTGCGAGGATCTTTTCTTTCGCATCCGGAATTTTGCGGATGTCGGTAGCTACTGCATAGCAGGGCAATTCATAGGGCACCGCATCTATTTCAAAATCGTTATTCACCCTGGCGGATAACTGTCCACGGAGTTTCGATACCCTGGTATACCGGGAGGAATTTTCGCCCGTACGCAGACTGGTATCTACATAAGGGGTGCGAAAATCCAGTACCACCGGTGACTGACTGGAGTTTTCACTCCACCTGTTCATCACAACATGTACCACTGATTCCAGGTGCAGCTGTTTGCGGGAGATCCCATTGTAATCTTTTCCCGGCAGCACTTCTACCGTGATCTGCTGTTGTTTTCCTTTTACCAGGTATTGGTTAATATCTGCAGTAACACCCAGTGTGCGGGCACCCAGATGTTCCAATGCTAAAAAACCATTCACATAAATGCGGTAACCGCATTCATCGTTGTCTACCTCCAGTTTATAATTATTTGTATTGGAAGATGGATGCAGGGAGGTGTAGATGCTGGTAATACGGTTTTTAACCGGATTGTTAAAGCTGAGGGAGATGGATGCTTTTTCCTTGTTGCTCAAAGTAAGCAGATTGCCTTCAAAATCCGGCACGCCAAACTCGATGTTCTTTTCTGTTGTTTTCCAGCTTAAGCGTGTACTGGAGCTTTCTTTTAACCCGGTACCATTTGTAGTTTCCAGTGCATTCAATACATCCAGGGCTCCTTTCTCCATATCAAAACCAATACGGGTCAATTTCTCATCTTTAGTGTATGCCTGCAGTTCGTTAACGGGTTGTCCATAATAGGTGAAGAGTCCTTTCAGACGCATCTGCAGGATACGTACAGGTACAGAATCAATTCTCACATCTGTTTTAGGCAATAAGGCAATAACCGAATCCAGTTGTTGCCTGTTATGTATATTTTCTATGCGAATTTGCTGGTGGGTACAGCTGCTGGTGGTTATTACGAATAGCAGCAGGACGCCGGTATATAATCTGTTCATCAGTTATTGATTTCTTCTGGTTTAACAAACACAATATGTACGGTAGGCTCTTTTGTTATCTTAGCCACGGTTTCAAAGTTCTTCTCTGTAAAAAGGCCCACCAGCTGATGATTATTCTTCCATACAAGTAGCTCTTCATCACCGAAAGTGGAAAAGTCATTGGAAGAGTCTCCGCCCGGCTGACCGTAAGCTTTGGTGAGCTTATCTTTCAGGGCTTTAACGTCTTCCTTTTGTTTAAAAAGCTTTATGTCCACATTACTGACATGCAGTTGATCGTCGGACATAGAAAGGCTCATGTATCTCACCGGGATGTCCTCGAACCGCAGGTATCTTTCGTCATAAAATTCATAGCGGTCCAGGCCCCCGTGGGTAAACTGCAGTGCAGGGTATAGTGCCAGGATATCCGAATCGCGGGTTATTTTTTCAAGATGAATGATATCGGCCTTTTTTTGGGGTGAGGCCGGATCATCACAGGCAATAAAGGCGTGAAACAATAAAAGACATAATACCAGGCTTTTCTTCATATAATAGATAGTGTATCAGGTTATTAAAGCCTGAAAATAGAAAAGAATCACGGATCCCCGGTCCCTGGTAATGTATCTGCATGGTATGCGCCTATATCCGTTACCATAAATCTGAAATCCGTAATTCTTATTCCGGGCTGGCAAATCCCGCTTTCCTGTTATCGATGCTATAGGGGCCTGCGCCAAAATAAGCCAGCAACAGAGTTACCAAAAGGATAGCGATTTCCTGCACTATAGCAGGCATTACGTATCTTTACATCAGAAAGAAAAAATGATTGTATGCGAAAAGAAAATTCCTCTAATGCTATCAACGAAAGACAGTTACGCGGAGACTGCGGAACAGCCTATACCCTGTCGTTGATTGGCGGCCGCTGGAAGCCCAGCATACTGTGGCGGTTGTTGGATGGTAAAATGCGTTATAGTGAGTTGAAGAAGTCCATTTCCGGTATTTCCGAAAGAGTGCTCGTACTGCAGTTGAGAGAACTGGAAAACGATCACCTTGTGAAGCGGATTGTATACCCCGAAGTACCGCCTCGTGTAGAATATGAACTCACCCCACTTGGATGGAGTATGGAGAGCATGTTACAGCATATTTCTGACTGGGGTACTTTGCACCGGGAAGATGCCATGGCTCATAAGTCTGTTAAAAAAACAGCGGCAGTAGCAATGGCAGATAAAGGTTAAAATAGCAACGCAGCCCGGGAACGTGCTGCGTTGCTATTTTGACGGCAAACTATGAGGCATTCATTTGCGCATCCCGGACAACCGGGTGCATCATGTTTAAGAGGTAATTCCAGCATCTTCCAATGCGCCCATTGCCAGGGCGATCCAGTCTGCATCATGAATATCCTTGGCCAGAATGCTGGTCAGTCTGGATTGTACCAGGTTAGCTATCGGCATCGGCGTATACGACCTGCGTGCAGTTTGCAATACCAGGTCCATGTCTTTCAAACCTAAAGCTGCGCTAAAAGACGGGTTGCCCGTAAATTTCCGGTCCAGTATCATGGTGCCGTAATTTTTGAATATCGGCCCTGTAAACAAGGTACTGGTCAGCATTTCATGCGCCACACGCGGATCCACATTATTCTTTTCTGCGAGTGCCAATGATTCCGCCATTAACTCAATAGCACCGGCGATCATAAAGTTGCCAATCAGCTTTAACACATTGGCGCTGCCGGCGTCTGTTCCGAGGTCAAAAATATTCTTGGCAAATCCAGCCTCCAATAAGGGCTTGATTCTTTCTTTCGCCGCTGCTTCCCCCGAAATAACGGCATTGCCTAATTTGGCTGCAGCAGCTTCCGGACGTGCAAATACAGGCGCCGTCACAAATTCTACGCCCTGCTCCCGATGCAGCGCCGCCAGTTCCCTCGATATATCCGGCGACACGGTACTCATCGACACATGGATGCCACCGGCACCCAACGCCTTTATCAAAGCATCTGTAGCAATAGCTTTCACGGCATGATCATCTGCCACCAAACTAAGTACTATGCCTCCTTTCACTGCCGCTTCCTCCGGACTACCAACCAGTATTGCCCCCAGCTGTTCCAGTGGTAATGCCTTCTCCCGGGTACGGTTATATATTTTCACGGTATATCCTGCTCTTAGCAGGTTTTCTGCAATCGGGTAACCGAGATGTCCGGTTCCTATAAATCCAATGGTTTCCATAATACAATCAATTAATTATTCAAATCTATTCCTTTTGAAGGAATTATGAGAACACATTTGCTCCTCTGTTGATAGCGCTCAAATCCACGCTGTACTTATCATGAATCATGCGGGAATACCTGAAGCATCTTTCTATTTTATGAGCGGGAAGGCATGAAAAAGATGATGGCTGGCGGGAAATAAATACCAGTGTAAATTTTTACCAATGCTTTATTTAACGTATTTTAATAGAGCAACGACTAAAACTGCGTCCACGATGAAAACTATCCACCAATGGCTGGACGATTACGGCAGCAGCCACCGTAATCATACCAACAAGCTGATTCACTGGGTTTGTGTACCGGCTATCTTTTTCAGTATAGTAGGCTTTTTATATGCTGTGCCGTTACCCATACCCGGTATAAACATGTATATCACGTTAGCGCATGTGGTATTACTGCTGCTGATCATTTATTATGTGCGTCTCTCTCCTTCCCTGGCGGCAGGCATGCTGATAATTGGTATTCTTTGTCTCTGGTTATGGCGACTAATCGCCGTTTCCGGCCTGGTCATCTGGCAGGTAGCACTGGCCATTTTTGTACTGGCCTGGATAGGACAGTTTATCGGACATAAGATCGAAGGCGCCAAACCTTCTTTCTTCAAGGATCTGCAATTTTTGCTCATAGGGCCGGCCTGGCTTCTCAGCTTTATTTATAAGAAAGCAGGTATTCCACTATAGTCTGCTATAATATCCATGCAGGGAGAAAAACCGGAGATTTACTTTACATCTCCGGTTTTTTTGATTAAATTCAGGAAACAACTGCCCTGCATATGAGCCTCAAACTTCTACCTTGTCTAGCAAGTATATTGCTATGCGCGTCTTACTCTTTTTCTCAAGCCCAGAAAATCAGCGGTAAAGTAACAGATGCCAGTACAGGTGCTGCCCTGGAAGGTGTTACCGTACATGTTAAATCCGCTGCCAAAGGCACACAAACCAATGCCGCTGGTACTTTTACACTGGATGCTGCTGCCAGCGATATCCTTGAATTCAGTTCCATCGGGTATGCGCCCCAACAACAAAACGTCAACGGCCGAACGCAGATCAATGTACAACTGGTTTCATTGATTGCCGAACTCGGTCCTATTGTATCTGTAGGTACCCGTGGCGGAGGGCGGGCCAAAACGGAAACACCCGTGCCGGTGGATGTAATCAGCGTAAACCAGGCCGGTCTCCCAAGCGCCAAAATGGAATTAACCTCCCTGCTGAATGCCGCCGCTCCTTCTTTTAACTACAACAAACAAAGTGGTAGCGATGGTGCCGATCAGATTGATCTCGCCACCTTAAGAGGACTGGGACCCGATCAGACACTCGTACTCGTCAACGGCAAAAGACGCCATCAAACAGCTTTTGTGGCTGTATTTGGCACCAGGGGCCGTGGTAATTCCGGTACGGACCTCAATGCCATTCCGGAAGCATCTATCGACCGTGTGGAAATCCTCCGCGATGGCGCTTCTGCACAATATGGTTCTGATGCCATTGCAGGAGTTATAAATATCATCCTGAAAAAAGATATCGGCCACCTGAATATTACCACCGGTTATGCCGGCTACTATGATCATAAATACAATACTTATTTTAACCGTGATTTAAAGCAATATGAATATGCCAACCCTATAGATGGCAACACCGTTACCGTTGGGCTCAATTACGGGCTTCCATTGGGCAAACGCGGTGGGTTTATTAACTTCTCCGGCAACTTCCTGAAACAGGGTAAAACATTCCGTCAGGTATCAGACACCAATCTTACCCATACCGATGGGTTGCCGATTAACTCCGGCAGACGCGCCCATGGCGATGGTTCTGTTACTACCGGTGGCGGTATGATCAACCTGGAAGTACCGGTAGGCAGCAGTGCCACCACCATCTACGCATTTGGTGGCTACAACTATAAATCGTCTGACGCCTTCGCCTATACACGGGCTTTCAGTGGCCACCCGGAACGCTTTCCTACCAATGCAGCAGGAGGCCTGATTTTTTATCCGGATATCATGGAAAGCATTCCTACTCCTGGCGCGGCGCCCGACACCATTTATAATCCACATATACAAACACATATCCAGGATGTATCGCTGGCTGCCGGTGTAAAAGGCAGCACGCATAACGACTGGAAATGGGATTTCAGTAATACATTAGGCAGGAACGATTTTCATTTTTATGGAGATAAAACTTTCAATGCATCCCTGGGAAGTACCAGCCCCACACACTTTAACGATGGTGGCTACTCCTTTTTACAGAATACTACCAACCTCACTTTTTCCAAAGACATTCCTAATATAGGCGCCGGCTTTAACCTGGCACTGGGTGCGGAATACCGTTACGAAAACTACAAAATATATGCAGGTGATGAAAACTCCTGGAAGAATTATGATCCTGCATTTATTAAAGCCACCGGTGCACAGGGATTTCCTGGCTACCGTCCTACCGATGTAGTGAGCGCCAACCGCTCCAACATCGCCGGATTTGTAGATGCAGAATGGGACATCACTAAAAAATTCCTGCTGGGCGCTGCCATCCGTGCAGAGAACTACAACGACTTTGGCTTTACCAGCAACTATAAGCTGGCAGCACGTTATAAGGTGGCGCCACATTTTAATATACGCGGTTCCGTTAGTACCGGTTATCGGGCACCTTCTCTCCAGCAAATTAACTATAGCTCCCAGTTCACTAACGTACAGGGCGGCCGTATCACAGAAGTGAAAATTGCGCCGAACAGTAATATCATCACCCAATCTGCCGGCATCCCTGCATTAAAACAGGAAAAATCATTGAATGCCAGCCTGGGATTTTCCTGGAAGCCAATCTCAGAATTGACCATCACGCTGGATGGATACCTGGTAAAGGTAAAAGACAGGATTGTATTATCCGGACAGTTTAATAAATCCGATGCTACATTAGATCCTGTATTTCTCAAAGCGCTCAACGACCTGAGAATTGATAATGCCCAGTTTTTTGCCAACGCAGTAAACACCACCAATACGGGTCTTGACCTCGTTATCGACTACAATAAAAAATGGGGCGATCAGCATTTCCGTGCATTATTTACCGGGAATATTCAGCACATGAATATTGACAAGATCAATGTACCGGATAAACTAAATGACAGCTACCTGCACCGCAATGAATTTTTCAGTGAAAGAGAACAACATTTTGTGTTGGCATCTGCTCCTCCAGCCAAGCTGGGACTGAATCTTGAATATGGCATCAAAAAATTCAGTATTGGTACCCGCTTAGTCTACTACGGTAAAATTGTGTTACTGGGCTATGGCTTTGCTGGTGATCCGGCAAAAGAAGGTACCGGCTTACCCGGAGATCCCAACCTGGAAGGTACCGGTATCAGCCCCCTCGTAGCGCTGGACAAAGACGGTACGCTTGTACCGGAACAGTTTAACTACAAGGGTAAAGTAACCACAGACCTTTATGCCAGTTTCCGTTTCTCATCTCATGTAAGCTGGTTCCTGGGCGCAGATAATATTTTCAATGTGCATCCTGACCTGGGTTATGTGCCGGGCGCAAAACTATCTGCATATGACGGTGAAACCGGTGGCCCCTGGGATGCAGTACAGATGGGCTTTAACGGCATCCGGTTGTTTACAAAAGTGGCATTGAATTTTTAATTACTTTATTAGCTTTACACCGGAATATAATATTTCCAGTGTAAAGCTATCAAGATGATACAAACAATCAGGACAGACTCCAACAACGCCGACTTCAGATCGCTGGTAACAGCATTGGACAAACTATTAGCTCAACGCAATGGAGAGGATCAGTCTTTTTATGAACAATTCAATAAAGTGGCCGACATTAAACACTGCATCGTGGCATATATTGACGGCATTCCAGCTGGTTGTGGCGCCATCAAAGCCTATGAAGCAGATGGAATAGAAATAAAAAGAATGTTTGTTTCACAGGAATTCCGTGGACAGGGAGTTGCTACGGCAATATTGAAAGCGTTGGAATTGTGGGCAGTCGGATTACATGCATCCTATTGTATTCTGGAAACAGGCAAAATACTACCGGAGGCAATTGCACTCTATCATAAAAATGGTTACAGCATCATTCCAAATTATGGACAATACGCTGGCGTAGAAGAAAGTGTATGTTTTAAAAAGGCAGTTCCCACTGATTAATTGTAGCTGCCTTTTTAATATTAAGCAGATAAATACAACCGGAGTATATAAGACATCTCATACAAAATAAAAGCAAGTACCAGGGCCCCGTGAAAGGTACGGTTACTGATTCTGATGGCCAACAGGCACAGCACAATATGAACGACATTACGTATCGGATATTCGATGCCAAAATGATGATAGTATATCTCTCCCTTTAATAAAGTATCCACGACATCTGCGATAAAGGAA
This sequence comes from Chitinophaga sp. RAB17, assembly GCF_052114225.1. Lineage (NCBI taxonomy): Bacteria > Pseudomonadati > Bacteroidota > Chitinophagia > Chitinophagales > Chitinophagaceae > Chitinophaga > Chitinophaga sp. RAB17. The sequence continues at coordinate 229,195 of NZ_JBFREI010000007.1, read as the reverse complement.
AAGGCCAGTACACCAAAGAACCACTTTCGCCGCGAATAAAAGTAGTCGGGGTAACCGGTATAATCTTTCAGGTCATCCGGATACAGTAATGCACAAAGCAGGAAGAAAGTGGTGATAAAGGATATCACGAAGATATATTCCGGGAAGGTCCATTTTTTGATGGAATACAGGGGCATTTCCCACCACCAGAAATGTATCAGCAGAATAAAGATATAGAATACCCAGGAAAGGTGAATCCAGTAAGGCTTTTCCCGGTTGGGATGTTGTATAAATTTGGCAGTGCCTTTCAGTAGGTGTGCAATACTAAGACTAAGGATAAATCCTATCACCATTCTTACGTGACCAAATGTTTCCATAGTGTGGGGACTTTATATGAATTTAATTCATTGGCCCGACAAAACAAAAGCCCCGATTAAAATCGGGGCTTATTTACCTAAACCTACAACTGTTACACTGTTATTGCAACAATATTTTTATGTTGAAAACTGTTCCGTTAGTGCATAGCAGACGGATCCAGTTTCGGTGCTTTCTTAGCTTTTACCATCAGTACAAATGGCACACAGATCAGGAACAGAATTCCCAGGTACAGAAACACATCCATATAAGATAATGTGGCTGCCTGTTTGGTGACTGTGAAATCCAGTAACTTATAGCCGGTATTCAGGGCCTGATGAGGATCCATACCTTTGGCAGTAAAGCTGTGCTGTAAACCATTTACCCTGTTAATTACATCAGGGTTGTTGGTATCCAGTTTAGCTACCAGGTCGCTGCGGTGCATCATATTCCGGCGGGCCATAAACGTAGTAATCAATGCTACTCCGAATGAACCTCCCAACTGACGCATCATACCTGTAAAGGCGGCGCCCTGACCAATCTGTTGGCCTTTCAATCCAGACAATGATAAAGTGGTGATAGGAATAAAGAGTAAACCCATACCAATACCACGTACAATCAGCATCCAGAAGAAAGATTCAGAACCGGTATCAGCCGGTGTGATGATCTTATATCCCCAGAAACAGAAGACAAAGAACAGGAACATACCACTGGCTACCATGTATTGTTGTGGTATCCCTTTTTCCAGCATTTTACCAATCAGCGGCATCATAACTGCCGTAGTCAATGCGGCCGGAATCATCAGCATACCTGATTGTGTAGCGGTCCATCCCAGTGAGCCTTGTGTATATAAGGGTATAATAAACGTAGATCCGTATAACCCAAAGCCCATGATAAACGACAGGATAGTACCTACCCGGAGGTTCCCATTTTTGAGCACCCTCAGCTCCACAATTGGATTCTTATAAGTAAGCTCACGCCATACAAAAAAGAACAGGGCCAATGCACTTGTTACCGTTAAAGCCGTAATGGTGGAGTCATTAAACCAGTCATCTTCCTGTCCGCGCTCCAGTACAAATTGTAGGGAGCCTACCATCAATGCCAGGAGTCCGATACCGAGGAAGTCGATTTCGCTGACCGAACGTTTTTCTCCATATTTCGGGCTACGAACAAACTGCAGCGTAAGCAGTGTAGCGATCACGCCGATAGGGATGTTGATGTAAAAGATATAAGGCCAGGAGTAGTTATCTGTGATGAAACCACCTAACGGAGGTCCTAAAGTTGGACCAATGATTACTCCTAAACCATAGATGGCCTGGGCAATCCCACGTTTTTCAGGCGGATAACTTTCTGTGATAATAGTTTGTGAGGTTACCAACAATGCACCTCCACCTAAACCCTGTATGAAGCGGAATATGATCAGCTCAAACATGGTAGTTGCGTTACCGCAAAGGAAGGAGGAAACGGTGAAGATAATAATCGACGCCGCAAAGTAGTTACGACGGCCGAACTGTTGTGATAACCAACTGGTCATCGGTACAATGATTACGTTACCGATGGCATATGCCGTAATCACCCATCCTATTTCACTGAGCGTAGCGCCCATGTTACCACGCATGTCATTCAACGCCACATTTACGATAGTAGTATCCACTATCTCCAGCAAGGCGCAGAATATAGCGGTGATCGTAATGATCACCCTGCGCGAGCCGTATTCTATCAATGATTCTTGTTGCATGCAGCACTTTGTATTTTGAATGAGAACAATTTCACCCGGAGTTAATAATTAATGACGAACATGATCCTTTCTGTTGATAATATATTGTGTCGAATCGATTACGCCTGTCTGTTAATTATTGCATGGTTCCGTTCCATTAATTATTAACTCCGGATAAGTTGTTATTCATTTGTATGATTAGTTGAGATGCACATCTACCAGTACGTTCATACCCGGGCGTAACTGTTTTACCAGTTCATCATTCGGATTATCGAACTCTATTTTCACCGGTAAACGTTGTACCACCTTCACGAAGTTACCAGAAGCGTTATCTGCTGGCAGCAGGGCGAATTTAGAACCGGTAGCTGGTGCGAAAGAAGTTACTTTTCCTTCCAGACCTTTACCAGGGTAAGCATCTATATGAACGGTTACTTTCTGGCCCAGTTTCATTTTGTCCAGCTGTGTTTCTTTGAAGTTGGCCACTACCCATGGTGTGGTGTTCAGTACCACGCTGAATAAAGACTGACCGGCTGCAACAAACTGTCCTGGCTGTACGAAGATTTTTGACAGTACACCATCTTCAGGAGCTGTGATAATAGCGTAAGACTGGTTCAGTTTCGCGTTTTCCACATCGGTTTGGCGTTGTTTGATACCGGCATTTGCCACATTGATTTGTTTGGAAGTAGCACCACTTTGAGAAGTTACCACGCTGGTCTGGCGACCGGCAGCAGCTTTCTGTTTAGCTAATACATCCAGCTGACGTTCAGCCGTTTGTTTAGCAGCGGAAGCCTGTTCAAATTCCTGCTGTGTGATAGAGTGATCTTTGATCAGGTTAGCGTAACGATCGAAATCCTGACTGGCTCTCCAGAGGTTTACTTTCGCTGCTTCGATTTGTGCATCGATGGTACCTACCTGCGCCTGAGCAGTGCTGATACCTGCCTGTGCAGCAGCGGTAGAAGCTTCTGCAGCACCCAGGTTAGCCTGCGCTGCAAACAAACCGTTTTCTGCCTGTTGTACCGCAATAGCCAGATCGCGGTCGTCCAGGATCACCAGGGTATCGCCTTTCTTCACGAACTGGTTATCTTTTACTCTCACTTCTTTCACATAACCGGATACGCGGGGTATAACCGGGCTTACATTAGCATCGATCTGCGCATTATCTGTTTCTTCATGGTGCTGACCATGAATATATTTCGTGATACCAAATGCGCCGCCACCCAGCACCAGCACTGCCAGCACTATGACGAACCCTTTGCTTTTCTTTTTAGGCGCGGTTGTTTCCTGCATGTTTATATTGTTAGTAGGTTTTGTTTGAGTTTGCGTTTCCACGGCTTTGATATTTATTGGTTTGATCGTATTATTTATTGTTGGGTTCCAGTATACCGGCTGCCTGTAACAGTTTGTTATAAGCTACAAGTGCATCTGCTTTAGCATAAGCGTAGTTCAGGTGCGACTGCAGGTTAGCCACATCTGCATCCAGCAGATCTGTGGTGGTAGCCAGGTTATTATCATGCTTATTCTTCGTAATCCGGTAGTTTTCTTCTGATTGTTCTATCGCCTTAATATAAGTGTCCATCTTCTTGTGGCTCAGGAGGTAGTTTTCGTAAGATTGATACACGTCCAGGTGTATATTATCTGCAATCTTCGCTTCGTTGGCCTGTACTTCTGCCATTTGAGCTTTAGCACCAGCTACTTTTGATCCTGTTTTCCAGAGAGAAGATAAATTATACTTAACACCTACCCCTGCAGTCACTGCATTGGTAATGGTGATGAGGTTCGGTACATAAGCTGCAATGTATCCACCGGTCACTGCCAGTGAAGGATAATAATCAGCTTTTGCACCTTTTACACCGGCAAATGCTGCCTTTTCGCGGGCGCTGAGTGATGCCGCATCCTTACGGTTCTGATAAGCCAGTTGCTCAAATTCCGCTACACCACGACCATCAATATTGTTATCTACTTTAAAGATGGTGCTATCTACCTGAATCACGGTGTTATCCGGTAAACCCAGCATGATGTCCATGTTCAGGTTAGCGATTTTCAGGTTGTTTTCAGCGTCCATTAATGCCAGTTGGTAGTTAGACTGTTGCAGTTCTGCCTTTAAGAGGTCATTACGGGCAAGCAGGCCATTCTTTTCTTTGTTGGAAAATTCCTTTACTCTTTCATCTGACTGACGGATATTTTCCTGTACCAGTGCTACGGCAGCTTTTGATTTATACAGATTGCTGTAGGCAGCAATCGTGTTCTGGATAACATCTTCACGGTCTTTATCAACATCCAGCCTGGCTGCTTCTGCGAGGTAACGGGCAGATTCTTTACCACTCTGTAATTTTCCACCTGCAAAAATCGGAATAGACACATTGGCTGATCCGTAAGCTGCCTGATTTACTTTAGGACTTTCTGTAGGGGTACCACTGTTGCCTCCCAGCTTCAGTTTCAGGTCTATGTTCGGCTGAGTAAGACGAAGATAAGAACCGGAAACACTCACATCGGGTAACTGACGTTCATTTGCTTCTTTGAGTGAGGCAGTGGCTTGTTCTACTTTAGCGTGGCTCACTCTTAATTGTTTGCTGTTTTGTATACTCAGCGATATGGCTTCATTTAACGAAAGCGGTTTTACGCTCTGTTGTGCGGATGCTGTCTGAAAGAAAAAAGTCAGCAGGATTCCCGATGCAAGCGCATATAATCGTGCGTATATGCTTTTAGAATTCATGTGTTAGGATTGCTTTGAACAATTTTTTTAAATGTATACTTACTCTGTTTTTAATATACACGCTGTAATCTTCGTCACTGATGGCGTCGGATGGAGCGCTTTTCCTTAGTATATGCTGAGCAGGTATTACCTGATGAATAGTCCCGAATAAAGTCGTCATCAACATTTCAACATCTACATCTTTATGAAAAATGCCCGCTTCCTGCGCGTGGGTAACAATGGGCTGCATTAACCCGAGCATTTCCCCTTTCAATTGCCATATCAAATCCCTTACGGGGCTTTGCTGGCTGTTTAATTGTTCCCGGCTCATAATGCACTGGAAATATTGCTCTCCCAGCATCTTATTAATAAACCGGTCGATGAGACTGTTTATCTTTTCAAGTGGCTCCATCGTATCGTTCTCCAATAATTCATTAATGAACTTACGGGATGCTTCCATTCTATATCTGAAAATAGTCTCCAGTAATTTGTCCTTTGATCCGAAATAATAGGAGATCATGGCAATATTTACATCCGCCTCCTGCGCTATGTCCCTTACCGATGTGCCATGAAAGCCCTGATCGGCAAATAGCCGCTCTGCAACCTTTAAAATTGAGAGCTGTTTTTCACTATACTCTTCCATGTTCCTTTTTTAGATTTGACAAAGCAAAGTTAAACAAACGTTTAATTTAAACAAGCGTTTATTTAATCACCTGTTTAAATTTTATTAATACTAATTTATATATAAATGATTATCAATAATAAATGCAAAAATTTTAAGCAGTTTTTAATATTTGTTAATAATCCCTTCACATAAGACGTTAAATTTTCGCCCTTTTCTCATGTTTTTATGAAAGAATATTATAATTTAAGAGAAGCAACCAAAATGCCCGCTTAAACAATCAATCACATGCGTCTTCCTTCCACCTTTCCGGGTATCGTTTTATTTGCCGGCATCATTACCGGTACATTGGATATCCTGTCTGCTTCCGTTTATTTCACGATCGTTTCCCATGGGGCGCCACTCTCCAAACTATTCGCCTATATCAGTAGCGGCGTATTTGGCAAGGAAGCCTTCAATGGCAATCCGGCTATGACCTGGCTGGGACTCTTATTTCATTACCTCATCGCAGGCACCTGGTCTTTTATTTTCCTGAGTATCTATCCTAAAATACCCGGCCTCCGTAACTACCCGGTGGCAACAGGTCTCGCGTACGGCTTGCTGGTGTGGACCATCATGCAGTTCATCGTCCTCCCGCTGAGTCATGTTCCTCACGGCCCCCTTCATTTAGTCAGCGCCCTGCTGAATATCGCCATCCTCATGGTCATGATCGGACTACCCCTGTCGTTTATAGGCAGACGGTATTACACGAAGTAAGCGATCGTCATACGCGGCAGAGATGCAACTATGGCCAGTTTCATCTCTCTCTAAAAGCACTTGATAATTTAATTTGCTAAATCGATTTTCTAATACAAAAAAGTAGTATCTTAGGGCAGCAACAGCCAACAACAAGCAAATCATATTTAATAACAGGAAGCGGAAACTAACGGGATGCAGATCCGTTAGCACGACTATTATTGCCGGTGATAAATGAAGTATCAGCATAGCAACCAAAATTAATAACGCAGGAAATGAGGCATTCCATCAAGCTGTATATCCTGACAGCAGTTATATGTATCGTGGCATTGGCCATTGTACAGTTTTTCCTGATATACAATACCTATCAGCTGCTCGACAGCCGATTTAATTACGTGGAAAAAGGCAGGATAGGTGAAGCCTATAACCTGGCCATCGCCAACGATAAACTGTTTCCGGGCGGACAGCCATTGCTCGACTCCATTATTATACCGCAATATGCTTACCTGGAAAATTTGTATAAAACCAATCCGCAAAGCTTTGATACAGCCGCCCAGCACCTGGTAAACAATATTGTTGGTGAATTAATAAAACATGAAAATGCAGACAGTTTACTGAAAGCCATCAAAGTAAAAGATGGCATCCAGGATTCCCTGCTCTATGCACTTTGCATCCACCGGCTTGATATTAAATTCAAAGACAACCAGTATGTGAACCTCTATAACCGGTTCAAAAAATATCCACTCATCCCGTCTGCCCACCAGTCCGAAATGGGCTTGTATATTTGTGGTAATCTGCAACAACTGAGTGAAAGCAGTGCTGCCTCCTCATTGGTAGCCAATTCTCCCCTGCCCTATTCCTATTCACTCTCCTTTTCTTTTTATGCAGACCCATATAACCGCCGTACACTGGTATTGCAACAAATGAGATATACCATTCTACCTGGTATACTCACGCTGCTGGCAGTGATTACCCTCTTCGGTATTACCCTGCATAAATGGATCCGGCAAAAACATTTGTCGGATATGAAGTCAGACTTTATCAATAATATTACCCACGAATTCAATACCCCTATCACTGCTATTATTGTAGCCAATAAAAATATACAGAACGAAAAAACACTGGACAATAAACAGAGTGTTACTGCTTTGTCTGTGATTATTCACCGGCAGGCAGAACGCCTGAAACTACTGGTAGAAAAAGTGATTAACATTGCAGCCACGGAAAAGCTGCAACTCAAACGGACTCCGAATGATCTGCAGGAACTGATCACGGAAATACTGGCGGTATATAGTCTTAATACCTCCAACCAAGCCATACGCTTCACTTTTAACAAACAAAATTTCCCGGCCAGCATTGAAACAGATACATTCCATTTTACGACACTCCTGCAAAACATCCTGGACAATGCTGTGAAGTATAATGATCATGAACAGAAAGAAATTATGCTCAGCGTCCTGCAACAAAAAGAAGGACTGGACCTGGTCATAAAAGATAATGGTATTGGTATGGATGCCAATACCCAGCGCCATATTTTTGAAAAATTCTACCGCCATCAACCCCGGCTTTCCAAACCCACCAAGGGCTTAGGACTGGGGCTCTATTATGTAAAGCAATGCGTTGATACACATGGCTGGAAAATCAGGGTCTTCAGCGAGCCGGGAGCTGGCAGTACATTTACAATTAGCATACCTACAAAAAACATCATCACATGAAACATCACATTCTGCTGGTAGAAGATGAAACAGACCTCGGTAATGTAGTGAAACAATACCTGGAGCTGATGGACTTTGCGGTTGACTGGCAACAAAACGGTCAGGCTGCATTGGAAGCATTTACTGCCACGCCACGGGCCTGGCATATTATATTGATAGATATTAACCTTCCTGAAATGGATGGTTTTGAATTTGCACAGCGTATCATGAAAATACAGCCCAATGTACCCTTCCTTTTTCTCACCGCACGTGGTGAAAAGAAAGACCGTTTATATGGTCTGAAGATCGGTGCCGACGACTACATTGTAAAACCCTTTGACGTAGATGAACTGGTGTTGCGCATAAAAAATATTCTTAAACGAAACCAGGTTGTAAACACCATCGCCAAAGTGAATGCCATTGAATTGGGCGGCATGCGCTTTCATAAAGATTCACTTAAACTGGTAGCCCCCAATGGTAAAGAAACCATTCTGACACCATTGGAAAGTGACCTGCTATTGCACTTCTATCACAACAGTAATAAAGTGATCCGGCGGGAAGATATACTCCACCAGGTATGGGGCGCCAATGATTACTTTGTAGGGAGAAGTCTGGATGTTTTTGTATCCCGCTTCCGCAAATACTTTCAGGGCAACGAAAATATCAGCATCCGCAATGTTTATGGTATCGGGTTTATGTTTAATCTTACCTGAGAAAAAAAGGGCGGGCGCTACATCGCTCAAGGGCCCGCCCCTGCACATCTTGAACCATACAAGATGCTGTGCCTGTTTATCAACCGTATCTTGATTATTTTAAAAGTAATATCAGGGGAAAAACAAATACAGGAGGGTTAGCCGCTGCAATAGTGTTTTTCATAGTCATACATAGTTAACAGGCGTTGCCTGAAAAAGTTCACCCCGGCTTCCGGAAATATTAATCACTGCTTATTTGTAATTTGCTGTACAATTACGCCAGTTATCATGCAAGCCATTGAATTAATAGACCAGCAATATTTTTCCAGTCAGTACCGGTTCATGGCGCCGGCAGCTGATCTGTCGGAGCATGTGGTATATTACTGGCTACTGGACTTACGCCAACCTGCCCTGCAGCAACAGGAGTTCCGGGAATTACTGCTGGCCAACATGTGTTCTTCACTGGTACTAAACCTCGGCGCTCCTTTTGAAATGTATGACGCCCAGAACAGGTGGCTGCATACCAGCGCCCAAAGTGAATTAATCGGCTATCGCCCTACAGCTGTCGCTTACCGGCATCTTTTTAATAACTACCTGGTAGGTATCAAATTTAAACCAGCCTCGCTTAACTACCTCTTTCATATCAAGGGTGCAGAGATCAATGGGAAAACATTGCCAGCCGGAGATGCACTGCAACATCTCCCCCGGCTGGAATCAGCCGTGTACGATGCCGCTGACCCAGAACGCATTAAAGTTTTGCTGGATGAATTTCTGCGTAGCCAGGCGCCACTTCCCGCATCCGGCAGGCATTTCCGCTATGTACAGCAATCTCTCAACGGACCGGCATTGCTGCAATCCGGTTACCAGCTAAAGAAACTGGCGGCATTACTCTATCTCTCTCCCCGCACGCTGGAACGTTATTTTACGGCTTCGCTGGATATCAACCCCAAACAATGCCTGTCTATTCTGCGATTCCGTGAGGCGGTCACACAATACATACAACACGGCTATAAGGCCGACTGGGAAGCACTCGGTTATCATGATTTCTCGCATTTCCGCAAAGACTGGCGGCAGCGTAGTTTGTCTTTACCAGGATTATACTGATTTAGATGATTTTCCGGATTTTTACTTCTTTTGATTTTATAAGATTGAAAAAGATTAGCGGAGATGGTCATATGATGTGGTAATCTTCGCTAATCTTTTTTAATCCTGAAAACAAAATCCGGTAAATCATCTAAATCAGTATAATCCTGGTAAAGGCAAACTACGCGAAAACTGTCGCATTTTTACACCAACTCCTTCCGCCCTGCCCTTTAAGTTTGTTACGCAACAAAAGCATTCCACTATGTTTTCCAATCAGCGTAAAAGACTGGTCAGCCAGTTCCCCGCAGATGCAGTCGCTATTCTGACGGCCAACGATACGATGCCTACCAATGGAGATGGCACCATGCAGTATTTCCCGAACGTAAATCTGTACTATCTCAGTGGTATCAAAGAAGAAGATGCCATGCTGGTGCTTTGTCCCGGCCATCCGGATGCGGCCCTGCGGGAAATACTTTTTATCAAACGCAYGGACCAGCTCTTTGTAAAGTGGCTGGGACATACTATCGATAAAGAAGCCGCCGCCACGCTGTCAGGTATCACTACTATTTATTATACTGATGAGTTCTGGACCGTGATGAAGAAAGTAATACCACTTTGTCGCCGTATCCTACTGCATTCCAATGAACACGCCCGTTCAGAAAATGAAACACAGACCCGGGAAGACAGGCTACTGCTAGCCTGTAAAAATTTATATCCACTGCACGAATACGACCGGCTGTATCCCTTACTGGCAAGACAACGCATGGCCAAAACACCGGAAGAAATTGTATTACTGCGCAAGGCATGCGACATCACGGAAGCAGGTTTCCGGCGATTACTGAAATTTGTAAAGCCAGGTAAAACCGGCTACCAGATTGCAGGGGAACTGATTCATGAATACATGCAGCAACATACTACCTGGGCGGATTATAAACCAGTAGTAGCTTTCGGGGCAGATACCTGCATATTACACTACCGTGCGAATGAAAAAGCCGGTAAAGACGGCGACCTGGTATTGATAGATGCGGCTGCCAGTCAGGATCTTTACAATGCAGACCTTACCCGCACCATCCCTGTCAATGGCCGCTATACGCCCCGGCAACGCGCCTATTATGATGCGGTATTACAGGTACACCAACAACTGCGGCAACATGTACGCGCCGGTATACCATTGTTAGACTTATGGAAAGCTTCCAATGAGCTGATCCTGGAAGCGCTGTGTCAATTGGGTTTATGCACTCCGGATGACATCCGGAAAAACGGAGCAGCCTTCTATCTGCAGAAATACAGCTACCATAACGTTTCACACTTTCTTGGTCTGGATGTACATGATGCCGGTTATTTCCATGAGCCCATGCCAATAGGCGCCGTGATTACCAACGAACCTGGTATTTATAATGCGGAAGAAGGAATTGGTGTAAGAATAGAAAACAACCTGCTCGTTACCGCGGACGGGTATGAAGATCTGATGGCAACTATTCCGATCGGGGCAGAAGAAATTGAAGAAATAATGAATTAGCTGTTAGCCGTTAGCTTTTAGCTTTTAGCAAAATGCCACGGAGAACATAGTATATATGTTTATCTCCGTGGCATTTTGCTAAAAGCTAAAAGCCAATGGCTAACAGCTTACTTCAGTGAATTGATCCAGGTGGCAATTTTCACCGCATCGGCTTGTGGCACCTGCGGGAAAGGAGGCATTGGAGTAGCATATCCAGGCCAGTTTTCCGGCTTAGGATTTTTGATCAGTGCCAATATTTTCGCCACTGAATAATTCCTTTTGGCGACTTCTTTAAAACCAGGACCTACTTGTTTCTTGTCGGGATTATGACAGGAAGAGCAGGTGTATTTATTCAGCAATGGTTTTACCTGTTCGTAAGTCAATGGCTTAGCTGCTGCTGGTGTAGCGGCGGTAGATGCAGCTTTTGCATCAGCCACTTTAGTAGCAGTAGTAGCTGGTTTGTTAGCAGAGTTTTTAGTGCTCAATGCAGATACCGGCAGCTTATCTCCGTCGGGAATATTATTCAGCGTATAGTATACATCCGGGTGTACCAGTGAGTATGATTTTTCGGAGGTACGGATACCATTCAGACTCAGTTTATGAATGTAGTACTGACGCAGTCCATCGATTACCAGACGTACTTTCATACCATCAGGAGATACCTGTACTCCTTTGATGGTCAGCTTTTCTGAGTTAACAGTAGGGCTGCCATATACGGGGTGATATTTGTAGATAAAGCTTTCTACATTATAGGAGGCGATATCTTCTGCATACTTTTTGTCTACCGGTTGCGTGAAAGTGATTTCAAAACCGTCAGGCATAGCACTAACAGTTCTCATTTCAAAAGGAACACGGTTGTTCCATACGAGGCGTTGAAGCCCCTGGTTGGCATCACCGGCAGAACCCCATCCACGGTTGGTTTCACCTACAAAGAGGGAACCATCTTTACCCCAGGCCAGGCGCAGTACGCCGGACTGAAAGCCGCTTCTGAAATCCCAGGCAGCACCCTGGTACTCGCCTTTTACTTTTTCCAGGTACACGCGCATGATTTTGCTTTGTCCCTGATCACCGATCAGTACTTGTTTGGCAAAAGGACCAAAAGCGCCATCCGGAATGGTGGTAAGCTGTGAGTTGGAAATCCCTAAAACTCCGTGTGGCAGCCATACTGCGGGCAGCTGTACTTCAGGAAAATATTTCTTCATATCAAACAGCGTCACAAACTTTTCGTTTTCTACGTTTTCTGGTTTGATAGCATTACCATTGGCATCTTTGCGATAACGGGGATCTACTTTGCTATACAGTTCTTCTGTAGTCAACTTAACAGGAGAGTTAGGCATACCTGTCCAGCGTAAACCGGCAGGGTGGCCTACAAAGCTACCTTTCTTTACATGGGTGAGTCCACCGGAACCCATCCAGTCGCCCTGGTTTTCTGTGTAGAACAGTTCACCATCGATGGTACCTAAACCGCAGGGAGAACGGAAACCGGTTGCCCATGGTTCCATTTTACCGTCTTCGGTAATGTGCATCATCCAGCCTCTCCAGGGAACACGGCTTTCACCGCGCCACCACTCTTCGTCACCGAAGGCTACGTTGCCGGATACAAAGAAGGAGCCATCCGGGCCCAGTACGGGGCCAAAGCTATATTCATGATAGTGACCGGATAACGGCCAGGAATATACGGTTTCGAACAGATCCATTTTACCGTCCATATTGGTATCGGTCATTTTGGTCAGTTCTCCACGCTGTGCGCAGTAGAGGGAACCATTCTTATAAGCCAGTCCCAGTACCTCATGCAACCCGGAAGCTACTTTTCTGAAGTATGGTTTGTTGCTGGTTGGATTCTCTACAATAAAAATATCGCCACGGCGGGTAGCTACGCCAAGGTCACCATTAGGCAGGGTGCATAAGCCGCCTACTTCCAACAGGGTTCCTTCCGGTGAACTGATACGCGCAATGCGGAAAAAGTCCTCTTCCTTAGGAGATTCCTGTGCTTTTACAGAGGTGATAGCAGTCGTCATCAGGAACATACCTGCGGCTATTCCTGCTGTAATTCTTTTATAATTCAGTTTCATAATAGTCATTAGTATTGCTGCTTAGAAGATAACCGCATAACCTGTTTTAGCCTGTACCGGCACTATCAGCTCCGCGCGGCCGTTCTGGTTGCGGATGATGGGATTCGCCTTGGCATCGTCCATCTTCACATAATAAGATTTATCACCGATCACATATAAACCCGGAGATACCTGTTCTATACTATCTCCAACGGCTATACGCAGATACAGGTCGGCCGCAGGTTGTTGTACCGTAACGGTACGATGAATACCCTGATTTTCCGGCAGCACGCTGATATCATCTGTTACAGCGGTACCATATACATTATAATGGAAAGTTGGTTTACCGTTGTCATCGAGTGCGTAACCGGTTGGGCGGAAGCCTGTGCCAGTAGTATCTGAACTCCAGGCAGCTTCTTTGCTGGCCAGTTTCTCAATGGCCAGTGAAGGCTGATTGGTCAGCACCTGCACCGTGCCCATAGGACGGGAAGAACCATCGCCGCGGTCATGCCACATCGGGGTGGTGTTGAGGAATTCGCCACGCCATACCTGGAAAGGCACGCCATTGTCCATATCGTAGGTGTAATGCACTTTAGCAGGACTACCTACTGATACTGCATGCACCACGCGTTTACCACCACGAACATCCATAAAGCTGCGCAATACGGTGTTTTCGTTAGCTGTTACCAGGATTGGATCTGTAGGATCATCTACCGGTACGTTGGTATCGCTGATCACAAATTCGCGGATACCTGCTTCTTTTACGGACAAGGTCAGTGAAGCCTTTGCCCAGTCGGTGTTTTTAGCATATAACACTTCCACCGGATAATCTCCCGGCTGCAGGTCAATGGTACCATTACCATCCCATCCACGTGGGTTGATCACTGCCTGGTTATTTACCTTCAGTAAACCCGGGCCACCAGAGGTGTGGAGGTTAAAGCCATATTTGCCGGCCGTTTTTACGGACAAGGTGGCAGTATAACGTACCAGGAATTCATTGTCCGGTAAGCCTGTCACATTGGAGGTCAGTTGCGCGGCGGTGCCGGTAGCAACGGGTTTCAGCGCAGCAAAGTCTGGCTGTTTGTCGAACCGGCCTTTGTATACGCTGTACTTCACGTCCTGCAGTGTTGGTTTCGGAGCGTTGTAGTTGTTGATCACAATATTTCTGAATGCTACCAGGCCATGATCTCCCTGTATGCGGAGTGGCCCGGAGGCTACTTCATTATTTTGCATAGCGCCGCGTGTAGGGCCAGAGAGTACTACATTTTCCTGGATGGTTACACCATTCAGTTCCAGCTTCAGGATCACAGCATCGGCAATTTTATTACCGGCTGCATCAAAGCGGGGTGCCTGGAAAGCAATTTTCATGTGCTGCCATAAACCAGGTGCACGACTTGCATTCTGGCGTGGCGCATGGCCATCGTAGCCTTGCTGCCCTTCCGGCTTGCTGTCATTCCAGCGTTCGTAGATGCCACCATTATCGGATGCACGTGGTGTAATGGTGCCCCAGCTGTCGAGCAACTGAATCTCATATCTTCCCTGTAAATAGATACCGGAATTGGAACCTTTGGCCATCAGGTAATCGAGTTCCAGGTCCAGGTCACCATGTTGCAACGTGCTGTAAAGATCTACCTGATTTTTTTTATCCGGCTGATTTACCAGGATGCCTGTACCGGCACTGGTTTCCAGCAGGTTGTTCTGTTGCAGGTCTGCTTTAACGCCACCGGCTATACGCCAGTTGCTGGCGGGCTGCTGAAATGCAGATAAATCTGTTAATGGCAATTTGTTTTGTGCCATCATTTGTTGACAACTGCCAATACTTAAAATCAATACCAAAGTTCTCCGGTCGTACACACCTAACTGTTTTAACTTTGGACGGAACTTGTTCCATCTAAGCATAGATCTGGATTTTTTTAAAAAGTTTACATTGATTGCTAAATGCATTTAGCCTTTCGGCCAGTGCATCACTTCTTTTATACAGGTAACCCCAATTGTTAATGAAATTTAAATTATCAACTACCGCTAAAACGTGGAACTGTGCTAAATTTGAATCATGCCAACAAAATAGAAATTAATTGTAACAAAGTAGGTAGCAGGGGTTAAAAAATTACACCAACGGTAAAAAAAGGGTACAAATTGACTATGTTTTTATTTTTTATAGATTTTAATATATTTTAAAAAGATGCAGCGAAATGTACATGAACCTTTTACTATCCATTTACATTTCGCTGCTGCTCTTATAAATAAAGTCATTCTCCGGCAATAATAAATGGTAAATACGCCCGTAGTCTCTGCTCCCTGCGCAGTACCTCGTCTCCCCGATTACAATATTAGCCCAAAAGCTTCCAGCTTCCCGCGCGTGCTTTCATAATCAGTATGACAAATACCATTTATGCCCAATCCATTTGCCACATCTACAAACATGGACCGGTCTTCCAGGTACACCACTTCACCCGGTTTCACCTGTGCGATATCCAGCGCGATTTTATAGATATCGGCGTCCGGTTTACGGAAGTGTACAAAGCAGGAAGAAATGTAGAAGTCTACGAAACTGCTGATATTAAAGTGCCGGATCCGGTGTTCATTCAGCTCCCGTCCTTCATTATTAACGATGGCAATCTTCAGTTTATACTTTGCCTTCAACTGTGTCACCATCTCCAGCATCTCCGGATATGGAGCCGACTGGGCAAACATAAATTCACGGAACTGCTGACGGGTAAAAGAGCGGTCTTCATAAAATACCACCCTGCTCAGGTATTCATCCAGGGTAAGTTTGCCTTCCTCATAGGTATCGAAGGTAAGGTGATGCCGTTCTTCCATCTCCAGCGCATCCAAACCGTAAGTTTGAACAGCCAGCTTGCGGGCAGCCCTGTCCCAGCCATTGGTGAGTAGTACGCCACCGATATCGAGAAATAAGGTGGTAATATTTGCATGGTTAGCCATCACGATAAAAATTTATTGCATCACTAAAATAACGTTATCCTTGCATTAAAAGATCAATATGCAAATACGTCTGGCCACCCTGCAAGATATTCCCTCCCTTAAAAACCTGTACCAGGGCACTATCACGCATATTAACAGCCGGCATTATAACCCGGAACAAATAAGTGCCTGGGCAGCCACGGGGGAAAGAATTACTTCTCTTGAAAATAAAATACTGGAACAATACTTTTATGTAGCGGTTACCGCAGATAGTGTAATTACAGGTTTTTCTTCCCTGGAAAATGATGGAGAGCTGGACATGATGTATGTGCACAAAGATTACCAGGGACAGGGTATTGCCAGGTTATTGATACAGCAGATTTATATAAAGGCAGCGGAACTGGGATTATCAACACTGACAGCCTATGTGAGCATTACCGCCAGACCTTTCTTCGAAAAACAGGGATTTAAGGTGGTCACCACGCAGCAGGTACAGTTAGGAGAAGTAGCGTTAACGAATTATGAAATGGTAAAAACTATCTGATATAAAAAAGCGAAGCCCTGAGGGCTTCGCTTTTCTTTTTAAACGGGAAATCCGTTATTTACTTTTCTTAACTTTTCTTTCTGTTATATAACCGTTAAAACTCATCGGGGACCTGTCATTACTGGTTACCTGCAAGGAAGCATAACCTTCGCTTGAAACGGTTAAATTCATAGACTGCACGGATTTATTGTCTTTCGGCTTCACAGTAATAGACCATCCGTCTTTTTTACCCGGCTTGGCGGAATAATCGAAGGACTTGGTTTTAAAGTCCAGCGGCGATTTTGTAGAGCCATAATCGGCAGTATAAGCGCGGCCAAAAAACGGAAGATAACTCACAATAGAATCAGTGGACACGGTGACATTATAATCTGGTGTGATGCTACGCATGCGGCCATTCATTGGAAAGGCGTTCTGCGCCACAAATACATAATTCTGGGAATCGATCAGTGATTTAATCTGCGCTGCCTTTTCTGCTTTTTTCTGTGCTTTTGTGTCCTGGGCAAAAAGACCGGTGGTGGTCATAACAGCCAATGTCAGGAGCATGAAAGTTTTTAAAACAAAGAACCTTTTCATATGGTAAGATTTTACGATTGAGGATATGCGAATATCGTACCATAACAGCGGGTCGCTATTTTTGTTTACCTGCCGGCTGACACTTTCCTGCCAAATAGTTTAATTTTAGGTCAGATGATTAAACCGGTACCATGCCCAACCCTTATATTTCTCTACTGAAAACAGCCTGGAAGTATGCCCGGCACGAACGTAAAAAGTACCTGCTGGTCTATATATTGTTTTTCCTGGCCAACATCACCTTTTCGCTGAACCCCGTGTTATTTGGCTGGTTTATTGGCAAAATACAACAGGACTCCGCCCAGCTGCCACGATATGCCTTCCTGTATGCGGGCGCCTATTTTGCATTAAAGCTCGTGGAATGGTGCCTCCATGGCCCTGCCAGGATCATGGAACGACAACTGGCCTTTAACCTGAGCCGCAATTTCCTGCGGGAACGTTACCACCAGGCACTTCACCTTCCCGTAAAATGGCACCAGGATAACCACAGTGGTTCGGTCATTAACCGCATACGCAAAGCGTATGAATCCCTGAAAGAGTTTTTCGAACGCGGATTCATGTACCTCCATGCCGTATGTAAACTGGTCTTTTCTATGATCGCCATGTTATACTTCTCTCCTTTGTATGGTAGCATAGGCATTGTGCTGGGGGTACTGTGCATGTGGCTATTGCTCCGGTTTGACCGCCCCTTCATCAAAACGCTGAATGAAATGAATGAACGGGAGCATGTGGTATCAGCTACGTTGTTCGACAGTCTTTCCAATATCATGACCGTTATTACCCTTCGGCTGGAAAAGAGCATGGAAAACGGGTTGCTCGCAAAAGTGCAGCGCATCTGGCCTCCTTTCAGAAAAAATACATTGATCAACGAATGGAAATGGTTTGTGGCTGAAATGGTGATTGCGCTGATTTATTGCGTCATTGCCATCGGTTATATTTTCCAGCACTGGGTACCCGGTGAAGTATTCCAGGTAGCCGGACTGGTGATGCTGCTGGGGTATGTAAACCAGTTTACCAGCGTATTCCAGGATGCTGCCTGGCAATATACCGATGTAGTACAATTTAATACGGCAGTAGAAACTGCCACTAATATCAGTGACGCCTATACGTTGCACCATCGCCCGGATGCTGCACCCGAATTACCGGCCAACTGGCAGAAGATCACCATCAGTGACCTTAATTTTTCACACCTGGCAGCATATGATGGTACACATGCGCCCCAAAGTTTACATGAACTGCATATCTTAATAGAAAAAGGAAAAAAGGTAGCACTGATTGGAGAAAGCGGTAGTGGGAAAAGTACGCTGCTGGCCATCTTACGTGGGCTGTACGAACCGGAGCAAAGCACGGTGTTACAGGTAGACGGAGGTCCGTTGCCGTTAGCCACCCTGAATGAAAGCGTTACACTGTTTCCGCAGGAGCCGGAAATATTTGAGAATACCATCGAGTATAATGTCACGCTGGGCCTGCCATTTTCGCAGGAAGAAGTACTCTCGGTATGCGAAAGTGCTCATTTTTCAGAGGTGGTTGACATGCTGCCGCAGGGCCTTGCTTCAGACATACGTGAGAAAGGCGTAAACCTCTCCGGCGGACAGAAACAAAGACTGGCGCTGGCACGTGGCATTCTCGCTGCACGCGACAGTGAAGTAATCCTGCTCGATGAACCCACCAGCAGCGTAGATCCGAAAACAGAGGCCATGATCTACGATAAGATGTTCGAGGCATTTGCCGATAAAGCGGTCATATCGGCGATGCACCGACTGCACCTGCTCCCGCAGTTCGATTATATCTATGTGCTAAACCGGGGAAGAGTGGTAGCAGAAGGAACGTTTCATTACCTGCGAAACAACAGCGAGGCATTCCAGGAGCTTTGGAAGCACCAGGAAAATAAATAGTGGCAGCCCCTGATATACCAGGGGTTACATACAACAATAAAAACGTGCCGGCTGCAGTCAACAACCGGAACGTTTTTTATTTTATCTTTTTACAACTTCACCAGCTTAAAACGTTGTGTGCTATTGACGATTACAAAATAAATGCCCGCTCTCAGCCGGCTTATATCCAGGCGATTACCTGTTGCTTTATCCTGTAGGTATACCAATGCACCCTGCGTAGTATACACCTCCACTTTATATACTTTTCCTCTCATACCCTGTAAAAGCACATAGTCGCTGGCAGGGTTAGGGTATAGTCTGATGCCGGTAACAGCCATTTCTTCCGGCTTACTTATTTTCGGAGTCGTCATTATATAACTATCCCGGGCAACAGCGGGCATACAAAGGGAATCCGGGAGGTCTGCCGCTACCACTCTATCGAACAATATACTTTGACCCAGCGAATTGAAATGCACATCATCTCCGCTGTTGTAAGCTGGAACAATAAACCCGATGCTGGTAGCGAGTCCATTATAAAAATCAATGGACTTATTCCCGAAGTAAGCGATAATGGTGTCTCTCATTTGCCGCAACCGGATGGCGGCATCATATCCCAGGTTACCGCGGGGCTGTGTAGTGGTTACCCACAGCGGAACATTGGATTGTGCGGCCAGTTGTTTCAACGCCAGATAGTTGGCTGTTTGTTTCGCCAGCGGAAAGCCGCGTGCTTCATCATTGGTTGGCATATTGATAATGATGGCATCCGGATTCAGGGAAAGGGCCCTGGTAATATTATGCTGTACATCTACATAAAAAGTATTACCTAATGAAGTATAAGGTGCCGTACCATCCGGCATAATGTGTTGCGTAGTGTACCCTCCGATAGCCAGGTTGATCACCGTATCAGCGGCATTGTGACTGGCTTTCAGATAACGTGCAAAACGGAACGTCCAGGCGCTGTCACGGGTGGGCAAACCATCACCATATGCAGTAGAGGATCCCAATACTACAATACGCAGTGGGTTACCACAGTTAGGAGAAATGTTATCTGCTTTGCTTTTTACCACGGTACTATAGAAGTGCCTGTTGCCGGTAGCGGTCATGTTCAGCCTGTAGAAATAAAGCTGATTAACCGTTACCGTATTGTCGGTATATGCATAATGCTGCAGTGTAGCGGAATTACCTGCTGCTGCCACATTTCCGGTGGCAGTCCAGGTAAGGGAGTCTGTACTGCGTTCTACCGTAAACGTTAGCGTGTTACTTTCCAGCTGCGTACTCCAGTCCAGTTTTATTTTACCGGGCAAACTGGTCGGCGCAAAAGCTGACAGGCGAAATGGCGTGTAGTAAAGCGTGTCAGGAATTCCTTTCACAACTGCACTATAAGTGTGCGCATCTGAAGAATCCACCATGTTCAGCCGGTAATACTTCGGCTGTCTAGGAAAAGTCGCATCCATAATTGAATACGTTCTGTTAGCAGCACTGTTTCCTGCAGCTGTCACCTGGCTTAGCAAGTTCCAGTTCAGGGAATCTGCGCTTTGTTCTACCGCGAAATATTTGCTTTTTACTTCCCGGGCTGTCGCCCATTTCAGCTGCAGTGAATCTTTCCATTGATTCACGGAAAATGAGGTCAGCTGAAATGCCGCCGTAGAAGAAGGCGTACAAAGTGCTTGTGGGATTTGTTTGGCTACTACTCTGTCGAAGAGGATCTGTTGACCGGCGGAGTTGAAATGGAATCCATCGCCTGCACTATATGCAGCGGCTATCTGATTGGTAGCAGAAGTCAGGCCTGTCCAGAAGTCGATGGCCTTATCGCCGAAATAGACCGTGATGCTGTCTTTCATTTGCTTCAGGTGACCGGCGCCGGCAGTACCCAGGTTATCCCGTGGTTGGGTGGTAGTTACCCATAATGGAATATTGGCCTGTGCGGCCACCTGCCTGAGTGCGAGGAAATTAGCCAACTGCACTGCTAAAGGAAACCCGCGTCCTTCATCATCATTGGAGATATTAATAATGATGGCATCGGGCAGCAGTGCAATGGCGCGGGTGATATTTTTATTTACATCTACTGAAAAAGTGGAGCCCAGCACGGTGTAAGGCGACGTGCCAGTGGCCTGTATATTTTGTGTGGTATAGCCACCCACCGCCAGATTGATGACCGTGTCGGAGGGGTTATGACTGGCTTTCAGGTACCTCGCGAAACGAAATGCCCAGGCACTGTCTCGGCTGGGAAGTGCATTCCCCCAGGCGGTGGAAGAGCCCAGCACAACGATCCGCAACGGGCTACTGCAGTTGGCTGGAATATTTGCAGCCTGGCCTTTTACAATTGTACTATAAGAATGCCTGCTCCCGGTAGCTTCCATATTCAGCCGGTAGAAATAAGGCTGGTTAGGGGTAACTGTATTATCTGTATAGCTATAATTCCGTGGCGTAGTGGCATTACCTGCTGCTGTTACATTTCCGGCGGCGACCCAGGTGAGGGAGTCTATACTACGTTCTACCGTAAACGTTAGGGTATTACTTTCCAGCAATGTGTTCCAGTCCAGTTTTATTTTACCAGGCAGACTATTCAGCGTAAAAGTCGACAGCAGGAATGGTGTATAATATAGCGTATCAGGTATCCCTTTCATGGCTGCGCTGTAGGTATGGCCATCCGCCGAATCCACCATATCCAACCGGTAATAGGTTGGCAGTTTGGGAAACGTTACATCCGTAAGGGTATAGGTCCTGGTTGCAGTACTGCTCCCGGCAGCCGTGACCTGGCTTAACAGGCCCCAGTTCAGGGAATCGGTGCTTCGTTCTACTGCGAAATATTTGCTTTTTACCTCGCGGGCAGTTGTCCATTTCAGCTGTAAGGAATCTTTCAATGGAGTAACTGC
Organism: Chitinophaga sp. RAB17; assembly: GCF_052114225.1. Classification (NCBI taxonomy): domain Bacteria; kingdom Pseudomonadati; phylum Bacteroidota; class Chitinophagia; order Chitinophagales; family Chitinophagaceae; genus Chitinophaga; species Chitinophaga sp. RAB17. Next base: position 207,292 of record NZ_JBFREI010000007.1, on the reverse strand, counting down.
AAAGGACGTCAGTTGAAATACCGGAGTAGAAGGCGTACAAAGCGACTGTGGAATTTGTTTGGCAAATACCCTGTCGAAGAGGATCTGTTGACCGGCGGAGTTGAAATGGAAACCATCACCGGCGCTGTATGCAGCCGCTATCTGATTAGTCCCGGAAGCCAGGCCTGTCCAGAAGTCGATGGCCTTATCGCCGAAATAGAAGGTGATGCTGTCTTTCATTTGCAGCAGGCGACCGGCGCCTGCAGTGCCCAGATTATCGCGTGGTTGGGTAGTGGTGACCCATAATGGGATATTGGCCTGGGCTGCCGCTTGTTTCAGTGCCAGGAAATTTGCTACCTGTACTGATAAAGGAAAGCCGCGCCCTTCATCATCATTGGAGATGTTGACAATAATGGCATCGGGCAGGAGCGCAATGGCACGAGTGATATTTTTATTTACATCTACCGTAAAAGTGGTACCCAACACGGTATAAGGTGGTGTACCAGTGGCCTGTATATTTTGTGTGGTAAAGCCCCCCACGGCGAGGTTGATCACGGTGTCGGCGGGATGGTGATTGGCTTTCAGATAACGTGCAAATCGAAACGTCCAGGCGCTGTCGCGGCTGGGCAACCCATTACCCCATGCGGTGGACGAACCCAGCACTACGATGCGCAATGGGTTACTGCAATTTTGAGGATAACAATACTTAGCTGCAATCAGCAGTAAAGCTAACAGTACAAATTTTTTCATGGAAAAGGGATTAATTGATCCGGGTTAATTGTTGCTACGTGGGGTATCCGGTATAGGGGACTGAATCTGATCGTTCACTCTGGAATCAAAGTAATATAAAAGTGCTGCAGACCTTGTGCAGTACAGGATTTTCTTGCAACATGATAAAAAGGGTGGTTCCAAATCCCCCCGCACTTCACGTATAACGCTCCTCTCCTGAGAATGAGCAGTCCTTATATATTAAAAATTATTACCTTTGAATGCAAACCATTATTGCACTAACTGATTTTGGAGAAGGATAATGACTGTCCAATAGCTGATGTTGATTTTAACTAACTGGGTATCAACTATTCTTTTTCTCCTATTTTCATCCTATGAACAGGTTCTCTCCCACCAGCTATTATACACTATGAAAACCATATGCAAAAAATTTCGCTGTACGACCTGAAGCGCAAAGTGAGAATCAGCCAGGAGCCAGATGAAATTATCACCGGGCTTGGATATAATCTCTCTTCCCTTACACGGAATGAGCGCTCCGAACTACTTTGCGATTTACTTGAAAACCAGGAAATATTTTTTGAGGCAGCAGAATTGTTGATTGAAGAAGGTGGCGCAGATATACACTATAAGAAAGAAGGCATTATTCCTATTATTTTTTGTGCTGTGGGCGCCAACAAGCCACAGGCGGTGCAATATGCCCTGAAGAAAGGTGCGCGGCTGGTTGTAGATAACGCCGATTATCTTTTTGCTATTGCATATATCTTCAAACATCACCGGCTGGCAGCGATTACGGATATGCTGCTGTTACTGATTGAACATAATATTCATTTTAATTTTGTGCTGGCCAGTCTGGATACGCCATTGTTACTCGCTACCAGGCATAATAATAACCGGGAAGTAGTGCAGTTTTTACTTTCGGAAGAAGTAAATAAATACGTGTATGACGAAGATGGGTTTACCGCTATCCATTATGTTCCTTTTGCCAAAGCGCCTAATTTATACAAGGATATGATCACCTGTATGGCGGATATACAGGTAAAGACAAAGTTTGCCACCAGTATGGAACCGGTGTTCGAATGCGTGATCAAGGTGAATGAACAGCAGACTTTTGAAGAATTCATTCACGAAGCATTGAACGCTTTCCTGGAAAACAGGCATCGTATGTATGATGATATTTTTGAAAAATATTATTATCGGCTACACCTGATTGCGGAACATATCTCTCATATCCGCGCCAGCGCAGGCGATACCATGTAACATGGCAAACTCAGTTTATCTTTTTGAGGAAAACAAATGCAACTTTGTTGCAAAATTGTATATTTGCAGTTGACTATACACAAACAACATATGCAATCATACGACATCATCATTACCGGAGGCAGCTACGCAGGTCTTTCTGCCGCCATGGCCCTGGGCCGTTCGCTCAAAAAGGTGCTGGTACTCGACAGCGGCGCCCCCTGTAACCAACAAACGCCACATTCCCATAACTTCCTGACACAGGATGGAGAAACACCTGCAGACATCGCCCGCAAGGCAAGGGCACAAGTAGCACAGTACCCAACGGTACATTTTAAAAACGGACTGGCCGTCAGCGCGGAAAAAACAACAGATGGCTTTTTACTGACAACTTCCGCCGGAGAAATATTTGAGGCAAAACAGTTATTATTTGCCACCGGTGTAAAAGATGAAATGCCCGCCATTAAAGGCTTTGCGGAATGCTGGGGCATATCTGTACTACATTGTCCTTATTGCCATGGCTATGAAGTAAGGCAAACACCTACCGGCATACTCGCCAATGGGGAAATGGCTTTTGAATATGCCCGGCTGATCAGCAACTGGACCAACGACCTCACTCTATTCACCAACGGCGCAGCCCAATTGTCGGAAGAACAACTGGCCAGGCTGGCACAACATGGCATCGCCATTAATGATAAAGAGATTTCTGAAATAGTACAGGAACAGGGTCAGATAAAGCACCTGCTGTTTAAAGATGGCAGCATACATCCGTTACGGGCAGTATACAGCCGACCTGCTTTCAGACAACATTGTCCCATCCCGGAAGCCCTGGGATGCAAACTGACAGAAATGGGGCATCTGATAGTAGATCCCTTTCAGGCCACCAACATACCCGGCATCTATGCAGCCGGTGATGCCACCACGCCTATGCGGAGTGTAGCAGCAGCCGTGGCCGCTGGCGCCATGGCCGGAGCTTCGATGAACAAAGAACTGATAACAGCCACATTTTAACGCGGGGATATTACGGCAAACTGTTGTATATATGGAAAGGTTTTGATATTTTAGACAAACAGACTATTTTATCATCACCTAAATTAACCAGAATGCTCACAACCCTCACTATTTTAGCCGTTGCATTTTTCCTCGCCCACGTTTACCTGCTGTTTACCTCATTTGGAAAAAACGGTTTTCAGAAACAAAAATACCTCTGGTCGCATATTACATTATGGATCACCGGTGGCCTGGCCTGTTTGATTGCTATCCTCTTTGCCGGCAAATCTGTTTCCAGCGTGATCGATGTTTTTGATACACCTGGCAAAGCAGCCATACTGCTCCTGATTGCACTGGCGCTATCCGGTGCCGCACACAGCATCGTGAAACTATTAGTGCTGCCTAAATACCAGAAAACAGCCTGACTAACGTAAAAGATTATACGAAAAGAGGGTGGCTCAACATTTCTTGAGTCACCCTCTTTTCTATTTCAGGTAATTCCTTATTACCTTTGCGCTGTAGTCATTATTAATACCTATATGTCAATTTACCGATCCCTAGCCGTAGCAGCAGTCATACTGCTGAGTCACACTGCTGTAGCCCAAAGTCAGGCGCTGTATAATTATCAAGACCTTTCACACTTTTATTATCAACATCAGAAAGATTCCCTGAAAAAAGCATGGAGTTGTCCATCTCTTTATAAAGAAAAAGAGACACAACGGAAGTACAAGGAAATTTGGGATGGCCGTACCGATTTCATTACCGATGCCATCGAAAATGATGGGTATGTGTATGAAAACGACATCTATAATTACCTTGATGGCGTAATCAGCCAGATTGTTCATTCCAACCGGCAGCTGATCCCACAGAAGCCATTTCTGATGATAGACCGGAGTACCTCCGTCAATGCATATGCCACCGGCAACAGTATGATTGCTGTAAATATTGGGCTGCTTGCATTTGTAAAAAACCGCGAAGAACTGGCGCTTGTGCTGGCCCATGAACTGGCCCACAACATCATGATGCACCCTGAAAATGGTATGAAAAAACGGGCGGAATGGCTCACCTCAGATGAATACAAGCAATCGCTCAATGCCGTGCTGGATTCCAAGTTCGAACGCTTAACCCGTTTGAAAAAGGTATATGAAGACTATTCCTTTGATAGGAGCAGGCATCAGCGCTATCATGAAGGAGATGCCGACTCCCTGGCGGTTGTTTTACTTAAAAACAGTCATATTGAAATAGATCCTTCATTCTTCCTTCGACTCGACAGTGCAGATATTCAGTACCGTCAACCATTGAAAAAAAATGTAAAAGACTATTTCGCTGCCTACCACCTGAATGTGGAAGATAGCTGGCTGGTAAAAAGAACCAAAGGCTTATCCGTTAAAAATTACAGCTTCAATAGTAACACTACCGGCCTCGCCGACTCACTCAAAACACATCCCGATTGCCAGGAAAGATATAACAAAACGAAAAGTCTGCAGTCCGCCAACAGCGCTTTCACACCGGTACCGGTAGCATTGAAAGACAAATCCATGAAAATGATGATCTGGAGCATCTATTGCAACGGAAATATGACGGCTTGCCTATATCGTATATTACTGGAAAAAGACAAAGGAAATACAGATCCCTGGTACGACTTTATGTTTAATAACGTGATGTCCGGATTATATTTTGCAGATAAAAAACTGAACCGCTTTAATGCCATCAATGTAAGGCCGAAAGAATACATCTCCAAAAACTATTACGAACTGGAAACCATGTTCGAGCAAATGCCCAGACAAAAGCTGGAAGAATTTCATAATACCCTCCAACAGGCTGCGTTCTGGAGTAACATGACGCCGCAGGAACAGGGATTCAAATCCCTGATGCAAACATTGCTAACTGATGGCGAAGACAGTGATAAACAAAAGGCTGCCAAAGCTTTTACCACCAACTATCCCAAAAGTCTCTACTGCGAATTTGCAACACCTTTTTCAAAAAAATAGTATTGTAACATTTTATCCCATAAACAACCTACATGAAACATGTAATACTGTCATTTACCTTATTGTTGTTAACAATAACCGGTACGAATGCACAAACTAAAATTTTCAAAGAAGTGGGAGAAGAAATTTCTTCCAGCATGAAAACCATCAGCCAGGATGGAACCCTGGTTGGCTATCTCGTTTTCACTGAACTGGAACGCGCCGACAAAGATTCCTTTAACTACAAGATCAATATCATGGATGAAAACCTAAACGACATCGGCGTGGTTAATTTCAGGGAATTGAAACTGGATCTTCGTTCTGTAGCCTTTGAGCAGGAGGTACTTTGTTTGTCTTACATGAAAAGTAACCTGCTGGGACACGCCATCAAGAAAAAGAAAGCCATAAAGGAAGCCGTTTCCCAGGGCTACATGGCGGTATTTACCCAGTTCATTGACCTTACCGGTAAAGTATTAAAAACCAATACCATCAAAGTAGGTGTGGATCTCGCTGACGAGTACAGAAAAGGACAGCTGGATATTGGCAATGGCGGCCTGAAAGAGCCGTTACGCGTAAGCAATGTCAGTGGCAAGGGGTTTGCCTGCTTTTTTGGCGATAACCGCGGAAAATTCCTTTTCATCTATGATATCACCGGTAAACAAATCTGGCAAAAGAAAATCGGTGGAGAAGAAGGAGACTACAATATGCTTGTTTCCGGCCAGGATGTATATTTCCTGTTAAAGAAAAAGGATGAAAACCAGGGAGGTGGCTTCTACGTCTTTGGTTATGGTCTTCAGGACAGCACTTCCATTCCGAAATATTACCTGAAAGATAAAAAAGGTAACCCTTTGCATGTACAGTCATTTATGAATGATCCTGTAACCGGTAAACCTTTCGTTTCCGGTAAAATCATCAATCCCCGCAGGAACGGACCCTTTCCAACACTTAAATCAATTGTCAAAGGAAATTACCTGGGCGTGTTTACCGTAAATATCGACGGCCGCAGAAAAGACAGTATTAAACCGGTATACAACTACTGGCGCGATCTGCAACACCCTATCGCCAATTCAAAAGGCAGGCTGAATGCGAATAAGTCCTTCCTGATGCCCGGACCTTCTTTTAAAGACTTCGCCGGCAACACCTATTTCACCGGTTCTGCCTTAAAACGGAGCATGAACGTAGGCCTGGTTGCTGCCGAAGTGGCGACCCTGCCGCTGATCATTGTTTCGCCTATGATGGTAGGCTTTTATGGCACCAGGAAATTCACGATCCGCGACGCCATACTACTCAAACAAACGCCAGATGGCACCCTGTCGCTGGACAACACGATTCCGGTAAAAGCCAGTCGTGGTATGCCCTGCAACTATTACCCACTGCTGTCCGACAATAAATCGTACTATACCGTTACTTCATCTGATGCGAAATCTACTTACCTGATCATTACAGATCCTAAAAATATCACCTTCTATAACGTAGACCAGAAGAAAGTACTGCGCACCATTTCCCGTAAAGATGGCAATCTCGAAACATTTATTTTCCCTGCGAAAGAAGGACATGTGCTCGTATCGGAATACAATAGAAAGGAGAAAACCAAACGGTTCTCCATTGAGGCGATCTGATAAAGCGAATTTCCATTATAAGAAAGGGTGTCTTCTTTGTTTGCAAAAACAAGAAGACACCCTTTCTTCGTATAGTCGTTTACGTACTATTTCTTCACAAAATGCAATGCCTGCATGAATTTGGCAAAGATGGTATTGTTATGATAAATTCCCATAAAAGCCTCTGCACCGGGGCCATAGGCAAACACAGGTACCATCACGCCGGTATGATCATCCGTTGAAAACTTACCACTGATCTTTCCGGTTTGCAAATCTCCTTCTGAAATAGTAAGACCACCGGTTTCATGATCCGCGGTTACGACCACCAGCGTTTCTCCGTCTTTCTTCGCAAAATCCAATACGGCGCCAATGGTACGATCAAAGTCTATCATCTCTTCAGTAACATATTGCAAATCATTTGCGTGGCCGCCATCATCAATTTTGGAGCCTTCCACTACCAGGAAAAAACCTTTGTTGTTTTGTTTTAGCAGATCGATCGCAGTTTTGGTTGTTTGCATCAGCTGATCACCTCTTTGCGCCACCCGTTTTTCTATTATTAATCCAACAAGCTTACCCTTTTTTACGGTGGCAATATCTTCTGTGGTGTATTTCACATGGTAGCCTTTTTTACCGAATTCTTCCAGCAGATTACGTCCATCTTTGCGTTGATCAAAATGTTCTCTGCCAGCGCCGATCAATACATCTACATCCGACTTTATATAGTCCGCTGCAATTTCTGCAGACATTTCACGTGATGGTTCATGGGCAGCAAAAGTAGCCGGGGTTGCATCCGTAATATCTGTGGTGACTACAATCCCGGTAGATAGTCCGTGCTGGTGTGCAATTTCCGTGATCGTTGGTTTGGCCCTGCGGGCAGTGTCTACACCAATTGCACCGTTATAGGTTTTTTCACCAATGGAAAAAGCAGTGGCGCCGGCCGCAGATTCTGTAATATAATCATTGGCAGCGTTAGTCCTGGAAAAGCCAATACATTTAAATCTTTCCAGGTTCAGCCAGCCTTTGTTGGCGGTTAATCCGGCGTAAATCTGGGTGGTGCCCATCCCATCCCCTATCATGAAAATAATATTTTTTATTTTTTTAGGAGATGCAGACCTTGTTTGCGCGCGCAACGGCTGATATACCGTAGCTGCACAAACTACCAGGAGAATATATTTTTTCATTATGTTTTGTTTTTTGAGAATTACGAATTACGAATTTCAAATTACGGATTTGTGTGAAGAATGCTGAGTAGATCTTGAAATTCGTAATTCGTAATTCGTAATTCTTTAATTAAAATCCAGGGTTTTGTTGAAGCACCCCATGGCTCAGGTTAATCTGCGATTGCGGAATAGGAAACAATTCATGTATACCTTCTTTGAACTCCGCGCCTTTCTGATCATTGTATTTTTTAGCATAGGCGTTCAGTACTTTAGCTGCCCGGTTGGTACGCACCAGGTCAAAGAAACGGAATACTTCGGTCGCATATTCCACACGTTCTTCCTGCCAGATAGCTTCTCTTAATTTAACCTTATCGGTGGTTGTAATATCCGCCAGGATTTGTGCATTCCCTTCCCGCGCTCTTTCCCGTACACTGTTCAGTGCCTTCAGGGCTTCTGTCGTATGTCCGTTCTCGTTAGCAGCTTCTGCATACCACAACAGGATATGCCCCAGGCGGAATACGATCTGGTCTTTAGCAGAACTTTTAGGCTGATCAGACATTTCATTTTTAAGGATCAGGTATTTCGTACACAGGTAACCGGTAGCACTGGTACCTACTGCGCCAATAGTACCATCGGGAAGGATGTCGCCGTTTTTATATACGGTGGCTTTTTTGCGTGGATCATTTGGTTCAAAGGCATCCACGAGGTCCTGGGTAGGATCGTCATATCCCCAGCCGTAAGATAAAGGGCCGCGGGTTCTGCCATCGCCATCACCGGAACCGTTTTCATCGTAGAAGCGGGCGTCGTACTGGAAATTGATTTCAAAAATGGCTTCTGCACCATATTCTCCATCGATGGTGAAATTGTGATAGTATACCGGATCCAGGCTATACTGATGTGCATCGATGATTTTCTTTGTCCAGGTCTCTGTTTCCACAAACTTACCCTGCATCATATACACCCTTGCCAGCAACGCCTGGGCAGCGCCTTTGGTAGCGCGACCGTAGTCGTTTTTTGCCTGCGTACTTTTTTCCGGCAGCACAGGTTCCGCTTCCAGCAAGTCTTTCACGATCTGATCATAAATAGCTTGTTTGGAATTACGCGGAATATTATAGTCCGGCAACGTTTCCTGTAACACCAGTGGCACACCACCAAAAATCTGTACCAGGTTGAAGTAATAATAAGCCCGCAGAAATTTCCCTTCTCCTGAATAAATATCCCTGGTAGCCTGGTCCAACCCTTTTACGGCAGGCACTTTTTCTATGACCAGGTTAGCGGCATGAATACCCTGGTATAAAGTGGACCATGCATTATCAAAAAACGGGTTGGTGGCATTGGCCACAAAATATTCTACCTGTATCATATCCGGATTATCACCGCCGTTGGCGCGCGTATCATCAGAACAAACATCACCGAAAACCCATCTCACATAACCCGGGTAATTAGTACGGTAGTTGGATTGCAGGGCTTTATAAGCGGCTATCAGTCCCTGTTTGGCAGTAGCCGGCGTGGTGAAAAAAGTCGCCGTAGTTTGCTTGCCTTGCGGCTCTATTTCCAGCAATTTATTACAGGCAGAAAAAGTACCTGCCAATAGTATTAATAAAGTAGCGATAATGCGTTTCATATCTTTCGAAATTAACTGCTTAAAAAAAATTAAAAACTCACATTCAATCCTGCGGAAACCGTGCGGGGGCGCGGATAATAGGCGCGGTCAATACCTACATCCAACGGATCACCACCATTGCCATCGCGCATGCCTACCTCCGGATCAAAGCCATCATACCTGGTGATGGTGAGCAGGTTTTCACCGGCTACGTATACCCTCACTTTGCTAAAGCCCCATTTGTGCAACAACGTTTTCGGCAATGAATAACCTATCTGCAGATTATTCAATCGCAGGAAACTGCCATTCTCTATCCATCGGTCAGAAGGGCGCATATTATTGTTGGGATCGAGTACATTTACACGCGGCTCTTTATTGGAAGTACCTTCTCCCGTCCACGTTTGTGTTTTATCCGGCGCAAAATAGTTGGAGATACCGGAGCCATTGGTGTTGTTTTTCCAGGCAGCATAAATCTGGTTGCCACCGCGTCCATTGAGGGTAAAGGCCAGGTCTATGTTTTTATAATAGAAAGATGCAGAGAAACCATACGTATGGGTAGCCCATGGATTACCAATATAGGTCTGGTCTTTATCATCAATAATATGATCGCCGTTCAGGTCTTTAAAACGTATGTCGCCGGGAGCAGCACCAGTTTGTTTGGCAGCATTATCAATCTCTTTCTGGTTCTGGAAAATACCGTCGGTCTGATAACCGTAAAATGCGCCAATGGGATGTCCAACGGACGTTTTGCTCACGTCTACCCCACTGGTGATTTCGCCGGCATAAAAGGCAGCGCCATCGTTGGTTAAGCTGGTCACTTCATTATGATTGATGGCGAAGTTGAAAGAGAGGTCGTAACCGAAATCATGTTTGCGGTTGCTATGAAAACCCAGCGTAAATTCAAATCCACGATTCAACACATCTCCTCCATTTACATAAGGTGCTTCCGGTACCCCTACAGAAGCCAGGATTGGTAGTTGTACCAGGATGCCGGAAGTAACGCGGTGATAATAATCGGCTCCTACTGTAATGCGATTATTGAACAACGTTGCATCGATTCCGAGATCTGTTTCTTTGGTAGTTTCCCATTTGAGGTCCATGTTACCAATGCTGGAAGGGGTGGCACCCAGGTAAATCAATTGTCCCTTGCCGGCGCCCAGCGGATACGGGATATTCACTTTCAGGGTGGATACAGTAGCGCTGGTAGACAGCGATCCTTCATTACCCAGTGTTCCCCATCCGCCACGAAGTTTCAGATCATTGATGAATTTCACATCTTTCAGAAAAGGCTCATTGGATAATCTCCATCCCAGCGAGAAAGAAGGGAAAGTACCAAAGCGGTTGTTGGCGCCAAACTTCGAGGAACCATCGCGGCGTACATTGATCGTGGCGAGGTAGGTATTGTTATACGCATAGTTTACCCTGCCGAAGTAAGATAACATGCCCCATTTATCTCCGCCACCACCAATAGATTCACCGGAAGAAGCCAGCCCCAGATATTGCAGGGAAGGCGACAACGTAGCATCGGCAGGCAGGTTTTGTCCGTAAGCGCGGATATAGGTGTCATAGGAATACTGCGCGGTCACACCCAGCAGTCCGTCTATATGATGACGACCAAAATTGCGACTATAGTTCAGCATATTTTCCCAGGCCCATTGCGTGCCATTCGAAGCCTCTTCTTCCAGGCTGCTCACATCTTCTTTCTGGGAATTGCTGACAAAGTATACGGGTACGTATGAACGTTGACGGCCATTGCCTACTGTCACATTAAACTGTGATTTAAAATTTAATCCGGTAAACAGATCTGCCTGGCCATATACGGAAGCGGCCAGCTGCCATTGCTTTTCCAGGTGCTGGATATTTTCAACAGCCGCTACCGGGTTATAGGTATTGGCAAAAGGAGATACACCATAACTGCCGTCTGCATTCTTTACCGGTACAGTGGGCGCCATCTGCACGGCGGTGCTGATGATTCCCCTGGAATCGCTGTCGTAGTCGGAGATGCTGTTACGGGTAGTATATGCATAGTTGAAATTTTCTCCGAATTTCAACCAGGATTTCAGCTGATGAGAAGAATTGAATGCCATGCCCAATTTGCTGTAATCTGTGCCTATCACGGTTCCTTTCTGTTTCAGGTAGCTACCGCTCATGCGATATACCGAACCATCTTTTCCTCCGGACAAGGCCAGTTCATATTTACTGATAGGGGCATTTCTGAAAATAGCTTTCTGCCAGTCGGTTCCTTTGCCGTAGCTGTCGGGGTTGGCAAAAACCGGTGTTTGTCCGCCAGCCACCAGTGCGGCATTATAATACTTTGCATAGGTAGCTGCATCTGTGAGGTCCAGTTTCTTATACACGCTTTGTATGCCGGTAAATGCATGTACGTCCGTTCTCATGTTACCGGCGCTACCCTTTTTGGTGGTAATCAGCACAACGCCGTTAGCGCCACGGGAGCCGTAGATAGCAGCCGCAGAAGCACTTTTCAGGATTTCCACCGACTGAATATCTTCCGGATCAAGGTTGTTGATATTTGCGAATGGATTGCCATCTACTACATACAGCGGATCGCTGTTATTGATGGTACCCACACCACGTATGCGGATCATCATGCCAGTACCCGGAGCGCCGGAATTATTGGAAACGCTTAATCCTGCGACCTTGCCTACGAGTGCCTGATCAAGACTCCCTACAGACCTGTTTTCCAGCTGATCGCCGGACACAGACCCTATAGAACCCGTGATATCTTTTTTGGCCTGAGTACCGTAACCTACTACCAGCACTTCATTCAGGGCATTGAGTGAGGGCTTCATGATGATATGCAGTTCTTTATTCTCGCCCTCTCCTACGCTCACTTTCAGCAGGCGTTGGGAAGTAAAGGAAATAAAACTTATTTCAACGGTATAGGTACCCGGTTCAATGGTCATGCTGAAAGTGCCGTCGTTGGCGCTGACCATGCTTTTATTCAGTTCCGGGATGCGGATACTGGCACCGGGCAATGGTTCATTTTTTTCATCCGTGATACGACCGGCGATGGTGCCGGGTGTTTTGGGAATGACTATTTTTTCCTTACCGATGACCACCATATTGTTGATAACTTCGTAATCATAGCCGGTGGCAGCCAGGAGTTTATGCAGTATTTCATCGAGGGCGGTTTGTTTGAAATCCGCGTCCCGGATGGTTTTCGTGCTGAGTGCTGCTTTATCATAGGCAAATGATATTTTGCTGGCGGCAGATAGCTCTGCCATAGCAGCGGCCAGCGTTTTATCCTTGAAATGGATCTGCAGCTTAATGTGGCTGAGTTCCTGGGCAGCGCCGGTAGCAGCCTGTAAACAGACAGTGCCGGCCAGGATCATTCCTAAAAGAAGTGTTGAAATTCTCATAAGGTGTTTGCTTAACCCCGTAAGGTTTTTTTCCATAATTTTGAATCGTTTAAATGATGATCAACTCGTTTAAATGCAGGGATATTCATACACCTTCCCGGGAGCTGAATACCTTGCTGGTGAAGGGCGAGAGTTGTTTCAGCAACTTTCGCTTTTTTATTATTTGTTTAGTACATAGTAATGGTCTGCTCACTGATACGATAATGCGTATCTGTAATTCTGGAGATGGCTGGCATGATAGTGTTGATTTTATCTCCCGTCTTCAGTTGCAGTGAAAAACGAATCTGTCTGATCTCTTTTCGTTTGGTTTGCAGCGTGTAGCCAAAGTTGTTATACAATACCAGTGACAGTTCCTCAAAAGAGGCGCCGTCCAGGTTGATGATACCTTCCTTCCAGGTGTTGGCTATAGCGGCCGGGCGGTTGCCGGTGGAAAATGTGCGTTTGGTTTTATCCCAGGTCAGTTGCTGATCGGCGTTCAGGGTGGTGAGTGCGCTGTCGCCGGACAGGATGCCTACCTTACCGGTAGCCACCTGGATATGGATATCGGGCAGCTGGGGCCAGGCATTGATATTAAAAGATGTCCCCAGAACAACGGTGCTGATTTTTTCTGTGTGCACGATAAAAGGTTGGGCAGCTGTTTGTGCAATGTCGAAAAAGGCCTCTCCTTCCAGTTGTACAGTTCTTGTTTTACCATCAAAGTGAGCCGGGTAATGCAGTGTACTGTTGGCATTCAGCCACACAGTGCTACCATCGGCAAGGGTTATTTTCAGCTGCTTGCCCACAGGGGTATGTGTGCTGAGTAACTTTTCGGGAGCAGGTGTAGCTGGCTGATGACGGCCGAAAAAAGAAATGCCTAGGATAAACAGGACAAGAATAGCTGCCGCTGCGCTGAAGATCGTGCGGTAGTGGGTTATTTTCTTTACCGGGGGATATCGTGGCAGGTCAGGCACATCTGTCGGCACCTGTTGATGGATGCGGCTGAGCAGGCGCGCACGGACCTCTTCGCGGTGTATAGCATCTTTAAATGCGGGGCGCTGTCCATTGTTTTCATCAAAAGAAGCATACCAGGCATCTAGCAGACGGATATCTTCCGGGGAGCATCTGCCCTGTGCTTCTTTTTCTAATAGTTCCAGTAGTTGTTGTTTATTCACCGGTAGCTTTTAGAAACATACTCGAACAACAGGACACAATGTACCGGGTGTATTTCAAGCTTAACGTTGCGATAACATCAGGATCAGTGATGTCTTAATAATACAGCGGTAATGATCATGATTGCCTGGCTGCTTTTATCTTCTGCCAGGTTGTAGTGGTGGAGGGCGAGCCGGATTCGTTTAATGGCTGCGCTGATCTGGTTTCTGACGGTTTGATCGGAAAGGGCCAGTTCTGTGGCAATTTCTTCGTTGGATAGCATTTTTTTCCGGCTCAGGAGAAAAACGGTTTTCATTTTCTCCGGCATCTTGCTGATTTCGGTTTCCAGTAATGCTTCCAGTTCTTTTTTCATGAGTTGATCGTCCGGGTGGGCGGTATAGCGAACAGCGGTTACTTCTGTGTTGGCTACAAAGGCTTCCTGTACTAAACTTCTCCTGTAGCAGTCGATGATCTTTCCTTTGAGGGCGCGATGAAGCCAGGCCCTGATGGAGCCGTCTTTCTGGAGTACGGCCGGATTTTTCAGGAGCGACAAAAAAACGTCCTGTAAAATATCTTCTGCATCCTGTGCTGTTGCCAGGCGGCGAAAGGCTACCTCATACAGTTCCTGCCAGTATTGTTCATAAATTTCATCAAAATATGGGCGGCTTCTTTCCTTGTTATCAAGGCCTGCATTACGTTGTTTATCTGATGAGTGGTGGTCTGAATTGGAATACATCCTGCTGCTCTTAAGAAATTCAATTGGTTTCTGTAAATTGCACCTGCAAAACTCTGGCATGCAGCGTGAATTAGCGCCGGTTTACAATAATTTAATGTTAGAGTAAAATAATACAAAATGTTAAAAGGAGGAAAATTTTGTTTCTCCATCAACAATATTCATTATATTTATAGCTGTTGATCCTGGTTTCTTATAACCGCCGGCGCTGACCGGCTACCGCAACTCCTGCATAAACTCCGCAGGAATCTGGCAGATGATCACCATCAAAAGAAAAAATTGCGCGTTGAAATCATCTTCATAATAATTATTTTATTAGCACGAAAAGAGAGACACATTTTTATGAATAAGAAAGATATCTGGAGATATAAATCTTTAGAGCAGTTGGAGAATAAGACTTGGGGAACGGCCACAGAACAGGATTCGGGAGTACTTCAGAAATGTCTAGCCTTAGTTAAAGTACCTGTAGTAAAATTATCTGCGAGTGAATTGCGGACGTTAATCGGACAATCATTTAATCCTACCTACCTGGTACCTTTAGCACTGGAAATATTAAAAACCGATGTACTGGTTACTGCCGGTATGTATCCCGGCGATCTGCTGAAGAACGTACTGGACGTACCTTCCACGTTTTGGGAAGAACATCCTGACCTTCACAAAAGCCTGATCGATATGATGCAGGACAGAAGTGAAGAAATAGAAACTGAAATCGACTTACCTGAGTTCTGGCGTAAAGCAGAAGCGTAATAAGAAAATTACGAATTAAAAATTACGAATTACGAATGTAAGAGGAACGCAATGATTTCTATTTACGCTATCATTTGTATTTCATACCCATAATTCATAATTCCTAATCCGTAATTCTTCCCTGGCGTATTTCTTTCAGCTTATTCACCCAAGCATCCCCACGCAGATTTTTGGCAATGATCTTCCTTGGAAGATCGGGCAGGAAATTTTGTGGAATGCTGTTAACGCCGTACAGGCGGGCTGCTTCATTGCTCCATGCTTTAAGATCAGATACCGGTAGCCAGTGGAGATGATCACTGGCACTGAGCCAATAGTCCTTTTTGGAGTCCAGGGAAAAACCCTGGGTAGTGAATTTGTTGTCTTTATACTGCTCAAAAGCTTTTGCTACATTAGGATTTTCTGCCCTGCAGGGACCAGCTGGCCTGGGAATCGATCAGCAGGTATTTACTCTATAAAGAAGAAAGACGGACTTCATGGCCGTCAGTATCCGCCTGCACGAAACCCGGCACCATAGCCCCGATGACCGCGAGCATACCAGCATCAATGTTTTAGCCAACCGCTTTTACCTTTGCAGGCAAACCGTTAAAGGCTTTTAAAAGAAATCGTTATTCCTCAAAATCAAAAAGCGATAACTGTGCGGATTGATGGGGCTTTCCTTCAGGGACCGTTGGTTCATGAAAATTGGATAACGTGATGCCTAGCAGCCGTATGCGCTTATCTTCCGGGGAAGAAGCGGCCAGCAATTGTTTGGCGGTATCAACAATCGTATCAAAGTCACCCACCGGGAAAGGAAAAGATTGGTTACGGGTAATCTGTTTAAAATCGCTATATTTTATTTTCAGCGTAATCGTACGGCCTTTGAGGTTATAACGTTGCAGCCGGTCGTAGACTGTTTTCGCTATTTTTATTAGTTCCGCTTCCATATCAGTAATCTCTGTGAGATCATATGGAAAAGTATCTTCTGCGCCCAGTGATTTTGTTTCGCGGTGAGGCTGTACTTCCCGCTCGTCCAGACCGCGCACTATGCGGTAGTAAAAACTACCCACTTTACCGAAATGTGTTTTCAGGTCCTGCTCCGACAATTTCTTCAGATCGGCGCCGGTAAAGAGCCCCATCCTTTTCATTTTATCGGCGGTAACTTTACCTACGCCATGAAATTTTTCCACCACCAATTGCTCCATGAACCCTTCAATCGCAGAAGGGCCTATAAAAGTAAGTCCGTCTGGTTTATTGAGGTCAGAAGCTATTTTTGCTACAAATTTATTGATAGATACCCCCGCTGATGCTGTCAGCTGTAGCTCGTCGCGGATAGCCTGTTTGATCTGTTTGGCGATTTCGATAGCAGAGCCAATGTTTTGCTTGTCGGTCGTTACGTCCAGGTAAGCTTCATCGAGCGACAATGGTTCAATGAGATCTGTATAGCGGGAAAATATTTCCCGGATATGACGGGATACTTCTTTGTAGGCATCAAAACGGGGACGTACAAATATTAATTCGGGACAGAGTTGTTGTGCTCTTTTGGAGGGCATGGCAGAACGGACGCCAAATTTACGGGCTTCATAACTGGCGGTAGCTACTACCCCGCCACGACCTTCCGGCGAACCACCAACTGCGATGGCTTTACCACGGTAAAGTGGATTATCACGCTGCTCTACGGACGCATAAAATGCGTCCATATCAATATGAATAATTTTTCGTTGTATGCTATTTGCGCTGTTCTCCATTTCTACACCCGGAAGCGCTGTAAAGATACAACGAAAAAATTTCCGGGATACCGGTAAGCGGTATTTCTCCTGCCACCTTAATCCTTATCTTTATGCACTAAATTTTAGGCCGTGGCAGATTATGATCAGGACGTTTCACATGAACACAAGAAATTCGAAAACATCATCTGGGAAGGTAAAACAATTACCGGCAGGGAGTTTTATGAGTGTCAGTTTTATAAATGCAGTCTGAAGGAATGTATTTTTGAAGACTGCTCTTTTGAGAGATGTACTTTTGAAGATTGTGACCTGTCACTCATACAGTTCAGGAAAACGGCTTTCAGCCGGGTCGTACTACAGCATTCCAAAGCGATCGGCGTTGCCTGGCACAATGCCCGGGATCCGCTTACCATAGACTTTCATCATAGCCGCATCAGCTACTGCAGTTTTTCAGGTAAAAACCTGAAGAAAGGCGTGTTTATTCATTGTCAGGCGGATGAAGTGGATTTTTCTGCCTGTAATTTATCGTTGGCTAATTTTACAGGAACGGATCTGGCAGGGGCCCGTTTTGCCAACACCGATCTTACGCAGGCAAATTTCGTAGGGGCACAACGATATGCGATTAATGTGCAGGAGAATAAGGTGAGGAAGGCTAAGTTTAGTTTGCCGGATGCGCTGGCGTTGCTGGATGGATTGGGCGTGGAGATTGTGGAATAAAAGAGGATCTGAAACTATTTTTCAGTGACTTTAAGGTCAAAGCTATATTCATAAGTTATGCGGCCGGACATATCTGCATTATTTTGCCACGCAGATTCAAGGTGACTGATTTGAACAATCTCTTTAGTTGTTTTTCCTTTAAATCTTTTGGATACCGACTTAAGTACGGCTATTTCTGTAGCAGAAAACAAACTCTCACCTTCTTCATTGAGCTGAATATTGCGTTCACTGTAAAATTGGTCCCCTACAAAGTCCTGAAATGTGACCTCAGTCATATTAATCAACCCTTTATTTAAAAGGTAATTATATACACTTCCATAGTTATTAGGAACTGGTCCTTTTTCAAACGCCTTGTAGCACATTCCACTGATGCCTGTTCCATGTTTTTTGAAATGAACAAAATCTGCATAAAACAGCAATTTGTTAAGTGCAGTAGTATATGGCTTATTCTCCTGTGCAAAAAAATGGATCATGCCTGCAATTCTTTTTATATCCGGCATCCGAAAACCATTTAGCATATTGGGATATTTACTTTCAAAAAGGTAGAAGTACAATTTCTCATCTATGGTATCAGCCTGAGCTGCCTGATTTATTTTGCGCAACACGCGATCATATTCGTGGGATTCAAAAACACCCTGACTGATTTCCAGTAGCTTTCTAAACTCCCCCGGATCTTTTGCCAGTCGAATTAATCTCCCTGTTGCCACACTCGGAATTTCACCTCCTTCATACTGCCGGTACACGTTAATACCCAGTCCTAATACCTCACTCATTTTAGCAGCACTCAACCCATATTGCTCCCTTATTTCTTTAATTTCTTCCACGAAAGGTATCCCAAACTTGGATCTGTACTTATTGTGAATCTGAGCAACATTGAGATTATCCAACGCTGTATCTGTAAACTCTTCACCGGAATCGATACACTTATAAAAATGGAAATGAATGGGAAATTTTTCTTTGCGATATTCCAATTTCCTAACCTCTGTTTTTAATTCAACTTTACCTCCTGTAAATGGACTTTTCATAAATTATTATTTAAAGGGATACTTCATTTTAAATTCAGCTAAATGGAAAGAAATGCAGATAACTGCAGTCTGGATGGTGCCCATCGTTATCTTTATGTACACTTCCTTTTTCTTAACCTCTTTACCAAATATCCACATACTTGCCCCTCCGTTTAATCGCTCTTCCAAAGGTCCCGTACTATAATCAGTTAACTCAAGCGATTTTAACACGTCAATTCTGTCATCCGGCCTGATATCCAAATCAAGTAAGGCTTGTATATTCTTATTCCTGTCACTCCTAAAAATCACGCCCCATATATCCAGGTTAACTTTAAATGCTTGCAAGAAGCCCAAAACTTCGGCTTTTCCTGACATAATCGTGGTAGGTTTTTCAACAACACAAATATATAAATAATCCAACTAATTAGTTGGATTATTTATCAAAATAGCGACAAAATACACAAAAAAGCCCCGACAATATACTGCCGGGGCTCTTCCTTTACTTTTTGCTTTCTTCTTATTTCAATGGCTTTATCCAATAACTATAAAACTGATCACTATACGGAATCCTGTATTCTTTCAGTGGCATAGAGCCCCAGCTGTCAATTCCCTGCACACCGGATTGCTGCATATCTATATGCATATAAATCGTGTTACGCGGTACCAGTTCACCGGAATGATATTGTTTTTTATCTGCTTCAGGATCCAGGTCATCCATACTATAAGGCAGTGCGGAGAAATTGAATGGTTTTCCAGCTGCATATTCAAAACGTAATCCCTTGCCTTTCTTATTGGTAAGATTTACCCAGCGAACATCAGATTTGTTGCCGCTTTCCTGTGGACGGGCATAAGGAAAGTATTGGCTATCTACCGATTGTTGATAGATCCCAACGAAAGAAGCCGTCTTTCTATCCCAATAGTTTTCCCATGGACCACGGCCATAGTAGCTGATCTGGCTGAGTTGTCTGCTCAGCTGCAAATCGTTCCCCACACGTAGCAGCAACGGATATTTACCTTTGAGAACGTTTAACTGGTTCTCTACTCTTACCGCACCATCGCCATATACATTGAATGTTTGGGTAACAGTTGCTTCCCCTTCCAGCAATTCTTTTTTGATGGTAACAATATAGCTACCCGCTGCTTTCAGCAGTGTAGCGCTTATTAACTTCCCTTCGGCAGCAGCATTGCGCCATTTACGCAGGGAATGATTAAAGCCTGCGCCAATATCATTGTCGGTAGGGGCACGCCAGAACGCTGGCTGAAGACTTCCTTCCAGCAAGGATTCGCCCTGTAGTTCATAACCGTTTAAGGTACCCTTGTTCATATCAAAAGATAAGACGAAGCCGCTTCCTTTGATCTGTAAGGATCCTGGCGTTTCTATTGCTGTCAGCGCGGGTTGCTTACCTACCACGGTGTCATCACTTTTCATGGTGGGTCGCCATGTAAACTGCTCTGCTGCTATTTCGTAACCGGCAGGGATAAATGGTTCTTTCTCTTTTAATGTATAGTGTACAGTAAGAAAATATTCCCTGCCAGTTTTTGCTTTGGATTTAAGCGGTAACGCGATATTTATCTGTTGTTGTGGTCCCACTTTAAGATCCTTGATACTGCCACGTTCTACCGGTTTCCCATCTTCCAGAATTTCCCAGGTCAACTGATAGTTAGCCAGGTCCCGGAAGAAATAACCATTACGGATAGTAATAGCATCCGATCCATTAAATGTAGTGTGGATATGCTGATATACTTTCTTCACTTCTACTGCCATAGGTGTTAAACCGCGATGGGCAGTGACCACTCCTTTTACGCAGAAATTATTGTCGCTGAAATCCTCATTCACCGGGCCACTCAGCGGAAAATCACCGCCATAGGCCAGGATACGTTTACCATTTTTAACGGTATCAATACCCTGATCTATCCACTCCCAGATGAAACCGCCCTGTAGATAAGGATTGTTTTCAATAGCGGTCCAGTATTCCTGAAAGTTACCAAGACTGTTACCCATTATATGTGCGTATTCGCTCATGATCATCGGACGATCCGGATTGCGTTGCGAATACTTTACCAATGAGCCGGGAGACGGATATTGTGGTACAATCATATCCGTGTTATAATCATGCTCTGCTCGTTCGTATTGTACAGGTCGGGTGCTGTCCTTTCTTTTCAGCCAGTCGTAAGCTTCATAAAAGTTGCAACCATTACCCGCTTCATTACCTAATGACCAGGTGATTACTGCTGCGTGATTTTTATCTCTTTCGTACATCCGTTGTATTCTCTCCAGGTGCGGAACGCGCCATTGTTTGTCGTTGGCAAACGTATAGGCGAGATCGTAGTAACGTCCGTGGGATTCAATGTTGGCTTCATCAATTACATAAAGCCCATATTCATCGCACAATTGCATCCAGTAAGGATCAGGAGGATAGTGTGAATGACGTACCGCATTTACATTGAGCTGTTTCATCATTTCCATATCCTTGCGCATGTCATCACGGGTAAGTGTATGGCCTTGCGTGGCGTTATGCTCGTGACGGTTCACGCCTTTCAGAAAAACACGTTTGCCATTAACGAGAAAATTGCGGTTGGTGATTTCGATAGAGCGGAAACCTACCCGCTGCGGAATAACTTCCAGTACCTGCCCGGTTTTATCTTTCAGGGTGATGTAAAGCGTGTACAGGTAAGGGGTTTCGGCCGACCAGGTTTGCACTGCCGGTATTTCCTTATTGAATGAAAGGGTTGATTTGTAGTTCCCTAACACTTTCTGTATATCCTTGGTTTCCTCCCTGTAAATACTTTTCCCGCTGGCATCCCGGAGGTCTATTGCTACCGAAAAGGTATCGGGTTTACTATGGATGGTATTTTTATCTATGCGGTAGTTATCTACCTCCATATCTATTTTAAAAATACCATTGGTATAGGACTTATCTAATGTAGAAGTGATCCTAAAATCGCGCACATCTATCTTCGGAGTAGCATACAGGTATACTTCTCTTTCAATACCGGAGATGCGCCACATATCCTGGCATTCGAGGTATGAGCCATCACTCCAGCGGTATACCTGCAGTGCTACCAGGTTTTCGCCCGGTTTTACATATCTGGTGATATCAAATTCTGCCGCCAGCTTACTATCTTCACTATAGCCTACCTTCTGACCATTGACCCAGATAAAGAAAGCAGATTTCACCGCGCCAAGATGAATGAACACCTGTTTCCCGTCCCATTGCTGCGGGATATTGATTTTTTTACGGTAAGATCCCACCGGGTTGTTATCTTCCGGAATATCAAAAGGGGCATTCAGGTCTTCACCCGTTTTAGTACGGCCGGCAAATTCATAAGGCTGATTTACATAAATCGGTAGCCCGTAGCCATTCACTTCCCAGTTGGCCGGTACTTTAAAATTATCCCAGGACGCATCATTAAAATCAACTTTATAGAAATCTAACGGGCGTTTCCGCGGATCCTGTACCCAATTGAATTTCCATTGACCATTGAGAGAAAGGAAGCAGGCAGATTTTTCTTTTTCGCGTTGCTCCGCCAGGGTGTTGCTTTCATAAGCAAATGCCGTGGCTCTCATCGGCATCCTGTTTACCGATACCACTTCGGGTGTTTGTAGTTCTGTGGGTAACTGTTGCGCCCTCCCCTTCATACAAAAAGCGGTGAGGGCTACCAGGAGTAGTCTTTCTTTCATTGTTCAGTTAAAGTTCAGTAACGCATAAAGAAAAGATTATTTTTTTAAAGAGATGGATAAATTTGATGAATGCAGGATATTAAAGTATGAGTGAGGCCGGGGGACATTTTATTATTAATAAAATTTTGTATTCATTCGCATTGGCGTACGCTGTTATGCTGGTGATTGTGCCAGTAGATGATATTTTCTGGAGTGAACCCTACGAAATTCCGGAAAAGAAGCAATTATTACATAGTATTCAGTTGACACAGGAAACACTTGATCAACTGAAAGGCATCTATCAGTTGAAAGAAAATCGAAAATCCTGCCATGAAAAATCCGGAGTCTGCAGATGCTTTCTTCTTTATGACGATAGACGCGCAGGTAAAGTTTGAAGGGGCATTACCGGTAAACCCACGAAATTAACCTTATATCAAAATGGGCCATGAAATGATGATGAACCGCAGCACACATTAAATGGATTTTCTTACTTTGAGATAAAGCTACTTTCCGATCAGGAAAAAAGAAGGCTTTCGAGATGATGACTACTGAAGCAATTCAGGATAATATATTTTATAATAATGCTAATAAGCTTTATATCCCTCCGGAAAAAAAGCGGGAACTTAGCGTTCGCCTGGTATAGGACAATGCTCGATAATACCAGGGAGTAGAGAATAAATGGATTTTCTTACTTTGAGATAAAACCAGCTGCGTTATGATCAGGAAGAAAGAAGGCTTTCAGGGGCAGCGTATGATAGTCATACCCCGCAACATCCTGAGTAAAAACTGTGCTAAAGAACCGGTGCTGACACCACTGTACATTACTGATATCGGTTATTATCCGAAAGCCTTTTTCCATCACCGGAAACGGGCGCACGGGGCTGATCAGCATATATTAATTTACTGCATCGAAGGCAAAGGAAGCATTACCATAAAAAAAGAAACCTTCCTGATTCAGGCGGGCGACTGCTTCCTGCTACCCCGCAAGTGGGCACACGAATACAGCGCAGATACCGAAGATCCATGGACTATCTACTGGGCTCATTTCCTGGGTAGCAGCGCCGCAGCAATCGTAGATACCGCCGTCAAGGAATGGAACGGCCATAAAATATTTCTGCCCCATTCCGAGGACAGGCTCGAACAGTTTGAAAGCATTTATCAGCAACTACAGCGGGGTTACCGACAGGAAAATCTCGTTTATTCCAACATGAACTTCTGGTCTTTTTTGTCGTCCTGCATATATCCCGGCATATCCAAACCCGGAAAAGCAAAACAGCACCATAATTCGATAGATCAGGTCATCGATTACATGAATAATCACCTGGATAAGATGCTCACGCTGCAGCAAATGGCAAAAGCTGTAAACCTTTCACAGTCGCACTTTTCCTTCCTTTTTAAAAGTAATACCGGCTTTTCACCGATAGAATATTTTAATCACCTGAAAGTACAGAAGGCTTGCCAGTACTTACTTTTCACACCATTACGCATTAAAGAAGTAGCTATGCAACTGGGTATGGAAGACCCTTATTATTTCTCACGGATGTTTACAAAAGTAATGGGCGTTTCACCCAATCAGTACCGGGATAAGAAAGTTTGACCGTAAGATAATCCATCATAATCAGCGGATCATCTAGCAGCATTTTGTGATAGCCAACTTATTTTTACAGTGTGTCAATCAATTGCTAATGCATCATTTCTCCACGTTGAGGGTAACAGTGGCCCTTACACTTACTGCCGGCGCAGGCATTATGTTTGCCGCCTGTCATTCCAATAAAAAAGTAGACTTCAGCACGGAGGTAAAACCGGTGCTGAACAAGCATTGTATCAGCTGCCATGGTGGGGTAAAACAAAACGGTGGATTTAGTGTACTGTTCCGGGAAGAAGCCCTGGGCATCACCAAGTCCGGTAAACCGGCTATCGTTCCCGGACACCCTGAAAAAAGTGAATTCATTCGCCGCCTTACCTGTAAAGACCCGAAAGAACGGATGCCACAGAAAGGCGAACCACTCACCGATGCAGAAATAGACCTGCTCACCCGCTGGGTAAAAGAAGGCGCCGAATGGGGAGAACACTGGGCTTACATTCCGCCTAAACAAGTACCTGTACCAGATATCACCGTTGCCAATGGTAACAACATTGACCGTTTCATACAGGAAAAGCTGAAAGCAGAAGGACTCAAACCCGCTCCTGAAGCGGATAAAATGACCCTGCTGCGCCGGGTTAGCATGGACCTTACCGGTCTGCCACCTACACCGGAAATGGCCAAACAGTTTGCCGACAGCAAAGACCCGAACGCATATGAAAAAATAGTCGACACCCTCCTTCAATCCCCTCATTACGGCGAACGATGGACGGCCATGTGGCTGGACCTCGCCCGTTATTCCGACACAAAAGGCTATGAAAGGGACGAAGGCAGGAGAATATGGCGCTACCGCGACTGGCTCATAGATGCCTTCAACAACGATATGCCCTATGACAGCTTCACGATCAATCAACTGGCAGGCGACCTGCTCCCCCATCCTACCAACGACCAGCTCATCGCCACAGCGTTTAACCGCAATACGATGACCAACGATGAAGGAGGTACGCAGGATGAAGAATTCCGCACCGCTGCTGTAATGGATCGGGTAAGCACGACCATGGAGGTATTCCAGGGTGTCACTATCGCCTGCGTACAGTGCCACGCCCACCCTTACGACCCCTTCCACTTCGAAGATTATTATAAACTGCTGGCCTTCCTCAATAATACCCGCGACGAAGACACCCACATGGAACATCCTAAACTGCGTTTATACGACAGCGTTAGTACCTCACAGGTGCAGGAAATCAGCAGCTGGGTAGCACAATACGGCAACAACACACAACAACTGGATGTACAGGAATTCCTCAAAGTACTGGAACCTAAAGTACATGCCCATGACGCCGACCAGTATATCAACGGTGCCCTGCTCGATACCAAATACATGGGCGTACGCCACAATGGTAGCTGCCGCCTTCCGCATCAACAGCTGGATGGCAAAACACGGCTCTTCATGAACTACTGGACCGGCAACAAAGGCGGTATCATGGAAATAAGACTCGATAGTCTTAAAGGGAAAACGCTGCTCACTCATCAGCTGGCCACCACCAATGGAAGACTGGCCATCAGTATCCCAATACCTGCCGTAACAGGCACGCACGACCTCTTCCTCATATTCCGTAACCCGGCCATCAACCCGGCAGATGCCGTATGTGCTGTGGAATGGTTTGCCTTCCGCGGAGATATACCCGGCAAAGGAAAACCCGGCTACGATAAAATCAGCGCGGAAATGATGGCACTGATCAATCAGAACCCGGACGATATTCCCGTGATGATAGAAAATCCGGCCGTTACCTCCCGCGTCACCCATGTCTTTGAACGCGGCAACTGGCTCGTAAAAGGAAAGGTGGTCACCCCGGATGTACCACATTCGCTCAACCCCTTCCCGAAAGATGCACCACGCAACCGGCTTGGACTCGCACAATGGATGACCTCCACACAAAATCCTCTCACCGCAAGGGTGATGGTTAACCGCTGCTGGGAACAAATCTTTGGTACAGGCATCGTAGAAACGCTGGAAGATTTCGGCTCCCAGGGCTTCTTACCTTCCCACCCGGAACTGCTCGACTACCTCGCTTATCGCTTTATGCACGATTATAAATGGCATGTAAAACCATTGCTGAAAGAAATTGTATTATCAGCTGCATACAAACAAACATCTAACGCCACACCGGATTTACTGGAAAAAGATCCTGCCAACCGCCTGCTGGCAAGAGGCCCCCGCTTTAGGCTGACCTCGGAGGAAGTAAGGGACCAGGCACTCAGGGTAAGCGGCCTTTTAAACCAGCAGCTGCATGGTCCGAGTATCATGCCCTTTCAACCGGACAACATCTGGCAAACCGTATACAACGGCGCCAGCTGGAATAAGGCTACTGATGGAAACCAATACCGTAGAGCAGTGTACGTCTATCAGAAACGCACCAGTCCCTATCCTTCCATGATTTCTTTTGACGGCAGCAGCCGGGAAGTTTGTCTGCAACGCCGCATTCGCACCAACACGCCATTGCAGGCACTTGTAACACTGAATGATCCTGTTTATATGGAAACCGCCACCACCCTGGCGAAGCATATGCAGCAAAACGGCGGCAACAACGTTGAAGCGTGTATCCGTTGGGGTTATCAGACTGCGATGTATAAAACATTGCCCGATAATAAACTGAAAGTACTACAAACACTATATGCGCAGGCGCTGCAGGAATTCCGCAAGGACCCCAATGCCGCCATGAAAGTGCTGCAAAGCAAAAACAGTGAACCGCAACAGGCTGAACTGGCTGCCCTGGCAGTAGTCGCCAATGCCATTATGAACCTGGATGAATTCCTAACTAAATCCTAAGCAGTATGACTAAACATGCAAGACTGATAAAGGAAGCCAATGATACTACGCTGCGTTATTTTACCCGGCGCCACTTTCTGAAGGATTGTGTTACAGGACTGGGTGCTGCCGCCATCGGCTCTTTCCTGGCCAGCTGCGGCACCAGCAGCAAAACACTGGTGGATCTCAGCGGTAACCCGATGATACCAAAATCACCTCATTTTCCCGGCAGGGCTAAAAGTGTGATCTATCTCCATATGGCAGGGGCACCTTCCCAACTGGAATTATTCGATTATAAACCTGCCCTGCAGAAACTACATAACCAGTTATGCCCGGCTTCTTTTCTTGAAGGTAAAAAGTTTGCCTTCATCAGAGGCGTTCCAAAAATGCTGGGCCCACAAGCCGTATTTAATCAACATGGAGAATCACGGGCGTGGATTTCCGATCACCTGCCACACTTCACTACCATGGCCGATGATGTGAGTTTCCTGAAAGCAGTGCAAACAGATCAGTTCAATCATGGCCCGGCGCAGTTACTCATGCAAACCGGCAGCGCCAGACTGGGTCGCCCCAGTATAGGCTCCTGGGTAACATACGGACTGGGCTCTGAAAACGACAACCTGCCCGGGTTTGTAGTACTGACTTCCGGTGGTAAAACACCAGATGCCGGTAAGAGCGTGTGGGGTAGCGGCTTTCTGCCTTCTGTGTACCAGGGCGTTCAATGCAGGACCAAAGGAGAACCGGTACTGTTTCTTACCGATCCCGACGGCATGAGCAGAGACCTGCGCAAAGAATCCATCAATGCCATCAACGAAATAAATAAACAGGAATATACCGCCTTCGGTGATCCGGAAACATTGTCGCGCATTTCCCAGTACGAGCTGGCTTATAAAATGCAGATCTCCGTACCGGATGTAATGAACATCAACAAGGAACCTGATTACATCCACGAAATGTACGGTACCCAGCCAGGTAAAGAATCCTTTGCCAACAACTGTCTGCTGGCCCGCAAGCTGGTAGAGAAAGGCGTACGCTTTGTACAATTGTATGACTGGGGCTGGGATACACATGGTACAGATGAAGGTGGGTCTATCGACTACGGCTTGCGTAACAAATGCCGGGAAATCGACCGTCCTATTACCGCACTGCTGCAGGATCTGAAACAACGCGGATTATTAGACGAAACACTGGTGGTATGGGGCGGTGAATTTGGCCGTACTCCCATGCAGGAAAACAGGGATGGAAAAGACATGCCTTTCATGGGTCGTGATCACCATGTAGAAGCCTTCACCATGTGGATGGCCGGCGCTGGCATCAAGAAAGGATTTTCCTACGGAGAAACCGATGAAATAGGCTATTCTGCGGTGAAAGGCAAAGTGGCCATCAATGATATCCATGCAACGATCCTGCAACAGCTGGGATTCGATCATGAAAAACTCACTTATCAGTTCCAGGGACGTCCCTTCCGGTTAACAGATACCGGCGGAAAAGTAATTACACCCATATTAAGCTAAACATGGATCAACACAAACGAAATTTCTTGAAACAATCTGCTATACTGGCCTCTGCGTTATGTTTACCATCGCTGCCTAAGTTTGCCTCCGCGGCAGGCGTACCTTCAAAGGAAGGCTTTAAGTTAATCATCTTAGCCACCAACTGGGGCTACAACGGTAGTATCGATGCTTTTTGCCGCGATGCAAAAAATGCCGGCTATGATGGTATGGAAATATGGTGGCCTACGGAAGCCGCAGCACAACAGGAACTATTTGCCGCATTGGCCAAATACGAATTACAGGTAGGATATTTATGCGCAGGCTACGACAGCGACTATACGAAACATGCACAGCAATTTGAAACCGCACTGAAAGCTGCTACCAGCAATAGTAAAATCAAACCGTTATATATTAATTGTCATTCCGGCAGAGACTATTTTTCTTTTGAGCAAAACAGTGCGCTGATAGATATGACCATTCGCATATCAAAGCAATCCTGCATACCGGTGTATCATGAAACGCACCGTTCCCGGATGATGTTTGCGGCGCACGTAGCCCGGAAATTTATTGAAGCAAAACCTGATCTGCGGCTAACGCTGGACATTTCACACTGGTGCAATGTACACGAATCATTGTTGCATGACCAGGCTGATACTGTAGCCAAAGCATTGGACCGTGCATCACATATACATGCACGTATTGGTCACCCGGAAGGCCCACAGGTAAATGATCCGCGTGCACCCGAGTGGGAAGGTGCTGTGAAAGCACATTTCGCATGGTGGGACCAGGTAGTGCAAAAGCACCAGGCCGCAGGCAAACCGCTGACTTTCCTGACGGAATTTGGTCCGGCAGATTATCTGCCTACCCTGCCGTATACCCGTCAGCCGGTGGCTGATCAGTGGGATGTCAATGTATATATGATGAAGCAGCTTAAACAACGTTATAGCAAACAATGAAATTACTGATTAGCACCGGCAGCTGGAGTATGTTTATAGGGCGCTCGCATCCTTTACTGGTCCATTTGCCCATAGGCATATTACTGATCGCTTGTATCCTGACATTACTGGCCCGCCGGGAAAAATGGCGCTATCTTCAGTCTGCATTGCCCACCATATTGCTGGCAGCAGCCTTGTCTGCCATCGCCAGCTGTATCACCGGCTACCTGCTTTCACTGGATGGAGGATACGAAGAAAACCTATTACTAACACATAAATATCTGGGTATAGGCGTAGCCGTTATCAGCACTGTTCTGTACCTGCTGGAAAGAAAGAATAACAAAGACCGCTTTCGCCGGTTGCAGGTGCCTGCAGCACTGCTCATGATATTGCTGCTCAGTGCCGCAGGGCATTATGGCGGTAGTCTTACCCACGGCGATGACTACCTCACGCAGGCCATGCCGGCCGGACTACGGCAGCTCACCGGGCTCAACAAATCCGTTACTAACGTTACCGCGTATACGAACATTGGCGATGCCCGGTTGTACGAAGACCTGGTAAGACCTGTATTAGCCAATCGTTGTTATAGCTGTCATAATGAGCAGAAGCTGAAAGGTGGACTGCGACTGGAATCAGTAGAATTGATCCGTAAAGGCGGAGAACATGGCCCGGTATTGAAAGACAGTATGCCGGAAGAAAGCGAATTATTCAAGCGACTGCTATTACCGGAAGAAGATGACCACCGTATGCCACCAAGAGGCAAACCAGCGGTAACTCCGCAGGAGCTGGAGCTACTGCATTGGTGGATCGCACAGGGCGCGCCTACCGGCAAAACGGTAAAGGAACTGCCTAAAACAACGCTGATGCTGGCGGTACTGGATGGCATGCAACCTGCTACCCCGCTGGATAAACAGGAGTTTATTCCGGAAGACAAAGTATCCCCTGTAAGCGCACAAAGCATTGCTGCCCTGGAGGCGAAAGGCGTAAAAGTATTGCGGGTAGGTGCTGCCACCAATTATGTGAGCGTAGATTGTATCAATGCAGCCGCTTTCAACGATCAGGATATGCAGTTGCTGTTGCCCCTGAAAGATCAGCTGGTATGGCTGAATCTGGGTGGGACCCAGGTAACGGACAGCGCATTTCCGGTATTGGGAAAACTCCCGCACCTGGTGCGGCTGGACCTGAGAAATGTAGCCATAAAGGGAAAGGGAATGAATGCATTAAATGCCTGTACCAATTTGCGTTACCTCAACCTGGCAGGAACCGCTGTTACGGATGAGGGTTTATTGTCTCTTCAGAAAAATAAAAAACTACAACAGGTATATTTATATCAGGCAGGTGTTAAACCAATGGCAGTTCAGCAATTGCGTCAGCAGTTGCCTAAATTGAAGATAGATACCGGTGGCTATCATTTGCCACAGCTGGTATCAGACACCATGGTGTATCACAAAATAAGCGGTTAGCTTTTAGCTGTTAGCTGTTAGATTGGCGAGTGTTGTGAGCGAGTGTTGTGAGTGAGTGTTGTGAGTGAGTGTTGTGAGTGATGGCAAACCTTATTCATAGCTTTTTGCGGCCTGCACCAGTCTTTTAGCAATGCGTGTGGCCAGGGATTTGGGGGACAATACTTTCATATGTTCTCCAAATCCCATAATTTCTCTCTCCAGCTCAAAGTTCAGCACTACCTCAATGCTCACAATGGTACCCTTTTCGTTTTCCCTCAGCACCTGCTGGGAATGGTGCAGTGGTTTTGTCAGCACATAAGGCGCATGTTTCTTATCTATTTCCAGCACTACTTTATGTGCCACCTCTTTCTCTGATTTGGTGACGCCGATCAGGTTACCGAAGTATTCTTCGAAAGGAATACCATCGTAAGCGATAAATTTCTCTTTGGGCAGTTCCTGCAAACTGATGATACGGTCAAGTGCCATCGTTGTCAGCATGGGCGTATGTTTAACCCGGGTGATGAGGAACCAGCGGTTGCGGTATTCTTTCAGCAGGTATGGATAACAGATATGTTCCTTTGCTTCGCTGGCTTTAAAAGATTTATATTCTATCAGTAATGCTTTGCGGTGCAGGGTAGCCTGGTACAGTGGGTTGATATGTGCCAGTCCCAGTAACTGATGGTTGTTCTCAAACTGAATACAGTTAAGTTGTGTATCAGTTGATTTATAGAGATTATTTTCCAACCGGGCAATCATATCGCTCATATCATCGAAGTAGCTGAAACCATTAAATTGTTTCAGCACAGCGACTATTTCTTTCATCTTATCTACGTCCGCGTCGTTAATAGGTGCATTGGTGATGCTATACGCCGGATCACTGTAGGCATAGTACTTACGGTCCTTTACTTCTATGGGGGCATTATATCCCAGCTTATCACTGCGCATCAGCTGAATATCCGCCTGGATGGTTCGCTTGCTCACCCCCGAACTGATGCCTTCTGCATTATATAATACATCAGCTACTTTATCTATCAGATCTTCCAGTGTCCACTTACGATAGCGGTTGCGTAAACAATCATCGATGGCCTTATACCGTATCAGGGCAAGTTTATTGATGGACATACACAGCTTTTATACAAAGAAAACAAAACACTACGCATTCTACCTGCGTACATATCATCCTCTAAAAAATAATTATCTCACAAATTAATGATTATCATCTGTTTAAAATATTTTTTTAAATAAATTTTAAGTGCGCAAGTGTACTGCGCACTTGCCCTTGCATCTTTGTGTCATCGGAAGCGGTCAAGCAAATGTTACTTCAACTCACTCCAAATGAAAAACATTTACGATTACCGCCAAAGATGGAAAAGCAGTAGCGCAATGGTAGCGCACCGTTCAATAGTTCTAAAATTACCGACAGGTCAATTAAAACTTACTTCACATCCAGGGATGCGGGGGTTGTTGGTTCGAGTCCAACCTGCTTTACTATATCGAGGTCAATTGTTGCTTACTTCTCTTTTTTAGGTAAAGAGCAACAAAATTATCTGATTATTAATAACAATTATTATGAACACTTTATTACAGGTAGGTTTACGTCAGCAGGCAGTTTTTATTCCTGAAACAGCCATTCATTCCAATGAACAGTATCTTACGCCTACTACCGGCTTGCTGGTAGCAAATCTGGCGAAGCTGGGCTTCGGCGTATCAGAATCATTGCTGCATGCGCTGAATCAAACTACACCTGCCTATCAGGCTACTATACTGGAAACGTTCCGGGAAGTTATGGGCGTTAACAAGAGCTGGCTGCCACTGATAAAAAACTGGGAAATCCCGGTTAATGTTACAATAGCGGATTATATAGTTACTTACTTCAACACGGTATTTGAAGGGGAAGGTACCCGCCTTGACTGCGGACATATTATTCCTCCAGAAACCTTTCCGCTGGAAAGATATAACGGATGCCCTTTCTGTGGTACCGCTTTTAACTCCGGCGCCATAGAAAATTTTGGTCAGCATAGTAAAATACGGGTACTGGAATTGTGGTCTGAAACATCAGCCACCGCCTACCTGCAGGACTTACTTGCTTCCAAAACCGCACTGGATGCTACCCAGGTAGATAGTCTGAAAGCATTACTGTCTTCCCTCCCATTAAAGGAAGTAAAGATAGGAATGAAAGAAACCATGGTTACCGTGGTGGATATATTAATCGCCAGAGAGGAGGCAGATAAAGCCACCGTATTATTTACTACGCCTACGGATATACTCCGTTACCTGTGGTATAAACAAACCGGCTTCCTGCAGTTAATTGCGCCAAAAACAATTATACAGCGCCAAACAAAAAACAAAGTGCAATTCCACGTGGTGAAACCGGTTAAGGAAACATTAGCCAGGGAAGCCCTGAAGCTGAAATACAACCGTAAGGAGGGATTGATGGTAGCCAAATGGATGAATAACATCGACATGGATGCTACTGCGATGTGTGAAACGATGCACCCTAAACGGGGGATGTGGGTACGCTTTATCCGCGCCCTGCGCCTCGCTGAGTTCAGCCAGCGTCCTGGATTTGAAAGATTACGGGTGGTGATGGATAAATTTTATCGCCAGGATTATACCGTATGGCAGGGACAGGTGAATCACTTCCGTTTACGCTACGATACAGAAAGTACCATGTACCTGTTAAAGCAGCGTCCAGGCCTGTTTGCCCGCTCCCTGTTTGCAAACATGCTCTGGTTTGGCCCGGCACCGGTAACGGCTGCTTTTGCCACTATCATAGATAAAGTACCTGCCCGTTTGCTATTTACTTTACAGATGTACGCAGACTACTATTTTGATAAAACAATCACCCGTTCAGTGAAACCACTGGGAGGTATCACCAAAAGTGTGCCTGCCAACCGACTGTTGTCCATGTACGATGATGCACAGCTGGCTGCTATGCAGGATGCCGTAACAGAACTTTGCCTGCTGGCGATGACGAAACGTTTCGCCGCAGTGCCTACTACTGCCAAAAGCATCTATATCGCACCAGCCCTGTTTAAAATACCACTCGCTATCGGCGACCGTAGTGAACAGATTCAGGACCTGCCATCTGCGTTGATGGGTACCCGTTATAAAACAGATGGAAACAAAATCCTCCTGTTCATGCAATGGGGTACAGGGTTAGCTGCCCAGCACCTGGATATGGACCTGAGCTGCCGTATTGCATATGACGAATACTCAGATACCTGTTCTTTTGGAAGATTACAAACCACCGGATGTAAACATAGCGGAGATATCCGTTCTATTCCACACAAAGTAGGTACCGCAGAATATATTGAAATAGATATATCTGCACTGGCAGAAGCCGGCGCCCGCTATGTGACTTTTACCTGCAATGCTTACAGCCAGGGGGCTATCACGCCTAACCTGGTGGTAGGATGGATGGATAGTAAATATCCAATGAAGGTGTCTCAAAAAAACGGTGTCGCTTACGATCCATCCTGTGTACAGCACATGGTGCGTATCACCAGCGAAATCACCAAAGGACTCGTATTCGGGGTACTGGATGTTGCTGCCAGAGAAATCATCTGGCTGGAAATGCCTTTCGGCGGACAAGTAGCACAACAACTGGACCTGCGCAATGTAAAAGCGATCCTGAAAAAACTGGATAGCAAGCTAAGCATCGGACAGTTGCTACTGGTAAAAGCAGCCGCACAGCAGTTGCAGGTCACCGATCAGCTGCCAGCAGATGAGACGTACACCGTTCAATGGGCCAGCAACACCGCCGCCGTGACACAATTATTTATTGATTAATTTGTTATCCCCCATAAAAACAATAGCAGCCGGGCATTTACCCGAGCTGCTATTTGTATTAAAAGACTTTTTACTGCCCACTTCATCAATTTTCTAAAAATGGTGTTATATTCATTGCATTGTCATATATGAATAAATACAGCCTACTACTTTTCCTGGTTGCGACCCCGGCTATACTGCAGGCCCAGCTCAAGGACAAGGCCGATACTACGGCCACAATATCTGCGCCCAGAGGATTCTTCGATAATATCATGTATTACCTGAGGCATACCAACGTAGAAAAAAAGAAGAAAAAGGTAGACCTCAGCTTTATCGGCGGCCCGGTGTATACACCGGAAACCAGTTTTGGCATCGCAGTAATGATGGCGGCACAATACAAAACAGATAAAAAAGATTCCCTGCTCCCCGTTTCCAATGCAGCTATTTACGCATCCGCTGCACTGACAGGGTTCTACGGAATTGGGATCAGCAATACCACCATTTTCCCGCACGATCGTTTCCGGCTTGCCCTGAAAGCATCCTTCAGCTCCCGCCCCAATAAGTACTGGGGCATTGGATATGAAGCAGGTAACAACAAAGATAATTACACCGAATTTGTACAACTCACCGAAAAAATGCTGGCCGATTTTGCCGTCAATTTAAACGGCAAATTGTTTGTAGGACTTTGTGCACAGATTCATAATGTACAATCCAGAAAAATAGATACAGCCGGCGGTAAACCACTGATGCAGCCCGAAAAAATACTGGGCATAGGCGCTGGTCCCTTCATTGTGTATGACACCCGCGACTTTATCCCCAATGCCTACAAAGGCATATATGTACGCCTGGGCTATCGCGTCTTTCCTTCTTTTTTTGGAAATAATGCGGTTTTTTCCCAATATGATGTGCAATTCGACTGGTACAAAAAATTATGGAAAGGTGCTGTGCTGGCTACTGATCTGTATGGGGAAGAACGCGCCGGCGAAGTCCCCTGGAGTTTAATGGCGGAAGCCGGTGGCTCCAATCGTTTGAGGGGGTATTATGAAGGCCGCTTCCGTGACAAAAGCTACCTTGCCGGACAAATAGAACTGCGCCAAAAGATCTACAACCGCAGTGGTATGGTAGCCTGGGTAGGTGGCGGCAACGTATTTCACGAATTCAAGGAACTGGCACTCGATCAATCCCTGATCAGCTACGGTATTGGCTACCGCTGGGAATTCAAAAAACGCGTCAATATCCGCCTGGATTATGGAAGAGGAAAGGATCAATCAGGGTTCTATTTCGGTATTAACGAAGTATTTTAAACATTACTTCTCCCCTCCTTTATTTCCTTCCATCTGCTTAATAATATTATTTACCTCCGCTTCGGTGGCACGTAATTTCTGCTGACAGAATTCTATGAGAATAGCTGCCCGCTTTACCTTTTCTGCCAGCAGGTCTACCGAAACGGCTTCATTTTCTATTTCCTCCGCTATTTCCTGCAATTCATTATAGGCAGTTTCATATGTCAGTTCCTGGCTCATGTGTAATATTTTTTGCTGTAATAGTAGCCTCCAGCGATGCATCGTGCAATACCACGCTGATATGGCTGCCCGGCTGAAGAGAAGTGGCATTACTGATGATCTGACCATCCTGGTAAACCATGGCAAATCCACGTTTCAGGATATTGGCTGGACTCATCAGTTTAAATAAAGCTTCGTAATGACTAACCTGTCCACGTTTACTTTGTATGTACATCCGGCTGAAAGAACGAAAGTTAGCCACCATATTGTCCAGGTCATTGAGACGGTTGGATACCATGATCCTTGGCCGCTGCAGCACTGCATTAGACACACCTATCAGCTCCCGGTGGCGGTGCAGCAGTATAGCGGACGAATGCTGCAGCACTACATTTTTGCAGCCATGCAGGTCCTCTTTATGATTCGCCAGCAAGGTTCTGCTTTGATTAATGATCGTGCTGTTCAGGGATGACAACGCCTGGAAATGAGTGGAAAACAGTTGCTGGGAGCGGATCAGAATGTTCTGTTGCATAGATATCACCGCTTCTTCAAAATTCCTGTTATGCGCAATAATCAGCTCTGCGGCCTTGGTAGGCGTTTTGGTAGCCGTATGCGCCATCATATCTGTGATGGTTTCATTCTTCTGGTGGCCAATACCGGTAATCACCGGAATGGGAAATTTAGCCACTGCCCTGCCCAATATGAAAGTATCGAAAATAAGGAAATCTGTTTGCGCACCACCACCACGTATAATTACCACCGCGTCATATGGCACCTGGCTGCTATAAATATCTATCAGCCGTTGTTGTACCAGTTCCGCCTTTGTTTCGCCCTGCACAACGGTGAAGTAGTTGTCAATTTTAAAAGTATAACCGAAATGGTTATGCTCCAGGGTATGCCTGAAATCCTGGTAGCCGGCAGAATTACCGGAAGTAATCACTGCCAGTCGTTGGATGACAGACCGGAGCGCCAACTGGTTATTACGCGTAATATAGCGGTCCCCCACTCTACGGACAAAGTCCGCACATTCTGTGGTAAGTCGTAGCAGGGTTTGTTGTTTCTGTTGTTCCAGCAATCCCACCGTGAAACTGGTGTCTATGTCCAGCAAGGCGATCTGCAATCCGTGTACCTGGTGATAACTCACCGATACCCGGATCAATACGTGGATATCATTTTTAAACTGCTGTCCTGTTACAATCTCAAACTCCTTTATCCTCACTGCGCCATTGCCCCAGGCTACCGCAGATACTTTGGCCACGATGCCTCCCGCATTTTCATCTTTCTCTACCAGGTCAAAATAATGATAGCCTTTTTGCTGGTAGAAGGAATGATTGGTGACGTCAGCTACCACCCAGTAAGTTTGCTCAGCAAACACGCTGTGAAGCGCCTGCTGAATTTTGCTGGTGAGTGCGGAGAGCTTTATAGATGGAGATTCGTTCATTACTACCGGTAAAGATAAGTAAAACGTTTATTTCCTATGCGGAACGGAATATCCCGGGAATCTAAAAAATGTATATATTGCTGCCAGTTGAACAATAAAAAAGATCGCCGAACAACCAAATCCATAACAAACACTTAATAAAAGACTTATTCCGTTTTATATATTTTTGCGCCATGAGAGAAAATGAGCAGATAAAATCGCTTTTTCAAAGGGTCTGCTATGATGATAGTATTCAGGCGTACAATGAACTATACATCGCGTTATGCACCCGGCTTATCCATTTTTCTGCATCCATTGTTTCCTCATTTCATCTGGCAGAAGAAATTGTGTCTGATGTATTTCTTTCGTTATGGCAAAAACGCAATGATTTACTGCATGTACATAATCCGGTAGTATACCTGTATGTAAGCACCAAAAATCTTTCTCTCAATACCCTTCAGCAACAGAAAAGACATCAGCATCATTCGCTGGATGACTTAAACACCGATATGCTGTCTATCGCGCCGGAAGCAGAAAATGGGATGGTATCTGCCGAAGTATCACAAAAAATAGAAAGAGCGATTCGTAGTCTGCCGACCCGCTGCCAGCTGATATTCCGTTTAATCAAACAAGACCGTCTCAGCTACCGCGAAGTAGCGGAACTACTGAATATTTCCACTAAAACGGTAGATGCCCAATTGACGATCGCCGTTAAAAAAATATCCCAGGCCATCCGTTTTGACCTTTCGGATGAAACCGCCCAAACTTATCTCCGGCTGGATTCATAACTTTTTTTAATTTTCTTTAGGGAACTTTCATGTGTTTATTTGTCCTTCTTATAGTAGCAAGGACAAATGTTACTATTCACCAAAAAAATGAGGTCCTCATTTGTCCTTAACTGAAACTATGGATCAGGAAAGATTGTACGCGTTACTGGCCCGCGAATTGGCCGGCATACTTACGGAAGACGAAGCAGCTACCCTGCAGCAGTTGCTGCAGCAGTATCCCGATGCCAGTTATATCCGGGAAGTATTTGCACAGAACTGGACACCCGCCGGCAAGCAATACAGCGGGCAACAGGTGCAGCAGATGCTGGAAAAGCATCATTTGCGCATGCAGTCATTGCCTGCCTCCACCCCTGTGGAAGTACCTGTACAACGCTCCATGTGGAAGCTCTACAGCGGCATTGCCGCCGGCATACTCGTGATGCTGGCTATGGGTGGGTACTGGTGGTATACTTCTTCCAAAACAAAAATACCTGCACCGCTGGCACAAATGGTAACAGAAAAACGGATGCGCTCACAGGTTTTATTGCCTGATGGCTCCCGGGTATGGCTGAATGCAGGCAGTAAACTGGACTATCCAAAACAATTTGCCGCACATGCACCAAGAGAAGTGACCCTGGAAGGAGAAGCCTTTTTTGTTGTCACCGCAGATGCAGAAAGACCTTTCCGGGTACATACCAAAACCTTTCATATCCGGGTATTGGGTACCTCTTTTAATGTCAGGGCGTATCCACAGGAAGATAGTGCCGTTACCTCCCTGGTGCAGGGGGCAGTGGAAGTAGTACTGGAAAATGCCGATAACCAGGTAGTGTCACTCAAACCAAATGAAAAACTCACTGTGCCGGTGCAGATAGCCGCTCCTTCGGTAAATAATACCGTGGCTGCACCCACACCGATAGTCATATATAAGAGTAAACTCAGTCCCGTACATGACAGTATTCTTACGGAAACGGCCTGGGTTCAAAATAAACTCGCTTTTAAACACCTGCAATTGGAAAAAGTAGCCGCTATGCTGGAAGAATGGTATGGCGTTGAAATTGATTTTAAAGACAATAGTAAAAAACAACTTTATTTCAGCGGCGTATTTGAAACAGAAAGCCTGGAACAGGTATTGAATGCGCTGGAGACCACCTTATCGTTCACTTGGCATAAAGATGCTGCCGGTAAAATATGGATTCAGTAAAAGGTATGTTCACGAAATTATTGCTGACACACAAAAAAACACAGTAAACAAACAGTAAACGAATCGTCTTAACACGTATGCTTTAACCGAAAAAAAAACGGGAAATGTTCGCACCATTCCCCGTGTAAATATCGGTTAACAGCATTGTATTGGGTAAACTTTCCATCAACAATTAATTAACCAACAAAACAAATGTATGAAAAAAAGTACAGTGGACAATTGGCTTCCGCCTAAGCGGAAGTTGTATAAACTGTTGATTTTTATGAAGCTTTCTATGCTGCTGATCACCGTTGCCTGTTTACACGTAAGTGCAAAGGTGCATTCTCAATCCACCATCACCGTGAAGCTCAACCAGGTACAGCTGGAAAAAGCGCTCACATTACTGGAAAAAAACAGCCATTACAGGTTTGTTTACAATGATGACAACCTCCCGTCGAATCACAAAATATCGTTGGATGTGAAAGACTGGAGCATAGATATGGTATTGGATAAAATACTGGACAATACATCGTTGCATTTCAGGAAAATGTCCGACAACCTGATCGTAATTGCGCCCGCAGCTGTGGTCAGCAAGGATAATGTGGTAAAAGGGCATGTGGTGAACCCAACCGGGGAAGTATTACCAGGTGTAAGCGTCCGCTTAAAGAACACCAGCATTGGAACTGTTACTAACGATAAAGGTGACTTTGAATTAAAAGTGCCTGAAAATGCCATCCTCGTGGTGACCTACGTGGGCTTTGACCAGCAGGAAGTATCACTCAACGGCCGGGAAACCATCACCATTACCATGGAGCCATCCAGGAATTCTATGGAAGAAGTGATTGTGGTTGGTTATGGTACCCAGAAGAAAATAAATGTGACCGGTGCAATAGACCAGATTTCCGGAAAGCAGCTGGCTGCCAGACCTATTGCCAACGTTGTACAGGGCTTGCAGGGCTTGAGTCCGGGGCTTAATATCAGTTACTCCGGTGGTAAACCAGGACAGGTACCTAAAATCAATATCCGTGGTTTTGCGACCATTGCCAGTAGTGACGGGATGGTGGCACCTCTCATCATTATCGATGGTATTACAGCTGCTACAGAAGATATGATGCGCCTTAATCCTTCTGATGTAGCCTCCATTTCGGTTTTACGTGATGCTGCTTCCGCCGCCATCTATGGCGCCAGGGCATCTTTCGGGGTGATCCTGATCACCACTAAACAGGGTACTCCCGGTGGTAAACAATCTGTGAGCTATAACAATTATTTTGCGATGTCGCGTCGTACAGTAATGCCGGACGCCGTAACAGATCCTTACATCTACTCCCGCGTACTCGAAACAGCTACCAATAACACCCCCTGGGATTATGTAAACTATTCTGATGAGTACTACAAATGGGCTAAAGAAAGATCCAATGATCCTTCTCTCCCCGATACCCGTATTGACCCCAGCGACCCTACCAAATGGGCGTATATGGGTAGCAATAACTGGAATAATTACTTCTTCAGTAAAAATAATTTTTCGCAAAATCATAGTATTTCCCTGAGTGGTAGCGCGGAAACCGCTAAAAAAGCCCCAATATCTTATCTTATTTCAGCTGATTATACAAAGGAAAATGGCCTGAATAAGCTGGCCAAGGATGACTGGGGACGTTATGGGATGCGCGCCAAACTCAATGTGAGGCCAATCAAATGGCTGCAGATCGATAATAACCTGAACATTTACCAGACCAGGGCAGATGCACCAGCCTATAATATTACAGATGTTTATTACCTGCAGCCCACACAGGTCGCGGTAAATCCGGATGGCACCTGGGCTAATACCGGCGCCGGCAGACTAGCAGCACAGCTGGTAGATGGCGGACGCAACGTACAGACCCGTTTTGGATTCCAGGATGTAATCCGTGGTGTCGCGTCCTTCTTCAACAACGATTTACAGATTACGGGAGATGCAAGCTTTAAAAGAGAACTATTAAAATCCCATCTGGATCAAAAACAGTACAATATTGGTTATGGCCCCAAAGACATTCGTATGGAGGGTTCCGGCAACGGCATTACCGAAAGCAATGCTTCCGTTAATCATGACGTATTTGATCTGTTTGCAAACTATCACAAAACCATCGCCAAAAATCATAGCGTCACTTTGCTCGCCGGATACAACCAGGAAAGCTATGAATTGCAGCAGATAGATGCCAGCAAACAGAAGATCATTTCCAGTTCACTGCCGTATCTATCCCTGACCAGCGGCGACCCCAGCGTGGGCACCACGTATAATTCGTATGCCATCCGGAGTTTTTTTGGAAGAATTAACTATACTTTCAAAGAGCGCTATATCATAGAGGCCAATGGCCGGTATGATGGCTCTTCCCGATTCCCGGCTGTGAAACGCCAGGGCTTATTCCCTTCTGTATCGGCAGCCTGGATCGCCAGCGAGGAAAGCTTTATGCGGAGTTTGTCTCCCGTGTTATCCACCCTCAAATTCAGAGGTTCTTATGGTAACCTCGGCAATCAAAATGTTAATCCTTTTGACTTTATACAAACGTTGCCTATCGCCAAATCCGGTTACCTGATTGACGGCAATATCAATCAAACCGTTATCAGTGGCTCTCCGGCGCTCGCGGTAGATCCTAACAATTACACATGGGAAAAGATAACTACCAGCAACGTTGGTGTGGATATGGGCTTTATGCAAAGTAAGTTCCAGGCTTCGTTTGATTATTTTGTCCGTAATACCAAAGGCATGCTCACCCCGGTAACGGAGCTGCCCGGCGTATTGGGAACCAAGGCTCCGAAACAAAACGCGGCAGATCTGTCGACCCGCGGATGGGAACTCACACTCGGCTATCGCAACGACTTCAATGTAGGTTCGCAGCCATTAAACATTGGATTGAAGTTTACGTTGTCTGATGACAAAACAAAGATCACACATTACCAAAACGACCAGAAACTCTTCAGTAGCAAATATTGGGACGGACAAAACATTGGCGACATTTGGGGCTTGACCAATGATGGTTATTTCCAGAACAAAGATGACATCAAAAAGCTGGACGAATCCGCCATTATTCCGTGGGGATCACTGGATATCGTAGCGGGATGGCCCAAATACAAGGACCTGGATGGTAATGGCAAAATAGAACAAGGCGCTTCGGCAAAAGATCCCAAAGACATGAAGGTGATTGGTAACACCAGTCCCCGCTACCGTTTTGGATTTAATCTCGATATGAACTGGAATGGCTTTGACCTCTCTGTATTCCTGCAGGGAATTGCGAAGATGGATTACTATCCTCACCACTACCTGTTCTGGGGGCCTTATCAACAACCATATGCCAACGTTTACCCCTGGAACCTGGACTTCTACCGTGCCACAGCCGATAACGAAGCCACCCGTGCACAACACAGTGATTCTTATATCAAAGCAGGACTGGCAGATGCCAATACCAATTCGTATTACCCGGTATTACAATCCTGGCTGGCAGACGCCAACAACGGGAAAGGTCTGGATATCCCGCAAACAAAGTATTTGCTGAGTGCGGCTTACCTGCGTATCAAAAATGTAACAATAGGCTATACCCTACCGGCATCTCTTACCAAACGTTATCATATTAATCGTTTACGCGTATACGTTACAGGAGAGAATATATTTGAATTCTCCCCTATCAAAAAATATGTGGATCCGGAATCTATTGTAGACGGCTACGGATGGGCCTACCCTTACCAACGCAAATATGCAGTAGGATTAAATCTTGACCTGTAACACCGGACTTTTTAAACATTGCAACATGAAAAAAATTACAAACTATATTATTACCGGGATACTGCTTATCAGCACGTCCTGTAAAAAGGACTTCCTCGACCGCTATCCACAGAATAGCATTTCACCGGATTTATTCTTTAAATCCGAGAGCGACCTCGCCTTATATGTAAACGGTTTACTTAGTCTGCCTGGTACAGACGAATACCTGGGTGATCAAAGCAGCGATAATCTGGCCACTACCGGCAACGTTGAAATCAAAAGTATGATGACTGGCAATCCCAGTTCGCAAACTATTTCAGGCGGCTGGGATTGGGGGCGTTTACGAAACATCAATTATTTCCTGGACAATTACGGCAAAGCCGATGTGGTACAGGAGGTAAAGGATCATTATGCAGGCTTGGCCAGGTATTACCGGGCAGCTTTCTATTATGGTATGGTAAGT
Source organism: Chitinophaga sp. RAB17 (assembly GCF_052114225.1). Taxonomy (NCBI): domain Bacteria; kingdom Pseudomonadati; phylum Bacteroidota; class Chitinophagia; order Chitinophagales; family Chitinophagaceae; genus Chitinophaga; species Chitinophaga sp. RAB17. Next base: position 163,860 of record NZ_JBFREI010000007.1, on the reverse strand, counting down.
CGTTTCTCTGACGTACCCTGGTATGGGAATACCCTTACTCCAGGCGACTCCAGCCTCTTCAAGCCCTGCGATCCCCGCGCCCTCGTGGTAGACAATATCATGGCGGATCTTGTATTTGCCACCCAGCATATCAGGGAAAAAGTACCAAGCGGTACACCAAACCTGTGGGCTGCCAAAATGCTATATGCCCGGATTGCCCTCTATGAAGGCACCTTCCGTAAATATCATCCGGAGCTAAACCTGCAGAATACCGCAACACGCTTCCTGGATAGTGCTAAAGCACAATCACTTGCCATTATGAACTCCGGCAAATTCAGCGTTTATGCGGGTACCCAGGCCGATCCAAACCAGGATTACAGCGCCCTTTTCTCCAGCCAGGACCTGCTGAGAAATCAGGAAGTGATACTCGCCTGTCCATACGACTACAGCAAAGATCCCAGGAGCAATAGCAATATTAATGGTTACCTGTTTGGTGATTATGAGCAATCTCCAACAAGAGACCTGGTGCAAACCTACCTGATGAAAGATGGTACACGCTTTACCGATATTCCGGGTTACGACAAGTTCCTCTTCACTAAGGAATTTGAAAACAGGGATCCCCGTTTAAAGCAAACATTAGTGTTCCCCGGCTACAAAAGAGCGTCTGATGCAACACCTTACATCCAACGCTTAAATAAAAACTTTACCGGCTATCACCAGGTAAAAGGCTATGCCAACAGTACAGACAATGTGATCGCCGGCAGCATCGACTTCCCCGTATACCGTTATGCTGAAGCATTACTTACCTACGCCGAGGCAATGGCAGAAGAAGAAAAACTCTCGCAGGCGGATCTCGACAAAACCGTTAACCTCCTACGCAATCGTGTTGGCATGCCAATACTAAAGATGGCCGATGCAAACGCCAATCCTGACCCAATAGAAGCAGCCAGATTTAAGGATGTAACGGGTCCCATGAAAGGGGTTATCCTGGAAATACGCCGCGAAAGAAGAGTAGAATTTGCACTGGAAGGATACCGCTACGATGATCTTATGAGATGGCATGCCGGTAAAACATTGGAAAAAATACCAGAAGGCATGTATTTCCCCGGCCTCGGAAAGTATGACATGACCGGCGACGGCGTGGAAGACATTATCCTGATCGATAAGAGTAAAGATATACCTGTAGAAGGCGCCAAAGAGAAAAATTCCCTTGGCATTCCGCTGGTATATTACAAAGCCGGATCTTTTGGCGAAGATGTAACCGTATATTTAAAAAATGGTACCGCCGGCGGGTCTATTGTAACGGAAACACGGGCACGTGATTTTAAAGAACCTAAATACTACTATCGCCCGATACCGTATACACAGGTGGCACTGAATCCAAACCTGAAACAAATATTTGACTGGCAATAAATAATCTATAAATAGAAGAGACATTCTGAAACATACAGGGCTGATGGCAGCCGGCACCCTACTGGGGCCGGCCGCCTTAAAGGCCGCTACCAATAATAGCGGCAAACGTAAGCCGGTATTAACCATCGCGCATATAACGGACGTGCATATACGAGAAGATCTTGATGCGCCTGCACGATTCAAAAAATGCCTGGAGCATGTTAAAGGCAAACAGGTAGATTTCTTCCTCAACGGTGGCGATTCCATCTTTGACGCCTCTTATGATAATGTAAAAAGAGAAAGGGTCACACAGCTCTGGCAGATATGGGATGATTGCATCAGCAGCTTAAAAGCCTTCGAAATTTTCAGCTGCATCGGCAACCATGATATCTGGTGGAAAGCACCGTCCAAAGAGGACGCCATGTATGGAAAAGACTATGTGGTAAAACGTTTGAAAATACCTCATCGCTATTATAGCTTCACCCGTAAAGGCTGGCACTTTATTATCCTGGATGGCAACAACGATAAGGTATCCCTGGATGAAGAACAATATCAGTGGCTGGAAAAAGACCTGGAACAAGTTCCTGCAGGTACTCCTACCCTGGTGATGTCGCATTACCCGATATTAGGTGTTACGCCCATACTGGTAGGCGGCGGTCATGCCGATCATCAACGTCTGAAAACATTATTTTTCAGGCACCGCGACAAAGTCAAAGTATGTCTGAGTGGTCATAATCACCTCGCGGATAATGCTGTTTACAATGGCGTAAGGTATTGCTGCAATGGTGCTATGAGCGGATTTTGGTGGGGTAAGGGAGATAAGGAATCTGCAGGTGAAGGTTATTATCTTGAAACACCACCGGGTTATGCTATCCTGAAATTATATGCAGATGGCGAGGTCGAAAATGAATATATAGCACATACAGAATAATGGGATGTTAGCCCCAAAAACAATCAACAGCGCATAAATAATGCGCTGTTGTTGTATATATAGAAACCCCCTTGTGAATATCAGTATCTACGGAAACCTCGTCAGTTCATTTGCATCAAACACCCATTCCGGCGTGAGCAACTTACCCGAAAAACCAGCCGGGTACCACGGTGTAGCCGCACCCGGATTCTTCAACACATGGATATTCTGTGCAGGCATATAACTTTGTGCCAGCAGGAAAACCCGCTCTCCCATCGCATCCTCTGCCACATCCATCACTATTACTGCATGACCAGGTGCACCGCCCCTGATAAACACATCTCCGGGGAGTAATTTACGTGTATCCTTTACCGGTATTAACTCCTTACTGAGCGACATGGTACCGGCCCAGGAAAAAACCGTTTCCAGGTATTGTGCAAAACAAGCCTGCCCACTGGCAGGAGCAGCCTGCCTTACTTTCCGGAGGTGATTATCTTTAAGTATGAACCTATCCCCTTTCATCCAGTCGCTATAATCCATCTTCGTTCCATCGGTGGCGTTAAAACTGATTTTCCCGAATGATTTTTGGGCATATAAATACTCCGCGTATAAACGCATGACTGCATCGGCGCATTGCTGAAGGTCTTTGTTGCCCACAGAGATATCCAGCACAGCATATTGCGCCTGCTGATTGCCTTTTAACTGGCCATTGTAGAGATATACTTTGTTATCCTGCTTCAGCGACATCGTACGTAGCCAGGCGCCAAAAGTACCTGCTGATTGCGGCAGGCGCCTGTAGCCTGCAGGAAGAGGGATGTCGGCAACTGACTTCGTAGCTGCGTTGGCGTGGTTAGCTTCCGTTGTTTTGCTCATGCATTCATTCCCCTGCATCGGTTTATTGATAAAAATGGCAAACAGGAACAACCAAATGGGCGTTGACGAAGTCAGGGCGATTGTCATACAATGAATTTTATGGAAGATGCAGAAATAGATAAATTCCATAAAAATATTTTCTGGCTGCGATCATTCCCCGGTTACCGGATCACCGCTCTCAGTGCCGGTGCCAATATACGCTGTATGGTGGCCGTTTTCAACTCTTTTCCAATAAACACCAGGGTCGATGAGGGCTGCTCTTCCCCCCACTCCCCTGCCGGCAGTATATGCAGATACTTCCCCGTAGATTGCACCAGCATTCGCTCCCGGCTATCTTTCACCTGTATATATCCTTTAATACGATATAACTGGTCCGGGTATACGTTACAATGAAAATCAAGAACAAATACCAGCATATTCAAATCAAAAGCTTCCGGAGATTCAAACAATACGGTATTGACCTTATGCGGGGATTTCACCAACGGAACGGGTTCACGCGGGACCAGTGGCTTTTCCGGGAACTGCAGATCCTGCAGGGAAACAGTGCCATTGTGGGTGGTGGTGATGAAAGCCAGCGGGTTCATTTGCTCCAGCTGCTGCGATAAATAGATCAGTAGCGGTACTGCCAGGTCTTTTATTTTATTGATGATGATCACATCTGCACAGGAGATTTGTTTGCCGGTTTCCGGCACCTGTTGCAGGCGTTCAAATACATTCTCAGCGTCCACAATGCAGATGGTGCTGACCAGGGCATAATGCCGTTTCACATCAGGGGTATGAAACATGCCAATGATATTGCCCACATCGGCAATGCCGGTAGTTTCGATGAACACATGATCCGGGCGTTGTTCGTTTCGTAGTATGCCACCCAGTACATCCAGCAGGTCATTGTCGAGCGAGCAACAAATACAGCCGCTGGTGAGTTCATATAGCTGATCTATTTTTTCATCAATTAACCCGGCATCGATGTTCACTTTTCCAAACTCATTTTCTATGACAATATTCCGGTACCCCGTAAACTGCGACAGCAAACTATTCAAAATAGTAGTTTTGCCCGCCCCCAGGAACCCGGTTAAAATGTACACCTTAATCCGCTTATCTCCCTTCATATCTCTTTTTATAAAAATTAAAAAAATAAATGCCCAGCACAATCAGCGGGATACTCAGGAGCTGTCCCATATTCAATAAATGTCCTTTTTCAAATGCCACCTGGTTTTCCTTTACAAACTCAATGATAAAACGGGCAGTAAATACCAGTATCAGCAGGCAACCAAACAGGCGCCCGGGTTTGGTGATGGGGATCTCCTGTTTATACCCGTGCCACAGGGCGCCGAAGATGAGGGCATAACAAATCGCCTCATACAACTGGGCCGGATGACGTGGCAGTGCATCTACCCGTGTAAATACCACCGCCCAGGGAAGCCGGGAAGGTGTACCGATGATTTCGGAGTTGAAGAAGTTGCCGATGCGGATAAAACATCCTGCCAGTGGCACTACCAGGGCCAGACGATCCAGCAGCCAGATCAAAGGAACCCGGTACCGAAAGCTAAACAACAGCGCGGCCACCAGTATACCGATGGCCGCGCCATGGCTGGCCAGTCCCTGGTAACCGGTGAATTCGACATGACCACTCGTAAAGGTAAAAGGCAGGAATATCTCCCAAAGATGATATTTGTAATAAGCAAAATCATAAAAGAAACAATGTCCCAGGCGTGCACCTATCAACGTACCAGCCATTATATAAATCAGCAGCCGGTCTAATGTTTCCCGGGTACGGTGCTCCTGCCGGAATACATACCATAACACCATATAAGCCGCTACAAAGGCCAGCATAAAGCCTATGCTGTAATACCGCAAGGCAAAACCGCCAATGCGGAAAATTTCCGGTGATATACCCCATTCTATCAATAGCATAGTAATAAAGGCAGTGAAATGTGCCAGCGCAAATATACCTTAAAAAACAATATGCAACATAGTTGCATTTATAAATAACTGCCACCTCAAATCTCAACATGAAATTCTACCTTTGTCGGCATGTCACTATTTATTACATCATTGAATTCGGGAAGTAACGGCAACTGTTATTACATTGGTAATGACAGCGAAGCGGTACTGGTGGATGCAGGCATCTCCTGCAGGGAAACGGAAAAGAGAATGGCCCGTCTGGGGCTGACAATGACAAAAGTAAAAGCGATATTTATTTCACATGAACATATAGATCATATCCGCGGTGTAACGGTATTGGCAAAAAAATACCGGCTCCCGGTATATATCACCAAAAGCACTCTTACGCACGGGGGACTCACCCTGGATGAACAACTGGTAATGTCATTCAACCCCTACGAACCGGTGCAGATAGGTTCCCTGGCAGTAACTGCTTTTCCCAAACATCATGACGCCTCCGAACCACATAGCTTCATAGTGGCAGGCAACGCGGTTACCATCGGAATATTTACCGACATCGGAGCTCCCTGCGAACATGTGATCCGTCATTTCCAGCAATGCCATGCGGCCTTCCTGGAAGCCAACTACGATACCGAAATGCTGGACAAAGGCAGATACCCTTACTATCTTAAAAAGCGCATCAGCGGTGGCAAAGGACACTTATCCAATGCACAGGCGCTGGAAATATTTAATAATTACCGCCCAACTTTTATGAGCCATTTGTTGTTGTCCCACCTTTCAAGGGATAATAATAGTCCAGAACTGGTACAGGATCTTTTCAACCAGCATGCAAATGGAACAGAAATCGTAGTAGCTTCCCGCTACCAGGAAACGGCGGTGTACCGGATTGTTCCTACAGGCTCTGGGGACATCCCTGTAATAAAGCCGCTATCAGTACCCACAGCGGAAGTGCTACCAGGAAGATTATTTTAATGGCAGACCTCTTTTTACCAAAGAACAATCCTCCCAGCAGAAATAAATAGAAAAGCAATACCGGCACTACTACCGGGCTTAACATAAACGCAGCAAATAATAAGTTATCCAGTTGCTCTCCGGGGTGAATCGGGTTATAAGTACGCTTCCAGAAAGTCGGACGAAGGTGATGTTCTGCCACATAGTGATTAAACGCTTCTACACTATGGAAGGTAATTGCGGTACAGGTAGTTTCATTTGCAATCACATATACCCCGCTATCCTGTTCTCCAATAATATAATTCCGGTAAAAATACCAATCATGAAAATAAATACTGTCTGATGGCGTATCCGGGCATTTTGTCCACCGCAGCTCCGCACGATAGGCACTTGTACCGTCATACTCCATCTTGTTCCCTCCTGGCGTAGGTTTCAGCCAGGACGAAAGTCCTCCTGCATAAGCAGACTGTAACACGAAACAGCCCATTAACAACAATAGCAAACGCATACTTTACTTCGATTTCATGACAAAGGCTGAAAATAGGTAAATCTGTTGGCATGTTTTATGGCTCCTACCTGATACACTAAAAAAACTTAACCATGGAAACTATAACAACAGCTGCTACCAATGAGGTACTGAATGACCTGATAGCCATTAATAATGACCGTATTGAAGGCTATGAAAAAGCTTTGAAAGAAGCTAAACCGGAAGATGCTGATCTGAAAGCGCTTTTCACAGATATGATCGCTGAAAGTCACCAGCTCCGCAATGCACTGGGTAGTGAAGTACAGGCTACCGGCGGTACTATGGAAAACAGTACTACCACCAGCGGTAAAGTATACCGTGCCTGGATGGACGTCAAAGCGATCTTTACAGGCCATGACCGTCACACCGTACTGTCTAACTGCGAAGCAGGCGAAGATGCCGCGCAACGGGCTTATAAAGACGCACTGGATCACGAAAATCTGCCGGCCTATATCCGGGAGCTATTAGCCCAGCAAAAAGATGAACTGAAACGTTCACATGATAAGGTAAAAGCATTAAGAGATCAGGCGAAGAAATAGCTGGTTTAGCTTTTAGCCATTAGCTTTTAGCTTTTAGAAAAAATGCAGCGGAGAACATAGTATATATGTTTATCTCCGCTGCATTTTTTCTAAAAGCTAAAAGCTAATGGCTAAAAGCTAAAAAAAGCTATCTTGCGATCAAACAAATGCCTGCATGAAATACGAATTACCAGCTGTGTACCATCGTCTCATGAAAAAATATCCGGTTGTTACTGAGGCAGAATGGCAGCTACTGGATTCTATTGCCACCGTAAAGCACATCAAAAAAGGAGATTCATTTCTGCGCTATGGAAAAGTAGCCCGTTATTCAGCTTTTGTTATATCAGGGATGTTTAAATTTTCGATCCTGGATGAAGAAGGAAATGAGAAAATCGTAAAATTCAGTTTCATCGACGACTTTCTGGCCAACTGTGAAAGCTACAATAAGAAAGCTCCTTCCGCTGTAAGCATCATTGCCGTGGAAGACGCTGTGATATTGAGAATAAATATCAAAAAGCTGCAGCCCCTCTATGATCTGCATATGAATCTGTTGCATGTAAACCTGCAACTATACCAGGAATTATTGGAACAACAATCTGAACACCAATATATTCTCTCTTTAAAAAGCCCGCTGCAACGCTATAAGTTCCTGTTGGAACGCCGCCCTTTTATCATACAAAAAATATCACTGACCAATATTGCCCGCTACCTCTATACCAGCCGCGAAGCCTTGAGCAGAGCGCGTTTATACCTGCTGGACCAGACCCGCAACTTTTGTGACTGAGATCACGATCTTACGCTGAGTTGTGCAATAGCTTTGTATCAAAAACACTATGAAACAAAGCATGATTTTATTGCATGGGCTTTTTGGCGGATTAAGTAACTGGGAGGGCGTTGTTACACACTTCCAATCACGCTTCGATATTCACATTCCACCACTGCCTATTTATGATCAGCATGGAGAAGATAACCTGGATTACCTGGTTAAGTTCCTGGCTGGTTATATCCAATCTGCTCAACTGGAAAACGTAATCCTGGTGGGTAATTCACTGGGAGGCCATGTAGCCATCCTATACACACACCGGTATCCGGAAAAAGTAGCCCGACTAATTCTTACCGGCAGTTCCGGGCTCTATGAAAATACCAGTATGGGTAGTTATCCTAAGCGAAGTAATTACGCTTATATAAAAGAGCGCGTAGCCTATACCTTCTATGATCCGGCTACTGCTACGGATGCACTGGTAGCCGAAGTATTTGCCACCACCACCAATGCCCGCAAATGTTTTCACATTATAAAAATGGCCAAGTCGGCCCAGCGTAATTATGTAGCGGCTATTCTGCCGGATATCCCTACATCTGTTTTACTGATATGGGGAGAAGAAGATAAAATTACTCCGCCGGACGTGGCCCTGGAATTCAAGCGCTATCTGCCAAACGCCACTCTTGTCGTTCTTTCCAAATGCGGGCATGCTCCTATGATGGAACTACCGACGGAGTTTAATGCTGTATTGGAATCTTTCTTAACTTCTACGCAGGATTAATTTCCGGTAGCCGATCCAGCCTAGCAAAAAGGCCAGCAGGAAAGGCCATATCTGCACAAAAAACAGGAGGATGTTGCGGAGTATTTCTGCACCATTTTTAACTGCTGACAGCAACTCAGTACCAAACCCTGCACGACTGATCTGTGCGGGGTTTAGCACGATCTGTACGTCTGTCACCTGCGGCTGATATAATTGTATCGTGAGTGTAGAATAGGCTACATCATCTAAAATCGCAAGGTTATTTATTCTGCGATCAATTACTGCATCATCTTTCTGATCCTGGTAGGCGACTGCATTTTGGGAGGCTTCTTCGTTAGCCGGCGACACCGTTGTATTTACATTTACAGTAGCGGATGGCGCACGTTTCGCAGCGATTTTCTCGCGTCTTTCAGCGGCTATTTCTTCTTTTGCCGTTTTCACTTCATGTTGCTCATTCTTCATGGCGTTGGCCAGGTATTTCAATGTCATGTCCTGGTCTTTGATAACACGATGTTCTATGAAACTGGCGATGGCCGTGAGTGATTGGTCTACAGAGTCCAGGCGTTCTACCGGTACTTTTAAAGTAAGATTAGCGGTGGGTGTATACAGCTGAATACTTTTAATAGAGTCTGTACTGTAAGGCAACTGGTATTGCTGCACCGACTCATTTTGCAAACTACTTTCTACTACTACGCCACCTAAACTGGTAACAAGGCGCTCCAGTTTAGAAGTGGCTTCAAACACACTGGGAACACGGCATCGCGCATCTGCCGACTTTACTCTTTTACGGGATGGGGAATTAATACTGGTGATGTCATTGGAAAAAGTGGTGGAATCAGCAGTAGCTGCGTAAGCTTTTTCTTCCGGAGACATATGGTGGGCACTACAGGCACACATGCCTAATACCGGGATCATTAGATAATAAAGTGAAGGGCGCATAACAGGAGAATTTAAACTTTATACGCCGAAGCAGGAAAAGGTAACCTTTTCGAATTGTTAAAATCAACAAGACCTTTATAACATGATAAATAGATGCTTTTTTATTTAGTACCTTTATTACTTATCTTTTTAGTCATGCCCGCACTTCCTCAGAAATATCAATCCAGGAAAGCAGAAATTACCGCTACATTTATTGAAGCTGTCAACAAGCATATTGATCAGATCATGGATGGCAGCATTGATCAGATGTATCATATTAAAGACTTTGCCAGTCAAATGTTCATTCACCCGGTGCATCTGAGTAATACCATTAAGCTGCATACCAATCATGCACCCTGTTATTTTTTTGAGAAGAGATTGATGGATGAAGCCCGGAAGATGTTGGAGCATTCAACGCTCACAATTACAGATATCGCCGACAAACTAACTTTCGACAATTCTAATTTCACGAAATTTTTCAAACGATTTGAAGGGATCACGCCCTCACAATACAGGCTGCAACATGCGAAGCCGGCATCAGAAGTAGCGTTGCAGATAGATAGGTTTTAAGAAGAAATAATTATTCAGTGGCTTGTTATCAAACAGATCTCCGTCATCGAAATAAAAACCGTTGGTAAATTCTGTTTTTGAATTGAGTTGTATTTTCCCGGAGGCATGTTCTACTATAAAATACACGGGAATAATCACATAATATTTCCCACTCTTACCCGTAAACTTATTCCAGCGTATATCCAGTTCCTGTAAACGGAAAAAGCGTGGTTTCAGATCGCCGGCCACATTAGTGGAACAATCCAGCTTCGTGATTTCGCCATGATCAATTTCGGCCTTTAAGGAAAAAGCAAGACTGGTACCTCCGGTTTTCATCGGGATGAGTGCCGTATCCATAAACCGGCTTAATAGCTGATACGTGTTGTTGAATGAGGCGGGCTGCTGAGCTTGAGCACTTACAGCGGATAACACAATGATAATGGGGAGGACAATGATATTGAAACAGCTAAATCTCATAGTACCTGTTTTCATATGACATGAAATAACGTTAACGCCTATCCTGTTTACTTATAGTTAAGTTACGATTTCTTATGGCTAAAAAGATCGCAGGCGGATAAAAAACCGCATTTAAAACGGATATAATTGAATGGCATTTCCTTTCATATGGCAGGTAAATATTATTTAACAGTGCGTTTTTTTTGTCTTACTCAAGATTATACTGATTTTGATGATTTCCAAGATTTTATTCCACTGGTTTTATACGATTAAAAAAGATTGGCGAAGACAAGTGCGGGTATACGCAGCTATCTTCGCCAATCTTTTTTAATCTCGCTATAACAATATCCTGAAAATCATCAAAATCAGTATAATCTTGAGTAAGACAAAAATCGTGTCTTTACACAGTTACCGGTTGCGGCACTGCCTTAATACGCTTGCGATGCAGGTAATGGGCCACACCTATTTCGATGCAGGGGATAGCAAAAATGAGCAGAAAGGTAATTAATACGCCTTTTTGCAACCCTTTGAGAAAATGATCTACCTGAATCAGGGCAATGTTCACGAACAGGCCTCCGTTTATGATAGAGGCGATTTCCTTTTGCATCAGCTCATTGCTCACCTCTTCATGAAGCCCCAATTTCTCCGTCAGGAGTTTGGTGATATATTTTCTGATCAGGAAGGCCACACCCGCTCCTTTGGTGGTACGAAGCATAAAAGCTGCCAGTTTACCTTGTACTCCATCCAGCGCCGCCCGTTGTTCCAGCGTTTTTCCATATACATTATATACCAGTACTCCAACCGTATCTATCAGCTGATTGGAAGTCATCCCGGTGATGGAAGAAGCATCTCCCTCCTTTGATGCGAACAGGGACTGTACAGCGCTGTTAGCCTGCTCATCGAAGACAGAAGGCACATGCTTCGCATATACGCCTGCATGCGTTTTAATATCTTTACGCACGCTGTTAAAGAAGCCCCACTTAAACCCAAAAAATCCTGCCAGCAGTGGCAACAGGATAAAATAAGTATAGGCAATGAACCGGAGTACTTTATGGGAACGGTCAATCAGGATGTGCTTACGCAGGAGAATAACCAATACCAGGGCAACAATAAAAGCTAGCAGTCCAGTGAGAATGGCCCCCCATATAAAGGTAGCGGGGTTCGTAAATTCTCCTATCAGGTTGAAATAATTAACAACGGATTTCATGGGCGGTAAAAATTTAGGCCGCAATATAATAGAAAATATCAGCGTTCTCCGTGAAATGCAGGGTTATTTATCCGCATCAGGTGGGCTGCTGACAACCATTCACGGCTGCGATACCTCCCATCGTCCCTGCTGTAACCAGCAAATTAATTTGGCGGAAATAAAAAAAGTTCTACTTTTACATACCAAATGGTCGGTTTTTTATGAATGATTCAAAAGAACTTATTCTCACTGCTTCTTTAAAACTCTTTTTACAGAAAAGCTTTAAAGAAGTGACGATGAAAGAGATAGTAACGGAAACGGGGTTGTCGAAAGGTGCATTCTATCACTATTTCAGCAGCAAGGAACAGGTGTTTGAAGAAGTCATTAACTATTTTTATGGAGATATAATGACCGTGAAATACGCTTCTTTTCCGAAAGACTCACTGCGCGATTTTTATAATGAATATATCGCGCATATTGAGCGGCAGATGAAGACGGCCAAATATATGATAGGAGCTGATTTTACGACGAATCACTATATGCTCATTTTCGATGCACTGAAAATCCTGCCAAATTTCAGAGCAGAACACCTGGAGCGGCAAAAAGAAGAACTACGGGCATGGACAGATATCGTAAAGACATCCAGAAAAAAAGGAGAAATCAAGTCTGCCATGACAGACATTCAAATTGCCAGACTGTTTATTTATACCGGTGATGGTATTGGGATTAACGCCATCGTATCTGATTCATTGCATAAAGCAGCAAAAGATATACAGCCTCTTTGGGATGGATTATTTAACGCCATAAAAGCATAATTACAAAAGATACCGCCATGTGCGGAAAGCACAGCGGTAACGGAAGATCGAAACAAACACCTCCTCTTCCCCTGCAACGGAATTGACAACGATTCCATTTTTTTACAGCTAAAAACATACCGACTGGTCGGAATTATTTCCGTACGGATATCCGTGTGCCAACATTTTCGTAACCCGGYAACAATGTATGTCCGAGCACCGAAGGTGATAATACCAGGTATAGTAACCACACTATCCAATACCGGCCAACAAGTCATCATCATTTTTTCATTTACAAAACAAACCGGTCGTTCGGTTTTATAATTAACGATCAAACTATTCACATGAAGAAGAAGCCATTAAGACTGCTGATCATTTCCCTGATAGCCGTGGTTGCAGCAGGTACAGGTATTTATTTCCTGATAAAATCAAGGTCCTTTACCTCCACAGACAATGCACAACTGGACGGTGACATTGTGACCATCCGTTCCGGTGTAGCCGCCTACATAGATGCCGTTCACTTTACCGATAATCAACCGGTAAAAAAGGGTGATACCCTGGTGCTGCTGAATACGATAGCCCTGCAAGCCAAAGTACAACAGGCGATAGCACTGCTGGAAAATGCAGAACAAAACCTCAGCGCCTCAGATCTGAAAGCGCTGGCCAGTAGCCAAAACGCTAACGCCTCCCTGCAAAATGCAGCCTCCGACAAACAAACCATTGCCGCCGCTGCCGCCAATCTTGAAAAAGCAAACAGAGACCTGGACAGATCCCTCCAATTGCTTAACATCAAAGCCACCACACAGGAACAACATGAAGCAGCTAAAACCAATCTCCTGCTGGCAAAAGCAGACTATGAAAAAGCGGTAAACAGGGAACAAAGCACCATGACCACCTCTATTGGTTTGCAAACCCAGGCCAAAGCAGAACATCAGCAAATATCCGCTACCCAGGCACTGGTGAAGCAACGACAGGCGGAACTGAAACTGGCGCAGGAAGAACTTAGCCACGCCTATGTAACCGCTCCTTTTGATGGTTTTGTAACGAAACGCGCTATCAAAGAAGGACAATACATCAGCATCGGACAAACACTCTGCGCGATGATAGATAACCAGCATCTATGGGTGACGGCCAATTTCAAGGAAACGGAACTGCATAAAATTAAAACCGGTCAGCCGGTAGAAATAACGCTGGATGCCTATCCGGATGCTCCGCTCCGTGGCCATGTCGCCTCTTTCAGCGGCGCCACCGGCGCTAAATTCTCGCTGCTGCCTGCGGATAATGCTACGGGCAACTTCATTAAGATCACCCAGCGTTTCCCCATCCGCATCGCCATTGATCACTTTACACAGGATAAAGGCAATTCCCTTTTTCCCGGCTTGAGTGCCTTCGTGAAGATTAATATCCAATAACATGACTACCACTACTGCACTACCTCCTATCACTTATCCTACCGGCTCCGCCAGATGGATATTGCTGATCACCGCAATTTCCTGTGCCGTACTCGAACTGATTGATACCACAGTGGTCAATGTATCCCTGCGCGAAATCAGTGGTAATATCGGTGCCACCACTACCGAAATAGCCTGGGTCATTACGGCCTATAGTATTGCCAACGTTATCGTGATACCGCTCTCCGGTATGTTATCTAATTTGTTTGGCAGAAAATTATACTTCACCTCCTCCGTAGCCCTCTTTACCTTTTCTTCCTTTATGTGCGGCTGCTCCGGCAACCTTTGGATGCTGGTCTTCTGGCGCTTCATACAAGGCATTGGCGGCGGCGGTATATTATCTACCTCCCAAAGTATTATCATGGACGCCTTTCCACCGGAAGAAAGAACCACCGGCCTCGTGATCTTCGGGTTGGGCGTCATCCTGGGTCCCTCTTTTGGTCCCATCCTTGGCGGCTATATCACCGATAACTTTTCCTGGCACTGGATCTTTTTCCTCAATGTGCCTATTGGTATACTGGCTGCCAGTCTTTCCTGGAAATTTGTACAGGATCTTCCCGGCATTACCAAACCCAGAATAGATGTGTGGGGAATCCTCTTCCTGACCATCGGCATCGGCTCCCTTCAGTATATCCTGGAAGAAGGCACCACCGCCGACTGGTTTTCCAGTAACGAAATCACCTTCTTCTTCATCCTTTCCATAATTGGCCTGGTGGCCTTCGTAATCCGGGAATTACGCATCGACTACCCTGCCGTAAATCTTCGTTTGTACCGGAATTTCAACCTGGCCATGGGCAGTACCATGAACCTGATTGTAGGTATCATCATGACCGGCACCCTCTTTATTTTCCCCCTCTTTGTACAGGTATCACTGGGCTGGACGGCCACGCAAACCGGCGCCTTCATGATTCCGGGTATGCTGGTTACCATTATCGGGATGATCATTGCAAAGAAAACCATGGAAAAAGGTATAAACCCTAAAATCATTATCCTGACGGGATTGGCATGTACCTGCATCTACCTGGTCATGCTGTCATTCTCTTCGCCCGATTCGAATAGTGGCAATTTCTTCTGGCCATTTATGATACGCGGCGTGGGCGCCGTAATGATGGTGATGCCCGTAATGGGACTCGCCACGGCTGGTCTTAATGGCAAGGACCTGGCGCAGGCGGTTGGTTTATCCAATATGTTGAGACAGCTGGGAGGTGCACTGGGCGTAGCATTGCTGAACATCTATCTCAGTCATGAAAATGCATTTGTGCGTAACAATATGATCCCGGCCATCAATCCATACAATCCGATAAGCTCCGATTATGTCAATGGTCTTACCCAAAGTATGGCCAGCCAGGGATACGGACCCGATGAGTCGACACAACTGGCCTGGCAGCTTACGGATGCCACTTTAAGCAAACAACAGCTGCTGGTCAGTTACAATCATGGATTTATGGTGGTCGCATTGATTATGTTACTGGCCGTCCCACTTATCCTGATGATCCGGTATAAAAAAACAAATGTCCCCGTCGCGGTGACAGACGCACATTAACCTGGTGGATTCACACACCACTTACAAATACAAATCAATGAAACGCTTTTTTCTCATGATACTTTCAGGCATTGCACTCAATGCCGGTGCACAAACAGGCGGCCCTGTCAACGTAAGCCTGCAACAAGCCATCAATATGGGTTTGGCCAACCGCTATGATATGCAGGCCAACAAATACAATATTACCCTCGCAGATAACGCCTTACAGAAAAGCAAAAAAGAATGGTTGCCGGATATCGGCGCCGATGGAAACATCCGGTACAATACCCAGCTACAGGCTACTTTTATCCCACCCGGCTTCGGAGGACTTGATAAAGCAGAGCTGCTGGCACTCGGCGCTAAAAACGCAACCATACTGGGTATTGAGCTGCAACAACCAATATTACAACCCACGCTTAACACCGACATAAAAATCGCAAGGAATAACCTGGCCATGCAAAAAGAAAAAAACAGGTCGGATGAAATCAATATCAAAATCCAGATTGCCACCGCCTATTACAATGTATTGCTGAAAGGGTTGCAGCAACATATTGCCCGCCAGGATGAACAACGCTTCCATGAGTATTATACGCTGGCTGCCGGTAAATATCATCAGGGGGCCCTCATTGAAACAGATTACCTCCGCGCCCAGCTGGACTATGAAAATGCAAAAATCACCACGGTGAGCGCCACCCAGAATTATGCACTCGCCATGAACGGGTTGAAATACCAGGTAAATATTCCTGTTACCGACTCACTAACGTTAACGGATACACTTGGCATCAATGAAACACCGGCCATACCCGGAAATGATGACTATCTGAGCAGAACAGAGATCAGACAACTGCAACTGGAACAACAGGATATACAACTGCAACTGCGCAAAGCCCGGCAATTTGCCATTCCATCCATATCGGTCATGGCTAACTATTCCCAGCAATATTTATACAACGACTTCAACTATACCCAACATGAATGGTGGAGTCCATTCAGTTATGCCGGTATGAAAATAAGTATTCCTATCTCCGGCAATATTAAAAACCAGCATAACATCCGAAACTATCAACTTAAAACACAACAGGCCACTGCTCAGCTGCAACAGCAAACCGCTGATGTGTTGTTCGACATACAACAGGCCTCCACAGAACTGAACAACGCGTTGCTGAATATGCAGACTACCCGCAGGAATTATGATCTCTCTGAAAAAATTTATCAGCAACAGCAAAAGGAATTTGCGCTGGGAAGTTTTGCCTATAACAACTTACTCGAAACAGAAAGGTCCATCAGCTCAGTGGAACAGCAATACATTAAAACGCAGTACGATTACCTGATGGCACAGATAAAGTATAAAAAGGCGATTGGCGGGTATTGATTAAGGGGATTTACTATCCGGGGAGAAGGCTTCCCGGATAGTGTTGCGTTACAATTTCTATGAATCAGAATTTAACCGTTTTGCCGGTACGTACTGATTCCCGGGCTGCGGTGAGAATACGTACCACGATCACATTATTGGCAGGTGCATACAAACCGTGATCCGGCATTTTAATACTGCCGTTCAGTACATCGATCAGGTAGCGGAAAGGATCTTCATATACCGGTACATCTGCAGCCGTTATATGCCTGGTGACAGCAGGTGTGCGTTCATTATTGCGTTGCACCAGGGTATTTTTATCGGCAGCTATCAGGTAGCCTTTATCGCCATATATTTCCATGTCTTTACGACTGAAAGTCCAGTTCCAGGAAGCTTGTATGGTACATTGCGCATCGCCGTAATCCACCAGGATGGTGGCATCATCTTCCACTTTGGGATATACCAGTGGTTTATAGTGGCGGGCGACTGCTGTAACGGATACGGGCAAACGATTTTTCATAAGATGGGTCATCAGGTTAGCGCCATAGCAGCCAAAATCCATCAGTGCACCACCGCCGTTCAATACAGGATCTGTGAGCCACTGCAGGAATTCAGGACCGCAGCCAATTTCTTTGGGTCCCTGGTGCCCGTCATTAATGGTTACTTTTCTTACCTGCCCTGCAAAGCTACTGTCGTTCAATAGTTGAAAAGTTTTAGCTACGGAAGGATACCAACTGGTTTCGTAGTCGGTGAGTAGCCGGATATTATACCGGCGTGCCATCGAGTCCATCCACAGGGCATCTGTTATGGTAGTGGCCAGCGGTTTTTCCACCATCACATGAATATGCCGGGGGGCGGCAGCTTCCACCACTTCCCGGTGTGCTTTAATAGCGCCAAAGGCCAGCACTGCTGCAGGCTTCACCGCATCCAGCATTTGATCAAGACGGGTATAAAATAAATTTTCGGGAAGATGGTATTGTTTGGCCCGGAGCTTCGCCAATGCGATGTCCGGCTCGTAGATGCCGACAATCTGAATATCACCTTTGTCGGGGCGGCCCAATATAAAAGCAGCATGCCCGTGAGATACACCGGCTACGGCTACACGTAGTGGCTGTGCCATGATGCAGCCAAAGACATGCATCAGTAGTAAAGTAAGTAAAACAGAACGCATCCCTAAATCTAGGAAATATGTTCTGTTTCTAATAGCACAAATCAGTAAGAAGGTTTCCAGCCTTTGCTTTTCCAATAATCTATCACCGGCAGATAAGGTCCATACTTATGCTGGGCTGTAGAAAAGGTGTCTGCAAAAGGACCTTTATCGTAGTCGATTGCCTTCTCTTCCATATGCGGGTAGTCGAAGTTCTTTACATCCGGGCGGTGGTGCCTGCTGTCGTCATTTACAAAAGCGGCAATATCCATGGCTTCGGCATCAGAGAGGAACGGTTTATCCCAGGTAGCCTTATCGTAAGGCATATTGGCTTTTAGCCACTGTGCCTGCTTGATCACCCGGTGCATGCTGGAACCTGGCTGATAGCCATACTGGCCCCATAGCGGCGGATAGGTATAAGTAACTTTATCATTACGCAGCTGCCCCTCTCCTTCGGCGCCATGGCAACGGGCGCAATGTTGTACGTATAATTTTTCACCACGTTCCGGGCTGGCGGCTACATCCGGTAGGGTCACCTCCAGATTTTTAACGCCTTTGGAGGGCTTGTCCTTCGGGACAAAACTATTTATCCACCTGAAATAAGACAGGAAAGCGACCATCTCTTTGCTGTCCAGTGGCAACGGGCGACCGTTGTGCGGACGGGTAACACAGTTGTTGACCCTTTCTGCCAGCGTCAATACATGTCCTTCTCTGGCGCGGTACTGAGGATAATGCTCATGGGATAACATGAGGTTGAAAGAAAATGGCTTGGTACCTCCCTGCTGATGACAGTTGCTGCAATTCATTTTATTGCCCAGGTATTTGCCGTTGATACCTTCGGGCCCTATATAGTAGGCGGTATTATACATCAGCTCCTGACCGTACCTGACTGCCTCCCCGTATTTATCGTTGGGAATGGCGGCCGAATCTGCCTGGAGTAATACCGCCGTTACTACAGGCTCCTTTTTCTCTTCTTTTTCTGCGCTCTTTACATTCGACTGGCAGGAATAAAAAACAATAGCAGCGGTGGCCATGACGAAACCGCCGGTAACAAGTCTCCGTATTTTCTTCATAACTGCAGAGGTATTTATCTTCCTGAAAATTAATTAACAATAAAAGAAGGCAATTGCTCCGGGGAAATAAATTCCGCACGGTAGGGAATAAAATTGCAGCGCAGGCGCCACAGTAGCGTCCCTTGCCGGTCTGTAAGCAATACGGTATTCCTTTTGGAACAACATTGCAATATGCTGTTATGGTCTACCAGGTAAGCGCTGCCCATCCTGTCGTTGAACAGGTAAGCGGGTATGGGGGCACGAAGAGTGACGGTGGCTGTTTTAGCGCGCTCGTCCAGATGAAAGGCCAGTGTTTGCGATTGTTGACGGGATACCCCATTGTCAAATAACATCAGGTCGTTTTCAGCATTCATATGTACTGCATGCCCCATATCGAAAGCGGCGGAATCCGGAAAGCTGAAATCCCCGTTTCGGCCGAACTTCCAGATGACTTTGCCCGTGCGGGCATCCAGTTTCCAGATCTGTCCGTTGTTATAAAAAGAGATCAGGTAATTACCGTCTTTATCATAACTCAAACTATTGGCATGCATCCAGTCCAGGCGATTACTCATGATATCCTTATCAGCAGCTGGTTCTAACGCATCAAACACTGTCCACTCCCATAGCTTATGTCCTTTGCGGTCCAGCACCAGGATCCCGTCACTACGTACTGTATCACGCAGGCCGCCTCCCCGTGACGAGAGATCAACCATCCGTTCTACCGTGTTTAACAGCACAATATTATTGTCCGGATTGAGCAGTACTTCATGGTGTGCATTGGCAATAAAATCTGCCTGGCCTTTCTGCAGGTTGAGCAGGGTGTCACCATTGAACGATAACTCCATGATCTGGTTGCCATAACTGGTCGCATATTCTTTGTTACCAAGAATGCAGAGTAATGTTTGGTGTGTGGTAAAATGCGCCGTTTTAAAACCGGTCCCTTTTACCTGGTGATACCACACCACACCACCCCGGCCATTCAACAGGTATAAAACACCTGGTTCATCGCGCTGACTGAGTAGTATATACCCTTCTTTAAAATGGGCAGGTATTTTTTCCGGCTGCATACTATCCAGACTAAAAGCGTCCTGCAGCCAGTAAGGCAATGGTGCTTTTTTATTCGGATGATGGCAGGCAGTACATGCTATCAGGAAGGCGAGTAAAACGAGGTAATGTTTTTTCATTTATAGTGTTTAGCGAAGGCGATCACCTTCGGCGATTGTCTTTTCCAGGATTATACTGATTATACTGATTTTGATGATTTGTTTTAGCATTGTGATATTTATAAAATAGGGTCTTCTAAAAAAGAATAGTCAGTTATTTAAACTAAAAAATCAGTACAATCAGTATAATCCTGTTAAAGACAAAATCCGCGGGATCTTACTTCCAAAGTGCATTCTGTGTAGCCTTTGGATTAGATTTCAATTCACCTGCTGGTATTGGAAAAAAGTAGTGTTTAGCCTGGAAAACATTGGCGCCCTGTTTCTGGTGTGCTGCCAGCATCGCCGACAGTTGAGGTGCGCTCTTATTCCATCTTCTGATATCATAAACACGGTTTTGTTCAAAGAACAATTCGAGTAGTTTCTGATGATCAATTTCAGCAAGAATTTCCGGTTTACCAGGCAGGTCTGCTGCTGTTTTAACTGCCAGGCCGGCTCTTGCCCTGATTTTGCTGATGTCATCGATAGCTTTGCCATTATTACCATTCTGAGCTGCTGCTTCGGCACGTAATAACAATATTTCCGCGAAACGCACTACACGGTAGTTAGCAGTAGAAGGCGTAGGCCCCCAGTAGTTATCTGCGTTTGCTACACTACGCCATGCGCTGGTACCTTTCTTAATCAGGAAACGACCGTTGGTAGTGGTATCCAGTGGTGTATCCGGATACAGGCGCACTGTTTTGGAGAGTGCAGACATCCAGAGTTGGTCAAAGGTTCGTCCATCATACCAGGTCACATCCGCTTCACCCAGTGTGGAATGTTTCCACATCAGGGAAGCATACATTCTCTTATCAAATTTGGTATCAGCACCCGCAGGGCGTTTTTCTTTCACAAACTCCTTTACCAGGTAATTGGAAGGTACATATTTAAACCATCCACCACCAGCGGGGGGGCCGATGAACTGCGGCAGGTAATTGTACATCGGCGAATTAGGCGATTCTGTGCTCCAGGCACCGTACTGATCACCTATGGGAGCAAACGTCCATTCAAACACCGATTCCGTATTATTCTCATTTTTGTCGGTAAAATTATCTTCGTAATTATCCACGAGTGCATAAGCATAGGGAGGTTTGAAAAGCAGATCGAAAGTAGTCTCTGCTTTTGTATAATCTTCCATAAACATATATGCTTTACCCAGGTAAGCAATGGCGGCGCCACTGGTTACCCTGCCCAGTTCTTTAGGATCACGTTTTTCTGGAAGCCCGGCCTTTGCATCTGTCAGATCAGCCACTACCTGTTGCCATACTTCCTCCTTCGTACTGCAGGGAGTAGCATAACCATCGGTCGTTTCCAGCGGAGCAGTTCTAACAGGTACCCCTCCCCAGTTGGAAGCCAGGATATAATAAGATAAGCCGCGCAGAAATTTAGCTTCTGCCATGTAGAGATTTTTCTTCTCCTGGCTCATATTGATAGCTCCTATCTTAGACAACAAGAGGTTGGCGCGATGTATACACTGATAAGTATTGCTGAAGATACCACTCAGATCACCATTATTTTCATCGTTGGAGAAGGTAGCAACCCCCCAGGTGCCTGGTTCTTCTCCGGGCAGCGTGAATACATCATCTCCCAGCGCATTGATATCCTGGATGCCCTGGTAGGAACCCCAGTACCCGTAAAGTGAAGAGCGAAGTGGGCTGTAAGTAGCACCCAGAGCAGCACTTACGCTGGACTCATCTTTCCAGAAAGTTGCATCCGTAATTTTATTGGGATCGGTTTGCTTAAGAAATTCTTTCTCATTACAACCGGCTACTGTTGCCAGTACCAGCGTGAGTGCACTTATATATTTAAATGTTTTCTTCATGTTGCAATGCAATTAAGCGATTAAAATGTAAGATTCAGACCAAACAAAATAGTGCGGGACAACGGATATACATCCCATGAATTGTCCATACCTCTTGCCAATGCAGCACCACCGATATCCGGATTGTAGCCTTTATATTTTGTGATAGTGAACAGGTTTTCTCCGGAAGCAAATAATCTTACTTTGTCGATACCCCATTTACCCGTCAAACCTTTAGGCATAGTATATCCCAATTCCAAACGCTTGAAACGCAGGTAGGAACCGTCTTCCAGCCATCTGCCACTATTTTCGCGATTGTTATTGTTAGGATCCGATAAAGTGAAACGCGGGAAGTTGGAATGATTTTCAGGTGTCCATGCATTCAGCACATCAGTGGAGAAATTGGTGACTTCATTCATTTTATCCATCCACTTTCTTCTTGCATTATAAATTTTATTGCCGGTCACTGCCTCCAGGAAGAGGCTCATATCAAAACCTCTCCAGGAGAGATTAGCGGATAAACCCAAGTTCAGTTTAGGGAAAGGGCTTCCTAAGTTCTGCTCATCCTGGTTATCAATGATACCATCGTTGTTATAATCGATGTAACGGATATCGCCAGGCTGTGCGTTGGGCTGGATCAGTACACCATTTTTACTGTGTGCAGCTACTTCTTCTTTGGAATTAAAGATACCATCTGTTTGAATGAGGAAGAAAGCACCAATAGGATAACCTACTTTGGCTCTCGAAATACCACCAAATTCCTGTCTGCCTGAGCCAATATTGATCGCCGTCATTTCATTGGAAGTGTGTGCGAGATTGAATCCGAGGCGATAATTCAATTCACCTTTTTTATCAGTGTATTCCAGAGATACTTCGTATCCTTTATTCTCAATGACACCGGCATTGAGTGTAGGGGAACCTGTTTTACCCACTGAAAGCGGGAAAGGCACATTTAACAAAACACCGTTGGTTTTCTTATTGAACACGTCAAAAATGACGAACAATTTATTATCCAGGAAACCTGCGTCTACACCGACGTTGGTAATCTTGGTTTCTTCCCACGACAAATCTATCGGAGAAGCATAGCCGCTGGCAGTAGCGCCTGGCCACAACACACCACCCTGTACATAGTTAAGACCGCTGGTAATACTGTTTTGTGTTAAGTAGTTACCGATTTCCTGGTTACCCAGTACGCCCCAGCTACCACGGAGTTTTAAGGTATTTACAACCGGAGTGATACCAGAGAAGAAATGCTCATTGTGTATATTCCAGCCGGCAGAGAAAGATGGGAAAGAACCATATTGGTAATCCGTTGCAAAGCGGGAAGAGCCATCTCTTCTTACGGAAGCAGAAAACAGGTACCGGGAATCATAGGAATACATGATACGGGCAAAGCGGGAAACCATACTGTTGGTGCTGGCAGAACCATCATTCCGCTGGGAGGTAGCCAAACCGGCACCCAGTACGGAAGTACCTATTGGCAAATCATCACGGGACGCGCTGAAGCCTGATGATATGTTCTTTTGCGCAGTATAACCGATCAATGCATCGATGTTGTGTTTACCCAGTTTCTTTGTATAGTTAAGGGTATTTTCCACCAACCAGGAATTATTGGTATTGGTAGATTGTGACAAATCCGGTAATGGATTAGCGGAGTTACCATCGTCAAATGCACCTGTATAAATACGGGAGTTGCTTTGTGCTTCGGTAAGCCCTACATTGAATTTATATTTAAGTCCTTCTATCAGCTTTACTTCTACAAAAGCATTCGCCAGCAGGGAAAGGTCTTTGGAAGTATTGTCTATACTTTCCAGGCGGGCAACAGGATTCGACAGGTTCTTCATAAAAGTTGGCCTTTTGCCGTAACCACCCAAACTATTTGCAGGATCGTAAATGGGAACGGTAGCAGGCATCATCAGGGCACTGCCCACAATGCTGTGCACAGCATCTCCACCACCAGGATTGTTGCGGGTAGCTCCTCTTTTGATGATAACTGTTTCACCAACACGCAATCTTCCTTTATTATACTCCGTTTTCACCCTGAAATTAGCAGCGGAATAGTTCGTATTAATGATGGTACCATCTTCCTTCAGGTAACCACCGGATAAGTTATAGGTAAAGTTCTGGGATCCGCCGCTGAAATTTACATTGGTGCGGGTTAAAAAAGCCTGTCTGAAAATAGCATCCTGCCAGTTGGAGTTAGCACTTTTACTATCGTAAGCAGGAATACCGGTGATATTGGCGCTCATCAGTTTGGTCCATTGTTCGCCGTTGAGTAAGCTCATTCTTTTGGGCACAGATTGTACACCAAACCAGCTGTCTACTTCCAGTTTGGGCACGGATTCTTTGCGGCCACCTTTCGTGGTAACGAGGACTACGCCGTTAGCAGCGCGGGAACCGTAAATACTGGCGGTAGCTGCATCTTTCAATATTTCAATGGATTCCACATCATTGGGGCTTACACCATCAATATTATTTACAAATACACCATCTACAATATATAAGGGGGCGTTGTTACCGAGCGTGCTCATACCACGGATGGTAATGATCATGCCGGCACCTGGTGCGCCACTGGAAGATTCAACAGATACACCGGGTACACGACCCTGGATGGCGGAGCTGATATTCTTTGATACGTTTGCACTGATGTTACCTACTCTTACGGAGGAAACAGCGCCGGTTACGTCTTTTCTTTTCTGGGTACCATAACCTACTACTACCAGTTCTTCTGTTTGTACTGCTTTTGGCTTCAGGGCAATATCGAGTGCACCGGCCTGTGAAACGGATTTTTCTACTGTTTCATAACCAATAAAGGAGATGACCAGCACACCACCATTTTCGGGTAGTTGCAGGGTATAATTACCTTTTGCATCTGAGCTGGCTCCTTTGGTGGTGCCTTTCAGCTTTATAGAGGCGCCGGTCAGCGGTTCCTGGGTAATGGCATCGGTGATTTTACCGAATACGGAAATGTTAGCTACGGGTTGCGGAGCCTCTTCGGTTTGTTCCTTTGTTTTTACAGAAAGGATAATAGTATTATCAACAATACTGTAATTGAGCTTTTTATTAAGCAAACATTTGCCCAATACGTATTCCAGGTCAGCCTGAACTACAGCAACAGATACTTTATCTGCCTGCTCCAGCATTTCAGTATTATAAAAAAAGGTATACCCGGTTTGTTTCCGGATTTCCCTGAATACCTTAGACAATGCCACATTGTGCATGTTAAGGGTTAATTTTTGCGAGTAACCGGTTGCACTTACCTGCATAGCCAGTACCAATAGCAAAAAGGCAGCTAGTTTCATAACTTTCAGCATTTGCGCCAATACCCTACTGTTGGGGTATTTGCCAGCATGTCTAAATAGCATAGATTTGTTAAGTTTTTGGTGAGCGTTAAGCTGTTTACGTCAAATTAAGCGCATAACATGCCCGCCAGACATTTCAGCCGGGAACGTTGCCGCGTTCCCGGTTTTTTTTGCCTGAAGCATTCATTACACGAAGATCCTGGTTGTTACATCCTTATACTGATTGGTGTTATTATTTTACTTCAACGATGATTTCTTTGCCTGCTATTGTATACTGTATCCCGGCTGTTTTTAAAATGTGTAATGCCTGGGATAACGTGGACTGCTTACGTATAGAACCGGTGTAGTGCTTATCCGGCACCGGGCCATTAAATTTTACATTTACATCATACCAGCGTGCCAGCTGTCTCATAACTGTGGTGATATCATCGTCGTCAAATTCGAACATACCTGTTTTCCATGCAATCGTTTTATCTATGTCTGCTTCGCTTACCTCAAACTCCTGACTACCTTTTGGCAGTACTGCCTGCTGCGAAGGAGCCAGCAGCACACTGCTGCCGTTTGTTTGCGCTACTTTAATTTTCCCGGTTACCAGTGTGGTGTTCACTGCATTCTCGTCGTCGTAGGCCATTATATTAAAAGCAGTGCCCAGTACGGCTACTTTCAGTCCATTGTTCAACTGTACATGAAAAGGTTGCATTGCATTTTGTGCCACATCAAAATATGCTTCCCCGGTGAGGTACACCGTTCTGTCTTTACCTGTAAATTTTGTCGGGAACCGCAGGGAAGATGCGGCGTTGAGCCATACTTTGGTTCCATCCGGTAATACCAGCTGGAACTCTCCTCCCCTGGGGGTAGACAAAGTATTGAACATAATTTCATTACTGGAATTACCGGCTACATCATATACTATTTTCCCATTGTCCTTGTTAATTTGAGTACCGTCTTTTTCTTTCAGCCCGTTGCCCTGAATGGCATCCAGCTGTACTTCTGTGCCATCGCCCAACAGCAGCTTAGCTTTTGGAGCACCTGGCAATATATCCTGTTGCGCCAATGGTGCAGCTGCCGGGGAAGGGGTATGCCGGTTGCCAAACTGATACCAGGCAGCTCCACCTGCTACCAGGAGGAGTATAGCCGCGGCTGCGCGCCAGCGGTACAGGTGACGTACCTTTTTATTTACAGTAGTGGATTGATCTATGTGATCCTGTAACAGGGACCTGAATCGGTTCACTTCTACGTCCAGCCGGCCCTGTTGTCCATTAACAACATCAAATGTCCTGCGGGCCCGGTCAAAAGCAGTGCGCTTTTCCGGATTTTCGGCGATCCATTTTTCCCAGTACAGTATGTCGTGCTCATTGGCTCCCATACAATAGCGTAAAAAAGAATCATCTAACAGGAAGTCTTCGGCGACGTTAAATTGTTGATCCATTGTTACTGTTAATACTAAGTAGTGTAAGAAACCGGGAATTATTCCCAAGAAAACGGAAACTTTTTTTAAAAAAGTTTTTTTACTGCAGCAGCCGTATCAATATCACTATCATCAGTTCCACCGACAGGCTTTTGAGGGCGGCCCCCAGGGTATTGTAAGCCGTTTTGGTGGTGATACCTACCCGTTTACTGACTTCTTCCATACTAAGGCCATCGAAATAGCGGAGTTGTATTAATTCTTTCTGCCTGGGCGTGAGGGTAGCCATTGCACGCTTTATCTTCTGTTTTACTTCTTCAGAAGTTTGTATAGCTACAATACATTCCTCATAGGAAAGTTCATGGTGTTCGCTGATATCGGCGTAAGCGTCTGCTGCTTCACTGGATTTTTTAGTCTGGCGGATGCCTGCAAATATTTTGCGGCGCAGGTAAGTGAACAGGTAAGACTTTACATTACTGACTTCGGGGAGCTTGTGCCGCTGATCCCATATCTCGAGGAACATATCATTGATGGCATCTTTGGTAATTTCCGTGTCTCCGCAGCTGCGAACGCCGTAGCTCATAAGATTAAAATACAGGCATTCGTACAGGTCTACCAGTGCCTCCTGCCCATTTTCACGGACACGATTCCATAAAAGTACGTGCACTCCTGCCTCGTCTGCCGGTGATCCGGCAGCAAATTGCCCGCGGAATAATTTTGGTTGCTCACTGTTCATCTGGCATTAGCTATTACATAAGTGGAATAGGGAAGTTAGCATTCAGCGTTGCAGAAAGGTTATTCAGAAACGCTGAACGCCAGCAACTATCAGCTAACTGCTATTTTTATCACTATTTTTTTCACCGGCATCGGTGTACCCACCTTAATATTGGGCATGTGCAGGTCGGAAGGAAAGAAGATGGCAAACATCCCTTTCTCCAGCCGGGAAAAGAACATGGGATTTTCTGCAAACAGCTGGTAATCGGCCGTTTCATCATATGCCTTTGAGGGCTTTTGTTCCTGCAGGAAATCATGTCCGATGAGCTCCGACCCCGACACTATATACTGAATATCAATATACTTTTTGTGCGACTCCATCTGTTCGGTGGCCGCGTCTACAGTATCATATTCATTTACAATAGCGAAGATATTTGTCCCATCGATTTCATATTTTCCCTTTTCCAGGGTAGCCAGATCCGTTTGTGCCAGGTATTCAAAGGCCTTGATAAATTTGACTCCCAGGCGATAATAAAGATGGGCATTCTGCAGTGTATCCAGTATCATGCGTAATAAAAGATGTATTAATCAAACGGCAAGATACTTTTTTTTCCATTCACCCAACCTTTTAGGGTTTAAGCCCCGCCATCTGGATAACTACTTACGCAACAGATACGGCTGTACGGCTTTTTCCCAGATGGCATACCCCTGCTTATTCATGTGCAGCATATCCTCCAGGAATAATTCCTTGCGGGGAAGGCCATCCTTATCCAGCATTTTTGAGTAGATATCTATGAACGTGGTATTTTTTTCCTTAGCCAGGAATCTTTTGATCAGGGCATTGCTTTGCCTGGCCTTCTCAAAAAAAGCAGCTCTTGACGGACTGGGTTTGATAGCAATATAAATCAGTGTGATGGTTGGCAGTTCATGCCTGATTTTAGCATACAATACGCTAAACCGTTGTAACAACGTATCTGCATTGACGTTAGCGGACGGTAAATCGTTTTCACCTACATATATCACTATCTGCCTGGGAGCATACGGGAAAATGATATCATTGGAATAATACGTCACATCATTTGTTTCAGCGCCACCAAAACCTCTGTTCAGTACCACATACTTGCTGAAATTCCGTTCCAGGTCATCCCACTTCCGGATGGAAGAACTACCTACAAACAAGATAGGATGTGGTGGTGGTGCATACATTTTGTCGAATTGCTGAATAGTACGGATATCGTTTTCAAACCGCAGTGGCGATTGCGCCCATAAATGCCCACCGATATGCAGTAATGCCAGCCCTAAAAGAAACAAAAATTTTCTCATAACAATTAAATTATCCGGAAGACGTTAAGTTAATCGAAAAATATTTAATTTGAAACAAACTATACCATGAACACTCACCCTGTCAACCTTGCCGTTCGTTTTGTACTTGAAATCATTATGCTGATTGTATTGGGTTGCTGGGGCTGGTACCTGGGCACCGATTGGCTGCGTTATGTGCTGGCGGCGGGATTTCCACTGATAGCGGCGGTACTCTGGGGTAACTTCCGCATTCCAAATGATCCCAAACCGGCGCCGATAGCCATTCCCGGGCCATTAAGACTCCTCCTCGAATGGATATTGTTTGGATTGGCGGTATATGGATTAAGAGCGCTGGGCCGTCCGCAACAAAGTTTATGGCTGGCGATAGTGGTCATTGTACATTACGCCGTATCCTACGACAGAACCTGGGTGATGTTGAAAAATAAGCCCTATAACGGATTTGCGGGGAAAAGTATTATGGGAATGAAGCCTTAGAAGTACCACACCATTTCCGGTGCTACACCTACGTTTACCGTGGCGCCTTTTTTGAGCCGGGTATCCGTTGTTTTAATGGTCAACACTTCTTTTCCCAATGCCACTTCTGCTTCGAGGTAGCTACCATAAAAGTTAAGCTCCAGGACCTTACCACTGACAGCATCTTTTTTTGTACGCACGATTTTAAAATCTTCCGGACGAACAAAGATATTTTTACCATTCAGTGTAATGCCGGGCAACCCTTCCAGTATGGCGGCGTTGCCGGGAGTGATAAGGTTATATTTACCAAATAATCCGGCTACATACTCATTCACCGGCTGATTATAAATTTGTTGAGGAGTACCCTGCTGTACAATTTCTCCGTCCTTCATCACCAGTATCTCATCTGCCCAGGGCAGTATATCCTGGGGATCATGCGAAATCAGCATACAGGTAATGCCCAGCCGTTCACCCATATCACTGATTACATTTTTCAGGATGCTTTTATGGATCATATCCAGGTTGGAATACGGTTCATCCAGCAAAAACAGTCTCGGGGAGGATATCAAGAGCCTGGCCATGGCGATGCGCTGCTTTTCTCCGCCGGACAACTGATCTGTTTTTCTTTTTAAGAGATGTGAAATTTTGCAGACATCATATATTTCTCCGGCCTCCTCGTCTGTGAGCTTATTGGCATATGAGAGAATTTCTTCTACCCGGTAATTATTCCGCAATTCAAAATGCTGCGACAGGTAGGCCGTGCCAGGATGCCCTGGTATCAATACTTCCAGCGCCCCTTTTACTCTCTTACCCTCAAACATCACCGTTCCTGAATCGGCCTGCCCCATCCCACCTACAATTTTCATCAGCGAACTCTTACCGGAACCGGTTTCACCCGCGATAACAATTTTCTGAAACTGCTGTTGTGTAAAGCTGATATCCTTTAGAATATAAGCGCCATGCTGTTGTTTACTGATATTGGAGACCTCGAGAAAATTCATGCGCGCAAATTAAGTTTTTCTCGGGCAGGATGAAAGCGATTTTTTGTCTTTTTTACAGGATTATACTGATTTTGATGATTCTATATTGGTTATATAGGATCTGAAAATTTTTTGGGAGATGACAGCGGACATACTCGCTATCATCTCCCCAAAAATTATCATCTCTCAAAATCAAAAAAGTAAAATCATCAAAATCAGTATAATCCTGTAAAAAGACAAAAAATCACGTTAATCCTTCCAGGCATTACGCAGGAAGCGCAGCCAGTTACCATGCATCACGTTTTCGATGTCTGTTGTGCTATAGCCTCTTTTGGCCAGCAAGTCCGGCAATTTCTGCATATCTGCAATGGTTTCCAGGTCGTATGGACACTGCTCTTTACCAAAGGCGCCATCCAGATCGGTACCAATGCCTACGTGCAGGGCATTGCCGGCAATCTGGCAGATATGATCCATATGATCGATCATTTTCTCCAGGTTACAGCCCATAGCTTCCGGTGTGGATTGTCCACGTACCCAGCCCGGTACCATCATCCAGGCATCGAGTGCACCACCAATCACCGCGCCCTTCTGAATAAGCACTTTGATCATGTCGTCACTAAACTGCCGGTTATGATTCACCAGGGCCCGGCAATTATTATGGCTGGCCCACACGGACCCGTTAAACAGTTCCATGGCGTCCCAGAAAGCGTCATCACAGAGGTGGGTGGCATCGAGTATCATGTTCAGTTGCTCCATTTCTTTGATGAGCTGCCGTCCCTGTTCATTCAGGTGGCCGGTGGCATCTGTGCCGTTGGCATAACGCCCGGGACCATAATGCGCGGGACCAATGGCACGCAATCCTTTATTGTAGGCGCGCTCCAGGTACTTTAAATTAATGATCGAGTCCGCTCCTTCCAGGCTGAGAATATAACCAATAGGCTTTTTATCATTAGGGGTACCGTCATTCCAGAGTTGTAAATGTTGTTCCAGCCCTTTCCGGTCTTTGATCATGATCATCTCTCCTGCGTCTTCCATGGACTTATACCAGGAGAGCTGCCCTTGTGTTTGCGCCCATGCCTGTTCCGGCGAGTGCCAGCCGGGCAATGTATTGTCCGGCGCCACATAGCGTCCTATCTGGGTAGCTACCACCAATCCGATATTTCCTTTTCTGAGTTCCGGAAACGCTACCACTCCTTTGGCGCGATCCGGCTTATCTGTTAGTCCGGCTTCCCTTGCACGGATGGCGGTTACAGGCTGTTGCAGATCCCTGTTCCACTCCATTGCATTCATGCTGAGATCCAGATGTGCATCTATTGTAAACATAGTTATTTCATTATTTAGCGTACAATTCTTCCGGACATACCGTTCTTCATCAACTCTTCTACTTCCGCGCGGCTCACAATGGCCCAGTCGCCTGGGATACTCTGTTTGATGGCGCCGCACGCGGTAGCAAAATCAATGACTTGTTGCGGGAGATAATCATTCAGGAGGCCATATAACATCCCGGCTGTAAAAGCATCGCCTGTACCAATCTGGTCGGTAATATCCGTCAGAGGAAATCCTGTTCCATAATAAAACTGCCCTTCATGCGCCAGCGCACCGGTATACCATAGCTGCTGGTCTTTTACCTGGCGGAAGCTCATACCCAATGTTTTAAGAAGGGGCATTTTTGAGCGCAGGGCGGCATAACACCCTTCAAATCTTTGTTCCAACGGCAATGCAGGGTCGGTGTCAATGTCAAAATAAACTTTCACCGCATCCAGATCGGCTACCGTCACTTCGCTATGTTGCAGCAGCGCCGGCATGACGACAGATGGGTGTTTGCCATATTTCCACAGCTTGGAGCGGTAATTAAAATCTGATGAGATCATAATGCCCGCCTGCAGCGCAGCTTCCAGCGCTTCCGCACAAACTTCCGCCGCACTTTCAGATACTGCTGCCGCTACACCCGACCAATGAAAACAACTACTATGGGAGAAGACCTCTTTCCAGTTGATCTGCCCTTTCTGAAGATCCCCATAAGCTGTGCCGGTTCTATCATAGATCACCCTGGTGGGGCGGATGCTGTTACCTGGTTCTGTAAAATACAGGCCCAGTTTATCGCCGCCGTACAATATTTTATCGGTGTTTACACCATGACTTCTCAACTGTTGTACACCGGCTGCTGCGAGGTCATTGTCCGGCACACGGCTGATGTAATCTGCCTGCATACCCAATCTGGCCAGCAGTACACATACATTTGCTTCCGCACCTGCATAGTAAGCGGTGTATCCGTCTGTTTGCTGAAATCGTTTGCCCCCATTACTGTGCAGCCGCAGCAAAAATTCCCCGAAGGCTGTTACCCGAAGACCCTTGTTACCATCCGGTTTTTGCATCATTTATTTATTTTGATATCTGGATATTCAGTGAACTGTTTCAAAAAGTAGTCTTTTTCTGAAACATACCCGCTAAATATCCAAATATACAAATCAACCGCTGTCTAGTATAATTCAAACAAAGCTTCTATTTCTACCGGGATATTATCCGGTAAAGACCCGAAGCCTACTGCACTTCTTACCCCTACTCCATTCTCTTCACCCCAGATGGCCGCAAACAGTTCACTACAACCATTGATAATATATGGATGACGTTCAAAGTCCGGTGTACAGTTCACCATACCCAATACTTTGATAACGCGTTTCACTTTATCCAGGCTACCAACATGGGTCTTAATGGTGGAGAGCATGGTTAAACCAACCTGTCTTGCCGCCAGTTTACCCTGCTCCATATCCAGTGCATCTCCGATACGGCCAATGATCAGTGATTTATCATGCTGCACAGGACCATGACCAGAGAGATACAGGTATTTACCATCTATAAGAAATGGTTTATAAACACCCAATGGCGCAGGCGCCGGGGGCAATACCAATCCCAGGGCTGCTAATTTCTCTTCTGCATGATTGTTTTCCATAGTTGCTGTTTTAATGTTCTTAATATATGATTTGGTTATGCTGCTTTTTTAATTTTTCGGGAGAAGAATACCTTATACGAACCTGTCCAAAATCAGGACACCGAAAAGTCCTGCCGTTCCTACTATCGTTTCCATGACTGACCATGATAACAACGTATTCTTTATACTTAAGTTGAAATACTCTTTAAACATCCAGAATCCCGCATCATTTACATGGGAAAACATCAGGCTGCCGGCCCCAACGGATAATACCATCAGGTTGGGGTTTACATGTCCCTGTAACATCAGCGGGGCGATCATGCCAGCCGCTGTAATGCCGGCAATAGTGGCAGAACCTACACAAGCCCTGATGATCGCAGCGGTTAACCAACCCAGTACCAATACCGGAATATGCCAGGACTGCATCGCATTGGCAATTTCCAGACTAACGCCACTATCTGCCAGCACTTGTTTCAACGCGCCTGCTCCCGCAATGATCAACAGGATCATGGCGATGTCTTTGATCGCCTCTGCATAAATACCCATAATCTTCTTCACGGGTCTTTGCTGAAAAACGCCCAATGAAAACGTGGCGATCAGCAAAGCAAACAACATTACGACCGTGGCATCGCCTGCAAATAATATCCAGCGATGAGTGGTTTCATTCCCTCCGCTGAAAAGATGAGCCAGTAAGGTAGTAATTATGAGCAGGAATACCGGCAACAAAGCTGTCATAAAACTATTACTTTTTCCAGGCAGCGGGGTGTCATTAACTTCCTGCTGCTGAAATAAGCTCGATGGTGTGGAGGGCATATATTTCAGGTACCGGGCCAAGAACGGCCCTGCCAGCAGCAACGCCGGGATCGCCACAGCCAGTCCATATAACAGCGTAAGCCCCATGTTGGCATTAAACTGTGTTACCAACGCAGTAGGTGAAGGATGCGGCGGCAGAAACCCATGCGTAATTGATAAGGCTGCCAGTGTAGGTAATCCAATATATACCGCAGGCAATTTATACTGGTACACCACAGAAAAGATCAATGGCACCATCAATACAAAGCCAACACCATAAAATAATGGAATACCTATGATAAACCCTGCTATCAGCAATGCCCACTGCATATACTTTTCTCCGAATACCTGCATTAGCGAGTTAGCAATCTGCCTCGCAGCGCCGCTTTCTGCCACCAGTTTACCCAGCATAGCACCCAGCACTATGATGATCAGCAGTCCTCCTACGGTGTCGCCTATACCCTTTTGCAACGAAGCCGGAATCTTGTCCGCCGGCATGCCCAACAATAAAGCCGCCAGCACGGAAACTATCAGAAAGGCAATAAAAGCATTCAGCTTGCCCCAGGTTAGCAAAACTATCAGCACGCCCATGCATAATAATACAATCAAAAAAGACATAGTCAACAAAATAGCTTTTTAGCGGTTAGCTATTAGCTATTGGCTGTTAGTAACAGACGTAACATGTATAATCTCCGCTGCATTTACTAACAGCTAACAGCTAATAGCTAAAAGCTTAATCAATATTGATTTCATCCACCAGTAACTGGCTGTTTCCTCCTGCGCCATACTCGCCGGCGGGGATCACTCCTTTATTACGGGCCAACACTTTTATATACCTTGTTTTCACCGGCTTCACAGGCAAACGTATTTCATTGATACCGTTTACCGGGAAAGAAGTGGCAGTTGCCAGCGGCGTGAAATGTACCCCATCTGCAGACACTTCAAATTCGAGCGCTGTTGGAGGCCACATTTTCTGCCAATGATAGTTCAGGCAATTAGCCCCTACCTGATGAATCAATTGTTCACTGCCCAGGTCAATCACTGCTTCGAGGTCACGGTTGCTGAAACCCAGCCACTGTTGGTCGTTATAGCGATTCGATGCTGCAATACCATTCACCAGTAAGCTGGCCTTGCCGGTGTATTTTGTATTGGACGCCTGCTTTAAAGTAATGCGGGCACCGGTGGCTTTATTTATTGAAAACGACTGGTGAAATAGTCTGTTGGTGCGCTGATGCGCTTGATACAAAACTGCTTTGATCGTACTGCTCTTTGTCAGCAATATTGGCTTTTTGTAAATACTGCTTTTCGCTCCCGGCATGCTGCCATCAGTGGTATAACGAATAATAGCGGTGCTGTCAGAAGAATGCAGAGAGATGTATAGTTGTCCTTTTGCCAGACTGTCTGCCATATAATTGATTTCCTCAAAATTACGGGCAGCATTGATGTGCAGTTGTTGCAACAATGGCTGCTGCGCTTTAAGACGCTTGCAAAAATCAGGATAATCCCTCACGGATGACTGCGACCAGGCCCTTTCTGCCATGGCCAGCATGCGGGGAAAAATCATGTATTGCGCCTGCTGCACCGTATTCAGGTATTCACTCCATACCTGCCCCTGCATACCGGCAATATAAGGCAGCAAAGTGGTGTCGCCGGCGGCACGCAAAGGATCGTAGTCATATACTTCTTCCAATGGCGTATATCCTCCTGCGGCAGTTTTTTCTTCCGGATATAAAGACTGATAATGATCAAAATACAATTCATCTTCAGGTGTCATGATCACATGATGCTGCTGCTTAGCGGCTGTTACGGCACCTTCCACTCCTCTCCAGCTCATCACGGTAGCGCCGGGCGCGAGGCCACCCTCCAGTATTTCATCCCAACCTATTATTTTCCGTCCTTTACTGTTGATGTATTTACCGATTCTCCGGATAAAATAACTTTGTAATTCATGCTCGTCTGCCAGGTGTTCCTGTTTTATGCGGAGCTGGCAGGCAGAGCAATGCGCCCATCTTACCTTCGGGCATTCATCACCACCTATATGGATATACGTAGATGGGAATAATACCATTACTTCATCGAGTACATCCTGCAGGAAGGTAAAAGTGCTGTCGTTGCCTGCACAGAAAACATCATCAAAGATGCCCCAGAACTGTGCTGTTTTATAAGGGCCTTTCGTACATCCCAGCTCAGGATAAGCCGTGAGGGCGGCGAGTGCATGACCAGGCATTTCAATTTCCGGAATCACGTTAATGTGTCTCGCAGCGGCATAGGCCACCACTGCTTTTACTTCTTCCGTGGTATAAAATCCACCATATTTCTTTCCATCAAACTGATGGGGCAATTCTTTTTTGTGTCCTATCATCGTCTGATTGCGCCAGGCGGCTACAGATTGCAGTTTGGGATACTTTTTTATTTCAATTCGCCAGCCCTGATCATCCGTCAGATGCCAGTGAAAATTGTTGATCTTATACAGTGCCAGCTGATCTATAAACTGTTTGATAAAGTCTACCGAAAAGAAATGACGGCTTACATCCAGGTGCATACCCCGGTAACCGAAGCGGGGATAATCACGTATCACAGCTCCTGGTAAAGCCAGTGTCGCAACACCTTTGCGTTGCCACAACTGCCGTAAGGTGGCAATACCATGTATGATGCCGGTAGCATCGTACGCGGTGATGGTCACCTGTTCTTTTGTAATGTGCAGCAGGTATTCCTCCGGCTGTTTTACCAGGATGGTATCCGTATGCAAAACGATACAGTTGCTCCCATTCTTCAATGGTAATGCCTGGCCGTTGGCTGGCAGCGTAACTGTTGACGGCAGCGCCTTCCCGGTTTGTTCCAGGAAATATCCCTGCAGCAGTGCGGCGGCGCCTTCATTGCCCGGATCCGCCAGCAGTTGGGTATGCGGGGTGATAAAAAAGCTGTCTGTGTTGTAAGCTGCTGTTACCGGCAAAGGAATCAAGGCTGCCTTTGCGGCAGCCTCTTTCCTTTGTGACATCGTTATGTTACAAACACCTGTCAGAATGAATACAAGCAATAGTTTTTTCATAATTATTTATCCCACCAAACTCTGGTTGTTAATAAATCTGCTCCCTGTCTGCTGACAGCCTCGCGGTAATGCGCGCCGTTGATGCCCTGTTCCGCTACTGAATAAGGTAAACGACGGGGAATAGTACCTCCGGTAGCATTACCAACATAGTTAACAGGTGTCAGTACAGGGAAACCGGTACGTCTCCAGTTCGCATAAGCTTCCTGTTCGTCCAGGAACAATGCTGCCCAGAACTGCGTATGGATCTGATTCATCTGTGCATCCACCGTGCCACCTGCATTAAACGGATGGTCTGTTACGTATTTATCGATCTTGGTGCCGGATATTACACCTGCCGGACCAAACAGCGACCAGTTCTTTAATGCAGCCGTTACGCCATCTTTATAGAATTGTGCTTTATCACCGGTAATCCAGCCACGTAAGGCAGCTTCGCTGAGTAATAAATTGGTTTCTGCGTTGGTTAATAACAGCAAAGGTGCTGCGTTATTTAAGACAGTCGCCGGATTCGGCTCGGAATAAGTAACAAAATCTGCTGTTTTTTTATCCGTTCCGTTGGGCATTCCTTTCTGAATAGCAGCAGCCGTATCTGGCTTATTATTATTCCACACTACGGATACTACGCCCAACCGTGGGTCATTGTTCGTTTTCAGAAAATCAATCCATGTCTTGCTGTATTTACCCCACTCGATGTTATCTGCACCATGGGAGTTCAGGCTGTAATCCTGTCCTACCAGCTCAAAAGCCACCGGGTTATTATTGTAGATCTGCGGACCATCACTATATGCCAGTACGGCATTGTCTGTTCCGTTCAGGATTACACCACCGGCAACTGCTTTCTGTACCCAATCCTTCGCTACTACTTTTCCGTCCGTTACTTTGCTGGTACGCATCGCCACTCTCAGCATTACGGAGTAACCGAATTTCTTCCACTGGTCTACATTTCCCTTGAATAAAAGATCCGCAGGACCGAAAGTAGCCTTAGTGGCATCAAATGCTTTGATGGCTTCATCCAGCTCTTTCAGCATGTCTGCGTAAATATCAGACTGCGCATCATACTTTGGTAAAAACACACTGTTCTTTCCCTGTGTTGCTTCTGAATAGGGTACGTCTCCGTAAAGATCAGTAATACGCTGCATCAGCAATACTTTCCATATCCGGGTGGCCGACAGTTTATTTACGTTATCTCCGGCAATAGCAGGATCTTTCAACGCTGTGATAATTTCCTGCAGCGTGAGAATGGCATTCGTGTAGATATAACGGTAGTAAAAGCTCTGATAAAAGTCATTCACCGCATATTTATCCCCTGCACCTGACCCGCCGATTTCTTTGGCAATGGAAAAGTGCTGCACATAATTACCACAGTGCAGGTAAGAAGTGTAGAAATAAGCCCTGTCGTATACCAGGTTACCTTTCAACAGGCTCTGGGTAAAGAGAAAGTTGACGTTAGGCTTGGTAGAAGCATTTGGATTTGTATTTAATTTTTCAAATCCTTTATCACAGGATGACAGTCCCAATACTGCCCCCAGGAGTAATATAAATTTATATCTGGCAAATCGTTGCATGAGTAATTTTTTAAAGAGTGAACTACAGTTTTACCATCAGGTTGATACCATAACTCCGGGTACGTGGTACACCGAACATTTCAAAACCTTGTGCATTCGAATTGCTGAAGGCAGACTCAGGATCCACATTCGGTGTGTTCTTGTACAGAATGAAGAGATTCCTTGCAACGAACGAAACGGTGGCTGACTGCACTTTCGCGAAGGCCAGTGTGCTCGCTGGAATGTTGTAGCTGATGACTACCTGTCTTAATTTAATGAAGCTCGCATCATACACAAATTTCTCAGAGATATTCTTGAAGTTGTCATAATACTGCTGCAAACCGGTGCTGTAGGTAAACGTTTTGGTAAAAGGCTTATCATCTGTGTCCACACCTGTTACCGTTAATCCGTTTTCTCTGCCTGGCAGGGTAATTTTATTCAATCCAAAACGGGTAGCATACAGGTTGGTACCGGAATAAACATAACCACCAAATTTACCATCGATCAGGAAGCTCAGGTTAAACTGTTTGTAGCGGAAACTATTGGTAATACCGCCAGTCCATGGAGAAATACCTGTTCCCAGATCTTTTTGCTCGGTTACTTCGTAGCCATTGTTTTTATTATAGATGGTTTGACCTTGCGCATTCTTCTTGGCACCGAATCCTTTGATCATACTATAAGGCTTGCCTACTTCTGCAAAAAGGAAAGCATAGCTGTTTACCGCCGCATCCAGTTGCAGTTTATCAAGACCATCATTCAGTTTCAGTACTTCGTTTTTATTATAGGCCGCATTAAAGCTCACTTCCCAGGAGAAATCTTTCTTCTTAACAGGTGTACCTGAAAACATCAGTTCAATACCCTTATTACTCATTTCACCTACGTTCAGGTAAGCAAAGTTGTACCCTGAGCCAGGAGAAATAGCTGCCTGCATAATATCATCGGTTGTTTTACGATCGTACACCGTAATGTCTGCCGACAGTCTGTTGTTCAGGAAACGACCTTCCACACCCAACTCTATAGTAGTAGAGGTAAATGGTTTCAGATCCTGGTTAGGCGCAATCAACAAACCGGAACCAACACCATTTGTTTGTGTAGGTGTTTGCAATGGCTGACCAAGATGTCCACCACCAGGTACCATGCTGTAGGTTTGGTTCAGTGCATAAGCCAAAGGTGCACCACCACCTACCTGTGCCCAGGAGGATCTTATTTTTGCATAATTTACCCAGGATGGCATTTTCACCGCTTCTGACAACAGAAAACTGGCGCCTACTGAAGGATAGAAAATGTTATTCTTTTTAGGAGACAGCGTAGAGAACCAGTCATTACGCCCTGTGGCTGAAATGAACAACAGATCTCTGAAAGACAGATCTACTGATCCGAATACCGAGTTGGTTGCCTGGCGCTGGTTAATATTTTTAACGCTTAAATTCTTCACATTGGACTGGTCATAAAAACCAGGTTCAAAGAAGCCTTTACCGTCAAAAATGATGGCATCAGATTTACCTTTGCGCTGGTTACCACCAGCCATGGCCGTCAAACCAAAGTCTCTGCTCAGCTTAGCCTGGTAGTTCAGGGTCAGTTCACTATTCGTTTCTGTGATAGCGGTGCTTGATTGCGCATAAAATCCATCAGATGCATAGGCAGTACCGGAAGGAACTACACCTACATAACCTGCATTCGTATAGTCATGGTTTACACGACCACGGATGAACAGGTTATCCAGGAGATTATATTTGATGCTCACATTACCGATAAAGCGATTGCGGTTATCATTGTTCTCGAATTTGTTGAGAATGAAATAAGGATTGCCGGCAAAGTCAGAAGGGTTCCATTTTACTTCATTACCATCTTTATCATAGCCTGGGTTCATATTGCGGATATCCACTGTGTTGGCCAGCATATAAGTACTCCAGTTCAGGTTACCGGGTGCATCAGATACGCCTGTTCTATTCTCTGCTTTTTCTACATTGTACTGTGCATATGCTTCTACGGTGAGCCTTTTGCTCAGGTTGGAGTTGACGCTGGCAGAAAATATCTTTTTGTTCAGATGCTGATTAGGAACCAGACCATGGTTATTCATGTCTGACAGGGAGGCGCGGAAAGTAGTGCTTTCGTTACCACCTGAAAAAGAAACCGTATTGGTAAAGGTGTTACCGGTTCTGTAAAAATTCTTAATGTTATTCTTCTGTGGAGAATAAGGACGACTTACACCGTCAAACTGCACTACATTGCTTCCATCCATTTTAGGTCCCCATGACAAGCGACCAGCGCTGATGGCAGATGATTTATCTGTTGGCTTGGCGCCGTTCTGGCCGGAACCGTATTCATATTGCCACTCAGGAAGAATAGCAGGAGTTTCTGCGGTAAAGGTGGTGTTGTAATCCACGCCGATACCTTTTTGTTTTACGCCTTTCTTGGTAGTAATCAGGATAACGCCGTTGGCAGCACGGGCGCCATAGAGCGCAGCAGCAGGACCACCTTTCAGTACAGTAATGGATTCAATATCATCTGCATTAATACCGCCGATACCATCACCACGATCACTGTTCAGACCAATGGCACCGTTGCCGCTGGCGGGAACACTCTGTGTGGTATTGTCAATAGGCATCCCGTTGATTACATACAGCGGCTGGCTTTCTCCATTCAGAGAACCAGTACCACGGATGGTTACGCGGCTGGAACTACCTGGGCCGGCAGCAAGACTGGCAGAGTTTACGCCGGCAATTTTTCCGGTCAAGGCATCTGCCACATTGATTTCACGTGCCTGGGTAAAATCGCTTCCTTTTACTTCTGTAACTGCATAGGCCAGTGCTTTTTTCTCCTTTTTGATACCCAACGCCGTTACTACCAATTCTCCCAGCGCTTTGGAAGCCAGTTCCAGCTGAATGTTGATTTGTGTTTGTCCG
Organism: Chitinophaga sp. RAB17; assembly: GCF_052114225.1. Lineage (NCBI taxonomy): Bacteria > Pseudomonadati > Bacteroidota > Chitinophagia > Chitinophagales > Chitinophagaceae > Chitinophaga > Chitinophaga sp. RAB17. Next base: position 122,466 of record NZ_JBFREI010000007.1, on the reverse strand, counting down.
GGTGCTACTTTTACTTCTTTCCTTTCATACCCTATATAACTAACGGCAAGGGTAATATCTGCCAGATGTGTAGCAGGAATACGCAAGGTGAACTTTCCTTCTGCATCAGTAACAGCACCCACTCCTTTGGCAGATAACAGGGAAATAGTGGCGCCAATAATTTGTTGTCCATCCGGACCTTTTACAGTACCGGAAATGGATGATGGCTTGTTGGCAGATGTCTGAGCTTTACTTCCAAGACAAAACAATAAGCCGACTACAGGCAAAATCAGTTTTGTGAAAGTTGTCAGTTTTATGACATTTTTCATCATGGGTGGTTTGGTTGATAGTTCTTTCAAATAATGCGGAAATACTGCTCTAAAATAGACAATAGATTTATTTTTGCAAATTATTTGCAAATAATAATTGCAAATTATGCACCTACAAGAAATCATTAATATAATAACTAATTGATTATTAATATTTTATTAATTTATAGTTTTTGCAGAAAAATTATTTCTTGTAATAAAAGTGCAAAATCAGGGATGAACCTATATTTTTGCGCTAGTATTATTTTACCCGGCAGTCCGAATCTTTGCAAATGCTGGGATTTTTAACTATCATCACCCTTTGAATCGTCGCAACGCTATGGATAGTACTAACACGCAGGATCAGCTTCCTCCTGTTTCACTCACTAAAAAAGCGAGGAAGCAGTTAATTATACAACAGGTGAACATCCACACCCGTATTACATACACCGAACTGGTTGGCCTGATCAATGTGTCAGAAGATACCATCCGGCGCGATGTAAATGAGCTGGCGGATGACGGGGAAGTAGTGAAGATCAAAGGGGGCGCCATGTCTATTGCCTACCATTATGGTCATGAATCACAGACCTATGCACAGAACAATAAACTGGTGATTGCAGAAAAAACGCTGCAGCTACTCTGGAATGATATGATTGTACTGATTGGTGGTGGTACCACCATCCGGGAGTTCATTAAAAAGATTCCGGCTACCCTGCGCGCTACCTTTATTACGGTAAACGTACTCACCGCAGTAGAACTACTTGATAAGCCGATGATAAAAACGATTGTGATTGGCGGACAAATATCTGCCTATAGCCAGATGACAGTAAGTGGGGAAGTATTTGAATATCTTTCCAACATCAAAGCAGATCTCTGTATCATTGGTACCAACGCAATAGATCCGGTGAATGGCTTAACAGATTCGGATTGGGAAACCATACAGGTAAAAAAAGCCATGATCAAAGCCACCGATAAAGTAGCAATACTGGCTATTTCGGAGAAATTGAATTCTTCTATGAAGATGAAAATAGCGGACCTGCAGGATATCCATTATCTGATTACAGAACTGCCTGCTGATAGTCCTGAGCTGCAGCCTTACAAGGCTAAAAACCTGACCATCTTATAAAAACAATTGCTCCTTATAAACAACATTACAGGGAGCAATTATCAGGGCTTCCATATTATTTCGCCGGCTTCTTATCAAAAAAAGAAGCCGGTTTTATTTTATCATATTCCACTACACCGGTTTGTTTCGCCCAATCGAAATAAGCGGTAGACAGCTCATTCACCACCTGCGTATTTTTTCCTGCTACATCGATGATTATTAGTTTTTAAACTTCTTTGTTGCAATGCCGTCCAAGATCACGAATAAGCACATTAAATCATGAAAAAGGTCATCATCGCCTTACTGTTGTTAGCAGCAGTAACGGGAACCGGATCTACCACATATGCGCAGGTAAGTGTTGGCGTATCCATCCGGGTGGCTCCTCCTCCATTGCGGGTATATACCCAACCCCCTTGTCCGTACGACGGATATATCTGGACACCGGGTTACTGGGCGTATGGACCCGCAGGTTATTACTGGATACCGGGTGTATGGGTGCGGCCACCGCGTGTAGGCGTGCTCTGGACCCCAGGTTACTGGGGATTTGTAGGTGGCATTTATAGCTGGCATGGTGGCTACTGGGGTCCTCACGTAGGATTTTACGGCGGCGTTAATTACGGCTATGGCTATGGCGGATCCGGCTTCTATGGCGGTATGTGGCGGGGCAATGCCTACCATTACAACACCGCGTATTCGAATATCAATACCACGGTCATTCATAACACCTACGTAAATAATACTTATATCAACAACAGAACGGTTGTCAATAACCGCAGCAGCTTCAACGGACCCGGTGGCATTAACGCCAGACCCGGCCGCGAAGAACAGGTAGCCATGCGTGACCACCATATACAAGCTACTTCTGAACAGTTATCGCACGAACAAAGGGCTGGACTCAACAGAAACCAGGTGGGCGCCGAAAATAACGGACATGTGGGCAACCACCAGGCGAGACAGGGAACCACGTTATCTGATGGGAACCGTGGAGGTGCACAGCAAAATCATATTAATCAACCTGGTAATGCCGCAGCGCAAAACCATATTAATAATGTCGATCGCGGCAACCATTTCAATAATGCTGGCGGCGAACAAAATCATTTTAATGCGACCCGGGGAGAAAATCATTTTAACAACGGTGGTGGCAATCGCCAGGTAGCGATGCAACACCAGCCACATTTTTCACAACCACATATGTCAGGCGGCGGTATGGCCCGCGGCGGCGGTGGACGTGTTGGTGGTGGCGGTCACGGTGGTGGCGGACATGGAAGACATTGAATACCCTATTCATTTCATCCAATGTAAAAAAAAAGCTGTCTGCAGGGAGCACCTGGCAGACGGCTTTTTTATGAATGCTGATGTCAGGTGATGATCACGTAACATCCTGCAACAACGCCGATCTTCCGCCGTCGAGCAAATAAGTGGTTCCCGCGGCAAAGCCACCATAGTCTCCTGCCAGGAAAACGCACCAGGCGCCAGCCTCTTCAGGCGTACCAATCCGTTTCACCGGATGCAGTTGCTCGGTACGCGCCCGCTCAGCCACCGGATCCGGGAAAGAAGCAAACCATTGTTGGTTGCCCGGTGTATCTATAAATCCAGGTGCCAGTCCCACTACTCTTATAGCTGGGCCCCATTCAATTGCCAGCACCCTTACGAGTCCCGTTAATGCTGTTTTGGTGACATTATAAGGGAAGCATCCCGGCAACGTGGCATTGGCGTGATTAGAGCTGATAATGATAATGACACCCTGTCCGCTCGCTTCCAGATAAGGACGGCAAAGTTTACACAACCGCCAGTGCGCCGACAGGTTCAGTTCCATATTTTGCTGCCACATATCTTCTGAGCAGTTGGCCGCACCTTCAAAGAAATTGGCACCGGCATTGGACACGAGGATATCCAGGTGCCCCCAGGCAGCTAATACATCGGCTATCCAGCCGGCCTGTTGCGTGGCATCGGTGACATCTGTTTGCGTGTACATACCTTCTGCACCTGCTGCCAGCAGGTCGCTGAGGAAAGCCCGGGCAGCAGGACTATCGGCTGTTTCCAGCCCACAGCCTGCCACCTTCGCACCAGCCACCCCCATCATCTGCGCAATGCCTTTCCCTATTCCGGAGGTTACTCCGGATACCAGGACTACCTTTCCGGCTAATGATATTTGTAATGCCATAATTTATTAAACATAAAATCCGGGACGGGGTTGCAAAATGCCCGGATGTTTTTCCATTTCTGCTTCTACCAGGTCTACTCCCAGGCCCGGACGATCTGACAAATGCAGATGCCCGTTACTGATCATGTCTTTGATAGGATGATCGATCACCGTATCTCTCCAGGGTACATCATTAAACATAAACTCCTGCCGGAAGAAATTAGGCACCGAAGCACATACATGCGCACTGGCGATGGTAGATAAAGGTCCGTTAGGATTATGCGGCGCCAGCAATACATTATATGCTTCCATCATGGTAGCCATCCGTTTCATCTCTGAAGGACCACCACAGCGGGTGATATCAGGCATAATAATATCGCATAGCTGTTTCTCCAACACCTGCCGGATCCCATGACGGGTATAATGCCGCTCTCCCACACAAATGGCTACATTGCCCGGTAGCCGCTCCCTTACAGCTTTCAGGGTATCCGCACTTTCAGGACCTACCGGCTCTTCGTACCAGGTAATATCCAACGCCGCCAGTCGCTGCGCCATTTTCACGGCTACCCTGAAATTCAGCATAGCATGGGTTTCTATCATGATATCAAACTCCGGACCTACCGCATCACGCACGGCCTTGCTCACATCAAATGCCAGGTCCTGCTGCGCCACGCTGAGGTTCAGGTTGGAAGATAAGTCCTCCCCATAAAAATAATTGACATGGGCGAAAGGGTCAAATTTCAACCCGGTAAAACCGGCTGCTTTTACCTGTAACGCCTGTGCTGCATAGTCTTCCGGTGTATGTGCCCCACCCGTGAACCAGTAATTGGCATACAGCAAAATATCTTTACGGAAAGCACCACCCAGCAATTCGTAGCAAGGCACCCCCAATACTTTTGCTTTCAGATCCAGCAGGGCCATATCAATACCGCTGATGGCACAAAGACTCGCACCATAAGGACCTATCCAGTTCAGGTCACGGTAAAGTTTGGTCCAGATAAAATCTGTACGCATAGGATCCATCCCGATGATGCGCTCTCCTACATGTTTGGCTGCATGATATACAATGGGGCTGCCCGGCCAGTTGGTGGCTTCTCCCACACCGGTATAGCCTTCATCTGTGTAAATTTTCAACAGGGTCCAGTTGTACTTCACCCCTTCTACCAGCCATACCTTAACATCAGTTATTTTCATGATACTAATCAGTTAATCTATTGTAAATACCAATTCACCTTTAACAAGTGATGGCAGTTTATGTTGTTTATCTGTAAACGGCGAGCCATAAAAAGGCTCAGACCCGTTATTGCTGTAGTCAGCAATAAGCAGTTGCAGGTGTGCATCCTGCAGCCAGCTGCGGGCCGACTGATGCCCATCCGATACAATGGTAATCCCGTTACCGGCCGCATCTTTCAGGGAAGCCAGCAGGATATGACGTTTGGTAGAACGAAAATCATTGCTGCCCATTTCGTTGGCATCATCTTTCCATTTACCTGCCGGTACTTTTCCCCAGGGCTCTACGCCATTGATATGCTGCGCCTGCAAAGTAGCACTCCCTTCATTACGGGCAATATCATCTGCCGGGTAAACAGAAAAACTACCTTTCCGGGTCCAGCTCAGATGATCAAAGGTGGCTGGCAACTGTAATAGCATTCCATATTGCCGTGGCAGGGAATCTTCGCCCCGGTAGTGCATTTCGTAGGTCATGCTTACTTTATTATCCGGCCGGAAATGATACCGGATCGTTCCTTTTGCTGCTGTATACGTAACGGCTTCCTTGACAACAATCCCGCTGTCGCTCGCGGCTATTTCCAATGAAGTGGCAAAGAGGGTATACAGCGGATAATTTTTCAGTGGGTAGATATTATTCTGATACGTTTCTCCGGCTACATTGGGCTTTCCGCCGTCTTCACTGTTCATCGGCACCACACTCCAAACCGGTCCCTGTGACAAAATAGTATGTTCTCCTTTTTTCGCAGATACGATCAAGCCTGTTAACCGGCTGATTTCAAAGGTATGGTCTCCCTGTTGAATCGTATATGCTTGCTCATTTTGTGTGTAGCTTAATCTCACTGGTGCCGTTGCAGGCGCAACCGATGCAGCTTTCAGCGTTATACGCTCTTCGTTGACTACTTTACCGGCAGGATCTGTAAAAGAAAGATCCACTACTCCGGAGGAAACACTCACCGGCACCTGCAATGTCCCGGCGCCATGCGGAGCAATGTTGCCAGTTATTTTCACCGCTTGTCCATCTATGCTGCAATGTATATTGGCAGCTGTCAGCGTGGTGAAATCAAAGCGGTTCTCTACATTCAAAAACAATTGTTTTCCCTTTACCACCGGTGCCTGCATATTCGTTACCACTACCGGAGCATAGGCTTTTCGCATCCCGTAAAACTCCGGCTTTTCTCTTCTCCATGCATCTACCGGCCCCCAGGGACCATAGCCCACAATACGCCCATCCGGCAGGTGAAAGATATCATCTATACCCGCCCAGATAGCACCACCCAAACAATTGGGATGATGATACATGGAGTCATACATGCTGGCCAGCGGCGCCCCGTAGGCAGCTCTGATGCCAGGATCTGTCAGCAATTCGCGGCGGTTGTAACAGGAAACGTGTGCATATTCCCCGAATAATACCGGGCGTTTCATGGTATCTGTTGCCGCTGCACCGTTGATACCCGGATAGTGATATACGGCAATATCGGCCTGACTATGCGCATTGTTAAATCCGCCCCAGCACTGATCATGAAAAGTAGTAGGCCGTGTTGGATCTATAGCTTTTACAATGGCATTTACCTGCACAAACAAAGGACTCCAAAGTGATTCATTGGCCAGCGACCAGATGATAATACTGGGATGATTCCGTTGTGCATTTACTTTTTCTACGTTTGCCCTGATAAAATAGGGCAGGTATTTTTCATCTTTATAATTCCATAATTTCCACAACGGCGCAGCGCCGTGCTGTATCCAGCAGATAGCAGATTCACTTTCTACAAAAAGTCCCACTTCATCTGCTGCTGCCAGGAACTCTTCTGAGGGTGGATAGTGAGAAGTACGGATATAATTGCAGTTACCTTTCTTAAACAATTCCGCATCCTGCCGCGATAATTCCGGCGTAATGCTACGGCCCAGCAAAGGATGCACGTCATGGCGGTTTACGCCATGCAATTTCACGGGTTTACCATTTACCAGTAAAAGACTGCCACTTACTTTTACTTCGCGGAAACCTACTTTTTGCGTAACGGCTTCCAGCACCTGCCCGTCCCGGATAAGGCTTGCGGTTAAGGTATACAGGTAGGGACTTTCAGGGTTCCATGTTTGTATACGGCCAACCGGTAATTGCTGTGGTTCATATAATGCCAGTGTTTTATCCAGTACCGTTTTACCGCTGGCATCTGTTAAGCGATAGTGCATATTCCCATTGGCAGTGGTGGTCCGCATATCCATATCCAGGGTCCCATTCGTATAATCTTTGCTCAGGCGGGTAGTGACATCCAGTCTTTTTATATTCGCAACAGGCAACACAAATAACGTAGCTTTTCGTAAGATGCCCCCCACGGTATGCACTGCATATTGCGAAACGCATCCCAGTTTATCCGATACCGTTAGTGCCTGTACCTGTACTTCCAGCCGGTTATCGCCGGCTTGTAGTGCGTCTGTAATATCTGCTTCAAAAGGAACAAAGCCTCCTTCATGTTCTGTGATTACTTTCCCGTTTATCAATACTTTCCCCCAGGAGCTGATGCCGTCAAACCGGATCATGACACGGTTACCCTGCCAATCGGCAGGCACCTGGAAGTCCCTGCGGTATATCGCTGTATCGCCTTCATTCAATTGAAATCCCTGCATCACCCACTCTCCGGGCACTGCTATTGGTGCAGCAGTACCTGCCAGGCCGTTTGAAAACGACCAGTTTCCATTCAGTGATAACAATGGCACCGCTACTCCTTTTACTGTAGTGGGTCGTGGCGACAACCGGGGAATATCAAATTTAGCCACCTCAGTTTGTGCCCACGCCGACAGACTTAATAATAACCAGGATCCAAATAGAACACCTTTCTTTATCACTGTTTCGTTTTTAAACATTTACATAATACCGTACTTCGCAAAAGCCGCGGAAGCAGACATCCCGTTTTCTATCCTGTCCTGCACCGTTTTTTCTCCCCGCGCTTTTTCCAGCGCCAGACGGAACACTTCCGTGGCGGCTTCCTGCGGCACAATACAAACGCCGTCTAAATCACCCACCACGATATCACCCGGACGTATAATAACGCCATTCATTTCAATGGGTACCCGGAAATCCATTACTTTACCACGCGGACCCTGATCCTGCGCATAACGACCGTAAGAAAATACAGGAAATTGTAATTGTAAAATACCCCGTGTATCACGGGAATAGCCGTTTACAACGGCACCCGCAGCGCCCAGCTTCATGGCGCGGGTACTCATCAGCTCTCCCCATAAAGCATAGGTAGGCGATGAACCGGAGCAAATGTATACTTCATTTTTTTTCAGGTCATCCAGTGCCTGCAACATCAAACCAAAGGGTTGCTGCAATACCGTATTGTGCACACTCTGCTCTCCGGAAATCATATCCGCTTCCAGTACCGGCATTGCCCGTCCAACTACCACCATGGCGGCGTCCAGGGGTTGGATCTGTGGTGGTAAAAACTGCCGTAGCAGGCCAATTTTATCCATTACATCACCAACTACGGCGGTAAACAATTCCGCTTTTATCAGTGAAAAAAGTTCATCGTCATTTTTCCATTTATCCATGGCTATTCAGGTTACCTTTAAATAACTCAAAGATATTTCTCCTTTACCCGGGATCATCCAACTAATTTAATCAACATCACAACTTTTTTAACCCAAAATAGCTGCAAATATCTTTTTTGATATTAATAAAATTTCGAAATGGCTATTCTTTCCCCGTAGATGCTCTCATAGATTTGCGGTACTGACTGGGGCTCTCTCCTTTTATGCTCCGGAAGAATTTATTGAAGTTGGTGAGATTCTGATAACCGCTGTCATAACAGATCTCTCCTATGCTAAGGTTGTCTTCCAGTAACAGTTTGCAGGCGTGACCTATTCTTATTTCATTGATAAAACGGGTCAGCGACTTACCCGTATGTTTCTTAAAATAACGGCAGAAAGCAGGTGGCGTCATATTCGCCAATGCGGATACTTCCTGCAGGGAAATATCTCCCGAAAAATTATTCATCAGGTACTGGTATACCACATTAATACGGGCCGTGTCTTTGGGCTGAAAGGAATTTTCGAACTGCATGCTGCTCAGGTATTCAAATTCCGCGGAGTCGGTAAGCAGTTCCAGTATCTTCATAAAGTCCAGTAGTTTACCCAGCCCTTTACGCCGGGTGATTCCGGCGAGCAGCTTTACCACTTCCCGTTGTGTATTCCCTTTGAAACGCACGCCCCGCTCCGCTCTTTCTACCAAGCGCTTTACGGGTGCAATAATTTCTTCTTCTTCCGACAGCTGCTGCAGGAAGTTAGCGGGAAAATAGACCACAATAGACTTCACACTTCCTTTTACCGGCGCGTCCTGGAAGGTGGCATCATTCAGCCAGATATGCGGCAGATTAGGTCCCATCAGGACCAGGTCACCAGGCAGGAAATGATCAATATGATCTCCCACAATTCTTTGCCCGTGACTTTCCTGTATCCAGACCAACTCACATAGTTCGTGGAAATGAAAGGGGGATTGCAGATAGTCGGTGTTGATCTTTTTAATATGAATCGTCTTCGTAGCGGGTGTACCCACTTCAATAAACTGCGCTTTCATACATTGAAATTAAGGGATATCCCAGACATTCAAACTGATTTCACCTTTATTAACATATAAATATAAATATGTGGTTAAAATAGTTTCAAAAGCGGTTAATCCAGTTGGAGGTAATGGCGAGGGTTGTAGCCAACTTTGTTTTTGTGTCAACATCGCTTTTTTATTAACCAAAACTTCCGAGAAATGCATCGTTTCACCAGGTTTCTTATTCTGCTGCTGGCGCTGGCCGGGGCAGCACATGCGCAGAACAAAACCATTACAGGAACAGTAAAAGACAAAAGTACGGGTGCCCCTATTCCAGGTGTCACCATATTGCTGAAAGGCACCACCAAAGGTACGGTTACGCAACCGGATGGCAGTTATGCTTTACAGGCGCCTGTCAGCGCCGGTTCTATCTTGATTTTCAGAGCAGTAGGATATGATGAAATTGCACAGGCAGCGGGTACCTCCGGCGTACTCAATATCAGTATGGCCAGTGGCTCCAGCAGTTTGAGTGAAATAATAGTAGTTGGTTATGGTACGCAGAAAAAAGCAAATCTCACCGGTGCGGTAAGTGCTATCACCGGCAAGGAGCTGAAAGACCGTCCCGTTACCAACGTGGCTTCTGCATTGCAGGGAACAATGCCAGGCGTAACAGTTACGCAAACCAGCGGACAACCCGGTAAAGATGCCGGCAGCATCCGTATCAGGGGGATCGGTACCCTTAACAATAAAAACCCCATGGTGGTAGTAGATGGTATTGTGATGTCTACCAACGATGATAATGCCAGTGCCATGACGAACGTAGATCCTAATGATATTGAGTCTATTTCCGTACTGAAAGACGCGGCATCTGCGGCCATCTATGGATCCAGAGCGGCTAATGGCGTGGTGATCATCACTACCAAAAAAGGAAAGGCCGGCACCATAAGGGTGCACTACAATGGTTATTTCGGTAAACAAAAACCTACACATCTGCCCGACTATCTACCTTCCTGGCAGGCGGCCTCCTTATTCAACGAGGTGCAGAAAAACGAAGGCAGACCCGTACGTTATACCGATGCTGAAATCGAGAAATTTAAAAACGGATCTGATCCGGATAACTATCCCAATACCGACTGGCAAGGCCTTGTTTTCAGCGGTACAGGCAACCAGCAAAATCATTACCTGGACTTTAGCGGAGGCAGCGACAAAACACAGTACCTGTTTTCACTGGGCTACCTGGCACAGGATGGTATCATCAAAAATTCCGGCCTTAAAAGATATAACACACGCCTGAACCTTAACAGCAAAATTAACGACAGGCTGTCTGTTTTCGCCAATATCTCCTATTCCCTCTCCGATATGCGGGAGCCTACCAACCCTTATACAGGCGACTTTTCACAGGTGATCCGGCAGGCAAATCGTATAGGCGCCAACGTGCCCTACAAAACCAGCAATGGCTACTACGGTTATATCAACGATGGTAACCCGATGGCATGGCTGGAATCCGGCGCGCAGTACAAAGAGTTCCGTCACCGCTTACTCGGCATTACCGGCGTTGACCTGGAAATAGCCAGAGGGCTTCATTTCAAGCCTACGCTCGGATACACTATGGACCTCACACAGTCTAAAAAGTTTATTAAAGATATTCAGTACTACGATGCCAAAACCGGTAATCCAACACTGTATCAGGGACCTAACTCCCTCACGGATTTTAATGACAACTACAATGTGATTACGCTCCAGGCATTGCTGGATTACGAGAAAACCATCAAAGACCATCACTTCAAAATACTGGGTGGCTACTCTCACGAATACACGAAGTATAGCTTCCTGCAGGGATACCGCAAAAACTTCCTCAACAACCAGCTGAGTGAACTCAATGCAGGACCCGCAGATGGTCAGCAGGCAACCGGTTCCGCTTATGAAGTAGCACTCCAATCTTTCTTTGGCAGGATTAACTATGATTACAAAGGCAAATACATGCTGGAAGCTAATCTTCGCTACGATGGCACTTCCCGTTTTGCGTCCCAAAACCGCTGGGGACTGTATCCTTCCTTTTCTGCCGGATGGAATATTTCTGAAGAAGCATTTTTCGAAGAAGCCAGACATATTGTACCACAGTTAAAGTTGCGTGGCTCCTGGGGACAACTGGGTAACCAGGACATCGGCGGTGTGAAGAAAAACGATATTAAACTGGGTAACTATCCTTATATACCAGTAATCAGCGCCGGACAGAACTACACCTTTGGCAACAGTATTGCCGGTGGTATTTCCCCTGTCATGGGCGCAAATCCGGATATACGCTGGGAGTCACTGCAATCTACCAACCTGGGTATAGACGCCGGATTTCTTGACAACCGCATTTCCTTGTCTGTAGATTACTTCATCAAAGACACCCGTGATATCCTCCTGAATGTACCTGTAGGCGGCACCTATGGCTTCATTGCACCTGTGCAGAATGCCGGTACCATGAGAAACAAAGGATGGGAAGTAGCAGCTGGTTACCACGAGAAAAAAGGTGACTTCTCCTACAGCATTACCGCCAATGCGGCCTTCATTAAAAACGAAATCACGGACCTGGATGGTACCGATCCGATTATTACCGGCGCCACCTATCTGAAAGTGGGCCATCCGGCAAACTCTTACTACGGCTATCAGGCAGAAGGTATATTCCAGACACAGGAAGAAGTAGATAAGCATGCAAAACAGACCGGTGGTAAGATCGCACCCGGTGATCTGAAATACAAAGATCAGAATGGCGATGGTGTGATAGATGGTAATGATCGCGTATACCTGGGCAGTTATTTTCCTAAAGTGACCTACGGTGTGAACCTGGGTGGTGGCTGGAAAGGCTTTGATGTTTCTGTATTCCTGCAGGGAGCAGCCGGTGTGAAAGGCTTCATACAGGGTGCTTTGCTGGGTACCGCAGGCGATAAAATTGGTCGCCCTACTTCTGCATTACTCGACAGATGGACGCCGGAGCATCCTACTGATAAGTTCCCCCGTTTATGGAACACTTATACGCAAAATGATGCTTCTACCAATCCATCTTCCTTTTGGGTAAGAGATGCATCTTACCTCCGGTTAAAGAACCTGCAGGTAGGCTATACTTTCCCTACCACCTGGTTAAAACGTGCCGGCATACAGGGAGCCAGAGTGTACTACAGCGGGCAGAACATCCTCACTTTCACGAATTTTTACAGCTGGGTAGATCCTGAAGCGACCAACAGCGCCAGCGGCTACGACTACCCGCAGGTAAAAGTAAATACTGTGGGCATCAACCTTACTTTCTAACCGTGTTAAAGACAATCATCATGAAAAAAACATTTTTCTATATACTCCTTTCCGGAACAGTAGCAATGACTGCCTGTAAAAAGAATTTCCTGGAAAGACAGCCATTGGACGGTTATAGTGAATCTTCACTCTGGGGATCAGATAAAGATGCGTTGGCAGCGATCAACGGCTGCTACAAGGATTGGGAATCGGGGCTACACCTGATCTACCTCGACTGCGGATCAGACAACGCTTATAACCCTTATCCGTGGGAAGGTTATACCGTATTGGGCAGTGGCAATCTTACACCAAACAATACAGGTGATCAGCGCTGGAGTTTTACCGTGATACAAAAATGTAACTGGTTCCTGGCAGGTGTAGACAAAGCCAAAATGGATGATAAACTGCGTGCCCGTATGAAGGGAGAAGCACGCTTTTTAAGGGCTTACCAGTATTTTATTCTCACCCAGTTATATGGGGATGTGCCGCTGATTACCACCAATATCACTCCGGCAGAAGCCAACGGCTCAAAGCGCACCCCCAAAACAGAGGTTGTAAAATTTATAATGGATGAACTGACTGCTGTCGTGCCTGATTTACCTGCCAGCTACACCGGCAACGATGTAGGCCGCATTACCAGCGGTGCGGCGCTGGCCCTGAAAGCAAGGATGGCTTTATTTACCAAACAATACGATGTATGTATTGCCGCGTGTAACGCTATTATTGCTACAGGCACTTATAAACTGTACCCGGTATACGGCGACCTGTTCCGCATTCAGCATAAAAACAATTCGGAGGTGATACTGGATGTGCAGTATAAAGAAAACGATGTGCCATTTGAATCCCTGGGGGTGATGCCACCTGCATCTTCCGGGGGCTGGTGCTCTATTAATCCGTTACAGGGACTGGTAGATGCCTATGAAATGAAAAACGGCAAAACTATTGATGACGCCACCTCCGGATACAATGCGGATGATCCGTATAACAACAGGGATCCACGTTTAGCCGCCACAATTATTTATCCGGGCGCGATGTATAATGGTAGTTATTACAATCCTATCAACGAATCCTCTTCCGATTACTATTCTCCTTATGGTAATTCAAAAAGTGGTTACCTGGTAAGGAAGTTCACCACCGACCTCAGTGATTATGCAGATATGTGGAATGCCGGTTTAAACATTATCGCCATTCGTTATGCAGAAGTATTGTTATCGCAGGCAGAAGCTAAAATAGAACTCAATCAGCTGGACAATACCATGTATACTGCGCTGGATGCTATAAGAACAAGAGCTGGTATGCCGGTGGTAGACAGAGCTATTTACAATACACAAACCAAACTACGGGAGCTGGTAAGACGGGAAAGACGTGTGGAACTGGCGATGGAAGGTCTTCGTTGGTTTGATGTACAACGCTGGGAAATTGGCGATAAGGTGATGAATGGTACCATGTATGGCGCGAGACTGGGCAATGTGAATGCTACTACAGGTAAACTAACACTGGGAACGGAACGCATCCTGGTGGAGCAACGTACTTTTGATATCAAGAAAAACTACCTGTGGCCTGTTCCACAGAGTGAGCGTGATATCAATCCCGGGCTGAGTCAGAACCCACTTTACTAAATAAAAAAAAGTATCCGGCGCTGTAGAGCCGGATACTTAACCTTCCATTACCTGGCAATGAAATCCTGTTTCATTTACCAGCATCATTACTTTTCCCGGCTGGAAATTATCTCCTTCTACCCTCAATACTTTATCCCGATCTTCCAGGTCAAAATTTATTTTACTATCCGGGAAATTCTCTAACAGCAGTGCCACAATTTCTTTTGCAGCAGCTACCCGTTTAACGTTTGTTACAAAGACTTCTACCATTCCGTAAAAAATTTAAATTACATATAGTTTATACCAGGATACCCCAATAGTCGCCGCCACAATGCGATTTGACCTATGCAGTTTGCTTCCCGGTAAATGGAGAAGGTTACCATTTCCCATAATGGAAAAGACATTTTCATTTCCGGAAAACTCAACATACTATCCAGTTGTTCATCTGTTGCTTTCACCAATTCAGCCCTTAATATGGGGGTAATTTTTTCCCAATCCTTCTGATATACATCCAGCGATGGGTAGGTAACACCATCTTTTATTCCCTGGTTTTGCTTAAACAGGTTATCGGAGGATGATTTTATATCCACCTTAAAAAAGCCAGCCAGATCAAATCGTTGTTGAACCAGGCTACCGGCGAGCCAGGCCACATGGTTGGCAGCTGTGTCCAGACGCTTGTGCGCATCTGAATCAGATAATCCAAACAGTGCTTTAGGGTAAAGACCTGTTTGCAGATCAAACAGTGAAAGAATGCCTAGCATCCTGTTGCTTGCAGTTTCCATATTATTTTTATTTTTGGTATTCAAACTCTCTGTAAGATAGCAGATAATCCCCTGAAAGGAAGATGCTGATAAAGCCAATCTTAGGGGGTATTTGCGACAAAAACGTTATGTTTGAGTAGTTAATTCAAAACTGAAAGCCATATGATCAAGATAGGGATCCTGCTTATGCGCCACTACAAGCTGCTAAGCCTTGCGGCGATTACAGATGTGCTCGAAACCGTCAATAAGATTTACTATAAAAACGGGCAGTCAACCCCCTTTATCATCAGTCTTGTTTACACCGCAGATACCGCACACCTTGCAGCTGCTTTCCCCGATTACCTTTCAGAAGAAATAGGTGTTGCCACTACTTTTAACCTGGTACTCATCCCTTCTTTTACTACGGATGATCTGAAGCAATCTATTGTTGCCAACAGGGAATATCTGCCCTGGTTAAAACAACAATATAAAACTGGTGCAGAGTTAGCCAGCTTCTGTACTGGCGCATTTTTACTGGGAGCCTCCGGTTTACTGGATGGAAAAATTGCGACTACACATGTGGATGCCTGCAAAGATTTTACAACAGCATTTCCGGCGGTAAACCTGCTATCAGATAAAACCGTTACCCACGATTCCGGCATCTATACCAGTGGTGGTGCTACATCTACCTTTCACCTGCTACTTCATTTGCTGGAAATACACTGCGGCATCGAGATCGCGGTGAGAACAGCCAAAATATTTGCCATTGATATGGGCAGGGATAAACAATCCTATTTCAGCACATTCCAGCCTACCCGCAATCACCACGATGACCTGGTGGCCTCCGCCCAGCAAAAAATTGAAACCAGCTATCAGGACGTTGGTACCATCGAGGAAATGATCAAAGACATTCCTTCCAGCCGCAGAAATATTGTCAGACGATTTAAACAGGTAACCGGTGTCACACCTATTGAATACCTGCAGCTCACCCGCATTGAAGCCGCCAAAAAATTGCTCGAACAAACCGGTCAGCAAATGATGGAGGTGATCTTTAATTCGGGTTATAACGACCCCAAAGCATTCAGAAAGGTCTTCCGCAAAACCGTGGGAATGACACCTTCTGAATACCGGGAGAAGTTCAATGCTGCGAGATAAGACTAGTGTCTATCCCAGAAAAACGGAGGTTCAATATCCAGGGTGCGGAGATATACATATGCTTGTCCGCGGTGATGAATTTCATTATCAATAAAGTACAAAAGGAGACTGATAACGGTGCCGTCATACTGGCCAAACGCCTTCATTTGTCTTTGAAAATCCTGCGCGGCTATTTTAGGCCAGTATTCGTTAATCTGCTCTGTTACCACATCCCATAACTTTAATAATTCTTCTTTGGTGGTTGGCTTGGTTAAACCGGTATGCTGCAGCAATTCGTCCATGGTTTTCCAGTCGCCATCAGTAGCAAAGCCATGTACGCCGGCAGAAGCAATGCCCAATACTTCCATCGCCAGTACGGACAAAGGACGCATTCCGCCTACACTGTAAGTAAACAGCTTATCAGCCGGATACTTCTCAATCAGCCTGCGGGTCAGATCCCGATGCCCCTGCCAGTGCGCCAGGAGTTGTTGCGGATTCAGAATTACGTGGGTTGCAGGTGCAGTTGCCGTTAATGTGTTGTTTTCCATAAAACTGTATTTTTATTTGTTTACAGTACAAAGAAAACAAGGGGGTGTGACAACCCTATGTCAGCAGGGTTTGAAAAATATTTTTTTGTCGAAGGGGAAGGCCTTCGGCCTCTTCCAAAGACACTCCCCCCTTTACTCACCAGCCAAAATAGGATTTCGCATTGCCATAGCAGATATCCTGTATGATCGCCCCTACCTCTTCTATATTATCCGGTATTTCGCCGCGTTCTATTTCCTCTCCAAAAAGGTCACAGAGCAGGCGCCGGAAATATTCGTGGCGAGGATAAGAGAGAAAGCTCCGGGAGTCCGTCAGCATACCTACAAAGCGGGAAATGAGGCCCATGTTGGACAAGGCATTCAGCTGCCTGGTCATCCCATCCTTCTGATCCAGGAACCACCAGGCGGCGCCAAACTGTACTTTGCCGGCTATAGAACCATCGTTGAAGTTCCCGGTCATCGTGGCCATGAGTTCATTATCGGCCGGATTCAGGTTATAGATGATCGTCTTAGTGAGCTTATCCTGGCTATCCAATCTATCAAGAAATTTTGCCAACGCACGTGCCTGCGAAAAATCACCAATAGAATCCCAGCCGGTGTCAGGTCCCAACAGGCGCATCATGCGGGAATTATTATTCCGTAATGCACCCAGATGGTATTGCTGCACCCACCCTGTTTCCCAGTCCATGATAGCCAGTTCTAACAGCAGCGCGGATTTAAACTGCCTTATTTCTGTCGGTGTCAACATGTTGCGGGCACGTATTTTCAGAAAGATCTGCCTGAT
Source organism: Chitinophaga sp. RAB17 (assembly GCF_052114225.1). Classification (NCBI taxonomy): domain Bacteria; kingdom Pseudomonadati; phylum Bacteroidota; class Chitinophagia; order Chitinophagales; family Chitinophagaceae; genus Chitinophaga; species Chitinophaga sp. RAB17. The sequence goes on along the minus strand of NZ_JBFREI010000007.1, from coordinate 105,090 downwards.
ACCTGTCTCCGTAAAATCCTCCGCATATATTTCCTCAATCCCATGATCAGATACTTTACAGCCATGAGCAGCAAAGAAATCATGCCGGTCTTTTAACACCTGCAGCAAATCATCATACGTATTGATGCTGCAGTTGCCTGCCTGTTCCAGTTTTTGCAGGTAAGCATTGTATGCCTCCGGATCATCTGCATTCATGGCCTGATCCGGCCGGAAAGCCGGGATCACGGGTATTTCAAAGCCATCCTGTTTTATTTGCCGGTGGTATTGCAGGTCATCAGCCGGATCATCGGTGGTACAGATCAGTGCCACATTTCTGCTTCTTAAGAGGTTACGCACACTGTATTCCGGCGTTTGTAACAGTTGATTACAGGTGTCATAAATATGCGCCGCGGATGCAGGATTCAGTATTTCTGAAATACCGAAATAGCGCTGTAATTCGAGGTGTGTCCAGTGATACAGGGGATTGCGCAACGTTTGTGGCACCGTGGCAGCCCATTTTTCGAACTTCTCCCAGTCGGTATTATTACCGGTACAATAACTTTCCGGTACGCCATTGGTGCGCATGGCCCGCCATTTATAGTGATCTCCATATAGCCATGCCGCTGTGATGTTCTGAAAACGTGTATCTGCCGCAATCTGCGCGGGTGGCAAGTGACAATGGTAGTCAATCACCGGCATATCCTTGGCGTAATAATGATATAATTTTTCCGCAGCATCGCTATTCAGGAGAAAATTTTCATCCATGAACTTTTTCCTCATCAATAATATATTTTAAGCATTACAATGACACTCCTCTTTTCCAGGGAATAAAATCATCCTGACCATTTATCACGGATTTTGCGGTAATGGTTCCGCTGGCCACCTGTATAACGTAGTCGAGTATACGTTCTCCTGCTGCGGTAATGCTTTCCTCTCCATCTATAATAGATCCGGTATTGATATCGATGATATCCTGCATACGCTGATACAACTTTGTGTTGCTCGACAGTTTAATTACTGGTACAATCGGGTTGCCGGTGGGCGTTCCCAGTCCTGTTGTAAACAGGACTATATTGGCGCCGCTGCCTACTTCCGCGGTGGTGGACTCCACATCATTACCCGGCGTACATAGTAAATTAAGTCCTGCCTGTTGTACTTTTTCCGGATAATCCAATACTGCTACTACCGGAGAGGTACCACCTTTTTTAGCGGCGCCGGCAGATTTAATGGCATCTGTAATGAGGCCATCTTTAATATTTCCGGGAGATGGATTCATATCAAATCCGGAGCCTGCTTCTTCTGCGCGTTGCTGGTACGTGCGCATGAGCTGAATAAAGCGGGACGCATCTTCCACATGACAGCAACGATCACTCATCTCCTGCTCTACGCCACATAGTTCCGGGAACTCGGCCAGCACAACGGAACCGCCTAAAGCTACCAGCAAATCAGAAGTATAACCGATGGCGGGATTGGCGGAGATGCCGGAGAAACCATCGGAGCCGCCGCACTCCAGTCCTATACAAAGCTTACTTAAAGGAGCCGGTTGTCGCGTACATTGATTGGCCTCCATCAGTCCTGCGAAAGTCTGACGAATGGCTTGTGTGATCAACAGACTTTCTGCGCCGGTCTGTTGCTGATCCAATATATAAAGTGGTTTCGAAAACGCCGGATCGCGTTTGTTAATTTCCGCCTGTAACATGCTGACTTGCGCATTCTGGCAGCCCAGGCTCAACACTGTAGCACCGGCAACGTTAGCATGTGTAATATATCCTGCCAGCAGGCCACAAAGCGTTTGTGCATCCTGCCGGATGCCACCACAACCTCCATCATGGGTCAGGAATTTGATGCCATCCACATTTTCAAAAAGGCGCATATTTTCCTGGCTGTCGTCCTGCTCTGTGTATATTGTTTCCAGGATACCCGCCGCATCTGCACCGGCTTGTTGTTGCGCCACCAGGGAGCGTGTAAAGGCAGCATATTTTGCGGGACGACTATAACCCAGTTCTGTTAGCAGGGCTTCTTTCAATACTTCTATATTCCTGTTTTCACAAAATACCAATGGTATTACCAGCCAGTAATTAGCCGTACCTACACTACCGTCCTGCCGGTGATATCCCATGAATGTTTTTTGCTGCCATCGGGAGATATCAGGCACCTGCCATGCTGTTTTCCGCTGTGCAGCCAGTGCGTATCCGTTGGCCGCATGGTGTACATTTTCCACCGCGATCCTGCTGCCTGCAGTAATGGGCGTCTGCGCACGCCCTACCAGTACGCCATACATGATCAGGGCATCCCCTTTATCAAAAGAGCTGGCGGCAAATTTATGTTTGGCAGGGATCTTTTCCTGCATCGTATATACAGTGCCGTTATACTGTACCGTATCATCTTTATCCAGATCCTGTAGCGCTACCAACACATTGTCATGCGGATGCACCTTTAATACTTTCTGTTTCATACCTGTCTGCTTAAAAAATCTATGATATAGTTATTTCTGCTGCAATGCGGTCCAGATAGGCAGCAGGGCCTTCTGCAAGTAATGCCTTCAGCATCACCGTCACCAGTTGCTCAAAACCGGTAATGGTGGTGAGATCATGGCCCCAGACCGCTTCGTTGCCAAGTGTATTTTTCACGACTGTTTCCGGTGAATGTAATTGCCATTGTTCCCGGTACCAGCCGGCGTATTCATCGGAGACGCTATACGTAGTATCTCCGCGCATAAACAGCAGGTGTGCTGCAAAGCCCAGTGAAATCAATGCAGGTACCTGTGCGGTACGTTCGTAATAACGTAACAATACCGGCAATACCCGCATCTTCAATTTAGACGTATACTGACTGCATATACTCAACCAGCGATGATCTATGTAAGGATTACGGAAACGGTCCAGTACAGCACCGGCAAAACGAATCGCTGCATCATGACGTATATGCCGGTCCGTTATAGCGGGAATAATTTCCTGCATCATCAGCCCTTCTATATATGCGGCCATTGACTCCTGATTCATGGCAGCTTTCACCGTATCCAAACCGGCCAGGAAAGCCAGTCCGCAGCTAAGCGTATGGGCACCGTTCAACAGCCGCAACTTTAGCTCCCTGAATATATTGATGTCCGGTGACAACACCACACCGGCATCCGCTTCATGGAAAGACAATACCTGTTTCACCCTTTCACTGCTGGTTTCAATTGCCCATAGCCGGTACACCTCTGTCATGATCATCAGGTCGTCTTCATATGCCAGTGTGAGATCTGAAGCCCCCGGCACAATACAGTCTACCAGTGAATTACAAAAGTCGCTACTATTATGCAGCCAGTCCGTAAAAGCAGTATCCAGTTCATTGAAGACGCATAACTGCAACAGGATTTCCTTGAGCCGGCTGCCATTATCCGGTATCAGCTCCGTAGGAATGATCACCATGCCCTTCGTTTCATCTCCGTTGAAATGAAGATAGCGCCGGTGCAGAAAAGCCAGCAGCTTGGCAGGGAAAGAGGCCGGTGGTGTGGTATGGATATTCTCCTCCACATATACAATCCCCACTTCAGTTGTATTGGAAATAACAACCTGCATCTGCGGGTTCGTGGCACATGCCAGGATCTGCTCCCATTGGGAAGCAGCATTCAATACCCTGCTGATGGAGGCGTTGATGATATTAACGGCCATCTTCCGGCCACCTTCAATACCCCGTATACACTGCGTGTACAGGTTATCCTGTTCATCAAAAGCAGTGGTGCTACCATTGCCGGTCGATTTCACGACTACCACCCTTCCGTTGAAACGGCCTTCCTGGTTGGCTTTGTCAATGAAAGCATCGGGCAAACCTCTTAGCAACACCCCTGTACCAAACTGCAGCACTTTCTCCGGCAGATCGAAGCAGCTCTTTAAAGGTAGCTGCAACGCTTCATTTCCGTATAGCCCTGACAATGTTTCTCTGGATAGTTTCATACCATTATTTTTTACTCATTATTTCCATTTCGTTGGCGGCTAACAGGTACGCACCTACGCCTTTTGGATCGTTGTCAATTACCTTTTCACTGAGATAGTATTCATAGCTGCCGTCACGATAGGGTTCGCCTCCAAGTCCCGCTACGCTGACGGTACCGCCAAGGGTGATATCTCCCTCTTTATTTTTCCGGATAARCTGCTTCAGGATACCAGCATAGCCTTTTATAGCCACCTGCCTGTAGCCATCCGGGAGATACCCTAAGCGGATACCTTTCGCCAACGCGTATACGAACATGCAGGAAGCAGATGCTTCCACATAATTACCTTTGCTGCCTGCTCTGTCCAGTACCTGGAACCAGCAACCGGTTCCGGCATCCTGGTATTTCTTCACGGCAGCGGCTGTACGATTTAAGATAGCGATCAGACTGTCCCTGCCGGGATCTCCTGCCGGGTAATATTCCAGCGCGTCTACGAGCGCCATAGCATACCAGCCCATAGCCCTGCCCCAGAAATGCGGTGACTGGCCCGTGCTTTTATTGGCCCAGCGCTGTTCCCGCGATTCATCCCAGGCATGGTACAATAAACCTGTTGCTGTATCACGTGCATGTGTTTCCATCAACACAAACTGCCGGGTAATATCGCGGAAGGCACTGTCTTCATGAAACAATGCCGCATATTCTGCATAAAAAGGTTCCCCCATGTAAAGACCATCTAACCACATCTGGTAAGGATAGCGTTGTTTGTGCCAGAAACCGCCGTCATGCGTGCGGGGTTGCCCGCGCAGCTGTTCCCGCAGCTGCCCTGCCGCCAGCTTATATTTGTCGTTGCCGGTAGCTTTATACAATGTCAGCAGTACCCGGCCATTCTTGATATTATCAAGGTTGTAATCTTTCTGCCGGTACGTACGGATATCACCGTTATCTCCTATAAAAAAATCCATACGCTGTTGTATATACCGGAAATATTGCTGATCATGGAATCGCTTCCATAGCCCGGTAAATCCTTCCAATACTACGCCTTCATCATAGGTCCATTTTACCGGTGTACCAGGATGCAATACGAGTGAGTCTTTCCAAATGCGCATGACCGTAGCCGCCATACCGGCAGCACCGTTTTGGGCCTGCGTGGTGAGCATATTGATGAACAACAGCCCTGCGATGATGATTCTCTTTTTAAAACGCATGATCTTCCGTTGATTTATTTTTAGTATCCCGGTAATGACAACTGTCTCGTGTAATATCGTTGACGTTGCGGGTTTGCAAAGGAGGCGTACCGGAGGACGTCAGCAGATAGACATTCCTGAAATGTATATTGTCCGCCTCCAGACAACTAATCCCTTCCTCCGCCTTTATCACCAGGTTGCGCAGGAAAATATGGTCGACAGGCATTTCCGGCAGTCCACGGATAAATACCGCTTTCTTAGCTCCGCTACATACCACATCATTGATGTAAAAGTTGCGGAACCGTGGTGTCGCCTCTGTTACCGCCAGCTTTTCTACTTTAGGTGCGGCCCTTTTTTCACCTGACAATGGCACCGGATCTTTAGCTGCATAATACATGTCAAACAGGATGGCTTCTCCCGGGATATCTTTCATGTTGATACCGGCGGCATAAATATTCTCCACTACACCACCGCGCCCACGCGCAGTTTTAAACCGCAACCCGATATCGGTACCCAGGAAAGAACAATCAGACACATAAATGTTGCGTGCACCACCAGACATTTCACTGCCTATTACAAAGCCACCATGTGCATGATAAACGGTACAGTTATGCACTATCACGTTCTCTGTAGGCTTACCACGTTTACGTCCCTGTTCATCCCTGCCGGATTTGATACAGATACCATCGTCACCTACATCAAAAGTACAGTCCAGGATCTGTGCATAGCTGCATGACTCCAGGTCTACCCCATCGCCATTTTGCGCGTACCAGGGATTTTTAGCATAAATGCCTCTCAGCGTAATATTTTCACAGAGTAGAGGATGCAGGCACCAGGCAGGAGAATTTTGGAAAGTAACCCCTTCCAGCAACACATTTCTACAGCCGGAAATACTGATCATATTAGGGCGCAGGAAATCTTTGATACCAGCATAGTCCGCAGGTTTACTCCCTGCAGTAATAACACCGGCCTGGTTGGTTTTAGCACCCAGATAAGATAATCTGGATGGATACCAGGTAACACTGTCTTCCCCCGTCAAACCACCGGAGGCCACCAATTTCTCCCACTGCGATTGCGTGAGCTTTGCCTTTTTTACAATTCGCCACGCATCACCGCCACCATCCAGGATACCATTACCGGTAATGGCTATATTTTCCAGGTCGTTGCCGGAAACCGGTGCCTGACAGCGCACCGCAGCCAGCCCTTCGTAGGTAGTGGAGATAAGCGGATACTGATCAAAGTCGGTCGTAAACTGCAACACGGCATTTGCCGCCAGGTGAAGATTAACATTATTCTGCAACACCAGTGGCCCTGTGAGCCACAGCCCCGGCGGAATCAGCACCACTCCGCCACCTTTGTTGCTACAGGCGGCCATCGCATCATTAATGCTTTTACTATTCAACGTGATACCATCTGCTTTAGCACCATAACGCAGGATATTGAATGTATCCTTCCTGAAATGCGGTTCATAGATCAGCGGTAGTTCGTAACTGTATTTATTTTCGAAGGCGGTCTTTTTCAGGTAGACCGACAACGGTAGGTTTTTCGATTTGATTTCCCCAGCTATCAATGCGGCTATCTTTGCGGCACCATAAGCAGAAAAATGGGTATTGTCTGTAATGCCCTGCGGCAGAGAGTTATAATGTCCGGCAGGTGTAGTTTTAAACATTTTCACGGAACCCGTTTCTCCTTCCCGCGTCAGCAGTGCTGCACTACTTTGCTGGAGGTCCAGCAGCGGAACCTGCATCGCCGCAGCTACAGCTTTTACTACTGCAGGGTACTCGCCGTGGGTATCTTCCAGAATACCATTGGTAAACTTACGGCGGGCTACAGGTGTAATAAGCACCGGGTTTGCTCCTTTGGCGCGGGCTTCTTTTACAATGCGTTCCAGGTTCGTTTTATAGGCTCCCTGTGCTGCGGCATAGCGGGTACTATCACTTATTTTAGCATCGTTATGTCCAAACTGGATCATCACCCAATCACCGGGATGTAGTTGTGCAAGCACCGTATCCCAACGGTGTTCATCAATAAAACTTTTGGTACTGCGACCGTTCACAGCATAATTTCTTATGCTCATACCTGGTTCAAAAAACGTTGGTAACAGCTGCCCCCAGCCACGTTCGGGATTATCGGCCAATGGCTTGTCTGCCATGGTGGAATCACCGATCAGGAATATAGTGGGTTTGGGACCGGCAGGTGCCAGTCCCAATAATGATAATAATAGTATCTGTAGATATCTCATTAGTTATATTTATCGTTCTGCTTAAACTCTCCCTTATTGGTCACGGCATCAATCTGATCCTGCGGAATGGGCCGCACGGTATGGTACGACTGGAAATATTTATTGGCGTCCGGATTATGGAGCGCAATTCTTTCCGCAAGTTTACCGGTACGTTTCAGGTCGAACCAGCGTAGCTGCTCTCCTGCCAGCTCCCTGGCTCTTTCATCGAGGATAAAGTCCAGACTGATATCCGCTGCAGTAATTTGCATGGCTGCTTCCTGACCGGGAATAGCGGCGCGTTTGCGGATCACGTTAATGTAGTCTGCCGCCCTGGCTGCGTTGCCTAATTTAAACTGTGCTTCTCCGGCAATCAGGTACATTTCAGCGAGACGAATAATAAATGCATCGCGGGCACTTTGTTCTTCGTTCAGGGATGCCCGTGTAGGGTCATCAAATTTCTGCAGAGATACATAGTGCGTACGATCGTTGCCGCCACCTGCACTATTATACACTGCGTTTCTATCATATAACCGGTACCTGGTTGTTGCTGCCAATACGTCCTTACTACAACATACAGCCGTATCTCCCAGCTTCATACCTGCTGGTGCTGTTTTAAGATTATTGCAAAGCCATACCTGTTTGAAAGAAGCCTGGTAGCGGGCATCTGCTTTGTCATTAAAGAGGTTTAACAGGAACAACGTAGGCATGTAACGGTTAAACGGACGCTGGTTCAGCACATCACGCTGCATCCCCGGCAGATCATCGTACTTCATGGCAAACATCAGGTGACCATTGTTGGCGCCACGGGAGTGTCCGTTCGGAAAGAGTGTTGCATCTGTACGGTCATCGAATACCAGGTTTTTCATATAGTTAACTGCCCAGATCACTTCTTTATTTTGCAGGTTATCCATGCGCCAGAGATCCGCATACTTTGGTAATAACGTATAGGTGTAATTATTAATTACTTTATCAGCCAGGTCAGCGGCCTGCTGGTTCATACCACGGGTGAGGTACATTCTCGCCAGAAAGGCTTCTGCCGCAGGTTTGGTAACCCTGCCATAATCGGTAGTAGTAGCAGGCAGGTTATTTACGGCCACATCAAGGTCAGCAAAAATCTGTTTATAGAAAGTTTCTACCGGCGTACGGTTAGCAGTGGTGATGGCACCGGAGGTTTCCTCCAGGGTAAAATGTACAGGCCCCCAGGTTTCCACAATATGCCAGTAGTAAAAGGCCCGGAGGAAATGCAATTCCGCATTGCGTACTTTCTTTTTATCTGCTGCAAGACCGGCTTTATCGATGCGCGTGATGCCGGCATTACAGAGATTGATAGCAGCATACAATTGTTTCCACAACCCACTCATCACCGTATTGCTGGCCTGCAGGTTGTTGTAATTGGTGATGTCGGGATATTTATCACCGGTACCACTGGTCCATATATCCGTTCCCATTTCTGCCATACTATATCCTTCTTCCTTTCCATACCACCAACGGTTATAGGTATACGCTGCATTTACCAGTGTTTCAAATCCTTCCGGCGTGGAATATACCGCATCGGTGGTGGTGCCGCCGGGGTTATATTCTTCCAGCTGTTTGTTGCAGCTGGCAAGACTTGCAACGGCTATGGTGAGTATGATAAAGTACTTGTTTATGTTTGGTTTCATAACTGCTTTTTTGAAAATTAAAACTCAACATTTATTCCTGCCACATACATTTTGGTGAGCGGGTTGCTCAGATCACCACCTCTTTCCGGATCGTAATCTTTTATTTTGCTGAAGGTAAAGAGGTTCTTACCGGTTACGTATAAACGAAGACTACTGAGGTGCAGCGGTTTCAACGCCTGAGCGGAGAAGGTATACCCCAGAGATAGATTGCGGATCTTCACAAAAGAGCCTTCTTTATAACCCAGTGTTTTAATAAACGGCGTGCCATCTTTAGAGAGACTGGCATTCGGGCGTGGATACTCGTTGGATGGATTTTCAGGTGTCCAGTAGTTAAGCGGGGCGCTGTTTTCCAGGCCCTGTGGATCAAATTTGGCGGCATATTCCGAATTGATCCACTGCCCTATACGAGCAAACACATAAATGTTGAGATCAAAATTTTTGTAGCGGAAGTCGTTATTTATGCCACCACTCCATTTAGGCACCTGCGCCCCCAGGATGATGCGGTCAGCAGAATTGATAACCCCATTACCATCCTGGTCTTTCACGCGGATATCGCCGGGTTTGTAACCGTATTTCGTGGCCTCCCCCGCATCTGCTGTTTGCCAGATACCAATTTTCTGCTGATCGAAATACACTTTCACCGGAGATCCGATGAACCAGCCGTTGGCCACATCGTTGGTACTGCCATCTGCCAGTGCCACGATTTCTTCTTTGTTACGGGAGTACACGATGTTGGAAGTCCACCTGAAATCAGCCGTAGCAATATTCGTGGTATTGATACCTATTTCAATCCCTCTGTTACGGGTTTTCCCAATGTTTTGCATTACAACGCTCACACCGGAGGAAGTAGGTAAAGTACGCAGCAGTAACAGGTCTTTGGTTTGTGTATCATAGTAATCGATGCTACCACTGATTTTATTGGCGATGATACCGAAATCGAGTCCGATATTTTTAGTGGTAGACAGTTCCCACTTCAACCCCAGGTTAGCCGCCTGATCACCGATGGCATAAGCCATGGCGGCATTGGTATCATCGAAAGAGAATGGAATTTTAGTGAGGTAGGCCGTGCTGGAGTAAGGAGGTACCGCATCATTGCCTGCTATGCCATAGCTCACCCGCAGTTTCAGATCGCTCAGGAAAGTTTGTGACTTCATGAACTTTTCATCACTGATACGCCATGCCGCTGCCACGGATGGGAAGAAAGCCCATTTATTACCAGGCGCTAATTTAGAGGAGCCATCGGAGCGCCCCGTGAGTGATAACAGGTATTTTCCTTTGAATGCGTAATTCAAACGGCCTGTAAAAGAGATCAGTTTACTGGCCTGGAAGCTGTTACGGATAGCAATGCCGCTCACACTATTTTGCAGCGCATAATACAGTTGAGAGGGCAGCAGCTGTCCTTCTCCCTGCATGAGGGAAGAATCGCGCTGATCTGACAATACGCTGGCTACGCCGGTAATCCCGAAGGAGTGATCACCGATCGTTTTATTATAGGTGGCTACGTTTTCCCAGCTTAGATACCTGCGGGTATTGCTGTTGGACTGGGATCGCGAAGTAGATGCAGTGGACCGGTCAATGGAACTTTTAGATGCAAAGATGCCTTGTTTTGCATTTTCCAGGGTTACACCAAAATTAGACCGGAACATAAATCCTTTGAAGGGAGTAAGTTCCAGGTAAGCATTGATAAAGGTGCGGGTAGTGCGTGTAATGTTCTGATAGGCATTCGGTTGTTCATCTGCCAGCGGGTTGATAGCGGACCCGCTGTTAGGGAATAATACGAGGTTGCCGGCAGAATCATAGGGAACACCCAGCGGAATATACTTATTGGCCTGATTCAGCGGATCGCGGCGGGCACTCTGATCATAATAAGTGATCTGGCTCTGTACACCTACTTTGATCGCATCATTAATGGTTTGATCAATGTTTAAGCGGGTAGCATAGCGTTTCAGGTCATCCAGTTTCAGCAGCCCTTTTTCGTTAAAGTAATCAAAGGAGAAATAGACTTTTGTTTTTTCTGATCCTCCGGAGATGCCTGCCTGGTAGTCCTGCTGTAAACCTTTATGCAAAAGCTCGTCAGCATAATTTGTCCAGATATTATTTTTGATTTCATCCAGTTCAAATGCGTTGAATATTTTGGAATCATCGGCGGGGCTGGCCCATCTGCCGGTGGTGCGGTTCGCTTCGCGTTTCAATGCCGTATATTCTTCCCCGTTACTCATGCGGGGATAACCGTTTACTTCCGATATGCCGGCATAGGAACTGATATTTACGCGTGGTCTGCCGGCTGTACCTCTTTTGGTAGTGACCATGATAACGCCGTTGGCGCCTCTGGAACCATAGATAGCTGTAGTAGATGCATCTTTCAGCACTTCCATTGATTGGATATCATTCGGACTGATATCCTGGATATTTTCATACTGAACGCCATCAACGATATATAAGGGGCCATTGCCTGCTGTAATAGAGCGGTTACCTCTTACCGTGACATTCACTTTAGCCCCGGCAGCACCGCTGCTGCGGGTAATGTCCACACCTGGCAGTCTTCCCTGCACCGCTTCCATCACATTGGTGGAAGGCACTTTTTTCAACTCCTCCCCTTTTACGGATACCACCGCACCGGTGAGATCGCGTTTTTTCACCATGCCGTACCCTACTACTACAATTTCATCCAGTCTTTTATTATTCGATTCCATTTTTACTGTCATATTGACATTATCCGCTACTATAGTTACCGGGGCGTATCCTACGTAACTGAACAACAGTTCCGTTTTTTTCCCGTCTGGCACCTGCAGCGTAAAATTTCCATGTGTATCTGTTTGGGTTCCACTGGTAGTTCCTTTCACCTGTACACTTACAAGTGGCAGTGCATCGCCGGAGGCTGCATCTGTCACCCTCCCTTTTACGGTGCGGGTCTGTGCAATCGCCCAGCCGCTAAAACCCAACAGCAGCAAGCAAATAAGGTAAATTCTTTTCATAACGTTTGGCGTGAATTTAAATGGCAAATAAAGGTTGTGCTAATCGCTATTGATTAAACGTGGTGATTTGTTGGTTGAAACAGGAGCGCTTTTTTTCTGTGTCGTGTGATTACAAGTCTACAGAACTATTTATTAATCGTGAAGTTTATTTACGCAATCGTTCCCGGAAAAATCAGTACTTTCACCTCCTACCTGAATGCCGGAAAACATAGTCCGGAAGCCTTATGAAGTATAAAGCAGCTACTATAAAAGATATTGCGCAGGCACTTCACCTGTCTACTTCCACGGTATCACGTGCATTGCGTGACAGCCATGAAATCAGTGCGGCCACCAAGCAATTGGTACTGGAACATGCTGCACAGTTGAACTATCATCCCAACCCTATTGCTTTAAGTTTAAAGGAGAAAAAAAGCAGGTCAATTGGCGTAATCGTATCCGAGATTGCCAACAGCTTTTTTTCGCAGACAATTAACGGAATTGAATCAGTTGCTAACGAGCAAGGCTATACGGTCATCATTTCCCAGAGTCATGAATCTTTTGAAAAAGAAGTAAGAACATTACAATACCTCGCTTCCCGTTCCATAGATGGCCTGCTGATCTCGGTATCCAGTGCGACTAAGGACCTGACGCATCTGAAAGCGCTACATCAATACGGTTTTCCCATTGTATTCTTCGATCGGATTGTAGAAGATATTGCCACGCATAAAGTAATGGTGGATAATTTCCAGGGAGCGTATAATGCCACTATGCATTTGCTTTCGCAGGGATACAGGCGTATTGCCTGTATTACCAACTCAGCGCATCTTTCCATTACCCGTGAACGGGTGGCGGGATATATGGCTGCATTGGAAAAACACGGTATCAAGCCCCCACCTTCGCTCATCAAATATTGCTTCCATGGCGGCATGCTGCTGGAGGAAGTAACAGATGCCGTAGAGGAGCTGTTGAAAGAAAAGAAACGGCCGGATGCTATTTTTACCACTTCAGATAAGCTTACTACAGGTTGTATGCGTGCGCTGAAAAAAGCGCAGGTGGCCATCCCCGGTGAAATGGCGTTGACAGGATTTTCCAATTCAGAGTTGATTGAACTACTGCATGCGCCACTCACCGTAGTGCGGCAACCCGCCTTTGAAATGGGACAGGTGGCCACTCAATTATTACTGCAACTGATAGAAAGCAAAAGGCCCGTGAAAGATTTCGAAACGCGGGTATTGCAAACGGAATTATTGATTCCTCCGGTGGCACCAGCTAAAAAGAAACGATAATCGCGGTAACTATTTATCTACTCTCCACCAGTCCACATCAGCCCAGCCTGCATCGTTTGTTTTAACATTCCTGGTACAGCACAATCCCATTTTGGCACCTATCCATCTGCCGGCAACGGCGGTAAACGGTGCTCCTGCATCGTGAAATGTTTGTCCATCGCGGCTATAGCTGAACTGACAAACAGCGCCTTCTCTCACCTGCACCCTGAAAAATATATCCGTGGACGTTATCTTTTCCAATACGGTAACCGTTTCGGGATGGCCTTTGTCTGCCTGTTTACAGCTGAATCGGGATAAATAAATGCCGTCTGCTTTTTTCACGAGTGATAGTCCGGCGTAATCGCTCCCCATTACCAGCATGCTCATACGATCTCCTTCCTGTCTGGGTTTAAAGCGGCACTTCACGGTAGCACTAAATGCCGGCGCCGGAAATTTCTGCAGGAGTACATTAGGTACTTCCCACAAATTCCGGGCGCTGTCGGGCTGTTGCGCTGCAAAGAGACGCAGGCTGCCATGCGCAGCAGACGGGAAAGCCCAGCCGGCAGCCGGATTCGCCTGCCATTGCCATTGCAGTCCCAATGTGCTTTTATTAAACTCATCTGACTCCTGTGGAGTGGCCAGCGGATAAGTGCTGCCTACATCTGGTTTACGGCAACTGAGTACGGGTTCTCCTTTGCCATCACCATCTTTGTCTATACCTATCACCGGCCAGTTATTCACCCACTTCATCGGCTGTAGATGAACAACCCTGCCATACGCCTCCTGATCCTGGAAATGCAGAAACCAGTCGCCCCCTTTTGGCGTTTGTACCCAGGCGCCCTGATGAGGTCCATTGATCGGGGAATGCCCCTGATCCATCACCGTTTTACTTTCGTAGGGACCATAAATATTTTTCGAGCGCAATACCAGTTGCCAACCTGTGCTAACGCCACCAGCAGGTGCGAAAATATAGTAGTACCCACTACGCTTATAGATCTTGGGGCCTTCCAGTGTAGGTTGATCGTCATGTCCATCGAATACCAGCACGCCTTCATCAAGCGCTTTAGTACCGGTGGCATTCAACTCTTTTACTATGAGGATACTTTTAATACCGGCGCGACTACCTGCGTAAGCATGCACCATATATACGTGTCCGTTATCATCCCATAGAGGGCAGGGATCTATCAGTCCTTTACCGGCAACTACCAGTTCCGGTATACTCCAGGGACCTGTGATCTGCTTTGCTTTTACCATATAGATGCCGAAATCGGGATCCGGGTAATAAATATAAAACTCCTTATTGTGATAGCGGATAGCGGGCGCCCAAACGCCGTTACCATGCTGCGTTACCGCGAAATGATCATAGGGTGGCTGACGCAGTAAAGCATGCCCGATAATACGCCAGTTGACGAGGTCTTTGGAATGCAGGATCGGCAAGCCCGGAACGGCGTCAAAGCTGGAGGCTACCAGGTAATAGTCGTCTTCTACCCTGATGACATCGGGATCGGAATAGTCCGCATATAGTACCGGATTCTTATAAGTGCCATCTCCATTATCAGCTACCCATACTTTCGACACTTCTGATACAGATTGTGCCATCACCGGTGTGGTTGCCAGCAGGCACCACAGACAGGCTGTTATCTTCATAATTTAAATTTCCAGTCTCCGAATATATATTCCCTTGTAAATTGTTTCGCTTCCTTTTTGGTGAGTTGCCGGCTCCATCTTACCCTCCCCGCCGGGTTGGCACCGGGGCCACGACTGTTATACTCTGCGTAACGGGCCGTTTTTTCATTCGACTCTTTTCGCCAGTTGTCCCAACCTTCCGGCAAAATGTGTGTGCCCATGTAACAGTCAATCCAGGTAGTGCTGGCGTAGGGCCGCCAGGGCCGCCCCAGGTATACTTTGGTTACGCCGCTGTCTGCAGTCAGTGTACAATCTTTAAATACATACCCCACCGGGCATGTTTGCAGTGTAGCCGCTGCCGTAATATAGGAGTTTGTTTTATTGTTAATAAGACACTTATAAAACAATGCAGCCGCATAGCCAAAAATGAAATCGGTACTTCCTTCAATGTAACATGCTTTGTAGTATTGTCTGCAGTAAAATGTTCCGGCCAGCAAAGTGTCCTGGAAACCCAGCATACGACAATGCACAAACGTAGCCCTGTCGCCCCGTACGCTGAGCGCCACAGCCTGTCCCGCTTTTACGCCGGCAGTATTTTCGAAGGTGAGGTGTTCTGCCCTGAAATCGCTGGCAGAAATCATACAGGAGGGAGAAGAATAGGTAGTGATGCTATCACCGGCAGCATTGCGCATGCCTGCATGATCATCGTAGGTGAGAATCGTTTTATTTTCATCTTCTCCTATTAACGTAACAAAGTCTTTGGTGGAATCCAGCTTTATTTTTTCCCTGTAAATGCCATTTCTTATGAAGATGCGTACAGGTATTTTGTTGTTAAGGGGTATCGCATCTAATGCCGCCTGCACGGTGGTATAATCACCGCTGCCATCTTTCGCGACTGTTTTCGCTATCGTTTGCGCAGAAAGGAAGAGACTAATGAACAGGCCTATGGCTGTTAAGATAGTTTGTTTCATAGCGTGGTATTGAATTGCACCCGTCAAAATAGCAAATGGGGTGCAGAACTGCGGGGATATTTACGCAATCGTTCCCGGAGTATTGGCAGATATGTCAGGAACAGTTCTTTAATAATCCGTGCAAACAAAACCCTCGCTCGCCCGACAGTAATTGGTAGATTAAGCGGTTATAAGTAGTAAAAAACTGATATTTGCGCTACACTAGTTACAATTAAGCAATCATGGAAACTATTCACATCAGAAAGGCAATATTGGCTGACCTACCCATTCTGCTTGAATTTGAGCAGCATATTATCAACTCAGAACGGCCCTATGACCCGACTATAAAAGACGGTATTTTTCATTATTACGATATTGCCGCTATGATCGCCGCTTCCGATGCGGAAGTACTGGTGGCGGAGTATGATGGCCAGCTGATAGGCTCTGGCTATGCACGTATAAAGGAAGCCAAACCCTATCTTACATTTCCCCAATATGCATACCTGGGATTTATGTATGTAGAACCCGCACACCGGGGTAAAGGGGTCAACAAGCTGATCGTCGAAGGACTTAAAGCCTGGGCATCCGCACAGGGAATGGTTGAAATGCGGCTGGAAGTATATGGCGGGAACGAGGCTGCCGTTAAAGCTTATGAGAAAGCCGGATTCCGCACCAACCTCGTAGAAATGCGATTACCACTGTAATTTTTGAGTTTGGCATAATTTTCGCTAGCTGGCTGTTAAAAGGATTTTAACCATGAAACAGTTACTTGTAGCCTTAGCAGCAGCAGTCATTTTCTTTTCCTGCAAAAGCAATGCTGATAATGCCGCCGCTATAGAGAGCGCGAAGAAAGCCACCATTGATTCCATGAATAATGTAAGTTCCATTAAACAACAGGTAGTGGATTCAATGAATAACTTAAAGAAACACAGACATAATACTTCCAACGCTGCTGTAACACCAGGATATGCCGATGCAGAGATGAACAGTCCCGCTCCGGCAGCACCAGCTCCAGCAGCCCCAGCAAAGAAGAAAGGTTGGAAAGGATGGAGCCACACTGCTAAAGGCGCCGTTGTAGGCGCAGGTGCAGGTGCCATTACCGGAGCAATTGTAAATAAAGACAGACTGAAAGGAGCCGCAATAGGAACCCTGATTGGCGCCGGTGTAGGTGCAGGTACAGGAGCCATTGTGGATCATAAGAAAAAGAAACAGGGGCAGTAATGCTTTGATATAATTTTGAAAAGGCGCATTCCAGTGGATGCGCCTTTTTTTGTGTATACTATTAGTGGATGCTGAATGCTTATAAATCAAAGTTTTCAACTTTTTTCAATATTCTTTAAGTGCCCCATACACGCGCATTTGTCATTGTCAAATCCCTACTACACTAGCTTTGAATATTATATAATCCCCATTACACTCCCGTTAGATAATCTTCCAGCTGTCCCGAAAACACGTTCCCCGAATTATGTTATATTTATAGTAATCAAAATAATCTCCCATGGCAAAACAAATGTCTATCATTCCCTTTACGGGAAAACTCGGCCCTCTCATTGGGTATAAACGCAATGGCAACTACTTCCTGCGCTCCATGCCGGAAAGCGTGCAGCAAACGGCTGCCACCCGCCGCGCATCCAGACGCTTTGGCATCGCCAGCAGAAAAGGCGCTTTTATCCGGCATGCTTTCTACGGCCACCTGGATATCCACTGTGATGGTGCCCATATCAATCGGCTGAACAGGCTGCTCATTGCTGCCGGCGATCATCACGAGGCTATCACTGGCTTCCGCTTCAATCAGCATACCGGAGTAGATCGTTTTTTCCCGGTGGCTCCCCGGCTTTTGAGTAACGGAGTATTAAATATTCCCGCACAAACCATCGACGGGTATAAAGGTATTACTGCACTGGAAGTAAAAGTGATTGCAACACGTATTGATTTTATATCACATCAGGTGGCAGGTAGCGAAACGGTCACACTAATGATAGCGCCGGATACCACTTTCCAGGAAACAAATGTTTCACTGGAGGTACCCGGGGAGGGTTCACTGGTAGTAGTTTTCCAGGTAAGAGCCATGTACAAGGACGGCCCATCCAACAGCAGACAATACATGGCCGCCGATATTATTGCGGTGGCAGCGCCACGGGTACCCAAATATGCTCATAAACGTACCTACCCAAAGCGGACAATATTGCTTCCGGGCCTCACCTATCCACATAAATATACATCCGTCATTCAACTGGAATAAAGCGATCCTTGCCCCTGGAGATATTTTGATAAATAATCCCTTTGTACCTGCTTCCTTTAAATACTACCTCTCTTTCCGCAGCTACAGCCTGGCACTGAAGCAGCCCTCCTATGGCCGGTTCTCACCTCTTTCCATTTGTTGATGCGATTTCATCGGGATTATACTTCCGGACGTCATCCCCGCATCAAGTCCACCTCTGCTGCACTGCTTCTATAGGTACTTAGCGGGTGCTAAGCATAGCCTGGACGGAATCTACATAATGGCAATACATTTTGTGGGTAATACTGATTATAATGATGAGGGTTCTTAATGAGATAAAAACTATTGCTTTATAGAAAAGAAAGCGGGGCAGCCACGGTTAATATCCCGATGGCCGCCCCGCTTAAAAAAAATACAATTATTTCGTTCCTCCTTCTTTCTTCTGACCGCCCTCTTTTTTCCGGTAAGCCTTCAGTTCTTCTTTGTCAAGAAAAGAATCCTTATTAGCATCTATGGCGTCGAAATTCTCCTTCAATTTGGAAACCCTTTTATTATCTTTCGCAGCTGCATCTACCTCAGTTTTGCTGAGTTTACCATCTCCATCGGTGTCAATTTTCTTAAAAAAACCTTCATGGTCATGCTGTTGCTGTGGTTGCTGTTGCTGCGGCTGTTGCGCATAAGTTTTTGCGGATACAAGTGTTGCCATTAACAAACCTGCTACAAGAAAATGCTTCATCATAATTGTGTGTTTTAAGTTATTGATGATTTTAACTCCAGGGTATACACTGAATTGCCACAAGTGGTAAGAATTAGTTCAGCATATTAGGATTGCACTCTTGGATAGCTGTTAGGTGTCGAAGTTTAATGTGAAGGATAATGCGGGAAATGAGGTACTACTACCAGCCGGTAGCTTATAATGCTTATCAGTACTGAATTTAACGGATAATAGCGGGAAATATACAAGTGATTTTCTTAAGACTATTTAACACTAATTGACATAAATTAACGGTCATAAAGACTATTCCCTGAAAAATGGGCGAAAGTTGTTACCATTGTTAAAACGCAGTAATTTCACTCCTACCTATACCAAAAACATGGAAATCAAATCTACAAATAGCCACCTGTTTGAGCTAGTCGGCAAAAGCATCGCATACTTCGCCATGCTACTATTATTCATCCCCCGCCACTACAATAATGTCAATCCATATAAGTATTTGGTTCCCATCCTATTGATTTCAGCAGTTACTTATTTATACGTAAAATTCACACTATACAATAAATACACAATTGCAGTACAGGTATTAAAAGATCAGCTGATAGTGACCTACCTCCAGGGTTTTAGAAAGAAAAGCATTTATTTCCCCATATCTACCACTTCATTGGAGCTTAGGTTCCAGGCCCGCTATCTAAGGATGCCGCAATTTTATACCCTCGTGATTATCGAAAATGGACAACCCAAATACTGGGTCAATAGTACAGAGGGATTTGATGAAAAAATGCTCTCCGATTTTCTACATGAATATGCCCGCTTACAATATGGAAAAACAACTACCCCAACCTCATTTTCATCCCCTCATGCGTAGCCTTAAACCCCACCGACTCATAAAACCTGATCGCATCCACTCTTTTCTTGTCAGAAGTCAATTGAACCATATAGGCCCCTTTCTCTTTCGCACGGTTAACAATATATTCAAACACGCGTTTACCGATGCCTTGTCCGCGGTATTTTGAATGGGTTCTTACGGCTTCTACCTGTGCTCTCAATCCGCCTTCATTGACCAGGTATTGAATAAACGACAACTGAAATGTAGCTACTGATTCACCATTCATTTCCACCACCGTTAATTCCAGGTTGGAATCTGCCGCAATTCTTTCGAATGCCTTCTGATACTTGTCGGAAAGCGCATTATCTGGATTCTCTCTGTCAGCGCCGAGTGCATCGTCTGCCAGCATACTAACAATGTCAGGAATATCTTCTTTCGTAGCCAAYCTGAATGTAAGTTCCATATTCATCTGGTTTATGTATTCTTCAAAACAATCATTTCATCACAGGCACAGCCACACCGTTAAAATCGAGCACTGCAAACTTACCATCGTTCTCCGCCACCACGTGACTCAATGCCGTAGTAGCAAACTGTTTCTGGTATACCTTTTCACCTCCGGTAAACTGCTCCGGCAAAAGTACTGCGGGTGCATTGGTATTCGCCAGTTTTACTTCAAACAAATTGTTAATTTTCTTACGCAGCGCTGCATCCGGCTCTTGATCGATGTTGAATATTTTATCGGCGATTCCTTCAATAAATGCGATATCATGACGTTTACTGCCGTTGGTGTAAATGCAATAGTAAACGCCGGTATCATCGTTGCCATACACTTTCTTCGCTATGCATACAGGTACCGAAACGATGTTTTCCAATATCTTCTTCTTTGCCTTATTCTGCATCACTGCAATAGCCACGATGGATAGTAATATCAGGGCGCCACAAACCAACGAATAAGTGGAGTAGCTGGCATCTCTTTTCGATAAATCATAAAAAAAGTAAAGCGCAAATGCGCTGAATACCAGGATAACGATGGGCAGGAACATAAGTTTGTTTTGTCCCCAGCTGCCTGCGCTGGCATAGGTTTTCTTTAATGCGGTATTCTGTTCAAGATCATTCAGGGCCTGACTGGTAAGTATCATAATATATTTTTAACTGGATTTAAAACATGACTACACTATAAAAGGTTAACATTCGTTCAAATATAGTAGCTCTCCCTTACATAAACAATGCCCGGGCAAATACTAGATAAATTCATTTCTTCCCCTTCTCCGTCAAATACGGATACACCATATCTCCAATCATCTCCGCATAATACCCCACTGCTTTCTTTCCCTTCAACCCCGTTGTCAGCTCATTCGCTGATATCCAGAAATCGCCGATGATATAAATACTCCTGATTAAGCTCTCCCACACAGCAGCAGGTATATCGTTCCGCATAAGGCCCTGCTGCCGGAAATGCTCAAACACCTGCAGCAACTGTGTCCGCCGGGCAAGAAACCGCTGACTATATACTTTTTTCACAGCAGGTATACGCCGTGCTATTACCACAAAGTGAATATAGATAAACCGGTACTGATAAATATGTTGTAATATGCCGGCAATCGACTCCTGCAGGGAGGCAATGCTCCCATTCTCCAGTGGCGGCAATGCATTCAGCTCATCAATATGCCGGGTATAAAGAGCAGTAATAATTTCATCTGCGTTGGGGAAGTAATACTGAATGTTACTATGACTGATCTCCATTTCCTTCGCAATGTGCCGGATGGTGATCACATCAATGCCTTGCTCGTTAAATAACCGCAGCGCCGTAATTAATATCTTGTCTTTTGTATTCATAGCTACAGCGAAAATAGAAAAATTAGTACAAATGTACAAGAATGAAATTTATTAGTACATTTGTACTAATAAAACGGATATCATGAATATTAAAGAAATCAGTATATACACCAACGATATTGCGCAAACTACCGCTTTCTATACCACAAAACTTCAACTGCCCATACTCCGTCAAAGCAGTAACAGCATCAGCTTTCAGGCCGGCACATCTGTATTGACGTTTGAACAGCAAACAGCCATTACACATCCCGTGTACCACTTTGCATTTAATATCACACCTGATTTATTGGAAGAAGCCATCACCTGGTTGCAGCAAATCACCACACTGTTACCCGTGACAGATAACAGTCCTATCGCCGCTTTCGACAACTGGAATGCTCACGCAGTTTATTTCTATGATAATAATGGCAATCTGCTGGAACTGATTGCACGGCACGACCTGCCAAATGAAGCAAACACACTAACCATTATCAATATCAGTGAGATAGGAATTGCTGCTGCCGCAGTGCCTGCATATGCTGATCAGCTGATCAGCACCTGGCATTTGCCGGTTTTCGCGAAACAGCCCAGAATGGAGGCTTTTACAGCATTGGGGGACGACAATGGGTTGCTGATCATCGCGGCACAGGGCAGGAACTGGTTTCCGACACAAATACCGGCACAGCCCTTCCCTGCTACAGTAACGATTGAACACAACGGAGAAACAAACACTTTCGCATTATAACGCGCGATCCCGGTGCATATGCCCCCATTCGTTCAACTGGTCCCAGATAGGCACCAGCAACAGGGCACTGTCTGTAAGACTATACTCCACCCGTGGTGGCACTTCCGGATAAACGGTTCTCTTAACAAGGCCATCCCGCTCCAGCTCCTGCAAATGCAACGTGAGCATACGATCCGTAATGTTGGGGATCTTCTTTTTCAATTCGCTGAAACGAAGCGTCTTGGTCTCCAGCTTGTATAATATCTTCAACTTCCATCTGCCGGACAGTATATCCATTGCGAAGGCCATCCCGCATACTTCGCGGATCTCCTCCAGGTTAATCGTGTTGGTTGATGTTTCCTTTCTCTTCGCCATTACTTACATTTTTGTGAGCAGCATACAATAGGCTGCTGTACTACAAATGTAATATTCATATAATAATTTTGAGCCCATAAACGAACAATCACATGAATATTCTTATTGTATACGCACATCCGGAACCAAAGAGCATGAACGGCGCTATGTTTAACACGGCTATATCCACACTCCAGGCCGCAGGCCACCAGGTAAAAACATCTGACCTATACGCCATGGAATTTAATGCGGCCTCAGACCGTACCAACTTCACCAGCACGCACAATCATCATTTTTTTAAACAACAACTGGAAGAACTACATGCCACCAGCGTCAACGGCTTCGCACCCAACATCGCAGCTGAACAGGAAAAAGTAGCCTGGTGCGACCTGATGATCTGGCAATTTCCACTGTGGTGGTTCAGTGTACCGGCGATCATGAAAGGATGGGTAGACCGCGTGTTTGCCATGGGCCGTACCTACGGACAAGGACATATTTACGAAACCGGTATCTTCAGTGGCAAAAAAGCAATGCTTTCGCTCACCACCGGCGGAAAAAAGGAAGATTATATAGACGGTGGCGCCAACGGCGACATGGATAACATGCTGAAACCCCTGCACCGCGGCATATTCCAGTTCACCGGCTTTTCCGTATTATCGCCACAGGTAGTGTACGGTCCCGCCAGACAAACACCGGAAGACCGCAGCCAGGAACTCAGCAACTGGACATCCAGATTGAATACTATCTTTGAAGAATCCCCCATCAACATCACGAGTTACTAATTTAAGTACCCCTCAGCAATAGAGCTGTTAGCTTTTAGCCGTTAGATGTTAGCGGATGTTAATAGCGGGTAAGATCTGGTCCTGCAGTGAGTTTGCCACTGCAGGATCCAATCGTTTAATTATGCAGGATAGCGGCCTTTACTTTTTGCCGGTGACACAGCCCCCATTCCACCAGACTCTCCGCTACCGGCAATATCGTTTGACCATAAGCCGTAATGGCATATGCTACGGTAACAGGTTTTGTTTTCAGGACGGTCCTGGTCACCAGGAAATTCATTTCCAGCACCTTCAGTTCCTTTGATAACATCCTCGCAGAAATGCCTTCTATCTCCCTTAATATCTTTTTAAAATAGTTACTCTCCTCAGGCCGGTAGGCCAGATACCGCAGTAATTGCAGCTTCCATTTGCCACTGAATAATTCAATACTGTCGCGCATCGCAGTAAGTTCTTCGTGGCAAGTCGCTTCCCGCAGATTTCCTTTTATATTTATAATTGCCATAGCTGTTGGTTTCCATTGTAAACCGGTTACCTCCGGTATACTCATAGCAAATATAACAGAACATCACAATAATTTTGATGCATGAAAGAGCTAGAAAACATGCAGGCAATTGTACTAAATGATTTTGGGGGCGTAGAAAACTTTTCTGCTGCCACACTGCCCATACCCGAACCGGGAGATAATGAGGTGCTGGTAAAAATAATGGCCACCGCATTTAATCCGATCGATTATCAGATGAGACAAGGAGCTACAGAACGCAAACGGATGCACTCCCCGATACTGGGCCGCGAATTTTCAGGCATCGTCATTAAAACAGGCAAAGGGGTACAACAATTTGCCATAGGAGATGCTGTGATGGCCGCATCGGGTAGTATGGGCTCCAACGGCACCTATGCTACGCATATCAGTCTGCCGCAGGAAATATTGGTACATAAGCCCACCAACATATCCTTTGCAGAAGCTGCTGCCCTGCCCACTGCAGCGCTCACCGCACTGCAATGCTATAAACGCCTGCAGCTGCCTGCCTCTGCCCGCATTTTCATCAGCGGCGCTGCCGGAGGCGTAGGGCTGGTGCTGGTAAAACTCCTCATAGCTGCAGGATATACGCAGCTCTGCGTAACGGCAGGTAATGAAGACAGCAAACGACAATTGCTGCTGGCAGGATTGCTTCCATCGCAGATCATCGACTACCGCCTGCCAGATTTATTGCAGACAATTTTAATACAGCAGAACGGTCAGTTGTTTGATGCCAGTATCGACCTTGTAGGTGGTCATCTCTCCGAACTATGTGCCGATGTACTCCTCACCAATGGCATTTACCAGGACGTAACAGCGCTCTCTACTCCGGCAGCCAGGGAAACGCTTTTCAATAAGGGAACCGTCATCATGAATATTTCCAATTACGCTTATTCTCTTACCAGGCAACTGCGTTATTACGGAGATAGCCTCCGGCAGATCACGGCCATGCTGGAGAAAGGAATCCTCACTCCGTCTCCGGTGTATGTTACAGGTATGTTAAGTGTGGAAACAGTACAACAATCACACGATCTGCTGGAACGCAATCAGAGCAGAGGACGCAAGCTGGTCATGACAATATTTCCGGAAAATGAATAGTACTGCTGGCACATACCGGCATCATCTTTGGGGCATGGGCGCGCATGTGGAATCAATTTATAGAAAATGCGGACCACCTGCCTAATTTCCTATGGAACCTGATGCTGGCAGGCATTGCAGTCATCACGGGATGGCTCATCAAATTGTTACTCTCCTTATTCTTACGGAAGTCAGTCTCCGTTCAACAGGAATTTTCGCTGATTCATAGTATCCTGTATCGGTTAGGTAAGGCATTCAATTACTTTTTGCCCCTGCTCCTGCTGAATATGGCATTGCCCCTGATGCGGGTAAATCCCAATTATGTGCCGGTGATGAGCAAGCTGGCGGAGATTGCATTAACACTGTCGTTTGCAGCACTGGTGATAGGTATCATCAAAGTGATGGAAGATTATATCTATCACGCGTATGATCTGAATAAAGCCAACAACCTGAAAGAACGAAAAATACGCACGCAGCTGCAGTTCATCCGTAAGTTATCCATCTCCCTGATACTGATACTCACTGCCTGCGTAATATTACTCAGTTTCGACAGCATGCGTAAACTGGGTGCAGGACTCCTCACCGGCGTAGGTGTAGGCGGTATCATTATTGGTTTTGCCGCGCAGAAATCATTGGGCAACCTCCTCGCAGGCTTCCAGATTGCTTTTACACAGCCCATTCGTATTGATGATGTACTCGTAGTAGAAGGTGAATGGGGACGTGTGGAAGAAATTACACTGACCTATGTAGTACTCAATATCTGGGACCAGCGTAAACTGATTTTACCTATTAACTATTTTATAGAGAAACCTTTTCAGAACTGGACCCGCACCGGCGCAGAAATACTGGGCACCGCCTTTTTCTATATGGATTATACGGTACCGGTAGATCAGCTGAGAACAGAATTTGAAAGACTCCTGGAACTGTCGCCATTATGGGATAAGCGCGCAAAAGCCCTGCAGGTAACCAATACCAGCGAACGAACCATTGAAGTGAGGGCATTAATGAGCGCTGCTAACTCTGGCAATGCATTTGATCTCCGTTGCTACATCCGGGAAAATCTGATCAAATATGTAAGAGAACATCATCCTGACAGTTTACCAAAAACCAGGGCTTATATTGAAAATAAGGAAACATCAGTTTAGTCGCTTTTCCAGCAGGATCAGGTGCTTACACTGAATGCCGTTTTCATAGATCGGCTCCTGGTAATGTATCATAAAATAATCTTTCTTAATGGCGGTGATTTCAAATCCCTGCCGTTGATATAAATACAGTTGTGCAATACTCGAATTGCCGGTGCCAATGGTAATCCGTTTAAAACCATTGGCCCTGGCCCGTTGTGCGGCATCCTGCAATAATATCTTACCAAAACCCTTTCCCTGGTAGGCTGGATTTACAGCAATATTTTTAATCTCAAGTTCTTCCGGATCGTTTGCCAGTAATACATAGCTGCCTATTACCTGCTGATCCTGTTCCATAACGTATACTTCCGCCAGTGATAAATAGGCATTGAGGGCTATAATAGAAGGATCGGCCAATAATAACAGGTCATAGGGAATCTTTTCGCCCGGACCTAATTTCCGGATAATAGTGTCTTCCTGCAGGGAGGTCATCGCTGAATGATTTTGTCGCTATTAAAGTAAATGCTTTCTCTTTTCTGAAACCGGGTCCCGGGCAACAGCTACAAACGGGGTCTAGGGAACGATTAACAAAATGAATATACAAAAAAAGCTTTTAGCTTTTAGCCATTAGCTTTTAGCAAATGCAGCGAAGACTATACTATATGATCTTCGCTGCATTTGCTAAAAGCTAAAAGCTAACCGCTAACCGCTTCACATTATTTCCATACACTTCCACCTGTGCGGTGCTATGAGTGGCTACAGCGGCACCACTGATGCTAACACTTTTCTGTTCGCCCGGTAATACAGAGATGTAGTTGTCGCTGTAAAACACCGGCAAAATCCTTTTCTTCGTTTGTGCATCCACCAGCGATAAGCGGTTGAAGAATGCCACCGGTCCACCGGCAGGATTGCTGATCGTCACCACAATGCTATCTGCTCCTGCTTTGTGCGCTGTTACCTTTACGTCTGCTGCCGGCATCTTTTGCAGGCCGGAATAGTTACCCCCTGCATCTGCCAACCAGTAAAGGTTTTCATCTACTATTTCCTTTTTGGTATTAAGGAGACGCAAAGAAAAGAATACGCCCTCTTTTTCACTTAATTTATCCAGCACTCCTTTCAGCGACATGAATTTTTGTACGGTAGCAGGACCTACTTCTACGAACAACTGTGTCAATAAGCTGTCGCGGCCCTTCATATCATAGGCTTTCAACTCCAGCATCAGATCACGGGCATAATTAAAGGTATTGTTCACCGCCATCACCATGCCATCCGTAGGATCGTACATTACATGCAGCGGAGCTGCGCCTTTACGGCTACCATACAAACAGGCGTTGGGGTCCAGGTAATAATCGTACATCTGTCCTCTTAAGGCAGTCCAGGGGTTTTGTGTTTTCCAGATGATCACACCTGTATACCAATCCCACATATGTGCACTGAAGCCTTCCATGAGCGCACGATACTGGTCATAATTCACTAATTGTGCCTTGTTGGCCCACTCTTTTAAATCTGTGGTTTTACCATAAGGATCGATCGATTTATTATAAGCGATATACTTATGATAATCCCATACTGCGTCTGTTTTGCCCGTTTGTGGATTGGGTGTCACCATGTTTTCCGCCGGTAAAAATCTTTCCAGTGATTCATAGTCACCGGTACCTACAGATCCTACTTCTGAGTTAAATGGAAAAGTACGATAGCTCCAGAAGTAAGGCACTGACTGAATACCATAAGGTCCATCGCCGTTACCTCCCAGGGCATTATAAGACATGCTGTCGGAATTGGAATAGTCGAAGAAATACCGGGTACCGTCCAATGCTGGTATAATAGAATCTTTCATGGCATGAAAAATATCTGCCGGAGGCGTAATTTCATTTCCACCACACCAGAAAGCCAGGGAAGGATAATTACGTAACAGCTTTACCTGGTCTGCCACACTTTCCAGGAACAGGGAATGATTATCCGGATACTGACGGCGGGTCCACTGATCTTCTTTCTTCAAAGGATCCTGCCACCTGCCGTTACAGTCGCCCGACATCCAGAAATCCTGGAATACCAGCAGCCCATATTTATCACAGGCTTCAAAGAATTCAGGTCTTTCTGTTAAACTACCACCCCAAATCCTGATCAGGTTCAGGTTCATATCGCGATGAAAGCGCACTTCTGCATCATATCTTTCTTTGCTGAAACGGAACATGGCATCAGAGGTGATCCAGTTACCGCCTTTAATAAATATCTTTTGCCCGTTTACCGCGATCTCACGGCTGCGGGTATGTGTATTCCAATAGGTTTGTATTTCACGTACACCAAATTCTACGTCTTCTGTATCATCAGTGTTGCCGTTGTTGAGGAACTGCAACTGCATATGATACAAATGCTGCGGACCATATCCGGCAGGCCACCACAGGGAAGGCTGCTTCAGCAACAGGTCCGGCAGTTGCACGGTAGTGGTGGAATGCGGCGCCAGTGTTACCTTTTGCGTAGCCATGCCGCCTTCTATCTTATAGCGCAAAGTGCCGGTAATACTTTTAGTGCTGGCATTTTCCAGGTCTGCCGATACAAGGATCGTGGCCGGTGCCTGTGGCCCATCCGACTTTCTGATGCCCGGCACCCGGGTAATAACATGTGGATCTTTGATACGTACCGCGCCTGTTTTTTCGATGGTCACTTTATCCCATATACCGGTGTTACGATCGCGCATAGGCTGAATCCAGTCCCAGCCAGCGGTGTATTGGGGTCCTACGTTTTTGGCGATGGTACCATCGCCTCCCTGTCCGCCGTTAGGATTGCCCGGAAACACCGGTGGATACACGATCACAGCGAGGCGGTTTTTACCGCTCTTTGCCAGCCAGGGCGTAATGTTATATGATTGACGCAGGTAAGCGCCAAAGTGAGTGGATGGGGTTATCTTATGTCCATTTAAGAAGATGTCACAACCATCGTTCACACCTCTGAAATGCAGCCATACCTGCGCATCTCCGGTAACCGGCTTCTCCGTAAAATCTTTTACAAACCAGTAGGTATAATGATCGCGGCCTACATGATAGATATCCGGTATCTTTTCGTTATTCATACCATACATCGGATCCGGCACCTGCTTATTATCCAGTAAAGTAGTCAGCACCGTACCCGGCACTGTAGCGGGTGTCCAGTCCGACAGGCGGTAAGCTGGATCTGAAATCTGTTGTCCGGTTGCTTTTATCCCGGCAACGCTACTGCATTGCCATCCGCTGTTGAGTTCATATTTTTCCTGTGCCGATAACTGCGAAAAAGCCATTAAGAGCAGGCAGGAGATTGTTGATGTCCGAAATATCATGAGATCTATTTTACAGGCCTGTTGTCAAGGGAGCAAAGATAGCGTAACCTGCTCCCCCGTCAAAACAGATCATGATAAGCGGCGGGACTAGCTATCCTTTTTCTGCCAGTTCCTTCACTTTATCCAGCGCTTTTGGAAAGGTGGTAAAAAAGAAGTCTTTATACGCTTCTTCCATTTCCACTTCCACCAGTAAAGATGTTTCACCACCTGCCTCTGTAAGTGTGTAGTTTTCAGTAGCGCCGGCCCAGTCTTTTACCTTTTCGCTCGTAAGGTCTTCTACACCACCTTTAATATAGCCCAGGTGTTTGAACGACAGGTATTCATTGGGCACTTTGGCTGCAATGGTAGATACCATGCCATCATTACTTCCATCCACAAACAATGTCCGGCCACCTACCTGCCAGTCTGTTTCCATTTTGGAGCCTTCTGCAAAAACGGCGGTCCAGGCAGGATAGCTCTGTTCGCCCCAAAGCACTTCCCATACTTTGTTACGGGGAGCATTAATCGATGTTTTGAATGTTAACTTTTCCATAGCTACGCGTTTACAAAATTAGAGGTTTGTTTATTATATTTATTTCGGTACTCCAGTGGTGTTAGTCCGGTTACTTTTTTGAACACCGTTCTGAATGCTTTGGTGTCCACATAACCTACATCATAAATTACTTCATTGATATTTTTATTGCTGGTTTCAAAATCCCTTTTTGCTGCTTCAATTTTAATCCGCTGAATATACTCGACTACAGTATTACCTGTCGATTTTTTGAATCTTCTTTCAAATGTTCTTCTTCCGATGGCTGTCAGATCAGATAACTGTTCCACCGTGATTTTATCCTGGTAACTGGCTTCAATAAATTCCTGTGCTTTCAGAATGGGCTCATCGTTATGGGTCTTTTGTCCTTCGAAGATGATGAAGGGAGACTGGCTTTGCCGGTCCAGATCAATTTCATACCCCTTCGCGGCCATGATAGCAATGTCTCTGCCGGCATATTTCTCTACCAGGTACACTATCAGGTTGAGATAAGAATAGGCGCCACCGCTGGTATAGATACCATCTTCTTCTGTGATCACTCTATCATCCATCAGGTGCACAGCCGGGAACATTTCCCTGAACTGTTTGGCCATTTTCCAGTGTGTAGCACAGGCCTTGCCATCCAGCAGACCGGTGGCCGCCAGGAAAAATGCGCCCAGGCAAAGACTGGCGATAGCAGCACCTTTCGCATGTTGTGTGATCATCCAGGGAATAAATGCTTTATTCTCTCTGGCTGCCTGCGCCTGATCGCCATGAATAGCGGGGATGATGATAAGGTCTGTTTTCTTTACATCCTTTACCAATACATCCGGTGAGATGGTAAATAACCGGTTGGGCTGATTAACCACCCGACTGAGTCCTACCAGCTGCACCTGGAATATGGGCGCCCTTCCCTTCTCTGCCAGGAAGCTGTTCAATTCGGAAAAGATCTGATAGCTGCCTTCGATATTAACAACGCTGGTATGCCCAAGCGGAACCAGTATGGAGATATGTATCATAAGAGTGAATATAAAGTAATTTATGCCGCAATTAACCTACGAATTGTCGCTATCTCCCCCCTTCATTGTGCCGGTACCTTACGACTTTTGTAATATATTTTTCACTCACAAAACCGGCTGCAATGACAATCATCCATACCTACCTTACTTTTAACGGCAACTGCCGGGAAGCAATGACTTTTTATAAAGAATGCCTGGGTGGAGAATTAACCCTTCAAACTATCGGAGAATCCCCTATGTCTGTTGGTATCCCTGCGTTTATGAAACCGTTCATTTTACATTCCTGTCTTACCAAAGGCCCCCTGGTACTTACCGGCTCCGATATGGTGCCCGAAATGGGGCTTACTGCCGGTAATACTGTTTCTCTATTTCTAAACTGTAACAGTGAAGCCGAAGCGAGGAGTTTTTATGACAAGTTATCTAAAAACGGTATCGCCACACATCCATTGGAAAGTACCTTCTGGGGAGCATTATTTGGTGCGCTGACAGATCAGTTTGGTCATCACTGGCTCATCAATTTTGAAGGTAATTCCCGGCAATAGTGATGATTATCCCCTGGCAGCCTTTTCCAGTGTCGCAATATCCAGCTTAACCATTTTCATCACTTCTCCGAACACTCTGCCGGCTTTGGCGGGGTCATTATCAGATATCAGTTTGGGGAGGATGGAAGGTGTAATCTGCCAGGACAAGCCGAATTTATCTTTCAGCCAGCCGCATTGACTTTCCTGTCCACCATCAGCGGTGAGTTTGCTCCAATAATAATCAATCTCTTCCTGGGTGTCACAATATACGGTCAGGGAAATCGCTTCTGTAAAAGGAAACATAGGACCCGCATTCATCGCCGTAAATTGTTGTCCGTCCAATTCAAACGTGGCGACCAGTAACGTCCCTTTGGGCATAGGCGCTCCTTCTCCATAGTAGGATTTATTCAGCACCCTGGATTGTTTAAAAATTGAAGCATAAAAATTAATCGCTTCCTCGGCGTTGTTGTTGAACCATAGTGACGGCGTGATCTTTTGCATAACGGTATTTTTAATTTTGATAAGGTTATATTTCCTTACAAAGATACCGGCCCTTCTACTCATATCGAAGGTGCAAAAGCGACATTCTAAAGGGGCAATCGCGACAAATATAGATCAGGGGTTATGCCTCCACCGGAACAGCCTTTAATGCATACCGTTTTTCTCTTGCTTCCAGCACCTCTTTCACCAGCAACATTCCCAAAGCCGCGGTTCCTAATATCAGCATGGCCCAGGGAGCGCTGTGTATACCATAGGAAGAAATAACCCATCCACTGATAGCGGTACCCAGAGA
The DNA here is from genome assembly GCF_052114225.1 of Chitinophaga sp. RAB17. NCBI lineage: Bacteria > Pseudomonadati > Bacteroidota > Chitinophagia > Chitinophagales > Chitinophagaceae > Chitinophaga > Chitinophaga sp. RAB17. The sequence continues at coordinate 73,028 of NZ_JBFREI010000007.1, read as the reverse complement.
AACGCCGAGATTGCCGAATGAAATAGCGAGACTATTGGCAAATCCTGGCGCTTCCGGTGCTGCAGCAATCATATAGGCGCCACCGGTAAGAAAACAGGGCGTATGTAAAAATCCCCATACGATCACCAAAGGCACTGCCAGCTGTGGAGAAAAATATATACCTACAGATATCAGTGTGATCCCTGCTAAAAAAATACCGGTAGCCCCCGTAACGCTGCGCCCCAGCAGTTTGCCGGCCACATAGTTACCAGGCAGTCCGGCAGCACCAAATAACAACAGCATTATGCTGATCATGTCGGGCGACATCTTGTTTACTTTTCCCAGGTAGTCTGCAAAATAGCTGTAGGTGGTAAACATCGCCGCGATCATACAGGATACCATGATAGCGCTGGCCAGAAAAGCCGGCCTGGTGAGTATCTTCAATTGTGCACCGTAAGATTTCTTTTCTGTTACCGGCATGGAAGGTAATGCCGTGAGCATGGCGATCAACGCCAGCGCACTGATCACCGTTTGTACCACAAATGACAATTGCCACTTACCGAAGATGCCCGCGATATAAGTAGCTAACGGGATAGTCGTCACCGTAGCCATGCCGATGCCGCCCATTACAATGGCCATCATTTTATGCTCATCCTTTTTATCTGCCGCCGCTATAGCGGCAGTAATGGCGGTAGAAATAAATACCGGCTGCAAAAATGCCGGTAATACCCGCACCAATAGCAGTAGCCAGAACGGTGGCGACAAAGCCGATACCACCCCTGTGATCAGGAACATCGCGATACTGATCACCATCACCGTTTTACGGTTATATCCGGATAACCAGAGCGTCATCAGCGGCCCTGCCAATGCGATGACGAGCGCAAATGCACTGAGCAGGGTCCCCGCTTTTTCTATACTGATATGATAATACTCCGCTACCTGCGGCAGAATACCGATGACACCAAATTCAGTTGTAATAATGCCAATCAGTCCGAGACTTCCTATGTATGCTATTTTTTTCATTGACCATTTTGTTGATAATGCCTGCCTTTCTTTTCTATGCAAATTTGCCACTCCTTATCATATAAAGAAAATAATATGATTTATGAAAGCTCATAAAAATATTTATAACTTGCAGGATGGTGAATCTGGAATGGTACAGGACATTTAAAGCGGTTTATCAAACAGGATCGCTGACAGCAGCGGCAAAGCTGCTGTTTATTTCGCAGCCCAATGTGAGCCAGCACTTGTCGGCATTGGAGGCACATATCGGGAAACAACTCTTTGAGCGCAAACCTAAAATAGTGCCTACCGATTATGGTAAACAGTTTTACACCCAGGTAGTAGAGCCTTTGGAAAAACTGGAAAATGTAGAGTCAGAATTCAGGCACCTCTGCATGACCAAACAACTGCCCAACATACATATCGGTACCGTGAAAGAATACTTCCAGGCGGAAGTAGCCAGACGTATCAGCAGTGCCCCAGCCAACTTTATTGTTGAATTTGGTCTTACGAAAGACCTGATCAGCCGGCTGCAAAAAAATGACCTCGACTTCGTGATTGCCACACAATTAATTGAAGAGAAAAATATTATTTACGAACCCATTGTTACAGAGCACTTCCTGGTAGTATCTCATCCTGACCTGGATCTGCGGCCGTTCAAAAACTTCCTGAAGAAAAAAGAAATGGCCCTTGCCGAAGCATGGCTCCTCGAACAGCAGTGGTTTGCCTATAGCAGCGACCTGCCGGTGATACGGCGGTTCTGGAGGGAAAACTTCAGAAAAAGACCCGCTTTGAAACCACAATTCACCATACCGGATAGCGGCATCATTCTCGAAGCTATCCGTCATGGAAAAGGCGTAGCCATCACGGCCGATTATATGGTAAGAGAAAGCATTAAAAACGGGGAGTTGAAGGAAGTCTGGAAAGGTATAGTACCGGCACTCAATACCCTTTACCTGGCTTATGACCCTACCAAAACAGCCAGCAACCGGGTTAAAATAGTCAGGGATCTGCTGGACATGCACTAACGAACACCCTTGCACGAAAAAAAAGAATATTCTCCCTAAATGAGTTATTTTGTTATTCATTTACTCATTTTATGAAGCTAAGATTCCACAAAGGCCTCCTCCTGCTTATTTTAAGCCTGATTGGCAGCGCCATAGGCTATGCTCAGGAGCATACCCCCAAATTCAAAGTAATTGCCTTCTATACGGCTAAAAATGACCAGGCACATATCAGTTTTGTACATGAAGCCAATACCTGGTTTCCAAAAATGGCGGCGCAATATCATTTCAGTTACGACTCCACCAACGACTGGAAAAATCTCAACCCCGCATTTCTGTCGGATTACCAGGTAGTAATTTTCCTGGATACCCGCCCCGATGATCCGGCACAGCGGAAAGCATTCCAGGAGTATATGGAAAAAGGCGGCGGCTGGATGGGATTCCATTTCTCTGCCTTTGCCCTTACCCCTTCTGACTTTCCACAAAACTGGGACTGGTACCACAACACCTTTCTCGGCTCCGGTTCCTATGGCAGCAACACCTGGCGGCCCACTTCCGCAGTACTGCGGGTAGAAAATCATCAGCACCCGGCCACCAGGAATTTACCGGATACCTTTTCTGCTGCACCAAATGAATGGTACCGCTGGAGCAATGACCTGCGCAAAAATCCGGACATCAGCATACTGCTCTCAATAGATTCCAGCAGCTTCCCGCTGGGCACCGGTCCTAAGCCATACGAGATATGGCATAGTGGTTACTACCCGGTGGTATGGACCAATAAAAAATACAAAATGCTTTACCTGAATATGGGGCATAATGATATTGATTATGAACACCACACCAATAAGGAATTATCGTTCACCTTTGCAAATGAAACGCAGAATAAACTAATCCTGGATGCCCTGCAGTGGATGGGTACAGGGAAATAAAAAAACGCCGGTGATGAAAACATTCATCCCGGCGTTTCCACTATTTCTATATAAGCGCTTTTATTTCTTTGTAAGCTCCGCTATCACTTCCTGCTGCGCTGCCACTTTTTTATTCAGGTTATCTACATTTTTATTCAGCTGGATAATATATAGCGTAAGCTCTTCTACTTTCTTCAGTAATTGCTTGTCGAAATCACCCAGGTCTAATCCATCTGCCGTCACTTCTTTTTCAGAAGGGATGCCAGGTAAATGATGCCGGGTGGTGACAAAGTCTTCCACTTCCTGTAAGGATGGCAGTTGATAGTCACCATGGAACACATAATCTGGCCAGCCGGTTTGTACTACTTTAATTCGGCGGGCACCTATTGTACCCTCAACGGCCAGCTTATAATTAGCCGATGGGACCGTATTGCCAATACTCATATTTCCATTAGCATCTGCTATCATAAAATAATTAGCGGCGCCACTGCCGTCTACATTTTCTGTAGAAAAGTATAGGGAGCCGCCGGTAGCACCCAAACCAAACGACCTGGTCGCACCGGTAAATTCGATGGCGCCACCAGCAGACAGTTTCAATGTTTTTGCCCAGCTATTGGTGGTCCATGTGGGGCCACCGGTAAGTGTTGTTCCACCGATCAGAGATGCGCCTCCTCCTGCTGTAAACGGGGAACCGACAACGAGACTTCCCGTTATGGCAATAGGATCATAGGAGGTAAACGGTTGTACGTTGGTCACTTCGTTGGTGTACGCCAGCTTTAAGGTTTCGTTGGCGGCATAACCTGTAAATGAAAAAGAATAGATCATAGAACTATTGGCAATTTCAAGTGCAAGATAACTTGTGCTATTATATACCAGGGTTACCAATCTCGAACTCTCATTATAAGATATCAGTGAGCCCCTGTTATTTGTATAGGCGGAAGCAGTGTTCACTTCCACAGTAAATTTCCTGTTAGAGGCCCCTACTGCTCCCCGGATACCTGTTATCTTTCCCATCACATGGCGGTCTGCTATAGGCGTGCCTGTGTATATATCATGTAGCAGGATATAATTCAAGCCTTGTGAGTCACCCGTGTTTCCGGCAATCGGACGGTTCACATAATAGTTCCGGTTATTATCAAACACCTGCAATTTACTGGTTGGATTAATGGTGCCAATACCAATATTGCCAGTAGGGCCAACAAGATTTGTATTTTGGGCATTAACAGTTACAGCTGTCAGAACCGCTAACAGCATCAATAATCTTTTCATGTTTTTTTTTATTAAAAGGTATAAGTACTCGAACAGGTTTTAAAGCATCCGAATAAAGTTGCAGCAAAAATGGGTTAACTTTTTTAAGTTCCAAAAGAATCGGATTTCATCACAAAGAAAGTGAGAAAAACGTGCCACCATAAAAAAAGCGGCGGACATTGTCCGCCGCTTTTCTACGCTTTATATTCAATTCATAAACGCTTCTATCTTCTTTTTTTCAGACAGTTTCACAAACTGACCATACTTATCCAGGTACTCTTTTGCTACCGGTATAAACCCTGCTTTATCCTGTTTATTCAACAGGTAAATAGTTTTTGCCCGCAGAAATATTTCTTCGCCGGGGGCTCCATAAGGTTTTACGTTGGCATAGATAGCTGACCAGTCTGGGTTAGCGCCTCCATCCGGCACCGCTGGTGCAATGAAATCCTGGTAAATCAGGTTCATCATTTTCACGGCGGCTTGCCGCGCGCCCATGGCCTTATCGATAGCATCCACATTATTGCGGATAATAGTGAATCCCGTATCCCTGGTGCTGCCGGTTACCTGCATCACATAACGGAGATCTTCTTCAGAATATGGCTGCTTCATCATCGCAAAATAATCGGCGCCTGCCATGGCGGCACCTTCCTTATCGCCGGCCTGCACGGCCATCATCGCCATCTTTCGTAAAAACTCCGGTTCTCTTTTTCCATCTATATATTCCTGTAGTACGGCGCTGTACAAGGCTGCGGGTTCTGTGATATCTGCGTCTGCAGCGGTAACTTCAGGGACAGGACCAATATCCGGATTCAGCGCTGCATGTATTTTCCTTATTTCAGCGAAAGGAATTTTCACTACCTGTCGATCGTAGGTAAGTAATCCGTTCTGCTCTCCTTCCACATCAAATGGCTGGGTATAGATGCTTGCAGATAATCCCTGTCGCTGCAGGAGTTGCAGGTGCTGATTCATGATGGCATATTTTGCTTTGAGTGCGCCGGGCTTTTCCAGGATGTATCCCCAGGCACTGCTCACATTCCACTGATGATCCGGAATAAATACGCCGATGCCGCCAAACTCGCCCAGCACCTGTGCTTTGCCAGGCATCCGGATCGCATTCATGGGGTTGGGATAACTGTGTACATCGGTCAGGTCTGCACTGATATAGGCATTGGGACTGGGACTGCGCAGTTTATCATTTACATAGAGATATTCTCCGGAATGCCCGTTCACCAGCCTGGAAGGGTCTGTACGTTTAATCCACTCCGTTAGTCGTTGCTGATCAAATTGTCCCCACTTTTCATTGAACAGCACCCAGGTAGTAATGCTGGGATAGTTTTGTAATTGTGCGAGCGTTTCTTTGCATTGCTGTTCAAAGGCTGCTTTGGCGCCTTCCGGCAAACTATGATTAGGACTCACCATGTCCTGCCATACCAGTATGCCCAGTTTATCTGCCCAGTAGTACCATCTTGCCGGTTCCACTTTAATATGCTTGCGGATGGTATTAAAGCCCATGGCTTTGATCACTTTGATGTCGAAAGACAACGCCTCATCGGTTGGCGCGGTATATAAGCCATCGGGCCAGAAGCCCTGATCCAGGGTGCCCAGGTTAAAGTAAGGTTTGTTATTGAGCAGGATGCGATCCACTCCTTTTGCATCTTTACCGATGGAAATTTTCCGCATACCGAAATAGCTTTTCACCTTATCCACGGTTTTATTTCCCTTTAGTAAAGTCACGGATAAGTCGTACAGGAAAGGGCTCGCGGGTGACCATAACGCGGCATCCGGTACTTTCAGCGGCAGCTTTACGCCGCTGTTGCCTTTAATGCGGCCAACTTCGGTTCCCGCTTTTAGCGCCACTGCTTCTACCGTATAGCCTGCCGGTGCATTCACCGTTATATTCAGTATTCCGTTATCGATGTCCGGAGTGATACGAAGGCCGGAGATATAATCTGTGGGTACTTTTTCCAGCCATACAGTTTGCCAGATGCCGGAGCTGGGCGTATAATAAATATCAGCCGGATTCAGTACCTGTTTGCCATGAGGGCCAATGCCACGATCGGAGGGATCGTACACTTTGAGTACCAGCGTATTTTCTCCTTGTTTTACCGCAGCTGTAATATCAATGGTAAAGTTCGTATAGCCGCCGGTGTGAGTGCCTACTTCTTTCCCATTGAGATATACTTTGGTTTGCCAGTCTACCGCCCCGAAATGCAACAAGGTTCTTTCACCACCGGCTGGAGTGATATTGATCTTCCGGCGATACCAGAGGCGTTGTTCCGGTTGTAAGCTTCTCTTTACGCCGGAGAGGGCTGATTCCAGGGGAAAGGGTACCAGTATTTGTCCATCGAACCTGGCTGGTTCGTTTGCCTCCGCACTGGTGATGGCATATTCCCAGAGGCCGTTGAGGTTTTGCCAGTCTTTACGTTCCATCTGGGGGCGGGGATATGCTGTCAGCGCATTTTCGGGAGTGACTTCTTTCGCCCATCTCGACTGAATAGCGATGGGCTGCATTTTATATCCCTGCTGTGCGGACAGCTGCATGCAAATAGTGAACATGGCCGTAGCCGGCAACAAATGTTTGACGATTAGTTTTAACATAGTGATGTTGAAAATTATTCTTTATTGGTTAATTGAGTACTGCGGCAGGGGTAAGGCTATGAAAGTCGGTTGATGATATAATTCGTCGCTGAAACAGGTCCGGGCGTTAAACAAAAAGCATCAAAATATACATAATTATCGGGGATTAAACAGCGCTAACTTTTGTAAGATGTTAATCTCATTATTTTCAATTTTTATTAATATTAATAAATATGATAATTCAACTATTTATCTCCACAAAACAGAAAATAAACGTATTATCTCTGTAATTTTTAATTTATTCTGTGTATATTATTGAAAAAACGACCCTTCGTCATGGAATAGATAAAATATTACAAATATGAATACTATAAACCTCAACCGCTATCAGCATGTCTCCAACACCTGGGATGAAATGTACATTTCTGATAATCACCTCCGGGAACAGTATCATAAAATCATTGGCTACCTGGAAAATGAATCTGCCAATGATCTGAATAAAAAGGAGGAACTGGCCAAACGATTATTCATGAGTCAGGGTATCACCTTTACGGTATACGACAGCGGAGAAGGAATAGAAAAGATTTTTCCCTTTGATATCATTCCCCGGATCATCACCTCTGCAGAATGGTCTTTTATAGAAAAGGGCATTAAGCAGCGTTTAAAGGCGCTGAATCTTTTTTTGAAAGATGTATACAACAACCAGTTTATCATCAAAGATCAGGTAATCCCGGCCTCATTAATCTACTCCTGCCCTCACTTTTTACGGGAAATGCATCAGCTGAACGTACCCTATGATATTTACATCCACATTGCCGGCATAGATCTGATCAGGGATTATGACGGTACTTTCTATGTGCTGGAAGATAATCTGAGAACCCCTTCCGGCGTCAGTTATATGCTGGAAAACCGGGAAATCACCAAACGACTTTTTCCTGATCTGCTCCCCCAGTGCAGGGTACGCAGCGTAACAGAATATCCGGCGATCCTGTACAAAAACCTGCTGGCACTGTCGCCCCGACCAGTAGCCAATCCTACCATTGTGTTATTAAGTCCGGGTATGTACAACTCTGCTTATTACGAACACACCACGCTGGCTCGCCTCATGGGGGTAGAGCTGGTGGAAGGACGCGACCTGGTTGTCAGGGATCAGAAGGTGTACATGAAAACCACCACCGGCCTGCAACAGGTAGATGTGATTTATAAAAGAGTGGATGATGAATTTATTGATCCCCTCGTATTCAATCCTAAAAGTATACTGGGTGTAGCCGGTTTAATGAGTGCTTACCGCAAAGGCAATGTGGCGATCATTAATGCTACGGGCAACGGTGTGGCCGATGACAAAGCCGTATACAGCTATGTGCCGGACATGATCCGCTATTATCTCAATGAAGATCCCCTGCTGAAAAATGTACCTACCTACAGTTTAGGTAACCCCGAACACAAGGAATACGTTTTCAATAACATGCACAAAATGGTGATCAAGAAAACCAACGAAAGCGGCGGCTATGGCATGTTAATGGGCCATGCGGCCAGTGAAGCCGATATCGAAAATTATAAAAAGGAAATACTCAAAGATCCCCGCAACTTCATCGCACAGCCCACAATCAGCCTGTCTACCGCCCCTTGTTACATGGATGGGATGTTGCAACCGCGGCGGGTAGACTTAAGGCCTTATGCGCTCGTAGGCCCCGATGGCATCTCCATTGTGCCCGGCGGTCTTACCAGGGTAGCACTGAAAGAAGGTTCGCTCGTAGTAAACAGTTCACAAGGTGGTGGCAGTAAAGACACCTGGGTTTTAGCATCTTAAATTTATATCTATCGCCTATGTTAAGCAGAGTAGCATCCAGTTTATATTGGTTAAGCAGGTACGTAGAACGCAGTGACGGCATCCTGAGAATGCTGAAAATCAACTACGCCTCCTCCCAGGACACCATCCAGGAATTTACCTGGACGCCGGTGATCCGGATTTCTTCCGGCGGTGAAACAGCCGAAACATCGGCTATTAAAAACGATAGCCGCTCGGTAGTGGAATATCTTCTTTTTAACCGCGACAATCCCAACTCTATCATCAACATGATTACGCTGGCACGTGAAAATGCCCGCAGCGTACAGGAACATATTGCCAAAGATCTGTGGCAATGCCTGAATGAATATTATCATACCGTAAAAGATCCCAAATTACTCTGGTATGTACAAAAAGATGATCCTGTTACCGCACTCGACATCCTCATCAAACAGGTCATGCTTTATTATGGCACCGCCGGCAGTATCATGGAACGTGGCGAAAGCAGGAGCTTCATGAGCATCGGTAAATACCTCGAAAGAAGTATCCAGTCGATCGATATCCTCGATATCAAATTCATTTCTATCTCCAACAACCCCGATCTGCTCACCGATACTTCCTACTGGCAACATCTGCTGTTATCGCTTGGTGGCTACGAACTATATCTGAAAACTTACCGCAAAGGTTTCGAAGCAGAAAATGTACTGGAACTCGTGATGCTGAATAACGATTTCCCCAGATCCGCCAAATATGCGGTGCATAATATTCACCGCTATTTTGAGCGGCTGAAAAGTGATAAGAATATAGATCATTATAACCAGTTGTCTTTTAACATCGGCCGGCTGAACAGCACCATCACCTATAGTTCTGTCAACAGTATGAAAGCAGAAGGCCTGCATAATTATCTTGTTAAAATCCGCAGTGAATTATATGGCATCGGCAATCTTTTAAATGAATACTATTTCGCGAACGCTTAACTTTTATCGTATATGCCCGTTTTTAAAATAAAACACCTCACACATTACACCTATGAAGCACCGGTGCGCGACAGTGCCAACCAGATTGTCCTGTATCCCATTAAAGATGAGTACCAGAAGGTAATCCGTCACGAGCTCAACATCTCTCACCATCCGGAACTGGAAGTATTTAAAGACTATTATGGCAATGAGGTGGGTATTTTTACGCAGCATGAACCACATCATGAATTAAAAATTTTTTCAGGAAGTTGCGTGGAAACCACCGCCAGGCCATTGCCCAAAGATGAGCTTCCGCCTGCTACACAGTGGCAGCTCCTGGATGACATCCAATACGATGTGGCCTACATCGATTACCTCAAGCAGGAAATGTTTGATCATGCAGCACTGCTGCGGGATACTTCTCTCGAATTAAAACAAACAAACGATACACCTTACCAAACAGCGGTGAGATGCTGTGATTACGTGTATACTCATTTTGAATATATCAAGGGCGTTACTACTGTAGATAGTACGCTGGAAGAAATCCTGGAGCTGAAAGCAGGTGTATGCCAGGATTTTGCGCATGTGCTCACTGCCATGCTGCGGTTTATAAAAATTCCGGCACGGTATGTAAGCGGATATATTTGTCCGAATAAAAACGGAATGCGGGGAGAAGGTGCCACCCATGCATGGGCAGAGGTATATATTCCTGAATATGGCTGGCTCGGTATTGATCCTACCAATAACTGCATTGCCAATGAAAATCACGTACGACTGGCAGTAGGTAGAAATTTCAGCGATTGCTCCCCGGTAAAAGGCGTGTACAGTGGCGGCTCCGGACATACGCTGGAAGTGACGGTATCTGTTGGTTATGCAGAGGATGATCATTTTGAGGCCGACAATCTTACACCACTCAAACAGGCAGCGAAACCAATTCCGGTATCACATCAACCTCAAAAAAATAGTTATCAGCGGCATCTGGAAGATATTATGCAACAACAGCAGCAACAACAGCAATGAATACACGGATTTCCCGGTTGAACCGGGAAATCCTGTCGACCAAAGGCAAAATGGGCAACTGGCGTGCCCTGCCGCGATTTGCTATTAATTTCTTAAAACAATTTCATAATTCACAAATAAAGAAAAAATTATATAGTTTTGCGCTCAACAACCTAATACGAAGTATTGCAACTACAACTGAAACTGTCACAACTTTAAAAGAGTAACATGCAACGCATAGCCATGAAAGGCCGCTGGGATGCTATCTGTCGCGCAGTTGGCAGCATTCCTCCGAAGTATCTGTATACATTGTTCTTATTGATGGCCGTTGGCATATCATTTCACTCCTGGTATTCTTCTCAGGATATGGAGAAATGGACCCGTTACAATAACTTCCTGATCTTTAAAGATGCCTGGTCGCACCTGATACACAATCAGGACCTCTATGTATTATATCCGGCTGAGTATTATGATCTGTATAAATACAGTCCTACTTTCGCCATGTGGATGAGTGCCTTTGCATGGATGCCGGATGTGCCGGCGCTGATTTGCTGGAACATTATGAACGTGGTGGTATTTCTGATTGCCATCAGGAAGCTGCCCGTGAAAAAAGAACAACAATCTGTGCTGTTGTTGTTCCTCGCCATAGAGATGATGATTGCGCTGACCAGTTCACAAATCAACGTGCTGATCACCGGCTTTTTCATCCTCGCATGGCATTGCATGGAGAACAGGAAAATTTGGCTGGCCGCTTTATTGCTGGTGATCACCATTTATATCAAAATATTTGGCATCGTGGCCTTGTCGTTGTTCCTGCTGTATCCGCAACGCTGGAAAGCAGCTTTATACACGGCTTTCTGGACGCTGGTGCTTGCCGTGATGCCTTTGCTGGTCATTTCCCCGGAGCAACTGACCTTCCTTTACAAGAGCTGGGCATATTTGCTGGCCAATGACTACTCTGCTTCTTATGGGGTATCTGTGATGGGCTGGTGGCATACCTGGTTTAATATGGACATTTCCAAACAGGCATTCATGCTCACTGCAGCAGCCATCTTTATCCTGCCATTTATAAAAATATTATACAGCAGGGAAACGAAGTTTAATTTGAGTATGCTGGCGTCTGTACTGATATGGGTAGTTATTTTTAATCACAAAGGCGAGTCGCCCACCTATATTATTGCGTTGACCGGGGTAGCTATCTGGTATTTCACACAACCACCTACCCGGTTAAATACCACGCTGGCAGTGCTTACGCTGATATTTACCTCATTCTCTTCTACCGATCTGATTACGCCGTACTGGATTGCCAGAACATATGTGGAGCCTTATGCTGTAAAAGCAGTCTTTTGTTCCATTGTATGGATGAAAATTGTACTGGAACCATTCTTTGTAGCAGAAGCAAGCAAAGTGGTGCTAGTGGAAGAGCATCTTAAGGCGGCTTAGAGAGGAATTACGAATTAGGAATTACGAATTACGGATTTGTAGGTAGATGCAGGCGTTTGCTATCTACTCACAAATCCGTAATTCGTAATTCCTAATTCGTAATTTTATTTAGCTTTGTTTTCTTACATACTTCGTAAGAATAACGATCAGTTGTCCTTCTATTTTACCTTCAATTTGTTCGGTGTTATCCTCTACTAAACGAATATTCTTTACCACAGTACCCATTTTTGCATTCAGGGTAGAACCTTTTACATCGAGGGATTTGATCAGCACTACGGAATCACCATTTTGCAATACGGCACTATTACAATCCCGGTGCAGTTCTACAGCGGCATCATTATCATGATCGCCGGTAGCTTTTGCCCAGGCCAGTGCTTCATCATTCAGGTATATCATATCGAGGTTGTCCATCGCCCAGCTTTCATGCTTTAAGCGGTTGAGCATGCGCCAGGAAACGATTTGCACACCCGGTATTTCACTCCACATAGAATCGGATAAAAAGCGCCAGTGCTCACTATTCAGTTCCGCTTTCCTTTCAATCTGTGATTGACATTGTTCACAGATCATGATACAATTATCCTGATCGCTGGAAGATTGGGGAGGCACTTCATAAACATTCAATGTATCAGTGGCCTGGCATAGCTCACACTTATTGTCACTCCTTTGCAGTAATAGTTCGTTCAGCTTCATAATATCCCTTATTGTAAAAAAATGTGCACGAAGGTAATGTTTTTGGGATTGCGGTCCTATTCCCGCCGGTTCATTTGTTATAATAGTAACTAAAGCTAATTTCATGAAAAAGTTAACAGTATTCAACTTCATGACCCTGGATGGTTATTTTGAAGGACCCGCCAAAGGAGACCTCAGCTGGCACCGGCACGGCGAAGAAGAAAGTAATTTTGCCACCGATATGCTCCAATCCGGCAATACCTTGTTATTTGGACGTATCACCTATGAGCATATGGCTGGTTACTGGCCTACGCCTATGGCATCAGCGCATACCCCGGAACTGGCTGCCGGCATGAATAACGCAGATAAGATCGTCTTTTCCCGGACCATGGATAAAGCTGCCTGGAAAAATACGCGGCTGATAAAAAATGATATCGTGGACGCAGTCCGGAAAATGAAACAAACTTCCGGACATGATATGACCCTGCTGGGCAGTGGCAGCATCCTCACCCAGTTTGCTGCTGCGGGTTTATTTGATGCATATGAGTTTATGATAGACCCGGTGGCACTGGGCAGTGGCAGCTCTATTTTCAAAGGACTAACCACACAGCTGGACCTGGAGCTGATCCAGGCCAGAACATTCAAAAGCGGAACGGTATTGTTGCAATACCAGCCACGACGGTAGCCGTCATCATTCTTTCAGCAATATACGGGTGAGTACCGCCGCATCCGGCATGTGAAATTTATCTTTGAACATCAGCTTAAAACCGGCTAAACCCTGGGTGGCTGAAATAAAGGTGACCGCCAGATCAAACGGATCTCCCGGTACACATTCACCGGTTTGTTGTCCTTCACTTACAATGGCAGCAAGGTTCCTGATGGATTGCATCTTTCGGCTCATCAGCTTACGGTCTTCCGTTTTATTGCCCGTTTCAAATAGCTGCGATATCAGGATAAAATAATAAATGCCGGATTCTTTATGCACCCCCTGCATAAATGCGGCAAGAAACTGTGTGATCCTTTCTTTTACAGAGATATCCTGTGCCTGCAGCTGGTCAAATAGTGCCTGGGATTTATCCATGGCCTCATTAGCCAGCAGCAGGTACAGTTCTTCTTTGGACGAAAAGTAATGATACATTAACCCCAGGCTGATCCCCGTATGCCCCGCAATCTCTTTGATATTGGTGGCTGCCAGGCCTTTCCTGGAAAAAAGCTCCAGCCCGGATTTTTTTAACCGGGCGATGGTCAGCTGTCTCATTTCTTCAAATTGCTCCTTTTGCTTTGGCATCTTTTATTATTGAAATATTTTTCAATAATAATTTTTTTTATTCGAAAAATAAAATCACTTTTGTTTTATCATTGAAACATTATTCAATTATAAAACAATTACGATGACTACGAACCTATTTACATATTCCAGCATTCAGTCCGCAGACGGCACCACCATTAGTTATCAGCAAGGCGGCAACGGCCCGGGTCTCATTATTGTACCTGGCACACTCTGCACATCAGCCGATTACACCAGGATCGCCACTATGCTGGCCAAAACTTTTACGGTATATATCATAGACCGCCGCGGACGCGGTGCCAGCGGCGCACAAGGCGGTTCCTACAGCATGGGCAAAGAATGTGAGGATGTAAAAGCCCTTCAGGATGCTACCGGCGCCTCTTATATATTTGGCCATAGCTTTGGCGGACTGGTGACCCTGGAAACGGCCACCAGGTACCCAGACTTCAAGGGCATCGTTTTGTACGAACCCGGCGTTTCTGTTCAGGATGGCCCCACTACCTGGGAATGGATCAACACCTATGAACAAGCCCTGAAAAAAGGAAAGCCCAGACAAGCCTTCACCAGCTTTGTACAGGGTGCCGGCCATACACCGCTGAGCAAGATGCCCAAATGGTTCGCCGGCTTCATACTTCGTATGATGATAAGAGGCGATCACTGGCAGGGAATAGATGAATTGCTGGTGACCAACCTGAATGAGCATAAAGAAATTAAAAAGCTAAGCGGTACCTATTCCCGTTACCAGGAGATTAACAGCAACATATTATTAATTGCCGGAGAGAAGAGCCCCGGATTTGTACATACTACCAATCAGCTATTGGCCAATACTATCGCTAACACACAGTGCCAGACACTTCCAGGTCTTAGCCATCTGTCACCGGAAAATAAAGAAGCACCGGAAACCATCGCCGGAGAAATCATCCGGTTTCTTGCCTGACAACAATAAAAAAACGTGATACCACCCCAATGGTATCACGTTTTTTATGCAGATAGCTGAACGCTGGTACTGCTATTCATTTATTTCAGCCGAAGTATTATTTCCCGGGGCTGCTGATTACGCATCACCATCACCGGAATTTTATCTTTCCAGGCAGCGGCTTTTACAATATCCAACAGGTCGTTGGCCGTTTTTACCTTTTTCCCGTCTGCGGTAATGATAACATCTTTAACTTTTATTCCGGAAGATGACAACAAACTGTTTTCACCGGTGCTAAGCACCAGCGCGCCGGATTCATCTGCCAGGCCATAAGCAGACCGCTCCCCTAGTCCCACAATTGATTTTACTTTTCCACCAAGCAACACGAGCCCTTCCGCACCAGCCGCGGCACCGCTGCTCGGATTTAAGAATACCGGTATTTCCGGTTGCTGTGCTATTTTCCGCAGAGCAGGCTGCATCACACCAAAACTATCCATCGCGATATTATGAAAACCAATACGCAAAGCCGGTGAGTTATCCGCTACGCGGTAATTGCCCCGGGCTGCATCGATAAACTGCGGATCGCCTGCTATACTATGCGCATCAGTACCATTGTGTTGCGCTTCCTGTAAAGAGGCTGCATCCGGGAACAGGTTATAGTCTACCTGTTTGCCCCAGTCACTGATCTGGATCGGGAAATATTTCCGGGTCACAATATTATGTGTAAACACATCACCGCTTTGTTTAAACCAAACATGCGGATGAAAAGAGTTGTTGACCATAATATTATTCTCTACTACCCGGTGAAATCCTTCTCTCAGTTTTAGTCCACCATTCAGGCATACGTTATTGTAAATATGATAATTGGAGGAACCATCGTCCAGGTCTATATCCCAGCCGTGATCACAACGGAAACGGTTGTTCCGGATAGTGGTGATCTGCTGTGCATCCAGCAGAATCAATTCCGGGTGTACCGCGGTGAGACTGTCCATATAGGCGCGGTCAGGTGCCCAGTAACGGTCACGACCCCACGAATTGAAGGCGCCATGATCACCGGTTTCCATCACCGTATTAAATACATCGTTGTATGCCAGCAGGTGACCGCCAAAACAACCATCACCAATATTGATGCCCGCACGTGGGGTATTATAGATGCTGTTATGACTCACCGTGATGGCAGAAGATATTTCTATCTCCACACCGGTAGCCTGCTTTTCTATTTCGCCGGCGTGATGAATGAGACTGTTGGTGACTATACATTCCCTCGGATAATTATTGCTGGCCGGGCCGGGTGTTTTATCCAGCTGCGCATAAGGTGTGAAGTCTTCATACCTGAAATTTGGCGACCGCACTGCTTTCACATCTCCCACAAAACAAACTGCGCTGGCGCCCAGGTGATGAATATAACAACCACTAATTGTATCATGGTAATTGTAGTTGCTCAGCATAATGGCATTACCACCTACTTCACTAAACTCGCAATCGGTGATGTGGCAGTTTTCCGTACCATCAAACAATACCACGCCACCACGATAGATGGTCCAGTCACTGCGCAGCAGCGGCTCCCTGGTATCCATAAACGTGCGTTCATTGTGTAGGAAATGCAGTCCACGCAGGGTCACATTTTTTACCGGAGCAGCAGCAGATCCGCGCAACACGATGCTGTTTTTCAAACGCGCTGCTTCTACGCGGGCCTGCGACAGTTGCACATCTCCCGAAGGGTAATAATACAATTGACGGGCATTATTATCCAGGTACCATTCACCGGCAACATCCAGGTCTTCGAGGTTATTTTCCACAAAACGATATTCCGGATGCATGCCATTGGGGCGGTTATTTTGCCAGCCACCTTCCAGGGTGAGGGTGGTATCTTTTTTACCAATGATGCGGTAATGAAAACCGCCCCAGTCGGATGCATGCAGTGCATGCACATAACCATTTTCCGGATGCTGCCATTTACGGGCATGGTCCAGGGCATCTTTGGCAGTGCCGTGAAATACTTTTGCGGTGGAATCATAATTGGGATAACGCGCCAGCACCTGCAAACGACCATTTACATACAGGCGTTCAAAGGTAACACCTGCGGGCACTGATGCCACATAAATACCATTTTTCCAGGGCTTCCATTGCAGCGATAATAACCTGCCTGCACTGATGAAGACTTTCTCCTGCTGATAGGCACTGATCTCAAGACTGCTGCAGGCCATGTCAACGGCCTGCAGGCTGATTTCCTTTTCCAGGTAATAGGTGCCGCCATGCAGCAACACCTTTACCTGTTCTCCTTTTCGTTTCATGGCCAGTTCTACTGCCCGGTTAACTGTTTTCAAAGGCTTTGCCGCGGTGCCGGCCTGGCGGTCATTGCCATTTCCATAGACATGCAAAACGGTTTGCGCACCGGCCAGTTGAACGGTGAACATGATACAACAAAAGAAGAAGATCTGTTTCATACTATTGATACTGCGGATTCTGTTTAATATTATTATTGGTAATTTCCTGTGTTGGTATCAGCCATGTTTGGTTATACACGCCAATAGGTACGCTCAGCGATGCACCACGTACCGTTTGTATGCGCTGGAAAGTATTGGTACGTTTCAGGTCAAACCATGCCGTTCCTTCGTTCGACAATTCCCATTTACGTTCCATCAGCACCGCATCACGAAACTGATCCTTGCTCAGGTTTTTCAGATCCGGCACTGCTGTGGTGCTGCTTTTGTCTATCCTTGCGCGCCACCGGATCTTGTTCACATATTGGTAGGCCAACGCCGGACCATTCGCTTCATTCTCTGCTTCCGCTGCAATCAGGTACATTTCTGCCAGTCGCAATATCGGAAAAGAATAAGGTACCAAAGCAGTAGAAGGTCCGATGTTCTGATCAATGGTGGTCAGATCTACAAACTTCGCAAAAAATGAGGGCAACGTACCTCCTGCCGGTAAGGGGTAATTTGTTTTGATCCCCCAGGCTTTGCGCTGATCGCCGGCAGCAAAGCTGTTGATAAACCAGGTAGCTGGTAACAGGATAGGCACATAACCAGGCGCCGGACAGGTTTGCCCCTGCATAGGATTACCCAGGCGACCGGGGATGTATTGCTTTTCCCAGATAGATTCACTGGTGTAAGCTACATGATGGAACACGTCTGCGTAGTTATCTTTTAAGGTAAACTTATTGGAAGCAATTACCGCCAGTGCTTTATCTCTTGCTTTTACATAATTTTCTGTTTTATTCAGCGGGTTGCCGGCCATTGTAAGATATACTTTTGCCAGCACAGCTGTTGCCACCAGCTTATATACCCTGCCCTGCTGAGGAGCCGCTTCCGGCAAATTGGTTTCTGCATACGTCAGGTCATTGAGTACCTGTGCGTATACCTCCGCCTGTGGTGTACGCGGCAGCTGTACGTCCTGGTAGTTGCTGGCAGCTTTTAATGGCATCGGCACATCACCGAACATCTGCACCAGGTAGAAAAAAGCGTAGCCTCTCAGGAACCTCGCTTCTGCTGTCAGCTGTGCTTTCTTTGCATCTGCCAATGGTGCCAGCGGTAATTTCTCCAGTATAAAATTGGCATTCTTGATCATCTTAAAAGGTATTCCCCACGCATCACGGGAAGTATAGAAGTTAGCGGAAGGCTGATTCTGATAAATAGGCAATACCTGTTCTCCCGGTTGCGGTGTACCGTAGATGTCGGAAAACATTTCATTCAGCTCTGTGATGTTCAGCGGCAGCCCGTCGTACACACCGATCACGGCGGACTCATAGCTTTCCGGATTTTTAAAATAAGTATCCGGGCTGATAGAAGAACGCGGACTTTCTTCCAGTAATTTGGAACAGGCCGGCAACAGGAAGATAGCCGGGCATATGCAGACAAGTAATAACAAGCAGTTTTTCATCTCTCAACATTTACAATGTTAAAAATTAACTTTAGCACCTACCGTAATAGATTTGGTAGAAGGATAGTTTCCCCTGTCCCATCCATTCACTGTAGGAACAGCCCAGGATACTTCCGGATCATAACCGGAGTAGTTGGTCAGTGTTAACCAGTTTTGTGCACTTACATACACGCGGATAGCAGATAGTTTCGCGAAAGACAATTGCTTTGCATTGAAAGTATACCCCAGGGTAATATCGCGTACGCGCAGGTAAGAACCATCTTCCACCCATAACGTGTTGGCATAATCACGAATGGAGTTGCCGCTGCTGGCAGAAGGCTTATCGATGGTATTGCTGGTACCTTCTCCTCTCCACCTGTTGTCAAAGGCGGCTTGTGTAGGCGTCCATTTTCCGTTCATGGTAACATTGTACTTGCGGAATTCATTCACGATATCATTACCGTAGGAGCCTACAAACAGGATAGACAGGTCGAAGTTTTTGTAGGAAAAATTATTGTTGAAGCCAAACGTAAACTTCGGTTCCAGGTGAGAGATCACGGTACGATCATCCGCATCGTTGACGGTACCTTTTCCGTCCCAGTTCTTAAATTTATAATCACCGGCATGTTTGGCTGGTTCGCCGTTGTCGACGGCTTCCTTATCCGTTTGGTATACGCCGGTAACAGTGTAGCCATATAACTGCATCATGGATTGTCCTACGATGGTAGGAAACCAGTTACCGCCGGCGCCAATTTCCTTATAGGTAATTTCCTTGCCCTGTGCGTCTTTACCAAGGTCCAGTACTTTAGTGCGGTTGCTGGTAAAGGTGATGTCTGATCCCCATTTGAAGGCACCTGTCAGGTTTTGTGTGTTAACCTGGAATTCAAAGCCTTTGTTTTCTATGACGCCTACATTTTGTATTACATCATTGTAGCCACTGGAGGAAGGCAGGTTCACCGATAACAGCAGGTCGCTGGTACGTTTGTTGTAATAATCTGCGGTGATCATCACGCGGTCTTTAAACAGACCAAGATCGAATCCTGCATCAAACTGCCGGGTGGTTTCCCATTTCAGGCCTGCGTTCTGCAATGAAGATGGTGTAAAGCCATTGTATTGCGTGTTATTAAATACCACCGTGGCGGCACTCATGGAAGCCAGGGTCTGATACGGGTTGATGGCCTGATTACCAGCGGCGCCATAACTGAGGCGCAGTTTCAGGTTGGTAACATCCGGACTGTTTTTCAGGAAGTCTTCCTGTGACACATTCCAACTGATAGCGGCGGAAGGAAAGAATGCGAACTTATTGTCTTTACCAAATTTGGAAGAGCCATCATACCTGCCGGTAACGGTAGCATAGTATTTACCCTTGTAATTATAGTTGATCCTGCCCAGGTAAGAAACGAGTTTATAATCGCTGTAGCTGGTAGAAGGCTGTGCGGGCACTACGGCCGCGCCTAAATTATTGTTTTTATAGAGATCGGAAATAAAACCGGTAGCGTTGCCGCTCTGTAATCCATCAGTGCTGGTTTGCTGGTACGTGATACCACCTACTGCATCGATGGTATGATGACCAAAAGTTTTGTTATAGCTCAGTGTATTTTCATTGATAAAGGTCAGGTTGTTGGCATAGTTCCTTCTGGCCACACCGGAAATCGGGTTACCATCTTTATCGGTACCGCGGCCGATAGTGATGGTACCAGGCGCGTAATAATCTTCTTTGACATCATTCTTATCGATGCCTGCAGAAAGTTTCAGCAAGAGACCCGGAATAATTTTATAATTGAGTGCCACGTTGCCGATGATGCGGGTAGCGTTGGAAGGCTGGTATAATTCTTTGGAGATACCTACAGGATTGGTTTCTCCCCAGGGTACGCCTGTAAAGCGGGTGTAGGATCCATCTGCATTATATACCGGTTGGGTAGCCGGGATCACCATGGTGGTCCAGGGTACGCCGCCGCCACCTTCTGCACCCTGGTACTGTGCCTGCACGTACTTAGACTGCTGAAGAGATAAGTTGGAGGTAACGTTAAAATGATCGTTGATTACCTGGTCCAGGTTTGTTCTGAACGAAAATCTTCTGAAAGAAGAGTTTTCGATGATACCATCCTGTTTGAAGTAGCCAAAGGAAGTAAAGTATTTCGTGGTTTCGTTGCCACCGGATATAGAGATATTATGATCCTGTACGGGAGCTTTGCGGTATACCAGGTTTTGCCAGTCGGTTCCTTTGCTGCTGAGAGAGTCGATTTGTGCGGCCGTCCATGGTAGCGGGGTGCCATCGTTTTGTGCCACTTCATTTTGCAGTGTCGCAAAATCATGGGCATTGATCAGGTCCATTTTTTTACGGAGCTGTTGTACGCCGTAATAGCCGTTGTACGATACCCTGGCTTTACCGGTTTTACCTCTTTTGGTGGTGATGAGGATAACGCCGTTGGCGCCGCGCGAACCGTAGATAGCGGTAGCAGAAGCATCTTTCAGCACTTCCAGTCTTTCTATATCATCGGGGTTCAGCTGGGAGGTGAGGCCATCGAGCGGTAAACCGTCTACCACATATAAGGGGTTGCTGCTGGCGCCGATAGAGGTAGTACCGCGTACTTTGATACGCATAAACTCGCCCGGTTGTCCGGAGGCCTGGTTTACCTGTACGCCTGCTACATGGCCCTGTAATGCCTGGGATACATTCGATACCGCATTCACCTGGGTAATTTCGTCTGATGTAACAGAAGAAATAGCGCCGGTTATGTCCGACTTTTTAGCGGCCCCATACCCAACGATCACGATATCATTTAATGAGCTGGAAGATGCCTTTAAAATAATCTGCAGGCTGCTGAGATCTTTGTCGATGGTTATCTTCTGTTCATAGGTAGTAAAGCCAATAAAGCTCACGCGCAGGGTGTAGCTGCCGGGAGCTACGCCGGTAATGGTGAAGGCGCCTTTAGCATCGGAGAGCGCACCTTTGGCGCCGGGCAGCAGCGTCACGGTGGCATTTTCCACCGGGTTCCCTTTTTCGTCCACCACTTTACCGCTGATCGTTTGGGCGATGACGGAGCTGACAGTCAACAGTTTAGGAGTGCTGTTTTCTTTCACCACAATGATCTTATGCCTGATTTCGCAGGTAAAGGGTTGATCTCTGACAATCAGGTGCAGGGCATCTGCCAGCGGCATATTTTTAATATCCAGCTCTACAGGGTGCGCTTTTTTTACCAGGGCGGCATCATACACAAAAGCATATCCCGTCTGGTCTTTAATGCGGTCAAAAATTTGTTCCACCGGCAGCTGGTGCCCTTTCAGGGTCACCGACTGGGAGAATGTTTTGGCACTTACCTGTAGCAGCGTTAATAAAAGAAGACTTGCAGTCAGTTTCATAACCAGGAATATTTGTCTGGGTCGCCTATTGGCGGACAGCGGAATTTTGATAATGGAGTGTGGTTCCATATTTTTGTATTGTTTGGATGTGCTAAATTTCAGTTAGTCAATGCGTGGCTGTGAAACTGGCGGTCCAGATATTTCGCCGGGAGTGTTGCAAGCACTTCCGGTTTTTTTATGTGGCGGCCAGGTAAAAGATTATGTTTTCATATGTGGTTGATATTTTAAGTGGTAAGGGTAAAGCAATCCTATAATGGTTGTACGATAATTTTCCGGTTGTTGACTTCGAAATGTACTTTCCCGGTGGCCTGCAGCGCATCCAGCAGCAGGGAGATGTCTTCTGTTTTGGGAATGATACCGGACAATTTTACATTATCAGCGGCCTCGCGGTATTCCACTTCTACATCATACCAGCGGCACAACTGCCGCATAATGTCTTTGATGCCTGCTTCGCGGAAGCGGAATTCTCCATTTTTCCAGGCTAATATTTCTTTAAAGTCGGCCGTACCCATTTTAAAGGTGGTTTGTCCATGGGCCATGCTGGCGCGTTGACCAGGTTTGATCATCACACTGTCCCGGATACTGGTGGCCGCTACGGAACCTTCCAGCAGGGCGGTGCTTACGGTGGCTTCATCTTCATAAGCCATGATATTAAATTTGGTGCCTAATACTTTTACTTTCATCTCGTCTTTGCCGGAAAGGACTTTTACGATGAAAGGTATTTTCTGTCCTTTGTTATCGATGAATGGTTTCACTTCAAAATATCCTTCGCCATTAAGACTTACTTCTCGGCTACTGCCGGTAAAAACGGTAGGAAATCGCAAGGCCGAAGCCGCGTTGAGCCATACTTCGGTGCCATCGGGCAGGGTCACCTGGTATTGGCCACCACGGGGTGTACGGATGGTATTATAGGCTACCGCTTCTCCGGGGGTATTAGTGGCTTTATAGGCCAGCATACCGTTGTTCAGTTTGATGATGCGGGTGCCTCCCTGCTGACTGAGCATGCCATTGCCCGCGCTGTCCAGCAGGATACTATCACCGTTAGCCAGCATCAGCACCGCCCTGTTGCCGCCAGGTACAATGCCGCCGGGATGAGGAGTGCCTGCGACCATTTTATCTGGTGTAGTATGTTTTCGGGAGAAGAGAAAAAGCCAGGTGGTACCGGCCAAACCGATCAGTAACAGGATGGCCGCGGCTATTCTTTTGATGTAGAAAGAAGTAGCGCGTCCGGAAGGCGACATGCTTTCCTGCAATGTTTGTTGCAGGCGCTGTTGAATGCGGTCACGGATTTTTTCGCGCAGCGCACGGTCATTAGCCGGAATATCTATTCTTTCATCATTAAAGGAATAGTACCAGTTGTTGACTAACTGCTGCTCTTCCTGACTAGCCTTGCCTGCCAGGTAATTTTCTATGGCTTGTTGTAAATCCTGCATAATGCCCGTTATACTATATAAGTGAGCCGGGCAGGAAAAAATACCTATGCAGTTTCAAAAAAAATCAAAAAAGAAAAGTGAAGCAGGAATGGATCAGGTGCTTCATCTTATGGCGAAGGTGTGTAATGGCTTTATTCAGCTGGTTATCTACCGTTTTATGGCTGATACCCATCACCTGGGCTATTTCCCTGGAGCTCATCCCGTTTTGGCGGCTATAGCGGAATACCACGCGACATTTTTCAGGGAGATTATTTACTTCTTCATTGACCATTTGCAGGATATGCCGGTAATGCAACCTGTTTTCCATGTTGCCATCACAAAGGTCGGGATCTAAGATCGTTTCCTGGTATTTGTGGCCATACTCCTTCTTCCGGAAATGAGCGATGGTCATATATTTTACGGCAGCAGCGAGGTAGTGGCTTAAAGAGTCCGCTGCCAGTTTGTTCCTGTTACGCCAGATGCTGGCAAATACATCATGTACAATATCTTCCGCCGCCGGCAGATCTTTTAAACGGTTAAAAGCCATGCCCAGCAACATCTCCCAATAACGGTGATATAAAGCGGTAAATGCTGCTTCATTATCTTCCGCCATCAGAGATATCAGTTCCTCATCACTGAGCAGATGCACTCCCCTTGACATACAGCTAATATTATTCATGAAAAATACGTGGCATTGAGCTACCCGTCATGGCGTGCTGACCGGGTATATGACTTGCTCTGTACTTGAAATATAAAGATAAAGTCCACATTCACAGCGGAAAAAGAGAGAGTTGCGAAAAAAATATTGATAAAAAAGAAAATCATATCGGCATTCACCCGGAATAGCCAGCCGTTTCAGCTTATCATGAATAAACCCAGCATTTAATTGCATATCTTAAAGCGACAAATTTTCCCTTTCGCTATGCGCCGTTCATTTTTATTCGTGATCACCTTCTTTTTTGCTGCCGTCACCTATGCCCAGGAAATAACTACCCTTCGTATTGATCCAACTACCGCTATGGGAGGTAGCGCGTCACAGCTGATAGAAAACGTTTCCTTCACTGTGCTGGAATCCACACCTGAAAGTGTTTTCGGAAGTATTGAACAATTGGTAGTAACGCCGGAATATTATATTATCCTGGATAGATCCACCAATGCCGTCCTGATTTTTGACAAAGCAGGCAAGTACCATGCAAAAATAAAAGCACGTGCCGTAAACAGTGGCAACAACTATTACATGAATTCCTTTTCCTATGATAAATTCAATCAGCTGATCCGGTTACCTGACGGCAAAGAGGCCTTTTGTTTTGATACCGATGGAAAATTCATTAAGAAAATAAACACGTACAGCTATGGCTACGACATGCTGAACATCGCCAAAGGGAAAACAGCCGGACATTCTTATGGCGCCGATAGAAGGAACAAAGATTCTATTGCCTACCAGGTAGCGATCATGGATGAGCAGGGAATATCGCAAAAACATCTTCCCTATAATTTCAAATACGCGCCCATCGAAAACAGGGATATGTTGTACAGCAACCACAGTACCTTTTATCCAACCGATGATACTGCTGCTTACTTTGTTCGTCCTTATGATTTCAATGTATATTACCTCAGTGCCCACACCTTCTACCCGGTATATCGATTTGTGTTCCCGATGTCAAACACGCTGCCGCGCGATTTTCCTACGGACTCCTCTTTGAACGGCAAGCGGATTGCCTGCGTGGAAAAGAATAAAACCTTTTATTATAACCTGGATGGCATCTTTAAAATGGGCAACAACCTGTTTTTCCGTCCATGCAGCTATTCCGGCCGCAATGACGGGTATGTTTACAACCTGGCAACAAAGCATTTAATCGCCCTCGATAAAATCACCGCGGATGAACGCACGCATTTTCTTTTTATAACAGATAGTCGGGTGGGAGGCGTAGATTTTGCTAATCATAATTTTCTGGCAACAGACAGTACTTCTTTTTATACCTCCTATTCTTCCCTGGTATTATTCCAGCAAAAAGAGGCCACGGCTGATAAAAAACCAGTGTATCCTCCTGCCCTCGCCAGCTACTTCCAGGATGCCAAAAACAGGAAAGGTAACCCGGTAATTATTAAAGTGACATTTAAAGCGGAGATGTAGTCCATGAAAAACTATTGCCTGATAATATTAATCCTATTGCTTACCGGCTATAACCTGCCAAACGCAGCCGCACAGGCACGCTACAAGGGCGGCGCTAAACATGCACCGCTACAGGAGGATATCTTGCCGCATGCCAGTCAATATGATATTCACCTACCTCTTTCCGGTGCACTCAATGACAGTTTGCATAAAAAGATGCGGGAGATGTTTACACGTACCGGCATGCCTGGCATCACAGCGGCGATGCTGGTGCCCGGCAAAGGGCTCTGGCAAATAGATACAGGCTTTATCTCGCTACCTGATCAACATAAAGTAGACGCACATACGGTGTTTTACTGGGCGAGTGCAGGTAAACTGATAACGGCTACCATCATTACCGCATTGATCCAGGAAAAGAAACTGGACGGTAACAGCCGGCTATCCCAATGGTTTCCGCAGATACCCGATGCAGATAAGATAACGATAGATGCACTACTGGAACATACCAGTGGTATATATAGTTTTAATGCAGATAGTACTTTTCATTTCAGCCACCGTTATTACGCACCGCAGGAATTAATTGACCTCGCCATCTCCAAAAAGAATTTGTTTTCACCCGGTCAGTATTGGTCATACAGCAATACCGGCTACCTGTTACTGGCTATGATCGCAGAAAAAATTGAAGGGAAAACCTATGCGGATATAGTACAGGAAAGAATGGCGTTACCTTTACAACTCAATTCCCTCCGGGCACTATCGCCGCAGGAGTTACCGGCGAACCTGGCGCTGGCGCATGAAAACGGTCATATCGTGGCCACCGACTATTCCATTCCGCTGGGTGCCGGCAACATTGTTGCTAACGCAAAAGATATGGTAGTGCTGTTGTATGCCTTACTCACCGGCAAGCTTGGTACACTCTCATTAACGTACGACCGTCTCCGTGATTTGTATCCCATGTACGACAAAGGGACTTATTATGGTAAAGGGATCATGCTATTTGATTTTAGGGAGATCAATAATACAACGGATAGCTGGATCGGGCACAGTGGCGGCACAGAAACCTATCGCGCCATTGTACTCTATGATACAGCTACGAAAGCGTTTGTGGCGGTGGCCGTAAATCAGCACATACCGGTAGAGGCGATTGCCCGGAAAATGCTGGAACAAATTCCATAAAGTGCTAATTACATTTGTCTTTTCTTCTGAAGTTTACTTTACTTTTAATGAAATGAGAGCACTTTATTATTTGCTACACCAAACTTTTCGCTACTGCTTGTAGTAAGTCTTCATGAAAAACACCCTTAAAGTAGAGCGGGCCAAACAAAACATGACAAAGGGAGCCCTGGCTGAAAAAGCGAAGGTATCCAGGCAAACCATTAACGCCATTGAACCTGGCAGGTTTGTTCCCTCTACGTTACTGGCTTTAAAAATTGCAAAGATTCTCCATACAACGGTGCAGCAGTTGTTTATGCTGGAATCAGCGGATGAGTAACCGGCGTATTTTTCAGGTGCCAGGCATGTGCCGCTATCTGCATAATGGAAAGCACCTTTGCCTGCTGTATTATTGCTGTATGGTCAGCATGGTTCATATTATTTTGATTCATGTCACAAAATTGCCGGATCTCTTTTTTGTTAATCTTTGATCTACGTCAATAAAAAAGCGGTTTGCTCCGGCGCTTTCCTCATTGCACCGTTTCACCTGATAATCTTTTCCTTAGTCTGTAAAGGGCTACCTTCACTGCTTTAAAGCCGCAGTGTATTTTGTGACAATCGGCTGTATTCCGCTTTAGTATTCGCCCTTACCGTTATTTTTCCCGTCAATTGGTTTGTCCATTTTAGCTATATTGTAATCACATTTACCTATCAACTACAGCAAGGTTACTATAACCATTAAACAATAGTAAAAAAGCCGATATGGTTCCTATGTCTATTTCGGTCTATTTCCTATTTCGTCTGCCACCTACTGTCTACTTACATCAATGCTTACCCAGGCTGCGGCTAACTGTTCGGCTATACGCAAATAGAATGGACTTCTATTTTTACACACATTAAAAAAAACAACATTTATGAATGAAACAATGTCCCTGACTGCCCTTAGAATGGCGCAGATTCAGCAACAGTATTCCCACCAACTACTGGAGGGAACTGTTTTTTCAATTGCTGATTTCCTCAACTTTGGCAATTTCCGGTTAGATGAATATTGTAAGCAGTTGTATCCACATCCTCAAAGCGGGGAGATTATCCGGATTGCACAGCAATACTGTGAAGAGCATGGTATCTGGTGCGATAATGCCAAACATTACATCACCTGTGAACTGTACCTGTATCCGGATGCGCAGTTCGACCGCATGCTGGCGATGGTGGAAAACAATGCAATCGACTACTACTTAAATGACGTAGTTGGGCGGGATCTTTTCGGTCATCTGAAAGCAACCGAACAATTGGAGGCGAGGAATTTAATGAAGAGAATGGCCAGCGTAGATCATCACTTATTGCTGCCGGCTGATGCCACGCCGGTAGAAAAAGCCAATGTGGAAATTCTTCAATTCATGAAAGAAACGTCTCCCGCCGTTTGGTTTGAGGAGTTCATGCAATTGTATTGTTATCATATTGATGTAACACACAGAGATGGTAATTCAGATGCGCTTGGGCACATTCCTACAGTGGAGGAGTACATTGACCTGCGCTGCCATACTTCCGGCATGCATCACATTGTACTGCTTATTGAATATGCGGAAGGCAACTTCCTGAGCAAAGAATGGTGTGCAGCAGCGGGTATTGACGACTATTTGCGGAGGGTCAATTTCTTAACAGCAGCATTTGGCTGTTTGTCGAATGATCTTTTTTCGTTTGAAAAAGAGGTCATCGACAATAGTACTGACGCCAATCTTTTAATGGCCGTTGCCCTGAATCATCCGGCGTATACTTTCAACGAAGTGATTGGCAGCGCCGCCAAAATTGTGCAGGATATATTAATTGAATTGCTGGATTTAATAGACAAAATCAACGGGCAGCTAAGCAAAGCCAGTGCGGCGGATGCGGATAAAACAGCCAGGCTGAATAAGCATTTGAAAGGCATCGACAAATGTGTGCAGGCGAGTTGGTTGTGGCAGGTGTATACCAAACGGTACAAGCGCCCAGCCTCGATCTGGCTCGAAACACAGTTACCTGATCCGATAGCGAAAGCCGTATAAGAAGCGTCAGCCCCTCTTACTGTTGTAGTAATAAATCGTCACAGTGGCGTTTAAAATGTTGGTTCAGCACTTTTGCCAATTCTTTGGGCTCAATGGGTTTGGACAGAATTGCAGCTGCACCGGCTTCGGTAAAGCGACCCTGATTCTCTGCAAAAGCGTCTGCTGTGGCGATTATTACAGGTATGTGGCTGGTATGGGACTGGGATTTTAATTTGAGCAGTGTTTGTTCTCCGTCTAATACCGGCATTTCGCTATCCAGGATAACTAAATCCGGTGCATACTTTTCAATGGCTTCCAATGCTTCCTGTCCATTAGTGGTGGTCACCACCTTACAGCCTAGTTTCTGTAACAATTTAGACAGGAGCATACTATTCATTTCATTGTCTTCCGCCAGCACTATCTTCAACGAAAAATCGAAAACATCCATTTCATCATCTTCTTCGGGAATATCTTCCACCTTACCTGCCTGCAGCGGCAATATCACTGTGAACTTGATATGTTCAGGCATGGGCGTGGTAGCAGCCACTTTACCGCCCATAGTCGTCACCAGCCGTTTCACGAGTGAAAGCCCGATACCCGTGCCTTCAATGTTGCGGTTACTTTTATTGGTCACGAAGGGGTCAAAAATGGCGGTCATTTTTTCCATTGGAATAGTTTCCCCTTTATTGGTGACTTCTATGCAGTACGTTTTTCCGCTCACTCCTATTCTTAAATAGATGATACTGTTTTTATGTGCGTACTTAATGGCATTACCCAACAGGTTATTGATCACTTCATTTAACTTCAAAGGATCACCTACCATGACAGCAGGCATGTTGGCATCGATCATCAGTTTCAGGGTCAGTCCTCTTGACCGGGCCATGAGCCGGTATACCGCTACACTTTTCTCAAAAAATGGTGCAGCATAAAAAGTAGCCAGCACGATAGGTTCTACCAGTCCGGATTCAATCCTTGACATACTCAGTACATTGTTCACAATATTCTTGGCCTCTATGGCGGAGTATCGGAGCACATCAATCAGGTACTCATTCTTTTTCAGGTTTTCATCAAGCAACGCCTCCTGTTTCAGTAAGTTGGAAGCCAGGTAAACCTGGTTCAGTGAATTTCTCAGTTCGTGTGAAACCTGGTATATAAAAATCTTTTTGAAACGGTTGGCTCTTTCCAGTTCCGGATAGTAATCATTACTGTGTACATAGGGCTTGCTGATTACCAGGATCAGAAACAATACACCTGCCAGGGCCAGCGACTGAATAATGTAACCGGTGCCTAACCCAATGGGTTGTAACTCTACAGAATTAAAGTAATAAATAGATTGTAAAACGCCGAGTGTTAAAATAGCGGAGACCAGGCAAAACATCCTTAACCGTCTTTCCTTAAACATCAGGTAAAGAATAGAGATCAGGAATACAATCATGAATTGTAGTTGCAGTACACCCCCTAAAATGATACCGAATGCCAGCACTGCAAAACATTGCAGGAAGTAGATCACGAGACTGGCAGTTAAATGCTTTTTATAATAGTTAAAGGGAAGTACAGATAAGGCAACCAGCGCATCCACGCCGGCGGCGGCCAACATCACCTTATTGTGTGTAAATACAAAATAAACAGGGGCAATCAAAAATACCATTAACGCCACGCAGCTACCAATGGAGTTGGTTAAGCGGATCCTTTTTATACTTTCAGGATCGGTTACACCCGTGGTACCTATATTCCAGATAGCGGAGATGAAATTGCTGACTTTTTTTCTAAAACTGCCGGTTTTGTTAAGATGTAGGTTCAAATAACGCATGTCTTGTAGGTTTTCAGATCAAGGTGCGGCACCTTAAGTTATTTTGAGATAGTATGTAGTATTCCTGTAACAAAATCTCCTTTCTTTGGGTCGGTTCAATTTTACTAATATACCTTTTTACTATGGTATATACTTGCTTTGGGTGTTATTAATTTTATCCCCGGGAATGTTTCCGAAAGATATCTCTATTTTACTTAGCAACTGTAAATTAAATGTAAATGCCACTACATCGTTTCCTAGCGGATCGCCGTTGCAATGATGCGGATACCTTCTTCCAGTTCTGTCGGAGTCAGCGAAGCATAGCCCAGCCGTAATGCGTTCAAAGGCTTACCCGAAAAGGAAAAGCGCTCTGTAGGCATCACAGACACTCCTTTTTTCAGGAGCTTTAAAGACAACTCTTCCGTATTAATTGTGCGGTTAAATTTCACCCAAAAGGCCAGTCCACCTTCCGGTTTCCGGAACGTCATCTTTTTACCTAGATAGGTTAACAGGTGTGCTTCCATGTGATCCCTTCTTTCCTTGTAAATATTAAATGCTCTTTTCGCATGGCGGTTCACCGCGCCGGCTTCCATCAGTTCAGCGATAGCCTGTTCCATCATTGGATCACCCTGCCGGTCTACCAGCCCTCGCAGCTGCGCCAGGGCGGCAATAAATGCAGCAGGTCCTGTTACATAACCGATCC
The DNA here is from genome assembly GCF_052114225.1 of Chitinophaga sp. RAB17. Classification (NCBI taxonomy): domain Bacteria; kingdom Pseudomonadati; phylum Bacteroidota; class Chitinophagia; order Chitinophagales; family Chitinophagaceae; genus Chitinophaga; species Chitinophaga sp. RAB17. The sequence goes on along the minus strand of NZ_JBFREI010000007.1, from coordinate 41,839 downwards.
TTACCGCAGGCGCTACCAGTTTACTCAGAGAGCTGATATAAATTACATTGGCCGCATCCTGGTGGCTGGCCAGTGGCAACAGGCTTTTAGCATCAAAATGAAACTCATGATCGTAATCATCTTCTATAATAGCAAATCCATAACGGTTAGATAATTCAATGAGCCGGAGCCGGCGTTCCATTTTCATACTCACCGCAGTAGGAAACTGGTGATGCGGCGTCACATACACGGCTTTCACCACCTTTGTACGGCACAGCTGTTCCAGCTCATCTACCACTAATCCTTTATCATCGACAGCCATATTGACCATACTGGCACCTGCTCCGGCAAATGTTTGCCAGGCCGGCAGGTAGCCGGGACATTCCATCGCCACGGTATCACCAGGCTGAAGCAGTGTATGCGCCGTCAGGTACAATGCCATCTGACTTCCCCTTGTTATGCAGATGCTATCCTTGCCTGCATTCATACCTCTTTTGAACGATAACATATTAACCAGCGCCACCCGTAGTCTTTCTTCTCCCTGTGGATGTCCGTAGCCTAACATACGCCAGCGCGCTTTTTGCTGGAAGATGCGCTTATAAGCTTTCGCCAGTTCATCCATAGGCGCCAGCCGCACATCCGGTAATCCATCATTGAAAGTGATCAGGCCGGAAGGGACGGCGGACTGCTCCGGCAGCATCCCGGTAGTATGATTGAAGGCAAAAGTATTTCCCTTCCTCGTTGCCGGCTTTTTTTGCAGTGGGAGTTCATGAGATACAAAGGTCCCTTTCTTGTCAACGGTTTCCAGCCAACCTTCTGCTATCAATCCCTCGTAGGCCAGCACGACTGTCTTCCTGTTCACACCAATATCTGCTGCCAGCACGCGGCTGCCCGGCAACGGAGTCCCCGGCTTTAAACGTCCCTTACGGATTTCAGCGATTATACCATCAGCTATCTGCTGGTACACCGACAACTGTTTGTCTACATCAATCGGAAGTATCGTATTCCAGGGTCTAAGCATCTGGACCATCTATTTAAGTGAAAACTGGATGATTAAGGTCATCCAAAAATAGGCAAATTTTGTAGGGTCAGATCGAATCGACGGAAAAACATTTTTCACTAAAAAACTTTTTACCCATGGAAAAAAATACCGCAGCAACACCCACCGCTTTCTCTTCGAAAGACTTTCATCAAACATTTGCCCGCCCCGTATACGTAAAGCAGGAAAAGCTGATCCACAAAAATGTAGAACAGGCAGGCGCCCATACCCAGTTTTCCACCGAACGTAAACACCCGGTATTCTTTGTAGACCTCCCCACCAAAAACGTGAGCATGACCATTGGTGGCCTGCTCCCTGGACAACTCACCAACAGGCACCGGCATACCTACGAAACCGTGTTGTTTGTTCTGGAAGGAAAAGGATATACCGAAGTGGAAGACGAAAAAGTGGAATGGCAGGCCGGCGATGCCGTATACATTCCCAGCTGGGCATGGCATCGTCATCAGAACTTAAGTGACAATGAGCCGGCAAGATATATTGCCTGTGAAAATGCGCCTCAGCTACAAAACCTGGGCGTGGCATTGCGGGAAGAAGAAGGCCGTGATCCCGCATGAGTCAACGCATCTGCCTCTTTATTATCATCTCACTAAATGAAAAAGAATATGAACGACACCGCAACATTCAAAGGTATCATTGCCTACCCCATCACTCCTTTTGATGCCGGAGAAAAAATAGATCTCCCTTTATTTAAAACGCTGACAGAGCGCCTGGTACAATCCGGCGCCCACGGCATCGCGCCTTTGGGCAGTACCGGCGTGCTCCCCTATCTCCGTGATGAAGAGAAGGAAGCTATCACAGAAGCTGCACTGCAGCAGGTAAATGGTCGCGTGCCGGTACTGGCAGGGGTATCCAATCTGACTACGGAACGCACAATTTATCATGCACGATTCGCGGAAAAAGCCGGCGCCACCGCGGTAATGATCATCCCTATGAGTTACTGGAAGCTGACGGATGATGAAATTTTCCGTCACTATGATCAAGTGGCGGCTCAGTTGTCTATTCCTATTATGGCTTACAACAATCCGGCTACCGGTGGTATTGACATGTCGCCAGCACTGCTTAAAAGGCTGTTGCAAATTCCCAACGTGACCATGATCAAGGAAAGCAGCGGAGATATCCAGCGTATGCATATCCTGCGCAAAGAATTGGGAGAAGCAGTGGCCTTTTATAACGGATCCAATCCGCTGGCGCTGGGTGCGTTTGCAGCGGGCGCCAGTGGCTGGTGTACCGCAGCCTTTAATTTAATACCGGCGCTTAACCAGCAATTGTATGACGCCATCAGTCAGCATCGGCTGGATACTGCAAGGGATATCTTTTATCAGCAGTTTGGACTGTTGCAGTTCATTGTCAGCAAAGGCCTGCCGGCCGCTATTCAGGCAGGATTAAAAATACTGGGCATTGAAAGTGGTTACCTGAGAAGTCCGCTGCAGCCGTTGAGTGATCAAGATTATCAGCAATTGTCAGCGATCCTGGGACGTATAAACCAGTGCTCACAAGCGCAAGGCTCATAGGTAAAAAAACTTTTGTTTTTATTACTTTCTCTTCTCCCGGATTATTAATAATATTTTGGGAGAAGAGAATCCTGCCTGTTTGAATACAAACCTTCCGTCGAAGCAATCCTTACGACATACCTGCATATCCCCTGGTACACGGTAGCTGATGCAAAGAAGAACAGATAAACAGTCGCACGTTGGTATGATTTTTTATAACATACCTGCAAATTAAACCAATACTGTTAAATCTGATTTTATGACCAATACCGCCATAGACACTACTACCAGGCAAAAGCTACTGATTGTTGAAGACGAAGGAGAGATGTGCTTACTCATCAATCTTTTATTGGATGGGAAGGGAATGGAGATAGAACATGTACAAACCATTACCGATGCTGTGGAATATTTTCAACAACAGCCACCGGCCATTGTGTTACTCGACAACCGGCTGCCAGATGGTTTCGGACTTGATTTCATCACTTATCTCAAACAAAAATATCCTGCCACCAAAATCATTATGATTTCGGGAATGGATGCAGCGGCGAAAGATATTGCACTGGAAAACGGGGCAGATCTTTTCCTGGAAAAGCCGTTCAATAAAAGCACGCTTTGTCAGTCTATCATGGAACTGCTGAACTAAAGCAATACCGGCGGCGTTCATATCACCCGGTCAGCCGACAGGTATATCGCGGTAATCATAACATTCCGGTGCAGCAGTGATGGCCGCCAACAGCTGCTGCACATTTTCAAAAACAGGCGTTACATTCATTTCCTCGTGGTCGAGGAAACAAATTTTATTTTTCATAGTACCGGATATATGAATGCCCACATAATTGGAACCACCGCAATCAATCAGCGGTGCAACCGTTTCCGGTAACCCAAACTCGTCTCTGTATTCTATCAGTTCTTCAAACGCTACTAAGGGCATTAGCCGAAAAGCATCCCGCCATTCATAGTCCATCAATGCCTGCAGGTCTTCCTGCGGCAACTCCCATTTTTCGAACAATTGGCGGATATGATCCATCGTAATAATTTGGGCGGAAAGATATTTAAAATTCGTATCTTATTATTATCACCAGCCTGCAATTACCTATGGGATTATTTAGTTTTTTGTTTAAAAAGAAGCCTGACATTTCCATTCAGCATCCTTACTTTGGTCACATGACCTACGTGTATAACAAATTGAATAAAGCTGCCAATTATTTTCGATGTGAGAAATATTTCAAGCCTGCTTCCGCAAAGATCACCCTTAACATTGAGGCGGATGTAAACGGGCCTACAGTGGCACAAACAGACTATTTTCGGTCTTTGGAGCAGCACTATACGTCCATGCTCCCCGATATTTCTTCACGTATCACTTCAGCCACCAACAGCGCCGGAAAAAAGGAAGCATTCATCTTTGATGATTTCTCAAAAGACTTCCGGCTATTGGCCATATACATTGCCACTTCCCAAAAAACACCCATTGAATGTATGATCACCTTTCTTACAGATCTTGCACCTGACTATGATTTGGTAGTGGAGCTGGAAGATCTGGAACTGATAGGAGTCGAGCTGATGGAATAATAGATCCGGAACAACAAAAAACCCCACGTTAAACGTGAGGTTTCCGTTTTTCGGGTGGATTTTATATTAGTAAGTTGCGTCCATCAGCAAAGATTCTCCCATTACTTTCATAAACAGTTGTTCATTCAGTAAGTCTTTGATAGATTTAATAATAAAGTCGGGAGAATAACCAAAGTGTGCGAGGTCATTTTCATGTGTTACACCTGACAGCGTCAGGATAGTGGTGAAGCCCATGGAGCCGGCACCGAGGATATCAGTACCCATTGTATCCCCTATCATCACGGTTTCATCGGTAGTCAATCCCAGTGTTTTCCTGGCCATGCGCATCATTACCGGACTGGGTTTACCCACACTAAAAGCTTTGATACCGCTGGCAGATTCCAGCATCGCTACGAGTGCGCCGCATCCTGCTCTGTACTTGCCATCACCTATGGGACAATTGGGATCCAGGTTAGTAGCGATTAATTTAGCGCCTTTCATAATCATATTGATGGCTTTATCAACAGATTCGAGCATGATCGTTCTGCCTTCACCAATAATCACATAATCAGGTTGGTCATCTACAATAGAATAGCCGGCATTGTGCAGTTCTGTGAGCAGGCCACCTTCGCCGATTACATAGGCAGTTCCGTTTTCTTTTTTGGATGCCAGGTACCTGGCGGTAGCCATGGCGCAGGTAAAGATATCTTCGTCATTTACCTTAAAGCCCATCTTATTAAGCTTGTAGCAAACATCCCTGCTGGTTCTTTGGCTGYTGTTCGTCAGAAACAGAAAAGGAAGCCCTTTATCCCGGAGACCATTAATAAATTCCACAGCGCCGGGAATTGGTTCACTTCCCTTGTAGATTACACCATCCATGTCGATAAGAAATCCCTTTTTTTTCATAGCAATTCGATGTTGGTTACTTTATAAGTTGAACAGTAAAAAATAACATTCATAAAAAACTATGGAATGGATAAAGGCGGGAAGCTGCGTAGATACAGCAGTACATAAAGTACAGATAACAAGTAGAATTGTTATCCGGGCTAAAGATAATAATAATTTCCGGGAATGGAAATTATTTAGAAAAAGTGATCCATTAAACGCAAAATAAACGGTTATGCTTCGTCTTTCGTATTCCTTACCAGGCCAATGCCCGATACGAAGAAGATAATGCCTATAATAGCAGCTACGAGCAATTCACGCCATTGCATGCTGTGCTTAATGAAACCAAAACCAGCATATATGAGGCCTATTATCCCCAAAATGGTCAGAATGGTCCCGAAAAGTCTTTTTACATTCATATATTAGCGTTTGACGGTATATAGGACAATATCTATGCCGCAAGGCGCTGCCATCTGACAACTTGAACCATTGACGTATGTCGTACTTAACCTGGAATTATCGCTGTGTGCCTTTTTTCATCGAAGAAAAAATGGAAAATGACTTAGCCCAATATCCGCTGCCCTCTATTAAAACATTCCAGCAGAAAAATGTATATCCTGCAGCGTTAAGAGCACAATTGATCGATTATGTAGCTAACTGCCACCCGCTGGTAGCTACCAGTATCAGGAGAATCCGCCCCTATCAGGGCACTTTCACTTTCGAATTCGCCTATTATACAGACGGAGAAATCATATTCAACAACTTTCTCTCAGATTATATCCAACAGGATGACTTTGCGATTCCGTCCCAATGGATGGAGCTGATCCGGCAAAGAGATTTCAAAGTGGAACAATTTAAGATTGATTATGAGACAGTCGATATCTTTCAAACGATAAAAGAAACGTTTGCAGAAGTGCCAACGATAAAAAAAGCCCTGAGATTTTAAAATACTGTGATGTATGGAAACAACCGGCAGCAATGAAAATGAAGATATCTGGACCAGTGGATTCATCCCATTTACTACCTCCAGGGAAGAAATGGCACTATTTGCGACACGATTAGGAGAAGTGATGCCCACAGCTGATACCATCAATGTCGACCATTATCTTTTCCAGCCTTCCATTGCTTATCAACAAACTACTTTTGCCGCGAAAGATATACGCAGTATAGATCTGACATCTTCGCCCCCCACTATACAGATCGGAAATGAATTAATTTTTGCTCCCGCCATTCCTGTGAAAACACTGAAAGCATTTGCAAATACACATCAGATTCCTATCGTACGCCGGACTAACATCTGGAGCTGGATACTCGAACCTTTTCTGGATACACCGTATTCGGCAGCAACAGATCAATTACTGACCCGTAAACTGGAAGAATTGGGGCTCAGCGACGAATTCATCTATACATTAAGACAGGAAGTAAAAATGCAGATGCTGAAATATAACTTTGATACCACCCTTTGGGAATGGGTGTCATTAGACCTGCTGGATGTTTTAAAGGCCATGTGGGCGAAATATACACCGGAGCAGTTCGGGGATTTCTATCGCCGCGCAATGGCCATTGCTTTACTTGCAGATAAATAACCTGCTCCATCCCACTCAACCAGCACTGAACAATAAGCTAAGCAGCATCTTTTATAACCGTTTTGGATGACCTGATAAACAACAGCGCCATCAAACCGCCCAGGAACCCCAGCGCTGCAGAGAGACGCATGATTTTCCCATAGGCCTCCACAAAGCCGGCGTGATACACTTTAAGAACAGCCGCCTGTTTTGCAGTGTCCAACTGCTTCGGTGGCTGGGCGTTTCCCAGATTTACTGCCTGTGCTACTACTGCTTCCTTTTGCTGCTGCTCCAACGGAAAGGCATTCATATCCTTTTGCACCGCGGTGGAGAAAAACAATACCGCCAGTGACCCAAAAACAGCATTGGCAAACACACCGGCAATACGGGTGATCGCATTATTGATGCCCGATGCCGTAACCGATAAATGATTACTTACCGCCCCCATCACAGTAGCAGTAAGAGGAGCTACCGTAAAAGACATCCCCAACCCCAATACCACGATACCCGGGAAGAAAGTGGTCCAATAATCGCCAGGGCCGGTTGTTTCCCCAACGAAAGACAGCAGCAATAAACCGGCACCTGCCAGGCAAGGGCCTGTAATGAGGAATAGTCTGGGCCCATGCCGGTCTGCCAGGCTCCCTGCAAAACGGGCAATGCCGATCATCAACACCGTGAATGGCAGAAAAGTAAGCCCCGACTCCAGCTGGCTGTACCCCTGCACCTGCACCATATTCAGCGACAGGAACAACATACCAACTCCCAGACCGGCATACAGAAAGAAAGTTAGCAGGTTAGCCCCGCTAAAGGTCAGGTTGGCGAACAAAGGCAAAGGCAGCATTGGATGGCTGCTTTTATGCTCTACCACTATAAAGGCAACGAGCAATATGATCCCGGCAATAATAGATCCGTATACTTTTACATCCCCTAAACCCTCTGCCGGCATACGCAGGAAACCAAAAGTGAGCAAGGCTAACCCAAAGGCAATGAGTATAGCTCCCGGAAAATCAAGTCCGTTTTGTGGATCTATCTCTTTACTTTCAGATACCTTCCACCCCAAAAACAATAATGCCATCACACCTATCGGTACGTTGATAAAAAAGATGTAGCGCCATAAACCCGCATCTGCCAATGCACCGCCTAATACCGGTCCGCCCATGGTGACCAGCGTAGTGATGGCCGACCAGGTGCCAATGGCTTTTCCTCTTTCGTTTTCATTGATACCTGAGGAAATCAGCGACAGGCTTCCCGGTATCATCAGCGCACCTCCGATGCCCTGTATCATCCGGAAAATGATCAGCATGGTGGCGCTACCCGCCAGGCCACAGGCCGCAGAGCCGAGGATAAAAATAAAGATCCCGATCATGAATACTTTCTTACGCCCCAGCCTGTCGCCCAGCGTACCTCCTATCAATATCAGGGAAGCCAGCATCAGCAGGTAAGCATTTAAGACCCAGAAGAGGTCTGCGCCGGAAGCTTTCAAATTTCTTTGCAGTGAAGGTAACACCACATTCAATGCGGTGCCATCTATAAAAGCCATGGCAGAAGCTAATATGGTGGTCACCATAATCCATTTGCCTTCGGCGCTACGGAGCGATACGGTTGTCATAATGGTGGAGATGAGAATAGCAATTTAACATACATTCCTGCAAAATGTTCCCTCTCCACCAGCATTTATCATACCGTTAACCACCTGTCTACCGAATACCTGCCACCACCGGCTATAAACAGCACGATACAAATTCCCAGTACCAGCAAATGATATTCGAAGCCTTCCTGCCCGGCAGGTAATTTCCCGAACCAGTTCATAAAAAAACCGTTCTTGCCATGGATGCAGGTGATCATACCGATAAACAATCCAAAAATACCAATGGCTGCCACGCGGGTGCCGGTACCTGTGAGCAGCATGATCATCCCTGCGCATTCAATGATGATGGCCAGCACCGCTATGTAAGCGGGCAATCCGGCTACGCCCGTCATGAACTTCATTTCGCCGGATAATCCCGGTCCATTAAACCATCCGAACATTTTCTGCACGGCATGTGGGAACAATACAATACCTACAGTCAGTCTTAATACCAGGGAAGTCCAGCTGTTATCCGTTGCTAAAAGTTGATGCATCATTTCTTTGTACATTTTATTTGATACAAAGGTGGGTTAACAGGCAGCTGTTATCCTGTGACATTTATCAAAAAATAATTGCCAACAATATCACATTTTCCTGGCGACCTGGCTTCGGATACGGCTCAGGGTTTCCCGGGTAATGCCCAGATAAGCCGCAATATGTTGCTGGGACAGTCGCTGCTCAATAGCACCATAATCCTCCAGGAACGCGTGATAGCGCTCTTCTGCAGACTTCTGTAACAACAGTACCCTTTTTTGTCCGATCGCAAAAGCTTGTTGCAATACTTTATGAAAATACCGCTCTAACACAGGCATCTTGCTATACAATGCTTCCAGGGCATCCGCATTTATCTGCAGCACCTCCGTTGTTTCCAATGCCTCTATGTTATAAACGGAAGGCGTTTGAGTGAGCAGACTATACCTGTCGGTAATCCACCAATCCTCAAACCCAAAATGAACAATGCGCTCCCTCCCTTCGGAATCTACTTCATATTGGCGCACTCCTCCCTTTATCACGAAGTGATCACGCTTGCAGATATCCCCTTCCTGTAGCAGGTATTGATGCTTCCGCAGCTTCTTTAACTCCAGTGCGTTACAAAATATTTGCCGGTCGGTTTCGTCAAGGGTAATGTACCGGGCTATATGATTCAGCAGGCGTGTATACATGCGTCAAAGATAAAAGTTTATACCGCCAAAAACGCTGTTGCTGCATTCTTTTGTTAACTACCTTGCCCGGTGGATAAACGATATCCCCTACCTTTGGCGTATTACTGGAATTGTTGCGGTAAAGCATAAAATCAGGTTAACTTTCGTCCTATATGAAATTAAAAATAACTGCAGGTACACTTCTCCTCCTGGTCATCTTTGTCCTCACCATCTTTGGACAAACTTTGCCAAATGAAAAAGTGATCTTCTCATTTGACACGCAGAATGGGAAAACGGTCACATTATCCAAAGACAAAAAAGGCAGGTATCTTATTTACAGGTTTGGTACTAAAAATAAAACGGAATTTGAATTCCCCGGCAAATCAAAAAGCAGCTGGTCAGCGTTCACCTATTCCGGTTGGCTGCGTGGTGGTGGAGTTGCCAATGCAGGTATCGACTTAAACTATGTTTACTTCACCAGTGATAATTTCAGGTATGTTATTTATGATACTTACTTTGCGGAAGGGGACAAAAAAAGTATAGGCGTCAAAGTTATTAACCTCCGTTCAAAAAGCATTACCAATATACCCGGAAATCCAGCAACACGCAAAGGAACGCTGAGCGGTTTCAGAGAGGATACATGCATTACACATGGCGATGAATTATTTGACTGACTCACAAATATTCTAATTTTGCACCAGGTTCAGTTGCTGTATGCTCTTTTTCCTCACAACATCTAGCACCATTCCCAAAAAAACCATAACCCCGGTTTCGTTTTCTTACAATGCCCCGCCTATCCTCCATCGTACTTTTGAAGTGTTAAACATTACTACATCTAAAAACTTCATCATGAAAAAGCTGCTGAAATACTTCATTTACCTGATACTGTTGGCTGGCATTACCATTGGCGCTTTAGAACTGTTCAGTACTTATAAGCCTTCTACGTCTATCCATACCGCTGCCCCCGTCATTACACACCGCACTATCGTGATTAATGCGCCGATAGAAAAAGTATGGAGCGTTTTCGGTGATATCGACCGCTGGCCTACCTGGCAAAAGGAAATCCCTTCCATTAAGCTCAATGGTCCACTACAGGCAGGTACTACATTTGATTGGAAAAATAAAGGGCTGACGATTCATTCTACGCTACACACAGTGGACTCCTTACATAAAATAGGCTGGTCTGGTACGGCCTTTGGATCATTTGCCATTCATAACTGGACATTTACGGCAAAAGGAAATACGACAGAAGTAGCTGTAGATGAAAGCATGGAAGGTTGGCTGGTGTGGCTACTAAAAGGTACTTTCCAAACAGCGCTTGACAATTCCTTAACATCCTGGCTGGCGGCCTTAAAAACTGCGGCGGAAAAGTAATCTGGTTTCATTGAATTGCTTATATTTACCGCTGCCCGAAATAAAATAAAAAACGTTAACCATATGTCAGCATCGAATTTGTTTATTGTCATGCTCGAGAACAGTCAATCAGAGCAACTTCCCATCAACATATTTTTAACGCAGGCGGTACTCAGCGGCATTGTCACTAACGTTTATCCTGAATTTGCAGAAATCAGGGACGATAGTGGCAAACGCTGCATAATAGCGCTGCATAAAATTGAAGCCATACAAAGCATTTAACAGGAACCTATATTTTTCTTTATTGAATTTTACAGCATGGACCAGACAACGCAAAAACCTAATAATGCTTTACCGGGACTTATCCGTAAAGTATTAGGCAGCCCACATTCCGAGCAGGTAATAAAAGCGCAGATCATACAACTGGCATCGCAAAACCTGCATGTACCGGAAGTCACCACTGCATTACTGGAAGTGCTGCCACTAACAAAAGACAAAGAAACCCGTGACAGGCTGGTACAGTTCCTATCCGGATTAAATACATCCCGCTTCCCGGATACAGCCCCTTTATTTGCTGCATTACTGGATTTTTTCAAACAGGAAAAAGACAGGGAGATAAGAACTTCCTTATTGTACCGGTTACAGGAAAGTATACATCAGGATCCCCGGCTGGCCGGATTTTTCATTGAACTGAGCGGAGAAGAAAACCTGAGTGAACCGGAACGACTGGCAGTACAGGAAGCCATTACCTCCCTGCCATCCATATCAGCAGCGACTGCACTGGCAGCGTTGCTGAAAAACGTACACGCACCTACGTTATTACAACAGCAGGCCATTGAACTGGCAGAACGATGCCCCGTATGGGACAATACCATGGTGGCCGGCTTACAACCTTATCTTGATGTAAAAAATGACAGGGGAATACGCTTCCGTATTTTGTCCAGACTGGCAGATGCCCGCCTGCTGGATGTCAGCTATGCAGGGGTGATCATCCCTGTTTTACAAACAGACAATGATGTATATGCCCGCGAAAAAGCACTGATGGCCCTCTCCAGGATTAAACCATGGACAGAGGAAATCATACTCCAACTATTCTGGTCAGCTACGCAGGATGGAGAAGCCACTATACGCAGTGCCGCCCTCAAGTTGCAGAACGAATTACCGGAACTCAACAACGAACAACTGATAAAATTAGCAGGGCTCCTGTCATCGGACCATTCCGCCGGCGTACGGACAACGCTGCTGCAATTATTAAAACCCGTGATGCGCATTCCGGAGATCCGGCAGGCAGTAGCCACCGCCTTCTCCGGAAATCCAGGTGTATATGACGCCGATGAATTTAACCTGCTCACCGATATGCTGGCGCCTTATGCCGGACGTGATGAACAAATCAGCACCCTACTAATGAATAGTATTAAAGACCTCCCCAACACCGTGCAGCGTAAGAAAGTACTGCAGCTCGTACTGGGTAAGGTAAGTATAGAAAAAGTACTGGCGCCCGTACTCCAATTATTTCAGCGGGAACGCAATGAAGAACTGCGCGACATCTTATTTAACCAGGTGAAAGCCTTGTCTGTCACCAGGCACCCGGAACTGGTGGATGCTTTCTGTGAAGAACTGGTGGAACCCGGATCTCCTTTCAGGGTTACCTGCGCCGGTATACTCGCCAATGCGGCCGAGTCGTACCCGCAGATTGTGCCCGCACTGGAAGAGGTGCTGTTATACGATAACGACCGCGAACTGGTGCGACTGAGCCTCGACGGCTACCTGCGTCCTGCAATAGAAAAGAAATTCGACATCCTGCTGGCCGTAGTGAAAAATGAAATGATAGACACCGGCTCGCGGCAGAAAGCACTGGATGCGCTGATCAAACTTTCCTTGAACGAACAACAACAGAACATGCTGGCGGATGCCTTATCCGGCATGAAACCTGGTACTCTAAAAACTTCCTGATGAGTAGCTTACTGGATGAAATTAAAACAAGAAGAACGGCCAACACAGAGCAATCATTGATGATGCTGGACATGGTACCGCTTTCTGATACAGATACTAAATATTCTTTGCTGGCCTCCGCAGGTCACTATCTGCAGGACCCTGCCATCATGGAAAAATGGATTAACCTCCTGGCTGGTGAAACAGATACCCGGCTGAAAGCGGATATGCTGTATCGCCTGGCTGCCGGCGGGATACAAGCCATCCCCAACAAAAACCATTTTATTGAATTACTGGCCGACATGCTGCAACAGGATGAATCACGGGATATCATCCTCCCACTGCTGGGCAGATTTTCTATCACCGATACCTACGCCAGGGAAAAATTACGCTCCTTTTATACACAACAAACGAATGCGGATACTTCCCGGCAAATCCTTTCCTGGCTGTTGATACGCGTGGATGCTGATGAAGCAGACATCGCCTTTTATACAACGCTCATCGACAAAGTAGATGAAACAGATAAACTGGTGCTCGTTAACCGCCTATTATTACAGGACAGACTGGCAACAGGCAGCATAGAAAAATTACTGCAACCCGAAGAACCGGCTACCATCAAGGAAATGGTGCTGCGCTATTGTGTGGATCGCTCCATTATTTTTGAGGCAGCCCTGTGCCAACTGATCCGCGTAGATAAAAGCCCGCTGCTCAGAAAATGGAGTATACAGTTGCTGGCCGTAAATGGTATCCGGGAGACCAACGTAACAGATACTATTTTACATGCGCTGAAACTGGATCCTGATTCCGCAGTGCGACAGGCAGCCCTGAATGTATTTGAATACAGCATATCACTCACTCCCGCTAATATTGATTACCTGTGTGCCTGTTTATTAACCGAAAAAGATATGGCCGCAGCAGGACAGTTGTTACAACTACTCGCCCCTTATACAGAGCGGAATGAGTCTTTGACCAATGCCCTCCTGGGTTTGCTGGATCAGGAAATTCAAGCTGCACTGGCCGTGCAGCTATATGATATTTTAGGGAGACAGGTACCTGTACGTTACCCTTTATTCGAAAAATTCATCTCGGCATATGAAAAAGAACAACGGGATGATTGTAAAGCAGCCATATTAAAATCTATTACCACCGCTGTCACCTTTKGTGATGAACTGAATGCCTTCTACACCAAAGCGCTGGAAGCCCCTTCTACAGCTATTAAGGAATGGGCCATCCGTGGCTTTCTGTTAATACCACTCACGGCAGAAAACACCGCGGTAGTAGCTGCGGCCGCACCGGTGTTATTGCACCAGGAGCTAAACACCCAACTTCGTGCGCTGCTGGCCAAAAAAATCAGCTGCATTCCGAAGTTGCCGGCAGCAACGGTGCAGATCTTTCTTCGCCTCGCAGATCATGAAACCAATGATCAGATCAGGCACATTTGCACTCAGGTACAGGAACAAGCCATTGCACAATCAGGTGGTGAACATATCAACTGGGAACAATGGCTGCATAAAGTCAGCGTAGCACATGATCTCAGCGGCATCTTCCCGCATCTCTGGCTGTTTTATAACGACAACCCGCAAATGGCTAACCGCATTCTCGTGGCAACACTTGACCCCAACAGCAGCGGCAGCCTCTACCAGGAAGGTCTGTCTGATGTGGAAATACTGCGTTTCCTGGCCGCTAATGCAGGCCTCGATGACCAGTTGAGCAGGTACATACTTCATCAGTTACTACATACCGATTTAGGCAATGAATCAAAATTCAAACATTATCTGCTGGTGCTGAAAAGTAATCCAACCACCCCTGAACTGAAAGACGGTTTGTGGATGTTACTGGAAAAAAGAAGCCGGTATATTCCGCTTATTCAACTGGATGAATTGATGCGGATGATATGGGGCGCAGACCTGGAAGCAGCATTCAGGCAACGGCTATTGCGCCAGACCACCGTTGCCGGCGTACTGCCTTATATGGCCTACCTGGCAGCCAACAACACCTGGGAGCCTGCATTTGATTTGTTGAAAGCAACACTTCAAATAACAGGCAACTCCTCCGAACGCGATTTTCAGGAAATACTTAAAACAGCCTGTCGCAACGGTGGCTGGGATATGGAAACATTACTCCGTACTGCTACTCCCGCAGCAGCAAGTACAGACGATGATGGCCCCGGCTTCGCCGACTGAGTGAAGGAATAGTGAGTACTGGTAAGGAGACAAAAAATTTAATCATCTCTATTAAACATGGATATGGCAGAAGAACTAGCTTTATTCGATATACTTTTATCAACAGAACGTAGTACCACCGATCGTTTGGAGGCACTTCGCGGACTACGCCCGTTCCTGGAAACAGGAGAAGGCGTCAACAAACTGACGGAAGCCATCCAGGCAGAAAACAGTATCGAAGTGAAGCACGCCATGCTTAGCCTGCTTTGCAACATTGATATTACCCGCATCACAGAACGTGCTCAATACATACATGCCCTGGCTATCATCGCCTGCCTTGATCCGGAGCGCCCCCTGAGATACCTTGCGCTGGAGCGGCTGGCCACACTGGTATCACATATACCCGAAATTGCCGAAATACTGACAGATACACTGGTGAATGACCTGGATACCAACATTCAATTCATTTGTATCACAGGACTCCGTAACAGTGTGGAAAAAACAACGGACACCATTACTAAAATCGCCGCGTATATTCCTGTGGCGCCACCGGAATGCCGGGAGTCTCTACTGGCCCTGGTGCAACAGTTTCCGTCTCCACATGCAGCAGAACTGGCCTTATTATTCCTGGACCCATTAGAGCAGGAACATATCCGGCAATCAGCCATACAGTTCCTTGCTGGTATGCCTTTGCTGCCGGCGCCGATACTGGCCGATCTAACTGCAAGGTTATCCGGCGAAACATCTTTGTATGTGCGGAATGCCATCATTCAGTTGCTATCGGCCATGAGAACCGTGGACCCTTCGCTCTTTACAGATATGTTTGCGGCACTGCAACGGATGCCTGATCAGCCGGAACTGCTGACACTGGTCACAGGCAGACTGGTAGCCAATCCCCACCTGCAGGAAGACTTTAATCAACTGTTTGCACAAACAACATCTGCCGGTTTAAAGATCCGGCTGCTGACACTTTTACAACAACATGATCTGCCGCATCTGATTATCAGTGGACTCCGGGATAAAAACCCCTACGTCCGCGAAGCGGTGCTGCCACTGCTGATTCATCAGTTCCCGAAACAACAGGAACAGCTGGAACCGGCACTGGCAAAGGCCATACAGTCAGAGCCACTTACAGGCTTGCGCAGCGCCCTCCTGGATGTGATCCTGCAAACAGGACGCAAGTCGCCACAAACAGAAGCCCTGCTCGTAACGCTGGCTGTAGCAGAAACAGATCATGCCCTGAAAATAAAACTGGCCACCGCCGTTTGTGAAATCACCATCACAGACGAAAACAGACCATCATTACTGCAGCTGTTTGCCGGCATCATGGAAGGTGCCTGGTACCCGCCCACCCTGAAACAACAAGTGAGTAACCGGTTGCAGACCTTCGCCTATAGTGATGATCCGGACCTTAAAAAAAGTATGGGCTTACTCCTCGAACAGGCAAAAGATATTTATGAACTGGATCGTATCTATCGTTTACTAAAAACGCTGGAAACAGATTTCAGCCAGCTGGCCCCTTCCCTGCTCCGTGCTTTGTACCGGCACATTGCCTGGTATCCGCAACAACCGCTCGATGAATGGGTACAGCTGTTAGGTAAACTGGCAGACCAACATGCGGAGATACGGGCAGAACTGCCTTACTTCGTATCTCTTACCAAAGCGAACTGGCTGCTGAAAGGCGCAGACAAAGCCGATCAGACAGGCGCCTTCCTCCCCGCTTTTCAGCAAACGATGCTGAAAAGAAATGGTATGCAAACCTACATGGAAGCCCAGCGACTACTTACCGAAGCATGGAATAACAGAACCATCAAAAAGAATGAAGTGGTGGAGCTGTATAAAATGCTGCTGCGTACACCTAAATCGGACGGACTGTTGCAACAGCTGCTCAGCATCATGCAACAGGGTAAACTGGTCACACCGGAGCTGGTAACGCTGAGTCTCGACTATATTTTAGTATCGCAGGACAAAGACGGTGTTTACCAGGTGAGAAAATACCTGGAGCAGGTCGGATTCATTGACCTGGAATACCGTCAAAGGCTGGTGAGCATTTTTACACAAGCGCACTACCAGCGATACATGCAGTTTAATGCACCGGAAATCAATTCCAAAAAACGTTATACCACGCTCAACGAATGGGAATACAGCGGATGGATTTGTCCCTATACCCAGTGGCCGGTGGCAGCGCTCATCTTTGCGATAGAACCCGGCGATCTTCCCGCAAAGGTATTCAACGAACTACCCGACAGCAGCCTGGAATCTGCCGCCACCCTACCTTACCTGGTACTGGAACACCTGTTCCGAAATTCGAATGGTATCTGGGCAAAATATCTGTATAAAGATGAAGACCGCTTTGAGCAATTCCTGACATGGCTGTATAATGGCTACAGACAACTATCTGCCAACAATGCGCTGGGCGATCGGATGCTGTTTGTTTTCTGGAAGAAGTGGAATGACTATGTACAGCTGTTAAATGGCAAACCGGTACCGGTCATGCTCGCGGATGCTGCAGCTCATATCTATCTCGGCATATGCCAGGTGTTAAAACAACTGGAGCCGGCGTTTAACGGCAAGCAGTTTCCTAATGTGCTGAAGGGGATGAATAGTGCAGTGATACAGCAAAACTGGCCATGGAACAATGAGTTCTGGGAGACTTTTGAATATAAATATTTTCCGAAGAAAGATCCCGATCAGGAATCTGCCATGCAGTTATTTCAACGGGCAGCCAGCGCTTTACAGTCGGACAAACTGGAAGAAGGCTATCAGTTGCTGAAAGAACTGTTGCAGTACTATCCGCATACCCGGCAGGTGAAAGAGAAACTGGCGGTGATTAATAATGCCATCCAGGAACTGGACGCAAAGTTCGCAGCAAAATAGTATTCTTATACAATGATGATGTCTCAAAAATAAATTAAGTACATTCATTGCTATCATCTTTAGAACTGAAAATTAAAATGAAGCAGGTATCAATCCTATTTTTCTTTTGTTTGGGTATAGCTTTCCATAGCACCGCACAGCAATCATCTTCCAGATTACCAACAGACTTAATTCAATACTTTGCAGGAAAATGGGAAGGAAAAGGCAATTTCTCCAATGGCAGGTCAATAGCTGCTACAGCCACCTTTACTATGTCGCTTGATAGCAGCTGGTTACAATATGAACATGAGGATATCCCACCCAATCGTTATAAGGCACTTTCTTTATGGGGTACAGAAAAAGATGGTTCGTTGCTTGCTTTTATATTTGATAGCTTCCAGGGACACCGGCAATTTCATGGTGACTATACACAAAAAGATAGATTGGTGCTAACTAATACAGATATTAACCAGGCAGGCAGGAAAGCCTATCAACATTTTATTTACGAAAAATTATCTCCTGCCACATTTAAGATGGCTTTTGAAATGAGCCAGGACAGCATACAATGGCGTACGGTAGATACGCTGATATTCAGGAAAATCATCTAGTACTTCGCAAAAAAGGGCCGCCTCACTGATGAGACGGCCCCTTTTTAAGTAAGCTATTTTTTAGAACTCGATATCGTCCGCTACATTTCCGCCCTGTGCCTCAGAAAAAAGTTTTTCATACTTCGCTCTGTAAGCAGCCTGCTTTCTATTGTAGCCGTCAAAATCTGCCGCTATTTCACGGTGAAGTTGTTCGTTCCAGTTACTGGCGGCAATCTGAAAGTCGCCCAGCGAAATGCCATATTGGTCCACGATCCACTGAGCACCGTCTAAGCCATAGTCGTAGGCAACCTGCCGTGCTACTTCCAGTTCATCATAAAAATCTTTGTCGGTTTTAATCTTTTCAGTATTCCCTGCGGCTGCGGGAGAAAGATTGGGCTTTACGTTGCTGAACTTCGGATGCTGATCAGCCTGACCAAAATATTGACCAAACAGGGTTACAATATGAAAGGTTTCGTCCTGTTTCATACGTTCGGGCCAAAGCAGGTTGGCTTCCTGCCATACGGGTAACTCCACCCCCAAAGCACTGGCGACATCCTGCTCACTCAGGCCACTTCCCATCTTTGCGCAGGCAGCGCTGTAATCTTCTAAGCTAATACCGTGAATGGGTGCTAATAATGGATTTTCTGACATATAGTTGATATTTAGTAATGACCAATAGCGATGTCTTTCAACAGACGTTCATAAAATTTTTCATTCTCTGCAGCCATATCCGGTACGATTTTATTCCACTCATCAAACATGGCGCGTAAATACTGTTGCTGTAATTCCGGATTTTTAGGCTGGCCTTCGGCTACTTTACGAAGATGAGCGGTTCGCTGCTCTGCCAGGCCACGTGCATTATGCAATACCATCTGCGCTTCGGTAGATGGCATAAAAGTATTCTGGGTTTGACAAAATGGGCAGCTGACATAGGTTGCAATAAAGAACATTTTAGGAATGCTGATATTGCCACCACATTGCTGACAATTGAACTCATCTTTTATCTTTTCAAAGGCGGCCAGCTGCTCCTGGTACGCTGCTTCCAGATCCTGCTCCCCTGCTGCTTCCTTTAACCGGAGGAAAGCGGCATGTAGTTTTTCTTCAAAAATATAATGCCTGTTCAGACAGGCCATCCTGAAGGTATGTAACAGGTCGTGGTATTGACGACCGGCATTGGAGGTGATAGACGGAATAGCCGCCTCGCCTGCATCAATGGTGCCAACGATTTGTTCCTCTCTCACCTGGTTAACTTTATTACGCATCTGCGATAGCTGTCCCTGCAAGCCTAACAGCATATGACCATGTGCTCTTTTATACGGATCGGTGTCTTGCTCAAAAACGGCCTTCAACTCTGGTATCGCTGCGTTACACATTTCTGCTATCCGTGTTTCCAGCTTATCAAGAAAAGCAAACCATCTTGTCTGTGTTTCATTCACACGGGCCATCAGTGCCGGGTTATCATATTTCTTCTCAAAAAAACCAAACATGAACTAAGAATTATTCTCTTTTTTGATGTGAATACCATCGGTGAGTTTTACCTCCATGAATACAAAACCACAATAGGCACAGGAAGTAAGGCCGTGCCGAAATGCTCTGCCTGCACCACAATTAGGGCAATCACGCGCATCTATACTGGCATCTTCCTTCTTTACTTCCCCACCATAATTTTTTTGCTGTAAGGCTGTTTGCTTCAGTTTTTCCAGATAGGTCAATGTCCGTTTTTTTTCTTCTTCACTCATGGATGATGTGTTATAATAATTTCAGCAATGCTTCTTTTTTAGCGGTGTATTCTGCCTGGTTAATCAGGCCTGCTTCAAAAAGATGCTTTAGTTTCCCGAGCCGGGTAGTTACATCTTCCGGTGGCGGGCCAGGTTCCGCAGGCGGAGGCACTGACTGCACCTGGTTCAGGAGGATGCCCATCGCCATGGCCTGCTGTGCTGCATTTCCGATGGCGTTGTTATCTTTATCCATCGCATTTGCCAGGCTAAACTGTGTGAACTTATTCATATCCGTAACCATATTCATGCCACTCACTTTATCGAAATGCCTGAGTACCTCTTCCGGTAACGTAGCATTGCTGATAGTGAAGCGGGTTACTTCCAGACCAAAATCAGAAAAATAAGGCTGAATGAGTGGTTGTATTTTTTCATTCAATGCAGTAAGGTTGCCCGCCACATCTACCACAGAGATATTAGCGCGGGCCAACGCTTCAGCAAATTTAGGAGCGATGAAATCTCGCAGCTGCCATTCCAGCTCCCGGATACCGAGCTGCGGGAAAGTGCCGGCATACTCCCGGAAAAATTTGACTACGTCTACAATACGAATGTTATAAGCACCAAAAGCACGTATACGCACCTGTCCGAAGCTGCTGTCGCGCATCAGTACCGGCGCGGGTGTTCCCCATTTAAGGTTGACAAACTGATGCGTATTGAAAAAATAAATATCTGCCTTATATGGACTCTGAAAGCCATATTTCCAACCTTTCAGACGGGTGAGTATGGGAATATTCGCCGTGTCCAGTGTATATTTCCCTGCAGTAAAAACATCTGCCACGCGGCCTTCATTCAGGAAAAGCACCGATTGACTTTCCCTTACTGTTAGCACTGCGCCATTTTTTATTTCTTTGTCCTCATCTGGAAACTTCCACATCAGCAGGTCCGGATCGGGGGGCACAGATTCAATGATTTCAACAAACGGTATGGTCATGTTGTCTGGGTTTAAACATTCAAAAGGTGCTGAAAATATGGCTCCTACGGGCAGCTACCCACTTCCCGTGAAATGAAAATACCAGTTTCCGGGTATTTCCCCAAGTTAAGGTTTTAATAATTTTGTGACAAGTTAACACACCTATTATTCATTTCGGAAACCATCATCTTTAAAACATGAAATATACATTACTTTTTTCGATTGCGCTCTCCACACTTCTTTACTCCTGTGGCAAGGACGACGCAACCAAAGCCCCGACTGATCAAGATATACTGAACAAAAGAATTGAAGATATCATTCCTAAAAAGTATCTCGACACGTTGAAAGTATTAGGGTTTAATATCAATGAAGGGGTAACTCCGCCTAATGTAGAAGGCACCTACGATATCCAGCCTTATATTCTTGATACCAGCAACCTGGACGTGGATGAACCCCGTGGCTACAGATTCCACGATGGTGTAGTGCGTTTATCGGGGCAAAACAACAAGGATTTCAGTATAAAACTGATTGGGGAACATTTCCTCACGGATTCAGATACCAGTATCACTACCGCCATTTCCGGCAGTGGTAATAATTTTACGGTATATGGTAAAGTAAAATCCGTATCAGGTAGCCACTCAGCCATCGCAGCCATTATTATGACGGCCACGAAAGAAGCGAATGGTCTCAGGAACTTTAAGATTGGTATTATTAACATCGACGACAGCAATGGCGGAGGCGTATTTATTCCGGAAGGAAAAGGCCGCGTAGCACATGATGCTGATTTCATTTCAGAAAAAAGAGCTGAAAAAGTGGCGCCTGCCGATCATAACAGGGAGCGCCTCTCCAAAGGCATACTGGATAAGTAGTGGAGTCCTATCTTACAATATAATAAAGGGCAGTGCGGATAAATCCCGGCACTGCCCTTTTTCTTTAACCTTCCTTAACATTAAAGCAACCCTCGTTAACCTCCTTTTGGCAGCAGTGCAGCTACTTTCGTTATCACTTACGAAGTAAACGCTGACTATGAAACAAAATTACTTACTGCTGATTGCCTGCTGTTTTGCATTTGTTGCACAAGCACAAAAAACAGGGTCCATCAAAGGAACCCTCATGGACACCATAGCTCAACAACCCGTGGCATCCGCCACGATTACGTTGTTGAAAAAAAAGGATTCCTCCCTGGTGACCTTCACCATGACCAACAACAAAGGGGACTTTGAGCTGACGGGCATCGCCGCCGGGGAATACCGCTTGCTGGTGACGCATGTAAAATATCATCCCGTGAGCCGCGCTGTTACCATTAGTGCCAGCGAATCAGACATTCATCTTCCCACCATCATCCTGCATGACCTGAACAGAACATTGGATGAAGTAGTGGTGAATGCCGAATCTCCGCCTGTTACACTGATTGGCGATACGGTACAGTATAATGCCGGCTCTTTTAAAACTATCCCTAATGCAAACGTGGAGCAACTCCTCAAAAAAATGCCGGGGATACAGGTGAATAAAGATGGGACTGTAAAAGCACAGGGACAGAAAGTAAAACGCATCCTGGTGGATGGCAAAGAGTTTTTTGGTACCGACCCAAAGATTGCTACCAAAAATCTGCCTGCAGACGCCGTAGACAAAGTGCAGGTATATGACAAGCTGAGTGATGCCGCACAGCTAACCGGTTTTGACGATGGCAACAGTGAAAAGACCATCAACCTGAAACTAAAGCAGGACAAAAAGAAAGGCTGGTTTGGAAAAGCTATGGCCGGTGGTGGTACCAACGACCGCTATGATGGAAAATTCAATCTCAACTCTTTTAAAGGCGCCCGGCAACTGTCTGCCATAGGCATGGCAAACAACACCAATGCAGAAGGCTTCTCTTTTATGGACATGATGAGTTTTAACGGAGAACTAAACCGTATGCAACAAAGTGGCAATGCCAGCTTCACGGTCAATGCAGAAGATCCTGTTTCTGCTGTGATGGGCGGCAGTAACGGCAGCGGCATTAAAACTGTGGGCGGCGGCGGATTAAACTACAATAACATCATTGGCAAAAAGATCGATTTTACCAGCAACTACTTCTACAACCACTATAACCCTCAACAGGAAAGTGATGTACAGCGACAGTACTTCCTGCCCGACTCCTCCTACTTTTACCAGCAACATACCAACAGCAATAACGTGAACAATACGCATCGGGCCAATGTGAGTGCCGATATCCAGATAGATTCTTCCCAATCGCTTAAAATAACGGCTGCTGCCGGCTACCAGGAAAATCGCAGCAGCAGTCAAAGCAACTATAAAACACTGACCGAAGATCAACAGCTGGCGAATGAAGGCTTCAGTAACAACCAATCTTCCGGAAAAGGCAGCAATGTTAGCAGTGACCTATTATACCGGAAAAGGTTTCAACGCAAAGGGAGAACCTTTTCACTCGGACTGCAAACCAGCTTCAACAATACAGAAAGCAATGGTAGCCTGCTGTCCGTGAATCACTTTTATAATCGTAAACCGGAATTTGATTCCATCTATCAGCACAATACCATCAAAGGCGACATGAAGAGTTATAATGTGCGTGCCGTATATACGGAACCGTTATTTAAAAGGTCGCTGCTTGAATTCAGCCTGGGTAGAAGCAATACCCGGAGCACGGCGAATAAAATCACCTATGATTATAATCACGGTACCGGCCAGTTCGATCACCTGAACACTGACCTTACCAATGATTTCGAAAACACCTACGGCTATACGAATGCAGGATTCCGGATACGTACCAAACAGCAAAAATTCAGTTTAGCGGCGGGGCTCAACTGGCAGCAGGCAGCCCTGGAAGGCAGGATCATGGCAGGCACTAAAGATTCCCTTGCCCGCAAAACGTTCAACAACCTGTTACCATCGCTACGGTTTCAATATAATTTCACCCGTTACCGTAACCTCAGTATCAACTATACGGCCATTACCAATCAGCCTACCATGTCGCAATTGCAACCCGTTCCTGATATCACGGACCCACTCAATATCCGGGAAGGTAACCCCTATCTGAAACAGGAGTTTTCACATCTCGCACAGCTGAGTTTCATGGCGGTAGATCCTTTCAGGAATAAAAACCTGTTCGCTTTTTTCAATCTGCAGGAAACGCAACATAAGATCGTAGACTATGATGTAGTGGATAGTTTAGGTATCAAGCACACCCGTCCGGTAAATGTAAACGGCGTGTATAACATCACCGGTACCATCAGCCTGAGTTTACCGCTGCGCTTAGTACCAGGCAGCGTCAACTTCAGCAGCAACGTAGGTTACAGCAAAACAAAACAATTTATCAATGCCGCTCCTAATAATATCCGCACATTTTCGCTGGGCCCCAATGTACGCTTTGACCTGAACCCTTCCGGTAAAATAGATGTATCCTTTAGCGGTGGATTCAATTATTACAAAACTGATTACTCGCTGCAACCAACGCTGAACACCGGCTACTTTTCGCAGCAGTATGAAGGAGAAATCAACTGGCAGTTACCTGCTGATTTTTATTTTTCTACCAACTTTACTTATACTATTAACAGCCGCCGGGCAAATGGTTATAATACCAATGTACCTTTGTGGAATGCGTCTTTCAGCCGTCAATTCCTGCGCTTCAACAGGGGAGAACTCAAATTCAGTGCTTTTGATCTGCTGAATCAAAACGTAGGTATTAACCGCAGCACCAATCAGAATTATATTGAAGACAGCCGCACGAAAAATCTGCAACGTTTTTTCCAGTTAAGCTTCACTTATAGTCTGAGTAAAAACGGTCTTTCCAGGGGCAGCGGACTACGCACCATCAGGATGATACGTTAAGCAGACAAATAAAAAAGGCTCCGGAAAAATATTTTTCCGGAGCCTTTTTATGTAGTGAATACTTTTACTGCCTGGTGCTCATTACCCGCACTCCTCCTCCGTTCCTTTGCATTTCTGCGATCATCTTATCCCGTTCTTTATTAAACTCCGCAACGGTCACTTTCTTTCCTTTGGAGGGTGCTTTAATGACCGCTACATCTGTTTTCTCAGATACCTCTGTAGCGGTATAAATGGTGCGGCCATCGTTGATGTTGATGCCCAGGATCAGACCAGGTAGTTGTCCCTGGTACTCCGGGCCGGCAGGTACCGGAATGGCCAATGTAAACCAGGCAACGATGCTGGAAGTATCAGGCACTTCTTCTGTTTTCAGCTGATCGTTTTCCATACGGATAACGGCGCGTTTACCGATGAGCTGTGCTACAGCTTCCTGGCAGGGATAGTTGAGAATGGTGGACGTTTTGCCCGTGAGCTTCCAGTTTAATTTGTGGACGCTGTCTGTCACGATATAATTCTTTGCACCGAATTCCCGTTGAGCGATCACCTGCCCTGTAGCGAAATTGTTATAGGTAACATCAGCAGCGTCCCCTACCATCATGGTGGCATGCATGGCCCCTGCGCGTTCGCTGAACTCCTCGGGCATTTCTTCGTCCATTGTTCGGCGCAGTGACTGGTCATTGCCAAACAATACTTCCAGCTTATCCTTATGTGACTGGGGTAATGCCGGTCCATCGTTTGCGGGCACCAGTCCCTCTATATGCATGTCCATTTGTATGGTGCGTTCATACAATACCCTGCCTTGTTTTTGCTGCGCATGTGCAGCAAGCAGCAGTAATCCCATAGAAAATGTTAAAATTACTTTTTTCATACCATTACCATTTAAGGAATAAAGCTATTCCCTTCCTGCTGCAACGGAGGTTAACATGCCTTTACTTAATGTTAATTTAGGTTAATGTTCTTACTGCGGGAGGAAAGTAAACGATACATTTGTCTTAGTATTGCTATTACTATCAACACATGCGCTACAAACTTTCCATACCGGTTACTGCTTTTTTGATTGCGTTAACAATCCTGCTGATTAGTGCTTTCCAGGCTTACTGGCTAAGCAAGAATTATCGCGAAGAGGAAAAGTTGTTTACCAGTCGTACCAATATTCTTTTCAGGGAAACGATTTTTCGATTGCAGGCAGCCAAGCTGAAACTGGACTCCAATATAAGTCTGCGCATACAGGACCGACAAGGCGTGATGCGCTTTTCGAATGTGCTGACGGAGAGATACCGCGACTCCACCATGCCAAGAATCGCTATGAATACTTTATCCACAGTGTCTGCCTCGTCTCCCTTGTCTCCCTTGTCTGATACGTGTCCCATTCCTGGTGTGCATGCCATTGGAGGTGTGGCCATGCCTGCTATGCCCGCTACCATGATGGTGGCACTAAAAGAGCCTCCTTTCCCTGAGAGAGATTCCTTCAATGTACAATATGCGGTCACCAGGCCGGCTCAGACAGTAAGGGTATATGATTTCCTGGCAGGAGTGGATTCCCTGCGTGATTCTATTACCGTAAAAGAAATTACTGACCGATACCACGCCGCACTGGAGCGGGAAAAGATCAACACTGATTTTGCTATTAAAGTCATCCCCGTGGATACCGGCAGATATTTCCGGACCTTCCCCGATGACTTCGAAGATAATGTGGTCACTATTGGCTTTACCCGGCCGCTGAGCTACCAGGTATTATTTCAAAACAATACCTGGTACCTGCTAAGACGTATCAGTCAACCTATACTGGTTTCGGTACTCCTGCTGGGCGTCACCATTTTTTCTTTTTTACTTTTATATAGAAATCTGAAACAGCAACAAAAGCTGGCCCAACTCAAGAATGATTTCATCAGTAATATGACGCATGAGCTGAAAACGCCCATTGCCACCGTAAGCGTAGCTATTGAGGCATTAAGGAGTTTTGATGCGCTGGATGACCGGGAAACCACCAACGAATACCTGGATATCTCCGCGCAGGAAATACAACGACTGGGTTTGCTGGTAGATAAAGTGTTGAAATTATCGATGTTTGAGAACAGGGAGATTGCCCTGAACAAAGAACAGTTTGATGTCCGGGCACTGGCCAGAGGAGTAATGGCTTCTATGAAGCTGCAATTCGAAAGACAGCTGACCGTTACGGCCCTGCAAACAACCGGTAACAATTTCATTATTACGGCCGACAAATTACACCTCACAAGTGTATTATATAATTTACTGGACAATGCTTTAAAGTACAGCACCAAAAGTCCGAATATCCTTGTTCATATCATTGATCATAAACAATATCTTGAAATTCGTGTAGTCGACAACGGTATAGGTATTGCGCAGGAATACAAAACTAAAATCTTCGAAAAATTCTTCCGGATACCCAATGGTAACCGCCATAATATAAAAGGGTATGGACTTGGACTAAGCTATGTATCGCATATTGTACAACGTCATATGGGCTTTATTGAGGTAGACAGTGAATTAGGTAAAGGCAGTACGTTCTCCGTGAAACTTCCTTTTGCAGAAGCCCCGGTAGTTTACTACGATAAAAACCGCCGGATTGTAAAGTTTAAAAAAATATGAGATGAGCATTAGAATTTTATACGTTGAAGATGAATTGTCGCTGGGTAAAATTGTGAAGACAAGTCTGCAGCGCAGAGGGTTTGAAGTAATCATGGAAAGTGACGGTGATAACGTGCTGTCGCTGTTCAAACAGGTAAACCCTACTGTGTGCGTATTAGATGTAATGCTGCCCAACAAGGATGGATTTGAAGTCGCTGCAGAAATTCGTGCCATCAATCCTGAAGTACCGATCCTGTTCCTCACCGCCAAAACACAGACTGCTGATCTCGTAAAAGGCTTTACAATGGGCGGCAATGATTATATCCGCAAGCCTTTCAGTATGGAAGAACTGATTGTGCGTATCGAAAATGTACTACGCAAAACACCTAAAACCAACACTCCTCCAGCGGATCAAATCAAAATAGGCAAGTTCCTGTTTTATACAAAGCGGCAGGTGCTGATCAGTGGCGGCGAAGAAAAGAAACTCTCTTACCGGGAAAGTGAATTGCTCCGGCTATTATATGAAAAACGTGACGGTATCATCGACAGAAAAAGTATACTCGACCTGCTTTGGGGCCATGATTCCTTTTTTAATAGTCGTAACCTCGATGTATATATTACCCGCCTGCGTACCTGTTTGAAAGATGATGAAAGCCTCCAGATCCTCACCATCAAGGGGGTTGGATACAGGTTTGTACTGGATTAAAGAAAGGTGAGCAGATGGCCGGCAATCGTTAATAAAAAAGCAAATAATATCATTATCAAAGCGGTATTGGGATTCAACAATCTGGCAAGTCTTTCCGGACTCAATACTGTATTTGCCTTCAACTTAATCGATATATAGAGTCCCACCGTACTATCAAAGAGTCCCAACAGACAATTCACCAAAACAGCTGTTACCAAACCTGCCTGCCTCGAGGCCAGGAAGCCAATGATAATATACATGGCTATGGATACAACACTCAGGTAACTGTAATTAAAGTGATACTTTCTGGAGGCGATGGCTCCCAGTATGTCGGTCACAATAATGATGATTAGGCCAGGAATTAAATAACAGGCAGCTACTAAATAGTTCATACAAAATCTATAGGTAAGGGAAAAACATCCAAAGATAAAATAATCTATTTCCCAAACAACATTTAGTAATGGATGATATTAACCACATTTAGGTAGCACTATATTCCACGGTTCCTTTATTTTCCGAAAAATATTAATTATTCCTGTTAAATTGGACTTATATAGTAGTCCTATTAAACAGAACAGATGAACAAGTTAATGATGTCCCTGGCATTGTGCGTCGCCACAATGACCTCTTACAGTCAATCGTCTCCCCATGATATGCAATTTGATAAGCTGGCCCCCCGCTGGGATGAAGCCGTACCATTAGGCAATGGGGTGCTGGGAGCCCTGATCTGGCAGAAAGGCGACCACCTGCGGTTTTCGCTCGACAGGGCCGATCTGTGGGACCTGCGGCCCATGAAAGGATTGCATCGTAAAGAATTCAGCTATCAGTGGGTCATAGGCCAGGTAAACAAAAAAGATTATACACCGGTACAACAATATTTTGATGCTCCTTATGACCGGGAACCAGCTCCTTCCAAAATTCCCGGAGGCGCTCTCGAGTTTGATACCAAAAGCTGGGGAGCCGTACAATCAGTACATCTTACGCTTTCCAATGCCCTGTGTGAAGTGCGCTGGGCCAATGGTACCCGGCTAAAAACCTTTGTAGCAGCGGATAAGCCGCTGGGGTGGTTCCGCTTCGAAAATGTGAACGCTGACGTAGTACCGCAACTGTTAGCCCCTCAATACCAGGGAGCTGTTACCAATAGCGGCGATCCCGTAGGTGGTGATGACTTATCCAGGCTGGGCTATCAACAGGGCAGCATTGTAAAAACCGGCAACAGCATCACCTATCACCAGGCTGGCTGGAATGGATTTACGTACGATATCAATGTACGCTGGAAGAAAATAAATGCCACCACAATAGAAGGCGTATGGAGTATTTCCTCACAATATCCGGGTCAACCGGTAAATGTGAAGGCAGACAAAGTAACTGCCGCCGCAGGTACTTCCGACTTCAACAGGCAGCTGACCACACATAGCAGCTGGTGGCAACGGTTCTGGAGCAAGTCCGCCATCCATGTACCCGATACCCTGCTGGAAAAACAGTGGTACCTGGAACAATATAAGTTTGGCGCGGCTGCCCGCAAAGATGCCCCGCCTATTTCCCTGCAGGCCGTATGGACTGCCGACAACGGCCGCATCGCCCCCTGGAAAGGAGATTATCACCACGATCTGAATACCCAACTGAGTTACTGGCCTTCCTATAGTGCCAATCATCTCGAAGAAGCCATGGGATATTTAAATCACCTCGAAAAGAATAAAGCTAACTACCAACGCTATACGAAAACTTATTTCGGCGCCGCCGGTATTGCCGTCCCCGGTGTTACCACCCTCGATGGTACGGAAATGGGTGGCTGGATACAATATTCCCTCTCTCCTACAGTATCGTCGTGGCTCGCACAGCATTACTACCTGCAATGGCGTTACAGCATGGATCAGCAGTTTCTGAAAGAGAAAGCATATCCCTGGCTGAAAGGCGCTGCCACCTTCCTCGAAAGCATTACTATAAAAAATGCAGATGGACACCGGCAACTGAAAATCAGCTCCAGTCCTGAAATAAATGATAACAGCCTGGAAGCCTGGTTTCCACAAAACACCAACTATGACCTGGCGCTAATGAAATTTACTTTCAGCAAAGCCGCAGAACTGGCTACCGAATTAAAACTGACCAGTGAAGCAGCCCACTGGAATAAGATACTGGCGGAATTTGATGATTTCGCACTCACGGCTAACCAGGAACTGATGTTTGCGCCTACAATGGCGTATAATCAGTCGCACCGCCACTTCTCCCATATGATGGCGATTCATCCGTTGGGCCTCATCCGTTGGGAAGATGGCGCCCAGGCACAAGCTATCATCAAAAACTCTATTCATCTTACTGATAGCATAGGCCCGGATTACTGGTGCGGTTATTCCTACTCCTGGATGGCCAACCTGAAAGCCAGGGCCAAAGATGGAGAAGGCGCCGCCAAAGACTTACAGATCTTTGCCAGGGCTTTTTGTTCTATCAACAGCTTTCACCTGAATGGAGATCAAACCAAAACAGGCTTATCCAAA
Organism: Chitinophaga sp. RAB17; assembly: GCF_052114225.1. Lineage (NCBI taxonomy): Bacteria > Pseudomonadati > Bacteroidota > Chitinophagia > Chitinophagales > Chitinophagaceae > Chitinophaga > Chitinophaga sp. RAB17. The sequence goes on along the minus strand of NZ_JBFREI010000007.1, from coordinate 11,374 downwards.
TTTCAGTACCGGCCGTTTACGCTCGAAGGCAACTTTGCTTTTGCTGCGGGATTACAGGAAATGCTGTTACAGAGTTATGCCGGCTTCATCGCCATCATGCCCGCTATTCCTGCTTCCTGGAGCGATGTATCGTTTGAAAACCTGCGCGCAGAAGGTGCATTTCTGCTGAGCGCAAAGAAAGATGGACAAGTAACGGAAGTAAAAATTGTGGCGGAGAAAGGCGGACATACGCGGTTGAAGCTACCGTTCAAAACCTATTTTGCCGCCAGCAATAAGGGATTCGAAATTAAGAATATCGGCGATGGCTTCCTGGAACTAACAGCCAAACCCGGAGCAGTGCTGCTGCTGAAGAATGGGTATGAGTGAGGAATTGAGAATTACGAATTACGAATTACGAATTACGAATTACGAATTACGAATTACGAATTACGAATTTAGCGGAGATAGTAAACGCGAAGATCAACATTCGCTTATATCTACTCACAAATTCGTAATTCGTAATTCATAATTCGTAATTCCCATTGGCATTCATATAATCCTCCAGCACCTGCAAGGGCATGTCTCCGTATTTCAGCAATGCATCATGAAATTTAATCAGGCTGAATTTATCTCCCAGCTGTAAAGCTAATTTCGTCTTCAGCGCTTTTAACTTCATTTCACCGATCTTATAAGACAGCGCCTGGCCCGGCATGGCCATGTATCGTTCTACTTCAGCGGTAGCAATGCTTTTACTGACAGATTCATTGGCCATCATATAAGCTATCGCTTCTTCGCGGGTCATTTTGCCGGTATGAATGGCTACATCCAATACCAATCGGATGGCCCGGTGAATTTCGTTATTCAACGCTCCCATTTTCTGATACGGATCTTTATAACATCCCAGCTGTTCTCCTAACGACTCCACATATAAAGCCCAGCCTTCGAAATAGGCGCTGAAAGTTGGTTGCCGGCGAAATGCGGGGATCTCCTTATTTTCCTGCTGGATAGCTATCTGGAAATGATGCCCGGGTATGGCTTCATGCAGAAAAGTGGCTTCCATTCCATAAAAGGTAACATTGATTTTGCGGGCATCGGGTACCGGCACATACAAGATAGCAGGCCGGCCTTCATCGAGGTTACCTTTTATGTAGAAAGGACCTCCTGATGCGGCCTCCCGATAGGCCTCCACCCTGCGTATGTTCATAGGTGTGGCAGGCTGCTGTCCGAATAACTCTTTTAAATGAGGTTGTACCCTGTTGTAGATATCCTGGTAAGCCTGCAGCACCTCTTCCGGCGTTTTAAAAGGCATCAGGCGGGGATTTGTTTTCAGATACGAAAAAAAAGCGGGTAAGGTGCCTTTAAACCCCTCCTGCTGCTGCACCAGCTCCATCTCTTTTCTGATCCGGGCCACTTCTGCCAGCCCCGTGGCATAAATTTGTTCCGGCATAAGTTCCGGTGAGGTGGTAAAGAAACGCACCCAGTACTGATAAATCCTGTTCCCGCCGGGGATGGCATTTAACCCGGCATGGGTTTGCGCTGCGGGCAGATAGATGTCTTTCAGGTAAGTAGCCAGCTTCGCATAAGCCGGACACATATTGGTGGCAATCACCTGGTGATACAAAGTGGTGAGCCGTTGCTTTTCGGCGGCACTAAAAGAGGCCGGGAACTGCGATAAAGGTTTATAAAATATATTTTTCGCAGTATCTTTTTCCGCCAGCGCTTCCAGGGAAGGAATCATTTTTATGACCAGTGCCCTGGGCAGTACCATTCCTGCATAAATACCTTTGTTGAAATTGGCGATGCAGGTATCTGTCCATTCCATGAAGGCCAGCATTCTTTCTGACCAGCGCTCATAATCGGCCACTGTTTTAAATGGCTGATCGCCACTACCTGCCCCTAACGCTGCCAGTTCCAGCGGAGTAGATACAAACTGATTCATCGGCATGTATTCCAGGTGCAAGGCTAAAGATTCCAGGCCCATATTAATTGTATAGACCAGTATATCATAAGAAATCCGGTCTGCTTCCGTCAATGCTGTCCGGTCATATTTTTTCAATTCTCCCAAATATTTCCTGTAAAATGTAGCGATAGCTGCGATATTGGGCGCACCTCCTTCAATGGCCAGTTTATTGTCGTACTGATGGTAGCCGGCTGCAGTGGCCTCCAGCGGAAAGAGCTCCATTCTTGCTTCATAATAGCTGTCAAAAAGCTGCCGGAGTTGCGGGTTGTTTTGCTGCGCCTGCAGATGACCGGCAAACAACATTCCCACTATCAGCAGCATTGTTACGATACTTCTTCTTTTAACAACAGATTCCCTTTGCATACATCTAATGATTATCCTGCAAAGGTAGCTGTCACTGCTCCCCTGAAATTGTATGCAATTAACCTGTCCGGTCAGATATTCCTGTATTGACGGGGCAATAATCCGGTGATTCGCTGGAAGGTTTTAGTGAAATGCGCCTGGTCCGTAAAACCGCATTCATAGGCAATGCTGGTGAGGGAATGATCATTTGTTCTGATCAGGGAAATGGCTTTTTCTATTTTTATCTTCCGGAGATATTCCCCCGCAGAACAGCCAAAATATCTGGAAAAATACCGGGAAATGCTAACCGGATGAAGTCCCAGCTGTTCCGCCAGAAAGGGCAGCGACAGCGGCACATTCCAATGATCGTACATAATGGTTTTTATCTTTTCTGTCCACTCCGGGAAGCAGCGAAAATCATCTTTGTAGGGATGTAGCAGCTCAATACACAACTGCGCAATAGCAATTTCCGAGTCCGTATCGTTCAGGTAATGTTCTTTCATCATCTTCATAATACCGCTGGTATTCAGTTGGGTGTTATGATCAAACATCAGGGAGGCGGGAGGATGCGACAATCCATAGGTTTTAAAAAACGCTTCCCCCGGTTCAATATTGAAGATGCGGGTCCCGGGGAGGTAATCAACATTCTGATGAGGCACACCCGGGTGATAGTACAATCCGGTGCCGGCAAACTGCCGGTCCGCCCCGTCCTTTCTGACTTCTTTGCTGCCGCCGGTAATGATATGTGAGAAATGCGGATTAACATGATAGTGCCACTCCGATGACATATCGGCAGCGAAAGAAGTTTCGCTGGTGTGAATATGCCCAAACATACGCTCCTTCACCTTTTTACCTACATAAGTGCCTGTTGCAAACTGAACTGGACGATCCCCCATGTCCTGAAATTAAAAAATATTTTATAACCTATCCACTAAGCGGCATCCGCATACTCGGGTGCGGTGGCTGCTTCCGGATGAAATTCCTTTTCACTTTTGGCAATGACAATCGTCGCTACCCCGTTGCCTATAATATTGGTGATCGCCCGGGCTTCACTCATAAATTTGTCTACTCCCAATAAAAAGGCTAATCCTTCCACCGGAATTTTATGTATGGCCGTTAAGGTAGATGCCAGCACAATAAACCCACTGCCCGTTACGCCCGCTGCCCCTTTGGAAGTAACCATCAGTATCCCTATAATGCTGAGCATTTCCCCGATACTCAGGTGTACATCATATAGCTGCGCAATAAAAATAACCGACATCGACAAATAGATAGAAGTGCCATCCAGGTTAAAGGAATACCCGGTAGGTACTACCAGTCCCACCACCGATTTACTGCAGCCCATTTTCTCGAGCTTCAGCATAATAGAAGGCAATGCAGACTCTGAAGAGGAAGTACCCAATACCAGCAACAGTTCTTCCCGGATATATTTGAGGAACTTCCAGATGCTCATCTTATAATACCTCAAAATACTTCCCAGCACCAGGAAAACAAAAATGGCCATGGTGAGATAAACAGTTCCCATTAACTTGGCTAGCGGCACCAGCGTATGCAAACCAAATTTACCGATGGTATAGGCCATGCCACCAAAAGCACCCAATGGCGCCAGGTACATCACATATTTCAATGCTTTGAAAACCAGTTTGGATAATTTACTCAGCCCTGCAACCGCTTTTTGACGGTGCCGGGAATAATTCAACAGAATACCAATAACAATGGCTGCCAGCAGCACCTGTAGCGTGAGGTTATTCAGGAAGAAGTTCAACCAATCAAAACTTTCTGTTGCCCCGGAAGTATATTTAGACGCGTTCTGGACCTGCAACCTGGACTTATCAATTCTTCCCGGCTGAATCAATAGCGCCATCAGCACTCCTGCTGCCAGGGAAATAGTGGATACCACTTCAAAATAAACGAGCGACTTCACCCCTATTCGCCCCACCTTTTTCAGGTCGTCCATGCCGCTGATTCCTAAAACAATGGTCAGAAATATGATCGGTGCTATAAACAGCTTGATGATATCGATGAAGGTTTTGCCGATAATTTCCATTTTCACGGCAGTGGCGGGCGCCAGGCTGCCCAGCAATATGCCGGCAATAATGGCGATCAGCACCCAAAAGGTGAGATTGGTAATAATACGGATATGTAATTTTCGCGGGGCGGCCGGTTGCCCCGATGAAATATTTTCAAGCATAGGTTTCTATAGATTTTGTTGAAATCATCCTTTAATTAACGAAATTCCTGTAGAAATAACGAACGTTTATTTTTATGGTAATTTATAATCATATAACTTAGTACCTTGTTTCAGGCCGCTATGGCCTGTTTTCTTACACTTCTTCCGACATTACTTATGCAACATACAAAAGGAATTTATTACAAAATAATGGTTCTTTTACTGGTATTGCCAGCATTTGCAACCGCAGCTGTCAACAAACAGGATACTACTTTTCATCCTGATCATCACCACCTTTTTACAGCAGGCGTAGCCAGCGGATTAATGGGTGGTTTATACGATGGCTTCTACTCCATTGACTCTTTAAAAACAAAAGGAGATTTTGGCCTGGGCGCACCGGATAAGCTGGATGGGGAAATCATGGTACTAAACGGAAAGTTCTACCAGACACAGTCCAGCGGCAAAACTTTTGAAATGCCCCATTCGCAGGACCTGGTTCCTTTCTGCATGGTCAATTACTTTGAAGCTAATACGGTGCTGCACGTACGAAAAAATATGAGCAAGGCCGACTTCTACCACTACCTGGACAGTCTTATGCCCAATGCAAATGGCATGTATGCCATCCATATAAAAGGTACATTTCAGTATATCAAAACACGGGCTTTCCCACCGGTAAACAAACAACCCTACCCACAGCTGGCGGGTATGCTGGACCGCCAACATTTCTTCGAATACAAAGAAAGCAGCGGCGATCTCATTGGATATCGTTTACCTGTGTACATGGACAATACCAACATCTCCGGTTATCATTTTCATTATCTATCCAACCAGAAAGATGCAGGCGGACATATCGTAGACCTGATCACCAGCGACATTATCGTGGAGATATCATTACTGGACAGCTATACGATTCAAGTACCCAGCACACCTGCTTTTAATCATTTTGATTTTAAAAAGAACAGGGAAGAAGATATTAAAAGCGTGGAACGGGGTTCGGCGAAGTAAGCGTCATTTTTGTAGTAGGATGTCCTAGTGCGCAAAAGATATAAAATCAAGCTGCGCATCATAGCAAGTACTGATACTATTCCGGATATCCTTTAACATCACCTGCACTTCATCAAAATCATTTCTATTCATATCTGCGGCGGCTTCATCTATTTCAATCGTTTTGGACACCGCGTAAATATGAGCAATTTCTTCCTTTGACAAGCTGCTGATGGCAGGAAAATCATCTATTGAAATAGGAATATCGAAAATGGGCTGCGCCTCAAAAATCTTACTGAGGTTAATGGTCAACCCATTTTCATTCAGTATTTCACAGGCCGAATCCCAATCCCGTCCATAATAAAATCCATCACACTGAGGCATTAAGTGGGTGCCTAAATAATCACAAATCACCAGCAGAACATAGCCATAAGCATAACCCATTTTTTTATTCAATCCGGTATCCGGAGGCGATTTAAACATTCCTAAAAAACCGGTGGATACTTTCCTTTCACCAGGTGGAATATATCTAAATATAATGTCTTCCAGGAGCTGGTCAAAATCATACCGATATTCAGCAGGGGTACTATCATCACGGGAATAATGCTTATATAATTTAGCTGTTTTAATTTTATCCAGCAGCTCCCGGTCTTTTGACCCAAAAACCTGCTGCACCTTTTTAATGTCAACCGCAAAAGGGATGGCTACTGTACCCATAAACTGCCCTGTTTTAAATATTTATATCAATTCTTCGTCAGCATTAAAATACACAAAAGTTGTCAAATCCTATACCTACCAACCGTCTAAAACCTGGTCCGATGAATTGCTGATCAGGTTGAAAAGTTGGGAATATCGTTTTTCAATATTCACTAAATGCCCATACACTCCCATTTGCCATTCTCAAATCCTTAATACACTCCCTTTGAATATTATCTAATGCTCAATACACTCCCTTTAGCGAATCTTCCATCTGCCCCGAAAACACGTTCCCCGGATTATCTTATATTTATAGTAATCAAAATAATCTCTTATGGCAAAGCAAATGTCTATCCTTCCCTTTACGGGAAAACTCGGTCCTCTCATTGGGTATAAGCGCAATGGCCAATACTTCCTGCGCTCCATGCCTCAAAGCGTGCAGCAAACGGCTGCTACCCGCCGCGCATCCCGGCGCTTTGGCATCGCCAGCAGGAAAGGCGCTTTTATCCGTAAGGCGTTCTACCCCCACCTGGATATCCATTGCGATGGCGGGCACATCAATCGGCTGAACAGGCTGCTCATTACTGCCGGCGATCATCATGCCGCCCTGACAGGCTTCCGCTTCAATCAGCATACCGGAATAGATCGTTTTTTTCCGGTGGCTCCCCGGCTTCTGAGTAACGGAATATTAAATATTCCCGCACAAACCATCGCTGGGTATAAAGGTATGGCTGCCCTGGAAGTAAAAGTGATCGCCACGCGTATTGATTTTACATCACGTCAGGTAGTAGGTAGCGAAACGGCTACACTCTTGATAGCCCCCGATACCACTTTCCAGGAAACAAATGTTTCACTGGATGTACCTGGAGAAGGTTCACTGGTAGTAGTTTTCCAGGTAAGAGGCTTGTACAAAGATGGCCCATCCAACAGCAGACAATACATGGCCGCCGATATCATTGCGGTGGCAGCCCCACAGGTACCCAAATATGCTAAAAAACGTACTTATCCAAAGCGGACGACATTGCTTCCCAAACTTACCTATACATACGCATATCCAGCTATCATTCAACTGGAATAAAGCGATCCTGTCCCTGGAGATATTTTGATGAATAAACCCCTTATACCAGCTTTCTTTTAATAGTACATCTCTTCCCACAGCTACAGTCAGGTACTGAAGCGGTCCTGCTATGGCCAGTGCTAACCTCCATCCGTCTTCTGATAGAATTTCATCGGAGTTATACACCCGGAACTCATCCCCGCATCAAGTCCACCTCTGCTGCACTGCTTCTATAGGTACTAAGCGGGTGCTAAGCATAGCATAACCGGATGCTACATAATGAAAGGGTAATACTGACTATAATGATGAGTGTTCCTGATGCACTAATGTCTCCCGGCAGTGCTGAGAGTTTTGCATTCCCTCTAATGGTTAGCAATAAAACATAACAAGCGGCCCTCCAATCTTTCGATTGGAAGGCCGCTTGTTTATAATGAATCCACCAATCCTTAGTGCATTGGTGTACCTTTTAATTCTTCGCTCCCTTTAATTACGCTCAACAATTCCGGGCGGGTTATTTTTTCCCGGTTCAGCACCTTATACGTAATAATGATGCTGAGCAACATGCACACGGCACCAATTAAGAAATGTATGCCAGGGAAATAGAATGGCGCTTTAGCGGAAGTGAAATAAGCAAACGTACCATTCATCATCAACGGGCCTATAATGGCAGTAAGACTCATTAAACTGGTAAGTGCTCCCTGCAATTCCCCTTGTTGATTAGGTGGTACATGGCCTGATATGACTGATTGCAGTGAGGGTCCGCAGATACCTCCCAGGCAGTAAGGGATCAGGAAAGCAAACATCATCCAGCCCTGTGTGGCAAAGGCAAACAGGACCAGCCCCAGTGTATAAAGTGATAATCCCAGGTAGATACTTTTTTCGTTACCGATTTTAGGATTAACGACCCTCGTTAACCCGGCCTGCACAGCACCTACTAGCACGCCTACTACGGCCAGGGAAATACCTACCATTGTCTCGCTCCAGTTGAAACGATAGATCGTAAAGAAGTTCCAGTTGCCCTGCACCGCCTGGGCGCCCAGGTAAATCAGGAAAAAGCTCAATGCCAGCCCGCCTATTTCTTTATGTTGGGTTAAAAATTTCAGCGAACCAAGTGGATTAGCCCTTCTCCATTCAAATGGACGTCTGTTTTCTTTACTGAGCGACTCAGGTAAGAAAAAGTAGCCGTACAAACAATTCAACAGGCAGAGTGCCGCGGCAGCATAAAAAGGAGCCCGAATACCCCAGTGGGCGAGCAAGCCTCCCAGTGCAGGTCCCAGCACAAAACCAAGACCGAAAGCAGCACCAATCAACCCAAAATTCTTGGCCCTGGATGTCTCATCTGTACTCACATCCGCAATGTAGGCGGTAGCAGTGGTAAAACTGGCACCTGTAATACCGGCAATCACCCGTCCTACAAATAACCAACCATAGGCCGGAGCCAGCGCCAGGATGATATAATCCACCCCAAAGCCGAATAAAGACAATAATAAAACAGGACGACGTCCATATTTATCACTCAGGTTGCCGATTACTGGCGCAAAACAAAACTGCGCAATCGCAAAAACGGATAATAACAATGCACCATAGGTGCTGGCCTGGTTAACCGGGATATGTTTTAACTGGGCAATCAAATCTGCCATTACGGGAATAATCAACCCCCACCCCATAATGTCAATTAGCAGCGTGACGAAAATAAAGCTAATAGCGGCTTTTTTGGACGTATGCATAGTACTTGTTTGGAAACGTAAATAGATTTCTAGTTGGATGACGACTTACATAGACTTTCTTTCTACCGGGACTTTCAGATCGTTGTGGTGAAAAGTGGCAATCTTTCTTCAAAGATATAGATGACTCACACTAATCAAAAAACTTTCCGGTCAGCATCATCGTTTTACCGGTGAAAGACTTGATATTACCGGTAAAAATGACGGAACCTGGTAGATGTTATCACACGCATCAATCATCATCACCTCACAAAGGTATTCGTTCTTCCAGGAATCAAAAGGGGGATATGAGACAATAAACGGGCTGTTTACGACATTGCCCCAAAAGCCGCTTAAATGTCCTGATTTGCCCTGTATTAGGCCCATTCACACCGCTTACTATTACGTTTGTTAGCCTAATTTTACAAGACAGCTACAGCAAAATAAAAAATGAAAATGATGGAAGAGCAGTACCCTAAAATATATTTATACAGAAGGTTGGTGCAGGCAAAACTTTTCATTGATGCGCACTACGCAGCACCTATTGACCTGGAAAATATTGCAGATGAAGCGTACTTCTCTAAATTTCATTTCATCAGGCTGTTCAAAACTATTTACCGGAAAACACCACATCAGTACCTCGTATCTGTAAGAATAGAAAAAGCAAAAGAATTACTGAAAGCCAATATGCCCGTGTCAGATGTTTGTTATGCCGTCGGATTTGAAAGCCTGGGCTCCTTTAGCAGCTTGTTTAAACGTATGATGGGCATTACGCCTTCTGCCTATTTAGCACAGCAACAAAAAATAAAAACGCAAATATTGACATCGCCATTAAACTTTATACCCGCCTGTATTGCTGATAAAAACGGTTGGTTACAATAATAGCAATTTCGGAGAAATGGAATCTCACTGGATACATTTTCTTTGTTCAAGTAATTAAAACATACAAGCCATGATCACTAAATTAACGCATGTAGGTATACATGTTATTAACCAGGACAGCGCCTACGATTTCTACGTTAACAAGCTGGGATTTAAAGTTATCACGGATGTTCCTATGGGAAAAGATACCCGCTGGTTAACCGTTTCGCCGCCTGAGCAACCGGGTTTCGAAATTGTGTTAACCCCCATCGTGGAAAGCAAACAATTCCCCAAAGAAACCATCGAAGTAGTGAAAGACCTGGTGAGAAACGGTACCTTTGGATTTGGTGTTTTTACCTGCGAAGATATCTACGCTACCTATGAGGAATTAAAAGCCAAAGGTGTTGAATTTATTAAAGCGCCTAAACAGGAGTTCTATGGACTGGAAGCATTATTCAAAGATGACTCAGGTAACTGGGCTTCGCTCGCCCAGCTGGAAAAATAAATCATCGGCCAAATGCCAGGGACTATTCCCTGGCATTTCATTTAATACGGAGCCGTGTTAGTCGGACTATGTTATATTTTTTAGCTCCAAATGCCTAAAATGTGTAAGTTAGTGGCTATTTTACCACCCTTACATCTATCTTTGGCCAATGAAAATGATTGTTGACTTTATTTCTAAGTTCACCACAGTGAGTGATGAAGATGCCGAATATCTATCCAGCTTTCTGACAGAGAAAAAATATAAAGCAAACGAGGTGATATTTAAAGGAGGCAATGTATGTGAAGCGATGTATTTTGTTATTTCAGGCTCCGCCAGATCCTTTTTTGTCAACGATCAGGGACAGGAATATACCTGGACATTCAATTTCAATGACGAAGATGCCACCTTCGAAAATTCCATTATCATAGACCATCATAGCTTCATTAACCAAACACCTTCCGCACTTACAGTAGAAGTGATCAAGGACCTGGACGCGGTAGAGCTGCAGTACAAAGACTTTGAAATTATGATGGCTGCATCCGCCAAAATGCACGACATCGTAAAAATATTTACCGACAACGGGTTTAGCTATACGTATCAGCGCGCTTTCAACCTATTTACAAAATCCGCCAAAGAGCGCTACCTCCAATTGTTAAAAGAAACGCCTTATTTGTTAAATAAGTTCTCCCACTACTACATTGCTTCCTACCTGGGCATTGCTCCACAGAGCTTAAGCCGCTTAAGAAGAGAAATTATGAACGGAGGTTGATTTCTTCACATTTGTGAACGAAAAGGAGATAGGGAAGATTTATTTTTGTTGCGTAAAGCAGGAGACATCAATTCTCCCCTAACAATTTTTCATCACATATCAACGTATAGAAATGACAGCTATTCTGATATTCTTTTGTGTGCATTGGTTCTTTTCATTGTTCTTTCACACTTTCTATTTACATAGGTATGCATCTCACCAGATGTATACTACCAGTAAATTCTGGGAACGTTTCTTTTATTTCAGTACCTGGTTTTTCCAGGGTTCATCATACCTGATTCCAAGAGCTTATGGCGTTATGCACCGCATGCACCATGAATTCAGCGATACCGAGCACGATCCGCATTCTCCACACTTCTTTAAAGACGT